>CAVQYP010000010.1:0-21308 GCA_963718155.1 Terriglobia bacterium | reverse complement strand
CCGGAAGACCGCGCGGGCAGGATACAAAGGAAGATAGACGATTACCTCGCGTTCGGCGTCAGGTACGTCTGGCTCATCGATCCAGGGCGAGAAACGCGCATGGTCTTACACGACGGACGGCAAGCGCGAATCCGCTGAAACCCTGACCACCTCCGATCCGGATCTGGCGCTCTCCTTAACCGACATCTTCGAGGCCCTGAGCGACGACATCCAGTAAACAACCGTGCTTCGCACACGTGCTACAACTGACTCTTGGATTGCGTGCTCACGCTGGACGTCGGCAGTTCTTCCGTCCGCACTCTTCTGTTCGGGCTTGATGGCAGGCAAATCGACGGCGTCGGATCGCAAATCTCTTACCAGGCCCAAACCACCAGGATGGCGGTTGGGAAATCGACCCGGCTCAACTGACCGACATCGGGGCGCGTGCGATCGGCGATACCTGCGCTCAAGTGCGGGCCAGGAACCTCAAGCCGGTAGCCGTCGCCGTCGATACCTTCTGGCACACCATTCTCGGCGTCGACGCAGACGGCAATCCATCAACCGCGCTGCTTCATCCTTTCGACACGCGCAGCGCAGACGCCGCCAAACGTCTTGCCCAGCGCGTTGACAACGCCGTGCAGCACAAGCGTACGGGCTGCGTAATCCATCCGAGCTACCCGCCCGCGAAACTACTCTGGCTTTCTGAAACGCAGCCCGATGCCTTTCGCCGAACGAAACGCTGGATGAGCGCCGGAGAGTTCCTGTTCCTGAAATTCCTGGGCAAAGCAGCGGCGTCTACCTCCATGGTTTCGGCCACAGGCCTGTGGAACCAGAACGCAAGCGCTTACGATTCGGAAATGCTCGATGCATTGCCCGTAACGCTCGACCAGTTCGCCGACTCCGGCGCCCTCGACGCCCCGTTCAAAGGCTCCTGCCCCTGGCCGGAATTGAAAGACATTCCCTGGTTCCCGGCCCTGGGCGACGGCGCCTGCGACAACGTGGGCAGCGGATGCACGACACAGGACCGATTTGCGCTGATGGTGGGCACCAGCGGCGCCCTTCGCGCAGCGGTCGAGACCGAGCACATAGATATTCCGGACGGCCTCTTTTGCTACCGTGTTGATGGCAGGCGTTTCGTGCTTGGCGGGGCACTCTCGAGCGGCGGCGGAGTATTCGCCTGGATGAAACGCAATCTCCGGCTGCCAGACGATAATAACGAAATCGAGAAGGAACTTTCCGCACTGCGGCCGGGGCTGCACGGCCTCACGATTTTACCCTTCTTCGCGGGCGAGCGGTCAACCGGATGGCGGCGCGACGCCCAAGCCGCGATCACGGGTCTCACGGAAAATACTTCGCCGATCGAAATCCTTCATGCCGCGCTCGCGTCGGTCGGGCTGCGTTTTCGCAATGTCTACGAGATCATGCTATCCGCGCTGGGCAATCCACGGGACCTGGTCGCCTCGGGCAACGCCCTGTTGCATTCGCCAGTCTCGATGCAGATGATCGCCGATACTCTTTCCCACTCCGTGATCCCGTGCGTCGAACCGGAGGCCACTTCTCGAGGCGCGGCTCTCCTCGCGCTTGAGCGCATCGGCGCAATTCCGGATATCCATTCGGCAGGCGCAACGTACGACGGCGCAGTTGAGCCGAAGGCCGGGAATCGCGATCTTTACACCGAAGCGCTCGAGCGCCAACGCAAGCTCTACGCCAGTTTATTCGCCACATCAGGTGAGGAGGACCAGTGAATCCGGACCCGGAAATTCGCGCGCGCGCGGAAAAGATCAAGGTATTGCTCATGGACGTCGATGGCGTGATGACCAACGGCAATCTTTATCACTTCCCCGATAAAGACGGAACCATGATCGAGACAAAAGGCTTCGATTCCCAGGACGGCATCGCGCTGACGTGGATGCAGTGGAATGGTTTCCGCACAGGCGTCATCAGCGGGCGGGAGTCTCTGGGCACTGTCGAACGCGCCCGGCAGCTGAAGATGAACTACGTTTATCAGGGCCATATCGACAAAATTCCGATCCTCGAAGAAATCATGGCGGACGGGAAATTCGAGAAGGAACAGATCGCCTATATTGGCGACGACCTTACCGATATCGTCGTAATGCACCGAGTCGGACTTGCCATTGCGGTGGCGAACGCGCGTCCGGAGGTAAAGCGCGAAGCCCATCATGTGACCGACGCCCTTGGCGGACACGGAGCGGTCCGGGAAGTCATCGAGCTGATTCTCAAAGCACAGAACCTCTGGGCCGGAATCCTAAGGAAATACGAAGTTCAGACTTAACGGGCCGTGTTCGTTCGGAATAAAGGGTTCCCGGCCGGTCAAATACTGATTCCGAGCCGCGCGCTGAAGCAAGCGTTCTTCGGCCTTCCTCAGAACCCCTCAGGTGTCGCCGGTGGAGTTTGCGCCCCCGCGATTCAGGCCATCCATCGCTAAACTCATTCCATGCAGAAGCCGACATTCGATCCCGGCCTGACTACAAAGTACGACGGGCCATTGCTGAGGATCATCAACCCCGACGGAACGTTCAACATCGAGCGAAGGGGAACGAACTGGCGCGACGTGCACATTTATCTGCAGCTGGTCAGCATTCCACTCACGCACTTTTTCGCAATCGTTCTGCTGGCTTACGCGGTCGTCAACGCGCTGTTTGCGAGCATCTACTTCATGTTGGGGCCCGGAGCCCTCGTCGGAAATGACGCCGCGGCGAGGGCAACAGAACGGTTTCTTCGCTGCGTCTTTTTCAGCTCGCAAACACTGACGACGGTCGGTTTCGGCGCAATCGCTCCAGCCAGTTCGGCGGCGAACCTGATTGCCGCTTTCGAAGCCCTCGTCGGTCTTCTCGGGTTCGCCGTGGCTACCGGACTTCTGTTTGGAAGAGTGTCCAAACCTTCAGCGCGCATCGGATTCAGTGAACGAGCCCTTATTGCGCCTTACCAGGACGGAACCAGCCTTCAGTTCCGAATCGTGAATCGCCGCGCCAACACGTTGATAGAGCCGCAGGTCACCCTGATGCTGATGACTGTCGATCGCTCGGATGGAGGTTACCGGCGTGATTTCACGATCCTCAAGCTTGAGCGAGACAAAGTGATGCTGTTCGCTCTCACCTGGACCGTTGTGCATCCGATCGACGCCGAAAGCCCGCTCTTCGGGAAGACGGCCGCCGATCTCGAAGCTCTCCAGGCAGAGTTCGTGGTTCTCGTGAAGGCGTGGGACGAAACATTCAGTCAGACCGTACACCAGCGGTTCTCGTATCGCTACAGCGAACTGGTATGGGGAGGGCGGTTCACGCCTGCTTTCAAGGTTGATGAGGGTGGCACTCTGGAACTGCAAATCGATAAGGTGGGCGCTTACGTTAAAGAGACTGGTCAAGGACTGCCGTCAGCTCCGACGTCGTAAGAGCAATCGGGTTCGCCTTCATGCTGCTTGCGCGGCCCGCCTTTGCGACAAGTTCGGGCACGTGGCAATCGCGGATTCCCCATCTGGCGATCCGCGGCACGGACAAGCGGCGAACCAGAGTTTCCACCCACTGACGCGCCATCTTCCGGACTCGCCTCCCGATCTCCCGTCACAATACTCGCAATCTCGCGATAGCGATCCAGCGAACCGCCGGTGGGCGCTCGTTCGCGCAACGCGCGTATGTTCGCGCGCATTCCGGCCGCCAGTAGTCGCCGCGCAAATCGCGCCATGCGGCGCATCGAACATGCCGCCGATGGGCGCCGCGAAGCCGTGCACAACACCAAGCCCGGCATTTGCCAGCGCAAGGCCGCCGAGCAGGCTCGCATAGGCCATCCCGATTCGCGCTTCGCGATCGTCACCGTTCGCTGTAAGCGCGCAACAGATTCGTCGCCACGCGGCGGATTCCGTCGAGGCAGAAATCATCCGTGATCGGATTGGCGCGCGCGGAAACGTAAGGTTCAATCAGTTGCGTCAGGGCGTCAAGGCCTGTGCTGGCGGTTATAGCCGGCGGAAGTCCGGCCGTAAGATCAGGATCCACGATGGCGACGCGCGCCAGCATCATCGGGCTCCGCAGGCTAACCTTCACGCCCTGTTCCGGCGAACCCAGCACCGCATTGCGGGTCACCTCCGATCCTGTGCCGGCCGTGGTCGGAACCGCGATAAACGGATACGGCGTGACCTCCAGCGGCTGGCCTTTGCCGATCACCTCCAGATAATCGAGCAGATCTCCAGGATTCGCGGCGGACGCAGCGATCGCTTTCCCCGCATCGATGGCGCTGCCGCCGCCAATCGCAATTACCATGTCGCATTCCGCCAGGCGAAAGACCTCGACCCCGGCCCGAACGGCTGCAATTGTGGGCTCGCCAGCGACCTGAAACGGTGTGCCCTCGACACCCTCAACTCGCCGCTTTCCGGTCACGACCAGAGGACGCCGGCCGTAAGCGTCGGCGATCCCCGCCAGTTGCGAAAAAGATCCGGAGCCGAAGATAATCCGTCCGGCGGTCGCAAACTCAAATCCCGTCACGGAATGGTTTCCGGAAACACGTTCGTGTATTTGGTGGGGATGCGATCCTCCGCCATCATGGGCGTGACCTTATCGCGCCAGGTGAGGTAATGCGCCGTCTCACGGTGGCGGGCCTGCCCGTCCGGAATCCGGTAAATCTCGATCAGCAGGAACCGAGTCGGATCGTCCTGCTGCTGGAAAAAATCGAATCGCGCGATTGCCGGCTCCTGAATGCTGTTCCTCGCATTCTCGATCGTGGCCTCGCGAAACGCATCCACAAATTCCGGTTTGACGTGCACATTGACGTGAAAGATCAGCATATTTTCTTTCTACAATCATCACCCACTCAGGCCAGCCATATGACGATGCGAAGCTCTTAAGTTGGACGCCTACGCCGCGTTTCGCTCCCGCGACTACCGCCTGCTGCTCGGGGGCTTGTTTCTCTCCAATTTCGGCATGCAGATGCTTTCGCTCGCCGTGAGCTGGGATCTGTATATCGAAACCCGATCTGCGCTCGTACTGGGCAATGTCGGCTTTGTGCAGGTCGCTCCTTTTCTGATCTTCGCGCTCTTCGCGGGACACGTCGCGGACCGCCACGATCGCCGCCGCACGATGGTCCTGACGCAACTTCTGGCGCTGGTCGGCGTCGTGCCTCTTGCTGATGGGCTTCCGGCAGGTGCCGGTGATCTACACCTGCCTCTTCCTGATGGCCATCGGAAGAGCTTTTCAATGGCCCGCGCGACAAGCACTCCTTCCGCATATCGTCTCCGCCGAGGCGCTCGGTAACGCCATTACCTGGAACAGCAGCGTGCAGGAGATTTCCAGCGTCTCCGGTCCTGCGATCGCAGGCATTCTTCTTGCCACCGCAGGCAGCCGCGTCGTTTACCTCGTCCAGGCCATCTGCGCGCTGCTGACGTTTGCCTGTTTCTTCGCGATCCGCTACCGCAGTTCCCCTGTCGCCGACGCTCCCGGCGTAACCCGGGAATCGCTCCTCGAAGGAATGCATTTCGTCTGGAACAACAAGCTGATCCTCTCGGCGATCTCGCTCGATCTCTTCGCCGTACTGTTCGGCGGCGCCACCGCACTCCTGCCGATTTACGCGGCGGACATCCTGCACGCCGGCGCACGCGGCCTGGGCTGGCTGCGCACCGCTCCCTCGGTCGGGTCCGTCACCATGGCGCTCGTACTGGCTCACTCGCCCCGCATCCACGCAGCAGGCAAGGCTCTGCTGTGGACGGTCGCGGGATTTGGCGCGGCCACCATTGTCTTCGGCCTCTCGAAGTCGACTCTGGCTCTCGCTCGCGATGCTGGTGCTGGTGGGCGCTTTCGATAACGTCAGCGTCGTCTTGCGCCAGTCGCTGTTGCAGACCAAAACGCCGGACTACGTGCGTGGCCGCGTGCTGGCCTTCAGCAGTATCTTCATCAGTTCGTCGAATCAGTTCGGAGCGGTCGAATCCGGATGGACAGCCGCCTGGTTCGGCGCCGTGACCAGCGTAGCGGGCGGCGGCCTCGCGACCATCGCGGTTGTCGCTATCTGCGCCGCCGTCTCCGCGCCGCTAACGAAAATGGAAGCAGTGACAACGTCACAATGAAGCGAAGATGCCCTTCCGCAGAGCGAGATACTTCCGCAGCATCTCGTACAACACAACGGCGCCCGCCGACGCCACGTTGAGCGAGTGCTTCCGGCCGAGCATCGGAATCCGCACATGGGTATCCGCAAGAGCCGCTATCTCGGGAGTGAGCCCGTCCGTCTCATGACCGAACAGCAGGCAAACGGGAAAACGCGGCTGCCACTCGAACAGATCCACCGCATGAGCGCTGGTTTCGATCGCAGCGATCTCGTAATCCGCCAGACGCAGTTCCCGGATCGTCCCCGCCGCATCCTGAGTTCGATGCCACGCCACCGTTTCTTCCGCACCTAAAGCGGTCTTCGTAATCATTCGCTGCGGCGGATAGCCTGTTATGCCGGCGAGATAAAGTCTGTTGAGCGCCACCGCATCGGCCGTGCGAAAAAACGCACCGACATTGTAGAGACTCCGTACATTTTCGAGCAGCACACAGACCGGTAGCGGTCGAATCGTCCTCATACGGAGCCGCCGCTGTCAGTCGCACGCCAGGGGAGACGGGTGTCATTGTTTGTCGGCCATCGCCTTCGCCGGTCAATCTGAAACCCTCGTGCCCATTCGTGACATCATCTATAAGGAAAGCCTATGCTATCGATCGTCGTTCCGTTGCACAACGAGGAACATTCCATCCTGCGCCTCTATGACCGCTTGACCGTCGTGCTCATAGGTCTCGGCGGCCCGTACGAGATTCTTTTCGTTGACGACGCATCGACGGACCATACCGCCGAACTCCTCTGCCAATCTGGTGCAAACGGACCCGCACCTGAAGGTAATACGGCTGCGCCGCAACTTCGGACAGACAGCAGCGCTCTCAGCCGCCGGCTTTCACGAAGCGCGCGGCGAAGTGATCGTCGCCATGGACGGCGACCTTCAACACGCGCCCGAAGATATCCCCGCTCTTATCGAAAAGATTGACGAAGGATACGATATCGCCAGCGGATGGCGAAAAGAGCGCATCGACAACGCGATCACGCGCCGGATTCCATCGCGCATCGCCAACTGGCTGATGGCGAAGGCATCGGGAGTCGATCTTCGGGATTTCGGCACAACTTTCAAAGCCTACCGGGCGGAAGTGCTGAAGGAAGTTCATCTCTACGGTGAATTGCACCGCTTTATCCCCGCTCTTGCAAGCTTTTACGGCGCGAAGGTAGCCGAAGTCCCGATCCAGAATCCTCCCCGTGCCTCCGGGGCGTCCCACTACGGCTTGAGCCGGACGTTCCGCGTTCTGTTCGACATCCTGACGATCCGGTTCCTGTTGAAATATTTCACTCGACCGATGCACTTCTTCGGCGCCATCGGCCTGCTCGGAACGTTTTCCGGCTCGGCGATGCTCATTTATTGTCTGGTGGTAAAACTCTTCTGGCAGCTCGACATCATCAAGGAGCACGGCCCGATGATGATCGCCGGAGGGTTGCTCCTGCTGGCGGGCCTGATGATGTTCTCGACCGGTCTGATCGGTGAACTGGTAATGCGTATCTACTTCGAGACCCAGAATCGCCGCATTTACGCGGTCAGGGAGATTCACCAGCAACGGCGCGAAAAGGTCGACGAGCGCGGTTAGGCCTCGCCATAGCTCCACAGTCGGCGCCTTCGTCGGCTGGAAAAGCCGGACCCGGGGTCCAGCGCGGATCGGGCGATCCGCCCACGAATGGATTTAAACCGCCACCTGTTCGCTGAACTCACTCGCGCGCTGCCACCGGTCTTCGAACAGGTGCTTCATCGCCTCGCCCAGTCCCGCGTGGTCGAAAACCAGCGAAGTCCAGGTCGGCTTGCTGATCACTGGATCGAGCAAAGCGATCAATCCGTTCCTTCCGTCGAAGCAGGCGAGTTTCAACGGCAGCGACGACGCCTGCCGGATCTCGACTCCCGCCGTGGCGTATTCGGTCAGCCGCTGCCGCTGATGCGGATCGAGCGTTCCGCTCTCGAATCAGCAGACGGCATGAAACGCCGTTCGCCCGCGCCTGCTTCACCAGCATTTCATCAAGCGGGTCCACCGCATACGGCGGGCGCGAAAACTCCAGATATTCCGCCTTCACTTCCCCCAGCATTCGTCTGTATTCGGCCGCGGTTTGGGTCGGCTCCGAGACGATTCTCAGAAAGTCCAGCGTGCCGCGGCCTCCCTTTCCTTCCGAATACAATCCGTCGAAGATCTTCCATCAGGTTGTTCGCCGATCGCGCCTGATTGGTGAGGTCGTGCTCCATCATCTGCCGTTTTCGCGCGAGATAAGACGGAATCGCCAGATTCGGCTCAACGGCCGAGAAAAGCTTGGTGCGGTCCTGCATTACCCGGGCGAATCCCTTCTCGACAAGGCTGTCCAGAACTTCGTAAATCTTCTGCCGCGGAACGTGGGCGCGAGGCGCGATTTCAAGTGCCTTGAATCGCGAATGTCCCAGCATCACCAGATACGATCGTGCCTCGTATGCATTGAGCCCGAGTTGCTGGAGCCCCTTCCAGAAGCGCTGATACTCGACTTCAGCCAGATCCTGTTTCATGGTCTCTATTTATTAACGCAAAGTGATTCAACCGGTTTTTGCAAATTCGGAGAAGTCAACCCTATCGGGAAAATGAACAAAAGGCCCTTCGCAGTACCGGTATTCGTACTAGGATTCGGTTAAGATTGTCACACCCTATTGACTTCAAAAGTACTAGATCCATAGAATTGTATCCAAGAATACCCGAAATGAACGTAAATAGCGGTGTCGGGAAATCATGATGGCCGGTGCCGAAGAACTGCAGAAGAATACCGCGACGGAGGCGATCCGCGTCGTTCTTATCGAGGATCCCAGCCTTTTTCGCGATGGTATTGCCAATCTGCTCAACACGGAATCCGACATTCGCATAACAGGGTGCGCCGAAAGCATTGGCGCCGCGGTCGAAGCCATTCGCCGGCTCCGTCCCGATATCTGCCTCCTTGGTTGGCCCGCAAGTGCGCCCGGCAGTCAGAAGGTTTTTGCGGCGATTCAGGAAACAAAAGCCCCTACCCGCGTCATCCTTCTGGTCAATGAAGACGTCAAGGAAGATTTCCTCGAAGCCGTCCGGCAGGGATGCTGCGGCATCGTGTACAAGCAGACTTCCGCCGGCCTGCTCATCAAGAGCATTCGCAAGGTGCACGCCGGCGAATTCTGGCTCGACCGCGTGTCAACCGCGGACCTCATCAGACGTCTTGCGAAGAAAGGTGCCACAAATTCGGCCGTCGGCGCGCGACTCGGTCTGCGGGAGCAGAGCGCCGTCCTGAGCCTGCGCGAGCGGGAAATCGTCGTGCTGGTCGCTCAGGGATTCAAGAACAAGGAAATGGCTGAGCGGATGTTTATCAGCGAACAGACCGTGAAAAACCACCTTCACAACATTTTCGCGAAATTAGGCGTTTCGGATCGTCTCGAACTGGCTCTCTACGCGATTCACAACAATCTTCACGAAGTTTCCGAACAATAAGGCAGATTATTCCCGACCGGCAATTCCCAACGCACGCATCTTCCGATACAGATTGCTCCGTTCCAGGCCCAGCAGTTCCGCCGCCCGGCTGACATTGCCGTTCGCCTCTTCCAGCTTCTTCTGGATATACTCGCGCTCGGCCGCCTCGCGCACATCCTGCAGACTCCCATAGCGCTCGGCGGGTCGTCTGCGCGCTCTTCCGCGCCAGTCTGCAACGGAATATGGCGCGCATCGATCCTGCTCTGCGGATTGCAGAATCACGATCCGCTCGATCAGATTCCGCAACTCCCGCACGTTCCCCGGCCACTGATGAGCATCGAGCGCCTCAAGCGCCTGCGGGGTCAGTTCCTTGGGCTTCCGGCCGTAGGCGCGCGCAAACTCATCCAGAAAATACGCCGCCAGCGCCGGAATATCTTCCTTGCGCTCGCGCAGCGGCGGCACATGAAACGGAATCACGTTGAGCCGGTAAAACAAGATCCTCGCGAAAATTACCCCGCTCGATCTCCCCTTCGAGATTCTTGTTCGTCGCCGCCACCACCCGCACATCCACCTGGATCGATTCCTGCGCGCCCACCGGTTCGAAGCGCTGATCTTCCAGCACACGCAGCACTTTCGATTGCGTCCGCAGACTCATATCGCCCACTTCGTCGAGGAAGATCGTGCCGCCATCCGCCTTCTGAAACTTGCCCACCTTGCGTTCGTGCGCCAGCGTGAAGCTGCCCTTCATGTGTCCGAACAGCTCGCTCTCGATCAGGCCTTCGGAAATCGCGGCGCAATTCACTTCGACGAACGGCTTCGGCGCGCGCGGACTCAGCGCATGCAGCGCGTGCGCCACCAGTTCCTTGCCGGTGCCGCTCTCGCCATAGATCAGCACCCGGCCGTTCGTGCGCGCCATCAACGCCAGCTGCTGGCGCAGCGCCTTCATGGGCACGCTGTCGCCCACGATGTGAGGCACGCCATCCGCGGATTCGCGAAGCTGCTCGTTCTCGAGCCGCAGGCGCCGATTTTCGAGCGCATGGCTGCGCGACGAGGAGAACGCGATCGATCGAAAGCGGCTTCTCCAGAAAATCGTACGCGCCCAGTTTGGTGGCCTTCACCGCCGTCTCGATCGTCCCGTGTCCGGAAATCATCACCACCACCGGACGGTCGGCTTGCGGGATCTGCTGGATCCGGCTCAAGCGTCTCAAGGCCATCGATCCCCGGCAGCCAGATATCGAGAATCACCAGCTCGAAGATCGAGCGCGCCAGAATGTCGAGACAGGCCTCGCCGCTTCTCCACCGCCTCGACCTGAAAGCCTTCGTCTTCCAGCACGCCGCTCAGCGACTGCCGGATGCCGGGTTCGTCGTCGACGATCAGGATGCGTGAGGATCTCATACGCGTGGAACGTGCTTAATTCGTTGCAGCTCGCTCTGCTGACGCTGCGCGGCTCAGCTAACGCGCTGTTTCCGAGCCGCGACTGTCAGCAAGCGAGCCGGCAACGAAGCCATTCTGCTTCTGGCTCCTGACTTCCTCATCATGTCGTCAGCGCACGCCCTCGTGACTGGATACCGGCTCTTTGCGGCTTGCCGGCACGCTTGCTTGTCCACCGCCACCGGGATCTTCACCCGTGAACCATGCGCCGCATGGTTTATTGTCCTCGACGCGAATGTTCGCGTTGTGCTCCGTCAGAATGTGGCTGACAATCGCGAGCCCCAGGCCCGTTCCGCGGCCCTTGGTCGAGAAACTACGGAAGAAACAGTTTCTCTTTCTGCTCGGGCGTGATCCCGCAGCCGGTATCGGCGAAAACGATTTCGACCGTATCCGCCAGGCCCCGGCCGCGTCTGAATATTCAGCACCTTCAACGGCGAATCCTGCATGGCTTCCGCCGCGTTATCGATCAGGTTGACCACCACGCGCTTGAACTGTTCCGGATCGATCGAGACCGGCGGCAGGTCGGGCGCGAGATCCACGTGGACTTCAATGCCGTCAAGCCGTCCCTCGAAAACGCCGATGCCATTCCGCACCACGTCGTTCAAATCGCACACAACGGGCTGGGCGGCGGGAAGGCGGGAGAACTGCGAGAACTCATCCACCAGCCGCTTGACCGAAGCCGTTTCATCGAGGATCGTTTCCGCGCACTCCCGCAGCACGCTGTCCCGTCGCGGCAGGCCGTCGAGCTCTGCATCGCCGGTTCGAGCTGGCGCAGAATACGCTCCGCCGAAAGCGCGATCGGTGTCAGCGGATTCTTGATCTCATGCGCCACGCGCCGCGCCACTTCGCTCCACGCCGCGATCTTCTGCGCGCGCAGCAGATCGCTCGTGTCTTCGATGACGATGACGAAGCCCGCAGCCGCTTTGGGCGGGGTCGCATTGGAAAGTGCCGCGCGGCGGCCTTCAATGGCGGAAACGGTGACGGCCAGATGGAGTGTGCGGCGCGCGGTCTTGACCTCCAGCTGCTGCGTTGCATAGCCGGTGCGCCGCGCGCGGTTCATCAGATAACGGATCTCGGCCGCATCTTCGCGCGTGAAACAGATCCTCGAGCCGCGAGGCTGTGCGCGGTGCGGACTCCGGAAAGATCTCCGCGAGCGCTTTGTTCACCAGTTGAATGGAGCCGTTGGAATCGACCGAGATCACTCCCGTGGGGATGCTTTCGAGAATCGCCTCGGTAAACCGGCGCCGCGCCTCAATCTCCGTGCGGTTCGCCTCCAGGTCTCCCGTCATTCGGTTGAAGCCGCTCACCAGTTGCGACAACTCATCCATCGCGTTCACCTTCACGCGATACCCGAGGTTGCCCTTGCTGACTTGCTCGATGGCCAGCAGCAGTGCGGAAATCGGCGTGCTGATCTGCCGCGCGAGATAGAACGCCAGCCAGCTGGCCGCGAACAGAACGAAGAGCGCGATCAGAATCAACAGCAGCAGAGACAGTGACTGCCGTGGGCCTGCGCTGAGCCCAGCCGGTCGAACGCCCGATGATATTCCTCGATCGCCTGCTGCTGCTCCACCACGTCAATCGGCACCGCGATCGCGACCGCACGACGCTCACGGGCCCCTGCGTCATGATCTCCGGCGGCGTCTCTTCCGGCCCCGGAAATTCGCCGTAACTCGCGATCTGGTTTCCGTCTCGGCGGGAAGAATGCTGACCGCCAGAATATCCGCGCGTCCTGCAGAATGCGCCAGCCACGCCGGTATCCGCAGCGGGATTCGCGATCAGTGCTTTGTGTCCCGGCGATGCGGCGAGCAGTTCCGCTTCGGCCTCCGCCTTATCCTGCGTCTGCCGTTCGAGCGCGGTCTCGATCGTATCGCAAATCCACCAGTTCGTGCTGCTCCGGCAGAGTGAACCACTTCGTCATGGTGCTGCTCAAAACGTAGACGTTGAAGAGAACCATGAAGAAGACCGGCATCAGGCTGAGCGCGAGCGCGCCCACCACCAGCTTGGTGCTGATGCGCGACCCCGGCCGGTCGCTGGCTGCGTTCGATCCAGAGTTTCCGATCAGACGCACCAGCATGAAGCCGAGCGTCACCATGAGCAGAACAATCAGGATCGAGATGCCGTAGAAAACAAAGGTCATCTCGGGATCGTCGGGAGCGAACGAGCCAAAGCTTGCCGGGAAACGAAACGACCCCTGCCACACAATCAGCGTGACGGAAAAAAGAAATACGACCGCGCCGAGACCGTAAAGGATCCGCTTGGGCATGCAAAGAAACTGGTTTCAGTATAGCCGCCGATAATACCGAGTCGCGCGCGCGAGCAAGCGGGACCGCAGTCGCGCTGGGATTTTGCGCCTATTGAAACTCGCCCGACGAGCCGTCGCCCGCACTTTTGTCAGTGCCACTGGCTTGTGGGGCCGATCCTCGGTCCGTAGCCGACGCCTTCGTCGGCTTCAATGGATCCGAGCCCCGCAAAGGTGGTACTTGCTCGAAGCCGTCCGCCTGAAAGGTGGGTCTTTAACCTGGCGCTGATCCTAAAAACGATATTTCAACCACAACTGCAGTAAGCGGCCGCCTTCGTAAGTAATGTCTTTATTCAGGAAGGTCGTCCCGTTCAGGTTTCCGCTGATGCCCGGAACCGCCGAGCCATCCTGCGTGGTGCCGCCGCCGGCATTCGGATGGTTAAACGTATTGTAGGCTTCGGCCCGAAGCTCGATCTGATGATTCTCCCAGCGAGGCAGCCTGATCACACGGGTCAAAGCCATTTCGTAGTCCTGCCGACCGGGGTTTATCAAGGTGTTCCGCCCCAGATTCCCGTTTGGACCGATTCCCTGCACATTGGTGACAATATACCGGAACTGGCTCGGCGTACCCGGCGCGCCGGTCCACCAATCCGTCAGAGAGCCGTCGGGATTGATCTGGCCCACTCCGCTGATACACGTCGTACTGGCAAGGCAGGATGCGCTGTAATTAACCGGCGCGTTGGGGTTCGAAAGATTCGGCCTGTCGTTTCTCGTGCTGGAATCCCCGTTCTGGTTATAGCCATTGATATAAACCGTTTCGGGAGCTCCCGTCTGAAAGCTGAAAATCCCGGAAATCTGCCAGTCGCTCACTGCAAAACTAAGGGCCTTCGCCAGATTCGAACCCATGAATCGCGGGGTCGTATAAATCCACGTGATTACGGCGCGCTGACGGCGATCAAACGCCGACGGACCCTTTTCCAGGCTTGAATTAAACTCATTCTGAGGAACAAAGGTCCCTCCCGAAGTCGTAAGAATGTCCGATCCATTGTCCAGAGCCTTGGACCAGGTGTATGCGCCCCGTACCATCAAACCGCGGCCCACAAAGCGTTCTATGCTCACGGCAAGGCCGTTGTAAGTCGAATCGCCGAAATTGGTACGAGTAAGGATGGAACCTCGAGCGGGATTCACATTCACTCCCACGATCCTGGGATTGGCGTCCTCAGTAAGAAACAGACGCTCTCCCCGCGTACCGATGTAAGCGATCCGGAACAGAAAATTCGACGGGAGCGAACGTTCAACATTGAAATTCCACTGATAGATAAGCGGATTGACCAGGTTGGAATAGGCCGAATACTGTAATAAGAGGGGATTCAGAGTCGCCGGGACCGCTGCGGCAAGCTGCAACGCTCCAGTCGCTCCGCGGCCGGTGTTTGAGGCGACAAATGTCCCGCCGAGAGCGGCCGGAGGGCCCGCGGCGATATTATCTCCGATATTGGAAAATAAGATATCGTAAAAAGTACCGAAGCCGGCGCGAAAGACGGTCTTATTCTCGCCGAAGAGACTATTCCACATATGCGGCGTATAAGCGACGCCGGCCCGGGGGCCGAAATTGTTCTTGTCCGGCTGTTGCAAAACGCGTTGAGTCTCCGGCTGAAATGCCCCCGCCAAACCCGGTGAAATCGTGGGATAGGGCAACGCGTTCAGAGGAGTCCCCTGATACTCATATCTCAGCCCCCAGGTGAGCGTCAGATTCGGGCGAAGCTTCCAGCTGTCCTGGAAGTAATAAGACTGCAAAGTCTGCGGAAAGCTGAAAAAGGGACTGCCGAATACCCGCCCGTACTGACCGGTCGGGCCCGTATAGTTATCGATGAAGTTGGCGAGTGGCGTACAGGTTCTGAGACCTATCGCAGAGCAGTCGCCGCCACCCGTGAAACTCACTGCTCCTATTAGATTGAAGGGAAGAGTGTCGTTAACGCTGATATGGATCACGTCAGCGCCGATCTTGAAACTATGGTTTCCAGGGTCCAGGAAAATGCATCCTGATACTGGTATGTATCGTGCGCCCGGCCCTGAGGAAAATTGGGGTTGAGACCTCCGAACGTTGTTCCGGTAAGACCTGGGATTGTGATGTTGGGAAAGGCTTCCAGCGGGCTCGATGTGGTTGACGGCAAAGGTGTGAACGAGAAATCGATCTGCTGGGCCGTGAATCGGAATTCGTTCACTTTATTCGCACTTAACAGGTGCGTCCAGTAGACTCCAAGCGTTCGCGACGGTCCTCCCTGCGATGTATCCTGCGTTGGCAACGCCGCCGGGTTGGCGAACAGATCCGGGCTGAGACTGTTGTGCGAGCCGATATATCTCCCGGAAAGGGTGTCCTTTTCGGTCGCGGTATAGTCTGCGCGCGTGATCCACTCATAAGAGCGCGACAACGTTGTAGGCACGCGGATCACCTGGCCGACCTGGACCAGACACGGGCTGCCGCATCCGGAGCGATTCCCGATATTGATGTTGCCGGTCGGCTTGGGCGCCGTCAGACCGCCGAGCGAATCGATCAAAATCGCCGCATTCTGGCCCGTGCTCTGGGTAGTTCCGAGGGACTGCAAGGCGGAGACACCCGCAGCAGTCGGAATGGTGAACTGGGTCCCCTCGATCTGAGCATTCTTGATCTGCCACTGCGAACTTCCAAATACGAACAATTTGTTTTTGACGATCGGGCCTCCCACGTCAAAACCGAATTGATTCTGAACCAGGTGCGGAGTGGCAGTTATACCCTGATTTTTCAGTTCCACGGGAATCGCGTTAATCGCCGATCCGCTGTATCGCTCCCACGCCGCCCCCTGCCAGAGGTTCGTGCCGTTCTTGTAGATAACATTCGTCAGCGACGATCCGCCGCGGCCGAACTCCGGCGCATAGGAGTTGGTCTGAATATTGACTTCCTTTATCGCCTCCAGATTGGCGGGTTGTAACGCCTGGCCGGTAACTCCGTAATCGTTATTATCAAAACCGTCGATCAGGAAATTGTTCCCTCGAGGCCGCAGACCGTCCACCGAGAAACTCTCGCCGGTCGTCAGATTATCGCGGCTGGCCACCGTGACGACGCCCGGCTGCGTCAACACAAGATCAATCGGATTCCCGGTAACGATCGGCAGTTGGCTGACCTCCCGGCTGGTGATGGTGGCGCTGAGTTCGCCGCTATCGGTTTGAATCAGTGATCCGCCGCTTTCCACGGTGACGGTTTGGGAGACATCTCCTACCGTAAGCTGCGCGTTAACTGAGGTGACGACGGAGGCGGCTACCGGAACGTTCCTGATTTCTCTGGTATTGAAGCCCGCCTTCGAAACGGTGATCGTATACCTGCTCGGCGTAACAGCGTCAACACGATATTCGCCGCCGGCGCCGGTCTGAACCATTCGGTCATCGCTGCCGATCGTATTCTTCGCCCTGATCTGCGCACCGCTCACTGCGGCGCCTGTAGAATCTGTTACCGAGCCGGCGATCGTTCCCTGGCTGGTTTGCGCAAGACCATATCCAGTGGACAAAGCCACCAGTACCAGTACCATAGCCGGGAAAGACCGTGAACACCTCATTCGTAATACTCCCTGGCATCTGTCAAGAATTGGGTAAAGCCACGCGCGAATATCCAGAGTATTACACCAGCGAGACGCACGAAACTGTCCGCACTACTTAATATGGGAAACGCTGTCGGAGAGGAAATATCAGCTTTACATCACCATTTCTGACTCAAAGACACGTTGCCAGAGCCGCGAAAAAAAATCGGCTTCTAAAGTAGCGTGCTTAAGTGAACGGATATGTATCCGCACGTTTGCAGACACTACAGAGCCACGACCGGAAGGGAGTGATGTTCGAACGGCCCTTTTAGCACCCTGCTTAAAACTAAAACCGGTACTTCAACCACAACTGGAGGGAACGGCCGCCTTCATAGGTAATGTCCTTATTCAGAAACAAGCTGTGTCAAGGATATTCCCGCTGACGCCCGGAACCGTGGAGCCGTCCTGAGTAGTCCCGCCGCCGGCATTCGGGTGGTTAAAAACATTGAACGCTTCGGCTCGAAACTCCAGCTGGTGCGACTCCAGATGGGGAATTCTGATGATGCGCTGCAACGCCAGTTCATAGTCCTGACGGCCCGGATTATAGAAAGTGTTCCGTCCAAGGTTTCCGTTGGGTCCGGCGCCCACTACATTCGTCACGATATAACGGAATTGATTGGGAGTGCCGGAAGCGCCCGTGTTCCAGTCGACCAGAGACCCGTCTGGATTAATCTGCCCCACACCAGTGATGCAGCTCGTACTGGCCAGACAGGCCGGGCTGTAGTTGACCGCCGCCTTCGGATTCGAAAGATTCGGGCGGTCGTTGGCCGCGCTAAGGTCTCCGTTCTGATCGTACCCGCCGAGATACACGGTTTCCGGAGCGCCCGTCTGGAAGGAAAAGATCCCCGAAACCTGCCAGTCGCGAACAGGCCAGCTCAGAACCTTAGCCGCCGCGGATGCGGGCTTGAACGTCGGCGTCTGATAAATCCAGGTAAATACCGCGCGCTGCCGGCGGTCGAACGCCGATGGCCCCTTCTCCAGACTCGAATTGAAGAGGTTTTGGGGACGCGTCGTGTCGCTCGAAGTCGTAAATGGATCCGACCCGTTGTCCAGAGATTTCGACCACGTATACGAGCCGATCAACGTGAAGCCGCGTCCGAGGGTACGATTTACGAGGAGAGCGAGCCCGTTGTAATTCGAATTTCCCAGATTTGTACGCGCCAGGATCGAACCGCGCGCCGGATTAATGCGGGATCCATTAACCCCGGGGTTCAACTCCTGGTTCAGATACAAGCGTTCGCCGCGCGTGCCCACATAAGAAGCAGTGACAAGGAACTTACCGGGCAGGGCGCGTTCAATGCTGAAATTCCACTGATAGATGAGCGGATTCACGATGTTGGACACGATGGATGTGACGCTGCTCCTGGGATTGAGAGTTCCTGTCACCTGGTTCACCAGAGCCAGCGCGCCGGCGCTTCCCCGGCCGGTAGAGGGCGCGACCAGCACACCACCGAGAGTGTTGGGGACGCTCTCGGCGTTGTTGTCCCCGAGATTGGAGAAAAGAGCGTCATAGAATGTGCCGAAGCCGCCGCGAATAACAGTCTTATCCTCACCGAAAATGCTCTTTCCTTTGCGGGGAGTGTACGCAAATCCGAAGCGGGGTCCAAAATTATTCTTATCGGCCTGCTGCGTCACGCGCTGAGTTATCGGCTGAACGGGTGCCAGAGCGCCCGGAAGCACCGTGGGATAAGGCAGAGTGTTTAAAGGCGTACCCTGGAATTCATATCTGAGCCCGTAAGTCACAGTTAAGTTGGGACGAACTTTCCAGGTATCCTGAAAGTAATAAGACTGCAAGGTTTGGGGAAAACTGAAAAACGGAGATCCGAATGATCTTCCGGTCTGGCCGGCCGGACCCGTATAGTTATCGATATAATTTGCAAGCCCGGTGCACGTCTGCAATCCGATCGCGGAGCAGTCGCCGCCGGATTGAAATATCGCCGTGCCGATCGAATTGAATGGCAGGGTGTCGGTTACTCCCAGATGGGTAAGGTCACCGCCAATCTTAATATTATGGTTTCTGACCACCCACGAGAACGCGTCCTGATACTGATACGTGTCATGCGCGCGGCCCTGAGGAAACGTGGGGTCAAGGCCGCCGAAAGTCGTTCCATCGAGGCCGCTGATCGTAATATTGGGATCACCCTGCAGAGGGTTTGAGGAAGTGGAGGGCAGAGGGGAGAAGCTGAAATTGATTTGCTGCGCCGTAAAGCGAAGCTCATTTACTTTCGTCGGACTTAAAACATGTGTCCAGTAAACACCAAGAGTCCGGGCAGGACCCCCTTGAAAAGTGTCCTGAGTGGGCAGTGCTCCGGAATTTGCAAACAGGTCAGGGCTAAGACTGCTGTGCGCTCCGATGTATCGCGCGGAAATTGTGTCCTTCTCGGTTGCGCTGTAATCACCCCGCGTAATCCATTCATAACTGCGTGAGAGTGCCTTGGGGCTGCGAATTACCGGACCAGTCGGAATCACGCAGGGGCTGCCGCATCCTGGTCGGTTGCCGATATTAATACCGCCTGTGGCCGCAGGCGCCGTGACTCCCCCAAGCGAGGCCACTATAATCCCGGCGTTCGTGTTCGAACCAAGAGACTGCAACGCGGAAACTCCCGCGGCGGTCGGCAGCGTGAACTGGGCGCCGGCTTCGTTGAAATTGTCGTGATCCCATTGCGAACTCCCGAAGATGAACAACTTATTCTTGAGGATCGGGCCACCGACATCGAAACCAAACACGTTGTGGACGAACTGGGGCGAAACCGTGATGCCCTGATTCTTCAGTTCCACTGGTATTGCGGCCAGGGCCGCGGCGCTATACCGTTCCCAACCGGCCCCGTGCCAATCATTCGTGCCGTTCTTGTAAATTACGTTGGTCACCGAGGAACCGCCGCGCCCGAATTCCGGGGCGTAAGAATTTGTCTGAATATTGACTTCCTTGATTGCTTCCAGGTTGGAGGGCTGCAGAGCCTGGCCCGTAATCCCGTAATCATTGTTATCGAACCCGTCAATGAGGAAGTTATTGCCACGCGGACGAAGGCCGTTCACCGCAAATGACTCGCCATTGGTCAGGTTGTCGCGGCTGCTCACCGTGACAATTCCCGGCCGCGTCAGCACCAGGTCGATCGGATTTCCGGTGACGATCGGGAGTTGGCTGACCTCCCGGCTGCTGATGGTCGAGCTCAGCTCGCCGCTTTCGGTCTGGATCCCGGCGGCGCCGCCGGTCTCCACCGTTACTGTCTGCGATACATTACCCAGCTCAAGGCGCCCGTTAACGGACGTAACCACAGAACCCGGCACCACGACGTCCCTGATTTCCCGGCTGCTGAAGCCCGCCTTCGACACCGTGACTACGTACGTACTGGGAGTGACCGCGTCGATCCGATATTCCCCGTTGGGGCCAGTCTGGACCGTCCTGTTGTCGCTGCCGACCATGTTCTTTGCCGTGACGTTGGCTCCGGCGACCGCTGCGCCCGAAGGATCGGTAATAGTCCCCCCGATGGTGCCCTGACTGGTTTGTGCAAGACAACAGAGACTGGTCGATACGGCTAATGAGGTCAGTGCGAGAAGGCGCAGTCGGTTCATTGAAACACCCCTTGGGAAATCTGTCCGAAACTGAGACGCGAATAACCCAGTATTACATCAGCGTGAGCGGGAAAGCACCAATTTATAGCAACAAATCGGCCTCTGGACGAAGATATAAGTTTGATATAAATAGAAGAGCCGCCCCGCTTTCAGACACGAGAGGCTCTTCCTTTCCGGAGGAAGTTTCCGTGACTTCTACGGTACGGCGCGCTCGCGACGATCGAAAGCGCAATCGCACGAAACGCGGCGAACCGGCCGCCCGCAAGTTTTAAGCTTGGCGCCAAACGATAAACGTGACACGTTCCGTGATCGCTACCTCTTTCATCAGCGCCGGATTCCGCGTAGAAGAGGTGGGGTCCGTAAATAGTGTTGCCTCTTATCATCCCGAAGTTCGGCAGGTTCTCGACCATCTGACGCTTAAACGTAGTGGTCAAGTCGGCGCTTTCCGTCTGAAGAAAGTTCGGCATCTCCACCACTTCCACTGTCTGGGCCGCCTTGCCAGAGCCAGTTGCGTTTACCGCGGCTGGGTGCCCCGCGGCAAACGCTGACTCCGCTGCAACCGTAATTTTGTATTTACCAGGTGGATCGAACGCGAAGCGATAGCCCCATCTTTAGTAGTCCTGCTTTGGTCGGTCGCCCTGGTGCTGAAGTTGGTTTATCGCTCGAAATGATCGATTGCCTGTAAGATGCCGGTATGCCCTGAAGGAAAGCTCCGAGACGATAAGCAAGGCTGCGGAGAAAACGCCTTTGGTTTACGATTGCGCGCGCGGCTCTGTGCCTTCCTCGGATTCCACGCTTACAGAGCGAGGGCAAACAATCCGCACGCAGTAACGGTTCTGTGTCGAATAACTCGTTTCCGATCCTGGAAGAAATCAGGGCTTCAAACTTCCGACCTGGGCAAATTAACGCTATAATCCCGAAAATGGACGTTATGCCGCCAAATGCGTTGGACCCGTTAAGAGCCGTTC
>CAVQYP010000009.1:0-59572 GCA_963718155.1 Terriglobia bacterium | reverse complement strand
CTGAGGAGCCGGATATTCTCGCGAAGCTGCAAGACGGCCAGCGGGTTGATCATTTCGAAACGAAGCGCCGCCGCAAAAACGGCACACTTCTCGACATATCCCTGACGATATCGCCCATTAAAGATGCGACCGGCAGGATCGTTGGAGCTTCCAAAATCGCGCGAGACATCACCGACCAGATTCATCAGCGCCGGGCGCTCAAACAGGCCAACGATTCCCTGATTCGCTCGAACGCCGATCTCGAGCATTTTGCTTATTCGGCTTCGCACGATCTGCAGGAGCCTCTCCGCATGGTTTCCGCATATAGCCAGATGCTTCGCGGAAAATTCCAGAACCAACTTGGCCCCGGGGGTAACGAGTTTATCGGCTTCGTCATTGAAGGTGCGAGCCGGATGGAACAACTGCTGCGCGATCTGCGCACATTTACCCACGTGGCAATAGTCGATCATGGACCTCCACCCGTCGCGAGCTCGGAAACCGCCATCGAACGAAGCATCCTGAACCTGAGAGCGGCTCTCGACGAGAGCGGAGCCGAGATTACTTTCGACCCGCTGCCTCCGGTAAGAATTCACGAATTTCAACTGGAGCAGCTGTTTCAAAACATTATTGGCAATGCGATCCGTTACCGCAGCCAAAACAGCCCGCGCATTCACGCAGGAGCCGAGGCTGAGGGCGATGCGTGGAGGTTTTTCGTCCGGGATAATGGCATCGGGATAGACCCCGAATATAAGGAGCAAATCTTTGGAATTTTCAAACGCCTGCACACCTTTTCGGAATATCCTGGCACCGGAATGGGTCTTGCAATCTGTCAGCGCATCGTGGAGCGCGCCGGCGGTCGAATCTGGGTTGAATCTCAGCCCGGAAGGGGTTCGACGTTTTTCTTTACCCTTCCCGCCGCCGGAACCGGCTGAATCGCAGACGTCCATGAGGTCGGCGAGTATTGTGCTGATTGAAGATAACAGGGCCGATGCCCTCCTGGTTCGCGAAGCGCTCGATCAGCATCACGTCCGTTGCGAAGTCACCGTCATCACCGATGGTGAGATCGCCGTCAAATTCATCGATCAGATCGATGCCGGTCTGCAGCCCAGCCCCGATCTGGTCATCATCGATCTGAACTTGCCGAAGAAACCGGGCAAGGAGGTCTTGAAACGTATGCGCGCATGCGACGCCTGCAAGGACGTCCCGGTGGTAGTTTTAACCTCCTCGGACGCCCGGAAGGACAAAGAGGATATCGCCCCTTTTGCTCCGTTACATTACCTGAAGAAGCCTTCGAAGCTCGATGACTTCATGACACTCGGAGCGCTGTTCCGGCAAATCGTCCAGCAGGCCGACTGAAATCCAGACACCCGCCGCGCCGGCGATCTGGTCGCCGGCCTTTGCAATAAAGCGATCGACTATAAATCAAGTTGCACATCCACCCGGGGACGAGAACAACAGATCAGAACATTGCCCAGTGCGGGCGGATCAACCGGCTCAGGGCTGTAGTCCACTTCGCCGCCGATGATCGAACACTCGCACGTGTGACACACCCCGGTCCGGCATGCCCACTTGACCGGGATATCGAATGCCTCCGCGAATTCGAGCAGACTCGAAAACTCGGAGTCCCACGATGCGGTCACTCCGCTTCGCACGAACGTGACCTGAGGACCCGTGCCTTGCAATTGCCGGCGAATCTCCGCTCGCTTGCCCCGTTCAGCGATCACCCCTGGCGCCAGCGTCTCGCCAGGTCCGAAGGTCTCGCTATAGATACGCTGACGCTCCACGCCCCAATTGCGCAGTCCCTCCTGAAATGCATTCAGAAAGCCCGCGGGGCCGCACAGATAAAAATCTGATTTCCGCGGAATCCCCAGACGCTGCAGCGCCGCGATATCCAAATGGCCGGCCACATCGAAATCATCGCCAATCTTGTCGCCCGGACCCGGGCTGCTATAAGCGATATACCGCTTGCAACCCGGGAGCTCCGTCAAAAGCCGGTGCGCTTCCTGCGACGAAAGGATGCTCTTCGCGATTTCGCGCTCCATAAACCCACCAGACTGGCCGCGCGGACCGCTGCAATCGCAGCTCCTGAAGCATCGCCAGAAGCGGCGTAACTCCGATCCCGGCGCCGAGCAGCACCACGGGACCCGCCCCCGGCTGCAAAGTAAAGTTCCCTCGCGGCGCACTGACGTCGATCGAATCTCCTGCCTTCAATCGTGTATGGATAAATGTGCTGCCGGCGCCTTTCGTTTCCTTCTTTACGCTGATCCGGTACATCTCGCTCACCCGGCGCTCCGGATAAGCGAATAGTTTCCGCGAATCGCAGGCTGGCCGTCCATAGGCCGAACCCTGATAACGATAAACTGCCCCGGGAGAGCAGCGGGTAGCGCCACCTCGTCCGGCAATCTCAGGTACACCGAAACCACAAATGCCGTCTCATGTTCGATTCGGTCCACCACAAGTGAGCGAAAACCAGGCCATGCCGGCGGCTGACTCGCGGCGCCGCTCAAGCCGGCGTTCCCGTTCGCCGAAGTCCCTTTTACGCTTTGTTCCAGTAATGCCCTCAGCGATTCTTTCCAACCCGGACTCAAAGCAGGGATGCGCAGCGAACGCTCCAGCCCGTCCTGCGGGTGACCCGGCAGATAAAGGAGCGCGTCGACCTCGGCCACCGTCACCCGTTCCGGTCCGTCCGCAACTTTCACGATTTCGTCCCCCGCGCCAACCAGGCCAGATTCGATCACCCGAAAGTAAAATCCCGGCCGGTGATGCGAAACGAGCAATGCCGGCATCTGCGGATCGTTCAGACGAATGCCCACCCGGTAGCAGGTAACTCGCGGCTGGGTCACCTCGAAGAGCGCTTCGCCGATCCGGTACCGATCGCCGATGCACACCTCATCGTCGCTCAGCCCCTCCACGGTGAAGTTTTCTCCAAACTGGCCGTGCGTAAAATCGGTCCGATGAAGCTCGGACTCCCAGTAACGATACGAGTCGAGCTGATAAACCATCACGGCCCGGATCTCTCCGCCGTGTCCCGTCAGATCGCCCTGACCGTCACCCTCGATATTCAAGCGCGCGGCCATACGCCGCCCGGTGACCGGCGTCTTCCAGATGCCAGTGCGAACTGTCTTGCCGCGCCACTCAATATCGCGAGGCAGCCCGACGTTCAGAGAGACAAGACGCGCCACTCGACCATCTTGCCGCACGCGTTTGTGGAGCCGCAAAATTTTCACGATCACAGATTTGAAAAATATTTTTTGCCGGGTTCTTCCCTGTTTTTTCTATGACTTGCGGGGCTCCTTCCGGCGCACTGTGCACGCATCAGCAAAAACGCATGCTACTTTTTCAATCGAAAGAACCTCGTCGCACCCATTGGCGTACGGGGGCACTAAACCACGCGATTCCTCGAGGCTCCGTGTGGCATAACGTCGAAATAATGGGCGGATGGCCGCTGCCGGTATCACGCGGTCTCAGTATCGTCTGAGAAATCAAAACGGCATTGGGGCGCCCCAAAATTGTAGCGCCGGCGGTCGCAGCCGCCGGTATTGTTGTTGCGCCGGCGGTCGGAGCCGCCGGTGTTCCTGTAGCACGGCGGTCGAAAACCATCGGCCTTAACCGGAAACGGACACGATTAGGCTAAATTAGTTCAGGTGAATCAACTCACGCCCAAAAACCGTCTCGCCCTCATTCTCGTTCTCGCACTCAGCGGAGCCGCGTGCACCGGTAAGCACAATAGCGTCACTGTCCAGAACGAAGAACCGCCGGCCTCCACCAAACCGGTCCTCGCTTCCGTCGTTCGCATGAGTGACCCTCAGACGAGCGCGCAACTGGTGAAGGGCTTCTACAGCGTCGAAGGCGGCTCCTGGCGATGGACCGCCGGAAAGTTCGCCGCCCGGCTCCAGATCCCACCCGGCGCAGCGCAGAGCGGAGCGACCCTCAATCTCAATTTCAGCGTCCCCGACGCGGTGCTGCAGAAACTCGGCAAAGTAACCATCACCGGTTCCATTAACGGTGTGCCCTTGAAATCCGCCGAATTCGAGAAGTCCGGTCCGGCCCTCTACACCGCGGACGTCGAGCCATCCCAGCTGAACGGCGACACCATCGAAGTCGGTTTCTCCCTCGACAAAAGCATCCCGCCGGGCGCCACTGACAAAAGAGAACTGGGCGTCATCGCAACCTCCGTCGCTCTCGTTCCCAAATAGCGGGATACGGGCGGCGACTTACTTCGCCGCCTTACAAGCAAAAGCCGCCGCGTCGTCGGTGCTTCCCGATCCTTTGTAGACGGCAACCTGCGGCCACGGGCAAAGCGGACGGGTCCGAACCACGGCGCCTTTCACAACCTTCGAAGCCACGATCCGCTCGGGCGCTTTGCTTGTCGGAACGCCACTGGTCGAGCGCGCTCACCATGTCGAAGGTGCTGGTTCCGTCGCCGCCGCCGCAGTGGCCCATGCCCGGCACCATGAACAGCCGGTAGGAATCCCGCACTTTCGCGACGCCGCCCAGCGCATCCACTACGCTCTGGTAATAGTTGACGCTGTTGCCGGGCGCAATGCCGGGGTCGGCCCAGCCGTGATACTGGATCAGCTTGCCCGCCGTGACTGAAGAACGGACGCAGATTCGGATCGATCGAGTTCATCAGTGCGCCGATGGTCTTTACCGCCCGAGCTTCATCGGCCTTCGGGTCGAAGGTCAGGTAGTCCCACTGCGGGTTGTGGAACGTCAGCAGCCGATAGGTATCGAGAGCCAGATCCATTGGCTTCGGACCGGCAAGCGTGGCCCAGCCCATCTCGCTTCCGGGTTCAAGACCGGGGAAGTTGCCCGGTCCGGCGTAGATCTGTCGCGCCACTTCGACTTGCGGCGCAGTCAGACAGGACGGGCTGTCGGCGCCTTTACATTCGATAACGCGAGGATCGAACTTACAGCGCCTCGGATCTTCGAGAACGCCGTCCTTCACGCCATCGAGGGCGTCGCACTGGTCAAGCACGGCCTGGTGAATAGCTGGATATTTGGCGGGAGGAATGTAATTGGCTTCGTTTTTTCGGCTGATTACATTCGTCCAGACCTGCGCGCCTTGCGTGCCCGTCACATAATTGGCGGGATCGCCGGAGATGATGCCGTCGTAGTCCGTCGGGAAGCGCTGCGCTTCCGCCAGTGCCTGGCGGCCCCCGGTGGAGCATCCATTCCAGTAAGAGTATTTGGGGGTGTTGCTGTAATAGGCCGCCGTGATTGCCTTGGCCGCAACGGTCATCTCGTGCACGGCGCGCCAGGCAAAATCGATCAGCTTTTCGGGATGGTCGCCGGCGAATTCGGCCGTGTTGCCTTCGTGTCCGGTGTCGGTGCTCGCCGCCGCGTAGCCGCTTGAGAGTGCCGTGGCCATCGCGGGATAGCTGATGGAACCCGCCCATGCTCCGTTGCCCACCGATTGCAGCCGGCCGTTCCAGCCGGACGGGGGCATCCAAACCTCGATGTGAATGTCGGAATCGCTGGACGGCTTGAGCGTAGCAGCCACGCGACAGAACGCGGGCAGATGTTTGTACGGCTCACCAGCGTTCTGTCCGCGCCCGCCGGGTGGTGGAGGGAACGCTCCCGGTGCGATCAGCTCGGCCTTCGTGACCGCCGTGTTCGGGAGCGCCAGCGAAGCCATGCTTTCGCAGGAAGTGGCCGCCGCCAAAGTCATGGGGGCAAGAGCGAACAAAAGCGGTACAAATTTCAATCGCATATTATCTGGCTGTAAGAACATCGCTGGCTTCTGCCTGCGCGACGAGGCGATCCGCATCGGCCTGAAGCAGAAAGCGGTCCTTCACCGCCTGTTCGGCCGCCGCTTTCACTTTGGCGACATACGCTTCGTGACTGCCGTACCGTTCTTCAAGCGAGAGCCGCGGGTCGCCCGAGGCCATGCGCTCGGCTTTCGTTTTCGCGAATGGAATATAAGCTCCGTTCAGACCGCAGATCTGTCCCTTGTTGAATCCCGCCTGGGTCACATTCCAGCCGGTGTAAGTGCCGAGAGGGTTTTGAAGCAGAACCGAGGGCACCCCCCCTTCATCGTTTCCATCTTTGTTTACCTTGGGCACGAGCAGCGGAATCATGCGCTTGATTCCGGGCGGCTCGATGGAAATCACGCCGGAAAGGTCGTTGTATTTGAAGCCGGGTCCGAAATCGTAGTCCGGCAGGGTGTTGATCAGGCCATCCGGCGAGGGCGCGCCAGGGATGCGCGGAAAGCCTGTAGCCGTGGGTTGAACCAGTTCGCCGCGTTCGACGCGCGGATACCGGCTGGGCGGCGGTTCCCTGCCCTTCGTAACCCAGTCGATCAGGTCCGCCGTGAGCGCGCGCATCGTATCGGACTGCGGATTCGGATTCGCGGGAAGCTCGCAGCCATTCGGAATCGCGGCCGGCGCGGAGCTGAAACCACCCCGTCCCCCGCCGTGCGTAGTGCCGGGGAAATAATAGCGGCGAACATTAGCCGGAAGTGGAATATCGGCTTTGGCATCCGTGCCGACCAGGTTGGGCGACATGCGCAGATCCCAGAATTCAAGCGTGCCGAAGGTCTCGAAAATCTTCGGGCATGTGTTGGTGGCCCGGCAGCGGTCGAGCATGCCGGCGGTGGTCCGATGTCGAACCTCATCAGGATAGTCGCTCCACCACTGCACGGCCTCGCTGCCCGGCTCGTACCGGTTCGCGATGCCGCCGCCCACCGCGAACCGGAAATTCAAGGCGAGCTGACGGCCGGCGATATGAGGATTCGCGCCATCGAAGACGATGCGGCCCGACTCATCCTGATTGAAGCCGAGATGGATGTAGCTGCGGATAAAGTTGCCCGATTGCGAATTCCCCTGGCTCACCGCCCATGAGATCTTCTTTGCCACCGGGTTGGCGTTGCCCTCATCATCCTTTTCGGCGTAGCGAAGAAACGAATTGAGGTCCCGCGTGGCGGCGAAGCCCGTCCCGAGAACCAGGGGATCTTTCGCCGTGAAGACAAGCTCGTAAAGATATGCAGGATCGAAACCATCTTTGGCACAGATCCTGGACGGGTCCGGCGTTCCCGGAAAGGGGACAGTGCGGCAGTCGGCGAACGTCCAACTCGCGCTCGGGATGGAAATGATTTCGCCGTTCTCCGATGCGCGACGGGTCAGTGTGGCTTTCGAAGTATCGAGACTCGCGGGCCGCTGATAAACCAGTCCCGACACGGCCGAGGCGAGCGCCAGCGTGTTGCTGCCGGCCGCCATGTTGATGAAGCGGGCGAGAACGGGCCCGGTCAAGCCTTTCGCCGCCGGAACTTCAATCGTCTGCACGCCGGCGCGGGGTACCACGTCGCCCTGCCAGCCGCTGACGATATTTACATGACCGGCGAGGGACGCCGCCGCCGCGCCAGTGCCGCGATTCGTGACGCTGTAGAGCAGAACTCCGCTCGCGCCCGACATATCGGCCGGCTTCGCCATTGAAAATGTGCCCGAATATTCCACCATTCCCCGGGCATTTTTCGATGCCGACCCAATATCCGTAATGATGCTGTTATGCGGATCTTTCGGATTCAATTCTCCGTAAAAATGGCCGTCAAGCAGCTCGAAGCCGCCGGCCATCGGTTCTTTATGCTCAACTACAAAGCGGGTCACGCGTGCGCTTAACGAGGCGGCGCACAACAGAAAAGCAAGGCCTGCGAGGCCCATACCGCGGCGGATCATGTTGCCGTTATTGTAATTCTTTCCGTACGCTCTGATACGCTAATATCCTGCGAGCGGGGGTGTATTCATGTCCGAAATAACGCCAATTTGCCGCCTCACGGCCTATCGCCTGCCGAATCGCCCGTCGCTGAAGCTGGTTCCGGCGTCCGCTGACCGCACCTGGATGGAACTGACCCAAAGCGGCTGGGCCAACCGCTGTCTGCCGCTGCGCATGGCCAACCAGAGCGGCTGGGCGATCCTCAATGATGAGGAATTTGAGGTCACTTGGGATGGCAAATCGAGCGTCAAGGGACTGACGCTAAAACCGCTTAAGGGAACGCCGTCATACTTCGCCACCAGTATGTTCGGTCATGGAATTCTGACTTGGGAAATTCCCTTTCTCTTTCGGACCCCGCCCGGGTATAACCTGCTGGCCCGCGGACCGGCAAACCAGTTCAAAGACGGCATTCAGGCCATGGAAGGTCTGGTCGAAACGGATTGGAGCGAGGCGAGCTTTACCATGAACTGGAAAGTCACGCGGCCGCTCAAGAAGATACGTTTCGATAAAGATGAACCGATCTGTATGATCGTGCCGCAGCGGCGCGGCGAGCTTGAGGCAATAACGCCTGTGATAGAAAATATGGAATCGGCCCCGGAGATTCTGGAGGGCTTCAATGCCTGGCGGACCAGCCGGCTGCAGCTTGTGGACAGAAAGAAAGATCCGCGGAATGCGACGTTGCGGGAATGGGAAGGGCATTACATGCGCGGGACCACCGTGAGCGGGCAACCGGCGCTGGAGCACCAGGTCAAGCGCGATTTGAAGCCGTTTGAAGAACTGGAGCCGCCGCTCTATCGGGCCCCCCGGCCGGCTGCGGTCATTGACACGCCCAATCCGTCTATCCTGGGCCGCTTGTTTTCAAAAAAATAGAGTTTATGCCTCTCCGTACTTATCTGTCCGTCGCCCTGGTCTGCCTGGCGCCCGTTGCCGCCGCGCAGGACGCGAAGTCCGTCATCGAAAGTGCGGTCAAAACCATGGGGGCCGGGAATCTGGGTTCGATCCGATACTCGGGCAGCGGTTCGAATTTCGCGCTGGGACAAGCGCCGAACCCGTCGTCGGCGTGGCCGAAATTCAACGTGAAGAAGTACGAGCGGGTGATCGATTTCGACGCCGGCGCAACGCGCCAGACCATGGTTCGTACGCAGGCGGAAAACCCGCCGCATGGAGGCGGACAGCAGCCGCTCGTCGGCGAGCAAACCCAGACACAGACCAACGGATTCAAGGAGCCGTGGGCCGCACAGTTCGAGGTCTGGGTGACGCCGGACGGTTTTCTCAAAGGCGCCCTGGCTCACAACGCGACCGTTCAGGCGAAGACCGTCGGCGGGACTAAGTACAACGTCGTCTCCTTCTCGGCGGATAGCAAACACAAAGTGACGGGCTATGTGACTGAACAGAACCTGGTCGCCAAAGTGGAAACTCTGGTCGAAAACCCGGTCCTGGGCGACATGCCGGTGGAGGCTGAGTTTTCGGATTACAAGGATTTTCACGGGTTGAAGTTTCCGGCGAAGATTGTCGAAAAGCAGGGCGGCTATCCAGTGCTCGACCTCACCGTCGATGATGCGAACCGGAACGTGATCGCGGGCGTGCAGGCTCCCGTTATCGATACGTCGGCGGTTCCGGCTTTCGGGGTCGACGAGCAGTTAATCGCCGACGACGTTTACTATTTCACCGGCGGCACGCACCACAGCGTGATCGTGAACTTCAAGGATTATGTGGTGGTAATCGAGGCGCCGTTGGACGAAGCGCGGTCGAACGCGGTGATCGGCGAAGTCAAGAAGCTCTACTACAACAAGCCGATCCGCTACGTGATCAATACGCACGCGCACTTCGATCACGCGGGCGGGCTGCGCCCTTATGCGGCAGAGGGCGCGACCATTCTCACGTATCAACTGAATAAGCCGTATTACGAAAAGGTCTTCGCGTTGCCGCGCACGCTCAGTCCTGACAAACTCTTGCAATCGAAGAAAAGAGCGGTGATCGAGGCTGTCGGGGAGAAAAAGGTCCTGACCGATGGAGCGCACACGATTGAGCTCTATCACGTACCGAGCGGGCATAACGACGGAATGCTGATCGCTTACCTGCCTCAGGACAAGGTTCTCGTGGAGGCTGATCTCTATACGCCGCCCGCCGCAGGCGCTACAACGTCCCCGGACGCTCCCGTGAATCCGTACACGCTGGGGCTCGTGGAAAATCTGGATAAGCTGAAGCTCGACTACAACAAAATTCTCCCGCTGCACGGACGCATCGCGACTAAGGACGAACTGATGAAGGCCGCGGGAAAGCCCGTGGCCAACCCCACTACGAAGTAGTTGTTTCTGATATAGAATGACCCGGGGATAACTATGTTCAGAAACTGCTTTGCCATTCTTGCGCTCGCCGTACCTTTATGGGGCAGGCGACGCCCGACCTGAAGACCGTCGTCGACAACTCGCTGAAGGCGATGGGCGCAACGGACGTGAAGACCATCGTTATCTCCGGTGAAGGATGGGATGGCTGCGTGGGGCAACAATACAGCCCGTCTTCGCCCAACTGGCGCAAGTTCTCAAACAAAGACTACATTCGCTCGATCGATTTCGATGCCCGGGGCTGGCGGTTGCAGAGGACTCGCGGCGAAGGCGAAAACCCGGGTCGCGGCGGTTGCAACGCGGGACCGATTCCGGAAACGAAGCAGAACCAGGTGACCATGGCGACGCCAATGTCGCCCTGGGCGACGCAGGTTGAGTTCATCCTGCTGCCCGAGGGTTTCCTGAAGGTCGCGCTGGAAAAGAACGCCACCGTGAAGGAAGAGAAGGTCAAGGGAAAGAAGTACACGGTCGTGTCGTTCACGGGCGATGCCAAAGCTCCGGTTACCGGCTACATCAACGACATGGGCTATGTCGAGAAGGTCGAGACCACCATCGATAACAACGTGCTGGGCGACATCGTCTGGGACGCCGTTTACACCGACTGGAAGGATTTCGGCGGGTTCAAGTTTCCTACGCACATCGTGCAGCATCAGGGCACCCCGGTGTATTTCGATTTGAACGTTTCCGATGTAAAGGTCAATACTCCCGTCGATCTGACCGTGCCCGAAGGCCGTGGCCGTGGAGGCCGTGGTGGTCCGGGCCGCGGCAGGGGCGGAGCCGAAGGACCGATTTCGGAAGATCTCGGCGGAGGCTTCTGGCTGGTGACGGGCGGATATGGCGCGGTGGTCGCGAACTTCAAGGATTACATCGTGGTGATTGAAGGGCCGCAGAACGATATGCGCGCCGAACAAGATCATCGCCGAGGCCAAACGGCTGGTTCCGAACAAGCCGATCCGGTACGTAATCAATACCCACGCGCACTTCGACCACAGCGGGGGCCTACGCGCGTTTGTCGCCGAGGGCGCCACCATCGTCACGTATCAGAGCAATAAGGCTTTTTACGAGAAGATCGTCAAAGACCCGCATACCCTTGTGCCGGACAAGCTGTCGCAGATGAACCCGCAGCCGAAGCTCAAGATCGAAACCGTAGGCGAAAAGAAAGTCATGACCGACGGTGAGCACCAGATCGATATCTACCACCTTCAGGGCAGCACCCACGACGAGGGAATGCTGATCGTGTATCTGCCGAAGCAGAAGGTCCTGATCGAAGCCGATGAGTTCAACGTCGGAGCCGCAAACGCGCCCACTCCGGCGCAGATCAATCCGTATCAAACGAACCTTCTGGCGAACATCGAACGGCTGAAGCTCGATGTCGACCGCATCATTCCCATTCACCTGCCGGGCGATAACCGCAAGGTGACAATGGCGGAACTCTATACCGCGGCAGGCAAGAAACCCGCGCAATAATAGGGGAAATGAGCATTACGTCGAGGCGCCGGTTTTTGGCGTCCGCCGCTTCCCTTCTTCTGACCGGTTCGCGCGGCAGGGCGCAGGGTCAAGCCCAGCAGGATGACGCAGCGACTTTTTCTTCGGACGTTCAGGTTGTCAATCTTCTGGCAACCGTTCGCACCAAAAAATCCGAAATCCTGCGCGACCTGAGTAAGGACGATTTTTCGCTTCTCGAAGACGGGCGTCCCCAGACCATCCGTTACTTCGCGCGCGAATCCGATCTTCCGCTGACCATCGGACTCATGGTCGACACCAGCATGAGCCAGGTCCACGGTGCTCGATGCCGAGCGCAGGCGCGAGTCTGCGTTTCCTCGACGAAGTCCTGCGCGAAAACAAGGACCACGTCTTCATCATGCAGTTCGATCTGACCGTGCAGACGCGCCAGGCGCTTACCGGCTCGCGCAGGGATCTGAGCGAGGCGCTGGCCTATGTCGATACGCCTACGCGCAATCAACTGCGCAGCCAGTATGGCGGTGGCACGCTGCTGTTCGATGCCGTCGTCGATGCGTCCCAGGAGATCATGAAGAAGCAGAAGGGCCGGAAGGCGCTGATCGTGCTCTCGGACGGCGGCGATAACGGCAGCGATGCGACTCTGGCCAGCGCGATCGAAGCGGCCCAGCAGGCCGAGACTCTGATCTATTCGATCCTGTTTTCCGATGGAGGCTACGGCAGCAGCGAGGGACGAAACATCATGGAGCGTCTGGCGAAGGAGACCGGCGGCGGCTATTTCGCAGTCTCGAAGAAGCTCACCGATCGATCAGGTTTACGCGTTGATCCAGGAAGACCTGCGCAGCCAGTACAGCCTGGGCTATGTTTCGGACCGGCCCGCGCAGGTCGCGGAGTTCCGGAAACTCCAGCTTACGGCGAAACGGCCCGGGTTGATCGTCAGCGCCCGCGACCGGTACTGGGCCGGTCCCTCCTCCGAGGGCTTCGGCCGATGGCGCCGCCCTCTACTTCTTTTTCGGCGTTTTCGTTGCCGGGCCGGGGTGATTGCTCAGCCGGATCACAGCAGCGGCGGCTGTGTAGCGCACAAGATCCTTTTCATCGTGCATTGCGCTTGCTATGTCGGAGAGATGGGACGCATCGTCGCGCTTGGCCAAAGCATCGATCACGGCGGCACGGACGAGCCACTTCTTGTCCGTAATGGTCGCGGCAAGCCCCACCGCAGTTCCGGGATCGGGATCTCGCACCAGCTTTTGAGCAGACGCCGCGCGCACGGGAGAAGTGTCGTCTTTTGTGACTATCTTAAAAACCGAATAGCCCGCTCCCGCAAACGGAACAAAGCCGATACCTTGTTCGAAACCTAACTTTGCGAGCGCTTTCGGATCGTTGAGGATTCTCATCTGGCTTTCCTTCAAGCCGGCGCCGGACTTCCGTTCTCCCCGGAGCACGGCATAAAAGACCTCGTACGCCGCCGGGTCATTCATCTCGTAGAGGGCATTGGCAGCGGCGATAATGACCGACCCGTCGGTGTCGTCCAACGCCGCTTTGAGTTTGGGAATGGAGGCGGTCGCTTTCATCTGCCCGAGAGCATTCGCCGCGGCGATGCGCACCTGATACTTTTCATCGGTGAGCGAGCTTTCCGCCATCTCGCGCGCCCTGGATTCCTTTCCGAGCAGACCCAGGGCGTTAACGGCCTTCGCTCGAGTGTCAGGGCTCTTGTCACTGACGCCGTCTTTCAGGATGGTCCAGGCGGTTTCGACAGGCGTCTGCGCGGATATCGCCCAGACACTGAAAACAAGCAGAAACGCTGATCTGATCATGTTGCTCCTCAGGTGTGTCGCATCGACCTGTACCCTCTAATTTAAGCCAAACTCGTGCCTCCACGTTGCGGTATTACCTCGCTGAGATCGCCGACCATCAACAAGTCTTATAGAATGGAGCCCGGCGGTTTTCCGCAGCGGAGTGTTCGTGCGATGTTGTGATCCGGTTCTGCAGTCTGGTTCTGATTTCGACAGGTTTGATTTTCGCGCAGGAGGCTGCGAAGCCTGCGCCGCCCAGACCGAATGGAAACAATCTCATTCAAGCCTCTCCCCGATTTGCAGAAAAGCCTCAAGGGCAAGCTGGAACAGATCACGGTCCATGGAAAATCCCTGGAAGGCAACCTGGAGGGCGATTCCGCCGATCGCGAGGTCTTCGTTTATCTGCCTCCGAGCTATGACCGCGAGCCCGGCTCGGCGTTACCCCGTCGTCTACACGCTGCATGGTTATGGGCTGCATGCGCGGCAATGGGTCGGCTTCGCGAATGTTGCGGGGCTCGAGAAGGGCCTGCCGCGGGCACGACCAAAGAGATGATCCTGGTCAGCCCCGATGCCTTCTCTCTGCACAACGGAAGCTTTTACTCCAACTCGAAGACCACGGGTGACTGGGAAACGTTCATCGCGGTGGAACTGGTGAATTACATCGACAGCCACTATCGCACGATCCCGGATCGTGCGAGCCGCGGACTTTCGGGCCATTCGATGGGCGGGTATGGGACCTTTCGCATCGGCATGAAGCATCCCGAAGTGTTCTCAAACCTCTATGCGATGTCGGCGTGCTGCATGATCGACACGGCGGAAGTCACTCCCGCGATGACGCAGATGGAAGCGATCAAGACCAAAGAAGACGCGCTGAAATTGTCTTTCAATCAGAAGTCGCCGCTGGCGCGGGCGGCGGCATGGTCTTCGGATCCGAACAATCCGCCCTTATTCATCGATCTACCGGTGAAGGACGGAAAACAGCGGCCGGTGATCGCCGCGAAGTGGATGGCGAACTCCCTCATGGTGATGCTGCAGGAGTACGCGCCCAGTCTCAAGAAGATGAAGGCGATCGATATGAGCGTGGGCCTGCAGGATGGTTTACTTCCAGACCAACCGCGATATGGACGAAGCGTTAACCGACGCCGGGATCGCGCACCATTTCGAGACATTCGAGGGCGATCATAACGGCCAGGTGGGCGTAAATTTCGAAACGAAGGTGCTGCCGTTCTTCTCAAGCCAGCTCGGCTTTACAGCGCCTGAGAGCAGCTCGCGCAAATCGGGTACCCGAAGTATCCGGCGTTCACGCTACCGCGCGCAGACCGAGGTGCTCGACGAACGGATCGAAGTCGCGGTCGCTGTGCAGCAGATCGTAGCCGCTCTCGATGCATCGAGTGGCGATCACGGTATCGATGGTTTTGCGCACAGTCACGCCCAGCTTCCGTAACGCCCGGAAATTCCTGGCGGCCTGAACCGCGATGTCCCGGCCGCCCAACTCCACAATCGTTAACGAAGCCAGCAGGTTTCGCGCATTATTGAAGTCTCGATCCTTGTCGAAGCCCTGCAGGACCTCAGTCAGAATCAAGTCGCCGATGGCCAGTGGTTCCACGCCGAGCAGAAGATCGAGTTTCTCCGTTTCTGAAGTGCCGGTTCCGTTGAAATAGTCGATCCATACGCTGGAATCGACCAGGATCACTTGTCGCTCCGCATGGCGTCCAGATCGCCCCGCCACGGAAGTTTACCCCGGAGCTGGCGAATCTCCTCTTGTTTCTGCAGACGCACGAGAGTCCGCAATCCTTCTTCCACGGCATCGCGCTTGGTCTTCAGGCCAGTCGCTCGAAGCGCTTCCCGCATCAACCTGTCGTCAATGACAATGTTTGTCCGCATTGATGTGTATACCTGAAGAATATTATACACATTAAGGAGGGGATGAGTAAACGGATAAACTGGACTTGTGCCTCCCCCGCGCACCCGGACCGCTGCTTCCGTCGAGCGCTTTTTTCAATTTTCGCTGCTCGGCCTGATCATGAGCGGGTATTTCGCGCTGGCCGCGTCCGGCTATCTGGACCGCCCCACGCTCATACTCACGATGCTCGGTCTGCTGGTTCGCGCGGCGATTGTCGCGGGCCTGGTGACGAATCGAGTTCCCCTCCTGGATCGTCTCGGTGGCGGGGCTGGTCTATATCGCCTTCTTTCCGATCGACTTCTACTTCCTTTCGCACGAGTTCCTGACACCGGTGGTGCATGGGGTTTGCTTCCTGGCTACGGTCAAGATCCTGACGGCCCGGTCGAATCGCGATTACATTTATACCGGCGTGATCTCGTTCATGGAACTGATCGCCGCCGCGTTGTTATCGGCACAGTCGAGCTTCTTCGCCTGCCTTGCGCTCTACGTTGTCTTCGCCATCGCCGCGTTCACCAGCGCGGAGATGCGCCGTGGTTTCGAGCGCCAGGGACAAATCGCCGCTCCGGCGCGCGCCAGGGTCGGCTGGCGGCTGGGCGTTATCGCAATCGCCGCAACCGCGGGCATTCTGGTGATCACGGTCGGCCTGTTCCTGATCGTTCCGCGCACGGCGCGGATGGCTGCAATGCTATTCCCCAACGGGCCGCGGCTCGTCGGGTTTTCGAATGGATTCGCGCTGGGCGGCCTTGGGGCAATCAGCCGCGACGACCGCGCTGTCATGCACATTCTGCCTTATTCCGGCGCGCTTCCGGCGGACCTGAAGTGGCGGGGTGCGGCGTTGAGCCACTTCGACGGCAGGCGATGGTCGGAGATGCCGTTCCCGATCCATCCGGTCGCGACAGAGGATGGGCATGCCGAGGTTGCGAATCAGTTCCAGCGCTCGCGCCGCGACGGCAGGCGCCTGATCTATCGCGTTGACGTTCAGAATTCGGGATTGGGCACGTTGTTTATCGCGGGCATCCCGGAGTTCATCAATATCGACGCGCGGAACCTGCTGGTAACTGCGGAAGACGCATTTCGCGTCTACTGGCCGCCGGGACAGGCTATGCGGTACGAGGTATCAGCGCATTCAGGGCCGCCGCTCGCTACCGCTCTGAGCCCGGCCGAGCGTTTCCGCGATCTCGAACTGCCGTTGATCGATCCCAGAGTTGTCTTGCTGGCGCAGAAATGGTCGGGCGAAGGCACGCCGCTGGAGCGCGCGCTCGCGATTCAGAGCCATCTGCGAAAGGATTTCAAGTATGTACTCGATGGGCCGGAAAAGCCTGTGCGAGACCCGCTGGCCGATTTTCTCTTCGTCCGGAAGGCAGGTTATTGCGAATACTTCGCCTCCGCAATGGCTGTAATGCTGCGTGCGGAGGGTATACCGGCGCGAGTCGCGACTGGCTTTCAAACCGGATATTTCAACGACGTTTCGGGGTTCTACGTGGTGCGTGCGTCCGATGCCCACGCCTGGGTGGAGGGATGGATCCCGGGTCGCGGCTGGGTTACTTTCGACCCGACTCCAACCGCGAGCGAAACAAGGAACTCGTTGTTCTCACGGCTGAATATGTATCTCGATGCGGCCGATCACACCTGGCAGGATTGGGTAGTGGCGTACGACCCGGGCCAGCAGGTGGCGATCGCCATGAAGTTCGAGGCGGCTTTGCGCGGTTGGCGTCATAGCGGGATGACGCCGAGCAGAAGCTGGATGAACCGTTTCGCGGCGAAAGCGAAATGGTGGAGTCTTTGGCTGCTGACTGCGAGTCTGTTGGTGGGCGGAGGTATCGTCTTCGGCCCAAGGATCTGGCGCGAGTGGCGCGTGAGAGTGCGTTTGCGGCGGATCGTACGCGAGGGTGGATCGCCTTCGGACGCGAGCATCCTCTATGAACGGATGCTTGCCGTTCTGGAGCGGCGCGGTTTTGAGAAGCCTGCATGGTTCACGCCGGTTGAATTCGCGCGACATTTGCCCGAGGGGCAGATTCAAATCGTTCAGCAGTTCACTGCGCTTTATAATTCGATCCGATTCGGCGGGAATGTAGCCGGCACCTCGCGGCTTGCGTTGCTGCTTCAGGAACTGGAACGCGCGGACTAATTCAAGGAGCGGCGCACCCCCGCTTCTCCGGCGAGGGGTTCTTGCCCGACACGACTGTTAATCAAACGGGTTTTCTGTTTGTGGCGCGGCCGTTTTATGCTGAAAGCAAAACACATGGACAAAACCATCCGCAAGTATACCGACTTCGACGAGATGAAGGCCGACGAATATCGGTATTGGCAGAGCCGCCCGGTGCATGAGCGTGTTGCTGCGGTTTCCGAACTTACTCAGGAACAGTATGCAATGAAAGGCGAGGCCCCGGGTGTACCCAGACTTCAAAGAACTCTTGTCCATTTTGAACGAACACCGCGTTAAGTATCTTGTTGTCGGCGCTTATGCCGTTGGCGTTCACGCGCAGCCACGGGCGACTAAAGACCTCGACATCCTGGTGAAAGCTGATGCGGAGAACGCCATGGCGATTTTTGCGGCGTTGGCGAAATTCGGCGCGCCGCTCAAAGGTTTGACCGTCGCCGATTTTTCCGAGCCTGGCCCGTTCTTTCGCATGGGCAGCGCGCCGGTCGGTGTTGACGTTCTGACGAAGATACCGGGCATTGAGTTTGATGCAGCATGGCAACGGCGCGTTGAGGATGTGATCGATGAGAAAACCGGCCTCAAGGCTACTTTCATTTCCGCCGCAGGATCTCATAGTTTCAAAGGAGGCGGCGGGAAGGCTTCAGGACCTTGCGGACGCAGACGCTGTTAAGAAAGCGCAAGGGTTGAGGCCCACAGGAGAAAAGCCATCGGAACCGAGCGGCACTTAGCACTAACCCGCGCCGACGGTTTCACAAACGGTCGATACTGTTGAAAAAGTCGTGTGCGGCTTAACGCCAATCGCGGGATGCGATGCTGAGAGCTTCGAGCGACGCATGAGCGATTTTGCCTGGTTTTGAGAAGCCCACATGGTTGACGCCGGTTGAATTCGCGCGACACCTTCCGGAGGGGCAGATTCGCATCGTTCAGCAGTTCACTGCGTTTTATAATTCGATTCGATTCGGCGGGAATGTAGCCGGCACTTCGCGGCTTGCGTTACTGCTCAGGAGCCGGAGCGCGCGGACTGATTGAGGGAGGGTACGATATGGGGAGTTTTGATTGGTCGGATTGCCCGTTGGTCGAATTTATCCCCGGCAAGGTTAGCGGCGCGCCGCTGCTGAAGAACACGCGATTACCCGTCGAAGCCATCACCAGAAACTACGACGCTTTCCGCGATGAGGGACTATTGGCGGACGCGGCCATTGCCGAAACGCTGGATTGCTACCCGGAAGCCGGCATCGAGGCCATCAAGGCCATTCTCGACTATCGCGCTGAGCATCAATTTCAGGCGCAGCCTTGAAGGTGTTCCTCGACGAGGACGCGGCGCGCAAGTTGGCGCGTTCGCTGTCCAGGCACGAGGTTCATACGGTCGTCAGCATGAGATGGGGTGCCATCAAAACGGCGCATTGCTCACGCTGATCGAGCAGGAGCGCTTCGACGTTTTTCTGATGAGGCGCAGCCCGGTACTGTCGGCATGATCGATTGCGGCGTGTTCGTCGCCCGTTCGAAACGTCGGGGCGAGTAAGGCCCGTTCACAAAAGGCACCTTGCCGAGCACAAATAATTGCCTCGCCGGAGAAATCTGTGGGTTACCGATACGCTCCGATGGGCGCCGGAAGCTCGGCTCGCGCAGCCCGGGAACCCGATGCGGACAGCGCGACTTCACCTTTTGGCTGTTTGTTGTTTGTAGCCAGTCGCCTTTCGAACCGGTTTGCCTCTCCGGTGAACGTTACGCGCGTTATCCGTAACGGATCGCGATTGCACCGACAACGCCGGAGAAAGGCTTTGCTCAATCCCTGTCGGCGGTTCCACGAGGTCCACCACCCAATACTCCACCGAACCCGTTGTACTGGCGATGTGCAATCCGAACTGGTTCTGTAGTGCCGACATGAGCAGCCCGGTCCCCTCGGTCCCTAATCCGGGCGCGGTAGATTGGCCATCCGGCAGTTCCGGCCCGCTCCACCTCACATCAAAGTTGTAATATCCCTTGAGTCCGGTTTCGTCGATCACTGGCCGCTTCAGAAACACGGTCAACGCAATCGCCATGCCTGCCATTGTTGACTTGTTTCCGATCATTCGGCCGCCGCGATCACCCATCGCCGCGTTGACATAACCTTCCCTGGCGGGGGGCACGGGCGGGTCCACCTCCTGAACTTTAATGCCGCCTTTCGCGACCTCGAGCTTGAACACGCGTTCCTGCCGCGTTTCGGTATGCAGCTTCAAATGAAACCGTTCGGCCAGCATCGCTCGCATCATCAGACGCACCCGGTCGTGGTTTTCCGCCGGCGTGAGCACAGGATAATCTTCCGACGGTTTTGCCGCTACTGCGAATGATTTGCTTTGAGCCAACTCGGAAGTCCAACCAGGTGCAACTCAGTCTTTACGTCCCAGGCAAACGTGATCATGTCAGCGAGGGTCGTCCTCGAATCCATGTACTGGCCGCCGGGCAAAACCGGCGTGAAGTCCTGGTTTCGCATTGTCGGAGGCCTATCCCGCGGGACATCGTGAATGGAAACCACATCAAACCTCGGCTCCGGGGAGCTGTGAGTTGCTGCGCCGCAAGAGCAGCGGCAACCAGAGGAGCCATCGACCCGATTCGTGCCACCAGGCCAACCGCAATTGGAACCTCCTTTTGAAATGGCGATTTTCATTATCTGCCCGTGACAGCTGTACACCGGCGTTCGTCAAATCGCATTTCAAAAACCCTCTCAGGCTGTACGCTTCCACGCCATGGAACTGATCACGATTCTAAACCGCTGCCATCGCTTCCGAGGCTTCGTTTATCGCGGTCCGCGTAAGGGATCGGCGGCGGTTTGCTCGCGCTCTACCACTCACTTGCCAAACTACCCGAGCCGGAACTACCCACAATTTTTTTCTGACAAATCAATAAATTTTCTGTCCCTGCAAATGGTCGGATGTCCCAATGATTCGATATGGGCCATTCAGATAAAATCATGTCCTGAATCGTCAAGCTTCGATCTGAAAACCGCGAAAGCGCACCTGCTTATCGTCGGGTTTGTATACGAGGAGGATCTCTGAAACCGAAGAAGGAGACGGACAAGGGATTCACGGACGAGGAACTCGCCGCGATGAAGGAGCATGCCCAGGAACTGAAGGCGGAGGCTCTCCGAGGCCCACGAGCCACCACAGTGGATGGGGAGGGTGATCTGCTGGCGAAGATTGCCGAAATGCCGGAACCGGACCGCGCCATGGCCGAGCGAATCCATGCCATGATCAAAGCCGTCGCGCCAGAGCTCTCGCCGAGAACCTGGTACGGCATGCCCGCCTATGCGCGGGACGGCAATGTCGTCTGCTTCTTCCAAGCGCCCGGAAGTTCAAGACGAGATACGCAACGTTCGGCTTCAGCGACAAGGCCAACCTCGACGAAGGTACTGTGTGGCCCGTCGCCTTCGCGTTGAAGGAGCTGACCGCCGCCGCCGAGGAAAGGATCGCAGCGCTGGTGAAGAAAGCAGTGAGCTGAGAGCGTCGCGGCTTAAAGTCGGCGAGTCGGAGGCTACTCGTAGCGCAAAGCTTCCACCGGGTCGAGCCGCGACGCCTTCACAGCCGGCCACACTCCGAAGAACAAACCGACGATCATCGAGACCGAAATCGCCGTAATCAGCGCCCATGCGGGGATCGTGCTCGGCAGAGAGGGCACTACCACGCCCAGCAGGAGCGTGATCAGCATGGCGACCACGATTCCCACCACACCGCCGGTGCTGGTAAGGGCCATGGCTTCCGCCAGGAACTGGCCGATGATGTCGAATCGCCTTGCGCCCAGCGCCTTGCGGATGCCGATCTCGCGGGTCCGCTCGGTCACGCTGACCAGCATGATGTTCATCACGCCGATCCCGCCGACGAGCAATCCCAGGCCGGAAATCGCGATGGCCACCAGCCCGATCAGGCCCGTGATCTGGTCGAACTGATTCATGATCTGATCCGGAGTCTGGAGATTGAAATCGTCCGGCTGGCCGGGTTTGATGTGACGCGTGCGGCGCATGATCGCCTCAATATCGTCATACGCGTCTTTGCGCATGCCTGGCTTCGCCTTCGCGGTGATCATGTAGCGGTTGACCTCGGGATATTGCGATTCCGCAGTCTTGAGGGGCAGGTCGACCTGTGTATCGTCCTGATTCTCGCCGAGGAAGCCGCCCTTGGCTTTCGCGAAGACGCCGATCACCCGATACTCCGTCCCGTCCATGATAAAGGTCCGGTCGACGGCGTTTCCGCTGGGAAACAGCGTGTAGGCGATGTCGTGGCCGAGCACCGCAACTTTCGCGCCACGGAGGTTTTCTTCGTCGGTGAAGAAACGGCCCTGATCGAATTCGCGGGGCGTCAGGTCGATCGCATTGGGCGTCGTACCCACGATCGAGAGCTGATCGGTATCGAGGCCGGGCACTTTCGCGGTGATTACGGCGCCGCCTGACGCCGGCGGAATGTAGAGGGTGAGTCCGACGTCGTCGACGGTGCTGGCGAATCGGCGGATGACATCCGCATACTCCGGCCGCATGGGCTGGCGTTTCCGTTCCTTGACCGGTTCACCCAGGTTGCCGGGGTTGCCGCTGTTCTTGGAGATGAAGATGTTGTCGGGCCCGAGTTCGTTGAAGAACGTCACGACGCCGGCTCGCAATCCGGTGAGAAGCGAGGCAACCGTTACAACCGTCGTGATGCCGATCACGATGCCGAGGATGGTCAGGCCGGAACGGAAGCGGTGCTCCCAGAGCGCCGACATTGCCATCGAAAGATTTTCACGCGGGGAAATGTTCATGACTTATTCGCGCTCGTAATGCCACGATGGGATCGAGCTTCGCAGCCTTCGACGCGGGGTACCAGCCGCTGATGACGCCGACTGCGCCCGAAACGAAGACCGAGAGCAAGACATAAGCCGGCGTTACGCGCAACGTGGCCCCGAGGGCTGCCGTCAACACCACGGTCGCGATTGCGCCCAGGCCCACTCCGATCGCGCCGCCCGCGAAGGCCATCAGAATGGCCTCGATCAGGATCTGCATCATGATATCGGAGCGGCGGGCGCCCAGCGACTTGCGGATGCCGATCTCGCGGGTCCTTTCCGTTACGCTCACGAGCATGATGTTCATAATCACGATTCCGCCGACTACGAGCGAGATGCTGGTGACCGGCACCACTACTGCCGAAACCAGCGAAAGCAGGCTGTCGATGAAGCCGCGGATCGCGTCCGGAGTAATGACATCGAAACGATCCTTCTCGCCGGGCTTTTGATGGAACCGGTTCCGCAAGGCCACGCGCGTCAGATCGAGGGACTGCTGCATGGAAAGACCGGTGGATGGCCGGGCTTTGGCGAAAATGGCGATTGATGTACCGGGCCCGAAGAGCCGGTTAAAGGCCGTAACGGGAATCGCGGCGGCGTTGTCCTGGCTTTGTCCGAAGGACGAGCCGAGCCGCTGCTCGACGCCGACGACCGTGAAATCCATCCCCTGGATCTTGAAGGTTCTGCCCACGGGCGAGCCGCCGCCGGGGAACAGATTGTTCTTGAGGTCGTCGCCCAGAACCGCGACGAATGCGGCCGAGTCCTCTTCCTGTTTGGTGAACCATCGGCCATCGACAACGACCAGACTTCGGATGTCCGGTAAATCCGCCTGGCAGCCGAGGATGAGGGTTTCCTCCGACCGCAGGTTGTCGCGGGTCGTATCGACCTGAGTATTGCGGTACGAGCTGTATAGTGTGTTGTCGCCGTTGGTCAGTTCGAGATAACGCTCGTCGGCAAGTTTCAGCGGGTGATTGTATTTGAGCTTGTCGAAATACTCGCGGCGGCTGTTGGCGTTGATGATCTGCGCGAAGATGAACGAATCGCCGCCGAATGTTTTCGCGGTGCTCTGTTCGGCGTATACGCCGAGGCCGTCGATCGCAGAGCCGACCAGAATGACGCTGGCGACTCCGATCATGATGCCGAGCAGCGTCAGGAAGGTCCGGAGCTTATGCGCGCGCAGGGAATCGAACGCGAGGCCGATGGCGCTCGTCAGTTGAAAGCGGACTCCCGGTGCGGCGGGTGTGGTTGGGGCCATGGTCGCCAAAGGCCTATTCTATTAAGTCATACGTAGCCGAAGGCACGTTCGTTCACACGTTGGCGAAAAACATGGTTCCGGACTGCGATCGACGACGGCGGGTTTGCCTGTCCCTGCCGTGTTGCCTTCATACCAGCTTTCCCGTATCTTGAACGGGAGCATGGATGTACATCTCAGTAATCCCGAGCTGCAGGCGAAGCTTGACCGATGGGTAACAGAAACGGGACGCGGTCCCGGCGAGCTGCTTGAGGACGCCATGGCCGGTTATTTCGACGAACTGGACCGTACACGCCAAACGCTGGACAGCCGCTACGACGACCTGAAAAGCGGCAAAGTGAAAACTATCGATGGCGAAGAATTTTTTGAAAACCTTCGCCGCCGCGAGGACGAATTGCTCCAGAAGCATTAGTCTCGATGACGGCAGAGCAGGGCTTTCGCCTTCATCCCCTTGCGGCGAACGATATCACCGAGATTTGGGAATATATTGCAGGAGATGACGCGATTGCCGCTCGCCGTGTGCGAGAAGATATCCTCAGCCGCATTCGCGCCGTTTTCCCAATCAGGGTCGCAAACGACCGGACCTCACCTCACGGCCGCTACGCTTCATTTCGATGCGTGAATACGTCATCGCGTATGCGCCGGAAGAAAAACCTCTTTGGATTGTCGCTGTCATGCCTGGGCGGCGCAGCCCACGCGTGATGGCCGCAATCCTCAGAGGCCTGGAGGGTTGACCTTGATACTGAATAGCGCCTGACACCGAGCTTCGCGCGCAGGCGCCAAGGTCAAGCCAGCCAGAAGCTACCAGACCCGGCAGGCGTTTCCTCCGCGAACCATCGGCATCCCTTCCTTGCATCCGAATGCCTTCTGGAACTCCGGCATATTGGCTACGGTCCCGTTGACCCGGAATTCATCGATGGCGTGCGGATTGGTCTGGGCCTGTAACCGCTCCACTTCCGCTGTTTCGTTGGTGCACCAGATCTGACCCCATCCGAGAAAGAACTGCTGCGCTCCGTCAAGGTTGCCCACTTTCGGAGCCGTCCTTCCGGCGAGGTCGGTCATCAGAGCGATCCACGCAAGCCGGAGACCGCCATTGTCGGCGGTATTTTCGCCCAGTGTGAGCTTGCCGTTCATATGGACGCCGCCCTGCAGCGTGAAGCCCGAATATTCCTTGACAAAGCATTCCTCGCGCTCGTCGAAAGCCTTCGCGTCCGCAGGAGTCCACCAGTCGTTCAGATTGCCTTTGGGATCGAACTGGCGGCCTTCATCGTCGAAGCCGTGTGTGAGCTCATGTCCGATGACCGCGCCGATTGCGCCGTAATTGATCGCGTCCGGGGAGTTCTTGTCGAAGAACGGCGGCTGCAGAATGCCTGCCGGGAAGTTGATGTTGTTCATCTGCGGGTCGTAGTAGGCGTTCACGGTGGGCGGCGTCATGCCCCACTCGAGTCTGTCGACCGGCTTGCCGATCTTCTGCAACTGCCGGTTAATCTCGAATTCGTTGGAGCGGAATGAATTGCCCAACGCATCGCCTTTGACAATCTTCAGCGCCGAGTAATCGCGCCATTTGTCAGGGATAACCGATTTTGTTGGTGATGGCCTGCAGTTTTTCGAGCGCGCGCTTCTTTGTCGCCGGCGTCATCCAGGTCAGCTGCATCAGATCCTGCGACATTGCCCCCTCGATCTTGTGCACCATATCGAGGGTGCGCTGCTTTCCCTCCTGGCCGAAGGTCAGTTCCACGTAGGCTTTTCCGAGCGCCTCGCCGAGGTCGCTGTCCGCCGCGGCCACGCAGCGTTTCCAGCGGGCTTTCTGCTCCTTCTCGCCCGTCAGATATTTGCCATAGAAGGCGAAGTTTTCATCCACGAACTTCGTCGGCATCATTGACGCGGCGGTCTGCTCGGTATGGAAGGTGAGATATGAAATCCAGTCCGCCATGGAAACCGACTTCAACAGGCTCTCTTCGCCCTTGAAGAAGCCGGGAACGGCAACGTTCAGGTCCTTCATGGGCGGAGTCTTGATGGTTTCGAAGTACAGGCTCCAGTTGAACGAATCGGCCAAAGCTTCGAACTGGGCGAGGCTCATCTTGTGGTAAACCTGAACCGGATCGCGCCGGGCGGTGACGTCGAGAGAGAGCTTCGCGATCGAAGTTTCGAGACGCATAATGGCGTCGGCCTGTTTTGCAGCGTCAGCGGCCGAAATGCCGGCCAGTTGCAGCACGCGAGTCACGTGCGCAACGTATTCCTTGCGGGTCTCGACGGCCTTCGGATCGTTTCGGAAATAGTAATCTTTTTCCGGGAGTCCGAGGCCGCCCTGGTCGGCCTGGCCGATTACGGCGGTCGAGTCCTTGAAGTCCTGCCCGGAGGAGAAGTTGAACAGCACGTCGACGCCGATTCGATGCAGGCGCGCTACCTCGCCGGTGAAGTCGCGGAGATTCTTCATCGCGCGAATGCGGTCGAGTTCCGGCTGCAGAGGGGCTATGCCTTTCTGATTGATGGCGTTCACGTCCATGCAGGAGGAATAGTAGTCGCCGATCTTCTGGGTATCGGCGTCGCGACTGGTCGCGGCGGCGGCTTTCTCGAGGATGCCGCGGAGAATGGCCCTGTTGCGCTCCGCGAGCTCGCTGAAGCGCCCCCATGTAGCCTGATCGGGCGGGATCGGATTGTTCTTCAGCCAGGTTCCGCAGGCGTACTGGTAGAAGTTGTCGCAGGGGTTGGCACTTTTGTCGATTGCGGAAAGATCGAAGCCGGGGGTAGTCTTGAGATTCGCCGGATTCTGCGCAAGGAGGGCGGCAGTAAGCAGGAAGCCGGTTAACGAGACGCGGAAGAACGCCATATACAGGTTATTCTGGCATGATCCAGGCGAGTGTTTCCTGACCTGCGTATAATTCTCGCAGGATGCGACTGCCTGTTATCGTCTTTGTTGCGAGTGTCATCACGGTCTCCTGCGCTCACAAGGATCCAGCTCCGGAGTTCGGAAAGATCTCCGAAGAATTCGTCTACAAGACGCTCTCGTTCTCGCCCGTAACGGCGTCCGGCCAGGGTTTGCACAAATACAACGGGCAGGACTTCGATAACCAGCTCGACGACCTCAGCGCGCGGGCGATCCAGGACGCGCGTAACTACTATGTCGATCTGCACAAGCGGCTCGAAGCCATTGACAAGAAAGCCCTTTCCCCGGAGGACCGCGCGGATTATGACATTATCGACACGCAGATCGGTTTGTCTTTGTTCGACACCGATATCGCGCAGTCGTGGCGGCACAGTCCGCAGTCGTATGTGGAATTGCTCGGTTCGGCGCTGTTCAATCCGTTTGTGCTCGAGTATGCGCCACAGCCGGAGCGCTTCCAGAGCATCATCGCGCGGATGCAGAAGATTCCCGCTTTTCTGGATACGGCGCGGCGCCAGCTCAGAGGCTGCCCGCCCATCTGGATTCAGGTGGCCAAAGAGGAGAACGACGGGAATATCGATTTGATCGACAAGACGCTGCGCGCGGCCGCTCCGGCCGATCAGAAGGCCGTGTTCGATGCCGCGGCCACACCGGCGATCGGCTCTCTGCGCGATTTCAATCGGTTCCTCACCGATGAACTGCCGAAACGTTCCCAGGGCAATCCGGACTGGCGTTTGGGCGCCGACCATTACGCGCTGAAGTTCAAGCTCAGCCTCGCGACGGATCGCACGCCGGATGAGGTTCTCAAAGATGCCGAGACGCGCCTGAAGGAAGTGCGTGCGCGAATGCTGGAACTCTCGCTCCCGTTGCACGCCATGATGTTTCCGGGCCACGGGGATCATGGGGACCTGAAGGGCGACGCGCGCGAAAACAAGATCGTGCGCGAGGTGCTGGATCATATTGCCGAGAAGCATTCGACGCCGGCAACGTACGTTGACGATGCGCGGAAAGATCTCGATGAGGCGCGGGACTTCGTACGGGCGAAGAAGTTGCTGACATTGCCCGAGCACAGCAATCTCCAGGTGATTCCCACTCCTGAATTCGAACGCGGAATCTATGCGGTGGGCGGTTTCAATCCCGCGCCGGTGCTGCAACCGCAACTCGGGGCATTCTTCTGGATTACTCCGATTCCGGCCGACTGGCCGAAGGACCGCATCGCTTCGAAACTGCGCGAGTATAACTTCTACAACCTGAAACTGCTGGTGATCCATGAGGCGATGCCAGGGCATTATGTCCAGGGCGAGTTCGCGAACGATGTGCAGCCGAAGACGCGACGCGTGCTTCGGGCTCTTTTCGGCAACGGGCCGTATGTGGAAGGCTGGGCTCAGTACGTTACGCAGGTGATGCTGGATGAGGGATTCCTCGATAATTCGCCGGAGCTTCGGCTTACCCTGCTGAAACAGGAACTGCGGGTGGATGCGAACGCGATCATTGACATCCGCATGCAGACGAACCGCATGACCGACGAGGAGGCGATGGATCTGATGGAAAATTCCACGTTCCAGGAACACGAGGAAGCTGTGGCCAAACTACAGAGGGTGAAGCTATCGTCCACCCAGCTGCCGACCTACTTCGTCGGCTGGCGCGACTGGCTCAGGGTTCGGGAACTGGACAAGAAGACGAAAGGCGGATCGTTTCGGGCGGCGGATTTCCACGATCGGGCGCTTAAAGAAGGGGCGGTTCCGTTGCCGGTGCTGGCGAGGCTGCTTACGGGAAAGGGATTCTGAACGTTTTTGCGGGTCTGGCATCGGCCATCCACGATATAATTTCAAACGAACCGCATTTCTTCGAAAACGATGGAAGAAGAGCTATCCGTCCCCGTCGCCTCGGGCCAGCCTTCCGCCCCGGTGCATTCATTAGGCGCGCTTTCGCTGCTGCGCGATATCGCGATTTCGGTCGTGCTGGCGGTGGTTCTGATCGTATTTATCTACCAGCCCGTGAAGGTGGAGGGCACGAGCATGATGCCCGGGCTGACCAACAACGAGCGGATCTTCATCAACAAGTACACCTACAAGCTCGGACCGCATTCCATCACGCGCGACGACCTGGTGGTGTTCCACTATCCTTACGATCCCAGTCAGTCGTATATCAAGCGGATTATCGGCCTGCCGGGGGATTTTGTGCAGATCGTCGATGGTATGGTCTACGTGAACGGGAAACAGTTGAACGAACCGTACGTGCCCCCGGAATTCAGGGATCACACGTCGCTCGCGAGAGAAGTGGTTCCGATGGACCATTACTTTGTACTGGGCGATCACCGGACGTCATCAAACGACAGCCGGGTGTGGGGATTCGTCGATCGCAGCGAGATCTATGGCAAAGCCGTCTTCGCTTACTGGCCGCTCGACAAAATCGGCCCCGTGCATTAGACACTCCCTAACGGTCGTGGCTCGGCAGATGTCTGCAAAACGAGGAGACGTTTCTGAGCCGCGCGCGTCAGCAAGCGGTTCGGCCCCTTCTGAGACAGGGCTAACGGCGAAACAACCACGAGATCAACGTCAGCACCGCGCTCAATAGAAGACAGGTCACGACGGGAAAATAAAAGCTCCCATGGCGGCCCTGGACGCGGATGTCGCCCGGTAATCGCCCCACCCGAATGCCTGCTCGCTCGCCCAGAACCACGATCAGTCCCAGCAGAATCAGCAGAACGCCGGCGCCGATCAGATACCGTCCCATACCTTCAGCGTACTGGATGTTAGACTAGCGTCTTGTCTTCTGGATCTTCGCTGGCTCGGGCCGGGCGATGGCTGCTGGATTCAGGCATTCAGGAAGAATCCGGTGGCGTCGCGCGGTTTTATCAGGCTGATATAGGAAAAAACAAACCGGTCTCCACGGAGATTACCGGTTACTTCGCCAGCGCCATGGTCTGGCTCTTCGATCTCTCAGGAGACGAAGAGTATCTCGACCGCGCGCGTCTGACCGGCGATTTCCTGGTGAATTGCGCCTGGGATCCCGAACTCCGGACGTTTCCCTTCGAACACCCATCGCCCTCGCCGGACAGCCGGCACCACGCTTATTTTTTCGACTCCGGCATCATCATCAGGGGTCTGATCGCCATCTGGCGTCGTACGCAGGACGAGCGATTACTCAATATCGCGATTGCGGCGGGCAGCGCGATGATCGCCGATTTTCACAGCGGCGAAGACTATCATCCGATCCTCGAGCTACCCGCCAAGCGGCCTCTCGACCGCATCGCAAAATGGTCGCACATGCCGGGCTGTTATCAGTTGAAGGCGGCGCTGGGGTGGTGGGAGCTCGGGGCGGTCACTGGCGACGAGGCGTTCAAGAGTGCTTTTCTCGAAATGGTCGATTGGACTTTGCGGTCGCGGGGGGGATTTCTTCCGGGATCCGCCGTGCCTCACGAAGTGATGGACCGGCTTCATTCCTGGTGTTACTTTCTCGAGGGACTGACGCCCGTCGCGAGCCGGCCGGATTGCCATCAGGCATATCTTGATGGAATCTCCTCTACCGCGCTGTATTTGAAAGAGATACAGTCATCGTTCGTTCGTTCGGATGTTTATGCTCAACTCCTGCGCGCGCGTTTGCGAATGCCGGATATGGAGTCTCAGGCAGCGGCCGAGGAAGCCGAAGCCCTCGCACAATTTCAGGCAGCGAGCGATGACCCGCGGATCGACGGCGGGTTCTTCTTCGGAAGACGAGACGGGAAGATGTCGCCGCAAGTCAATCCGGTCTCGACGGTCTTCTCCATCCAGGCGAATGAGATGTGGCGGCAGCATGAGTTGTCCGAGCAAGCGGGAGAAAAGCCCCCGTGCCTCCAGATGCCGATCTGATCCGGGTTGTTTTTGCCTCGGGGCCCGACCATCTCAACCGCGAGCTGATCGACCGGATGGCGGCTTCCGAACCGGCCCTTCCTCTTTACGTCATATCTGAATTCGCGCCGGAGCGGGGCGTGTGGATTCCCTACCATGTGCAGCGCCCCTTCCGCGAAAATCTGGCGAGCATCGCCGCCGCGTTGAAAGGTCATCGGATCAAGACCGCGTCTCTCGTTCTCGCGCCCGATGTTCCGCTTGGAAAGATGCGGGTCATTGCCGCGTTGCTCGCGCCCGGAGCGGTGAGCAAAGCGGGCTGGCCCCGATACCTCCTTCGGCGACTGCGGGCCCGCGCCGGCTCTCCAGGCGTCCGCCGGTGGCTGAGGCGTGCGGCGCACCCATCTGAAGCGGAAATTCCGCTGCGAGCTCGAGCGGCCCAGGCTTATGGCGTAGCCGCCAGCCGCGTTCGGCCGCTGCGACGGGAATTTCCGATGAAAGGCAATAAGCCCCTCGTTGCCGGCACCAGTGTTGTGATTCCAAGCCGCGACGGAAGGGTGTTGCTCGAGGAGATGCTGCCGCCGCTTTTGGCGCAGCTGACGGCCGGCGAGGTGATCGTCAGCGACAACGGCTCAACCGACGGAACCGCTGACTGGTTGAAGCGCGAGTTTCCCGCCGTTCGTGTGATCGAAACCGCTGCTCCGCTCTCGTTCGCGCGCGCGGTAAACGCGGGAGTCCTGGCGGCGAGATTCGACCGCACCCTGCTGCTCAATAACGACATGATCGTAAGGCCGGGTTTCCTGCGGGCCCTCGACTCGGCGTTCGATCGCATACCGGATTTATTTTGCGCCACGGCCCAGATTTTCTTTCCGCCGGGTGTTCGCCGGGAGGAGACAGGCAAAGCGGTCTGGCGGCAGGAAAATCCGGTCGATTTTCCCGTACGCTGCGACCAGCCGGTTCCCGGCGAAGATTTCAGCTGGGTGCTGTATGGCAGCGGGGGCTGTTCGCTTTTCGATACGGCGAAGCTGCGTTTACTGGGCGGCGCGAGCGAGGTGTTCGAGCCGGCTTACGTCGAAGACCTTGATCTTGGATACCGGGCCTGGAAACGGGGCTGGCCGTCGGTGTTTTGCGCGGGAGCGGAGGTGGAACACCGTCATCGCGCGACGACTTCCCGCTACTACACACCCCAGGAACTTGATCTCTTCGTGGAACGGAATTATCTACGGTTCCTGATTCATTCCATAGGTTCCCGAACCCTGTTCCAAGAGTTGTGGGTTCAAGCAGTCAGGCGTCTGCAGTTAAACGGAAATCTGGACGCCTTGCGCGCGGTTCCCCACGTTGGTCCTCGGGGTACTGAAGCGACGGGGCCTCTCTCGGAAACCGAGATTCTGGCACTCGGCGGCGGGGACGTCGCGGTGTTTCCAGGCAGAAACCAGAGAGCGGAAATCGTGGTGGTTGCAACGCCCTATCTTCCCTTCCCTCTTTCGCACGGCGGCGCGGTGCGAATTTTCAATCTGATGAAACATGTGGCGGAGAGCCGGGGACAGGTGCTGGTCGCCTTTTGCGATGAACTTGCGGCGCCTACCCCGGAGCTGCTGGATATTTGCCGCGAGATCATTCTGGTGCGGCGCCGCGGCAGCCACTACAAGCGCGCTACAGCGCGGCCGGACGCGGTCGAAGAGTTCGACTCCAAGACTTACAGGGCGTGTCTGAAGCAAACGGTTCAACGCTGGCTACCCGCCGTGGTGCAGCTGGAATTCACTCAGATGGCGCAATACGCTGATGCCTGCCGTCCGGCGCGCACGATTCTGGTGGAGCACGATATTACGTTCGATCTGCAACGGCAGTTTCTGGAAACGAGTACGGAGACGGGAGCCGCGCGCTGGGAGCTGGAGCGGCAGTTCGAGAAGTGGCGGAATTTCGAAACCGATGCCTGGCGACGCGTCGATTGCGTGGTAACGATGTCGGGTAAGGACGAACGCGCGGTGACGGGAGCGAAGCGCGTCGCCTGTTTGCCGAACGGCGTAGACCTCGACCGCTTCCAGCCTGCTGAGGTTGCACCGGAACGCCGGCGGCTGCTCTTCATCGGATCGTTTGCGCACTTGCCGAATCTGCTGGCTCTCGAGTTTTTTTTGAAGGAGGTGTGGCCGCTGCTCGGAGGCGACTTCACTCTCCATGTCATCGCCGGGAATCGTCCGGAGTACTTTCTCGACTTTCATCGAAGCCGGGTCGCGGTAGATCTGAGTCAACCGGGTATTGAACTCGAGGGATTCGTTTCGGACGTGAGGGCTGCATACCGTCGCGCGGAGATCGTGCTCGCGCCGTTGACCGCGTCGGCCGGAACGAACATCAAAGTACTCGAAGCAATGGCCATGGGACGCGCTATCGCGAGCACCCCGGCCGGGGTAAATGGGTTCGATTTTGCGAATGGCCGCGATCTGATTGTCGTGGAATCCCCTGCGGCGATGGCGGAAGAGATTCTGCGACTCTCTGCCGACGCTGAAGCGCGAAGAACTATCGAAGTTAATGCTCGCGAAGCGGCGCTGAAATATGACTGGAAGGAAATCGCGCGGGCCCAGGCTGAGCTTTACGAACGCCTCGGTCAAGCTTAGCGCTTTCCCTGGGTGTTTCGGCATTTCGCGTCTGACGTTGGGCTCCTCGCGTTTCGTTAATTTGACCAGGGACATACGGCCCACGCCCGAGGCCGGCGGCCCACGCCCGAAGGACCGCATGCGCGACGGTGTATCACGTTCAGTCGGAGGGATTCGCTACCTGCGTAAGCGCGCCGGAGACAGGCCGCCCGGAGGGCTTTTCTCGATCGTCCATGCTGCTGGAGTATGCATCGCAATCACCAATTGCCGCAACTTGCTTCGCAACACCTTCGAATTCAGCGCGGCACGACTGCGCTGTGAGACCCACTCGTTCACGGGGACTGCGCCAGTTCGCGCACCCGACGGCTCGCAAGCCCTTCAGGGTCGTCGGTTTGACGCTGATCTCATTCGGTTTGGGATTGATTGCTGTGAACGTCGGATTTGCATTTGCGGTGCTCTTGCCGGATTCAATGTTGTTGTTGATCTTCCGGCGGTCGATTTTTACATCTCGACTTTCTGAGACGCGATACGCGGAGGAGCATTAGTGATGGCGCACGGACACCATGTGACTGTAACCTCCGAGATGCACCGAAGTGAAAAGAGGCGAGTCCTCAAAGGTTAAGGAATGGGTATGCTTTTCCAGAAAATTCTGTTTCCGGTCGACTTCTCAATACCTTGCGAGCGTGTGGTTCCGTGCGTGGCGGCAATGCAGGAGGCGATGTGCGCGCAATTAACCCTCCTGCATTCCATCGATCGGCCCAGCGACTGGCCCACTCAGAACCCGGTAAATGAGTGGATCGATTACGATAAGCTCCGCGCTTGCGACTACGAGCGGCTCAGGCGTTTCGAGGCCGATCACTTCGGCGAGCGCCATCCCGATTTGATTCAGGAGAGCGGCGAACCCGCGGCAGTGATATCGAGGTGTGTGGAGGAGCATGGCGTTGATCTGGTCATGATGCCGACTCACGGATATGGATTCTTTCGGCGCGCTCTGCTCGGCTCGGTGACGACAAAGGTGCTGCACGACGTCCGATGCGCGGTGTGGACTGCGCCCCACAGCGACGCGAGCTCAACCCCGGCCTGCAAACACGTTCTTTGTGCCATCGACGAGCCGCTTCAAAGCACAGCATTGCTCCGTTCAGCCGCAACTCTGGCGGGTAGCTTCGGCGCGCGCCTGACCATCGTGCACGCATACCCCGATTATCCCGGAACTCCCAGGGAGCGCTCCGAGCGCCGCATTCCCAAACGCGCAGAGGCGGTTCGCCGCAGACTTGATTCATTACAGAAATCCACAGGCACGACGGCCGAGGTCGTGATCGCGGGCGGCGAAGTGAACGAGGTCATCGCGGAGACCGCACGCAGGTGCGAGGCCGATCTTGTGGTTACCGGGCGGGGAACCTACGGCGGATTTCTCCTGAGCCTTCGTTCGCACCTTTACGGCATCATTCGCTCTTCACCCTGTCCCGTACTTGTGCTGAAAGAAACGGGGAATCAGGACCCCCTCTGAAATGGCGAGCGCAGCTCCGATAACCAATGGCCCGGCGCGACAGGATTTCACATCTGGAGCCCTCCGCGTCCTGTTCCTGACCGGATTGACAGTTGCGGCGATTTATCTGTGCTGGAAGGTCGCCGCGCCCTTTCTCGGTGCCTTCACATGGGCCTTTGCGCTTGCTGTAGCCTGCGCTCCGCTCACGAGATGGTTGTTCGCGCGAATGCCGAAGCTTCCCGCAACCCTGCTCATTCTCACGCTGGTTGTGGTGGTGATTGCGGCTCCGCTCAGTTTCATCCTGCGCCAACTGCTGCAGGAATCGCTTCAGGCGCAGGCTTCGCTCAAACAGTCTTTGAATACGAATGCGTGGCGGAGCAACGTCGCAACCCAACGTTGGTTAGGACCCCTTTGGACCTGGGCCGATCAGCAGCTCGATCTGAACGAGGTCGTGCGCCAGATCGCGGGAACGACAGCGCGCTGGGCAGCCTCCATACTTGCCCATTCCGTCAGCGCTGTGTCGCAATTCGGAATCGCGCTCCTGGCCTTCTTCTATTTTGTTCGCGATCAGGCGAGCGTTCTTGCGGCTGTTCGCCGAATGCTCCCGCTTGCGCCCGGAGAAGTCGACCTCCTGGAGACCCGGATTTCTGTCGCTGTACGATCGGCGGTCTATGGGCGGCTCGCGGTCGGTCTCCTGCAGAGATTTCTGGGGGGCGTAATCTTCGCGCTGGCAGGACTGCCTGCGCCTGTCTTCTGGGGCTCGGTCATGAGCGTCCTCTCAACCCTGCCGATGCTGGGAGCATTTGTGGTGTGGGTTCCCGGCGCCGCATTTCTGCTGATGGACGGGCATTGGGTTCGCGCTTCGATCGTCGTTATCTGGGGGCTGGCTGTAATCCATCCGGTCGACAACATCCTCTATCCCGTGCTGGCAGGCGCGCGTATGGGCTTGCATCCGCTGGTTCTGTTCGTGGCATTTGTCGGAGGTCTGATCGCATTTGGCCCGGCGGGTCTTATTCTGGGCCCGTGCATTGTCGCTGCAGCGAGCGGCATTGCGGAGGTCTGGGAGGCACGGCAATGCCGCCAATCGGCTTAACTGCAAAAGAAGCCGCTGCGCGGCTTGCGGCCGAAGGTCCCAACGAGCTGGAACAAACCGGTCGCCGCAGGCTACCGCGCATAGTGCGCGACATCCTCAGTGAGCCCATGTTCGGGCTTCTGCTCGGTGCAGGTCTGATCTATCTGCTGCTGGGCGACCGGGTTGAAGCCCTCCTCCTGCTGGCCTTCGCTTCCCTGTCGGTCACGATTGCAGTCGTGCAGGAGACACGAAGCGAACGAGTGCTCGACGCGCTTCGTGACCTGACCAGTCCGCGGGCTCTGGTCCTACGCGATGGAGAGCGATGTCGAATTCCCGGACGGGAAGTGGTACGTGGCGATCTGGTAATCATGGCCGAGGGCGATCGCGTACCCGCAGATGGCGTATTGGTTGAGGCCAGGGAACTGCTGATCGACGAGTCGCTGCTGACAGGCGAGTCGGTCGCGGTGCGCAAGGTGGCCGGAGCCCCCAAGGATGGCACATCCCCGCGACCGGGAGGAGATGATCTGCCGTACGTCTTCTCCGCAACGCTGGTCGTGCGGGGCCAGGGGCTGGCCGAAGTGAAGGCTACCGGGGCTAACAGCGAAATCGGCCGGATTGGCAAGGCGCTCGGTGCAATCGAAACCGCTTCGCCGCGTCTCACTCGTCAGACAAACCGCATCGTCCGGGTGGCCGCTGGTCTGGGAGCGGTGTGCTGTCTTATCGTGATCGTCCTCTATGGGTTAATGCGCGGAACATGGCTGAATGCGCTGCTGGCGGGTCTGGCGTTGGGAATGGCGATGCTGCCTGAGGAGTTTCCGCTCGTGCTGACGGTCTTCATGGTAATGGGGGCCTGGAGAATGTCGCGGGCGCGCGTACTGACCCGCAGAGCATCCGCCATCGAAACGCTGGGAGAGGCTACGGTCCTGTGCACCGACAAAACCGGCACGTTAACCGAGAATCGGATGTCGATTATCGCGCTTCACACCGGTGACAAGACACTGAGTGGCGTCACCGGAGATCAACCCGAACCCACCTTCAGCCGGCTCGTTTCTACGGGTGCGATGGCCAGCGCTCCAGAAGCATTCGATCCCATGGACCGGGCCTTCCGGGAACTGGCAGCGAGATGGAGCATCGACGTCGGCGGTTCGTTTGTGCGCCTTTATGGGTTGCAGCCCGATCTGCTGGCGGTCACGTATGTCTGGGACGCCGGAGAAAGCCAGTTCCGAGTGGCCACAAAGGGTGCCCCCGAAGCCATCGCGGATCTCTGCCATCTGGACTCTACGGCGCGGGATGCGCTCAGGAACGAGAGTGATCGCATGGCGGAAGCAGGCATGCGAGTACTCGCGGTCGCTGAAGGGGCAGCCGAAAGACCGCTTCCGGAAACGCCGAGGGGCTTCCGCTTTGCGCTGCTCGGGCTTGTGGGAATAGCTGATCCGCTACGCCAGTCTGTACCCGCGGCGATTGAGGAATGTAAGACTGCCGGGATCAGGGTCGTGATGATTACGGGTGACTACCCGACTACGGCGCGAGCCATAGCCAGGCAGGCCGGACTCAGCGCGGACAACTTTCTGGACGGGCCGTCCATAGAAAGCATGACCGATCTGGAGCTTGCGACGGCGGTCGAGCGGGTGAATCTCTTCGCTCGCATCGTTCCCGCACAGAAACTGCGGATCGTGCACGCGCTGAAATCGCATGGAGACGTGGTCGCCATGACCGGAGACGGCGTCAATGACGCCCCGGCTTTGAAAGCCGCCGACATCGGCATCGCGATGGGAGGGCGTGGGACTGATGTGGCTCGCGAAGCTGCATCCCTTGTCCTGCTGGACGACGATTTCGGCTCGATCGTGAGAACGATCCGGCTCGGTCGGCGCATTTATGACAATCTGCGCAAGGCGATGACCTATATCACGGCGGTTCACGTGCCGATCGGCGGCCTTGCCTTGTTGCCGCTCCTGACAGGGCTACCGCTGATCTTCGGTCCCGTGCACATCGCATTTATTGAGATGGTGATTGACCCCATCTGCTCGATGGTGTTCGAGGCCGAGGCTTCAGAGAGCGACGTGATGAAGCGTCCGCCGCGACCCGCGACCAGTCTGCTGTTTTCCCGGGCCCTGGTCGGCTGGGGAGTGCTGCAGGGCGTAATCGCATTTGTGCCCCTTGGCTTCGTTTACTGGCTCGGAATCAGGCGCGGTATGCCGGAAGAGGATGCACGCGCTCTGACCTTCGTCTCCCTCATTCTGGTCGATCTCGGTCTGGTGCTCGTGAATCGCAGTTTTGCGCCAACGCCGTTCCGCACGACAGGCAAGGGAAATCGAGCGCTATGGTGGGTATCCGGAGTCACGGTTGCGCTTCTGGCTGCAGTGCTGATCTGGCGCGTTGGCCGCGATCTGTTTCACTTCGGCCCTCTTCATGCCGACGATCTGACACTGGTGGCAGCGCTCGTAGTGTCAGTCGTGGCGGTCCTTGAAGTGTTGAAGCGCTTTTGGCGTCAGCAGCTGGCTCTTTGAGAGGAGAAGAGAGTGGACGGCGACCCGTTCCAGCGTCGTTTCCGTGGCAGCCCTTTGCCCAAGGTTCTCTTGCAGTTGGCACGCCGGCGGCTTTTTCGGCCAAACTTACCGGCGAACGATCACTTCCCTCAGGCGATCGCGCGTGAGGAAAAACTTGACGGACTGAAATTTCCCGAACAACTTTTCGAGATTGCGGTTGTTGAACACCTGGCCGGCCGGGCGTGCTCCCCGCTCGGTCAACAGGATGGTTCGGTTATCCACAATGCGAAAGCTGTACGACGGCATCTCCGTCGCGCGTTCGCTTGCCGTAAAGAACGCCAGAAGATAAGCGTTGGGCCTCATCAAGTCGTAGAGGCGCTCGACAGTCGCATTCAGCAACGCCGGACCCATGAACTGAAGGGAATCCCATATCAGAACTCCATCGAAAGTACCCGAGGGATAGTCGAAGTTCTGCTTCAGAAAATAGTCGATACGGCTCGACGTTGGTCTGTTCGGCCGGATCGAGGCCAAAAGCGTCATCAAGGCTGCGAACGAGATCCTGAGAGTAGATTTTGTGGCCCAGATTGACCAGAAAGTTGATGTTTTCCTGGTTGGCTCCCGCGGAATCGAGAATCGAGAGGCCCACCAGGTCGCGGATATCGAAGAAGAATTGTTCCAGACCGCGGCTCTGGCGCGTTATCGGCGCCTCTTTTTTTCCATGCGGCGCGCGCGATGTCCCCGTGAACGCGACGGACTGCGACGCGCCTGCCACCTGAGGAACCCCATGAGAAACGGGATCGCTTTCCTTGCGGAAGATGGAGCGTAGCTTCTCAGGTAGCATCTCTATGTGGCAGGCGCCGCGTGGCAGGCGCCCCTCGATCAACTATCTTTTCATGCCCCCGGAGCCCACGGCAGCGGGCACCAGAGGTTCTGCCGCACGCGGCGCCGCGGCAACAGCGGCCGCAGGGCGCAGGCGCGGCAGGCGCGGAGGACTTCGGCTCGGCCTTTTTGATGTCGATGCTTCCTTTAAACAGAGCGCCGTCTTCAATGCTGATTCGGGCAGTAATGATATCGCCGACGAGCTTGGCGTCTTTGCGGATATCTACCTTGTCGGCGGTTTCCACGTTGCCCTGAACCTGGCCGAGGATGATCACTTCGCGGGCGCGAATGCCGGCCTGGACACGGCCATTAGGTCCGATGGTGACCTTATTATCCTGAGATTCGATGGTACCTTCGACATCGCCATCAACATACAGATCCTCTTTGGTGAAGATCTGACCGACGATTTTGACTGCCTTTCCGATGGTCGCGGAATTTCGCGGCTCGGAATCGGGGGTCCGAAATGAGGTTGACGACACTGGCTGTGGGCTCCTTTTTGATTTCTGGTAACGGCGGTGCGGGCGCCGGCGGGGCGCTGGCCGGGCGCGGCGCCGGTGGTTCTTCTCGTTTATTCCACATGCTCACTTAAGCGGCCTCCAAATAGAAATGATGAGTCGATTGAAAAAGTTTTGACTACCACTATCACGTTTCAGTCTACCGGTACAGGCGAAGGCCACGCAATCGCTGGTTAAATTGAGTTACCGGAAAAGTCCGGCAATACCGAATGCTGCCGCGGCCGCCAGGCCTCCGATCAAGGAAGTTTGCAATCCTCCCCGCCACACGGAAATGCCTGTAAAACGGGCCTTGACAGAGCCGAAACACAAACAAAGCGGAGAGGGTTACGGCTGTCGAAGCGGCCAGCGCAGCCGGAGATCGGTCAGGAAAAAATAGGGGGCCAGCGGGATGAGTCCGCCGCGCGACGTACGATACGCCGATAGTGGCGGCGCTGCGGACCGCGCGCCTGGGGTCCGGTTCCTCGAGGCCCAGTTCGAATCGCATCATGAAATCGACCCACCGTTTTTCGTCGGCGCTGATGGCCGCGACGATCGGCTGAATCTGCTGGTGCGCGAGGCCCCAGCCGTGAAAGATCTCGCGCTACCTCCGCCGCTCTCCTCTTCGGGAATTTCGCGCGTTTCGTCGATTTCGCGCCGCAGTTCGCTCTGGTAATGTTCCTGATCGGTGCGCGCCGCGAGAAAGCCGCCGAGGCCCATCGCGATCGCGCCGGCGGCAATCTCGGCCATGCCCGGCAAGTACAACGACGCCGCGTTCCGACTTCGGCGCCCGACAACCCGGCGGCCAGCGCAAACGGAACGGTCAGGCCATCCGCCATGCCGATGACGACGTCGCGAACGCTGTCGCTGGCCGTGAAGTGATGCTCGACATGCACCGTTGCGGGCATTGTTCAGCATAGAACGGCCAGGAGACGCCGGCGTGGGCGAAACCCCAGGGGATTGCCCTTCATCTTATAAATTGGCCCGAATGTTACACTCGGGTAGCGCATGGGGGCGCAACGGTTTCGACGGGATTGAATCGCGATGAAGAGGCGTGCCGGGTTCCGAGCTCCCGTAAAACGATCGGAAAAACAAAACTGCCAATAACATGCAGTTTGCATACGCTGCTTAATTAAAAATTAAGTCAGCGCGCTCCGGCCAGTCAGCCCGCGGGCTGGTTAGTGAGCGTCATTCAGCGGGATAGGGAGCAGGCTTCGGTCCGTAGCCGAGACCCGAGATCAACCGGACTAGGTGCGACGCTGCTTTTGGCGGTTCCGAAGCGCTGGCCGAATCAAAAGAACCGCGCTACGCACGTAGGCTCTTCATTTCGGGCTTTTTCGGACGGGGGTTCGACTCCCCCCGCCTCCATTAACTTCTTTGCAATGATTGGCTTATGGCTTAATTCATAAGACGCTTATTTCATGGTACAGGCAATCCCAATATCCGAATGATTTGAACCCATGAACGCCGGATTCCGGAAGCTTGACTGGTCCCGAGCTATATCGGGGATCCGCATTTCATCTCAGTGTCGTTCGCCCGCATTTAAGGCGAGCTTGTTTTGCGGTAAGTAGCTCTTGCGCACTTGAAACAGGCTTCCCGCCTTCGGTGCCCTTCATAAAAGTTCAAAGTTCTTTAACTGATTACGGGAAGAAACGCCATGGGGCAACCGAGCTCGAGACTCTGTTTGCCCCGGCCGATTCCCCGCAATTTTCAGCGCTGACAGTTTATTCCCGCCCGCCGCCATCCCGTACTTCGTCAGTTTGTGATGGATGAGAACCCGACGGGCGAGTGGCTTCGCCGAGCGACCAAAGCTACCACAGGATGAGAATCCGGGCGGTCCGGAGTAATAGCGATAGGCGCAAAATGCCTCGGTGTTCGCGGATCCAGTTGGTGGCCCCGACGTTGTAATTCCGCTTGCTGGCTATGGATCCGAGTGCGCTGTTTGGCGCTGATGTAGCCACCTTGTTCCTGCGGGAGTTGAAACAGGTTTCAGCTTCACCTCGGAACTGCTCATATAAGTTTCAAATTTATCTAACTATTTTGTTGGGAAGGGATGAAATTCCCGAGAATATTACCCACCTATTGCGGACCCTCGCAAGGGGCGGGTTCGAATCCCCGTCCCCCGCCCCTGCCAGGCGGAACGTATCCATCATTTGATTTTGCCGTTCTGAAAGAACTTCTCGTCGGCGCTCAACGGGTGGCCCGTCGCGTACATCGCATTCGCCTGGCCGAAGATCTTACCCGCCTTGAGGACATCGTCATGCACCTTCTTCATCAGGGCCTCATACTCCGGGGAACCCTGCTTGTATCCGGAGAAGGAACTGAGGTCATTGTTGCCGATGATCACCACGTCGATGCCCGGCACAGAAGCAATATCGTAAGCATTCGCGACCCCGGTCGACGTTTCGATCATAACGACCACGAGCATGTTGTCATTGATCGTCTGCCGGTAATTGCCGAAGGTGCCCCAAATGGTCATCGCCTGTCCGGAGCCCGCGTTTCGCCTGCCGACTGGAGGATATCGAGCCCATTTTGCGGCCTCGCGCGCGCGGTCCACATCGTTCACCGTGGGAACGATCACCCCGAGAGCCCGATATCCGTCGTGTGCTGGATATGCCACTCCTGCGCGTCGGGCAAGCGGATCATCGGGGTTGCCGCCACTTTCGGACAGGCCGCGATCATCGCTTCGATGTCCCTGAATCGAGAGTACTGTGCTGCATCTCGAACCATGTGAAGTCATAATGTTTGGCCGATTCGCAATATGCAGCGGGATCGGCCTTCGATCGCGTGAAGCTGAAGACCTGCTTGCCTTCGAGTAGTTTCTGCTTCGCGGTGTTATAGAGCGGAGCCGTTGGCTTGCCCCGGGGTCGGGTTCTGCGCAAACATCAACATCGCAACACCGGTGAGGCCAACGCCAAAAAAAAGCCGCAAGTGACTTTTTCATATCTCTCCTTTTCCGGCAACCGTCTTCCGGTCAGCGCGGTTGTCCAACCAGCTCGATCGTGAAACCGTTCAGATCGCGGAAGCGGAGCGCGCGATCACCCTGCGCGGAAGTTGTCTCGACCTGAAACTTCTGCAGCTTTGCGGCAACGGCTTTTCGATCGAAGCCCGCGATGCGAAAGCTGAGCCGCTGGAAGGCAGGTTTGGCTCCAGACGCGACAGGTTCCAGCACCAGCCGCGTATTCACGATCTGGAAGGAGACGTTGTCGGTTTTCTTTATACCAGGCGGTCCGAAGAACTTGGTGTAGTGCGCGGTAGCACGCTGTAAATCCGGCGTGCCGCCGAAAGCAATGTAGGCGGTGCCCATACGCACGTAGAAGCGCGGCGGCGGATCGCGTTCCTGAAACAACTGGGGATCGAAGATCTTTCCGTACCATTCGGCCAAGGCTTTCTGGTCCGGCACGGTCATGCCGATATGTTCCAACCCTGTGGTCTGCAGCGGCAGCGGCCCGGTCTCTTCAGCGCGGCCTGGCACGGCCCAAAGCATCGCCATGGTCGCCGCCGCGGCCATGGCGTCGCGACGGCTCACCTTAACTTGCGCGCCGGCGGTCGACTGCACCCGCGGCGTGGGCTTGGCAGTCTTGATCGCGAGTTCGCGCGGCAATATGCTTTTCAACAAAGAGCGAAGCCATAGTGTTCCCGGGTCGCGGTCCCGCGATTTGTGCCACTGCATGGCTTCCTGCAATACCCCGATCTCAAACGGCGGCTTCACCAGTTTGAGAGGCAGGTAACGCTGGTAGAACCCAGCAAGCCGGCGGTGCAGCGTTGCCACTCTCGAGGTCCCCACCAGAAGCTGCGGAATCAGGTTGAAGGCGGTGGTCACCACCTCTACCCGGCGCTCATATCCGAATCGTTCCATAAACCATTCGTCGAACGTCGTCAGTTCCTGGTGCCTGCCGAAACGCACGACGACATGTCCCATGCTGAGGTATTCATCGAGCGTGATGGCCGATTTTACCCGGGCGTTGCCCGACCATACGACACAGGTAAATTCGTCCTCAAACAGCGGTTCGGACGGATGGGCCGAAGAGAGGCGAATGGCCGGCGCGATCGAGAGATCGATCTCTCCTCGTTCCAGCGCTTCGAATTCACCTTCGACGTTCGATATGAATTCGAACCGTATGCCGGGAGCGAACTGTTCGATCCGCGGCAGAGCCTCCGCCATCAGCACCGTTTCCACATAGTCCGACAGAAGCAGCCGGAACTTCCGCGTCGACGTGGACGGATCGAAAACCGGATCGTTGTTGAGGATAGCTTCAGCCTGGAGCAGGAAGTCTCTCACGGGCTCGATCAGGGACTCGGCGACCGGCGTAAGAACCATCTTTCGGCCGACCGGAACGAGCAGAGGATCGCGAAATACCTCGCGCAATCGCGCCAATGCGCCGCTGGTCGCCGACTGGCTCAGATGCAATCTCTCGCCCGCTCTCGACACGCTGCGTTCCGCGAATAACGCGTCCAGCGCCACCAGCAGGTTCAGGTCAAGGCCGCCCAGATCGATAATGTTTATTCCAAAGGAAACAATTGCAGCGGCGGCGCCCGATAGCCGCCGGCTTGTTACCTGACGGCCTCACGCTTTGGCGGGTTTTTCAAGCTCGCGTAAACGGCTTCGACGAACATGGGTGTCGTCCATGCGCCTGAAGTCGCTCCGAACCGCGTGTCGTAATCCGCCGTCACCCGAGCCCGCTGAACCTGTTCGAGCGTCGCGCCGGTTCGGATCATATCCTGCACCCGGTCGCGGAGGATGACCAGCATGTCCCGGTACTCTGCAACCTCCCATTCGTCGCACAAACGTCCGTGGCCCGGGATGATCATCGTGCCGTCTTCTTCATCGTGTTTATAGACGGTACGATCCAGAACGTAGTTCAGCGCGGCGATTTCGCCCTGAATACTGCCGCCGTTCCTGACATCGATGTGGGGATAGCCGACCGTGTCGAAAATATCCCCCGTGGCGATCACGTCCGAACGCCGGAAATGCACAATACTGTCCGCATCCGTAATGGCGTTCGGCATGGGGAATATTTCCACCGCTTCGCCATTGTGAAATTTCCGCCTCCGCGCCTGTACAAAAGTATCGCTCGGCCAGCCATCGGACGGCGCTTTCAATGACATCAAATGGTTTTGGACATTCTGATGGCCGATGATCGTGGCGCCTTTTCCCGCGTCCGCGAACTGCCCCGAAAAGAAAGATCCCAGCACGCTGGGGTCATAACCGGTGGCGCGAAGCTTCTGGTTACCACCTGTGAAGTCGGATTGGAACCCCGTATTCACGATGAACTGAACCGGTTTATCGCTCAGCTTCTTCACGGCGGAAATAATCTTGTCCGTCATCCTGCCCGCGCCGGCGTTCACCAGCATCGCACCCTGTTCGCCCACCTGGACGGCTATGTTGCCTCCGTCACCGAGCAGCATGGAAACACTCCCCTGCACCGGGAGAACATGGATTTCTCCATCGTGCGGCGCGGGGTCCACGGCACGGCTGGCCTGCGACGGTCCAGCGGAAGGCGTCAGTTCGAGCGTCGCTGCCGCATCCGCTGCTTTCGCATCGCTGAGTCGATCGATCAGATCCTCGTACATGGTGACCGCCCCGCCCAGCGTAGCGAAGAAAGGAATCTTGTTCTTGTCGGCAAATTCCCGCGCAAATGGATTCCGTCCCCAGATGTAACTCTCCACCCGGTCCTCGCGGCGTCCGAGAATCTGTTCGCCATCGTCGCAGGCGTACTGCCACGCATCGGGTTCCTTGATGCTGCGCCCGAGAGTATAAGTCCGGCTGAACGGTTCCTCGAGGTAAACAGGATCGTTCACAACCGCAAGATACGTGATACGGTCGCCGTGACGGATAAAGTGCTCGACCACGGTGGCCTCATCGCTTTGCGCGACTCCGTTGGCGCGAATCCATCCGCGTTTCAGATGCGTGGTGTAGACGGTCAGTTGATTGCCTTCGTACTTGCCGGTCGCGAATCCGGCCCAGGTGTGCTGGGCATAAGAAGGAGGATGCGGGCGATTATCCATCCAGATGGTGCGCGTGCCTTCGGCAATCTGCCAGTAGTGTTTGATGGCAATCAGCTGTTGGGTGTAGGGGTCGCGCTCTTCCCAAAAACGAAGGTTCCCCGGCTGGTTGTAAGTGTAGGGCGGGAGGTACCCCATGCACTGGTGCTGCCTGCCCTGAATGCGCGACGGATGCCATGCAAGCGCGTAGAGTCGCCCCGCCTCGTTCAGGGGAATTCCTCCGTATTCCGCTAAAGCGCCGGACGCGGTAATCAGGCCCGCGTCCTGAAAGGGCAGTGGATACCAGCTCCCCGAAATGTCGACGCCTGCCGGTAACCCGGTGTGCCCCGAGAAATCCAGGCCTTGTCCGAACGTCAGGGCCGCGGCCAGGGCGCCCAACACACACGCCGGGATCAGGACACTCTGCGATCTTCTGTTCGCTCTCACTTATTTCACCGTGCAGGGCCGCGGTTTCCAGCCCGCGCTGTCCCGTTGCTTTCTGAAGTGCGACGCTGCCTGAAACGGTTGGATCAGGTACGCCGGATCCTCGACAGTAGTTGTGACCACCAGATAGGCGTTGCCATCCGGTTCATTCACATGGTCGAGGAATTCGGTTAAGGTGGCGTTTGCGCTGAACGGCACGCCGTTCTTGCGCAGATAGCCGGGGCGCAGCCGTGTCGTTACCACCTTCAATGAGCCGACAGGGGCCTCGCCTCGTCCGGCCGGCACAATTTCCCACATCGCTTTGGAGTAGCCTTGCCAGTCCCCGCCGCCTGCATCGGAGGCATCGAAATGCAGCAGGCGTGTCTGCTGCCCGTTGTCGGCTTCGATCTTCAGCGTCTGCTCGTCCTGCCAGGTGATGTGAAGCCGTCCCGGAACACTCATAATGGCCGGTGCGCCATAGCTCCGGCATTGCTCCCCAGCCTGTTCATCTTTCGAAGGGTCCCAGGCGTCGGCAATCTTTCGACCCCCCGGGTTCAACGTCACGCCACCGTAATCGCCTTTCAAAGGTGTGACCATGCGGTAACGCCAGTCCTCCGTCACGACGGCGACCCAGTAGCCAGTGATATCAAACAGTGCCGCTGCTTTCGCGGTGCGCGGTTGCGCCGGGCCGCGTCCTCCCTGTCCCCAGGCGTTCCATACAACGAGCACACTCATCGCGGCCACAACCGCCGCCACCGGAAGTTTCGCCATCAAATGCCCTTGCGCCGCGCGATATTGACATCCGTGCAGGCGCCCATCACTTGCAGGAACTTCTGATATTCACCCCGGCCGACCACGAAAGGGTTCGCTTCACCGGGCTTGCGCGTTTTCAGGGCGTCGAGCTTCGGCTGGATCGGATCCATCAACGGGTGATTCTGAAGCTCAACCTCAACCTTCGCTCTTTTTGTCTCTTCCTCGAAGTGCGCCACCGATTTCGGATACATTTGCAAGCCCTCGTCGGAAACGAACCCGGGCGTCAGGATGGTTCCTCCGTACATGGCGGCCATGTGTTTTTTGCCCTTGTCTTTCACGGGGAAGATAAAGCCCATCGAGCCCGGCGTATGTCCCGGAATGGCGACCGGCATCAGTTTGAAATCGCCGAGCACCACGGCCTGTCCCTCGCTCAGAACCTGATCGCGTTTCGGCAGCACGGCTGGCGGTCCGCCGCGGCCACCTCGGGCCGGAGGGTTTTCCATCAGCTTCCAGTCGGCTTCCGCTATGTAGACTCTGGAGCCGAAATGTTCCTGGAAATAAGCACTGCCTCCGAAGTGATCGGCGTGACCGTGGCCCACCACAATGACCTTCACCATCGCGGGATCGAGCCCGAGTTTCTGAAAACCCGGCAACAATTGCGTGTCTCGTTGATTGTCGTCAAGCGCGTCGATCATCAGCAGTCCGGCGGAAGTCTTGATCGCGTACACCACCGTCCCCTGATTCCCGATCGCGTACACATCGTCGAAAATCTTCGACGGTTCAATCGGCGGATCCGAAGGGCTGTTTGCCCGCGGCGCTTCGCAGAAGAAATGCGCCTCGTCGGACCATCTGACGCCGCCTGTCTCTTTCGCCTTCGCGACCAAAGCTTTGACAGCATCCGAATCGGGTTTGGCAGGAGCCGTGGGCGGGGCCTGCCCGCATACCAGGCCGGCCGAAATGATGGCGATCCCAACAGTTTTCTTCATATGGATCCGCCCGCTCAGTGGATCACTCCGCCGGCGGGATCGCGCACGCGCTTGTTGAAGAGATCCACTTCGTCGGCTGGCGCGCAGGCGTCTTCGAGCAGTCCCGCCCACCCATCGATACTCTTGATCGAGTCTTTTTCCAGCTTGCGAAATTTCTTCAGTTCGCTGGTCCAGGGGGCGGTATAGACCTTCGGGTCTGTAATCGTCATGGTCAGTTCGAGCACATCCCATGCCGTGCGTTTGTAGCGCTCTTCGAGCACCATGTCGGCGCTATGCGGGTACCCGAAGTGATCTACCCACGTTCTCTCGTCCACGCCCGTTGTCGTGACCACAAACGTGTCGCCGTCCCACCGGCCTGTCGAATAACCCCACCAGCGAGGCAGGTCGGGATCCATCAGCGGCTTCCTCCCATCGGTCCAGAGTATGCGCGTTCCCCAGCCCCACTCGAACTGCTGAATAATGCGGTCCGGCAAAACGTTCATCTCCATCGGATCGACGTAAAGCAGCGCTCGCGACGGTCCCATCGGATTGCAGTGCTGATACGGATCGCTGTCGTTAGCCGGAGGCACTGCGCGGCGCCTGCCAATGTCTTCTTCGGGATGCGCCGCCGCATCCGCGCTCCCCAGCAGACGGCCGTACGATGGCTTGTTGGCATCGAACATCTTCTTCCCGAATGCGGTCAGCGGCGGCACCTTGGCGCTGTAGCCGCGATCTCCGCAGTCGCGGCACGTCCCGCCGCCGCCGTATCCGCCCGGCGACCCGTTTCGCGTCCAGATGCCGGAGATGTCGTGCTTGTCGTACGGTCTGTTGTCGTTCGCTGCGATATGCGCCGTGATCCCGCGGCCGCCGCCCTGCGCGAATGCCGCGGTTGACACGGCGACAAACAAAGCCGCCTGGCTGAGTCTGCTCACCATACCCTCACTATTTCTTCGGTTCCGAACCCGCGGGCGCCGGACCACCCTGAGGCGCTTCTCCGGGACCGCCCCCGGCCACTCCGAGCAGCACCTCGCCTTTTTCGTTCAGCAGTTTCAGAATGGCGCCCACATTGGTGCCGGCACGCGCCGGAGCCACCGTGATCGTAACCTTAGTGCCTGCCGCCAACGCCGCCTCCGAGCGCTTTCTGCCCCAGCCGCCCTGAATCAGTTGCGCCGGATTCGGGTAGAACTCGCCGCTCCAGTGAACGACCGTGCCTTTATCGTCAGTGACGTCGAAGAACAATTGCGGATGCGGATTCGCGTAGTGAAACTCCGTCACCGTCCCCTGCATCGTGATCTGCTTCGACATGTCATAAGAGGCGCCCGTTCCGTGGTGCGCCGCCAGCGGAATTGACGCCGCGAGCAGCGCCGCGCAAATCAAACTGAATCGCTTCTTCATATGGTCCCTTTCTAATGAGCCGGGCTCTTCTCCGGCGCAAGGACAGCCGGAGCGGGTTTGGCAAACCGGGCCGCCGGTATCGCCGCGCCCTTTTGAATCTCTGTGACGCGCCAGATGGATTGACCGTTCGTCCACGTAACGGTCCATTGGTGCGGCAGCTTCACACCGCCTTCATCGCGGTAATCGGTATAGTCGACCTGATACGGGTTGACCCCCACGATCGTCCGCACATAGCGCAATTGGCGAAGCAGTAACCCGCTTTCCACGTCGAAGAACAGCTTAAATCGGGTTCCCTGCGGCCCGGAACCCTCTACAGGTTGAACGTCTTTGTCGCTGACGGTGGTCATCGGGAACCCGGCACGCCATTTCGTCAACGCCTGCCTGAGCTCTGCGGAAAAAAACAACTGAGCGTCGAGACGCGCCCCATCGGATTCGGCCCCGGCACCCAGCGGAAGCAGCATTACAGGATTGTTGGGCGATGCGATCCATCCCTGTCGGCCGTCATATACCGTAACGCTGTCCCCATTTTGGGTGTGAACCAGTGTCGCCATCCGGGCTGGGGCCTGGACCCACAATTCGAATGGGACCTGTTGATGATAGGTCTCGTAGCCTTCATATGTGCCACGAATCGTATAACTCGTGGGGCTGGCTGGCGGCGCGCCGGTCGCGGCGGTGAATTTCTCCAGAACCTGTTCCGCCGTCGGCCCGGCGACCGAGGGAGTTGGGACCTCGATCTCGTTCGGATCTTCTTCCGGCGCTCCGTACTGCAGCGCCAGGCTCGGAATCTGCTTCGGCGTTTCGTTCCCGTGGTGGCACGAGTAACACGTGATCGCGGCGCGCCCTCCGAAATTATTCCGGTTGATCGTATTCACCATCGCGATCATGCTGCGCGCTATTCTTTTCCGCGGCACGTCGTCCGCGAATTTCTTCCAGTCCTGGAGGCTTTCCGGCACGTGGCAGAACACGCAATTGAGTCCCAGCGATGCCGAGAAGAAGCCCATGGTGCTCATGAACTCGCTGACCGAAACTCCCTTGAGCACCTGAACGTTGCGGAACACCTCTTCCGCTTTGGGTTGTTTCTCCACGCCGTTCGTTTGAGCGGCGGCGAGGCCTGCGCAAACCAGCGCAATCACAGCCAGCCGCGCCTGACGGACGTTCATAGGGGAGCCGGAGCTTCGTATCAACACTGGAGCAGCGACCAACAGTATATGGGCGCGCGAAGATTCGACAAAATCGATTGTTCGGATGTTTTGTATCGGCCTGACCGATACATCATCCCGCTACGGCGGAGATGCTGTGCTTCCCGGAACCGCGCTCACGCAGCCAATCCAGACTCAGTGCCCCCGCTCCGGAAACCGCGAAAAAGCCGAACACTGCCAGATACAGCAGCGTCTCGTTGCCGCCGTTGTGAATAGGCCAGACTCCCCGCGGGATGGATTCGAAAAGGTAAGCGGCCACCAGTTCGATACAGGTGACGGCGGCGGCGAAACGCGTAAACAACCCGATGAGCAACAACAGGCCGCCCACGATTTCCCACCACCCGACGAACGACGGCAGCTTGTCGATTGCCAGCGGAATTACGGCGGCTCGTCCGGCGGATTTACTCAGTAACCCGAAAACGTGCCGGTACCCGTGGAGACTGAAGGTGAAAGCCAGCACGATCCTGGCGACGCCGCGGCCCCACGGCTCCCACTGACGAAACGCACCGGCGAGCCGCCTTTCCCACGAAATCCCTCGATCGGCACTCCACGTTCCGGGTCCAGCCGTGACCAGCCATAAATACGTAAAGCAGAAAATCACGGCTTCTTCGCCGCCGTTGCCGATCGGGAAGAAGCCCTTTCCCGCCCATTGATCGAAATATGCAACCGCCATCTGACCGCAAAGCAGGAACGCGGTTAGCCGCGTGAGAAAACCCAGCGTGATCAGCGTCCCTCCGATCACTTCAAGCGGCCCTGCGAATCCATGCAGACTAAGGAAATTATGGTCGATCTGCCCGCCGGCGAAGCCCCAGATCTTCTCGGCCCCGTGCTCAAAGAACAGCAGGCCGGTGGCGATGCGCGTTATGCTCAGCACCCGCGGGTTCACGGGCACTAATTTACCTCAGCGGCCTTCTGCAGTATCTGGGAAGGGTCCGCCCCAACGCGTCCCGAACCCGCATCCTTCGCCGAAGCCAGCGTGAAATCGAAGTGGATGCCGGGCAGCGCGCCAAACGGAGATTCCGGATCGTTCACTCTGGGCTCCGTGATGAGCGACTCGTTGGCGCCGAATACAGTGTCGGAGTCGATATGCTCGTCATCGGCCATATACAAAGCTGTAATGGCTTCGCGGTAACCGGCCGCTCCCACGAGAAAGTGAATGTGCGCCGGACGCCAGCCATGCCGTCCCTGCGCCCGGACCATGTCACCCACAGGCCCGTCCATCGGAATCTTGTAACCCACCGGCTTGATCGTCCTGAAGTGATAACGTCCGTCTTCATCGGTGAAGAACCGCCCGCGAAGTTCCATCTGGCTCGGGTCCTGCTTCTGCAGATCGTAGAAGCCTTCGTCGTCCGGTTGCCATACCTCGATGGAGGCGTGCGGGATCGGATTACCCGTTGCATCCTTTACGCGGCCAAACACGCCGATCTTCTCTCCAGGGCAGTTTTCGGCGATCGACTGGCCGAGTTGCAATGTGGGCGAATCCTGGCGGTAGAAAGGACCGAGCAGGCTCGACTTCGTCGTCTCCTGAATGGAGCGTTTGTCGTTCAATGAATTCACGAGGCTGCTCAGCCCGAGGGTATCGGACAGCAGAATGAATTCCTGCCTGTATTCCGTGCACGCGTGGCCGGTCGCCGTCAGGAACCTGATACCGGCTATCCACTCGTCCGGGGTCAGATTCACCTCGCGCGCAAACGCGTGCAGATGCCGCACCGCCGCACTCATAATCTCCAGGACGCGCTTGTCCTGAGTGCCCGCCATTTGATCGATGACAGCTTCGGTGATGGTGTTTTCGTCGATGGCCCGTACCATGAATTCCTCTTTCTAAACCGGAAGAACATCATATTCGAGCGGACGGAAGCGAACCGGATAGGAAGTATCGGGCAAACCGATACTAAAGATGCTCTCTACATCCGGGCACTCACGAAGTGCGTAACGTAATTTTCAAGAGAACGCGGCTCTGCGGCTCACAGACATCCGCGCACCCGTTTCGTTGCGAGGTTCTTTTATTCGCGGCATTCGAAGTTCGCCGCGTCCTCCGTGTTGCCCTGCCCCTTGTAATGCGCATGCAACGGATACGCACAAAGTGGACGGCTGCGGCCGGGGAACGAACGTCCGGTAGCCGTGAGGCTGTCCGGCGCGATTCCCTGTTCCACCCAGCGCACCATCGCGCTCAGCGCGTCGAAGGTATCGAGCGTTTCCGGCCCCCCGTTGCAATGGCCCATGCCCGGTACAAGGTAGAGCCGGCTGAAGGCACGCACCTTGTCCTCGCCGCCGTTGGCTTTGGTCATGCGCTCGTAATAATCGACGGTGTCGAGCGCGGAGAACCACGGATCGCTGTCGCCGTGATAGAAGAGCAGCTTGCCGCCGTGCCCGGAAAAGGTATTGAGATTGGTCCAGCGCGCGGTTGTCGAAATCGGTTCGGCTGCATCGTTGCGCACCCGGTCGACGGCTGCATCGACATCCATTCCGATGTCGGTGAATCCGGGGCCGACCGGACTCGATCCGCCGAGCAGCAGGCCGGGAATACCCTGCGTCGAGGCGAGCCCCGTGTCCCACAGGAAGCCGGCGTAGACCTGTCGGCCTTTGGAATCCTTCGGGCCCGCGAAGCCTTTTTCGAGAGCGGCGGCCTGGCCCGACGAGAGGCAACCATCCGTCTTCGCGCCTTTGCACACCAGCGTCTTTGGATCGAAGTGGCAGGCTTTGGGATTGAAGATCATGCGGTCTTTGACGCCGTCGAGCGCATCGCATTGGTTGAGGATCCCTTCGATCACTGTCTTCCTGTCGCTGTCGGAGAGAGCATTCTTGGTGCTCGGTTGACCCTTATCATCCTTCGGCGCAATCTCGTTCAGCGCGGCGGCAACCCAGCGATCGCCAATGCCCGAATAGCTGGTGCGCATGGCGGGCGAGCCGGCGACGACGCCGTCGAAGTAGGTGGGATAGCGTTCGGCCATCAGCATCGCTTCCCTGCCCCCGGTCGAACAGCCGGCGAAATAGGAATGGTCAATAGGCTTGCCGTAGTGCTGCGCCACGATGCGCTTCGCGATTTCAGCCACGCGGCCGACGGCGACATACGCGAAGTCGAGGCTGGCCTGCTGGTCCTTCTGGAAGCTGCCGTCAAACCCGCCTTTGCCCTCATGGCCGGTGTCTGTACTTGCGACTGCAAAGCCGCGCGCGAGTCCGGGATCGCTACCGGCCGCACTTGCGCCGAGGGGAAACTGTACCGACCCATTGAGGCCGCCGCCGCCCTGCAGCAGAAAACGTCCATTCCAGTTCTGTGGCAGCGCGATGGCGAAGCCGATGCCGTAAGTCGCTCCGTCGGTTCCGGTTCGCTTGTCAATCATTCCATCGACGCGGCAGTAGGCCGGCAGTTTCACCGGAGAAGCCGCGCCTCCACGTCCGGGCGGCGTCGATCCGGCTGCAAACCACTCGGTCTTCGTGACGGCCAGATTCACGCCGGGCACCTGCAGCTGTTTCAGCGCCGCGCATGCGGCGGCGTCCGTGGTCTGCGCCGCTGCGCTTCCGCACACTACAAGCAGAATGGCCACTATCTTCGAGCTACGTTCTTTCATTCGTTACTCCTTGTTCGACAGCAAAACTGTATTCCGTTTCGTCGAGTTGACGGAACAGGCGAAGCGTCGGATTGAAAACCCAGTTCAGTGTGAGCCCAACGAACAGCAAAGCGGCAAACGCCGTAGCCAGAACAAATCCATACGCTGGGCCGCCCATTCTATCGCTGATCGCGCCCATTGCGAGAGGCGCGAGTACCGCCGAGAGACAGGTAAAAAACAGAATCACGCCCGCACCCGCGCCGTGTTCCGACTTCGGCAGGCAGCTGATGCCCTTGGAATTGATCGTCGGATAAATCACCGACATGAAGAGACCGGAAAGCGGAAGCAGATAAGCCGCCCAGGCCAGGCCGCCTGTGACACTGGCCACAAAACAGGCAAGGATCAGACCGGCGAAGAGCGCAAGCACTGCGGTCCACTGAAAGCGATTCATCATCCAGGCTCCGAGGAAGCGGCCCGCCGCCCGCAGCAGAAAGAAAACCGAGATGCTGTAGGCTGCTAGCCACCCGGCGCTTCCGTGATAGCCCGTGATCAGCGTGGGCATCCAGACATAGACGGCCGCTTCGACCGCGACATACAGAAATGCTCCAAGCGAAAAGGCGAGGACCCAGGGGTTCCTGATCGCGGCCGTCGCGTTTGACGGGCGCGCTTCGCTCCGTTTCGCCGCCGGATAGCGGAGTAGGGCCGCAGTGACGATCAGCACCACGCACATCGTCCCTGCGATCACGTAGAGCCATTGCCAGGACAGACCCCGAATCAGCAGGCGGGCCAGAATCGCCGGGCCGATGATCGAACCGACGCCGAAGAAACCTTCCACCGTATTCATGATCGACGTGTGCTCTTTGGTTGACGTAACGATGTCCCCGATGAGCGCGAGCGCCGCGGTCTTGAAGATGCCGATAGCCGCGCCCGACAGCGCCATCAGCGCGCAGAAGTACCAGAATGAATTGCCTGCGATGAACAGATAAGACGCCGCGGCGAAAACAGTGAGGCCGGTGATGATAGTCGGTTTTCTTCCCAGGCGGTCAGCCAGATGGCCCAGCAGGAAGCCGGCCAGTCCGATGCCCGTCATCGTCGCGTATTGAAAAGACCCGGCGGCCGTCAGACTGAGATGAAAAGTCTTGATGATCTCGGGAATGATGATGCCGACCGAATCGGTGGTCATGGCGAACATCATGAACATCACGAAGGTCAGGGCTTTTATGGCCCTGAGGTTCTGCCGTGTCATCGCCGAACCTCCAGTGCCCCGCTGGTTGCGATTGCGAATTCGTGATGCGCACCGGCGGCGGAGTGAGCGATGGAAGCCGTCATCGTCCGCAGTTTTACGCTCAGCCGCGCCCAATCGGCTTCATGCCTCCACTCCATTTCAATGGAATGGTCTTCGCAGGGCGGCAGATGGAAATGGCCTGCGAATGCAGGGTGCGTGTTGCGGAACCGGATCAGTTCGAAAAGCGCACGCACAACGGGGCGCCCCAGTTGTTCGTTCAGTTCGGCGGGGGTGTAGTAATGGCGATTGATGTCACGGCCCACGCCGGTGCGGCGCAGCAGTTCGAGATCGTTCGATCCCGCCAGCAGACCGGCGTAGTAGACCTGCGGCACGCCGGGCGCGAAGAACTGAAGTGCCCGCGCAATCAGATACTCGTCGTCACGTGCGCCCAGTGCGTCGTAAAAGGTGCAATTGACCTGGTACAGATCCAGATTGCTCGCCGCGGCGCCCGTGGCCTGGCGGCTCGCGCCCTGCTGCGCTCGTGAATCGTTTCGACGAGGGCGTCGATCTGCTTCGGCCGGAAGCAAGCCGGGCAAGTTCGCCCACTTTATTTCGGGTCGGGCCGACGTCGAGCACGCCGATTCCATCATGCGTGTCGAGCACGGTAACCGCGTTGCGCGGGCTGATTTCCAGCCAGCGTTTGAGATCGCCGGGCGTCGCGTCTGTACAGCGTGTGCAGCACGAGCGGCGGCAGAGCGAAATCGTACACCCAATCGGCCTGCTCGGCGATTTCGATCTGCTCCTGATAATGCGCGTGGATTTCGACCAGCACTTCGATTCCGCGGGCGCTGGCCTGCGCTCCGGAGTTCCGCGATGAAATCGAACGTCTCGGGAATCATGAAGCAACTGGTGCCGGGCTTCTTGATCGCGTAGCCGCCGCGTCCAGGCGAATGACGCGAATGCCGGCGTCCTGAAACTGATCGAGAATACTGCATCAGGTAATCGCGGCCCGCGGGATCGCGAACATCGATGTCGATCTGCTCGGACGTGAAGGTAGTCCAGAGCAGATGCTCGGAGCCGTCAGCGAGGCGTGTCTTTGTAAACGGCAGGCCGGGGCGCGGGCGATAGATGCGAAGCAGGTCAGACTCGCGCACGCCTTCGGGAAAACGCGGCCGAGTGTCAGAAACATTCCGGCGAAGCGGAGAATCTTCGCCTCGCTGCTGGAAATCCAGGAACTGTGGCGAGCGGTCGGAGATGTGGTTGACGATGAGATCCGCCATGATCTCCACATGGCGGCTGAGAAAGCGAATGTCGTCCCAGGAGCCGAGGCGCGGGTCGACCTTCGTGTGATCGATGGGATCGAAGCCGGCATCGGCGCCGTCGATCGGCCAGAAGAATGGCAGCAGATGAACGCCACCGAACAGGCCGCTGAAAGGCCCGTCCAGCAAATCGTTGAAGCTCACCCAGCCCGCCGCCGGAGAAGCGATCGACGTACGCAATCAGCTGGACCTGGTTCTTCATGTACCAAGCCGATAATACAATTGCCTGTGAATACAGTTCGGGGTGAAGACATATGCGCACGCTTATACCTTTGTTCGCCGCAACGCTTCTTTGCGGCATAAATGCCGACGCCCAGTTGGCCGATGAGTTCAACCCGCCACGCGCGAACTGCTGTTTGCTCACCACCGCGAAGGGCCTTGCAGACCAGTTACAGGACTGGAACCAGCTCGGCCGTTATCACAGGCCAACGAAGAACTGAAAAACCAGCCGGCCGAGCCGAAGCGAGTCGTGTTCATGGGCGATTCGATTACCGACTTCTGGACGCTGGACCAGTACTTTCCTGGCAAGCCGTATGTGAACCGCGGCATCGGCGGGCAAACCACCCGCAGATGCTGGTTCGCATGTATCCGGATGTGATCGATCTGAAGCCGGCCGCAATGATCGTCCTGGCCGGCACCAATGACATCGCGCGCAACACCGGCCCGATGACCGCCGAGTTGATCGAAGAGAACATCATGGCGATGACGGAGCTGGCGCAGAATCACGGCATCAAGGTGATTCTTTGCTCGGTAACGCCGATCAGCGATTACCCGTTTCTGAAACAGCAAAGCGGTGGAGGCGCGCCGCCGGCCCCTGCAGGCCCGGGACGTGGTCCGGCCACTCGCGTCAGAATGACGGACGGACGGCCTCCAACCGACATCCTGAAGCTGAATTCCTGGATCAAGGACTACGCAGCGCGTGTGAATGCAATTTACGTGGATTACTTCACATCACTCGTCGACGATAAGGGATGGCTGAAGGACGGCATTTCCAACGACGGGCTGCATCCCAATGCCGAAGGATATAAGATCATGGCGCCGATCGCCGCTGCCGCGATCGAGAAAGCCTTGCGTTAAATCATGCGGCGGTCATTCCGGAAAACGCGAGGACGATTCTTGCCGGCGGCAACAACCCCGGCTCACAGTTCTGTCATGAGGAAAGGAAGACCGATGAAATTCGTAAAAGGCTTAGGCACTCTGACTGGTATTCTCTGTCTCGCGCAAGCGCAGCCGGCCGTGAAGGCATCGCCTGCCGATCCCGTCGTCACGATTGCGGCGGGCCAGCTCCGCGGCAGCGTGACCAACGACGGCGTGGCGGCTTTCAAAAACATTCCGTTCGCACAGCCGCCGGTCGGTGAACTGCGCTGGCGCGCGCCGCTTCCGGTAAAGGCCTGGACCGGCATCCGCGATGCCACCGCCTTCGGACCGATGTGCAATCAGAACGACAACAAGCAACTGCCCCATAGCGAAGACTGCCTGCAACTGAATGTCTGGACGCCGAAGTGGCCCACGGCATCACCCCTGCCCGTTATGGTTTGGGTCCACGGTGGAGGCAACGTCGCCGGATCGGGAATGGAAGCTCTGTTCAACGGTGAAGTCCTCGCCCGGCACGGTGTGGTTGTCGTGAATGTAAGTTACAGGCTCGGCATCTTCGGTTTCTTCGCGCATCCCGCGCTGACTAAAGAGTCCCCCCACCACGCTGCCGGGAACTACGGGCTGGCCGATCAGATCATGGCCTTGCACTGGGTACAGGACAACATCGCGAAATTCGGCGGCAATCCCGCCAACGTCACGCTGTTCGGCGAATCGGCCGGCGCCAGCGACGTGAACGCCCTGATTGCTTCGCCCCTTAGCAAAGGACTCTTCGTCAGAGTGATGGCGCAGAGCGGGCCGGTAGGCGCTCAGCCTTCCCTGGCCGAATCGGAGCAGAGAGGTGTGGACCTCGCCGGCAAGCTCGGCATCACGGGCGACGAGGCGCTGGCAAAACTGCGCGCGCTTCCCGACACCGATCTGATGGCGAAAGCGGCCCAGGCCGGTCCCGGATTGGGCCTGAACGTGGACAGCTGGGTGCTCACAGAACCCGCTTCGAAGACCTATGCCGAAGGCCGCGAGCAAAAGGTGGCGTTGTTGATCGGCAACAATTCCCAGGAGATGCAGCCGCGCGGCGCGTCTGGCGATATTCGCGAGCTGATTTCGCAACGCTACGGCCCTCTTGCCGACCGCGCGCTGGCGGCCTATGGAGTCAATGGCGCGGCGGAACCTCAGCCCGATCCCGAGAACGGCACCGCGCTGTTGCAGTTCACCACCGACAACTCCTTCCGCTGCGGCACGGTGCAGGAACTCATCTGGCACACCAGGGCGGGTAACCCCGGTTATGAGTATCAGTTCTCGCGCACCGTGCACGGACAGGAAGCGCTGGGCGCGCCTCATGCTTCTGAAATTCCGTTTATCTTTGGCACGCTTCCCGTCTGGCAGAACATGCGCAAATACAACGACTCGGATCGCCAATACGCGCCGCTGATGCAGGAATACTGGACCAACTTCGCTAAAACCGGCGATCCCAACGGCGGAAACCTCGCGAAGTGGCCCAGGTTCGATGCCGCCGCCCGCGCGTACATGGACTTCACCGATGCTGGGCCAGTGGCCAAAGAAGGCTTGCGCCGGCAGGCCTGCGAACTGTTTATGGAAAACCAGAAGCGGCGGGCTCAGTAGCCTGCGCCCTGAACGCTCGTAGCGCTGAATCACGGAGACCAGACACAAATGAAGATATCGCTTGCGGCCGCCTCGATGCTTCTCGCCATCGTGCAACCTGTCGCCGTTTATGCACAGACTGCGACCCTGCGCGCGGGCGCAGCTAAAGTGGACGTGACGCCCGCGCCAGGCGACTTGCCGAAGACTTACGACGGCATCCTCGACCATCTCTACTCGAGAGCGATTGTTCTCGAAAGCGCTAAAACACGCGCGGCGCTGATTACGGTGGATGCCGGCGGGATTCCCGATGCGGTCTGGAGAAGCGTCAGCGAACAGGTTGATAAGGACCTCGCGATACCTGCGCGCAACGTCCTTCTTACGGCGACTCACACGCACAGCGTGCCGGGGCAGACAAGCCCGGACTATATCCGCAAAATCGTCGAGTCGGTGCGGCTGGCGAAAGAGCGGCTCAATCCGGCCCGCCTGGGGTATGGCACAGGCGTTTCGTACATCAATGTGAACCGCAACATCATCGATCCCAAAACGAGGCGCTGGTGGGAAGGGCCGAACTACGATGGTCCCTCGGACAAGACTGTAGCCGTGATGAAGCTGGAAACTCTCGCCGGCGAGCCGATCGCGGTTTATTACAACTACGCGATGCACGCCGTAACTGAATGGCGAGCTGGACCTGGTGAGCGCCGACGTGCCCGGAGCAACGTCGAGGTACATTGAGAGCATTCCCTCGTAACAGGATGGTCGCGCTATGGTCGAGCGGAGCGGCGGGTGATCAGAATCCGATCTACTTCCAGCAGACATTCGATCTGCGCAAGATCCGAATCGAGGACTATGCGAAACACGGCAAAGACATCAGCAATGCCATGCCGCCCGGCGGCCAGGGGCTGAACAAGAAGGATCCGGAGGTGATTAAGCTCATGGACCAGCAAAAGCAGATGATCGTCTCGATGGGCCA
>CAVQYP010000008.1:0-106655 GCA_963718155.1 Terriglobia bacterium | reverse complement strand
GACGTCGCGGCATTGCGTGCGGCTTGGGATCATGTGGCGGGGTCTGCCGCTCCAATTTGGGGGTAGCGCCTGATTACGGCGGATCCATGAACACGACGCCGCTTATGTTAACTTGAGCTGAATCATGATATTCCGAGAGGATCACCCGAAAGCGTGAAAATCACCATACTTGGAGGCGACGGTTACTGTGGCTGGGCTACCGCACTCTATTTGTCCAGCAAGGGCCATGTTGTCTCAATCGTCGATAATTTCGCAAGGCGGCAGTGGGATCGCGACCTGGGCGTCGAGACCCTTACGCCAATTCGTACACTGTCCGAACGGCTACGTGTGTGGCAAGCCCTGACAGGCCAGGCTCTCGATGTCTTCCGCGGAGATGTGAGCGACTACGAGTTCCTTGCCGATACGATCCGAAAGGTTGAACCCGAAGTGGTCGTCCATTTCGCGGAGCAACGGTCGGCTCCCTATTCGATGATCGACCGCGAGCACGCCGTGTTCACGCAGGTGAACAATGTTGTCGGCACATTGAATCTGCTGTTCGCCCTGAAGGAATTTCAGCCGGACTGTCATCTCGTGAAACTGGGAACGATGGGCGAATATGGGACTCCCAATATCGACATCGAAGAAGGCTACATCACAATTGAACACAACGGTCGAAAGGATGTCCTTCCGTACCCCAAGCAGCCGGGCTCTTTTTATCACCTGTCAAAGGTCCATGACAGCCACAACATGATGTTCGCCTGCAAGATCTGGGGACTTCGTGCGACGGATCTCAACCAGGGCGTCGTATACGGCACGGTCACCGATCAGGTTGCGCTCGACGAGTCCCTGATCAATCGTCTGGATTATGACGAAGTATTCGGCACGGTGCTGAATCGGTTTTGCGCCCAGGCCGCCGTAGGCCATCCACTGACGGTATACGGCTCAGGCGGTCAAACCCGCGGCTATCTCGATATCAGGGACACCGTCAGATGCATCGAGCTCGCGTGCCTCAACCCGGCGCAGCGCGGTGAATGTCGCGTTTTGAACCAGTTTACGGAACAGTTCTCTGTGCTCGATCTGGCGCGACTGGTGCAAATGGCCGCGGCCAAACTCGACATGCCGGTCGAGATTAACCATTTTCCGGACCCGCGAGTGGAGGCTGAGGCGCATTACTATAACGCCAAACACTCGAAATTGATCGATCTTGGTCTCCAGCCTCATATGCTTTCGGAATCCCTTCTCGATTCGCTGATCAATATCGCTGTAAAGTATCGCGATCGAATCGATAAGGAATTGTTTTTACCCACAGTGAACTGGAGGAGTCCTCGCAACGAACGGAGATCCAGATCGTCTTTGGCGACCGTCGGATCAGCGTAGCGAGGTGCGACTGGGATGCGGCCACCGTCCGGGAGGATCCCGCATGAGAATGATCAACTTTGCCGAAGGCGCTCTGTCGAGCAAAGGAGGTATGGGAATGACCGGCATTCCTGTGATCCTGGCCGGCACGGCGTCGCGTGGGCATCGGATCATCGTATTAATGGGCGGACCTCCTTTACCCGGCCGGGAAGACTACTTCAGACCGGACGTATCGGCGGCATTGGCGAGGCCAGAGGGGAATGGATTCCTTGGAATTGTTTCATTTCCCGCCTGGAACTGGTGGGGATTTAGTCCTCGGCTTCTGACATCGCTCCCCGGCGTGTGGAGATTGACGAAAGGCGCCGATGTGATCGGCCTTCACTCGATTTATTCCTTTCCGGTGCTGTTGGGGTGTGTGATTGCGCGTCTGCAGAAGAAACCCTACGTGATCTGGCCGAACGGCGTCCTTGCGCCGGTACAGCGCAGGATCAGCTCGAAGAAGAAATGGATTTATGACAGTCTGATAACCAGGCGGCTGATTAACGGCGCAGCGGCAATATTCTTCAGCTGCGCGCGGAGAACATGAAGAAACACGAGGGCTCGGGATTGACAGCCCCTTCAGTGATCGTTCCGACGCCGTTTCCCGCGAGCGAATTCGCGGTACTGCCGGAAAGAGGAAGTTTTCGAGCTCGGTACTTCAATGGACACAAAGGCCCCATGCTGCTTTTCCTGGCGCGTCTGAACGCCAAAAAGGGGTTGGACATTCTACTCGAGGCGATGGCCCGGGTCGTCGGCCCGGCGTCCGGAGGTCCGGCTGGCCATCGTCGGCCCCCCGGATCCTCCCTCTTATGTAGAGAAGGTTCATCGATGGATCATTGAAAATCACGTTCAGACATCGACGATTGTAACCGGGGCCGTGACTGCCTCGAGCAGGCTCGAGGCGATGGCCGATGCGGATATCTTCGTACTTCCTTCGGAAGCGGAAAACTTCGGATTTTCAGTCTTCGAAGCAATGGCCAGTCGCGTCCCGGTGGTGGTGAGTGACACCCTGAATTACGCCGAAGAGATTCAGGATTCCGGCGCCGGTTTCTCCGTCGCGCGGAACCCGGATCGCGTTCGCCGATGCCATTCTTCATCTCGTGGACAATCCCGAGTTGCGGCGCGAAATGGGAAAGAAAGGTCTGGAGATGGCCCTCCGCTTTTCGCCGGAAGCGAACGGCGGAAATGTCGAAAGGGTCTTGAACAGCGTCATAAACGCTTTGCCTCTGCCCGCTGATCTCGCTGTCTGAAAGGTATATTGAACCGCCGCCTGAAAGCCGGTCTCCGCAGTCTCCTGCCGCGCACGATATCCGAGCGCAGGATTCTGGGCGGCCCATTGCGCGGCCGCAGCCTGGTGACCTCCTGGCACGACTATCCGGCGGCAATTCTGGGCCGCACGGAACTCGCGCTGCTTGCCTGGTTCGCGGCTAATGTCGGGAGCGGAGAAACATGGCTGGATATAGGCGCGCATTACGGCTACACGGCGGTCGCACTTTGTCAGCTCGTCGGCTCCGCCGGAAGGGTATATGCTTTCGAACCCATGATCGGGACGGCGGGTTGTGTATCGAGAACCCGGGCCAGCAACGGATTTCAGCAACTGACGGTTGTGCCCATCGGGCTCGGGGAGTGCGGAGATCTTGCCCCGAAGAGTCTGCCGGTGGTGCGTGGCATGGTCGACAGTACACTCGAAGGCGAGCAGTTCGAGGAGCGGTTTCTCGCGTCGAGCCTCGATTGGTTGTGGCCGCGGCTTGGAGGAACGAAAGACCGCATCGACGGAGTCAAAATCGACGTTCAGGGGATGGAAATACAGGTCCTCAAAGGGATGCGAAGCCTTCTGCGGCAGCATCGGCCGAAACTTGCGATCGAACTTCATCGGGGTGTTTCCCGCGAGGACTTCCTCGATCTGATGGGGGAACTCGGCTATTCCCGGCCGGCCTTGCCGATCGAGCCTTTGCCGGGCGAATCAACCCCGCAGTACGCCGATGACAGAAGTTACGCTTTTCTCCCGGATGCCTGAATGAAAACCCTCATTCTGGGTCTCAATTACCTGCCGGAATCCACCTCCATCGGGCCCTATACAGCCGATCTCGCGGAATATCTCAAGGCGAGCGGTCACGATGTCCGGGTGATTACCGGGTTCCCGACCGCGCCGCAATGGAAAGTGTGGAACGGCTACGAGGGGAAGCGCTTTATGCGGGAGACTGTCAACGGCGTGACGGTCCTGCGCACATGGCTTTATGTCCCGAAGAATCCGCGAAAGACGGTTCAGAGAATACTCTTCGACTGTTCCTTTGCCCTGTCGGCGCTCTTCGGAGTGGTTACGACCTGGCGTCCCGATATCGTGGTGGTGATTTCGCCGCCGCTCCAGCTGGCCGTCACCGCTTTCCTGATCGCGTCTCTGAGCCGCGCCAGGGTGTTCCTGCAGATCAAGGATCTGGTTCCCGACGCGGCCATCGCAGTGGGGGCGCTCAAAGAAGGAAGCACGACGCTTCGTCTCGCCAGATCTCTTGAGAGGTTCGTTTACCGCCGCTCGACCGGCATCGGAGTGATCTGCGAGGGAATGCGTCGGAATCTGATCTCAAAGGGAGTGCCTCCGGACAAGGTCACGACGATCCCGGATTACATCGACCTGTCGTTCGTCCGGCCGCCGGCCAACAACGGTTTTCGCGCCCGTTTCGGCATCGGCGAGGATGAGTTCCTCGCGATGTATTCCGGAAGCGTGGCAGGAAAGCAGGGCCTGGAAACGTTCGTCGAGGCGGCGGCGGCGTTCGAAAATGACGCGAGCGTTACCTGCTGCCTGATTGGCGCGGGGCCATACCTCCCCGAATTGGAAGACACGGCCCGAAAACTGGCAATGCGACGATTCCGTTTTCTCCCGATGCAGCCCAGAGAATCGCTGCCGGAACAGCTTGCCGCCGCCGACGCGTTGATTGTCACTCAACGGAAGGCGGTGCGCGACGTAGTGTTTCCGGGGAAGTTACTTTACTATATGGCTTCCGGCCGGCCAATCCTGGCAGCGGTCAGCGAAGACAGCGAGACAGGGCGGTTTATTCGGGAGACCAACGTCGGCGTTGTGGTACCGCCCGAGGAACCAGCTCAGTTGGCGGAGGCAATTCGCTGGATGCGCGAACACCGGGACGAGGCGCGTGCCTTGGGACGCAACGGACGCAGAGTGGCGGAACAACAATTTGATCGCAACGTGGTGCTGCAGCGATTCGAAACTTATCTCAGTGGAGACGTGCAAACAGGATGCCTGAAGGCAAGCTAGAGAAAGTATTGGTCACCGGGGCTGCGGGTTTCATTGGCAGTAACCTGACGGATCGCCTGCTTCGCCAGGGGTGTAAGGTGATCGGCTTCGATAATTTCTCGACGGGCCGCCGCGAGTTTCTTGAGAATGCCCGCACATCGACCTCATTTGAACTGTGGGAAGGGGACCTCCTGAATCTGGCGGAGCTGAAAGGTGCCCTTGATGGCGTAGACACCGTTTTTCACATGGCCGCGAACGCCGATGTCCGGCATGGGCCTGAGCATCCCATGAAAGATCTGGAACAGAACGGCATCGGTACGGCCAATGTTCTCGAGGCGATGCGGCTTGCCGGCGTCAAACGAATTGCCTTCGCCTCGACCGGATCAGTATACGGCGAATCGCAGGTGCTTCCGACGCCCGAAGATGCGCCGTTTCCCATACAAACTTCCCTTTACGGCGCATCGAAAATGGCGGCAGAGGGCCTGATCGCCGCATACTGCGAAGCGTTTGGAATGCAGGGTTTCATTTTTCGCTTTGTATCGATTCTGGGTGAGCGTTACACGCACGGACATGTTCTCGACTTCTACAAACAACTTTTGTCTCACCCGGACCGATTGCATGTTCTCGGTGATGGCCGGCAGCGAAAGTCATACCTCTATGTCCAGGATTGCATCGATGCGATGCTGCTTGCGATGAACAGAATCTCTAATCCGATAAGCGTGTTAAATCTCGGTACCGACGAATATTGCATGGTGGACGATTCGATTGGCTGGATCACGGCCCTGATCGGCCATAAACCGACTCGTCACTATGCCGGCGGCAACCGCGGATGGATCGGGGACAACCCGTTTATCTTCCTCGATTGCCAGCGCATGCGCAACCTGGGATGGCAGCCCAGATTATCGATCAGGGCGGCTGTGGAAAGAACGGTGCTCTGGCTGCAGGAGAATCACTGGGTGCTCGACGGTCGTCCCGCAAACGCGAATGTATCAATTGCTTGAAGGCAAGAGAGCCGTTATCACCGGAGCATCCCGGGGACTGGGGCCTGTTATTGCAGAGGCCATGTGGCAGCAGGGCGCGACGCTGCTGCTGGTTGCGCGTTCGACGGAGCCACTGAACCAACTTCGTCTGCGTCTGGAGGAAAGCGCAGGCCCCGACCAGAGGGTTTCGATCTTCGCGGCCGATCTGGCGAATGAATCGTCTCCGGCAGAAATTATCACGGAGGCTCGCCGTCTGTGGCAGAGCATGGATATTCTCGTGAACAACGCCGGAATTATTGGTCCGATCGGAATGGTCGCGAATAATGACTGGCCGCATTGGAGAGAAGCGTTGCAGGTGAACCTGCTCGCACCCGCTGAGCTTTGCCACCTCACCATCACGTGGATGCGAGAGACAGACTCGGAAGGGTCAATCATCAATCTTTCCGGCGGCGGCGCGGCCAGCCCGAGACCGAACTTCTCCGCTTACGGTACTTCAAAGGCCGGCCTTGTGCGTTTCAGCGAGACTGTGGCGGCTGAAGTGAAACCTTTCGGAATTCGAATCAACTGTATCGCGCCCGGGCCGATGAATACGGAAATGCTCCAGGAAACTCTTCGCGCCGGCGCGGAGGCGACTGGCGCGGACGAACACAGGAAAATTGTCAAGTTCGCAAATGGAGGAGCTGCGGACCCCCGAACCGCGGCGGATCTTACGGTCTATCTCGCGTCTTCGAGTTCCGAGGGGATCACAGGAAGACTGATCAGCGCCGTTTGGGATCCCTGGAAGCGCCTGGGGGACTACGCGCAGGACCTTCAGGACTCGGACATTTACACGCTGCGCCGTATCTTGCCCGAAGAACGTGGGAAAGTATGGGCCAATGACTAAGCCGGGCGTGGCCATCATAGGGTGCGGACTGATCGGCCAGAAGCGCGCTCAGGCGCTTGGCGGTTGCCCTCTCGTTGTCTGTTGCGATACGCACGCCAACCGTGCCGAACAACTGGCGCGAAAATTTCCCGGGGCGAGGACTGAATCCGACTGGCGATCCGCGGCGGCCGCTCCGGACGTGGAAATCGTCGTGGTTGCCACAACCCACGACCAGCTTGCTTGCGTCGCGCTCGCGGCAGCAAGCGCCGGTAAGCATGTCCTCATCGAAAAGCCCGGTGCGAAGCGCGCCGAGGAACTCGACCCGGTTCTACGCGCGTCCGAGCGCACCCGAGTGCGGGTGAGATTCGGATTCAACCACCGTTTCCATAGAGCTCTGCAGCAGGCGCACAAGATCTTTCGCGAAGGAGTTCTCGGCGAAATGATGTACGTGCGCGGCCGATATGGACACGGCGGACGTCCTGGCTACGATCGCGAATGGCGTGCGGACCCAAAGATCTCAGGGGGCGGAGAATTACTCGATCAGGGATCTCATCTGATCGATCTCGCCCGATGGTTCCTGGGCGATTTCGCAGACGTTTCGGGACATACCGCGACGTACTACTGGGACATGCCGGTTGAGGACAATGCGTTTCTGCTTCTGAAAACCGAAACCGGTCAGACAGCCTTCCTGCATGCCACCTGGACCGAATGGAAGAACACCTTTTCGTTTGAGATATGCGGCCGCGATGCGAAACTCGAAATCACGGGGTTGGGAGGAAGTTACGGTACCGAACGTCTCGCGCTATATCGGATGCTGCCCTCGATGGGACCGCCGGAAACGACAATCTGGGAATATCCAATGGCTGACAACTCCTGGGACCTTGAGTTCCAGGAATTTCTGGACGACATAAAACTGAGCCGAAATCCCTCGCCAGGCATCAGCGATACGCAGGCTGTCTTGAGAATAGTGGAAAAAATTTACGCAGGCGACCGCCGATGATTATTTCACGCAGTCCGATGAGAGTCTCACTCGGTGGCGGGGGTACCGACCTTCCGTCTTACTACACCGATCATGGTGGTTTCGTTCTGTCGGCTGCCATCGACAAGTATGTCTATATCACGTTGCACGAAACCTTTGTTGAAGAGCTCATCGTAAAGTACTCCCGAATGGAGGTTGTCGATCGCGTCGAAGACGTGAAACATCCCATCGTCCGTGAGGCTTTGAAGCTGGTGGACGTCGGCACTCCTCACCTGGAGATCACCAGCATGTCCGACATACCTGCGGGCTCGGGCCTGGGTTCGTCCGGCAGTTTCACGACCGCTCTGCTGCGGGCTCTCCATACGATGAAGCGAAACAGCATCGGTCGCAGCGAGCTCGCACAACAGGCCTGCCACATTGAAATCGATCTGCTGAAGGAACCAATCGGCAAGCAGGACCAGTACATCGCCGCTTATGGCGGCGTTACCTGTTTTGATTTTCGCTCCGACGGCAGCGTTTGCGTGAGTCCGCTTAAGGTGGACCCCGTGACCATTCACAATCTCGAAGACAGCCTGATGCTCTTCTTTACCAATTTCACCCGGAATGCCTCGGACATCCTGAAGGACCAGGATTCCCGAAGTAAGGGGGGCGATCAGAACATGATCGATAACCTCCATTTTGTGAAAAAGCTCGGATATGACAGCAAGGCGGCTCTGGAGGCGGGAGATCTGCGGGGCTTCGCCGAGCTTATGCACCTGCATTGGGAACACAAGAAGAAACGAACCGCGGGAATGAGCAATGGTTGCATCGATCACTACTACCAGCTCGCCAGAGAAAATGGCGCCCTGGGCGGTAAGCTGATCGGTGCCGGGGGCGGCGGATTTCTGATGCTCTACACCGAGGATAAGATGCGGCTGAGATCCGCAATGCATGCGGCGGGGTTGAGAGAAGTGCGCTTCCGCTTCGATTTTGAAGGAACCAAAACCCTGACGCAATACTAACGCGCGCATGTTGCCCGTCGCTATCCTCGCTGGTGGCTTAGCTACGCGGCTCCGGCCGCTGACGACAGATCTGCCAAAATCGCTCATTCCCGTGAACGGCGAGCCTTTTATCGCGCACCAACTCAGGCTTCTCCGCGATCGTGGTCTCGATCGCGTTGTCTTGTGCCTGGGCTACCTCGGTGGGATGATCGAGGACTTCGTCGGAACCGGGAAGAGATTTGGAGTCCACGTGGAATACTCCTGGGATGGTCCGATTCCGCCGGGAACAGGAGGCGCCGTTCGCGAGGCCCTTCCTCTGCTCGGCGAGTCGTTCCTCGTTATGTACGGAGACTCGTACCTCCTTTGCGACTATGCGGCTGTGGAGAGATCCTTCCTCGCGTCGGGCAAGCAGGCCCTGATGACGGTGTTTCGTAATGACGGCCAGTGGGACACCAGCAATGTCGAATTTCGCGACGGAGGGATCGTAAATTATGACAAACGGCATCTCACGCCTGGAATGCTGCATATCGATTACGGCTTGGGGGCTTTTCGAAGTCTCCTCTTTGAGGAACTGCCCGAGGCCGGAGGCGACCTCGCCTCCGTCTTTCAAAACGCGCTTGCCCGAAATGAGCTCGCGGCACTCGAAATCAATCAGCGTTTCTATGAGATCGGAAGCTTTGACGGTCTCCAGGCTCTCTCAGATGCCATCGCCAACGGAGTTTCCCGAACGGGTGCACACATATAATGGCTGATTTTTCCCGCACGTACCTCGCAGAAGTACAGAGCATTGCCGCGCAACTCGATATCGACGCAATTGAGAAGGTTGCAGGTCTCATGGCGAACGCTCGGGCAAAAGGAGGTCGCCTTTTTATCCTTGGGGTCGGGGGAAGTGCTGCCAATGCTTCCCACGCCGTGAACGACTTCCGCAAGATCGCCGGGTTTGAGGCTTATGCTCCCACCGACAATGTGTCGGAATTGACCGCCCGCACGAATGACGAGGGCTGGACGACAGTCTTCGAGGCATGGCTGCGGGGCAGCCGGCTAAAAGCCCGAAGACTGCGTTCTGGTATTTTCAGTCGGTGGGGGGAATGTTGAAAAAGGGCGTCAGCGCGAATCTGGTTTACGCGTTGCAACACGCCCGTTCCAGCGGTGCGAAAATCGCTGCCATTGTAGGCCGTGATGGCGGTTATGCCGCTCAGGTCGCAGACGCCAGCGTTATTATTCCGACGGTGAACCCGGTTCATGTAACGCCCCACAGCGAGGCATTTCAGGCAATCGTGTGGCATCTGCTCGTTTCGCATCCTTTGCTCAAACAGGTTGAGACCAAGTGGGAATCGGTGCGGTGAACTCGCCGTCGCGTAGGGCTGTTTTCCTCGACCGCGATGGCGTCATCAATCGCGCTGTGGTCCACGACGAAAAGCCGTATCCTCCCGCCGGACTTCACGATTTCGAAATTCTGCCTGGTGTGGAGACGGCCCTTCAAACCCTGCGCGAGCGCGGCTTCTGGTTGTGCGTTGTCACGAATCAACCCGATGTCGCTCGCGGAACCCAGGATCGATCTGTTGTCGAAGCGATGCACGATCATCTTCGCGACCGCCTTCCGTTGGACGCGTTTCAGGTCTGTTATCACGACGACTCCGATTCCTGCAATTGTCGTAAACCAAAACCGGGTCTCCTGGCTGGAGGCCGCCGCCGAACATTCGATCTCACTGGCGGATAGTTACATGATCGGCGACAGATGGCGCGATATTGATTGTGGGCATGCGGCGACCTGCACAACTATTTTCATCGACCGTGGCTACCGTGAAGCGCTCCGCAAGCAGCCTCATTTCCGCGCTTCCGATCTGGAAGGCGCCGTGCGGATCATCACCTCTCTGGAAGCGTCTGCCCGGGAAAGCGCTGCACAGGAAACGCCGTCCATCACGGACGGCGATAATGACACGCACATTGTTATTACGCACATTGCTAAGGAGAAGATCGTGAAGAAGATTCTCGTAAACGGGGCGGGCGGATTTATCGGCGGTCATCTGGTGCGGCGGCTGAAAGGCGAGGGCTACTGGGTGCGCGCCGTCGATCTCAAACGGCACGAGTACTCCACGACGCCTGCGGACGAATTCATCGTTGGAGATCTTCGGGACCCCCGCCTCGTTCAACAGGTTGTGGAAGGGATTGACGAGGTGTATCAGCTGGCGGCCGACATGGGCGGCGCCGGTTATATCTTCACAGGCGAGCACGACGCGGCCGTGATGCACAATTCCGCGACGATTAACCTCAACACTCTTGAATTCGGACGCCTGGCCGGTGTCAGTAGATTCTTTTACTCTTCTTCAGCCTGCATGTATCCGGAATATAACCAGCTCGATCCGCTGAATCCCAAATGCTCGGAGGACTCCGCCTATCCGGCGGCTCCTGACAGTGAATATGGCTGGGAGAAACTGTTCAGCGAACGCCTGTATCTCGCCTATGCGCGCAATTACGGAGTTCAGGTGCGCGTCGCGCGTTTTCACAATATCTTCGGCACCGAGGGCACGTGGAAAGGCGGTAAGGAAAAAGCCCCCGCCGCACTCTGCCGTAAGGTGGCCGAGGCTCCCGAAGGCGGTGAAATCGAGATCTGGGGCGACGGTCTGCAGACCCGATCATTTCTTTATATCGATGAATGTCTGGAAGCCGTCCGCCGGCTCGTCGACTCGGATTTTTCAGGCCCTGTCAACATCGGCTCGGAAGAAATGGTCACCATTAATCAGCTTGCGGCGCTCATCATGGAGATCGCCGGAAAGAAATTGACGATCCGTAATATTCCCGGCCCACTCGGCGTCCGGGGTCGAAACTCCGATAACCACCTGATTCGTGAAAAACTCGGGTGGGCCCCCAGCCGCCCTCTTTGCGAAGGACTGGAGAAAACCTACGCATGGATTACCGCTCAGATCGACCGGCAGGATGCCGCAGCGGCTTAGCCGGACGTATTATCGCCGACAAATCAAACTCGCGATCGCCCGAATTTATCTGATTTCGTAAGTTTTCCGACCCTCAATACAGCTACCTTAAGTTTTCGCTCGAAAAGAGTTGTATGCTGATTGCCAGGATGGCGAATAAGTGTCGTGCGAAACGAAAACCGGTCCCGGCCGGCGCGGTTCAGGTCTGCGAATTAAAGGAGGCGCGTAAACCATGACTTCGGTAGCCATTGCACAGTTCTCGCCGAAGCGGATCGTTGACGATCCTGTAACTGCCTTGAAAGTGAAGATTTTCGCCGATGGAGCCGACAAGGCGGGAATGCTCGAAATGTACCGCGATCCGAGGATCCAGGGCTTTACTACGAACCCCACCCTGATGCGAAAGGCCGGTGTAAGAAACTACGAGGCATTCGCACGGGATATCCTGGCCTGCATTCCCGATCGCCCCGTTTCCCTTGGAGGTTTTTGCCGACGACTTTCGCGAGATGGAACGTCAGGCTCGCATCATCGCCCGCTGGGCCGATAACGTTTTCGTCAAGATTCCCATAACCAATACGGCGGGAGAGACGGCGATTCCCCTTGTTCGCCGGCTCAGTCAGGACGGCATCAAGCTGAACGTCACGGCTCTACTCACGCTGCAGCAGGTTTTCGAGGCCACCGGCGCTTTGCGCGGCGGCGCACCTGCGTACGTTTCCGTATTCGCCGGACGGATTGCCGACACGGGAAGAGACCCGGTTCCTGTTATGGCGGCCGCGGTCGAGATGCTGAGTTGCGCGCCAGGCGCGGAACTTATTTGGGCAAGTCCGCGCGAGTTACTCAACGTGTTTCAGGCAAACGCGGTGGGTTGTCACGTCATTACCGCCACGAACGACGTCCTGAAAAAGCTGAGCCTTGTAGGGAAGGATCTCACCGGTTATTCCCTCGAAACCGTGCAAGATGTTTTATACCGACGCTCGTGCTTCGGGATTCGAACTCTAAACGAAATCGCCGCCTGTTCCCGTATGCCCGGCATGGCCGTTGCTGCCTGGCCGTGCCGCTAAAGTGACATGCCATCTGTCCGCCGAAAGCTTTTCTGGCTCTTCGACATCCTGGCGCTCCTGCTGGCTTACGTTTCCACGTCCTGGCTCGCTCCTCTGTTTTACCGGCAACTGTCGCCGGGCGGCATCTTGTATGGCGCATGGGTCGAATCTCTGGACCCCCACGAGTCCGGAGGCGTATTCCCGCCTCTCTCGGAACATTTTTGGGTCTTCCTGCTGGTAGCGCCCACGACTCTGATCTGCATCGAGATCCTGGGCGGGCATCGTCCGATACGGCATCAGAGTCTTGCGCGGATCCTGTTGTTCAGCATTGCTTCGCCCCTCGTCGGCGTCGCGATGCTGAGTACGATGTTTTTTGTCCTGAAGACTCCCGGTTACAGCCGATTGATTGTGTTTTCCTTCATCAGCGCAAGCTGCCTCGTAATCTTTATTTCCAGGTCTGTCGGATGTGCGTGGCACCGATATGTCGTTCGGGAGGGAATGCATGCTGAGGAAGTGGCGATCATCGGCGCGCCCGAGGCCGTGACGGCCGTCGCTCAACGTATCGCGGGCACGGCTTTGCGGCATGAATACCGACTCATCGGATATTTCCCTCTTTCCGGCGGAGGTCCGTTGCGAATCAATGACGATACGATCCTGCCGGCCCTCGGTGAGGCAGCGGACCTCGAACACGTTCTCATTCATCTGCCGATCCAGCGGATCGTCATGATCCTGCCCGAGAGCGGCGCCCGATGGCTGGATAGCGCGATAAGGACATGCGACTACTTTCGCGTCACCGCCGATATCGTGCCCGAAGCGGTCCTCGCCGCCTCGCTGGGCGATCTTGTGGTGCAAACCAGCTGGACTCCCGGCGGTGTTCCTGCTCTCACTCTGGCGCCTCCCGAGGCCGAGTCGGAGTGGCTTTATGTCAAACGCGTCCTTGACGTATGTGTGAGCGCGGTGCTTTTGATTGTGCTGTCGCCCGCGTTGCTTTTGATCGCCCTCGCGATCAAACTAACGACACCGCATCTGACGGTCTTTTATCCCTGGCGCGTCGTCGGATATCGTGGCCGGCGGTTTACCGGTTACAAATTCACGACGATGGTAGCTGATGCGGACGAAAAGCGCGGTCAGCTCGCGGCGCTCAATGAGATGAGTGGTCCCGTGTTCAAAATAGCGCAGGACCCCCGCGTGACTCCTTTGGGAAAATTCCTCAGAAAATACAGTCTGAACGAGCTTCCTCAGTTGTGGAGCGTTCTGAGGGGCGACATGAGCCTGGTGGGCCCCCGCCCGGCAGGACCGCACGAACTTGCACGTTACGAACTATGGCAAAAGCGTAAGTTGAGCGCACAGCCCGGAATCACCTGTTTCTGGCAGGTTCGAGGCAGAAATCGCATCAGCAACTTCGACGACTGGGTTCGGATGGACCTCGAATACATCCGCGACCGGTCGCTTTGGCTTGACTGCAAGATTCTGGCGAAAACCGCATGGGTTGTCGTGCGGGGCACCGGATCCTAGAAACTTCCGCAACGCTGTCCCGGCGCTGTCGAGCGGCCGTCCCAGCGACGATCGTACCGCGCCTTCCAGGACGCACTCACCGTCAGCATCTCTTCCTTTCCCTCCGCTCGCGTCGAGCTTTCCCCGCAGTATCTCCTCATCCGCACGGCGTGCCCCACGCCGGCCGCTGTTATCCGTTTATCCTCTACCCTCGCCGCGTCCCCGCATAGATCGGGAACGAGTGATCTCCACACCTGACGGAATGCGTCGGCTCCCGTCTGCGTACGCGCGAATTTCAACGCCTCCTGTCGTAGTCGAGAACCCTGGCCCGCGACACACCCCGTCTGTGATGGCTTTTTCGGGCGGACCCGGACGTCCGCGGGCCGGGTCCCCGAGTGGCTGGTGATTGTCGCGCGATAATATGAAACACCAGCGTCATCGACTAGAATCAATTTCATGCCAATCGAAGCAGCCGCCAGTCCGGCAGTCGCGAGACTAAATCAGGTTCGCGACGAGATCGCAAAGATCATCGTCGGGCAACAGAGTGTCGTCGACGGCGTGCTCATCTGCCTGCTCTCCGGCGGTCACGTGCTGCTGGAGGGCGTGCCCGGTCTTGGCAAGACCACCCTGCTGCGGACTCTCGCGCGCGCGCTCAGCCTGCGCTATTCGCGCATCCAGTTCACCCCCGATCTGATGCCCGCCGACATCGTCGGCAGCATGATCATGGAAACCGACGATCGCGGACATAAGATGCTGCGTTTCCAGCCCGGGCCCGGTTTTCGCGAATCTCGTGCTGGCCGACGAAATCAATCGCGCGACCCCCAAAACCCAGTCCGCGCTGCTCGAAGCCATGCAGGAACGCACCGTCACCAGCGGCACCGTCACGCACGAGCTCGAATCGCCCTTTCTGGTGATGGCCACCCAGAACCCCATCGAAATGGAGGGCACATACCCGCTTCCGGAGGCGCAGCTTGACCGCTTTCTGATGAAGATCGTGGTCACCTACCCCTCGCGCGCCGAGTTGATCGCGCATCGTGGAACGCACCATAAGCCGCGAGGATGCCTCGGTTCACGCCGTGCTCGACCGCGACGACGTGCTCCAGCTTCGCGCCGTATGCCGCGAAGTTCTGATCGCGCCGCATGTTCAGGATTATGCCGTCCAACTCGTAATGGCAACGCAACCGGACGAGACGGGCGCGCACGAACTGGCCCGGCGCTACATCCGCTACGGCAGTTCGCCCCGCGGGGCGCAGGCGCTGGTGGAGTGCGGGCGTGTGCTCGCCCTGATGCACGGGCGTTTCCATCTGAGCGTCGACGACATCAAAGAACTCGCCGCCGGCCGTCCTCCGGCATCGCATCATCCTGAACTTCGACGCCCACGCGGATGGCAAGACCGCCGACTCGATCCTGGCCGCCATCATCTCGGGCGTAACCGTCCAGGCCTCCGCCGCATAGCTTAATAGAGGCGATCTTGCCCAACGAGCCACTTCTGGACCGGGAATTTCTGGAACGCCTGGAGCGGCTGGCGATCCACTGGCAGCGCTCCTTCGCCGGCCTTGTCGGCGGACACAATCGGTCCCACTTCGCCGGCGGCGGTCAGGAATTTCTCGACCATCGCCACTTTCACCAGGGCGATGACCTGCGCGCCGTGAACTGGCGCGCTTACATGCGCCTGGACAAAATGTTCCTGAAGATGTTCCAGATCGAGCCGCGAGTTCCGGTCCGGATGCTACTTGACACCTCGGCGTCGATGGCGGCCGGTTTCCCGGGGCCCAACGACAAATTTACCTACGCACGCCAACTTACGGCCGCCCTGTGTTACGTAGGGCTGGTGAGGCTGGACACGATTCAGATTCTTCCTTTCGCCTCTCAGTTGCGCGAAGGAAAGACGGCGGGCGGCGGGCGGCACCGTTACCGTCTCGCGGCGGAATTCCTCGAGCAACTTGAGCCCGGCGGCGTCACCGATTTCCTGACCATCGTGCGCCAGTATCTGAACGAATATCCGCAGCGGGGTCTGGTGATCGTCGTCTCCGACTTTCTCGATGAATCCCGGTGCGAAAAGGCCCTCCAATATCTCGCGGACTATGGCAATGAATTAATGCTGATCCAGCTTTGGACCGACCAGGACCGAACGCCGCCCTGGAACGGAGAGGTCGATCTCACGGACGCGGAAAGTGGGGGAAAGCTCCGGATACAAGTGGATGACGAGGCGCGCCGGAAGTACACGGAGGCGTTTGACGCCTTTTGCGCCGGCATTAAGGACGTCGCCCTGCGAAATCAGGGAAAGTACAGCGGTTTACCCACATCTATGCCGCTGGAAGATGCCATATTCGGTTCGATGGTTCGGGCGCGGAGCATAGCCTGAGATGGAGAGGAAGGCGGTAGTGAGCAGCAATTCCAGCATGTGGCTCGTTCCGTCCCGAGCACTTACCGACAGCCGGGATTCGGAGTCACAGATTACTCAATCCAGAGTCGGCGGCCATTCTGACTTCTGTCTCCTGACTCCTGACTTCTGGTTTCTGGCTCCCTCGACCTCCTGACCAATGGAATTTCTCAACCTGAGTCTCGGCCAGTTCGTCGCGCTCTTCGGCGCTGTAGCGGCGTTTTCCGTCGCCCTCTACCTGCTGGACCGCAATCGCCGCAAACAGGTGGTCTCGACCCTCCGTTTCTGGGTAGAACCCGGAAAAGCCGCCCCGGTCACGCGCCGCAGCCGCATCCAGCAGCCTTTCTCGCTGCTCCTGCAATTGTTGGGAATGGCTCTCCTTCTGCTGGCGATCGCGCAATTTCAGTTCGGCGGACGCCGAAATCTGAGCCACGATCACGTTCTCGTCCTCGATACCTCAGCCTGGATGGGCGCCACCTTACCGAATCGTCCTGATTTGACCCTTATGGACCTGGCCCGCGCGAACGCGCTCGGTTGGCTCCGCGCCGTCCCTGCTGCCGACCGCGTATTGGTCGTCCGCGCCGACGCCCTCGCAACCCCCGCGACCTCCTGGGAACTGGACCGCCGCAAAACCGCGCGAGCCATTCTGGAATCGCAGCCCGGCGCCACTGCCTTGAACTTGTCCCAGAATCTTCAGTTCGCGAGCCGCATACAGCACAGCGGCGGATCTCTCCCGGGCGAAATTGTCTACGACGGCCCGGGGCGCATCTCCTTGCGCGAATCGAACAACCTCGCATTACCCGATATGCCGGCCTTCCGCGTCCTCGCGGTTGACGACAACGTGGAGAACAGCGGTCTGCGCAGCGTTGGCGCGCGGCGTTCCGACACCGGGGGCGGCACGTGGGATGTAATCGTTCGTATTCGCAATTACGGCAAGCGTCCCGGTTCGGTCAATGTCAGTCTGAACTTCGGAAAAGCGCCGCAAGGCGTCCGGTCGGTCCAGCTTCCACCGGGCGAAGAGCGCGAAGCTTCGTTCGAAGTGCACACGCGCGCCGCCGGAATTATCGAAGCAAGGCTCTACCCGAACGATGCTTTCGCGGCCGACAATTACGCTACGCTCGAACTGCCCGAACTGCGCAGCCTTCCCGTTCTCGTTTACTCCGACCATCCCGAAGAATTGCGCCCGGCATTTGCGTCGGATGCGCGCGTCATCGCGGACTTCCGACGAACCGCCCAGTACAAACCCGAGGACGCTCAATCGAAGCCCTCCCTGGTAATCCTGGACCGTTTTGCCCCGCCCGTTCGGCCTCGCGGGAACGTGCTCTGGCTCGATCCCCCGCCCGCAGACTCGCCGGTACCTGTCAAAGAACGCGTCGATAAACCAAAAGACCTGAACTGGACTCCCGACCAGCCTCTGACTCTCGGGCTCCGGGCGCGCGATGTCCAGATTGGAAGCGCGTCTGTTTTCGACGCCGGACCGAACCAAATCCGTCTTGCCTCTATCGACCGAGGGCCCATCATGGTCGCAAACGTATCGCCGGACGGTCGGAACAGATCTGTCGTCATCGGTTTCGATCCGTTCGAAGGACCCATGCGCTACGAACTGGCTACGCCCCTCCTGCTGGCTGATGTGATGCGTTGGATGGCCCCGGACGTATTCCGCAACGTCGACGTGGGAACCCAAAGCGCGGGAGCGGTATCGATGCCATTTACCCCAGGTGCGACCGCGAACCAGAGCGGCGTACAGGTCCTGACGGATTCAGGCGCGAATCTGCCTTACAGCGTTCATGACAAGGCAGTAGAGTTTTTCGCGGGACAAGCCTCGCGGGTGCGGGTTATCGCCGGAAACTCCGAACGCGTCTATTCGCTGACTTTACCGGAAATGTGGGACGTGAAGTGGTCACCCCCGGCAAGCGCCCACCACGGAATACCGGCATGGAACGATGCGCTGCGCCGCAACATTGACTGGTGGCCGTTCCTGGCTGCGCTGGGCGCGGCCGTTCTGATCGCCGAATGGATCGCGTACGGCCGATATTCGCCTTTGCGGATGCGCGTGATGAAACCGAAACTTGGGAGGGCAGCATGACCTTCGACCGCATTTGGCTGCTCCCGCTGCTGGTTCTGCCGCTTGCCTGGATTGTCTGGGAGTGGCGCCGCCAGCCTCGCCGCGCTCCCCTGCTTTTGAAAGCGGCCATGATTGCGGCGGTGATCCTCGCTCTCTCTGAGCCCTCGATTACGGTGCGGGAGCGTAAAGTGGCGCTCGCCGTCCTGGCAGATACATCGGCCAGCCTCAGCGATGCGGATTTGAGCCGGGAAAGCGATCTTCTTCGCCAGATCAACGATAGCCGGGGCAGCAATCGCCTCAACGTGATCCCGTTCGCGCGCGCGCCTCGTTCGCTTGATTCAAAGGAAGCGGATTTTAACTTGCTTCATACTCCCGGAGCGGAGGGACGCGCCACAAACTTTGAGGAGCCGATCCGCCAGGCCCTGGCCTCGCTTCCCTCGGGAATGGTTCACCGTATTGCCCTTCTGACCGATGGCAACGAAAACGAGGGAGCCGTTACTCGCGCAGCATGGCAAGCGCAGCAACTGGGCGTCTCGATCGACACCATCGCGCTCGTGGGCCGCGTTCAGCCGCAGTTAAAGACCGAAGCCGTGGGCATCCCCGGCGCCGTTTTTACGGGCGAGCGCTTCCCTGTCGACCTGACGATCTATTCGCCCCGCGCGACGCCCGCGACGGTCGAGCTTTCGGCCGAAGGCAAACAAATCGGGTCGCACCAGATCGCGCTTGAGGCGGGCGAAAACCGCGTTCGCATACGCACCAGCCTGAACGCCGCTGGCGCGATCGATCTGAGCGGCAAAATCGAAGCCAGCGGTCTGGGTGAATCGCGCTTTGAAGATGCCGTCACCGTCCGCCGCCCTCGGGTGCAATGGATTTCAGACGATCCGCCGGGTACCGAAGGCCACATCGTGGACCTGCTGACCGCCAATCGTTTCGACGTCGTTCAGTCGAAAGCGCTGCCTGCGGATCTGGATGATACGCAACTCGTAGTCTTCAATAACATCAATGTCGACGCTTTGCCGCCGTCGGATAAACAGCGCTTCGAAGCTTTCGTGCAGGGCGGCGGCGGAGCCCTCCTGGTGGCAGGAGAGCAGAACGTCTACGTGGATCACAAGGACGCTCCGGAAGATCCGCTCGCTCGCGCTTTTCCCGCGAAGCTGGTTCCACCGCGCTCGCCGCAGGGAACTTGCGTCGTCCTGATCATCGACAAATCGTCTTCGATGGAAGGCAAAAAAATGGACCTGGCGCGCCTTGCATCCATCGGCGTGGTCGAGAACCTGAAGCCGGACGACAAGGTCGGAATTCTCATCTTCGACAACTCCTTCATGTGGGAGGTGCCCATCCGGAACGCGGATAACAAGACGGAGATCAGGCGCCTGATCGGCGGCATTGTTCCGGATGGAGGCACTCAGATCGCGCCCGCGCTCGCCGAAGCCTATCAGAAGATTCTGCGAGTGAACTCCGCCTACAAACACATCGTCCTCCTGACGGACGGAATCTCCGAAGAAGGCGACAGCCTCGGTCTTTCGCGCGATGCCGCGAACAATCGCGTGACCATCTCCACGGTCGGCCTCGGCCAGGACGTGAACCGGGCGTACCTTGAGAAAATCGCGACGACCGCTAAGGGGAAGTCCTACATGCTGAGCGATCCGTCGGGTCTCGAACAGATTCTGCTGAAGGACGTCCAGGAGCATACCGGGACCACGGCGGTCGAGAAAGCCATCAAAGCGGAGACGAAGCATCCCTCCGATCTTCTCGACAAGGTCGACATTGAAAATGCTCCCAGCCTTTATGGCTACGTTCGCTTCGAAACCCGGCCCACTGCCGATGAAATTCTGGCTGTAGATGGCGCCGATCCGCTGCTCGCTCGCTGGCAATATGGCTTGGGACGCGCCGCGGTGTTTTCGTCGGACGCCAAGAGTCGCTGGGCCGCGAGCTGGCTCACCTGGCCCGGCTTCGACCGGCTGTGGACCAACATTTTTCGCGATCTTCTTCCACATGGAAACGAAAGCGAAGCGTCTGCGCGTTTCGACAGTGCCAACCAGGAACTGGTGGTCGATTACCTGCTTTCCGGTAATGCTGCCGAGCCTGCCGTCCCTCCGGACTTGTATGTCATCGGCCCCGGATCTTTCCGCCGTCCGCTCGAACTTTCGCGTCTCTCACCTGGGACCTGGCGCGGCCGGCTGCGCATCGGATCACTCGAAGGATTGTTCCGAGTGCGACCGCTGAACGACAGCAGGTCCTTTCCCGAAGTCGGGCTCTATCGTCAGGAATCGGAGCTCTCGGAATATGGATCGAACGCGACTCTGCTCAAATCGATCGCGCAGTCCACCGATGGCCGGTTCAACCCTTCAGTAAAACAGTTGTTCGATTCGGGAGGCAAATATGTCGACTCGACGATCCGCTTCTGGCCCGGTCTGCTCGGCCTCGCGATCATATTGAACCTGATCGAACTTGCCATGCGTAAATGGCGCGGCATCGTCGAGAGTCTCCGGGGCGCTCGTTTATCCCGCGCCGTACCCGCTTAGAAGCACAAGTGGGGCGGCCGCCTTCGTCCGCGCCGGACCCCGGTCCGGCTTCGCGAGCAGCGCGAAAAAGCTGACTAAAGGGTCGCGCGCCAGGATTCCTATTTACAAATCATTCACACCTTATTTCCTCGCGTCCGTTCCTGGCGATAACACGCACGGTCCCAGTTATGAAGGCTGCGAAGTCTTTCATGCGGCCTCAGGGCGAAAGGACGGAACCGATGAAAAAAATCCTTCTCTACAGGTCCGCTATGTTCGCGGCTGCAATAACGGTCACGAGCATCAACCCAACCATTGCACATGCGGCCGGACTCCAGGCGGAACTGCGAAGTTCCGCGGCTATTCTTCCTTCTTCGATCCCGGGTGCGATCGCACCCACGGCACCCGCCGGGGCTGTAGTCGTCGGCGCACAGGCGTGGGTATGCGACGCGTTCCAGGGCTTCGCGCCGGTTGTGGCGATCGCGGGCGGCGTAGTCGATCCGCCGCTCGCGATCGCAACCAGCGGTGGAATAAAGTTGCCGATCTCGGCTGCTACGGTTCCGGCAACGTGCGGTCAGGTTGCCCTTCAGAGCAACGGTGCGGTTTACATCACGCAGGGAGTTGTAGATACCAGGAATACGCCATCGACCGCCCGAGGCGTGCTGCGCACGGTGCTCGATCCCAACACGGGAGCCCTGGTCGGCGGGTCGACCTACATCGCGACCGCCGCCGGCCTCGACGGAAATCAGCCAACCGCTGCGGCGATCGGGCCGGACGGCAATCTTTACGTCGGATTCCTCAAGAACGGTAACGTCAAGCGGATCGTCAGTCCGGACACAGGATCGACCCAGGCCGTTCAAAGTGTAGGCAACACGCCTCAGGGCCACGCGGCGCGAGCCTTTGCCTTTGTGGGCAACGATCTCTACATCGCGTCGATCGATGCGCTGTCCGTGATTCACGACGCCGTCAGCCCGGCCTGTCAGGGTGGATGCAACGCTGAAACGATCTCGGATGGTTTCGCTGGGGTGGTGCATACGGGTATTGCCTCCGACGGCGCCGGCGGCCTCTATTTCGCTGTGGCCGGCAATCCGCTGAGTCCGGGAAGCAGCCAGATTTGGCGGCTGTCAGCTTCAAGCGGGACCTTCGCTTTCGTCGCGATGGGCGGAGTGGACCGCAACGGCGCGAACGCCTCGAACTTCTCATTTGCGGCGTCCAAAACCAATCTGCTCACCGTCGATGCGGGCGGGAATCTATGGGTTGGGGACGACACCAGCAATGCGGCCGCCATCGGAACCGGGAGGTTGTGGACCATTCCCGCCGCTGCGCTCGCGTCCATCACCGGGAGTTCGTCCGGTGGGACAAATATCCAGGCCATCTTCAACGTTCTCCACGGCCCCTGGATCGCAACTCTCACGAACACGGCGACATCCGTCACGACACAGTTCGTACCGTCTTTCAATCCTGACGGTACCTTCACCGGCGTGCTCACGAATAACATCCTCGAATCCCGTCGTAGTTACGACGGACTCAGGCACCTGGACGCTGACGCCGCCGATTGTAACTCAGCCCTTCGCGAATCCGCAGGCGCGTCTCACGATTACCGACTCGGGCGGAACGGTCTTGTTTTCGAACGATATTCTCCTGGAGACCGTGGATACGTTCACTTCCCTGACTTCCGGAACGGGAAGCCTGGGATCGGGATTCGAAGTGCAGTGGACGAAGTTCGCCCCGTAGGAAACGCAAAACCAGCGGCCGCCGCGCCTTTTCAGCGCGGCGGCCCGGCCGATCCCGTTTTTTCTCCTCAATCCCATCAATGACTTAACCCTCGACGGCATCACCATCCGCAATTTTGCCTGCTACCTTCGAACCGGCAAATCATGCAAAAAGAAATCCGCGACCAAATCAACCGGGCGAACGCCGAAAACCCAAGACCGAGTCCAAGCGCCGGTTCGCCCGGAAGATCATCGAGGGTCATTTCCACCTGAATCGTCTGGCCGGCGTCGAGGGCAACATGTTCAACTTCGGCCTCATCCAGATCACCACCGATACGCCCCACGACGACTGCGTCGAAGTCATGGTCGCGCGAGCCCCAAACCTGGATCGAACAGTTCCACCCCGCGACGTTCTCGGACGCTACGAAACCCGCCTGTCGCGCCAGCTTCCAAGTACACCGAAGAATTCGAGCGCATCCAGAAGGAGCGCCTCGCCCGCGAGGCGCCGAACGCGAATCCGATTCCCGCGCCAAACGCCATGAAAACAAGCGAGATCACGTCGATCTGATCATGAGCGCCAATTCCTTCCGCTCTCTGACTCAGCTGCGGGTCGACCTGCCAGCCGGCAATGCCCCCGCCGCTCCACGGCGGATCTCCCCGTTCCGGATCACTTGATTGCCCAGTTTCCCTGGCTACGTGCTTAACCGTACTCCCGGAGCACACTCCTCGTGACGTTGAGGCACCCGGTGGCGCCTGTGACCTGCGAAGGGTGATGTCATGTGTGTGAATCAGCACCTTTGTATCTGCGCCTTCTGAGAAACTAGCTAATTCAAACCGTCCGGACATTACATGGGGACCAGAGAGAATATGCGCGCCGTCACGCTAGACACCACGACACTGCTGAACACACTCGTCGCTTTTCAAAAGGGGGATTTTTCGGCGCGCCTGCCCGTCGATCAGACCGGCATTACCGGTAAGATCGCGGACACCATAAACCATATCTTCGAAATGAACTCCCGAATGCGCGATGAACTTGCCCGCTTGAGCAAGACCGTCGGCAAAGAGGGACGCATTTCCGAGCGGGCCGCCCTTTCCGAAGCCAGCGGCGACTGGACAGTCTGCGTCAATTCCCTCAACGAACTGATCGGCGATCTGGTGCGACCGTCCACCGAGGTCGCGCGCGTTATCGGCGCTGTCGCAAAAGGCGATCTTTCTCAAACCATGGCTGTCGAGGTCGACGATCGCCCGCTGAAGGGCGAATTCCTCCACACCGCCCGCATTGTAAATACGATGGTCGATCAACTCAACAGCTTCGCCAATGAAGTTACGCGAGTTGCGCGCGAGGTTGGAACCGAAGGCAAGCTCGGCGGTCAGGCCGATGTGCAGGGCGTAGCCGGCGTCTGGAAGGATCTGACTGTCTCGGTCAATTCCATGGCGGGGAACCTGACTTCACAGGTTCGCAATATAGCCGACGTTACAACAGCTGTTGCGAGAGGCGACCTCAGCCGCAAAATCACCGTGGAAGTTCGGGGCGAAATTCTGGAGTTGAAGAACACAATCAACACCATGGTCGATCAGCTCAGCTCGTTTGCTTCCGAAGTGACTCGCGTTGCGAAAGAAGTCGGAACCGAAGGAAAGCTGGGTGGTCAGGCGGACGTAAAAGGCGTCGCGGGTGTGTGGAAAGATCTCACGGATTCCGTTAACTCGATGGCGGGAAACCTTACCGATCAGGTTCGCAACATCGCCGGCGTCACGACTGCGGTTGCCAACGGAGACCTCTCGCGCAAAATCACCGTCGATGTTCGCGGAGAGATTCTGGAGCTCAAAGACACCATTAACACCATGGTGGACCAGCTCAACGCGTTCGCCAGCGAAGTGACGCGAGTGGCTCGCGAGGTAGGCACTGAAGGCAAACTTGGCGGCAACGCGGATGTAAAAGGTGTAGCCGGCGTCTGGAAGGATCTGACCGATTCCGTCAACAGCATGACTGGCAACCTGACGGCTCAGGTGCGAAACATAGCCGAAGTCACCACAGCCGTCGCGAAGGGGGACCTGTCCCGCAAGATCACGGTCGACGTTCGCGGCGAGATTCTGGAGCTCAAAGACACCATCAACACCATGGTCGATCAGCTCAGCGCGTTCGCGAGTGAAGTAACCCGCATGGCCAAGGAAGTAGGTACGGAGGGTAAGCTGGGCGGTCAGGCCGATGTCAAAGGCGTCGCAGGCGTCTGGAAAGACCTCACTGAGTCTGTGAACTCGATGGCCGGCAACCTCACCAATCAGGTGCGCAACATCGCCGACGTGGCGACGGCCGTAGCCCGAGGAGACCTCTCAACCAAGATCACCGTGGCGGCGCGCGGCGAGATCCTCGAACTCAAGAACACCATCAATACGATGGTCGATCAGCTGAATTCCTTCGCCTCGGAGGTAACGCGCGTCGCCCGCGAGGTAGGAACCGAGGGCAAACTCGGCGGCCAGGCCGACGTCCAAGGCGTCGCCGGCACATGGAGAGACCTGACGGAAAGCGTCAACTCCATGGCGTCGAACCTGACGAACCAGGTCCGCAATATCGCGGACGTCACCACGGCGGTTGCCCGAGGCGATCTCAGCCGCAAAATTACAGTCGACGTTCGCGGCGAGATTCTTGAGCTTAAGAACACGATCAACGTGATGGTGGATCAGCTCAATGCCTTTGCATCAGAAGTCACCCGCGTTGCGCGTGAAGTAGGAACCGAAGGCAAGCTGGGTGGTCAGGCCGAAGTCTCGGGCGTAGCGGGCGTCTGGAAGGATCTGACGGATTCGGTCAACAGCATGACCGGCAACCTGACCAATCAGGTACGCAACATCGCAAACGTCGCGACAGCTGTTGCCAAAGGGGATCTCTCCACCAAGATCACTGTAGACGCGCGTGGCGAGATTCTGGAACTCAAGAGCACGATCAACATCATGGTCGATCAGCTCAACGGCTTTGCCTCCGAAGTAACCAGGGTCGCGCGCGAAGTGGGTACCGAAGGCAAGCTGGGTGGCCAGGCAGACGTGCGCGGTGTCGCCGGCACGTGGAAGGACCTCACGGAGAGTGTCAACTCGATGGCCTCCAACCTGACGGCCCAGGTGCGTAATATCGCCGAGGTAACCACTGCCGTTGCCCGCGGCGATCTCTCGCGCAAAATCACGGTTGACGTGCGTGGCGAGATCCTGTCGCTCAAAGACACCATCAACACCATGGTGGATCAGCTGAATGGGTTCGCTTCCGAAGTAACTCGCGTTGCGAAAGAAGTCGGAACCGAAGGTAAGCTCGGTGGTCAGGCAGACGTAAAGGGCGTAGGCGGCGTTTGGAAGGATCTTACCGAGTCCGTGAATTCTATGGCCGGCAACCTCACAGCCCAGGTCCGAAACATAGCCGATGTCACTACCGCCGTGGCGCGCGGCGACCTGTCGCGTAAGATCACCGTCGACGTTCGAGGCGAGATTCTCGCGCTGAAGGAAACCATTAACACCATGGTGGATCAGCTTGGGTCCTTCGCGTCCGAAGTTACCCGCGTGGCGCGGGAAGTCGGAACGGAAGGCAAGCTGGGAGGCCAGGCGAACGTCTCAGGTGTGGCCGGAACCTGGAAGGATCTCACCGACTCCGTAAACTCCATGGCCTCGAACCTGACCAACCAGGTCCGCAACATCGCCGAAGTTACCACCGCTGTGGCCCGAGGCGATCTTTCCCGCAAGATCACCGTCGACGTGCGTGGTGAAATTCTGTCCCTCAAGGACACCATTAACACGATGGTCGATCAGCTCAGCTCATTCGCCTCCGAAGTAACTCGCGTCGCCAAAGAAGTAGGAACCGAGGGCAAGTTGGGCGGTCAGGCCGACGTCAAAGGTGTCGCGGGGGTCTGGAAAGACCTTACTGAATCGGTCAATTCGATGGCCGGAAATCTTACGGCTCAGGTCCGAAACATCGCCGATGTAACTACCGCCGTCGCGCGCGGCGATCTCTCGCGCAAGATCACCGTAGACGTACGAGGCGAGATCCTGGCATTGAAGGAAACCATCAACACGATGGTGGACCAGCTCAGCTCCTTTGCTTCGGAAGTGACACGCGTCGCCAAAGAAGTAGGTACCGAAGGCAAACTCGGCGGCCAGGCGAACGTGCCCGGTGTGGCGGGAACCTGGAAAGATCTTACCGATTCCGTGAATTCGATGGCCTCGAATCTTACGAATCAGGTCCGCAACATCGCTGAGGTAACCACCGCTGTCGCGCGCGGCGACCTGTCACGAAAGATCACAGTCGACGTGCGCGGTGAAATCCTGTCCCTCAAAGACACCATCAACATTATGGTGGACCAGCTCAGTTCCTTCGCTTCAGAAGTTACTCGCGTTGCGAAGGAAGTCGGGACGGACGGCAAACTTGGTGGGCAGGCAAACGTCTCCGGCGTGGCAGGCGTCTGGAAAGATCTGACCGAGTCCGTGAACTCGATGGCGTCGAATCTCACCGCTCAGGTCCGCAACATCGCCGAAGTGACAACTGCCGTAGCCAAGGGTGATCTTTCCCGCAAGATTACAGTCGACGTACGTGGTGAAATCCTCGAGCTGAAAAACACCATCAACATCATGGTGGATCAGCTCAACGCATTTGCCGCTGAGGTTACGCGCGTAGCCAAGGAGGTCGGCACCGAAGGCAAGCTCGGCGGCCAGGCCGACGTCTACGGAGTGGCCGGAACATGGAAGGACCTGACAGAATCCGTAAATTCCATGGCCTCCAACCTGACCAATCAGGTCCGCAATATAGCCCAGGTTACCACCGCCGTCGCTAACGGAGATCTCTCCCGCAAAATCACCGTCGACGTTCGGGGCGAAATTCTCGAATTGAAGAATACTATCAACACGATGGTCGATCAGCTCAACTCTTTCGCCTCCGAAGTTACGCGCGTGGCGCGCGAGGTGGGAACCGAGGGCATCCTCGGCGGCCAGGCCGAAGTTCGCGGCGTAGCCGGCACCTGGAAGGATCTTACCGAAAGCGTCAACCTGATGGCTGCGAACCTTACAACTCAGGTTCGGGGCATCGCCAAAGTTGTTACCGCCGTCGCGAACGGCGATCTCAAGCGCAAACTCGTACTCGAAACCAAGGGTGAAATCGCCGAACTCGCCGACACCATCAACGCGATGATCGACACGCTGGCCACCTTCGCCGACCAGGTGACGACGGTGGCCCGCGAAGTCGGCATCGAAGGTGCGTTGGGCGGCCAGGCGCGCGTCCCAGGCGCCGCGGGAATCTGGCGAGATCTTACCGATAACGTCAACCAGCTTGCCGCCAATCTGACAAGTCAGGTCCGCGCGATCGCAGATGTGGCTAACGCTGTAACCAGCGGCGATCTCACACGATCCATCGCAGTCGAAGCGCAAGGCGAAGTTGCTGCGCTTAAGGACACGATTAACCAGATGATCGTGAACCTCGCCGAAACCACCCGAAAGAATACCGACCAGGACTGGTTGAAAACGAATATCGCAAAGTTCACCGGCATGATGCAGGGCCAGCGCGATCTCCTCACTGTCTCCCGTTTTCTGCTCTCGGAATTGACTCCGCTTGTAGGAGCGCACGTCGCGACCTTCTATATGGCGGAATCCTCCGAAGACCAGACTGTGCTGAAGCTGCTCGCGGGGTACGGCTATGAGTCAGACAGCGCCGTTCCATCATCTTTCAAACTCGGCCAGAGCCTCGTCGGCCAGTGCGCCCGCGAAAAGCAAAGGATACTGGTCACGGACATCCCCGACGGATATCTGCGCATTAATTCAAGCCTGGGAAGCGCCTCTCCGGCGTGTGTGGTCGCGCTGCCGGTTCTCTTTGAAGGCGAAGCCAGGGCTGTCATCGAACTTGCCTCATTCCGCCAGTTCAACGAAGTTCATGTGGCCTTCCTCGATCAGCTGACTCAATCGATCGGCATCGTCCTGAATACCATCGGAGCGACGATGCGCACCGAGGAACTGCTGAAGCAGTCCCAGGCGCTCGCGGAAGAACTTCAGAACACCAACGCCGAGCTCGAAGTGAAAGCCCACCTCCTGGCCGAGCAGAAGACTGAGGTGGAAACCAAGAACCGCGAAGTAGAGCAGGCTAAGGCCGCCCTCGAGGAAAAGGCCGAGCAGCTGGCTCTTACCTCAAAGTACAAGTCCGAATTTCTGGCTAACATGAGCCACGAACTGAGGACGCCTCTCAACAACCTTCTGATTCTGGCGCGAATGCTGGCGGAAAACTCCGAAAAGAATCTTTCGCCCAAACAGGTCAAGTACGCGGAAACCATACACTCGTCGGGCACAGACCTGCTCGCGCTGATTAACGACATCCTTGATCTGAGTAAGATCGAGTCCGGCAAGATGGACGTCGAAGTCGGAGCAGTGCGCTTCAGTGAGTTGGAAGACTACTGCTCGCGAACCTTCCGCCACGTCGCTGACGGAAAGGGCCTGGAATTCAATACATCGTCGGCTGACATGCCTTCGGATACGATTCTTACCGATGTAAAGCGCCTGCAGCAGGTGCTCAAGAACCTGCTGAGCAACGCTCTCAAATTCACGACGCACGGCTCCGTGAAGCTCGAAATGCAAACGGCTCAGGGTGGATGGAGCGCCGGCCATCCCGTGCTCACACGCGCCAGAACCGTTATCGCGTTCGCCGTTACGGACACCGGGATTGGCATACCGCTGGAGAAGCAGAAAATCATTTTTGAAGCGTTTCAGCAGGCAGATGGTACAACCAGCCGAAAGTACGGCGGCACCGGTCTGGGGTTGTCCATCAGCCGCGAACTGGCGCGCCTGCTTGGTGGTGAGATTCGGTTGCATAGTCAGCCGGGCATGGGTAGCACTTTCACGCTCTATTTACCGCAGACCTACTTCTCAGCGGTCACGATATCGAAATCGGAACTTCCGGAGACTCCGGTCAAGGCTCTCGAAGAGCCTGCCTTGCATCCTTCCGAGCTACTCTTTCCCGTGACAATAACGAAGTCGGCCGCCGCCGCTGCCCTCGCCGAGGAAATTTCGATAGAAGACGACCGCAACAATATTCACCAGAACGATCCCGTTCTGCTCATCGTGGAGGACGATCCCGCGTTCGCCAGAATTCTGATTGACATGGCGCACGAACAGGGGCTCAAAGCGCTGGTGGCGCTCCGCGGAAACACGGCGCTCGCCCTCGCGACCGAGTTTCAGCCGTCCGCCATTACGCTGGATATCGGACTGCCCGACATGATGGGCTGGACCATCGTCGACCGGCTTAAGCATGACTCGCGTACCCGGCAGATCCCGGTGCACATTATTACGGGCGACGATGACCGGCGGCGAGGCCTCGCTTTAGGCGCGATGACCTTCGCTCAGAAGGCGATGCAAAAGTCCGACCTCGCCGCAACCTTCGGCGTAATCCGCAGGTCGGCTGAGTCGCGCGTCAGGAAACTGATCGTGGTGAGCGCCGAGGCCGGGTTCCGTGACAGTGTGCGCGCCGCGGTTGCCGCTCCTGACATACAGCTGATCGAATACCACAGCGGCGAAACATTTCTCGATATTCTCGAGAACGATTACTTTGATGCGGCCGTCATTGATTTCTCGCTCCGTGATCTTCCCGCGGTGACAGTCGTTCAGGAGGTCCGGAAACGCATCTCTCCCCACACGCCGCCTGTGATTGTGATGGGCTCTCCGCGTCTGGATCCCGGTCTTCTGTCCGGCATCGCGCGCAGCGCTGCCGATACCGTGGTCCGCTATGTCACCTCGCTTGACTCGCTTCTCGAAGAGACCGTGATTCTGATGCACCGGAAGGAATCGGATCTTACGGAAGCCCAGCAGGTGATCGTACGGAAATCGCGCGAACACGATCCGATTCTCGAGGGAAAAACCGTCCTGGTTGTCGACGACGATCTGAGAAATATCTTTGCTCTGACAAGCCTTCTGGAGCATCACAACATCAACGTGATGCACGCGGAGAACGGTCGCCGGGGAATCGAACTACTGGAAGAGAATCCCTGGATCGACGCCGTCCTCATGGACATCATGATGCCGGAAATGGACGGCTACGAAACCATGCGGACGGTCCGCGGCAAGCCGCAATTCCGCAGCTTGCCGATCATTGCGCTCACGGCCAAGGCCATGAAGGGCGACCGGGAAAAGTGCATCGAAGCCGGCGCGTCCGATTACGTCACAAAGCCCGTCGACCTGGAACAGCTTTTTTCCGTACTTCGCGTCCTCATATCGAGCCGTTCGAACACGCTGGCGAACAGAACGGACCCCGCGATTGACGGACTCGGATCTCTGGACCGGCCGCCCCAGATCGCGGTAGAAGACGACCGCAACAACATCCAGCCCGGCGATGCAATTCTGCTCGTCGTGGAAGACGACCCGGTGTTCGCCCGGATTCTGGTCGATCTTGCCCACGGCAAAGGACTCAAGGCTTTGGTCGCAATGCAGGGCAGAACCGCGATCGCTCTCGCCCGTGAGTTCAATCCGGCCGCCATTACTCTCGACATCACGCTTCCCGACATGGCGGGATGGACTCTGCTGGATCGCTTTAAGCACGATCCCACCACCCGGCATACCCCCGTTCATGTCATCTCCGGCGACGACAACCGCCGGCGGGGACTCGCTCTGGGCGCGATGACATATATCCAGAAAGCGTCGGACCAGGAGAAACTGGGCAAAACTTTTGGTTTGATAGGTGCAGCGGCACAGGTTCGCCGCAAGAAGGTTCTGCTGGTGAGTTCCGCGGAAGATCAGGTCCGGAGTGCGATCGAAGCTCAGGATGTTCAGATTACAACGGTTTCCTCTGAGCAGGAGGCTCTCTCAACCGTGAGCGGCCAGTATCTGGATGGCATCGTTATCGACGCTCCCGTTGCCGGGATCACGGTTCCTCAATTGATTGCGGAAGTGCAGGCGATGGTCATGCCCTACACGCCTCCGATCGTTGTCTACAGCGCCGATCCGCCGGAAAACGCCCCCGACTTGCGCAGTCTGGATCTTTGCCAGTTAATCGACAAGAGCCCGGTGCGCTTCGCTCCTAATCTCAGCCGGCTCCTGGACGAAACGGTGGTTTTACTGCATCGCCATGAAGGCGACTTGTCGGACGAGCAGCGCGATACGCTCGCGGACGTCCGCAAGGCCGATTCCAGTCTCATGGGCCGGAAGGTTTTGGTAGTTGATGATGACGTCCGGAATATCTTTGCCCTGACGAGCGTCCTGCAGCAGCACAATGTCCAGGTCATTGATGCTGCGAACGGCCGCGCCTGCATCGAAACGCTGGAACGTAATCCGGATGTTGATATCGTTCTGATGGATATCATGATGCCGGAGATGGATGGCTACGAAACCATGCGCGCGATTCGCCGGATGCGCCGGTTCCATTCGATTCCGATTGTCGCTCTCACCGCCAGGGCCATGAAAGGAGACCGCGAGAAGTGCCTCGAAGCAGGCGCTACTGACTACGTCCCGAAACCTGTGGATCTCGATCAGCTGTTTTCGGTGCTGAGGGTCTGTCTGGATACGTCGGAGCGGCGTCGATCCGCTCTGCCTGAGATCAAAACAAACGACGAATTGGCCGGCAATTGATATGGCGTCCGTGCCGCAACAAATTCCATCCGCCAGGGCCGGAGATCGCACGGAACCGCCCGTCGCCTCCAGGACGCGGCTCCTGCTGGTCGACGACGACGAGGGAAACCTGCTCTCTCTTCAGGCGACCCTTGAGGACCTGGTGGATGAGCTTGTGCTGGCGCAATCCGGCGAAGATGCCCTTCGCCATCTTCTGGACACGGATTTTGCGGCCATATTGCTCGATGTGAAGATGCCCGGTATGGACGGGTTCGAGACCGCCGGCCTGATCCGCAATCGGAAGAAATCGCAGACCACGCCGATCCTGTTTCTGACCGGCTTCCGCAGCGACGATCATCTGTTTCGCGGATACGACCTCGGCGCCGTCGATTTCCTCTTCAAACCCATCAGCCCGGAAGTCCTTCGGTCCAAGGTCGCCGTTTTTGTCGAACTGGCTCGGAACACCACTCTCCTCCGTCAGAACACCGAGGTCCTTGCCCGCGCGGAACGGCGATTCCGTTCTCTCCTGGAAGCTGCTCCGGACGCGATCCTGATTACCAACGAGTCCGGAGAAATCAACCTGGCTAACACCCGCGCCGAGGAATTGTTCGGCCGGCCTCGTGAACTCCTGCACGGAATCAGTATGAAAACGCTGGTCCCGGACTGGACCGAGATGGCGCAGATTCACTCGATCGAGCTCACGGGTATCCGGCGCGACGGCTCGGAATTTCCCTGCGAACTGACCTGTAGCCCCCTCCAGACCGAGGAAGGATTGCTGATCACCACCGCAGTCCGCGATATAACGGAGCGCCGCAAAGCTGAAGAGAATATCCGCCGGCTCAATGCGGAGCTCGAGCAGCGCGTCGCCACCCGCACGCTTGAGCTCACGCGATCGAACGAAGCGCTCAGGCAATTCGCCTGGGCCGCAAGCCACGACTTGCAGGAGCCCCTTCGGATCGTGGTCTCTTACGCGCAACTGCTTACGCGGCGGGCCGAAAATCTGGACGATCAGTCGCGCGGCTTTCTGGACACCATCGTTAACGGCGCGCTTCGCATGGAAAGGCTGCTGGCATCGCTTCGCGAATACGTCTTCGCAAGCGATGCCGGTTCGGAGCAGACTGAGATCGTGGAACTCGGCCAACTGGTGGCAAAGGTCCTCAAAGATCTGGATTTGTCCCTGAAAAGCAGTGGCGCCGAGGTCGAATGCGCACCCCTGCCGACTCTTAGAAGTGTCCCGGCTCTGTTGTCTCAGATATTTCAGAACTTGATTGCGAATGCCGTGAAGTATCGCGCGCCGGACCCCCTGCGAATTCAAATGTCCGCTGAGCGGAGAACTCGGGATTGGCTCTTTGCAATCGCCGACAACGGCATAGGCATTAGTCCCGAATATCATGAGCTGATCTTTGGTGTTTTCAAACGCCTGCATCCGCATAGCATTCCTGGTACGGGCATCGGTCTTTCCATCTGCAAGGTGGCGGTTGAAAGGCTGGGCGGTCAGATCTGGGTCGAATCGGAACTGGGGAGGGGATCTGTTTTCAAATTCACCTTGCCATTCAACGAGCTTCAAGATGACAATGTCTGAATCGGGAAGATCTGAATCGGGAAGATTTCAATCGGGAAGGACTCGGTAGGCTTGCCAGACGAAGAGAAACGCCACCATCGCATTGCCCTGGTGGAGGACAGCGACGAGGATGTGTTTCTCATTCACGAGGCCAGCCGGAAATTTCCTCGCGAAATCTATTTCGTTCGTTTCACGACGGCGGAATCGGCGATTGCTGGTTTGACGGAGCCAGGCTCGCTTCCACTCGATGGCATCATGCTCGACCTGAACCTTCCGCGAGGCAGCGGACTGGAGGTCCTCGACGCCATTCGTCGTTGCGCCGGGCTCCGGAGTTCGCGTGTCGTCGTTCTGACCTCGTCTGGTTCAGCGCGCGACCGGGCGGCAGCCGAAGCGTTGGGTATCAGGGCATATATCGAAAAGCCGACGGGGCTTGACGATTTCGAACGAGCTGTCGGGCATGCTCTTGACGAATTGCTGATGGCCTGATCGCCTGGTCGGCAAGGGTCTCCCGTCCCTCGTATCAATCGATGTGATATATTCCTCAGTCTGCAGGTTCTCGGTATGACGGCCCTCGAAATCGATGCCGCCTGGCGCGAGTGAGAATCTGTGCGTGCGCTCGGATCGGTTACAGGAACAAGGGAACAGGATGGAGTGAAACCAGTGAAGCGAATTCTCAAGAATGGGATAACAATTCGAGCCGTAGCCGCTCTCGGACTGGCCGCGTTATGGGCTGTCTCAGGTCAGGCGGCCGATGCTGAAAACGGCATCGACGTCGTGCAGATTCGGCCGAATTTCTACATGATCGGCGGGGCGGGCGGCAATATAGGCGTACAAATTGGCGCGGAAGGTATCGTCCTGGTGAACGCGGGAACCGCGGCCGCCGCGGACCAGGTTTCGGCGGCGCTAAAGAAACTCACCCCCTTGCCCATCCGGTACATTATCAACACCAATGCAGAGGCGGATTTTGTGGGCGGCAACGGCAAACTCGCCAAAACCGGAAAGACGATTTTCATCAACCTCCTCGGTGGCGGGGGACTCGCCGATGCAACGTCTAACGGCGGCGCTGCGGCGATTCTGGCTCACGACAGCATACTGCAAAGGATGAGCGCCCCCACTGGCAAAGCGGCCCCTTTCCCGACGGAAGACTGGCCGACCGAAGCTTTCTACCCGAAACGTCAGACTCTTCGCATGAATGGCGAGGGCATCGAAGTGATGCACCAGCCCGCTGCCCACAGCGATGCTGACAGTTTCGTGTTCTTCCGCGGCTCCGACGTGGTTGTCGCGGGAGACATTCTTGACACCACCCGGTTTCCCGTAATCGACCTTGAACATGGCGGCAGCATCCAGGGCGAAATCGATGCCCTGAACAAGCTCATCGAACTGACGATCGCGCCGACGCCTTTTATCTACAGCGGTCCGGGTACCTACGTAATCCCTGGTCATGGACACGTCTGTCGAACAGATGGAGGTTGTGGATTACCGCGACATGATAGTTACCATTCGCGACGTAATCGCGGACATGATCAAGCAGGGTAAGACGCTGGGCCAGATCAAGGAAGCATCTCCCGTCAAAGCGTACGAGACGCAGTATGGCTCGAACACGGGTCCGTGGACGACCGACATGTTTATTGAGGCCGTGTACAAGAGCCTGACCGCGAAAAAATAATAGGAACAGAGGCAAAGTCATGAGTTATCGAATTTCCAGAAAAACATTGACGCAGCTCATCCTGTTCGCACTTGCTTTGCCGGTCGCGCAAACGGGACTTTACGCGCAGGGCCGTGGCGGCGGCAGAGGCGGCGGGCGCGGCGGGCCGCCGCAGGCTCCCAAAGAGGCGGCCCCGATCGACCTGACGGGCTATTGGGTCTCCATAATCACGGAGGACTGGCGCTACCGGATGGTTACCCCCGCTCAGGGCGATTATGAGGGCGTTCCCATGACACCGGCAGCGATCAAGCTTGCCGACGAATGGGATCCGAAGAAGGAGGCCGCGTCGCCCGATCAGTGCAAATCGTACGGAGCCCCTGCGCTTCTTCGCGTTCCGGAACGGCTTCACATCACCTGGCAGGACGACAACACTCTGAAAATGGAAACGGACGCCGGTAAGCAGACCAGAACCTTTCATTTCGGCGATTGGAAGTCTCCTGAGAGTGCACCCTCGTTACAGGGAAACTCAGTGGCGGAATGGGAGACTCAGCGCGCAGGCGGAAAGGTAACGGGCGGAACGCTGAAGGTTGACACCACCAACCTGAAGGCCGGTCTCTTGAGGAAGAACGGCGTCCCTTACAGCGACAACGCTCGTCTGACCGAGTACTTCGACATGGTGAAGGAACGCAACGGCGACGATCTGATGGTAGTGACGATTGTCGTGACGGACCCCATGTATCTGCGTGAACCATTCATCATCAGTTCGCAATTCAAGAAGCAGACGAGCGATGCCGGCTGGAAGCCGACAGCCTGCTCAGCCACATGGTAAGAACAACGAATACGAAGAGGGAGATGGAACATGACGCTCAATAAAATTGCGCTTAGCCTCGCGCTGGTACTTTCCGTGAGCCTCCCCGCGCTGGCGGAGATCGATTTATCCGGTTCCTGGTCCTCCAAGAACCATGAGGACGCGCTGGAGCGCGGCGGCGGCCCGCACCCGGACGACTGGGCGGGTCTTCCCTTCAACGAATCCGGCCGTGCCAAAGCTTTGAGTTTCTCGCAATCCACCATTTCCATGCCGGAACGCATCTGCTGGTTTCAGACCCAGTGGCATGTCGCGGCAGGGCCGTTCAGCCTCAAGATCTGGAGCGAGAACGACCCCATTACAGGTAAGATCGTGGCGTGGGTGCTCGGCGGGTGGGAGACTCGTGCGGCGATGACGATCTGGATGGACGGCCGGCCGCATCCTTCGAAGTATGCCCCCCACGATCAGACCGGTTTCACCACCGGCACCTGGAATGGTAACGTGCTGACCGCCTATACAACGCATATCAAGAGTGGATATATGCGCCGCAATGGCGCCGCGAGCAGCGACCAGGCCACCATCACAACCACTTTTTTTCGTCACGGAGACATGATGACTCTGGCACTGGTCATGGAAGACCCTAACTTTCTGACCGAGCCCTACATTCTGACTCGCTCCTACATGTTGTCCGAGACGCCTGTCGCCGCTGCGGGTCCGCCATGCCTCGTCGGATATGAAGGCGTCGAGTCAGGCCGGGTTCCCCATTATCTTCCCGGCAAGAATCCTTTCGTGGACGAGATGGACAAGACCTATCACATCCCGGCGATCGCCGCGATGGGCGGTGCGGAAACCATGTACCCGGAATTTCGCGACAAGATCAAGGACAAATTCACGACGCCGCCACCCTGTAAGCAGAACTGCGGAGTGCCCGGCCGAAATTAACCGGCTTTTGTGGGCAGGCCTTCGGGCCTGCCACCGTGCTTCCAGACGGCGCGGAAGTTTACGGACGCCGCAGTCCGATCAACAACGCCATCAGCAGGCCCAGGCCGGTGAGCGACGCTCCCCAGTACACGGATGCCGGACGGTATCGGATCTCGATCCGATGCCGCCCGGCGTCTACTACCACCCCAGGAAGAACTCCGTAAGCGTCATAGATCTTTCCCTTGCGGCCGTCGACTACTGCCTGCCATCCGCGATACATGGTCTGGCTAAGAACCAGCATCCCTTTACAACCCATCTGCGCTTCCAGCACGATGCGAGTGTCCTCGCGCTCGAGCATCCGCACATCGTCGGTTCCACCGCATTGATCGAGCGCCGGAGCAGGTGCGGTAAGCAAGACCCGCTGCCGTAGATCCTCGCTCTTGAGACGCGAAATCAGGTCTGCTGTCGTCACGGACTGAGCCTGATGCACGCTCCAGAATCGGGGGAAGGCTGACGGGTCGCGATATATATTCAGACCTCCCGATCCCTGAAACACCTCTTCCTGCCCCGCACGAAAGGGCTTGCGCCCGGCAGCATAGTTCAGCGCAAAGAGTTCTGTCGCCAGGCGACCACCGGCAAGACGGTCGATCTCAAACGGCACAACGTTGGAAGTCATGCCGCCGAGATACGAGCGGAACTGATCGATTCCATTCCAATCGCCGATGTTATAGGGAAGGGCATCGGTATCGACTTCCAGCCGGACGAAATCGGGCTGATGTCGCAGGAAACTCACGACGTCGTCATGTTTGTCGAGTTCCTGGAGAAATCCGCCGGGCATTTCGCGATGGCGGAAGTTCTGGCCCGTCACCGTTCCCAGTTCAAACAGCGCGGTGATGAAGATCAGAACAAGCGCGGCACGTTCCGAGATACGCTTCCCCTTCCACCCGTACAGCACCGCCGCAAGCGACAGCGACACCAGACCAGCCACCGCCTGCCCTTGATTTTCGTGCCGGAGCCATCCCAAAATACCGATTGCAACCAGACCCCCAATCCACCAGCGGCCGGCAGTGCGCGAACGCAGCGCGTCGAGAGCGTAAGCAGCCAGCACGACCGCCCCGAATTGAAAGATGACGATCGCGAACTGGGGAGTGCGCGCCTTTTCGACCAGAGGAATCAGCAGGTAAGCAACGCCGTGAAAAACGGAGAAACTGCCCATTGCGAAAAGAACGCCCCCAGCACAGATTCCGCCCAAAATCCGTACAACCCGATCGTCGAAGGTCATCGCAAATCCCACCAGTGCGAGGAAAATGACCGCAATCCCCATGAACGTATTCTCAACTCCACCGGATATGACCAGCCCGAGCAATCCCGCCGGAGGCAACGAGTATTGCTGGTGAACTGTATAAGGAACGAATTGTCCCCAGCCCACCGGGTTCGCCGAGCCTACCCAGCGGATCGATCGCAGGCCATACTCCAGTCCCGGAAGTACCTGAAACGCGCTCACAAGCCCGGTAAAGATGGCAAACACCGCGATCGGCCGCAGCGCCGCCATTCGGGATCGCCAAAGCTCCAGCAGCCATAGGCCGCCCATCATCAGGCTCGTGAACGTGGGGATCTGATGATGGCCGCTGAGAAAGGATATTCCCAGCATCGTCCCGGCCATCGCCGCGTTTTTCAACGCCTGAGGGCCTCGAACGGAACGCAGATAAAAGAGCAGGACGAGCGGAATCCAGATCGCGCCGTTTAACATCTGCGGCCACGCGATCGACCCGACCACGCCTCCCAGCCCGAAAGCGAAGCCCGCGAAAACGGAAGCCGCGAACGAGCGGCCGAGGTCGCGACATAGCCAGAAACAGAAGACCGCGGCAAAGAAGTGGGTCAGGATGTAATAGACATGAAGCCACACCAATTGAACGTGGCCGTTCCGCAGAGGCATCAGGAACAAGGGCCAGTTCAGCGGGTAAGCGGCTCCCGGCTGCAGTTGCCCTAAAAGCGGCTGTCCGCCGAAGACGTGCGGGTCCCAGAGCGGGAACTCACCATGCTGAAACGATTCCGCTTCGAACTGATACCAGGGCATGACCTGATAAGCCATGTCCGGATGATCGGCCCATGTGTACTGTTTGGTGAGGAGCTTCCAGAAGGAGCCCGTGACGATGAGCAGAAGAAGAATCGGGCCGGCCATGGCCGGCGAGCGCAGCATGAACTTACTTTAGATCGTCGACTCCGCTCCAGGCCTGGCAGGCTGCGCCAAAACGCCTCCTGGCTCATTCAACGTACAGATTTCCGAGCCGCGACCGGCAGGGAGCGATTGGTGCGCTTTTCCGCACCCTGCTAGCCTGGGCTAATAGTCGTGGCAGATCAGGCAGGCTCCGTGAAACTCCCTGGCGCCGGCGAACGCAATCGTATAGACCTCGTTCCCCATATCCCAGGACAGCGCGCGGCCGCCGCCCTGCGTCCTGATTTGCGAAAACAGATGCTGCGACGGCTCCGTACTCCAACTCAGCCGTGGCCGCTTGCCTGACACCAGAAGAGTCGCCACTCTGTCGCCTACGCGATAATCGATTGCCGCAACGCGCGATCCGCGAAATCGGATCAACCGCGCCCCGATCAGGCGCACCGGACGCGCGCCCCCCACAGACTGTCCGGGAGGCAGGTCGATGTCGATTTTCGTCTGCGCGCTCACCCATGTCCGGATGGCACTGAAGTCGTTCGAGCGAAAGTCGGGATCTTTCGAGCCGGCGCTGATTTCCGCCAGTTCGCTCTGCGTCAACCGGCTCATTCCCGTAAGCTGGCGGAGCAGTCCGACGCAGGAAACTAGGGTCAGCGCCGCAAAAGCGGGCCAGATGATCCAGCGAAAGGAAAAACTCCGCCCCGGCGCGCTGCGTGCTTCCTGAATGCTCGCCCACAGACCCTCTGGAGCAGCCACCGGCCCCAACTGCCGACTAAGTTCCCGCGCCAGCCACGGAATGTCAGACACGTTTCCTCCCTGCCAGAAGCGAAAGACGTCGCGCAATCACCTTATGGACGCGGTTCAGCCGCGAGCCGATGGTCCCGCTGGAGCATCCTAGAATCCCGGCAATCTCGTCATAAGAAAGACCCTGCGTGTAACGCAGAACGATTACCATTCGCTGCGCGGGAGCAAGGCTTCCCACGACGGCCTGCACTTGCTCGCTCATCTCGGATCGCAGGACTTCGTCGAGAATGCTCGGATCGGGGGCGCGAAGTACCGAAAGCAGTTCATTCACGATCGGAACGACCCGTCGCGCCTTCCTTTTTTGATCGAAGCAACAGTTCACGACCAGCCGGTAGAGCCAGGACTCAAAGTTGGACTCGCCCCGAAAGCTGCCGATCGTAGAGTAGAGTTTCAGAAACGTTTCCTGGGTAATGTCCTGCGCGATTGCCGCGTCTCCGGCGTAGCGCAAAGCGACGGAATAGATTTTGTCCTTGTACCTTTCGAAAAGTTCGCGAAAGGCCTCGGGCTCGCCGCGCTGGCACGATTCTACGAGTTCGTTGCCTCTCTCTTCGAGCACCATTTGCCAGGTATGCTGTCCTTGTTCCGACGTTCGGGCGGCTGGGATTCTTCCCTGTTTTTTCGTCCCGCAGTAAGCTTAATGGTATGCCCCAGCTCGACTCCATCGACCACATTGCGATTCCCGTCCAGGACGTCGCGTCGTCCGTCGACTGGTACACCCGCACATTCCATTGCGAGGTCAAGTATCAGGACGATACCTGGGCATTCCTGAAATTCGGCAATATCCAGTTGGCGCTCGTGATTCCCAGCCAGCATCCGGCCCATATCGGCTTCGTCAGCCCGGAAGCCGAAAAATTCGGCGCGCTTAAGCTCCACCGCGACGGCACGCGATCCTGCTATGTCACGGATCCGGCGGGAAATTCGGTCGAAATCCTCGCGGCCGATTCCATGCCGGTTGGCTGAAGAACATGTCCCGGATGATGCTATTTTGCTGTCGGCGAAAGTTTGACGTCAAGATTCTGGATGTGGCTGTCTGAAATGGCTATAGTAGCCGTACCCGACGCCTCGGTTGCGCCGCCGTTGAACCATTCCTGGTAACCTGGGGAGCGAACGGAAATGCGTACTTCGGTATCGGCGGGTACCAGGATCCGGTAGTGCCCCAAGGCACCCTGATCGACGAAATCGCTTTCTTTGTCCGCTCTCCACATGTGGATGCTCGCGCTGAGAGGTTCTCCAGTCACCGCGTCTGAGATTGTACCCACGACTACAGCGGCTTTTGGCTCCAGCATAAGGCGGATGGAATCGACTTTCGGCGTCTCGCTGCTAAGAGTGACGCGGATCGGTTGCCGCGGGTGGTAGAAGGACGAGTAAGGATTCGGGTAGCCATCGTCCTCTTTCATAGCGATGAGAAGTTTCTCGCCCAACGAGAGATTGCTGAGGGTGAATTGGCCGCTCTGGTCGGTTTGAGCCTCAGACACGGCTTTGAAGACGGCTCCCTCCTCGTCGGCTCGGACGGTCGCTCCTGCTACGGGATTACCTTGCGGGTCGACTACGAAGCCGCGGACTTCGCCGGTCTGGTTCTGGGCGATTGCCCCGATCGAACAGTACAGAGCGAAGAGGATAACCAGCGTTTTCTTCATGGCATTTTCCTCATCCGAATGCAGCCATCGGTCGACTCAGTTAATTAACGGCGGCGGCCGTGGGTTCGGCGGATTCCAGAACGCTGTTTCTGCGTCCGAACAGAAAATAGATCACCAGCCCGATTGCCAGCCAGATGACGAAGCGAAGCCAGGTCTCAAGCGGCAGGGCCATCATCAACACCAGGCAGAACACGATCGAAAGAGCCGGCAGCACCGGACACCAGGGCACGCGGAACCCGCGCTGCCGCTCCGGTTGGGTTCTCCGCAGCACGATCACACCAGCCGAAACGACAATAAACGCGAACAGCGTCCCGATATTCGACAAATCGGCGAAGGTGCCGATATCCCAGATCCCGGCCGGAATCCCGACCACCAGGCCCGCGATCCACGTGCTGACATGCGGCGTTCGGAAGCGCTTATGCACCTTCGCGAAAGCCTTCGGCAGCAAACCGTCGCGCGACATCGCGAACCAGATGCGCGCCTGCCCGTATTGAAACACCATCAGTGACGAAACCATGCCGACGAGCGCGCCAACATTCACCCATCCGCGGATGCCGTTCATGCCGAGCGCCTTGAGAGCATCGGCCACCGGCGCGGCGGTGTTCAGAGTCTTCCAGTTGGCAATTCCGGTCAGCACCAGCGCGACCGAGATATAAAGCGCGGCGCAAACAATGAGCGTCGCGATGATCCCCACCGGCAGGTCGCGCTGCGGCGTTCGGCACTCCTCCGCCGCAGTCGAAACCGAATCGAATCCGATATAAGTGAAGAATACGATCGCCGCGCCCGTCAGCATTCCCGAAAAACCGTTGGGCAGAAACGGATGCCAGTTCGCTGTATTGACTGCGTGTGCCGCGCCGATGACGAAGATCAGGATCGCCGCGATCTTGATCAGCACCATGATGTTGTTGGTCTGTGCGCTCTCCCGGACGCCGCGCACCAGCACCCACGTCAGTACGAGCAGAATAACGAGCGCGGTCAGATTGAAAACGCTGCCCGAATATGCGCCATTGACGATCGCCGGATTGGCGATAATTTTTGGTAAATGGACGTGAAATACGCCGTCGAGCAGGTCGTTGAAATAGGCGGAAAACCCCACCGCCACGGCCATGTTCGAGACCGCGTATTCGAGGATCAGATCCCAGCCGATGATCCAGGCGAAAATCTCACCCAGCGTCGCATAAGCGTACGTGTACGCGCTGCCGGCGATGGGGATCATCGACGCCAGCTCCGCATAGCACAGAGCAGCGAAGCTGCAGACGAATGCGGTGACAAAAAAGGAGAGCGAAATACCCGGACCCGCCCCCTGCCTGCCGATGGTCGAAACCGCATTGCCGCCGTTCAGGATCAGATCCAGAATCGGCGCATTCAAAATCGATTTGAACTGAAGCGTCTGTCCGGCCGCCGCGGTGCCGGTCAAAATGAAAATGCCGGAGCCGATAACGGCTCCGACACCAAACGCAGCCAGGCTCCAGGGACCCAGCGTCTTGCGCAGCCGCCTTTCCGGTTCTTCCGAGGCGGCAATCAGCGCGTCGATGTTGTGAGTCCGGAGTAGACTGCCCAATCGGGAACCCGTCTGAGTTAGCGCTTACGTTGACCCTGTGCCAGTTTCCTGATCTTCTTTTTCTCGGAACCCCGGGCTACGCCGGCGGCGCGCTTGGCCTTCGGGGCCGCTTTCTTTCGCGCCGCGCGCTTCAGCTTTTTACGTTCTTCAGGTGCTTCAACCGTCTTTGTATTCATTTTTTCTAATTTCAGGACCTTTTCAGGCCCGCGTATTTCTCCACCAGTTTTTTCATTCCGTAGCGCTGGAAAACAACCACGACCTTCGCGTCGTCACCATCGCCTTCACGCCGCACGATAGTTCCAGTGCCGTATTTGGGATGTTCTACTACTGTACCTGTTCGGGCCGGACTTTTGGCGGGACCCGTGGTTTTGGAAAGCGGAGCCTTGGGCAGCGGGGGACTGGCCTTCGCCGGCGGAATCGCATTGCCGAAAAGGCCCCCCTGCGCAGTGGGACGAGGCTGAGCAGCCGGAGCCGACGCGGCTGGCCGCGTAACCGGCGCAGGTGCGGCAGGCCGCGCTACCGGCGCAGCCGCGGCAGGTCGATTTATCGGTGTGGGAGCGGGCCGCATCGGAACATTGACCCCGCGCTCTTTGAAAAACTGCGCGACATTTTCGACCGAATTGTACGTCTTGCCGGTATAGAGATTCTTGCGGGATTCCTGACGCACATGCCAGCGCTCGGCGGTAAGATCCACCTGCGGCACGTCGTCGTCTTCCACCCCGAGACTAATCACCAGATTCGACGGAATCTCTTTCAGGAACCGCGAGGCCATCGTGCGTTCCTGTTCGCCGCCGCCGAAACGCCGCCGGTACTTCGCCCAGGTCAGGACAAGCCGTTTCTCGGCGCGGGTCATTCCCACGTAGCAGAGTCTGCGCTCCTCTTCCATCGCTGCTTCGCTCAATAGCGAACGGCTGTGCGGAAAAAGGCCGTCTTCCATCCCCGCCATGAAAACCACAGGAAACTCGAGACCCTTCGCATTGTGGATGGTCATCAAGGTAATCTGCGAGGCTTCGTCGATTGCGTCGGTTTGCGCCACCAAAGCCGCGTGGTCGAGGAAGTCCCGCACGGTTTCGCCGCGCTCCACTGCTTCGGCGGCGGCGTTCATGAGTTCGTTGAGGTTTTCGATGCGCGCCTGCGACTCGGGCGTATTTTCCCGCTCCAGCATGTTCCGGTATCCGGTGCGATCCTCAATAAATCGCAATGCATCGTTCAGCGGCTTCGTGGCGACCGCGTCCGAAAGTTCCTGGATCATGTCGCGGAACGCCAGCATGGCGGCGTGCGCACGCGTGCCGAACTGGTTCTCTTCGAGCATGCGACCGATCGCGTCCCACAAGCCGAGGCCATTTTCGGCCGCGAACCTCTCGGCCTGTTCCACCGTCGTGCGTCCAATGCCGCGCGCGGGCACATTGATGATGCGCTCGAGACTGATCGAATCCTCCTGCGCTTGCGCGAGTTTCAGATAGGCGATGATGTCTTTCACCTCGGCGCGCTGGTAGTAGCTGATTCCGCCGACCACGTTGTATTTGCGGTTGTAGCGGCGCAACGCCTCTTCAATCTGCCGCGATTGGGAGTTCGTCCGGTACAGGATCGCCACGCGCCGGTCCGGATGCTGGCGCAGGATCTTCTCGATGGTGTCGGCGATAAAGAGCGCTTCGTTCTCGGCGTCGTAAGCGGGATAGACGCTGAGCATGTCGCCTTCATCCGACTCGGTCCAGAGCCACTTTCCTTTGCGCTCTTTGTTATTCGCAACAACGACGCTGGAGGCTTCGAGAATATTCTTTGTCGAACGATAATTCTGTTCCAGCCGGATGATCTTTGCGTTCGGGTAATCCTTCTCGAAATCGAGAATATTGCGGATGTCGGCGCCCCGCCAGCTGTAGATCGACTGATCTTCGTCACCAACCACGCACACGTTGTCGTGGCGCTGCGTCAGCAGCCGCATCAGTTCATACTGGCTGCGGTTCGTGTCCTGGTATTCGTCGATCATGATGTAGCTCAACCGGCGATTCCAGGCCTCGCGCGTCGCCTCGTCGTGATAGAGCAGCCGAACGCTTTCGAGCAGCAGATCGTCGAAGTCGAGGGCATTCGCCTGGCGCAGAGTCTTCTCGTACTCTTCGTAAACCGCCGCCACTTTGGTCACGCGCGGATCGGCGGATTTGCTGTACATCTCCTGCGGGGTTTCTTTAACGCTCTTCGCCTGGCTGATTTGCGAGAGCGTTGCCCGGTAAGGCATGGCTTTCTCATCGAGGCCCATGCGCTTGTAAGCGGCCTTGATGATGGCAAGCTGATCCTCGTCGTCGTAGATCGAAAATGTTCGCGTGAACCCGGGGCGAATCGAAGCGAGACCGTCGCCGTCGCGGCGCAGAAGCCTCACGCAAAAAGAATGAAAGGTCGAAATGAGCGGCGACGAAGGCAGCGCGAGCTCTTCCAGCAGCGACGTCACGCGTGCTCGCATTTCCCCGGCGGCTTTGTTCGTAAAAGTGACGGCAAGAACAGCGGAAGGAGGCACGTGCAGCGCGCTGATCAGATGCGAAATTCGATGCGTGATGACGCGCGTCTTCCCGCTGCCGGCACCGGCCAGAATCAGCACCGGACCTTCGGTAGTCGCTACCGCTTCACGTTGTTGGGGATTGAGACCCGCGAGGAAATCCACTAACAAACCATTTTACCGGAGAGGTGGCTTTACTCTGTTAAATGGTCGTGCGACAAAGCCTGCCACCTCAGATCGCGTCATCGGAACAAATGGGGCGCCTGGGCGTACGCCATTTAAAGCGATTCTGGTCGAACTCCCTTGCCGGAGGCTCGCCAGGCAATCCGGACTGGGTCGCTGACAACACACTGCTCTGCGGGCTTCGCGTTGGCCTGAGAGAGACATTAGACTACCTTTTCCAGCAAAGGCCGTCATTTGCGGAATTCGAGTCCTGGATTCTGGAAAAGAATGGCGGTTTCATAAGCCCGGCGAGAATCGAGAGCCTGAATGCGGGTCTCTCCGAGTCCGGTATTCTCGGTTGTCCCGCGGACCCGAATGCGGAGCCCGTGCTGACCGCGGCCGACCTGGCATTCCGGGACAGGAATGGCTATGTGATTCTCCACGACGCCGTGCCGCCGGAAAACTGCAAACACGCCCTGGCCGCGATCTGTGACTTCCTCGGAGTGCGTCTCGACCATCCCGAAACCTGGTATGGGGGTCCGCAGGGTCACAGTATCTGGATCCCTCTCCTGCACCATGCCGCCCTGTGGGCGAATCGCGATTCGCCTCGAATACACCGCGCCTTCGCTCAGATATGGGGGCGCGAGGATCTCTGGAGCAGCGTGGACCAGGCCGGCTTCAATCCGCCCGAACGGTCCGGCTGGCAATTCCCGGGTCCGCATCTGCACTGGGACGTAAGCCTGGCTCAACCGATTCCCTTTGGCGTGCAGGGGATCCTCTATCTCACCGACACCGCGGCCGACCAGGGAGCGTTTACCTGTGTGCCCGGATTCCACCGAAGAATCCAATCATGGCTGGAAAACCTGTCGGCAGGCGCCGATCCGAGAAAAGAGGATCTTTCCAGCCTCGCCGTTCCGATTGCAGGCCGTGCAGGCGATCTGGTGATCTGGCGTCACGAACTGCCGCATGGCAGCAGCCCCAATCGCGCAAGTCTTCCCCGCGTGGTCCAGTACATCAGGAGGTATCCCGGTTACTGGGAATACAATCCCGTCTGGCGCTGACAGAGCCCCGGGCTCAGGGAATAAATTCGCAGAAAAATGGCGATGAATTCCGTCGCATTTCGTAATTCAAGCGTGCCGAGGCGCCTTTATTCCGGAATTTTTCGGGTCGCCGGGAGGGGCATGAGGAGGCCCGCCGAATGGCGGCTTGTTTTTTGCGGGATCGCTCGCGGCCGCGGCGGAATTTCTGTTTCGGCGCGTTCTGAATTCGTATTTATCGATCCGCATCGCCGCCTGTCCGTTTGTGTTGCGGACGATCCTGCCTTCGGCCACAAGCTTCAGAGGGACCTGATTGTCGAGCATCGCGGGCCAATCGACGGAGACCTGCAACAGCTGCCCGGGCTGGAGCGATTCTTCCGTGGTGAAAAGCAGGCCCTTGCTGCTGATGTTCAGGGTCTCACTGGTCGCCGTGCCCGACAGAAACGGATGTTCGAGCGCCTGATAGCTGACAGCGAGGCGGCAAGGAAAGCGCGCGTTTGTCCGGCGGTCGGCCCCATGGGGCCGATTCGCGTGCTCCTCGTCTCCGCTCTTCAGCGCCCCGGCAACAGCGCGGCGCAGATTTTCCAGATCGCGAAGGTCTTCATAACACAGGAAATCATGGGCGCCTTTTCGCACGGCCGTCACCGCCATGGCCCGATCCCTGAATTCGCACAGGACAATTACCGGGGTCCCCGGAGCCTGCTGTTTCAAGTGGCGGACCGTCGCAACTCCTGTACTGTCGGGCAGAACCAGGTCCGAAACAATAAGGTCGAAAGAGCGCTCACGCAAAAGCCGCAGGCCGTCGAATAAACTTTCGACCGACACGCATTCGATTCGACCGTCGAATGCTTCCTGTAGCGCCGGCTCGATCTTTTTTTTTGCGTGCTCTTCGGTCCGGACGAAGAGCATTGAATATTCCCGCATTAGAAATCCACCACTCCTGGTAGACAAATACCTTCTAAATATACAGCACAATTCAATGCCGGAACCCCGGTCCTCGAAAAATAGGTCATATACACACCTTGTTTCTCGGCTTAAATTGAAAAATTTTTAATTTTTCCTTCAGGTGCCCGGGCCGGACCGGAGGCGCTCCATGGTATTCAGCGGGCCAGCGGCGGCACACCGCACTACAATAAGGCGACTATGCTTCGTGCCGCCGCCGTTTGTTTTGTGCTCATATCCGCCTGGCCGGCAGCTGCGGCCAGAAAACCGGTTACCGTGGAAGCCGTCCTTGCTCACCCTGCATCCCATCCCCCGCAAGTCGTCTGGTCACCCGATGGAGAACGGTTCATTGTAAACGATCACGGCATACTCTCCGTCTACGAAATTCGCTCCGGAAAGGACCATCGCATAATCTCTGTCGAAGATCTGGACCGGGCCGCCGTCCCGGCCACCCCATCCGCGGTTTACGACTGGACCGACCGGCGCGTCAGCGAGCATGACGTACAGTGGTTCGCAGACGGCAAACGAGTTCTCGTCGCCGCCTCAGGCGACCTTTTCATCGTCGATCTCGGCAAAGGCCATTTCGAGGCTTTAACTCAGACCCGGGAAATCGAGCGCGATCCCAAGCTTTCCCCGGACAACCGCTTCGTGTCCTTTCTGCGAGGCTCCGACCTCTTCACCATTGAGGTCGCAACGAAGTCCGTGACTCGCCTCACGACAGACGGTTCAGCCACTCTCCTCAACGGACAACTCGATTGGGTCTACCCGGAGGAACTCGACCTCGGCACTGCCCACTGGTGGTCTCCCGACAGCCAATCGATCGCTTATCTGCAGTTCGACGTTTCGCGTGAACCAATCTTTCCGCAGGTGTCGCTGCTCAATTCACGAGGAGTGCTGGAACCCGAGCGCTATCCGAAGGCCGGCGATCCGAACGCCGAAGTGCGCCTGGGCGTTGTCTCGCCCGCCGGAGGCGAAACGAAGTGGATGGATGTGGGAGATCCGCGCGGCTTCCTTCTCTCGCGCGTCGTCTGGTCTCCGTCCAGCCGTGCGATCATGGCCGAGCGCCTGAACCGCGTTCAGAACCAGCTCGATCTTCTCCTTGTCGATATCGGTACCGGAGCTTCGAAATCAGTCCTCCACGAAGAAGATCCTTACTGGATCAATATTCAGGGTGAGCCGATCTTCGTCGGTCACGGCGATCGCTTTCTCTGGACCAGCGAACGATCCGGCTTCCGGCACCTGTACGTCTATACGACGCAAGGCAATCTTCAAACGCAGTTGACCAAAGGGGATTGGGAAGTCGATTCGGTGGCCGGCGTAGACGAGACCCGTCAGCGAGTGTTCTTCACATCGACCGAAGACGGCCCCGCCCAGCGCCAGGTATATTCGGTCTCCCTCGATGGAACAAACAAACAAAAGCTTTCCCGAACTCCAGGCGTTCACGCAATCTCGCTGGCTCCGAAAACCGCAACTTACATGGACGATTCGAGCAGCTTGACCCATCCGGTCCAGCGAAGGCTGCACAAATTCGACGGCTCCGAGATTCGAGAGTACAAGCAGGCCGACGCGAGCGCGCTGGAAGAGTTCCAGATCCTTCCGACCGAGATCGTGAACGTCAAAGCTTCCGACGGAACCCCGCTTTACGCGCGCCTGATCAAACCCGCCGGCTTTGAGGCCGGCAGAAAATATCCGGCTGTCGTAGTGGTCTACGGCGGCCCCGGCGTGCAGGCGGTGCAGGATTCCTGGCCGGGAATGACGTGGGAACAGGTGCTCGCCAATCGGGGATTCGTCATCTGGCAGCTCGACAACCGCGGCTCCAGCGGGCGCGGTCATCGGTTCGAATCCGTCATCTGGCATGACATGGGCGAGCACGAATTGAGCGATCAGAAGGAAGGGATTCAATACCTCATTTCCCAGGGCTTCGTAGACCCGCAGCGCATCGGACTCTACGGCTGGAGTTACGGCGGATATATGACCCTCTACACGGTGACTCACGCCCCCGAACTGATCAAAGCCGCCGTTTCCGGGGATCCCGTCACGAGCTGGCGCAACTACGACAGCATCTACACCGAACGCTACATGGGTCTGCCCGAAGGCGACGAGGACGGATACCGGAAGAGTTCGCCCCAGACGAGCGCCGCCGCTATGCAGGGCACCAGACTGCTGATGGTCCACAACATCGAAGACGACAACGTACACTTCCAGAACTCGGTGCAGATGGCCGCGGCGCTGGAGAAGGCTGACAAGCAGTTCTATATGGTCGTCTATCCGCAAAAGACGCACCATGTCGCGGGACCGGAATACAAGCAATTACTGGATGAGGTAATCGGTTTTTTTGAAGAGAACCTGAAGTGAAAATTCTCGCCTGGGCGCGCCGTCACCAGCCGGAATTAATTCGCCTGATTCAGGAATTCGTCGAGAGTGAATCTCCCAGCGACGCGCCCGCCGGGATCCGGCGGTTTCAGGATCTTCTCGCGGAATCGGTCTCTGACATTGCAACCGTTCGCCGCACCCGGGAAGGCGCGCTGGTCTGCAAATTCCACCTGCCTGATTCGGCAAAAGGCAGCTCGACTAAACGAAGCCAGATTCTGGCTCTGGGGCACGCGGATACCGTCTGGCCGTTGGGAACTTTGAAAACGATGCCGTTTCGCCGGGCGCACGGCAGGCTCTGGGGACCCGGGGTGCTCGATATGAAGGCAGGGCTGGTCTTCTTCATCTTCGCCATGCGGGCGCTGCTCGAACTCCAAATCCCGGTGCCTCATGATGTGATGCTGCTGGTGAATCCCGACGAAGAGACTGGCAGTAAAACATCGCGTGCCGGCACCGAAGCCCTGGCGGCGAAAAGTAAGACCGTGCTGGTGCTCGAACCCGGCACCGGTCTCGCGGGCAAAGTCAAAACGGCCCGTAAAGGCATCGGCGGATATTTGCTGAAGGTGCGAGGCGTGGCTGCTCACTCCGGAGTGGATTTCGAAAACGGCGCAAGCGCGGTAATCGAACTGGCGCGGCAAATCGAGCGCATTGCCGCTTTTACCGATCTCGAACGTGGAGTGACCGTGAACCCAGGCGTCATCTCAGGTGGAACCAGGTCAAACGTTATAGCTGCCGAGGCCTCCGCCCAAATCGACATCCGGGTGCCGGGCATAAATGACGCCAAATCGCTCGACCGCAAATTCCGCTCGCTCACCCCTTTCGATAAACGCTGCTCGCTCGAACTCGCCGGCGGCCTCAACCGCCCCCCGATGGAGCGCACCAAAGCTATCGCCGCCCTTTTCACGCTCGCCCGGAAGCTGGCGGCAGATCTCGGCGTGGATCTCGAGGAATCCGCCACGGGTGGCGGCTCCGACGGCAACTTTACCGCTGCTTTGGGTATACCGACGCTCGACGGTCTCGGTGCGGTTGGGGAGGGCGCGCACGCCTCCCACGAAAGTATCCTGATCGACCGCATTCCCGATCGAGTCGCCCTGCTTGCGAACCTCGTAACCGCGATATCGTAAATGCGATGAACCCTGTCTACGAAATGCGAATGTACACTGCGGGACCCGGCAAGATGGAGGCCCTGCTCTCCCGGTTCGCCCACCATGCCGACGCGCTGCTCGAGCGCCATCATCTCAAACCGGTCGCTTACTGGAGGCCCCGCGAGAACACGAACAACCTTCTGATGTACATCATCGAGCACGAAAGCGTGGAAGCGGCGGAGAGAAACTGGGCAGAGTTCCGCAACGATCCGGAGTGGCAGAGAATCAAAGCGCAAACAGACGTAAATGGTCCTCTGGCCGCGAACATCGACCGGTATTTCATGGACAAGGTCGATCTCTCTAAGTTCAAATCAGCCGCGGTTTGAACCGCAGCTTTGCAAAACTTACCGAGCCGCGACCGGAAGGGAGCGACGTTAAACCTGAGGTATGCTGCAAAGCATGGCGGGATCGCACATCTTTGAACTACGCACCTATCACGCCGCGCCGGGCAAGCTCGATGCACTGACGGCGCGCTTCCGCGACCACGTCGATGCCATTTTGAAGAAGCACAACATGAACGCCATCGGCTACTGGACTCCTCAGGACAACACTCAAAACGTCCTGATCTACATCCTCGAACACGAGAGCAAAGCAGACGCCGAAAAAAACTGGGCGGCGCTGCTGGCCGATGAGGAATGGAAAAAGGTCAGGGCCGAATCCGAGACGGACGGTCCTTTGGCCTTAAAGATCGACAGCGTCTTCATGAATCCCAGCGATTTCTCAAAACTCAAATGAAACGCACTGGCCTGTTTGCAAGAACGTCAATTCTGATTCTGCTGGCAACCGCCGCCGTGCCGGCGACGACCGATATCGCGAAGTGGCGCGCCGACTACGAAGCCTCGCTCAAAGCGCCCGACGGATGGCTTTCAGTTGCCGGGCTCGTCTGGCTGCACGAGGGATCAAACAGCGCAGGTCCGGCTGTCTTGAACCTTCACGGCAACAAAGTCACGTATCAGGGCCGCACACTGCAGTCCGACATCTCGGAACATCCGGACGTGGTCAAGGTCGGCAACATATCGATTACGGTCATCGACCGAGGAGGCAAGCTCGGCGCGCGCCTGCGCGATCCCAACGCTCCAACTCGCCGCGAGTTCACCGGGTGCAACTGGTTTCGCGCGAGCGCGTCCTGGAACGTCAAAGCGAAGTGGGTGGCATATCGGGAGCCGAAGAAGATCGCGATCACGAATATCCTCGGGATGACCGATCAGGAGCCCTCGCCCGGGTATGCAGAGTTCATAATCAACGGCGCGACGGTGCGCCTGGAACCGGTTACGGAGGATGGAGAGCTCTTCTTCATGTTCCGCGATTCGACGAGCGGAAAGAGCACGTACGGCGCCGGCCGGTTCCTCTATGCCGCCATGCCGAAGTCGGGAACAGTCGATCTCGATTTCAACAAAGCGCACAATCCGCCGTGCGCGTTTACCGCCTTCGCCACCTGTCCTCTGCCGCCGAGACAGAACGTTCTCAAAGTCGCGATCGAAGCCGGCGAAAAGAACTACGGCAAGCACTGATGCTGGTGCTTGCTTCGCGATCGCCGCGCCGCGCGGAGTTGCTGCGCGCGGCAGGCATGGAATTTATCGTCCGGTTGGCGGACATCGACGAAACGCCGCTAAAGAACGAGGCGCCCGTCGATTATGTGCTGAGGCTGGCTGAAGAGAAGGCCAGCGCCGTCCCGTGCGCGCAAGACGAGATCGTGCTCGCGGCCGATACCTGTGTGGTGCTCGGGTCCGAGATCATGAACAAGCCGAAGGACGCGCAGGACGCATTCCGAATGCTGACGGCTCTCCAGGGGAGGCGGCATGAGGTGATCACAGGAATCTGCATCAGGCAGGGAAACAGCAGCGTCCGCGACTGCGCTTCCACTTCCGTCTGGTTTTCCCCGCTCAGCGAGGATGAGATTAACGATTACGTAGCTTCCGGCGAACCCATGGACAAAGCGGGTGCTTACGGAATTCAAGGTCTGGCGTCCCGCTTTATCGACCGTATCGAAGGCTCATACACAAACGTCGTCGGGCTGCCGGTCTCTCTCGTCTACCGTCTTCTCACCCGCGAGCCCGTAGCTTGAACTCGAAAGGCGTACCGAGCCGCGCGCGTGAGCGAGCGCCAACGTCCATTCCGCAGGCGCCTGCTTCAACTCCAATGCCAGAAACGCGATGGTATTGTACCGGGAGACAGTTTCACACTCAGACGGATGACGAAGCGACACATAGTCGGCGCACTTGCAGTCTTTTGCTTTCTGGCTGTCTCCGCCCGGGCGCAGCAACAACAGAAGCCGGAGGATCCCGAAGATGAAAAGCGGATCGGGCTCTGGCTCGATCAGGGACTTTCCACAGGCTTTTCGTCAAACAGATCTCTGGACGTCGAATTCCACGAGCGGTTCGACGAAGGAGCGTCCAACCTGCTCGAGTACTTCGTTCAAAGCGGCTTCTCCTTTCGTTTGCGGCCATGGTTCACCCTCATACCGATCTATCGCTACCAGCGTTTTCCTTCAAACCCGAATACTGCTTATGAAAACAGGCTGCAGCTCAATGTCACCTTGAGCGCCTCGCGCGGCCCGTGGCGGCCGATCCTCCGCACGCTTGTCGAAGGACGCTTTCCCAATACGCCAGTCTCCATCCGCTCGCCTTCGATTTCGCCCTGGCGTCGAGTACACCCTGCCGATCCGCAGAGCGCGTCGGCCGGTGCTGGTCGTAAACAATGAGTTCTTCATCGTCCCCTGGTATAACCCCTTCGCCAACGGCGGAAGCAGCTTCACCCAGAACCGCTTCCAGGCAGGGGTCCGGTTTCCCATCGCCGACTCGACTTTCTCTTCGGCCGTACTATATGTTGCAGTCGGTTAACCTGCCGGCAGGGATGGGACACAAACGAAATCTTCGGAATCTCGCTTGCCGTCAGGCTCCAGCGGCGCTAAAACCAAACTGAGGCCGGACTCCAGCCAGACTTACTTCAACTCCGTCATAACGGCGCTGCCCGTGCCTCTGACCAGAAGTTCCGTGTGAATGCGGTCGCGCAGATTGAACTTCGTTTGTCCCGACTTATATTCGTTAAGCGTAACCTTACCGTCGGGAGTAGTGGACTTCAGCGCCGTGTCCTCCTCGTACACCACCACGACGTCCTTGTCATGGAAGTGCATCGGCGTTGCTTCCCCCGGTTTCCACGCGTAGCTCCAGACAATCACCCGGTCGTTCTCCAGCAGCTTCTTCACGTGAGGCCGGGGAAACGCATTGGGGTAACCGGACTTGTTCGCAAGCGGCGCAACCGGATGATCCTTGAGCGCGATCACGATGGTGCGCGAGCCCGCCTCGCCCGGCGTATCGCCCTTATGCCCAAAGACCGCGGTGCCCTTTCGCGACAACGGCACGGCGATAAAATCAAGCGTGCGCCGGCTCCATCGTACCCGTCACATCCCAGACTGTCACCCGTTCGTTGTCGATAATCGGCTGAGGATTTTCGGCCGCCGCGGCAGAGCACAGCACAAAAGCAAAAAGCGCAAAGGCCGCTGTCCCGCGCCGCCAGGAAACGGAAGGAACACGACATTCCGGCGGCGGCGCGGACGCGACCCGTTTTGCGCGTGCTCCCGAAAAGCCTGCTTTCAACACGTCGTTGATTGTACAGTAACCTGAGGCTTGATGATGGAACCCGAAGTTCGGATTGCCGCCGGAGACCGCGGCTTCGAAGAGCGCATTCAGAAGCTCGCCGACCAGGTCCAGTCGCGTTTCCGTTATCACTCGATCGACCTTCCCGATGGCAGCGTACTGCCCGGACTGCAAACTGTCGAGCACCTGCGCTGGCGGCTCGAACTCTTTAAACTGCCTCACGACCTTCACGGCAAGCGCGTTCTCGATATAGGCGCGTGGGATGGATGGTTCAGCTTCGAATGTGAGCGCCGCGGCGCCGACGTCGTCGCGGTCGACTGCGTCCCCCTCGATACCTTCATCGAAGCCAAACAGCTGATCGGGTCCAAAGTCGAATACCTGACGCTTGACGTGAACGAACTCTCGGCGCGAACGCTCGGACGTTTCGATATCGTCCTGTTCTTCGGCGTGCTCTATCACCTGAGACATCCGCTGCTCGGGCTGGAGAAGGTCGTCGAGTTGTCCACCGACCTCGCGCTGATCGAATCTTTCGTCATCCAGCCTGAACAGCGGCAGATTCCCGCCGTGATGGAGTTCTACGAACGGACCGAACTCGGCGGGCAGATCGACAACTGGTGCGGTCCGTCGCCCGAATGTCTGGCGGCAATGTGCCGCTCCGCCGGATTTGCGCAGGTCGAGTCAATCGACATCACCAACCAGCGCGCGTCGGTGGTATGCCGGCGGCGCTGGCCTGAGCCCGACGCCGCACCCCTGGTTAGCGCGCCGCACCTCCACGCCGTCAGCAACAATCGCACCTATGTGGCGACCTTTCATCCGCTCAAAGACGAGTACCTTTGCTGTTATTTCAAGAGCGCCGAGAAAGGTCTCACAGCCGATTCTCTGTTCGTCGAAGTGGATGGGTACGGTACCCACGCGCTGGTTGTAAGCGAAAACGAAGGGCGGATATCAGGCGAACTGTCTTCGTCCGCCCGGCCTCGAACCGGGGCGTCACGAGGTCCGCATTCGGACCTCTCGCAGCGGCCGCAGCAACACGGCGAATATTCACGATGCTCGACGAATCGGGCCGGGAACCTGCCGCTTCACCTGATCTTCCGCGTGCCTTTTCCGAGGCGCCCCCGGATCTCTGCAGCGTCGAGTACCGGCCTTCCGCGCGACCTTCGATACACAGTGAGCTCGGGGTGGATCGCTGGTCTGCTATTTCCGTTCTCCCGCCGAATCGGTAGCCGCGGATGACGTTATCATCGAACTGAACGGACAAATCCGGCGGGCGCGACACCGTCAGTTCCCTGGAGGAGGGAGTCTGGCAGGCGAACGTGCTCCTGGAGCAGCGCCTCACAGGAGACCACCGGGTTCGTCTGCGATTGCGGGAGGGACAATGGAGCAGGGCACTGGACGCTCGCAGCTGACCGAGCAGGAACAGAAATCGCAGCTTAAGGAACGCCAACAAAACTTGCACCTCACCGAGCGCCAGGAGAAATGGATGGCGTCGGTCAAGGCGGGCCTCCCCCAAGCCACCGGCAAGTCGCTGGAAGAATGGGTTGAAATCGCAAAGACCTGCACGGAGACGGCCCACCGTGCAAGATTGAAGTGGTTTAAAGACAAGTATGGCCTGCTGCAGAACCGGGCCTCATGGGTTCTTTCGGTCGCATTTCCCCAAGCCGTGAGCTGGAACGATTCGGACACTTTGCGCGATACTCTGTGGAAAGACGCGAGTTCGCGGGCCATCTTCGAGGCGGTGAAGGCGGCGGTCGAAGAGCTTCCCGAAGTTGTCGCCGGCCAGCGCAAAGGCTACTCCGCGTGGTCGCGCAAGGTCCAATTCGCCGCGATACGCCCCTTGAAGGGAGGAACAGCCATGCTGGGTCTGGCTCTCCCGCCGGAGACAGACAAGCGATTACATCCCCCCCGAAAAGAGGGTTGGTCCGAGCGGCTGAAAAGCCGCCTTGCACTGGCATCGCCTCAAGAGGTCGATGCAGCTCTTCGCGCGTTGCTGAAAAAAGCCTGGACTCTTAGCTGAGGGGTGGTGTCCTGACAGCATGCTGAAAATGCCCGCCCGGCAAGTCCCTTCAAAATGAACACACACTCTGTTCTGAGCCGCGACCCAGCATCCCCTTTAGGGGCGCTGGCACGGAAGGGAGCGACTACTGCCCTTTTTTCGCACCCTGCTGAAGTTAGGGTGGTGTCCCTGAAGTTTAGGACACTATTTGGTTGAGAAGGTCCGCAGGACTGATACAATCCGTTTCAGAAATCGTATCGGGTCTGAATGAATTCATTCAAATTCCTGCTGGGTACCGCACTCGTGTGCGCACTCTCGCTTCCGGCCAGTGGACAGCTAACCATAAACGGTTTCAGCGGTTTAACCGCTACGCTCTCGCCCTCCGGACTATTTTTGGTAAATATCCCCGGTCCCCACTGGGAATTCCTCGGGAGTCTCGGTAACCAGCCATTCAACTCCAGGATAGGTACCGGTACTGACAGCGTCGGTCCGTATCAGGAGTTGGCGTTCGATTATTCGATACGCCGCCAGCAACCGATCCGGTTCCATCCGAACTTATGTGCGTCGGCCGCTGGTGATGTTTGCGGTTACGTACAACAACGCGTCCGCGAATTCCAGCCCTTTTCCCCTGTTCAATTCGCAGCCTGGAAATGTTTTCGAGATGTCATACAATGGCGTGTTCGCCTTTCGCCAGTTTGGGAGTCTTTTGCCGGACAGCCCGTCAATTTACTTCGACGCCGCGGCCAACACGTTCATCGTTTCGGCGGCGTCGGACTACATGGTGGCGTCGGGTACCGGAATCTCGAGCCAGATCGCAACCCTTCCCGCAGGCTTGACGCATCGAACCGCTCTGGCTTTCGGCCAGGGAATCAACGAAACCTTTGAAACCTGGGGAACGGCGCTGACCGACCTCGCCGGCAAGCATCGCCCAACGAACCAGGCGGATGCGCTTCTGAAGTCAATCAGCTATTGGACCGATAACGGGGCCACGTATTACTACAATCCCGGCGGTCCCTCTTACACGGATACGCTGAAAGCGATTAAAGCCGAATTCGACGCGAAGGGTATCGCGCTCGGCTCGATGCAACTGGATAGCTGGTGGTATCCGAAGGGCCCTGACGACGCATGGTCGAGCCATGGCGGGATCTGGACCTACACTGCGGCGCCGATTTTCCAACCCGATCTTGCCTCCTTTGGGGCTTCCCTCGGAGTGCCGCTCGCCGCCCACGCCCGCTGGATCGATGCGGGAAGCCCCTACCGAAGCCAGTACGTAATCTCCGGGAACGTAGCGACCGACCCGCAATACTGGGAGGACACAGCGGCCTACCTGGCCGCCTCGGGAGTGTCGACCTATGAACAGGACTGGCTCGCGAATAATGCTCAAGCCGCCTTCAATCTCACCGATCCCGCTGCCTTTCTCGATAATATGGCGGCCTCCATGCAGAAACGCGGAATCACGATGCAATACTGCATGGCGACACCGCGCCATTTCCTGCAAAGCACAAACTACAGCAATCTTACGACGATCCGGACGAGCCAGGACGGCTTCGGCCCGGCACGCTGGACCGAATTTCTCTACAGCTCGCGGTTCGCAAGCGCGCTCGGTATCTGGCCATTTTCCGACGTTTTCATGAGTAAGGATCTGAACAACCTGATTCTGGCCACACTTTCTGCCGGGCCGGTCGGAATCGGCGACCCTCTGGGCGCGATCTCTCAGGCAAATCTGCTCAAGGCCGTGCGCAGCGACGGTGTCATCGTCAAGCCTGACGTTCCTGCGCACTCCGGTAGACAGCGTTTTCGTGAGTGACGCGCAGGGCATCGATACGCCGATGATCGCCTCGACCTGGTCAAACTTCGGGGGCTCCCGGACCAATTACATCTTTGCCTACAACCGCGGAGCGAATACCTCGATCACCATTCAGCCTTCCTCATGGGGCATAGCGGGGGCGGCTTATCTCTACGACTATCTGGACGGCGTCGGCTATTTGATCGACGCGAACTCGGACAAGACGCTTATGCTGAACGGCGGCGTTGGTTACTTCATCCTCGCGGCCGTTGGTCAGACGGGGATCGCCTTCCTCGGCGACATGGGCGATTTCGTCACGATGGGCAAGAACCGGATCCCCTTGTTTGCCGACACGGGACGTATCAATGTACTGGTTGCCTATGGGTCCGGTGAACAAACCCGGACCCTGTTCGGGTACTCGCCCAGGCCGGTTCATGTGACGGCCGTCAACGGTTCTGCGGACAGCCTCTCCTGGAGTCCATCGACCCAGTTATTTACGGTCAACGTACACCCTTCCAGCGCGGGAACCGCGCACGTCCGCATTACCGACACCGCCGCCGCCCGCCGGCAGCCCGCGTCGCCCACGGCAGCGTCGTTCGATATACCCCAATAGCCAGCCCGCAGAGCGAAACATATCCCCATGTTTGCAGGCACTTACGAGACACGACCGGCAGGGAGTGTTGGTCGAACGGCCCTTTTAAGCGCGCCGCTATAACCCACGAGCGCAAAGGCCGGCAGTGGTTACTCGTAGACCTCCCGGCGGTGCGCAACGCGAGTGACGGTGACGAGTTTCGCTGCGTCGTCGATGATGTACAGCACGCGCCAGTCGCCGACTCGGACCCGCCACTGGTCCTTATAGCCTTTCAGCTTTTTGCATCCTGCGGTCCGGGGATTGTCGGCCAGAGCCAGAATCTTCCGGTCTATGCGGGTGAACACTGCATCGTCGAGCGCATCCAATTCTTTTTGCGCCGATTGCTTGATGTCAAGACCGTACTTAACCACGCTGGCGCGTGCGTTTCAAGCGGGCTGCGCGGTATTGCTCGTAAGGAATGCCTTTTTCCCTACGGCGCGATTCTGACACAAGGCCATCCCAGAAATCCTCCCAGATAGCACCGTGTTTTTTCAGGTCAATGAGAACTCCGACCTTCCGGCCCTTCTCATCCATGACGAACTGGATTCCGCTCATGGTCCTATTCTCCTTCAGACAATGGCATTGCCGCAGTCCCCCGTCTCCGCCACAGGTCGAAGGATGCGGGCTGAGCTGTCTGCACAAACTTGAGGGCTTCGTCCTTCTGCTCGTTAATCGGCGTCCCGGCATATTCCACCCAGGCGTGCCCCTCAATCTTCCCGGCTCTCTTTCGAAATCCCACCCGCAAATCCGCCGGGACTCCTCGCCGCCGCAGCATGGTCCACAAGGTCATCGATCGCACGAGGCACGGTCCCTCAATGCCCGTAACGCGCTTGACTCTTTTCTGCGCCGCACAGGCCTGGCCGATCAAAACAATTACCGAGCTGCGCGCGTCAGCAAGCGGTCCCCACATCCGCAGCCAGGATTGCGTTCGAGCCACGCCGAAAAGCCGAAAACTCACCGGAACGGCAATCGGCAGCAAAAACGCTTCAATCGTGAGCCACCTGACCGCCGAGTCCAGCGACCAGAAGCGGCGGGTTTTTCGTATCAGGTCTGTCAGCTGCTCGAATTATATGCGGAATTGCCATTCCACCCGCGAACAGATAATGTAAATTCGAATGTTATGGGTGATGATTTAACCGGAAATATCAGGATTGGCGAGTCTGTACTTTTCCAGGAGCTCGAAGACGAAGTCGTGCTGCTGAACATGGAAAATCAGGAGTATTACGGGCTGAACGATGTCGGTGCGCGCATGTGGAAGTCGCTGATGGACACCGGAAATGTAGCCGCCTCCGCGGACCGATTGAGCGGGTTATACGAAGCCGATGAAACGGTAATTCGCGCCGATCTCGAGTCGCTGGTCCGTGATCTTACCGCTGCGGGCCTCCTGCAGCGTTCCTGATCAGCGCAAAGGGCGCTGTCCCGCGCCGCCAGGAAACGCAAGCAAGACGAATTTCGCCTCAAAAGCCTTCCAGATCTTTCGACACCCGGCGAACCAGATCCGGCAGGGCGTCGAGCGATCTCGGCCGAAGCAGACGATAGAGCGGAACTGAACGCGCGACATGGGTACAGTCGCGAAGGTGCGCGGCGAGCGCAAGCTCGTCCATGCGCCAGTGCTTCACAAACGAATGGGCGCTCAGCGCCGCGACGGCGGACATGGGCTGAATGCGATCTCCCCCGATCCCGCCGCCGTATTCGAGCAGGTAGATCCGGCGGATCGGAACGAGTTCTCGCGGTTCCCCGCGGCTCAGATTGAAAAGGCGTTTACGCCATTGCCAGGCGCCTTCCGGTTCTGATGCGCCGAACACTGCTCGTGAATCGTCCAGCAGCCTGATACGCGGGCCGGCCGCATTCAATACGCATCCGCCATCAGCGTCGACCCGCACTGCTCCGACATCGTCGGTGATCACCTTGCAGCCCGCGGTATGGAATGCCGCCGCTGTGGTCGACTTTCCCGAACCGGAAGCCCCGAGAAAAAGAACCCCCGCTCCTCCCACCTCGATCCCGCTTGCATGGAGCGGCAGCCACCCCCGCTGACGAAGCAGGAAAGCCATCATCCTTCCCGCCAGCAGAACTCTCAATAGTGCAGGGTCCACACCAGGCCGGGGATCCAGTACAATTTCACGCCCGTCTCTTATATGAAACGCGCCGCCTCGTCCGTGAAAGGCAATCTCCTGGCGCATAGTCGCCTTCTGCGGCATTCGGGGTACGCTTCCCAGCCGAATAACGACATCCGGCTCGCCCGTTCCCGGCGGTAAATCCGGCAATTCCACTTCGGAGTGGATTGCCAGCCCGAAGAAAGAATAGAGAAACATATGTTTCAAAGTCGAAATTCGGAGAATTGCCGTAGAAAATTGATCAGGTATAACGTTACCGGTACTTCGTCGCGCGCAGCGGTAGGGCCGGCGACGGCGTCCACCGGCACGAGTAATTTCCCGAGCCCCTCCACATCCACGATGGCGCGGATCGGGTCGTTCGGCCGGATGGCTTGCACAAACTCGCGCGCCATCCCAAGCTGCGCGTTATAGCGGACAAAATAGTCCGGCGAATACGGCGCTTTGGTCGTTCGCCACTGGATTCGCGGGGGGAGTATGCCGTCCAAAGCAACCCGAATCCGGTATCGCGGGTACCCGTCGCCCACGTCCATGCTCTCGGGCATCGCGAGGCAGAATTCCAGGATTCGCTTGTCGAGCAGCGGCGAACAGGGAGGGATGAGCGAAATCGACTGGCCCCGCTCCATCGCATGTTTACTGAGCCAGAATCGGATCTCCGACACTTGATGGCGACGCAAGTAGAGCGAACGGCCTCTCAACGCCGGTCTGGCCTTCGTCTGACGCCGGAAATCGCTCGCGAGCAGCACCGCCGGCCTCCAGCCGCGGACGGGAGACACGACGTTTAACGCCTGGCGTGCCAGCATGCGTGGAGGCGACGCGCTACGAGATGCGCGGCATCGCTTCAGTTCGCGGAATAGGGTGCGCCAGCGCCCGCGAATCGCCAGTTCCAGATAATATCGCTCGCTCCAGGAACTCACGCCGAACTCGCCGCCAAAGCCCCAGAAGAGTTTTCGGGCTCCGCCCGCAAGTGCTGCCTTCTCGCATTCTTCGTTCAGATAGAAGCGCGAACTGCGCAAGGGGAAGGCGAGAAATCGGCTGGGATCGCTCAAAGAATCGAAAGGTCCGCGCCCCGGAGCCGTGACGTATTCGATGTTGATGTTGGGCCATGGCCGAAATTCGTCGATATACTCTCGTTCGTCGGAGAAACGGATGCGGCTTTCTTTTGGTAAAACGGCGGATATTGCGGTTAATTCCCGATTCTGTTTCTCGAGACAGCGGGCAGGCGATCGCCACAATGCTGGAAGAGTCGAGACCGCCGCTGAGCAGCGACGCTACGGGATAACTCCTGTCTAACCTGCACCCGACCGCCTCGAAAAGGAGATCGCGAAGCGCTGCGATAGCCTTCGTCCGGGCGCTTCGGAATCTGCACTCTGCCCGGCTCCGGCTCCCAGTAACGGCGCTGCCGAATGCCATCGCGGCTGACGGTCATCGAGGTTCCAGGCGGGAGCGAGAGGATGCCGGAATGGAACGTTTCTTCGTGCCTGACGTGATGTCGCGTTGGAACGGCCATTGCCGCAAGCTTCGCGCGATTCACTTCCCGCGGTACGCCCGGGCGCGCAAGGATGGGCTCAATATCGCCCGCGAATACAAACCGGCTGCCACTGCGCCAGTAGAGGAACGCCCGGAAGCCGATGTGGTCGCGGCAGCAGAAGAGGGTTTTACGCCTGTTATCCCAGAGGGCGAAAGCAAACTCGCCCAGCAGGAAGTTCGGACACTCTTCTCCCCACTTTGCGTAAGCTGCCAGAATCAACTTGTTGTCGTCGGCAGTAGCATGAAGTCCCAGTGTGCGAATCAGATCGGCGCGATTGTGAAGCTGGAGATCAGCTGAAATACCTGGTTGAGACTGCCCGGGGTCACCGAAATCGACTGTACCCTCGAGACAATTGAGCGACACCGGACCGGACGATCAGGAAGCGCAGGTGGTTCCCATGCCAGCTTCGGGTCCGGGAGCGCTTCCGGTGCGAATTATGGCCTGGATCTGCCCCAGATTCACCAGCTCAGGCGCACGGTACGGCAACCGCGCCTGTTTGTTTTCGCTGAAATTGTCGAGTTCCGTCCCGTTATCTTCCATATATTTCCCTCGCGACTTCGAAATCAGCGTAACATAATATCGCCATATTGCCGAAATTAGCGTTGATTTTGTCGCGACCGAGCGGTATTCAGCGCCTGCTCCCGCCATTCCGGCTGAGTTCGAAACCAGCCGACGCCCACCGTTCGGCGGCCCGACTCGACCCGCGTCAGGCGGTGCTGCCAGTCGGCGTCGATTCGAAAGAGGAAGGCGTCGCCCGGGGCGGCGCGCCCCACTTCGGCGCGCATCTGCCGATCAGGGTCGCGTATCTGAAGGACGCCGCCGGTATACTCTTCCGTGCTGAGGTTGACGCAGATACCGAGGGTTCGCGCCTCGACCGCATCGTGATGCCAGTCTATGTGCTGGTGCGAGGCGGCGGTCGTGCGGTGTAGCCTGCCGATAAAATTGCCAGTCCGGGGACAGCCGGTAATCCGGCCCACAAGGTCGAAAAGGTCGGGCTTATTCATGATGAATTGCAGAAGGAACCAGGCCCGGTCTGTTTCGGGCACGAATAGGGTAGTTCCGAAGACCTCCCCGTGCCCGACCTCGTTTCTTTCCTCAAATTGCGCCTGCTCCAGCCAGATCAGAAGATGTTTTAAGATCGGCGGCGCGAGAAATCCAGGGAGCCGGGCGCAGCCTGTCGCGGCGAATTCCGCATTAAGTCTGGGAATATCCTCGGGATCGCTCAAAACTGATGTCTGGGTAAGCTGAATCATGCCTCTGCAGGCAGCATACACCGCCTTCGGATTATCCATTCGATCTGATTTTTTATTGCCGGAATTTCCAGCCGGCGATGGCTGCTGCCCCGCCGATCTCACGATTCTGGCCGGTACGGTCGACGAGTTTCTCCTGGATATCGAGGGTATAGCCCGGTATCGGGTTTCATCCGGGACGGAAATCACCATCGAAGCCTGCCCTGAAGCGGACGAAGACTCCATCCGCCTGTTCCTCATGGGTCCGGTTTTCGGCGCTTTGCTGCACCAGAGGAAATTGCTGCCCCTGCACGCGAGCGCGATCGAGACCACGAAGGGCGCCGTTCTCTTCGCGGGAGGCTCGGGGAAGGGGAAGTCGGCCCTCGCGGCCGCCTTTTATGCCCGCGGATACCGAGTCATCGCCGATGAGATCTGCGTAACCGATCCCGATTGCATCCCGGCCTTTCCCCGCCTGATGTTGTGGCCTGACGTTCTCGATCAGACCGGTTTAGGGAACCCGAACGTGCGTCGCGTGAGGCCGACCCTGAACAAGTACCATGTGCCGATTGAACGGGGATTCGCCTCCAAACCATCGCCCGTACATTCGATCTACATACTGGGTCGGGATAACGCCCGCGAAGCCTTGCTCACTCCGGTTTCCGGCTTTAATAAGGTAGCGGCCCTGGGCGAGGTTATTTACCGGCGGCGGTTCTGCGCTCATACTGACTATTTCGATCGCCTGACCAGCCTCGGGCGTAATCGGATCATGCGGCTTGATCGATCGTCCAGCGCATCTCTTAACGAGACGGCGGATCTGCTCGAAAGGGATTTCAGCCAGTGAGCGGAATCGTCTGGCTCGCTTCCTACCCGAAATCCGGCAACACCTGGGTCCGGACGTTCATCGCGAATCTGATACTCGGCGATAGCGGACCGGCCAATATTAACGATCTCCAGATTCCGACAGCCGCCAACAGGCACCTGTTCGACGAAGTGGCTGGCATCGAAGCGTCGGATCTGACCCCGGAGGAGATCGCTCGTGTTCGTCCGCGCGTATACCGGCAGATCGCGGAGGATTCGGCGGCAACCGTTTTTCTGAAGATCCACGACGCTTGCGGGCCAATCGTTCCTTCAGAAGCAACCGCCGGCGCGATCTATATCATCCGGAACCCTCTCGACGTCGCCGTTTCCTTCGCTCATCACATGACCAAACCGATCGAGTGGAGCATCGAAGAAATGGCCTTGAACACAGCAGGCTATTATTCCGATCTGCCGGTTCGAAATCTGAACCAGCAACTCCTTTCGTGGAGCGGACACGTCCGGAGTTGGGTCGATCAGCGGGCCTTTCCGGTTCACGTCGTCAGATACGAGGACCTCCACGAGCAGCCGGTGGAGGCTTTCACCGCCGTCGCGACCTGCTGTGGTTTACAAAACAAACCCAATTCTGTCCAGCTAGCCATGGAGCGTTCGTCTTTCGGTCTGTTGCAAACACAGGAGGTTAACGCCGGTTTCGGCGAGCGCCCGGAGAAATTGGCTTTGTTTTTCCGGCAGGGCAGGGCGGGTGCCTGGCGGGAGGTGCTCTCGCCCGCTCAGGTGGCTCGCATCATCGACGACCACGGACCGGTGATGGAGCGCTTCGGCTACCTGCCGCTGTAATTACCACCGCGGTGAGCAGCATCAGGGCGGGGTCGATCGGATGGCGATACCGGGGCAGAGCCAAAGTCAGGTAATAAGCGAACGGGAAGATCACCGGTCCGACGGCCAGGGGAAACGCATAAATGCTGCGTTGCCGGATCAGAACCACGATTCCCGCGAGCGCGCCCGACCGCCACGCAGAGATTGAAAAGCAACACGTAGCGGAACCAGGTCGAACGGCTGTGGATGAAGTCGTCGAGGGGTTGCGCCGTCCCGCCGGCCCAGAGCATGACGAAGCGGCCGCCGATCAACTCGGCCTCGTGGCCGGGATGGCCGGCCATGTAGCCGACCGCGTTCTTCAACTTCTCGGCCATGTAGTCAATCTCTCCCACCTCGACGTAGTGCTTGCGCTCGGCCGTGTCATGGATCGGGTGGTGCTCGCCCAGCCAGACCACTTTGGCGTCCGGGTTGTTGCCGACCCACAACTGAAGGCCCAACGTCGATCGCAGAGGGACGAGGCTGTGCAGAACCATCTCGTTCCGGATCGTCCAGGGCAGGCAGCAGAGAACCACAGCCCCAGCCGCGATCGCAACATTGCGTTGCCAGGGAATGCCTGTCCTGGCGTTCCGATATGCGGCCCACCCCAGCAGGAAAGGAAACAGGGACAAAACGGCCGCATTCGCCATGAGGATGACGCCCCAAAGAAATCCGTAAAGCCCCCAATCGCGGGACCGGGCGGAGCCCGCGAGCCGCAGCGTCGCCCAGATCACCGTCGCTCCCAGCAGCGCGGAAAGAGAGGCATCCCACAAGCTCTCCACGCTCAGGAGAATCGCGTTGGGGAATATGGCCCAAAGCCAGGCGGCGCCGCTGGCGACCCAAATTCCGCCGATCCGCTTACCCGCGTAATAAAGAGGAAAGCAGGCGAGACTCGAAAAGCCGGCATTCATCACGACTGCGGCTACCCACGATTTGAAAGTGTAGATGCCGAAGATCCGCATGATCGCCGCGAGAACCATGGGATAGAGCGGCGTCATCCAGGCGGTTGCTCCCGTGTTTTCACGGAACGGCGATCCAAAACCGTGGCCGCTGGCCAGCGAATAAGCGATGTTGCCGGATTCGAACAGGAACGGAAGGGCGCTGAGCGCGCGATGCGGCGTTTGGGCCTGGTAATCCCAGACGAAGGCGAGCCGGATCAGAAGGGCCGCGGCTGCAATAAGGATGGGGGACGTTCCGGCAGTGCGAAACCCGTTACCTGGTTCAGAGCGCGCGGGCACGGAAGAACCCTCACTGTAGCATTTTGAACAACCGCAGCATGCGGCGTTTATGATGGTGGAGATGGTTCGGAAAACAATCGTGGCGATTGCGTTGACGGCGGCGGCTCTACTGGCGGGATGCGGGACGAGCACTACCGGTCCCGATGGAGGGAGTTGGCACCAGACGGACACGGGCATCTCCTCGTCCGGATATCCTGCGGGAAGCCCGAAAGACGCCAATTCGCCTGCCCTCTCAAGCTCGACTGAAGAGCAGTACTCGAAAAACCAGATGAAAGAGCCCGGGGTTAAATAGCCCACGTCGGCAGGTCTGACGGGGCTAGTACTTCCATTACTCCCGTTATCATGAAAGTCATGTCCCGGTTTGAGGTTGTTACCCCTCTCTGTACGTACTTTGCGACGGTTGAACGCGGGGTAATTGACCGGCTTTGCGAGTTTCTTCCCGCCGCGGGGGGCCGAATCTTCGCCATTTCGACTCGCGACGTCTGGGGATTATATGGAAAGCGTGTGATCGCAGCACTCGGAAGTCGCGGCTGCGAGGTTCTGTTTTTCGATGGCGGCGAGGACAACAAACGCCTCTCCCATATCGAGCGGATGGCGGAACAGATGATGGAGCTGGGGGCGGACCGGTCCAGCCTGATTCTCGCGGTGGGCGGCGGAATCGTCACCGATATGGCCGGGTTTCTGGCGGCCATCTTCATGCGCGGAATCCCGGTTATCCAGGTACCCACAACGCTTCTGGCTCAAGTGGATGCCGCGGTTGGAGGGAAAACCGGCGTAAACCTGGTGGCCGGCAAGAACCTGATCGGCAGCTTCCATCAGCCGCTGGCGGTGCTGATCGATCCTTCCGTTCTGAAGTCGCTTCCAGATCGCGAGTACCGAGCCGGGCTTTACGAAATCATTAAGTCGGGCGTGATCATGAGCGAGCCCCTGTTCCGCCTTCTGGCCGAACGGCGCGATGCGGTGTTGGCCCAATCGCCGGATGTGGTGGACGAGATCATTTCGGAGTCTGTGCGGATCAAGGCTGAGGTGGTTTCCGCCGACGAACGCGAAGCGGGCCTCCGGCAGGATTCTGAATTTTGGCCATACGTTTGGTCACGCACTCGAGGCCCAGACCCGTTATACGAAATTTCTCCACGGCGAGGCTGTTTCGTGGGGAATGCGCGCCGCTACTTATCTGGCACAAGGTCTGGGTATGATTTCCCACGATGATTCCGCTGCGATTCTGCATGTGCTGCACGCTTATGGTCCGATTCCGGACTGCGACGGGATCAGCCGCACGGAGCTGCAGGTTCGGCTTCTGCGCGATAAGAAAACCATCCAGAGCCGTATCCATTTCGTGCTTCCGGCCGGGATCGGGAAGGTTGACGTGCGCACCGACGTGCCCATTGCCTCAGTTCAACAGGCGATTGATCGCGCGCTTGTGGATTGCCGGAAGGCATGAAGGCCGTTGGCACCACGCCCGAGGGCGCCCGTTCGGAACAGGAGGCCTCGCGGTGGGTGCGCTCAATGTTCGGGCGCGTGGCGCATCGGTATGACCTTGCGAACCATCTGCTCTCTGCGAACGTGGACCGGTATTGGCGCAGCCATACGGTCGAAAAGATTCGCGATATTCTGAAACGCCCTGATACGCTCGTGCTCGATCTGGCTTGCGGGACCGGCGATCTGCTGATTGCTCTCGAGCGTTCCGCAGGGCGGAAGCTGATCGGGAGCGACTTCTGCCATCCGATGCTGACGAGAGCGCAGACGAAGCTGCGCCGTGATCAGCTGGGGTCGGCGCTGATCGAATCGGATGCGCTCGCGATGCCGTTTCCGGATGCCAGTCTCGACCTGATCACGATCGCCTTTGGATATCGCAATCTGGCGAACTACACCGCCGGGCTGGTGGAGATGCGCCGGGTTTTGCGCCGCGGCGGGGCGCTGGCGATTCTGGAATTCACGCAACCTCCCAACAAGAGCTTCGCCGCGCTTTATAACTGGTATTCACGGAACGTGCTGCCTGTGATCGGCGGGGCAATTTCGGGTGCGCCGGAAGCTTATCAGTACCTGCCGGAATCGGTCCGAAAGTTCCCGGATGGTCCGGAACTGGCAATGATGATGAAGGATGCGGGCTTTTCCGTGCAGTGGGATTACCTCACGTTCGGAATTGCCGCGCTGCACGTCGGACGGCTGCCTTAAACGGCCCGGAAGAGCGTTTCCGGCGGATCGGCCGATCCGGCATCCGGATCGCGCAATACCCGCGTGGTCCGGTCAACTGCCCTGAGAACCGGAATCTCTTCCGTCGATGCCACGCCCAAATCCTTGAACCTGCGGGCGGTCACCATAACCCGCGATTCGAGCGAACCCATCGCCTCGTTATACGAGCCCACAGTCTTATCCAGGTTGCGGCCGAGTTTCGCGAAGAATTCGTTGACGGTCGAGAGGCGGACGTAGAGTTCCTTCCCGAACTCGCCGATTTTCTTCGCATTTTCGGCGAGCGCCTCCTGATGCCACCCGTAGGCCACGGCCTTGAGCAAGGCGATCAGAGTTGTCGGCGTGGCTATAATCACCCCGCGTTCGGGCCCGCTTTCGAGGAGACCCGGATCCTGCTCGAGAGCGGCGTAGAGCAGCGACTCCGCCGGCAGAAACATCACCACATATTCCGGCGTCGGCCGAAAATGCGCCCAGTAGTTCTTGCCCGAGAGCTGATCCATGTGGGCGCGTACCTGTGCCGCGTGCTCCTTCAATTTCGTCGACGCGCGTGATGTCGTCGGAAGCTTCGAGCGCTTCCAGATACCCCTTCAGCGGTACTTTCGAGTCGACGACGATCCTCTTGCCGAGGGGCAGGTGAACGATCAGGTCGGGACGAAGCCTTCCCTCGTCGGTGTCGGCGTGGCGCTGCTGATGGAAATCGCAGCGCTCGACCATACCCGCGAGTTCGACGACCCGCTTGAGCTGGATCTCGCCCCAGCGGCCGCGGCCTTGCGGCGTGCGCAACGCGTTCACCAGCTTTCGGGTTTCCGCGCGCAGTCCGTCCTGCCCTTCCGCCATCGCCTTGACCTGTTCCGAAAGGACCAGGTACGCGCCCGTGCGAGATTTTTCGAGCTCCTGAATCTGCCGGTCGACGTTGCCCAGCGATTCGCGCAGCGGTTTCACCAGTTGCTCGATAGCGGTTTGCCGGCCGTCGAGATCGCCTTTCGCTTCCGATTGATGCTTTTCGAGGGTCTGCTTTGCCAGATCAAGAAATGCGCTGTTGTTGCTCTTCAGAGCCTCCGCGGAAAGGGCGCCAAAGGTTAGCCGCGCCTCTTCAACAAACTCGCGCTTTTCCTGATGTGCGCGGCGTTCGGACGCGAGCGTTGCGCTCAACGCGGCAGATTCCCTGGTGAGCGCGTCGGCCTGATCTTCGGCGTTCTGAACCCGCGCTTCCAGTTCCTGGATCCGGCGATCGCGGGCGTCGATGCGTTCGTTGAGCACGGACGTCGCCGGGCGGTAGTAAAGCCAGGCGGCGACCGTCCCTGAGATGGCGCCGGCGAGAAAGAGCAATGGACCGTACATAGGCGATACCTTCATCTCAATTAAAACATTTCCTGTGTTTTTTGTGCGAGGTTACAACTGTGATACGATCCCCTCGTAAACGGAGGGATCCGTGAGAACTTACCAGACGAAGGACATCAGAAACGTTGGCATTGTAGGCCACGGTCACAGCGGGAAGACCTCCGTCGTGGCCGGGCTGTTATACGCGGCGGGCGCGACGAACCGTCTGACGCGGGTGGACGAAGGCAATACCGTTACGGATTTCGATGAAGAGGAGATCCAGCGCAAGCTGACCATTTCCACCGCGATCGCCGCCATCGAGTGGAACAAGAGCAAAATCAACATCCTCGACACCCCCGGGTTCAACATGTTCGTGAACGACGCGCGTGCGACGCTGGTTGCCGCGGACGCCGCGATTGTGGTGATCGACGCGACGTCGGGTGTCGAACCGCACACCGAAAAGATGTGGGGAATCGCCGAGGAACTCGAACTTCCCCGCGCCATTGTGATCAACAAGCTGGACCGCGACCGCGCCAGTTTCGAGCGCGCTCTCGAAAGCGTCCACGTCAGATTCGGGCGGAACGCAGTCCCCATTCAGCTTCCGCTCGGCCACGACAAGGATTTCCATGGCGTCATCGACCTGATCCGCATGAAGGCGTATCTATATACGCCCGACGGTGACGGCAAGTCGCGCGAGGCCGAAATTCCGGCCGAATACGCCGAAGCCGCCAAAAACGCGCATGAGGAACTGGTCGAACTCGTCGCGGAAGGCAAGGACGACCTGATGGAAGAGTTCTTCGAGAAGGGCACGCTTCCGGAAGAGCACATCATCGCGGGCCTGGACGAGGAAATGCGCGAGAACCGTGTTTTCCCGATCGTCTGCATGTCCGGGCCGCACAACATCGGTTCGGATATGCTGCTGAACCTGATCGAGGAGGCGTTTCCGTCACCGTGCGACCGGCCGCCGGTCAAGCTGACTCTGAACGGCGCACCTGTAGAGCGCAAGTACTCCGGGGCCGATCCGACCGCGGCGTATGTCTTCAAGACGACAGCCGATCCATTTGCGGGGCGCCTCACTTATTTCAAGGTTCTTTCGGGGTGCGTGAAAAACGACGCCAACCTGCAGAATTCCGCCCGTAACGTGACCGAGCGGCTGGCCCACATCGGCGTTCCCCTGGGCAAGACGATCACGCCCGTGAACGAACTGCACGCCGGGGACATCGGCGCGGTGGCCAAGCTGCGCGAGACGCTGACTGGCGATACGTTGACAGACAAGTCGTCACCTGTCGTCTTTGCTCGCCGTAAAGCTGGCGGAGCCGTCCATCGCCTTCGCGGTTGAAGCGAAGAGCCGAAACGACGAAGATCGGATGGGCAACGCCCTCCACAAGCTGCTGGAAGAAGATCTTTCGCTGCGATTCTACCGGGATCCGCAGACCAAGGAGTTCCTGATCGCGGGCACCGGCCAGCAGCATGTCGAAATCGCCGTCAGCCGACTGAAGAAGCGCTACGGCGTTGACGTTGCGCTGAAAGCGCCCAAGATTCCCTACAGGGAGACGATCCGCGGAACCGCGGACGTTCAGGGACGGCACAAGAAGCAGACCGGAGGACACGGGCAGTTCGGCGACTGCTGGATCCGCATGGAGCCGCTGGCCCGCGGCGCGAAGTTCGAGTTCGTCAACGATATCTTCGGCGGCTCGATTCCGAAAAACTATATCCCGGCTGTGGAAAAAGGAATAATCGAAACGGCGGAACGGGGGTATCTCGCCGGCTTCCCGATGGTCGATTTCAAAGTCACGGTGTACGACGGTTCTTATCACGACGTCGACTCTTCGGAACTGGCGTTCAAACTCGCGGCGAGGAAAGCGTTCCGTAACGCGATGCAGACGGCGAAGCCGGTGCTGCTCGAACCGGTGATGAACGTTGAAGTGCAAGCGCCGGTCGAATATGCGGGCGACCTGATGGGCGACCTGAACAGCCGTCGCGGACGCATCGCAGGCATGGATACGCAAGGCGGAACGCAAATCATCCGCGCGCAGGTTCCCATGGCGGAAATGCTCAGCTACCAGAGCGATCTGACCTCGATAACCCAAGGCAGGGCATCGTTTTCAATGGAGTTCGATCACTACGATTACGTGCCGCAGCTTCAGGCGGATAAGATTATCGCGGCAGCAAAAGCGGCGCGAACGGGCGAGGAAGAGATTGAGGAAGAATAAAGAAAAGCAGGGTATAATTGTTCTTGCTGTCGCGTTTTTCGACACCCCGCAGTGTCAAAGTGAGCCAATTTTCGCAGCACTAGTTTCGCCAAACGCCTGTTGACGCATTGATTACAACCAGGTTAGGCTAAGGGGATTAACTTGGGTGCAGCGCCCAAGTTAGAATCGCAAACCCGGATTCTAGTCTGTTCCAAGGAGAGTGAATGACCCGGTTTCCGAAGAATCTTCGTTTCGTATTTTTATCTGTCTTTTTCTTGTTATCCTCAAATCTTCTTTTTTCCCAGCAATCCAATCTCCAAACTTCCTTCCTCGCTCCCGCAGCTATTCGCTTCACAAACAATGTGATTTCGACCAGTGGAATTGTTGCAAGCATCAGCCGGGCTGAGCATCTGCCCTATCTTAAAGAGGTAGCCGAGGAATCCCGGTTCGGAACAACCACCTTCCAGCCCAGCGCTTCCGACCTTTTGATCCAACAGGCTGAAGAAAGATTCCGAAACGGTAAGCATTCCTATCAAGACCGCGATTTCGCCAGTGCCCGCACGGAGTTCGATGCGGCGATCGGGGCGATGCTTCAGGCGTCCGATAACCCGACCGACCGCACTCTGTTCGAGTCAAAGCTTGAGGATATGGTCGACACGATTCACCGCGACGACCTCGCCGGCATGGGCGCCGCGCAAGAGGAAGTTTCGGGTTTCGATAAGGCACCCCTTGATGACATTGTGACGATGACTTTCCCGGTGGACCCCCAGATTAAGGACAAGGTCCAGGGTGAGGTCAAATCGACGGCGTCTGCCTTGCCGCTGGTCGTGAACGACACGGTTTTGAGCTATATCAATTACTTCAACGGGCGCGGCCACAAAACGATCGAGTCCGGTCTGGAGCGCGCAGGCAGATACAGCGCGATGATTTCGCGTATTCTCGCCGAGGAAGGTGTTCCGCAGGAGCTGATTCATCTGGCGCAGGCGGAATCGGGCTTCCTGCCACGGGCTGTCTCGCGCGCAGCTGCCGAAGGCATGTGGCAGTTCGTGAAGTTCCGCGGAAACGAGTACGGCCTCATGCAGACCCCTTATTCGGACGACCGTCTCGATCCTGAGAAGGCCACCCGTGCCGCCGCCCGCCATCTGCACGATCTGTATAACGAGTTCGGAAACTGGTATCTCGCAATGGCCGCATATAACTGCGGTCCGGGCGCGATCGAAAAGGCAGTTGAGAGGACCGGCTATGCGGACTTCTGGGAACTGCGCGCGCGCGGCGCTCTTCCGAGGGAGACCGAGAACTACGTTCCGATCATTCTGGCCATGACGATCATGGCGAAAAATGCGCCCGAGTACGGGCTTGATCACATCACTCCGGATGCGCCGATGGAGTACGACACCATAAAGACCGTGTCTCCGACGAACCTGGCCCTTGTGAGTGATATCGCGGACGTGCCGATGGGACAGCTTTTGCAATTGAATCCGGCCCTCTTGCGGAGTATCGCCCCGGCTGACTTCGAAATTCGAGTGCCGAAGGGATCCGGGCAGCAGGTAACCGCTGCCCTGGATTTGATCCCGGCTGAGCGGCGTGCGTCATGGCGTATGCATGTGGTTGAACCCGGCGAGAGCCTCGCGTCAATCGCCCATCTGTACAATGCGTCGGCCGGTGAAATTGCCTCGGCCAACGAGATCAAGGACGAGCCCGTTCCGGGTGATCGTCTGGTGATTCCGGCGAGCTATCACGAAGCGATGCCCTCATCTCAGGCTTCGCGGGCGAGTTCGCATGGAACGCGGTCGACCACAGCGCGTAAAGCTCCAGTTAGAGCTCACGCGGCGGCAGTTTCGAGCGGACCTGCATTGCACCCCGCGTCCGGCACGCTGGCGCAGTTGAAGAGTCATGGTTCGCTGAACCGCTGAGGTCAAAGAGGAGTCGTCAGGAGCCAGAAGTCAGAAGCCAGAATGGCTGCGGCCTGTGCGCCTTTCGGAACACGCACGCAACGAACCTGCGGCTTGTGAGCCTTGTCGGGCGACCGGCTTCACCTTTCTCGATTTAGCTCCTCGCAGACAACGCAAGCTTCCGGTTGAAGCGTCTTCCTGGGTCGGCTCGGCCTCCCGGGCGCGTTACCCTATTGCTGGTTACTTCGCTTCGGGCCGCTCTTTTCTGCGGATTGACCGATTTTGCCTGCGCCTCATGGTCACGGAGAAAACAAAAAGGGGTATGCTAATGGAGACCGTGCCGAAACAGGAGGCTGTTTGAATGTTCGATGATCTGAAGTGCTCTCCAAAAGACGAAGACGAAATGGAAGATTTTCGCGACTACGACGATGAGAGTGACGATGTCGACTCGAAGCTCGACGACTACGAAGACGATGATGACGAGGACGACGAAGAGGATTCGATCGCGATTCCAGTCATAGTTCCCGCTACCGTGAGTGAATCCTCGCCGGATGAACCCGTGACGGTTGACATCATTGTTATCGAGGAAGAACTCGAGCCTGAACCGGTCCCGGAACGAAAGCCCGCGCAGGCAGCCAAAAAGGCGTCCTCCAGGCCGGCTGCGAAGAAAGCCTCGCCGCCTCCGGCGAAGAACGCACCGGCTAAGAAGGCAGCACCCCAAAAGGTTGCAGCCAGGAAGGTTGTGGCAAAGAAGGCCGTGGAGAAGAAAGCCGCGCCTCCGCCAGTTGCAAAGAAAGCAGCGGCGAAGGCGGTGGTAAAGAAAGCCGTCGCAAAGAAGGCCGCGGTTAAGAAAGCCGTGGTGAAAAGGGCGTTGACAAAGGCCGTGGTGAAAAGGGCTCTGGTGAAAAGGGCTGTGAAAAAGGCTCTGGTGAAGAGAGCTCTGGTGAAAAGAGCTCTGGTGAAAAGAGCTCTGGTGAATACGGCTCGGTGAAAAAAGCCGTGGTGAAACGGGCTCTGGTCAATAGGGCTGTCAAAAAGGCTGTGGTGAAACGGGCTCTGGTGAACAGGGCTGTGAAAAAGGCTGTGGTGAAAGGGCCCGAAAAGGGCTGTGAAAAAGGCTGTGGTGAAGAAGGCCATCGCGAAGAAGGCTGTCGCGAAGAAAATGCCCGCCAAAAAATCGGGGCGTCGTTAGTTCATAGGGCCAGTCTTCGAGCATCCCCTGCGGCGAAGACCGGCCCGTTCTGATTCTGCCGCCTTACTTCTGACCGGGAACCGGTTTTGCCACGACGGCTCTACACCTCTCGAACAACTGGATCAGAGCGTCAGCATACTCTTCCGACGATTTCGACGGCTTCCCCGAAAAGCCGGCCGCGGCCGAGCTTCCCTTCCCATATCCGGTGGTTACCGCGATGAATTTCATCAGCTCCAGCGCGACTTCGTCGCGCTGTTTCGCCGCGTCTTTAGGTCCGTCGCTCGCCGCGTCTTTGGCTGCGTCATCCGTGGATTTCGTTTCGTCTGGCATCAATTGATGTTCTCCCTGGTCGTGGATTTCCCCTTCCGGCAAACCCTATGCCCGTAAATGCGCGCCGGTTCATCCGCAAGATGCGGGGCGGCGCGCAAGCGCATTTGCTGGAAGGCGACGACGGCGACTATTACATCGTCAAGTTTCAGAATAACCCGCAGCATCGCCGGATTCTGGTCAACGAATTTGTGTCAGGCGAGATTCTGGCGCACTTGCAGATCGCGTGTCCCGCGCACCAGATCGTGCAGGTTTCGCCGGAATTCATCGCGGCGAACCCCGAGGTCCATCTTCAGACCGGAACGCGGCGAATGGCGATCGAGCCCGGATGGCACTTCGGGTCGCGTCATCCTGGCAACCCCGAGCTGACGGCGGTTTACGATTTCATACCCGATTCGCTTCTGGGCCAGGTGGCCAATGCGGAACAGTTTCTCGCAGTGCTGGCTTTTGATCGCTGGGTAGGAAACGCCGACGGCCGGCAGACAATTTTCTTCCGCGCTCAACTAAACGACTGGCTGGCGCGTCCCGGAATTCCACCGCGCAAACTGGGGTTTGTCGCGCTGATGATCGATCACGGATTCGCGTTCAACGGCCCCCACTGGAACTTTACCGACTCGGCCGTCACCGGACTTTATCCGCGCCGGATCGTCTATGAGGGGGTCCGCGCTACGAAGGACTTCGAGCCGTGGATCGATCGGATTTTGCACTTTCCAGAGGCGGTCTTCGATAAGGCTCTCCGGCAGATTCCGCCACCCTGGATCGAAGGCGATGAAAATCAACTGGAAGCGCTTCTCGAATCATTGCTGCGCCGGCGGCAGAGGATTCCCGAATTGCTCGAAGACTGCCGCAAAGCCCCGGGCAACCCGTTCCCTCATTGGGTGATAGCCCGATAAGGTCTTCAGGCGAGCGAAAGCACGGACGCGGTGATGATTCGAGCAGTCTCCGGCGCCAGCAGAATGCCGTTCCGGTAGTGTCCAAACGCCGTCCAGATCTTCGTTCCTTCAATGTGTCCGACAACCGGCATTCCCCCTTCGACTCCGGGGCGAAAGCCGTTCCATCGTTCGGCGGGCGTCAGCGAACGCAATGCGGGTAACAAGGCCGATGCGCGGCGGTGTATCTGGTTCACAACGCGTTCGTCTATCGCGCGCTCGAAGCCCACGCATTCCGTGGAAGATCCCGCGATCAAAGTTCCGTTCGATCGTTGCACCAGATAGGTCTCGCCGTGACGGAGAATCGATCCCAACAACTCACGCTCCGGCCGATACCCGATCAGGTGACCGCGCACCGGTACCGTTGCGGGAAGACCACTCCAGAGGCTGGAACTCCACGCTCCCGCGGCGATCAGGACTCCCTCGGCGCGATATGCGCGACGATCGGTGCGCACGCCCGCGCCGTCTTCCAGTATTTCGACGACTGGCTCATGCTCATGAATCGAAACTCCCGCAAGCACGCACGCCGCCCGCAGCGCGGCGGTAACATCGCGCGGCGACACCAGTTGATCGTCCGGAAAAAACCGCGCGGAAACGCTTCCGTCATAGTGATGCGGTTCCGAACGAATACCCAGCGCCAATTGCGCGATTGAGCGGCACTCCAGAGTCTCGGCTTCGGCTTCACTTAAAGCGATTTCCACTGCGCCGCGGCGTTGGTAATCGATCGAAACGCCCGAGGTGCCTTGCAATTCGGCAATGAAATCGGGATAAAGTGACAGGCTGTCCATCGCCATTCGGGCGAGTGGAGAAGCATTTTCGAGTTCGCCGCCCGGCGCAAGCATGCCGGCGCCTGCCCAACTTGCTTCACCGCCAGCGTCTCGGGTATCGAAGAGCGTTACCTGCAAGCCTCGCTGAGAAAGCCGCCAGGCACAAGAAAGACCAATAATTCCTGCACCTGCAACGATCATTCCTGCATTATGACAAATGTGGATCTGTGTGTTTTTGTTCAAACGGTAATGCTTAAGTTACAAGGATTGAGCTAAACCGTCGTCTTTGGCACAAGTTATGTGCGAAACTTTAAGATACTTCGTGCGTCATTCGCGCGTCAAAGATTGGGCTCGGGTCTGGTGAGATCAGGTGCGTAAAAGACGATGAGTAAAACGCCCGTATCAGGTTCCAGGTTTCTCACGCTGAGTTGCGTGTGTCTGGCCGCGCTTCTTTCAAGTCCTTTTACGGAAGGCAGAGCGTTTGCGGAGTGGGAGAGCAGTGGGCCATTCGGTGGAGAGGCCGAGGTGATTCGAGTCGTGCCCAAGGTGCCGGGTTTCGTCATTGCCGCCACTCATAACGGTCTCTTGTTCACCTCCACCAATGGGGGAGCTTACTGGACGAACCTTCCTTTTGAAGGTCAGTTTTCGGGAACGCTGCATGCACTCGAAATCGACCCAAGATTTACCGGCACATGGTACGCAGGCATGGATAGCGATCACGCCTGGTTGTCCGGGGTTTACAAGACCGAGGATGCAGGCCGATCCTGGACTCTGTTGCCAGGTACAAAAGGTAAAGCGGTCTGGTCGCTGGCGATCTGGTCGACGAATCCCGACGTCGTCGTGGCGGGCACTGCGGACGGCGTCTACCGGAGTTCCGACGCCGGCAAGAACTGGAGCCACATCTCGCCGCCGGGAGATCCTGAGCTTCGCCCTGTAGTTTCGCTCGCTTTCGACCCCGAAAGTCAGGATATAATCTACGCTGGCACGACGCACCTCCCGTGGCGAACGGCCAACGGCGGGCGGACGTGGGAATCGATTCATACAGGGATGCTCGACGACTCCGACGTTTTCAGCATTCAGGTCGACCGCCACAATCACGACCAGGTCTTTGCAAGCGCCTGCAGCGGGTTGTATCAGAGTTCCGACCAGGCCAGCCACTGGAACAAGATCGACACTCCCAAGGGAGCATTTCGCACCTGGTTCGTGGCACTCGATCCGGCTCACTCGACCACAATCTTCGCGGGCACTACGGCCGGCTTGATGAGATCGGAAGACTCAGGGCGTGTCTGGCATCCGGTGACAACGCAGGCGGTACGGTCGCTTGCATTCGACACTGCGGTTCCCGGCCGCATCTTTTTCGCCTCCGCGAACGCCGGACTGATGGTAAGCACCGATGAAGGCAGAACGCTGCGAGAAATCAACGTCGGCTTCACAAACCGAAGTTTCACGGTTCTGACCGGGGCGCGCGGCGTGCTTTACACCAATAGTGTATTCGAGCCTGGTTCGGGAGGCCTTTACCGGACCGACAATTACGGAATTCGCTGGCAACGCTCCGCCGAGCATGAGAGCGCGGACATAAGATTCCTTACCGCGGATCCGGACCGCCCGCAGGAGCTCGTTGCCGTGGGTTATCACGGACTCCTGAAGTCGACCGACAGTGGAAAAACCTGGACGGAGAGGTCGAGTCCTCCTGATTCGAGTGGCGGCGTGACGGCGCTACTTGCGCTTCCGCAAAAAGTCCTTCTTGCGGGAACGAGGGAGGGCCTTTTCCGGAGTACGAATGGAGCCGGATGGGAACCGGTGGCAGGCGTGACGGGAGGTGTGACCTCCCTGACACGGTCGGGAAAGAATATGGTGTCCGCGTTGGGTCCATCCGGAGCTTTCGCGAGCGCCGATTCCGCTGAAACCTGGAGAGCCTGTGGCCAGCCGATGGCATCCACGGTGTGGTATGGGCTTGCCTTCGACCTGCCAACATCAGGGACGCCGGTAGCTCTGGCTGCAACAGCGGGCGGGCTGTTCCGCTCGACAGATGGATGCCGCTCCTGGGTAAGGGGCGCCGGATTGCCAGCCGAAACCGTCAGTATTGTTTTATTCCATCCCACACGGGCGGGCGAAGCTTTTGCCACTCTCGGAGGGAAAGTACTTCATTCCCATGACGCCGGCGAGCATTGGCTTGCCATGGCCGACGAGGGTCGCGGCCGGTCATGGCCCTCCGAACTGCTCATTCTTCCCGAAGCTCCGGATCGGTTGTTTGCTCTTTTTCCGCGGCGAGGGGTTCTGTCCAACACTATCCTGTCCAACGCCATTGCAGTGGAAGCCGGATCGGCGCCGGAGCGTCGCGAGCTTTCGGTCCGGGGTTCCAGATGAGTCATTGGTCAATCTTGCAATCGTCACCAACCTTCTGAAAGAGGAATGAACTATGACAACGAGCTCGAAGTCTAAACAGTTCCAATCGAGTACCAAAATGCTCGGGGTCCTGGCTTTGCTCGCGGCGGCCGGGCCCGCACTACCCCAGACTCCTGCTTCCGCGAATGCAGTCAAAAATCCGGAGGGCGGATATTCTCTGGTGGATCTGAGCGGCTTCTTTGGCGAACAGTGGTACCAGATCTATCAGGGCAGCGGAGGCTCCGGTAATCAGCAGTACTACCTCGCGAGGCCTGTTTTCGGCGAAAGGCTGACGGAGAATTTCAGCCGGTATGTGAGCCTTGAGGAAGGCTACACGGTTGGATTAAACAAGTATGCCATCCGGCCCACGGGCAGCGGGGGTTATCTCGGCATCAACTCGAGAAATGGCCTCGCGTCGCTGGTCGGCATTTTTAATTTCACGCCGCGCGATTCGAAATTCCGGCCCTATCTGCTTGTCGGTCCGGGTGCAATAACCTATTGGGCCAGAGATTCGTACCAGGTACCGAGCGATGTTCCCGTAGTCTTTCCCACAGCCTGGAAGACCCAGACCTATGCGGCTCTCGTTTATGGTTTGGGCGCGAAGATCAACCTGACGAAGAAGTTCGCGCTCGGGTACGATCTCCGTGGTGTCTATACGTCGAAGACAGCTGGTTATGGTCTGCCGAGCTTGTCGAATGGACCGGGCTCGCTCTATGTCGACCACAGTCACGGGGAGAGCTCGCTGCAATTTGAAGTGAGTGCCGTATTCCGCTTCGGATATCGTGAACCGCCGCCGCCGCCGGCGCCGCCGCCGCCGCCACCGCCGCCTCCGGCGCCGGAACCGGTCACGCTGGGAGTCTCGATTCAGGGAGCCCCGGCCACTGCTTGTCCCGGGGATAACGTTCGCCTCATGGCGACCGCGACCGGAGTACCGGCTGGCCAGACCGCAATGTATACGTGGAGTGTAAACGGCACTGCAGTTCCCGGTGCGAACGGCGATTCGTTTAACCTCCCGACGGCCAACGCCTCCGGAAACCAGTCGGTTACGGTGACTGTTGCGGCCGCCGGAGCAATGCAGACGTCGGCGCCGGTAACCGTTCCGATCGGAGCGCTCGCGCCTCCGACAATCACGTTCACCGTTTCGCCCTCGACAATCGCGTACGGCGACAAGCTTCCCCTGAACGCGATGGCGAATGCTTCATCCTGCGGAATGCCGGTTTCGATCGCCTATGCGGCGAGCGAAGGCAGCGTCGCCGGAAATACATTCGATTCCACGGGTGTTTCCTTCGATCTCAACAATCGCCTGAAGGAACAGTCGAAGATGGTCACGTTGACGGCGACCGCTACCGACTCGAAGAACCAGATGGCCAGCGCTACCGCGCCGGTTACCATCACATTGAAACCGGAAGCCCGGCGCCTGGACGACATCGTCTTCCAGCCCCGGAGTTCCCGTGTAAACAATTGCGGCAAGCGCTTGTTGATCGACGTATTGACGCCGATTCTGCGCAACGACCCGGATGCGAAGGTCATTCTCATTGGACATCGCGATATGAATGAAACGGCGGCGTCCAAGGTTGATGAGCAGCGCGTGCTGAATACGGCGGCCGTGCTCAGCGCGGGGACGGGAATCTGCCCGTCGCTCGATCTGAGCCGTGTGATGGTGAAATCGGTCGGCGACGACCAGGCTTCCATGACCAGACCGGCGCTTTGCGGTTCTTCCACAGATGTGAAGGAACGCAGAGGTCAGGCTGTCGCGGAATCCGACACGCGGGCACAGTACCGCAGGGTGGAAGTCTGGGTGGTACCGGGTGGCGCGGCGATGCCCGCGGACATCACCGGTCTCATGCCGGCGCCTGAGAAGGAAGTGAAGGCGAAGGCCTGCCCGAGGTAGTCAGCAGGCACTTGTAAGGTGAAGGCCGGCCGGGTGAAAGCCCGGCCGGCCTTTTTTGTGTCTGGATCCGGCGCTGATCGGATTGCTGAGAGTTCGGCAGGCGAGAACTATAAGCCGGTTTTTGTACCCTTGCGGGCGATAGCCATTCGTCTTGGCCGGGCATTACTGCACGGCTCGTCGTTCAGGCGCTTCCGCGCCGGAACACTTAGCGACCTACCCGGAAGTTTAACGGAGCGGGCCGCTCCTTCTCCCCTATTTGGTCTTGCTCCGCGTGGGGTTTACCCTGCCGGCCCGGATTACTCCGTCCGCGGTGCGCTCTTACCGCACCATTTCACCCTTACCCGATTCGAAAAAACGAACCCGGCGGTATATTTTCTGTGGCACTTTCCGTAAAAACCCCTTTGAGAGATCCCCCCCGGCCGTTAGCCGGCACGTTGCCCTGTGGAGACCGGACTTTCCTCCCGCTTGCGCGAGCGGCTATCCATTCGTCGCCTGCCAAGTTCAGTCTCTCATGAACTGACGTGTGGCGATGATGACGGTGGAAGCACTGTTCGAATAGCCAGATGTTAAAATCGTAATCTGAGTCGGGCGGGGTAGCTCAGCTGGCTAGAGCGACGGTCTCATAATCCGTAGGTCGGGAGTTCGAGTCTCCCCCCGCCACCAGTCTCAACTTCTTCCCGCCACGCTTGTTCCCACAAGACCGGCCAACGGGCTGCTGGCGCTGGCATAAAGCTTCTTTTCCATGCGGCCCGCTTCATACGCAAGCCTGCCGGCCTCCACGCCCAGCTTCATCGCGAGGGCCATCTTTTCGGCATCGTCCGCAGCAGCGATGGCGGTGTTCATGAGAATGCCGTCGGCCCCCATTTCCATTGCAATCGCCGCATCCGACGCAGTGCCGACACCTGCATCGACGATCAGGGGAACTTCGGTAATCATTTCGCGCATGATGCGCAGATTGGTCACGTTCTGAATACCCAGACCCGACCCGATCGGAGCCGCAAGAGGCATAACCGCAGCCGCGCCGGCATCGATCAGACGGCGCGCATTCACGACGTCGTCGTTCGTATACGGCAGCACCACGAACCCTTCCCGCGCCAGTACGCGCGTGGCTTCCAACAGGCCCGGCGTTATCCGGAAAGAGCGTCTTCTCGTCGCCGATGACTTCCAGCTTCACCCAGTTCGATAGCCCCACCTCGCGGCCCAGACGTGCAGTGCGAATCGCGTCGTCGGCCGTATAACAACCGGCCGTATTGGGCAGAATGAACATGCGCTCGCGATCGATATAGTCGAGCATCGATTCCTTCGACCGGTCCGTCAGGTTCACCCGCCGCACCGCGACCGTGACCACTTCCGCGCCCGATGCCTTGTGGCAGCGCGCCATTTCGGGAAAGCTCCGGTATTTACCGGTGCCGATCATCAGGCGGGAACGGAACGTCCGCCCGGATATCGTCAGGGACATGCTTTCAGTTTACGTGAGCCCGGGATGTAGTCTCCCAACGTCTGTTCTGCCCATATGTTCTGATAGTGTGATGTCGGTTCCTATCGTCCAGGTTGACGCTTTCACCGCCGTTCCTTTCGCCGGCAACCCGGCGGCCGTGTGTATTCTTCCGTCGCCCCGCGATGACCAATGGATGCAGAATATCGCGAGCGAGATGAATCTCTCGGAGACCGCTTTTCTGCATCCCGAACAGGACGGCTATCGTCTCCGGTGGCTTACTCCGGCCGTAGAAGTCGACTTGTGCGGCCATGCGACGCTTGCCAGCGCGCACGTCCTCTGGGAAGACGGCCACATCGAACGCGATGCCGAAGCGCGCTTCCATACCCGCAGCGGATTGCTCACCTGCCGCCGGGACGGCGAGTGGATCGAAATGAACTTCCCGATCAAGCTGGCCGATCCCGCCGAGGCGCCGCCGGAACTCGCCAATGCGCTGGGCGCTGACCTGACGTATGTCGGGAGGAACCAGTTTGACTATCTGGTGGAAGTTGCCGACGAAGCCACGCTTCGCTCTCTCCGCCCGAATCACCATCTGCTGCGGCAACTCACGGTGAGGGGCGTGATTGTTACGGCGCGCGGGCGGGAATACGACTTCGTCTCGCGCTTCTTCGCGCCGGGAGCGGGCGTCGACGAAGACCCTGTTACGGGTTCGGCCCACACCGCGCTTGCTCCTTATTGGGCCGCCCGTTTGAAGAAAGATTGTATGACCGGTTTTCAGGCATCTGCGCGAGGTGGCGTGGTTAAGGTCCGGCTGGAAGGAGATCGCGTCTACCTGTCTGGGCAGGCTGTTACGGTCCTGCGTGGCAAGCTGTTCGCATGAAGCGGCATCTCGCCACACCGAACAAGTTCATCTTCAACCGCCGAGAGCCCCAAATCCCGGATGGATCTGGAGGCTGCGGAGGACGGGGCCGCACTGGTCGAATCGCACGATATTTCGATAGCCGATCGTTCGATCAGAGGGGCGAGGATCGAAGATCGCAAAGCCGGTACTCTGCGGATCGAAGCCTGCCTGCTGGAAGGGGTGAGCTTCGCCGGCAGCAGCTTCGGTTCGATCGTCTGGAAAGACGTTCGCCTGATACGCTGCGATCTGGCGAACCTCGAAACGCATGGGCTGAATCTGATCCGTGTGGAACTCATTGACTGCCGCATGACTGGCCTTCGCGCCGGCATTGCCGATTGCCAGGACATTCTCTTCTCGGGCGGCGACCAGCGATACTCTCAATTTCGCTTTTCCCGATTTAAGTCGGCTGAGTTCGATTCCTGCAACTTCGCGGAGGCCGACTTTCAGGGGACTGACCTGTCGGGTTCCATATTCCGCCGGTGCAACCTCGAGAATGCGGAGATGAGCAGAGTGAAGCTCATGAATGCCGATCTGCGCGGCTCTCGCGTCGAGGGTTTGCAAATGAATGCCGCCGATATTCGGGGCGCGGTGGTAGAACCGTCGCAGGCAATGATTTTCGCCGCGTTGCTGGGAATTCGTATCGAGTAGGGAACTGTAAAGGGACGCGTGGCTTAAGCTTGTTTCTAATGAAGTTCAGACTGCCGCCGGAAGCCTATGACAGTGAACCGCCGCCCATACTCGGGAGGCTGGCTGAATGTCTATATCGTCGTGCTGGGCTGGTTGTGGCTGCTGATCATCCTTTTCTACCTGTTTACGCGATATTTCGCATGATCCGCTCACATGACGACGCTTGACTGGATCGTGATGATCGCGACCATAATCGCGATCCCCAGCTTCGGGCTCTGGCGGGGGCGCGGCGGCACAACCACCAGCCATTACCTGCTTGCGGGCAAGACAATGCCGTGGTACGCGATGGGCCTCTCGATCATGGCGACCCAGGCCAGCGCGATCACGTTTATCGCCACCACCGGCCAGGCTTACGTCGACGGGATGCGCTTCGTACAGTTCTACTTCGGACTGCCGATCGCGATGGTCATTCTGTGCGTGACAGCGGTCCCGATCTTCCACAAGGCGGGCGTATATACGGCCTACGAGTATCTGGAGCGCCGGTTCGACGCGAAGACGCGGGCGCTTGCCGGAATCGTCTTTCTGATCCAGCGTGGCGCGGCCGTGGGGCTGGCGCTCTATGCGCCGGCTATCGTGATGAGCGTCATCTTCGGTTGGAACGATCGGATTACAACGCTTCTGATCGGAATTGTCTGCGTGCTGTACACGACCATGGGCGGAATCCCCGCCGTCACATGGACGGACGTATTGCAGATGACGATCATCTTCGCGGGCCTGATTCTCGCGCTGTTTACCGTAGTCTCCCTGATGCCACACGGCGTAAGCTTCGCCGATGCGGTTTATCTTGCCGGAGCGGTCGGCAAGCTCAACGCCATCGATACGAAACTCGACTGGAATAACCGCTACAACCTGTGGAGCGGCCTGCTGGGCGGCACGTTTCTCATGCTGGGCTATTTCGGATGCGATCAGTCGCAGGTTCAGCGCTATCTGAGCGGAAAGTCGGTGGCGCAGAGCAAGCTGAGCATGCTGTTCAACGCGATCGCGAAGGTGCCGATGCAGTTTTTCATTCTTTTCGTCGGCGCGATGGTCTTCGTGTTCTATCTGTTCGCACAGCCGCCGATGCTGTTTGAGAAGACGGCCATGAAGGCGATTCGATCGCAGGATGGATTTCACTCAGGTCGAAGGCCGGTACGAAAATGCCTGGAATCAGCGTCAGAAGGCGGCGGAAGCGCTGAACGCCGCGCGCAAACAGGACGACGCCGCGCGGTTGGCAGCCTCGACGGCGTCATACCGGGCGGCTCAGCGCGAGATCGATGGGGCGCGCCAGTCGGGCATCAAACTCTACGAAAAGTCGCAGGGGCAAAGCGGGTACAACGACACGAACTACATCTTCCTGTCGTTTGTGACGACCTATTTCCCGGCGGGCGTGATCGGACTGGTGATCGCCGTGATCCTGAACGCGGCAATGTCGTCCAGTTCCGGCGAGCTGAATTCGCTAGCCGCGGTCAGCGTGATGGACCTTTACCGGCGCATGCTGCGTCCCGATGAGACCGACCGGCACTACCTCGTCGTTTCCCGCGTCTGTACCGCGATCTGGGGCGCCTGGGCCGTGGTGTTCGCGCAATATGCGAAAAATCTTGGATCTCTGGTTGAAGCCGTAAACCAGGTGGGGTCTTACTTTTACCCTGTGTTGCTGGGCGTTTTCGTGCTCGCGTTCTTTTTCAAAAGCGTGCGGGGCTCGGCCGCCTTCTGGGCGATGTTGACGGGCGAGGCTGTAATCGTTGCGTGTTCCCTTTTCACGAGCATTGCGTTCCTCTGGTTCAACGTCATCGGGACGGTGGCGGTAGTGATCGCAGGGATCATATTTTCTCTGTGGTTTAAAGAGCCGCCGTCGTCATGGCATGCTCCGAAACACGACTCAGGCGCAGCGCTGGTCCCGGGCGAGCATTAGAGTTGTCGACCGAGGCTTCGATCCGTCGCGGGGAAAATAAGCTGCGGATGCCTGTTTATGGGGATAGGTAAACGCTGTGCCATTCACCGTGGATCTACTCTCACAGATGGCATAGCAAACCGCATTTCGTTAGTGTTGGCGGCCTGTACAGCGGGACCAGAACTACCGGATAGCGCCGATAGTGGTCCGTGACATACCATTTGTCGTTGCGTCCTCCAGCAGGCCTTCGCGTACTCCAAACCCAGCCCGCACAATCAGCGTGTCTGCCTCCGCAGATCCGTACATCGGCAAACCAGCCATGAACCCGCCATGAGTCTTAAGCGCACGTGAGCCGTCGTACCTCGAGGTCGGTTCGACGCTCGCGACTTGATTTTCTTCAGACATCGGCGAGAGTTAGCGGGCGCGGAACCTTGCCGTCAATGTCGCTGAAGCCATACTCGATCGCGAGGCTCGCCGCCACGCGAACTCCTCCGGTGTGCCGCATTACCGCTGAATCCTGCAGCAAGTGCGGTTACTGCTCGTCCAACGAACTCGGGGGATTCTGAATTACTGAGGTCGAGCCATGCCGCAGCTTGCATGACCTTCTCTGTTCTTACCAGTCCTGGGTACAAGGACACAACGGTGACGCCATAGGGCCGTAGTTCGTTCGCCATGTCCGCAGTCATTTTGTCAGTCGCTGCTTTGGACACACCATAAGCGACGTTGCCGATGTGCTTCTGCGCCGCCCAGAACGAGATATTCACGATCAGTCCGCTCCCGATTGCCGACCATGGATCGGGCTGCCAGTTGGCTCGCGTAGTAGTGGGCGCGCACACCGGCGTCAAACATCGCATCCCAGCGCCAAAGCGGCTGCTCCCAAAATGGCTTGCTCCACGTGAACACACCGTCTTCCATCATCCGCTCGTAGCCACCCCAAACGTTGTTGACCAGAATGTCGATCGCGCCAGCCTCCTTACCCACGCGCGCGAATGCAGCGGCGACCTGTTCATCCTCTCGGTGGTCACAACGAATTTCGAGTGATCCGCGGCTCATCGCGCTTGCCGTCCTGGACTGAGCGGCCAGTTACGAATACCTGCGCCCCAGCGTGCGCAAGCTCGCTTGCGACCCCACGACCCACGCCAGCGGTCCCACCGGTGACGACGGCGATTCTGCCTTCAAGAGTTCCCATCTCTCCGAAGATTATGACGCGTTTCCGTTCCTCGATGCGGTATCTGAGACATCGGCTCCTGTGAAGTCGGGAAGGGACGAGTTTGCCGATTGCTGGCGGGTGTGAAGCTTCTCAGATCGCCATTCGCCGTCAGGCGGGCTTTATGGCCTCACGCTAAACTAACCGCGTCGATTGGGTCAAGACCCTGGTTCCCATGCAGCGGGGCGACCAGTAGAAAGTCTTCTCCCGATCCCATCCACCGATGAGTCCAAAATAACCGGCCAAATCTGTTTGGATCTTGCCTTCAGCGTAAGGGCCTTATCATCAAACAGTTTGGCTCGTTATTTTCGATTTCTCCGGTCCAATCTGTGCATGCGCCCGCAACTCTCACCTTCTGCAAAAGTTATCGCGCGGGCATCACGATTGGCCGATACGTCGCGCAGCGTCTACCTTCGATTCCGGGAAAACCCTACCGCCGGAGTGTGAACCTCGGCCTGGGGATTGCGGCCGAATCGAGCGTAATCGAGAGGTCGCTTCGTCTTAACTCAGCGCTTCTTCCTGGCGGCAGCCGGCTGTCCGTCACTTCGAGGAGGTTCTAAACCAGCCTTAAGCCGGCGACGGTCGCGGATCAAGCGAACTCTTCCACTCCACCAGATCCGGCGGAAGCGGCGCTTCCACCATCACCCGCTCGCCGGTCGCCGGACTTCGGAAGCCCAGGCGCCAGGCATGAAGAAAATAGCGGTTCCAGGGCGACGGCTTTCCGCCATACAGGCGGTCTCCCGCGACAGGGCGCGCCAGCGACGCCATATGTGCCCGGATCTGGTGGGTTCTTCCTGTGCCGATGCGAATTTCGAGGAGGGTAAAACCCTGAAATTGTTCCACCGCTTTCCAGTCGGTCAAAGCACTGCGCCCCGTGCTCAGGCGGGCGGTCATCCGGGCCCTGTTACCGGGGTCTCGCGCAATCGGCTTTCGGATTCGTCCCGTTCCGGTGAGTTCCCCTTCCACTAAAGCAAGATAAGTCTTTTCCACTTCACGTGCAGAAAACTGCAAGGCGAGATTCTGGTGAGCCGCATCCGTCTTGGCGACAAGCAGCACGCCCGTAGTGAAGCGGTCCAGTCGGTGCACGATCCCGGGCCGCATCTCGCCCCCGACCGACGACAGAGACTGGAATCGATGCAGCAATGCGTTCACGACCGTTCCATTATGGACGCCTGCGCCGGCATGGACTACCATCCCCGCGGGTTTATTGATTGCCACCACAGCATCGTCTTCATAGAGCACGGAAAGCGGAATGTCTTCGGCTTCCGCCCTGAGGGCCGGCATCGGCGCCGGGTTGACATCGATCTCCTCCGCTCCCCGAATTGTCGACGAGGCCTTGCCCGGCACGCCATTCACCTGAACCCGGCCGTCCCGAATCCATGTCTGCAGGCGCGACCGGCTGTATTCCGGAAGCCGTTCATGCAGCAGCGCGTCCAGACGTTTGCCGCGATCCGCCTCGGCGGCCTTCAGAAGCATCTGGTCCGGACCATGTCCGGCTCAAGCCTCGCGGCGCCGAGACGAGGTGGCGGCGGGATCCAGCCGGCGCCAGTCCCGGAATTGAAACCGGCAGAAGGTACAGTGGTAAAGGGGAGATCCGAATATTCGAAGCATCGCCCGCAGCGGATTGGAACTTACGCGGTCGACCGGATCCGGGCTCTCCATGATTCTCAGCTGCGAGGTCTGACAGACCGGACAATGGGTATAGAGCCGGAACGCAGCGAGGACGGGCCGGTCGTAATACCACTGCGCGCCGCAATCGTCGCATCGAAACGCGGCGTTCCAGAAGAGCTTTCGGAAAGTGTTCCGCGGACGACGTGAGAGATAGCCGCCGCATGTGGCGCAGTTTGGCATTTCCTGTTTAATATTCGATTCGAGTCGCTTAATGTTGGAACAAATTACCGTCTCAGGCGCCCGTCAGCATAATCTAAAGAATATCAGCGTTCATATACCCCGGAATTCCCTGACTGTAATAACGGGGTTAAGCGGCTCCGGCAAGTCGTCGCTCGCTTTCGACACGATCTATGCTGAAGGCCAGCGGCGGTATGTTGAAACGTTATCGACTTTCGCCCGCCAGTTCCTCGATCAGATGGAGCGTCCGGACGTCGATTCCATCGATGGCTTGAGCCCGTCAATTTCCATCGACCAGAAAACCACCGGCCGCAGCCCCAGAAGCACGGTCGGTACGATCACGGAGATCTACGATTACCTGAGGTTGCTCTATTCCTCAATTGGCGTCCCCCATTGTCCTGTTTGCGGCAGCGAGATCTCCCGTCAGACCACGGAGCAGATTCTGAAGCACGTCCTTACGCTCCGGCCCGACGATCGAATCCTTGTCATGGCCCCGATTGTACGCGGACGTAAAGGAGAATTCAAGAAGGAATTAGAGAAGCTGGCGCGGCAAGGCTTCGTGAAAGCCCGCATTGATGGCGTGATCCGGTCCCTCGAAGACGATATCCCGCTGGACCGGCGCCGCAATCACACCATTGAAGTGATTGTGGACCGGCTGCTCGTCAAACCGGGAATCGACAAGCGCCTTGAAGCTTCCATCGAAACATCCACGAAACTTGCGAATGGACTTGTTCTGATTTCGGTTGTCGACGGAGAGGAGCGTCTGTATTCGCAGAAACTCGCGTGCGTGGAATGTGGGACCAGCGTGCCCGAACTCGAACCGCGCTCGTTTTCGTTCAACAGCCCCTACGGCGCCTGCGAGGAGTGTTCCGGGATCGGCAGCATCTGGGCGTTCGACCCCGACAAAATCATTGCGGACGCGACCAAGCCGCTGCTTGAAGGCGGGCTCGGTCCCGGCGCGGGGTCCAGCCGTGTCACGACTCGCGTGCAGGAGGTTGCAAAGTCCCTGCGCGCGCGGTTGAAGACTCCTTTCGAGAAGTTGCCGGTGGCTACGCGGGAAGCGTTGCTTGCCGCCGTCGTAGAGATTCTTGGCGAAATTTACCGGGACGCGCCTTCCGAATACCAGGACTGGCTCAACGACTATATGTCGCCGGTTCCATGCGCGTCATGCGGCGGAAAGCGGCTGCGTCCTTCCAGCCTGGCGGTGCGAGTCAATAATATTTCGATCGCTGAGTTCACCGCCATGCCGATCTCCCGCGCTCTCATTACGGCGCGCTCGTTGCAACTGAGCGATCGCGAGACTCAGATCGCAGGCCGCGTGGTAGATGAGATCCGCCGACGTCTGGAGTTTCTCGAATCCGTCGGATTGCACTATCTGAGCCTGGAACGCGCCGCCTCGACGTTATCGGGAGGCGAAGCTCAGCGGATACGGCTCGCGACTCAGATTGGCTCAAAGCTGCGCGGAGTGCTCTATGTGCTGGATGAGCCTTCGATCGGCCTTCATCCGCGCGATAACGACCGCCTTCTCAATACGCTTACCGCTTTGCGTGACATGGGCAATACCGTTCTGGTGGTCGAACACGATGCGGAAACCATTGAGCGCGCGGATTACGTGATCGATCTCGGTCCGGGCGCCGGGCGCCTGGGCGGCGAACTGGTTGCCAGCGGAACACCGGATACATACGAGCGGACGGCAACTCTCTGACCGGCCGATATCTCGCCGGAACCCTGTCGATTCCGATTCCGCTTGTACGTCGGGAGGGCAATGGCGAATCGATTCTCATCCGTGGCGCCCGCGAGCACAATCTCAAAGGCATCGACGTGGAATTTCCTCTGGGACGGCTGATTGTTGTAACCGGGGTCTCCGGCAGCGGGAAGTCCACGCTGGTGAACGATATTCTTTATCGCGCCCTTGCCCATGAAATCTACGGCTCGCACGAACCGCCCGGTCGTGCATGGAGAGATCTCCGGAATCGCCAGCGTGGATAAAGTCATCCGCATCGACCAGTCCGCCATTGGCCGGACCCCGCGCTCGAACCCGGCCACTTATACCGGGCTCTTCTCGCCGATCCGCGATTTTTACGCCATGCTGCCGGAATCGCGCGAGCGCGGCTACAAGCCCGGTCGTTTCAGCTTCAACGTGAAGGGCGGCCGCTGCGAGGCGTGCCAGGGCGACGGTCTGAAGCGGATCGAGATGAACTTCCTGCCGGACGTCTACGTCACCTGCGACGTCTGCCGCGGTAAGCGCTACAACCATGAAACGCTGCAGGTGAAGTACAAGGGCTATTCGATCGCGGACCTTCTCGGACTCACCATCGAAGAGGCGCTGCCCGTCCTCGAAACCAACCCGCAGATCCGGCCGAAGCTGCAGACGCTGCTTGATGTCGGGCTCGGCTACATCCATCTGGGGCAATCGTCCACCACGCTGTCGGGCGGGGAAGCCCAGCGCATCAAACTGGCGAAGGAACTCAGCAAGCGGCAAACGGGACGGACATTTTATGTTCTCGACGAACCGACCACGGGGCTGCACTTCGAAGACGTCCGCAAACTTCTCGAAGTCCTGCAGCGCCTGGTCGATCTGGGTAATACCGTCCTGGTGATCGAGCATAATCTGGACGTGATCAAGTCAGCCGACTGGGTCATCGATCTGGGGCCGGACGGCGGCGAGGATGGCGGACGTCTGGTCGCCGCGGGTACCCCGGAGCAGGTGATGCGGTCCCGCCGGAGTTTCACCGGCGAGGCGCTTGCGCAAGCTGCTGCAGCCAGGCAGAGCCGCCTGAACGCTGAAGTAACATGAAGGAGTGACGATTGACGAACGTCTGGAGAAGCTGACCGAACGCCACGAGGCACTTACCCAGACCGTGGAAATCATCTCCGCGATGCAGAAAGAGAACGAGCGGCGCTTCGCGGAGACTGACAGGCGCCTGATACAGGTACTGGAAACAATCGTCCGATTGGGCCACATCGCTGAATCTCACGATCACAGACTTGATCGTCTGGAAGACCGCCGAGTTAGCCTCGGGATCTGTATCCATTGATCGCCACTGGCCAATATTTCTGACCAGTCCGAAAAATTGGCTACAATTGTCTGATGGAACAGCTGAACGCGTCAAAGTTCAAGGAGCAGTGTCTTTCTCTGCTGGACCATCTCGATCCCGATGGCGTCATCATTACGAAACACGGGAAACCGGTCGCGCGGCTGATTCCCATTGAATCCGGTTGCGCCGGTTTGATCGGGAGCATGAAGGGGAAAGTAAAAATCACGGGCGATGTTTTCTCGACCGGAATCGACTGGGATGCTCAATGGGATGCTGAATCTTGATACTCATATTCTCCTGTTCGCGCTGAACGATTCGCTGACGGCTGCCGAGCGCAAATTGCTCGCGGGAAACCCATGGGGTATCTCGGCGATTGTCCTCTGGGAGGTTGCGAAGCTCGCGCAGCTGGGCCGTGTTGCGATTGATGTGGAGTCCTCCGAATTTACCCGCATTTTCGCGAGAGTTCACGTCTGGCCGGTGGATCTCGCGGTTTGCCGGAAATCCACGGAGCTCGATTTCCGGAGCGATCCCGCGGACGAATTGATCGGTGCGACGAGCGTGGTGCACCGGGTTCCACTCCTGACCCGCGACCGGAAACTCCGGAAGTCGAAGGTCGTGCCCATTGCCCGCGCCTGATGGCTCTTACCGGATCTGGTTGTGAATAGTCGCTACAGCATAACTCCTATCGATCTCTCAGGCCTGACAACCATCCCGCTGGCCGAGCGTGGGGGCAAAGTCAAACAGACGGACTTCGCGAAGGTATACGAACCCGGCGGAGGCCTGAACGGTCTTCTGGCGACCCTCCCGCATATCCTTGCGGGCGACACGCTGCGTTCTATAGTCGATCGAATAGCCACCGCTCGCGCGAAACAAAAGCCGGTGATCTGGGGCATGGGTGGTCATGTAATCAAGTGCGGTCTCGCGCCCGTCCTCATCGACCTCATGCGCCGCGGCTTCGCCACCGCCTTTGCGATGAACGGGTCAGCCTCCATCCATGACTTCGAAATCGCGCTTGTGGGTCAGACCAGCGAAGACGTGGAAGCGGTGCTTCCCGATGGACGCTTCGGTGCCGCCGAAGAAACCGGCCGTGAATGGAACCAGGCATTGGAACCCGGCGCAGGTGCGGGCGAGGCGCTCGGGCGTGCTCTCGATCGTCTCGCGCCGGCGGCGCATGCGCCCGCAAGCCTCCTGCTCCAGGCCTGGCGGGCCCGCGTGCCCGTAACGGTGCATGTCGCCATCGGAACCGACACGCCCCACACCCATCCGGCGGCCAACGCGGCCATCCTGGGTAGCGCCACGCACCATGATTTCCGTCTCTTCTGTACTCTGGTTTCGGCGCTGAACGATGGCGGCGTATATATCAATGCGGGCTCCGCGGTTGTGATGCCGGAGGTCTTTCTCAAGGCTGTTTCCGCCGTGCGAAACCTGGGCCACCCCCTGGGTGAATTCACCACGATCAATCTCGACTTTCTGCAACACTATCGTCCTCGCGTTAACGTGGTTGAGCGGCCCCACGCGCAATCGGGCGGCCGCGGGTACGCACTCACGGGCCATCATGAGATCATGATTCCGCTTCTGGCGGCGGCCCTGATCGAGACAACTTCTTGAGCCCCGAACTGTCCCAACCCGTCCACCTCGCCGATCCCGACCGTCCATTCTGGGGTTTTGCCGAACTGCTGCTTATCGCCGCCCTGTTCATTCCGGCGGTGGGCATCGGGGGACTGGCGGTGCGCGCCGGCAGTCCTTATCTGCATTTCGACGCGGGCGCCGGTCTGGCGCTGCTGGCCGCGGAGTTCATCGGCTACGCAATCGTTTTCCTTGCGCTCAGATTGCTTTTCGCCCGTTATCGCCGGCCTCTGCTGGAGTCGCTCGCCTGGATTCCGCAACCGTTCAGCGTATGGCACCTCGCTATTCTCGGCGTGGCGTTGGGCGTTGCGATGATTCTCCTGGGGAGCCTCATGAATTTCCCCAACGTGGAGACGCCTTTCGATAATCTGCTCAAGGACACCGCCAGCCGCATCGGTATTGCGCTCTTCGGAGTCACCTTCGGTCCAATAGTCGAGGAACTCTTATTTCGCGGTTTCCTTCAGCCTGTGCTTGTGGATGTCATGGGCGTGCTCCCCGGCATACTCGTGACCTCGCTGCTGTTCGGCGCGCTGCACCTGAGTCAGAACGCATTCATCTGGCAGAGCGGCGTGCTGATCACGCTGGTTGGTTTCGTACTGGGCGTCGTCCGCCATGTTTCCGGCTCGACCCGCGCCTCCGCGATTACGCACATTTCCTATAACTCGCTTCCGTTCCTGACATTGGTGTTGTCGGGAGCGCACGCCAGCCCGAAATAATTCATGATTGAAACGATTCAATGGAAAGCTGAAGGCGTGGTCATGATTGACCAGACCCGTCTTCCCGGCGAAGAGAAGTATGTCACTTGCCGCACTTACGGTGAAGTTGCCGATGCCATCCGGAACATGATCATCCGGGGTGCGCCCGCAATCGGAGTCGCGGCGGCGATGGGTGTTGCGATCGGAGTCGCTCAGGCGGATCCGGCCAATCTCGACGCACAATTCGAAACCATCTGCGCCGAACTGGCGTCGACGCGGCCCACGGCCGTGAACCTGTTTTGGGGTATCGAGCGCATGAAGCGGCTTTATGCCTCAATCCGCCACCTCGCGATTGACCAGATTCGCGAGCGCCTGATTGCCGAGGCGAAACTGGTGCGCGAAACCGATATCGAAATCAACCGCGCGATCGGCCGCCACGGGGCGCCGCTGGTTCCCGACGGACGCACGGTTCTCACCCACTGCAACGCCGGCGCGCTCGCGACCGCCGGGTACGGAACGGCGCTGGGCGTGGTGCGCGCCGCCGTCGAGGCGGGCAAGCTTATCGATGTCTATGCCGATGAAACGCGCCCATTCCTGCAAGGGGCCCGCCTGACGGTCTGGGAACTCCAGCACGATGGAATTCCGGCTACACTCATCACCGACAACATGGCGGGGCATTTCCTGCATGCAGGCAAGATCGGCTGCGTCATCGTAGGGGCTGACCGTATTGCCGCCAATGGCGATGTCGCCAATAAAATCGGCACCTATGGCGTCGCGGTGCTCGCGAAAGAGAACAATGTGCCGTTCTATGTGGCCGCGCCGATTTCGACGCTGGATCTCACGCTGCCCGACGGCACGCACATTCCGATCGAAGAGCGTGGCCAGGCGGAGGTGACGCATCTGCAGGGTGTCCGCGTCGCGCCGGAAGGAACGGTTGTGCGCAACCCCGCGTTCGACGTCACGCCCAATCGCTATGTGACGGCGATCATCACCGAACATGGCGTTGCCCGCGCGCCATACATCGAGTCTCTGCGCGAACTCGCGGGGCGTGACCGGAGCGACGAACCGATCCTGGCTGGTCTGTAGCGGCTATTCGGGCCGCAAAGCCTCGACATTTCCGCCAACTCGCGAGGAACGAGTTGTCGGTCGCGAAGACTGCCGTATCGTGACCCGACGAACTGTTTCGCCTGGCGGAAGCAACCGCCCGCCGGCTGCGAGTTTCGAAAAGCGAACTGTGAGGCTAAAGCGATCGCGGAGTATGTGAAACAGCAGCTAGGCCAGGAAATCACGGAACGGCTGAACGACATATATTCGCGTCGTCCCGCGAAACTGGATGCGGAGTGTTCGTGCCCAATTGAAGTCTTTCCAAAGAGGCGCCTGGTAGATCGCGCGCAAGATTCGCGACGAGAGGGCTGAAGGGTGGATCTTACACAGCCTCGCCGTTCCGAACCTGCTTACAGACGGACGGTGCTTGTGGTCCAGGCCGATTCTCCGCGGTGGGACTTACCCGTTACTTCGGTGTCTTTTCAGTGACCGATCTTTCCCAGACCGACCTTTCTTAGCCTGATCTTTCCCAGACCATTCATGTCGGCGAGACAATCGGCATCAGAATCCGGCGAGGGCGCACCTCCATTGAGCCCGGCTTACAAAAGGAGCACAATAGAGCGGCAATGACGAACGCCAATACTTTGCTATCGGACGACGTGCGCCGGAGGGTTGAGGATGTGCCGAGACAGCAGAAGCGCGAATCCGCTGAGTAGCATGGGTGTGCGTTGAATTTACCAATGTTTTCTTAATAGTGAGCGGCTATGCTTTCCCTGCTAATAATATGGCCCGCCGCAGCTGACGGCCTGCGCCGTGCTCACCAATTGGGCGTATTCGCCCCGGCAAGGATCAGTGGGAGGCCCTGCGCCGCCCCCGCGCGCCACTTATCAAGCGTGACGGAGTGGCGGGACTGGCTTACCGCGCAGAGCCAGACCAGTCGCGACGAATCGCCGGCTAGTCCTGCCTTTTTCGCTTGGACGAGGGTGTGCGCAGGCGAGCTCGGGGCCTGGACGTCGGCCTACTTCAACGACTGCAACAACCCATCAGTCAATGAATATTTGTGTATCGTCTCGCACGTAATAAAAGTTGAACCGAGCGGTCCTGGTTATTCATTATGACCTCGATTGGCCGGTCCCAAATCTCGCCGCCAGCGAGCAGTACCATTGGTACAAATAAGCGACAAAGCGCATGGCCGCAGTAGCGAGTCATGCAACAAGGGCCAAAACAAGGGATGGGTCGTCGCAATCCGTCCAGGCGGATGACCGTCGAAGAAACACTTGTCGAGAGGGGATAAGAATGAATCGTAGAGACTCTTTGAAATGTACTGCCGCGATTACAGGCGGCGGGTTATTGGCCGGCAATAGATCGCTCATCCAAAGAATCAGCACAAAGGAGACTTGGGTGAAACGCTTCTTCGTGTGTCTTCTATTGGTGCTATTACTGGCCGTATTGCCGGCGGGCGCCAAAGCACAGGACGCATTTACGACGACGCGGAATTACGTTTCGCAGTTCTATCCGCTATGGTTCACCTTCTATCAGACCTCACTTGGCACTCCCAATCGCATGGTCGGCCCCAACAAGATCTCTCCCATATACCACTATGTAGTTGCGATTAACGACGATACAGTGTACGCGAGCTCGTTTCTTGACCTGTCGCTGGAGCCGGTGATCGTGACGATCCCGTCGACGCCGGTCAACTACTCGGTGCTCACGCTTGATCGCTACTGCGACATATTCCATTCCGCGCTCCTTGCTAACACGCCAGGAACGTACGCGCTCTACGGGCCCGATTTCGACCCGAACAAGCTTCCTGCGACAGTTACCCCCGTTCCGTTGCCTTTCAACTACATCGCGCTTATTTTCCGAGCGGACAGGTTTAAGCTTGTCAACAATGTTGAACTGGACATGACTACGGAGGCCGATACCTTCAGGCGGGGAATGTCCACAATGCCGCTGTGCGCCTATCTGGGCCAGAACTGCCCGGCCGGAGTGCCTGTGGGAGGCCCTACAAAGATCGTGCCGGAAATCGAGTTCGTCCTGCCGTTCAAGACGATCGCTGACACCTTGATCGCGCTCGACCCAATCGCCTTCCTGCGGCAGATCCAGACGGCGGTGGACTCTCCTAAAACTCCGCCGATGTCGTCAGCGGTGAAGAGCCTGTCGGACCACTTCAACGCGCTGTTTGCAGGCATGACAGCAGCAAACAGGTCCGAGTTTGCGAGCGGTGCACGGGCAGCGCACGATCAGATTATTAACCAGTACCTCAACAATGCCGGCAAAACAAACTGGATCACATACGAGAACATTGGGGATTGGGGGGACTGCATCGATGGTAGTCCGAACTGCAACGTCGTCCAACGCTCCTCAATAACAGAATTTATCCAGTATGCGAACGACCATGAGGCGGCGGCTTATTTCCACGCGTTCAAGGATGGTGACGGGTCGCCGTTGGATGGAACCGATTCCCGGGGCTACATCCTGAATTTTTCCTCTCAGGAAATTCCCGCGACCAACCGCTTCTGGTCTCTGACGGCCTACACTCCGGAAGCAATCGAACTGGTGCCCAATCTGGCTGGCAAATACCTCGTCGCCAGTTACACCCCAGGGCTCCAGCCGAACGCGGACGGGTCGATCTCGATTTATATGGCGAGACAGCTCCCTTCAGGCGTGCCTCCTGCTAATTGGCTTCCGATTCCGGCTGGGCCATTCAATGTGATGCTCCGTGATTACGGCCCCTTGGGAAGCGTTCTTGACAACACATATGTCCCGCCGGGTATTCAGAAGGTGCATTAACCGCCGGGTGCCCGAACGAAGCGTTCAGCAGGAATTCACGCAGAGAGGAAGCTATGAGGAAGACGACTGAGACTGCGCCCGACGCCGATCGCGTTTCTATTTACTCTGCATGGGAGGATCTGCACCATACAGGCCTTCGAAAGGAGATGTTCGCCGAAATCTGGCAGACTGCTTCAAAGCACATCAATCGTGTGAAGTTCCACTGGCGGAGGCATTTCTGCTCGTCGACGTTGATCCTGCTGGTATCGGCATCTTCTCTTGTCGCTACTGCCGCTCAACAGAGCGGAATAGTGCAAACCGGGCAGACGCCGATCACTTCTTCCAGCGTGACGCTTTATAGCGCGGGAAGCTTTCAAAACGCCGCTCCTGCAATTTTGGGCAAGGCGACAACCGACGCTACGGGATTCTTTAACATTCGTTTCAACCCGCCATCGGATACCAACTCCGTCCTGTACCTTATCGCAGACGGCGGCTGTGTGGGCACCACCCGGAATGGCCATCTGCGACTGGCCACGGTCCTCGGCCGCGTGCCCTTCCCGGCAGCGGTGGTGATCAATGAAAGAACCACCGCAGCGTCAGCCTACGCTATGGCTCAGTTTATTGACGGCCCGCAAATAGCCGGGAAAGCGCCCGGTCTGCAAAACGCCGCAGCGACGGTGCGCAACCTGGTTAACCTATCGTCGGGAAAAGTGGGAGCGGTTCTCGGCAGGCCCCCCAACGGCTTTACCACCTCGACGATGCGCGAATTCAACTCTTTAGCGAATCTGCTCGCTTCTTGCGTAAATGCGGTCACTCCTGTTCCCTGCCTGGCGCTGTTTCGCCTGGCGGCGCCACCTGATGGCAGCGCCCCACAGGACACCTTGCAAGCTGCAGTCGATCTCGCTCACTTTCCCGGGCAGAACGCCCCGCAGCTATTCGTACTCTCACAACTCCTTGAACTCTACAAACCCGCTCTGGCCTCGGCCCCCGATGCCTGGACGCTGGCGATTCGCTATAACGGCAACGGCCACGAGCTCGATGGTCCCGGAAACATGGTTTTTGACAAAGATGGCAACATATGGTCCACAAACAATTACGAGTTCAACAATGACCCTGGCCTGCCGCCACCGCCCGTCTGCGCCGGTAAAACGCTGATCAAACTTACTGCTGCGGGCGAAGATGTTCCGGGCGCACCGTATAGCGGCGGCGGCATCAACGGAGCGGGCTTCGGCATCACGCTTGACCCGAATGGCGATGTGTGGGTCGGCAACTTCGGGTTTCAAGGGAACGGCTGCGATGTGCCTCCGCCCAGCAACAGTGTGTCGGAGTTCAGTGCCCAAGGCACACCACTTTCTCCTGATGACACGCCCTCGACCGAAGGGGGGTTCATCGAAGGGCCTCCTTACCCTCCTTTACCTCCCTCACCTCCTTCACAGCCACAAGGAACCGCCTCTGATCAGCGCGGAAATATCTGGATTGCGAACTGCGGGGGCGATAGTGTCGCGCAATTCCGCAGCGGAAACCCAAGGGATATCAGGTATTTCACCGGCGTTGGACTGGTCGCGCCTTTTGGGATGGCAATCGACGCCAGGGGAAATGCCTGGATTACCGGCAATACCAGCGATACGGTCGCCGCGCTAGGCCCGGATGGCACTCCGCTCTCCGGGTCACCTTTCAAAGGTGGAGGCATCTCAGCCCCGCTGGGGATCGCAGTGGACAGCCTCGATAATGTGTGGGTAGCAAACTCCGGGGGGGTAGCGATAGGCTCCTTTCTTTGCGGGACCGCGCGGACGCCGGGTGGCACCGCCTCCGTCACTGAAATCAGGCGTGACGGTCAGCCGATGAGATCCTTTACGGGAGGCGGTCAAACGATACCGTGGGGTATCGCCGTGGATGGTGCCGATAACATCTGGGTTGCCAATTTTGGGGGCCAGCGGCTGACCGAGCTTTGCGGATCGAGACCTTCGAACTGTCCTCTGGGCCATCAGACCGGCGATCCTATCTCCCCGGACACGGGATACTCCTTCGATGGGCTCACGCGAAACACGGGAGTGGCTATCGATCCGTCAGGGAACGTATGGCTGGCCAATAACTGGACGAACCTGGTGTTTCCGTCTAACCCCGGCGGTCATGAGTTAGTAGTATTTATCGGCCTGGCGGCGCCTGTCAAAACTCCTTTAATCGGTCCTCCCCAACAACCCTAGCAGGGTGCTGAGTGCGACCTTTCGTTATCGCTGGCCGACGCTTGTGACTCGACAACCGCTTCCGATTCAACGCGCACCGTTTGATCGGCCGGGGACATCCTTTACAGTTCTGAGCCGCGACCGGAAGGGAGCGACGCTCTCGCTTGTGGCAAGGTAAAACCTTGAGGGCGTCGCGTAAGTCCTTTGTTTTTGGCGCGACCCCTCAGAAGCGACTCCTCAGAAGCGATAGACAACCTTTTTCATCACCCTGTCAGGAAGCTGTCGCGGCGGCATTACGCTGCATGTGGGATGTCGGATGGACGCGGCGCGGGACGTCCGCGCCAATTGCTTCGCCGGATGCGTTCACCGCAGGCCTGGAGCGACAGCTCCTGCGGTATCTCGAATCGCTGCGCGAACTCGTTGCGCGAGGCTGGCGGCGCGCGTTTTCCGGTCGGGTGAGCGCGGCATCTTGCTTTACTGGCGCGAGCGCGATAAAGGTTACGCCAATGACGGACGAGTACCGACCACACCCACCAGTTCTTCGCGCGAAATCATATTCCGCATTGCCTGAGTGCCCATAACGACGGCATGAGCGAAGCTCGACCATGCCGTAAAAGCGATCAGGCTGCGACTCGCCAGCGGGTTGCGGATCGCGAGGAGCAGGAAAATGCCGAGCGTGATGTAATGCTGAACATCATCGAAGTCACCGGGTCTTGACGCACAAAAACGATCAGAGGATAGGCTAACGCCAAAAAGATCAATTCCACCAACGCCAACACAATCTTCAACGCCAATTCTCGATTCATTTATGCTCTCCCGCCTGCTGCTCAACGCACTCGTCAGGCGTTCCTCAGAGTAGAACGAATCGGTTGGTGAGCGCCTGGCATTCTCGCCCCAGCTCACAGCGACTCCGTAGGCTGCGACGTTACTCAGATTCAGAGTCGCGGATGGAAATTACGCGCGGTGAGCCGCGGTAGAGCTCTTCCACCACCGCAGCGCGGTTCTCCAGCACAGCGCGCTGGCTGATCGAACCCTTGTCGGTCAGCTCATGCGCATCAATCGACGGCGGCACATCAAGAACAATAGCGCTGACGACGCGATTCGAACTTCCTGTGCTGGTCTGGGCCATGCTCCGGAGTAACTCCCTGAACCTCGCGCGTACCGCCGGCCGCCCGAGCAATTCCTCCATGCTGCAAGGCTCGGGAGACAATTCACGGCATGCATCGATGTCAGGGAATACAAGGACACCGATGTGGTCCCGATCGGCGCCGGCGATCACGACTTCTCTTGCGAATGGCGCGAAATGGGCCAGGAAATTGACGCGCAGCGGCCCGGTGCTGACCCACGTTGCGCTGGACAGCTTGAAATCCTCGGCAATACGGCCGTCAAAGAGGAATCCCTTACTCGGGTTGGACTCGTCTACGAACTGCAGCGCATCGCCCAATTTGTAGAACCCTTCCTCATCGAACACGGCGCGAGTGAGCTCAGGCTCATTCCAATAACCGGGCGTGACGTTCGGTCCCCGAACGCGAGCTTCCAGCTTCCGCCCCGATGGAACCAGCTTCAATTCCATACCGGGCGCAGGCACCCCGCATTCGCCAGCGCGACGCACATCCTTGCCGACCCACAACGCGAAGGGCCCGGTCTCAGTGGACCCCAGGCCGGAGAGCATCAGGATGCGTTCGCCGCAGGCCTGGAGCGACAGGTCCTGCAAGGCGTCCCACACCTCCTGCGAGATCCCCGCGCCCGCATAGAACAACGCCTTCATCCGGCTGAAGTAATGCCGGCGGAGCTCAGGGTCTTTGCGCAGCCAGGGAATGAGTGCCTCATACCCTTTGGGCACGTTGAGCACGATGGTTGGCGCAATTTCGCGCAGATTGCGGATCGTTTCGTCGAACGCGCCGGGCACCGGCTTGCCCTCGTCCAGGTAGAGAGATCCGCCGTTATACAGAATCATGCCGAAATCCTTGCTTCCGGCGAAGGTGTGGTTCCAGGGCAGCCATTCGAGGATTACGGGCGGTTCGTCCTCCAGGAACTGCCAGCACTGGCGGACCATCTCCTGATTACTGGTCCACATACGGTGCGTGTAGATCACACCCTTGGGCATTCCGGTCGATCCCGAGGTGAACAGGATCTTGAAAACGGTCTCAGGTCCGACCTGGGCGTGCGCCACGTCCAGTTCCGGACCGGCGGTAGTATCCAGCAAATCGGAGAACAGCGTCGCACCCGCGAGAGGCTCTCTTGTGCACACGAGTTCGGCGTCTGCCGGTTTCACGGCCGCGATGGCTTTCGCGTACTGCTCGCCGCTGGCGGCAAACACGAGACCCGGCGTCAACACCTTGAAGATATGCTTCAGCTTCCCGAAATCTCTGGATACAAGCGAATACGCGGTCGAGATCGGCGACCACGGAATTCCCGCGTACATCGCGCCGAAACCGAGCAGGGCATGCTCCAGATCGTTGCCCGAGAGAATCGCGATCGGCCGCTGGGCGGACAAGCCTCGCTTGACCAGCGCTTGTCCGATGCGGCGCCCCCACGCGGCCGCCTGCGCGTACGTGAGCCGCTGCCAGCCGCCAGCCCCAGCATGCTGGGAAGTGTTCCGCTGGGCAATGAAAGTCCTGTCGGGCGCGTGTTCGGCCCAATAATCGAGGCGGTCCGTCATGCGGCGCGGATACGGCCCAAGAGTCAACTCCGATCGGACATAGATCGTGCCGTCCGGGTTGCGGTCAACGGTGACGCCGGTCGGCGCAAGTCGGATCTCCCGAATCGGCGTCGGGTCCAGAGTTATCGATCGGTCGCTCATACAGTAGGGAAGAAAGCGAGGCAATTCGGTCAGACTCGACCATCAATTGAAAATGCCGCCTGTAAGGCCGAACGGTGACGGCGAACAGAATCAGCATCAATACCGCGCCTATCGAAATTGTAATCGCAAGGGACGGCCCCAGCATCTTCTCGTCGTGGAAGAAGTAATTGTTTAATACGCCCGGTGTCATCGTGCCCAGCGGATAACCTCCCAGGTTGAGGACGAAGAGAAAGAAAGCGGACACCTGACCGCGCACCTGATTGGGGAAGATCCGCTGCAGCGCGGCTACGGAGATACCCATGGGCATGGCCGCGAAGAAAAGCCCGATCCCCGCGAGGGCCAGCGTAAGGCGAGCGTCCTTCACCGCGAACGCCGGCGCCAGAAACAAAGCCGACCCGATTCCGGCAATTACACCCACGATCAATGGACTTTCCGGCGATCCCCGCCTCAGCCAGTGATCGCTCATCTTGCCGCCGAAGAACATGCCGCCGCAGCCGAAAATCAACAGGATGCCCGCAAGCGAGCGCCCCGCCTCGGCAGCGTTCCATCCATGGATCCTCTGAAAGAATTGGGGTCCCCACGAGATGAGCGCGAAGGTACACATCGACTGGAATACGCCGGCGGCTGAGATTCCGATGAGGGACGCGGATCGCAGCCTCATCTGGGCAATGGTTTCGCCGAGCGGCAGATCCGTCCCACCCGCGGAGCTTTGGATGAGGTCCGCGGCGGCGCGGTTCGCGGATCGTGTAGACCAGAAGAACGAACACGAAGCCCGGCAGCCCCACCAGCAGGAACGTCGCGCGCCAGGACGCGATCGTTCCCAGAAGAGGCAGCGTTAACGTCGGGGTTCGGCGTAAGAGCCTGCACCACCATTCCGCCTAAAAACAGCGCCAGGCTTGACCCTACGAACACACCCATGTAAAAGACGCTTATGGCGACGCCGAGAAGCCGCTTCGGGAAGTAATCGGAGATCACGGAATACGCCGCAGGCGAAAGACTCGATTCGCCGACGCCGACGCCGATGCGAGCCAGGAATAACGTGGCGTAGCTTCGTGTCGCCGCGCCGGCGGAAGTGAAGAATGACCACACCACCAGACCCGCGGCGATCAGATTGCGCCGGTTCTTCGTGTCAGCGAGCCGCCCGATCGGCAAACCCATTAATGTGTAGAAGACCGAGAACGCGACGCCGGTGAGCAGGCCGACCTCCGTATCGTTCACACCGAGATCGCGTTTAATGGGTCCGACCAGCAGACCCAGAATCGTTCGATCCACATAGGAGAGCGTATAGAGAGTAGTCAGCGCCGCGACGACATACCATTCGTACGTCAGGTCTTCACGCGGTTTGGATGGTTGCGGTGCGCTCGCCACGTTCCGGCCTGCCGATTGTGCATCTGAAGACAATGCGGAATTCTATCAGGTTTCCCCGTTGGACAGTTGCGCGATCAGCCGCCCGCACCACCAGACCGACAATGCCAGCCAGCGACACACAGGATCAGAATCCAAACGCTGAAGTAGTAAATCGTCGACGCAGCGACCACGATCGCCAGAACCTGCACTATGCCTTTCCTTAACTCCGCTCCGCGTGGTAAAGCGCCACCGAACCTGAGAACGTGGTGTGTTCACCGAATTGAGATGCCCGGTCGCCAAAGCGATCAGCGCCCCGCCGATTCCCGCGAGCGGCGCCATCGGCAGAGTAAGCGGAATCATCACCAGAAGAAACGCGATATCCTTGGCGGCCAGAATCTGCCAGCCCGGCAGCGGCAGCAGACGATAGCGCGCGAGCCCGCCCCTGCCATCGAGACCGAAGAGACATTGCGCATAACTCGACAGAGCCACCACCACCAGGATCGTGATCATCAGAAACGCCTCGCGCGGCATGGCCGGCAATGCGATGCGAAACCCGAGAACGCTCACGCTCAGCAACAGTCGCGCAATACACATCCAGCGTGCAGAGCATCTCGCGCAAATTCTTGCGGACGAGCTGATTCAGCGGACCGGGGAAATTCGGGACAAGGCGCCATACTCCTTCGTTCAACGCCACAGGCAGCGACGAAAGCACGAAACCCGACGCAACCAGACCGGCAATCAGCGCCCACAACCCGAGCGTCACCTTGCCGTGCGCGGTCCAGACCGCCAGCGCCGCAATCGCCCAGGTCATCGGATTGACCCACGGGCTCAGCGCCCGCAGAAGCCAGAGTTCGCGCCGCTCCAGCGGCCACAGACCGAGTCGCGACGCCGGAATTCTCCGCAGCGGATCGGTGCTCAACGGGAACAACATCACCATCCCGATGATCAGGAAAATAAACCCACCACCGCCCTGCAGAACGAAAACCGAGG
>CAVQYP010000007.1:0-37539 GCA_963718155.1 Terriglobia bacterium | reverse complement strand
TGGACGAACGCAAAGGCGAAGCAGCGCAAAATGGCGTTGCGGCGTGCGCAATATGCCGAAATTCGTGAAATTGACCGAACAATCCAATTAGATAGCTTGGCCATTCTCGAACAAGTCATGCGCCATTTTTTTTGGAAGGCGCGAATTTTGGAGGGCATGGGGACGGAGGGCGATTACGACGCGGTCGACCGGGCGTGGGCGGAAACTGGCCGCTGGGCGAAAGAGGTGGCGGCTTTTCGGCACGCGAAATTCAGTCGATTCGTCTGGCTGGTGATCCCAATGCGCCCGTGCTGCCGGAGCATATGACGCTCGACCAATTGCGCGAATCGATCATCGTGGACTTTGAGCGGTTGCGCGAAATGGGCGTGCTCGATCTGCCGCGGCTACCGCAAGGCGTTGTGGCAAATTCTAATGCTGATTTGCCGATGAACGGCGGGAGCAGCGATCAGGCTGAGTGATGACGTTTCTGCCAAAACCAGAGCGCAATGGCCTACGTGTTTTGCGCATAGGCACCACCGGCCGTGCCAAGATCAATGCCTCCATCTCCACTTTGGCTGCCACCCCTAGACACTCTCTGCGTGCCGCACGATGATGTACGGCAACCCTGATTAGGGGCGCCATCATGGACGTCGTGGTCTGGCTGCGGAGCCTGGGCCTCGGGAATACGAGGTGGCCTTCCGCGAGAACGAGATAGACGAGAGGGTCCTGCCGAACCTCACGGCGGAGGACCTGAAGGAAATCGGCGTCGGTCCTGTTGGTCATCGCCGGATACTCCTCGAAGCTATCGCCATCCTACGGGCCGATACGAGTGGTAAGGCTTCCCCCGCTGACGCGGCGACCACATCAACTGCCCCGAGCGTCTCTCCCGAAGACCGCGCCGAGCGCCGCCAAGTCACGGTGATGTTCTCCGACTTGGTCGGCTCAACGGCACTCTCGGCGCGCATGGACCCTGAAGACCTCCGCGAGGTCATTTCGGCCTATCAGAAGTGCGTCGCCGAGACCGTGCAGCGCTTCGGTGGCTTCGTCGCGAAGTACATGGGCGACGGGGTCCTCATCTATTTCGGCTACCCGCAGGCCCACGAAGACGACGCAGAGCGGGCCGTGCGCGCAGGGCTGGAGTTGGTCGCTGCAGTAGGTGCTCTGAAGACCCACGCGCCCCTCCAGACGCGCGTCGGCATCGCAACGGGTCTGGTGGTCGTCGGCGATCTGATCGGGTCGGGCGCTTCTCAGGAGCAAGCCATCGTAGGCGAGACGCCGAACCTTGCGGCGCGCTTGCAGGGCGTCGCAGAGCCGAACAGCGTCGTGATTGCCGAAAGCACCCGCAAGCTCGTCGGCAACCTGTTCGAGCTTGAGGACCTCGGGGCAAAGGACCTCAAGGGCATCGCAGGGCCGGTGCGAGCCTGGGCGGCGCTGCGACCGAGCTTCGGTGGAAGGCCGCTTCGAGGCTTTCCACGCGAGCGGGCTGACTGAGCTTGTCGGGCGGGAAGAAGAACTCGAACTGCTGCTGCGCCGCTGGTCGAAGGCGAAGACCGGCGAAGGCCAAGTGGTGCTGCTCTCCGGCGAAGCAGGCATCGGCAAGTCTCGACTGACGGCGGCGTTGTTGGAACGCCTCGCTTCCGAACCGCACACGCGCTTGCGCTATTTTTGTTCTCCGCAGCACACGGACAGCGCGTTCTATCCGATCATCAGCCAGACGGAACGTGCCGCTGGACTGGCGCACGACGACACTACGCAAGCGAAGCTCGACAAGCTCGACGCCGTGCTCGCGCAGACTTCGACCCCTATCCAGGACGCGGCCCTCTTTGCCGAGATGCTTTCGCTGCCGAATGATGGGCGATACCCCGCGCTCGACTTGGCCCCGGAAGAGCGCAGGCAGAAGACGCAGGAAGCTTTAGCGGCACAACTCACGGGACTAACTAGACAGCGACCGGCGCTAATGATCGTCGAAGATGCGCATTGGATCGATCCGACGAGCCTGGAAGTGTTCGGTCGGACGGTGGATCAAATTAAAACGCTTCCTGTGCTGCTCATCGTAACTTTCCGCCCCGAGTTCAACGCGCCTTGGGCTGGACGGTCGCATGTGACGAGCTTGACGCTTAACCGGCTTGGAGAGCGTGAAGCGGCCGCCATCATCGCGGGCCTTGTCGGGAACAAGGAGCTGCCGGCGGATGTGATGGCGGAAATCGTGGAGCGCACCGACGGCATTCCGCTGTTCGTCGAGGAGATGACGAAGGCGGTGCTAGAGGCGGAGGGCGAGGGCGAGGCGCGGCACATCGCCGCCGCAGTCCCGTCCACGGCCCTGGCAGTCCCTGCAAGCCTGCACGCATCTTTGATGGCGCGGCTGGACCGGCTCGGCCCGGCGAAGGAAGTCGCGCAGATCGGGGCCGCAATAGGGCGCGAGTTCTCTCATGCGCCTGCAGGCTGTGGTTGCGCAAGCCGGAGGCGCAACTTCAAGTCGGCACTCGACCGTCTCGTGACGGCAGGTCTGCTGTTCCGGCAGGGTGTGCCGCCGCACGCGACCTATCTTTTTAAACATGCTCTAGTCCAGGATGCGGCCTACGGCACCCTTCTGCGTGAGCCGCGACGCGCTCTGTCATGCCCGCATCGTTGAAACTCTTGAGAGCCAATTCGCCGAGATTGCCGAGAGCCGACCCGAATTGCTGGCGCGCCACTGCACTGAGGCCGGACTGATCGAGAAGGCTGTGGGCCTGTGGGGCGAGGCTGGACTACGGTCGCTGGAACGCTCAGCGTTGGTCGAAGCCGCAGAGCAGCTTACTCAAGCACTTACTCTGATCGCAACATTGCCTGCCACCCCCGCATTGCGTCGCCAAGAGATTAAGCTCCAGGTCGCGCTCATTACTCCATTCATCCATGTCAAAGGGTATGCCGCGCCTGAAACGAAGTTGGCCGTAAATCGGGCGCGTCTGCTGATCGAACAGGCGGAAGCGCTCGGAGAACCTCCAGAAGACCCGCTACTGTTGTTCTCGGTCCTTAATGGCTTTTGGCTCGCGAACTATGTTGCGGGTAATGGTGATGCGATATGCGAGGTTGCGAACCAGTTCTTGGCACTTGCTGAAAAGCAAGGGACGATAGTGCCGCTCATGATCGCGCATCGCATGGTCGGCACGTCCCTGCTGCATACGGGTGACCTCATCCAAGCGCGAGCCCACTTAGATCGAGCGATTGCTCTATACGATCCTCCCGCGCATCGTCCGCTTGCGACGAGATTTGGCCAAGACGTGTTGGTGATAACTTTACTGCGCCGGTCGATGGCATTGTGGACGCTTGGCTATCCCGACGCTGCGGTTGCGGACACAGATCACGCTCTGAGCGATGCACGCGAGATTGGCCACGCTGCGACGCTGCTTATCGGTTTCATTGCTCCTATTTGGACATATCCCAACTGCGGGAACTACGCAGCGGCGAACGGGCCTATCAACGAACTTGTCGCCTTAGCCGAAGAAAAAACTCCTCGTACTGGAAGGCGATGGGAATGTTGGCGCAAGGTTCGCTATTGGCCCTAACCGGCAAGGCAGTGGAAGCTGTTCCCATGCTCACTTCCGGGCTGACCGCATTGCGGTCGACGGGAGCAATACTGCATTTGCCGTGGTTCCTTTTATCCTTGACCAGAGCCTATGGGGAGCTTGGCCTATTCGATAGCGCATGGCGCTGCATCGGCGAAACCATGACGACAGTCGAGACAACCAAGGAAAGGTGGCTCGAAGCTGAGGTCTACCGAACCGGCGGCGAAATCGCACTGCTCTCGCCCAATCCGAATGCAGCCAAAGCCCAAGCCTACTTCGAACGCGCGCTCGCAGTCGCGCGTCAGCAACAAGCCAAGTCCTTGGAACTCCGCGCGGCAATGAGCCTCGCTCGGCTCTGGCGCGACCAGGGCAAACCGCAGCAAGCTCGCGAACTGCTCGCTCCGGTTTACGGCTGGTTCACTGAGGGGTTCGACACGCGCGATCTGAAAGAGGCGAAGGCGCTGCTGGAGGAGTTGACGGCGTAAGACCCCAACCGAGATAAATATCGCAGGTTCGGACTTGCTATATTTTGGTTCGATCATGATGAAGCGCGAAACCATCGCAATCGCTGACATCTACGTTCCGATCAAGCGTCGCGGCACGCTCGAACAGAAACGAGTAGACGAGATCGCGGCGAGCATTCTCGACAAGGGCCTACAGGCGCCGATCCTGGTAAGAGTGGACGGCGCCCGCTTCGTACTCGTTGAGGGTTTGCACCGGCTGGAGGCCGCTAAGGCGCTTGGCGAAACGACCATCGTCGGCTTCCTTGTCGATGCGCGGAAGCACTGAACAGCCGAGCGTCGCTGTCGCGGACAAGTCGCATTCGAGGCACGCAAGCAATCATTCTGACCGGGCGAAACATGGCGACACGCGCGCCTTATCGCAGGTTGATGCCGCCAATTCCTCCAGCAGCGACTTATGTTCGTTCGACGTGAGCGGGGTGATCGGATGAGCGTACTTATTCACGAGCGGGGCGGACGGCGCATAATATTTTACCCGGATGATCGGCACTTGCGGCAGTACGGCATTTCCTGCACGACCTTAATCAGCATCGAGATTTGGCCAGACGCCGTGAGCGCCGAGAACGCACTTCGTGTTGGGCTGGTCACTTGGGAAAATGACCCGGACCCTCCGAAGCCCCGGTCGTTTTCTAGCTGCTCCCGCTATCTCGGCTTCACGCTCGCGCAGGGCGGCGATATCACCGTGCGCGACAGCCGCGTCTTCCTCAAGACGCTCGAAGGCCTCAAGCAGGTGGACGTGATCCTGCGCCGCGTGGATGGCGGCTTCTGCGACCCCATCGAACTGCGCTCGGATTCCTTTCTGGGCGTCGCGGGACTCGTCGAAGCCGTGCGCGCCGGCAACGTTGTGGTGGCCAACGCGCTGGGCAGCGGAGTGATCGAAACACCTGCGCTGATGCCATTTCTGCCCGGCCTCAGCAGCCGCTTCCTCGGCGAAAAACTCAAGCTGCCTTCGGTCGCCACCTGGTGGTGCGGACAGACCGCCGCGATGAATTACGTCGCGACCACATCGAGAGCCTCGTGATCAAACCGTCGTTTCCTGTCCATGGATCGGAGCCGGTGTTCGGCGGCAAGCTGAGCCGCGATGAGCGTTCGCGCCTGCTCGAAAAGATCCGAACCCGGCCTTGGGACTACACCGGCCAGGAACTGTTGCATCTTTCCACGGCGCCGGTCTGGTCCGAGGATTCGCTAACGCCGCGCAAGGTCGTGCTGCGCGTTTTCGTGGCGGCGGCCGGAGATTCCTGGGTCGTGATGCCCGGCGGCCTCGCGCGCGTTTCGCCATCGATCGATTCGCCCGTCGTCTCGATGCAGCGCGGTGGCGGCAGCAAAGATACCTGGGTTCTTTCCGATCGCCCGGTTGATCACGTCACGCTCCAGCGCTCGCGCGATTCGCCGGTCGTGCTGAACCGCGGCGGCACGAGCGACCTGCCCAGCCGCGCCGCCGACAATCTCTTCTGGCTCGGCCGCTACGGCGAACGCTGCGAACATCTGGCCCGCGTGCTGCGCTGTATTCTGGTGCGGCTCACCGGCGAATCCGGAGCCACCGGAACCGCCGAGTGGAAGTCGCTGCTGAAGCTGCACGATGCCCTCGAAACCGAGGATTCGCGCATGACCGAGGACGACCCTCAGGGCCACCTCAACCCCGCGGCCGATTTCGAACAGGAGATCCTTTCGCTGATCTTCGAAGAGGAGCGCCGCGACAGCCTCTTCTCGAATCTCAATCGCGTCTCGCGCGCGGTCGCATCCGTGCGTGACCGCCTCTCGAGCGATCTGTTGCGCGTGGTGAGCCAGCTCGGTTCACTGGTGCGCGCGCCCGACATCCGGATGAAACTGCGGCCTGGGGCTACGTTTCCGCGGGCGACGCGCTTGCGGTGCTGAATCGCTCGATCGCGACGCTCTCTTCGCTGCGCGGCATCGAGCTCGAGAACATCACGCGCGGCCCCGGCTGGCATTTCCTCAGCATCGGCCGGCGCATCGAGCGATCCATCCAGATGGTGAACCTGTTCCGCGCGACCATCGTGCCGCTGAGCGCGGGCACATGGCCCATGCTCGAAATGCTTCTCGAAGTGGGCGACAGTTCGATGACTTACCGGTCGCGCTACTTCACCGTCCTGCAGGCCGCGCCCGTGCTCGATCTGCTGATGAACGAAATCGCGAATCCGCGGTCGCTCGCGTTTCAGATCGCGGATCTTTCCGAGCATTGCACGGCCTTATCCGCGACTCTGAAAGCGGCCGAATGGCCCTTCGCGAAACAGAACCGCGTCGAGATGGTGGCCGCCAATCTGTTCGGCGCGGACGTGTTCGATCTCTGCCGGCCTGAGCCCGATGGCTCGCGCTGGCATCTGGATAATCTCCTCGCCGCGATGGACATCGCGCTCGAGGCCTTCTCCGACGCCATCACCAACACCTGGTTCAGTCACGCGGAAATGGAGCGCCCCGCGTGATCTATCAGGTGCGCCACAAGACCACCTACGACTATGAGGATCCGGTTTCCGTATCGCATCACATTCTTCGCCTGACGCCGCGCAACACCAGGGCTCAGACATGCAGGAGAACGGATATCGCCATCATTCCGCGCCCTCCCGCGATTACGTGGCACGCCGATTATTTCGACAATCGCACGGGCACCTTCACGCTTCTTGAACCGCATGACCGCCTCATCGTGGATGCGGTGAGCGAGCTCGAGGTGACCGCGCCGCTGCTGCCCCGTTTCGCCGACTCTCCCCATTGGGAGAGCGTGCGTGACTCGCTTGCCGGCGACTACACCGACGAGGGGCTGAACGCCTACCAGTTCGTCTTCGATTCCACCCGGGTCAAGGCGAGACCGGAGTTGCGCGAGTACGCGATCGAATCGTTCCCCGAGGGGCGTCCGCTGCTGGATGCGGTGATGGACCTCACGAGCCGCATCTTCCATGACTTCCGGTTCGACACTAAGGCCACCGAAGTCAGCACGCCGGTCGAGACGTTTTTTGAAAAGCGCCGCGGCGTGTGCCAGGACTTCTCGCATCTGCAGATCGCATGCCTGCGATCGTTGGGATTGCCCGCCCGCTACGTCAGCGGATATCTGCGGACTCGCCCGCCCGCCGGACAACCGCGGCTGATCGGAGCGGATGCGTCGCACGCGTGGTGTTCCGCGTGGAGTCCCGGAGCAGGTTGGGTGGACTTCGATCCCACCAACAATTGCGTGCCTTCCGACGGCCACATAACCGTCGCGTGGGGACGCGATTACAGCGACGTCAGCCCCATCCACGGGGTGCTGCTGGGCGGCGCGCGCCACACGCTCGATACAGGCGTGGATGTAATTCCTGTCGATTAGTTCGCGGATCGGCTTTCTCTCCATCGAATCGACCACGAGCACTTCGACCGAACCCTTTTGCGCCTCAAGCCTGAGTCCCAGTTGCTCCTGCAGCGCGGTGAACAGTGAGGGTGCGGAATCATCCGGTACCCAGTCCAGCGTAAAGTCGTAGAGCCCGCTGATGCCGGTACGATCCAGCACCGGGCGTCCTAATTGAAACACCGCTCCCGAAAGCCGATCGGCCAGAGCAGCAACAGGCACGCTCCTTACCTGAAAGATGACCCTGACTCATACCGATCGAACCTTGAGTGCCCGGCGCGGATTCAGTCAGCTTCGGTCCGTTCTTCGCGGCTACCAGCGCATAGATCGGAAGCTCTTTCGATTCCCGATGCAGCTTGAGCTTGAACCGGTCGGCCAGCAGGTTCTGAAGCATCACTCGCACTTGTTCGAGCGGCGTGCCGGCCGGGAACTTCGCGGCGATGTCGTATCTCTCGAAGTTCAGCCAGTCGGGCGCTGAGATCGCGTTGTCCCGGTCTTCGCTCACGTTGTACGCCAGTGCGATGCACTTCCGCAGCGAGGTGTTCTCCGAGGTAAAGCTCGGTTGGCCCAGGCCGCGTCGATGAACGCCCGTTCTCTGAGGTGTTGGGTTTGATCGATGCCACCTCGAATTCGACTGCGCGATCTGGGATCGGCACTGGTGGCAAACGAAGAGAACGACGATTGCAGGCAGGGTGAGTCGACTGATGTGCGTCACAACGATGATTACGATCGACCGCGGCTTCGGTTCGAACAGGCGTAGAATCTTAGGGAGGTTGATGCAGATGACGCGCACCCGCAACATACTATCCGGACTCCTTGCAGCCGCAACGCTGTGGGGTCAGGCAACGCCCGCACCGAAGGCGGCGCACAAGGCGCCGACTGCGTCCGATTGGGCGGCTCTCGGGAAACTGCCCGACTTCACCGGCGTCTGGGAGATTCCATTGGGTGGTGGTGCGGCGCGCGGAGGAGCGGGAGGCGAATCGTACCGGCGGCGGGCGTGGTCCAGCGGCACAGCCCGCGCTCACGCCGGAGTATGCCGCCAAAGCCAAAGGCTGAAGCGGATGCGCGCCAGGCCGCGAGAGCCGAAGACAATCTGTCTGCCAATTGCCTGCCGCCCGGTATGCCCGGCATCATGAGCCAGCCCTATCCGATCGAAGTGCTGATGACGCCTGGCCAGGTGACTATCGTGATCGAGGCGTACACGCAGGTGCGGCACATCTACACCGACGGACGGCCGATGCCCGAGGATCCCGACCCCAGTTTCGACGGCACCTCGATCGGGCATTGGGAAGGCGACACGCTGGTTGTGGAGACGATGGGCTTCGAGCCAGTCCCGCGCGGAATCAACTTTCCCTACAGCGAGAAGATGAAGATCGTGGAACGCTTCAAGCTCGACGATCCCGATACGCTGGATGTCGAGACGACGATTCAGGATCCGCTGGCCCTGACGAAGCCCTTCCCGATGGGGAACCGGATCTTCAAGCGGCATCGGAGCTGGACCATTTCCGAGTACGTCTGCGAAGAGAACAATCGGAATTTTGTCGACGAAAAGGGCAAGGCGGGAATCAACCTCGGCAACCCTACGGCTGCCCCGAAATAACCGATAAAATGGAGAACGCCATGAAGAACAGCGTGAAACAAGCCGCCCTTCGCGGGACTCATGATCGCGAGCCTGGTCGCAGGCGGAACGAGCCTGGCGGTGGCACATCACTCGGCCGCGGTCTTCGACTGCCACGACACACAAAAGAGATCACCGGCACGGTGAAAAAGTTCGACTACACCAATCCGCACACATGGGTGTGGGTCGATGTGCCGAACGAGTCAGGGCGGCGTCGATACGTGGGGCGCCGAAGGGATGAGCCCGAACTATCTGAACCGGCGCGGCTGGACGCGCAACACTCTTAAGCCCGGCGACAAGATCACGATCACCATCCGGCCCATGAAGAACGGCGAGAAAGCCGGCATGTTCGTCATGGGAAAGCGGCCCAACGGCGAAGTGCTGCGGATGAACGGCGAACCGAAAGATTAGCCCGTATTTTCGGAGCGCCGCGCCCGGCCAATTCCACTCCGATTTGTGCTATTATTCACACATTTATGTGTCGTAACCCGGTCTTCGCCGTGGCGCTGTTCGCGGTCAGCGCCTCCTTGTCCGTCGGACAGCAGCGCCCTCGGCCATGGACCGAGATCAACCATGATCGCGCCCGGCAGATGCTTCGCGATGCTTACAACGAACTGAAGAAACACTACTACGATCCGAAGTTTCACGGACTCGATATCGACGCCCGCTACAAGGAATTCGACGCATCGATGGCCCGCGCCACTTCGCTCTCCGCAGGGCTTCGGCGTCGTCGCCGGCTTTCTGGACGGCCTCCAGGACTCGCACACTTTCTTCCGGCCGCCCCCGCGGCCGTTCCGCAACGACTACGGCTTCCGCGTGCAGATGTACGGCGACAAGGCTTTCATCGCGCGCGTGCGCCCGGGCACGGATGCGGAATCGAAGGTGCATCCGGGCGATCAGGTGCTCGCCTGGAACACCTTCGATGTGACGCGCGATGCGCTCTGGAAGATGACCTATGTTTTCAACGCCATCGCGCCGCAGGACGTGTCGCGGCTTGCCCTGCGCGACCCGGCCGGGGCGACGCGCGAGGTGGTCGTCCAGCCCTTCCGGCAACAGCAGAAAAGGGTGCTCGACGTCGCGGGCCATGACGGCGATTCAGATATCTGGCAGCTGATCCGGGAAGACGAAACCGCCGATCACCTCGTGCGGCAGCGTTACTCGGAATCCGAGGGGGCCATGATCTGGAAGATGCCCGAGTTCGACATGACCGACGATCAGGTCGACCGGATGTTCGCGATTGTGCACAAATACCCCGCACTGATCCTCGATCTGCGTGGCAATCCCGGTGGGCTGGTCGTGACACTGGAGCGGATGCTGGCTAACGTCTTCGATCACGACGTCAAAATCGCCGACCGCATCGGGCGCAAGGAACTCAAGCCCCAGATGGCGAAGACCACGGGGCGGCAGCGCATTCTCCGGCCGGATCTATGTTCTGGTAGATGCCGGTTCCGCGTCCGCTGCCGAGCTTTTTGCCCGCGTCATTCAACTGGAGAAGAGGGGCGTCGTAATCGGCGACGTCAGCTCGGGCAGCGTGATGGAGGCGCGCGGCTACTCGGAATCCCAGGGGACGGACACGCAGATTTACTACTCCTTCTCGGTGACCGACGCCGATCTGATCATGAAAGACGGCAAGAGTCTGGAACATCATGGCGTGGCGCCGGACGAGATCGTACTCCCCACACCGCTTGATCTCGCCGAAGGGCGAGACCCGGCGCTGGCGCGCGCGGCGGAACTGGCCGGGGTCAAACTCAACTCCGCCGTCGCCGGCAAGATGTTCCCCTTCGAGTGGCTGAAGCTTTGAGCTTATTTCGGAGTGGAGATCTGATCCACGTCCACGTCGAGGTTGTGGCCGATCCGGAATCCGTATAATCCGTCAGCGTGCAGCTTGCTCTTCGGCTGGCGGTTGACCTCCGTGCCGTTGACCGAGAAGATCACGTTATCGCCCTGGACCTGAATCGCCAGCGTATTGGTCTGCTTGCCGTCGTCGCCCTGTTTGACGATGGCCGGGTTCGCGGTCCAGTTCATCACTGCGATCGGGCGTTTGTCGCCTTCGCGATTGGCGATGTAAAACTCGCCCTGATTGCGCACCAGGAAGTAGGAGTAAGTCTGGTTGGCTCCGGCGAGATCGCTGCCGCCGATCATTAATCCATAGGAGATCGGGTGCGAGGCGCGGCTTTCTGCGTCAGGCGCGCGGAGAATTTGAAGTCGCCGGATTTCGTCCAGTCGCTGCGATAGAAGGTGCCGGCGGAACCCATCGCGAAGTGGTATACGCCGCCGGTGATGCTGAATTTCAGCTGGTCGGCCGTACCGCGATCCGGCCGGACCATCCAGCCGGCGGGGAAATTGCCGCCTTTGACGGCGCGGTCGGGATCGTTATCCGCCTGCCATGCGACTGAAGTCAATGCGAAACAACCTGCCAGGATTGCGATGCGAAAGTATGTCATAGGGATGTGCCTCGTTCGACAGTATACAGAAGTACACTGGTGTTCTTGCCATGATCCTCAGCCGTGATCGTATTCTCGCCACGCATGTCGGCAGCCTGCCGCGTAACGCTGCGCTTTCGAGCCTTCTGGTCAGCCGCGAGGAAGGCGGCGCGATCGACAAAGCCGAGCTCGATCGGGAGATGGACCGCGCGGTGCGGCACGTTGTCGAAGAGCAGGTGAAGGCGGGCATCGATATCGGGAACGACGGCGAACAGCAGCGGGTGGGCTTCCAGACTTACGTGCCGCAGCGCATGACCGGGTTCGCCGGCGAATCGAAACGGCGGCGCGGACGGGATTACGAAGAGTACCCCGAACTGGTGGAAGACCTGATGCGGCGTTTTCCGAAACGCAGCCGGATGCAGAATGCTCCCGAGGCGCAGGGCGAGTTGAATTACGTCGACACTTCGGCGATCGCGCGGGAGATCGAGCGGTTGAAGAGCGCGGCGAAAGCGGTGGGCGGCTTGAAGGAATGCTTCATGACCGCGCCCTCGCCCGGCATTATTTCGACCACGATGTTCAACGCGTTTTACGATTCGCACGAAGCGTATCTGACGGCGCTCGCGCGGCAGATGAGCAAGGAATACCGGGCCATTCACGAGGCCGGTTTCGTGCTGCAGATCGATTCGCCGGATCTGGCGATGGACCGGGCGATGTTCTATCGCGATCTCACCGACGAGCAGTTCGTGAAGGCCGCGGAGAAGCACGTTGCCGCGCTCAATCTCGCGATCGAAGGGATTCCGCGCGACCGCGTGCGGCTGCATTGCTGCTGGGGAAACTGGGAGGGTCCGCATCTGCACGATGTTCCGCTGGCGCGCATTCTGCCCGTGCTTTACCAGGCGAACGTGGGGGCGCTGAGTATCGAGTTCGCCAATCCGCGGCATCAGCACGAATACGAGGCGCTGCGCGGCAACCCGCTGCCGGCTGAGATGGCGCTGGTGCCGGGGACGATCGATTCGACCACGAACATCGTGGAGCATCCGGAGGTGGTGGCGCGGCGCATTCTGGAGGCTGTGGCGCGCGGTGGGCGACCGCGAGCGCGTGATCGCCGGGGCGGATTGCGGATTCGGCACGTTCACGGGCCGCGAATGGGTGATCGAGCCGGTGGTGTGGCTCAAGCTGAAGGCGCTGCGCGAGGGGTGCGACATCGCGTCGGCGAGGCTGTGGGGTACGATATAAGTTACTATGAAGCGTCCGATTCTGGCCATTCTTCCTCTTCTGATTTCTTCCCTCGCGCCGGCGATGTATGCGCAGGACCTTCCCGAAGGCAAGGGTAAGGACGTTCTCGAAAACGTGTGCGGCGCATGCCACGGCGTGGACCTGATCGCCGGCCGCCGGGCGACCAAAGAGGGCTGGGGCTACATTGTGGACGACATGGTCTCGCGCGGCGCATCGGCGACGAACGAGCAGATCAAGACCATCAACGAGTACCTTGCGAAGAATTTCGGCCAGGTGAATACGAACAAGGCGCCTTCGGCCGAGATTGCGAGCGTTCTGGAAATCACGGCCGATCAGGCCGACGCGATCGTGAAGTATCGGAAGGACCATGGCGATTTCAAAACCCTCGATGATGTGAAGAAAGTGCCGGGGCTCGCGAGCGCCAACCTCGACGCGAAAAAGGACCGGATCGTTTTCAACTAGTACTTCTTACCGCTCCCTTACGGTCACGGCTCAGTAAGGCATCATCTTGGGCCGTAGTGCGGGATCGGGACTCCCGTTTCATAAGCGCCCAGGTCGGGGGCGCGTCCGGTGAAGCCGTCGGTGATGCCTGGTAGTTCGATGCCGGCGTCGATCGCCGCCGAACCTGGTTTCAGCCGGAAATCGAAACCATCGGTTGTATAGACGTGCTGCGGGTCCGTCATGTCGGGCTTCGCACGTTGGTGAAGATGTCGTAGTCGACGAGCACGCTGTGTTTTTCCTGGCCGGTGGCGTCGCTGAATTCCTTCATGGTTTTGAAGCGGCGGGTGACTGGTGTGTGTTACGAAATCGGCGGCCACGCCGAGTGCGGGCGAGTTCCATTCGAAGGAATCGGCCACGCCGGGGTTGGGGCGGAAGCCGTTGTAGTCGGACGTCGTGTAGTTGGTGTAAGTGGTGATCGCGAAGACGGGATCGAACGCGCCCTGGGCCAGGATCAGATTGTTGCGAAAGGTCTCGTTCGACGCGGGGCCGGCGCGGCCTTCGCCGATGATGGTGTTGTTGTAAGTGTAGATTCCCGACGAGCCTTCGATGTACTTCAGAGATCCGGTGGGCGAGTTGTAGACGAGGTTCTGGTAGAAGTAGACGGGTCCGCCGAACATCGGCTGCACGCTGAGCGCGCCTGAGGCGGAGTTGAAACAGCGATTGCGGAAGACGCGGATGTTGCGCGCGCCGCCGTCGGTCTCGAAGCAGTTGTCGCCCATGTTGAAGATGTCGTTGTCGTAGAAGTCGATGGCGAGCGGCACGCGGTCGGGAATGTCGTTGCGGCGCGCCGTCGGGAGTTCCGTAAGTCGCGATATCGATGCCGTCGTGCCAGTGGGCGACATAGTTGTAAGCGACGACGTGGCCCTGGCCGTAGACCTTGACGGCGTATTCGGATGAGAGCAGCTCGGGGTAGTCGGGGAACTTAGACCAGATCGCGCCGGTCCAGCTCATCATCTTATTGGGATCGTGGCGGCCGATCATGATGTTGTCGGCGATGTAGAAGTTCTTCGAGCCGGACCAATCGGCCTGCACGACGCGGCCGACGTCATAGATCTTTGAATGCTTGAGAGTGAAGCCGCTTGAACCGGCGATGCCTTTGATGCCGAGCAGAAACGCCACGTTGGTGTTGCGAAAGGTGATGCCTTCGAAGTAGTTGTAGTTCGCGCCCATCAGGTTGAAGAAGGTCTGACAGCCGGCGCCGTCGAAGATCACTTCTCCATCGCCCGCGGCCTTGATCACGATCGGCTTCTCCGCCGTGCCGCTCTGCGTGAGGTAGTAAGTGCCGTCGAAGAGATTGCCGAGGGCGAGATAGCCTGGGCGCGGCGCGCCATTCATGTAGTGGTAGCGGTCGCCGACGTAGAGACCGGCGTGGACGAGAATCACGTCGCCGGGCTGCACGCGCGGCGGGAACGCGTTTTCGTAATCGAAGTGCGCGGAGCCCATGTAGTAAGCGGCCATAAGACCTGTGAAGGCGGGCTGCTGTTTGGGCTTATCCCAATCGACGGGATAGACGTGGTAAGTCTTACCGCCTTCGGCGGGCATTGGCTCTTTGCGCGTGCGGACAGTTACTGTTTTGGTGGTGGTTCCGGTGACGCCATCGGGATCGGCCAGAGTGAAGCGGCACTCGTAGCTGGTATCGGGCTCAAGGTTGAGGATGCTGCCGGTAAACATGTTGGCCGCGGTGTATTTGAAGAGCGGATAGCGCGGCTCAGCGTCAGTTGGCGGCGCCGGGCCCGGGCGCGACACCGATCTGCTCGCGCTGCTGACGCATCAGCGGCAGCGACTTATGCCACTGTGAGTCGCCTACCTTTCGATAGGTCACATCGACGGACGCGTTGCGGTTATCGTCGCCGGATATCTTCCATTCGAAGCCGAGCGACACAAGCGTCGCCGGTTCGACGGTGAAGTCGCCGGACGTAGTATTCACCTGCGACCAGAGTGGCAGTGCGATAGCTAACATTAGTAACAAGCGTTTCATATTTCCATCCAAATTCTTAATCCAACCGATACGTAACTTTACACGTATAAGAGCAACCTTTGCGATTATTTCAGCATCTTATCTGCATGAGAAAACTTATTCTGCTGTTCGCCGTGGCCGGGTTGTCGGTCGCGGGTGCCAAATCTTACGACGTGACATTCGGATCCCCGGCAGTGCTTGGCGCGGTGCAGGTTCCGGCCGGGCAGTACCAACTGAAGTACGAAGGGTGCGAAGGTTACTCTCGTGAACGCGAGCAACGGTAAGCGCCTCGAAGCGGATGCCACGGTGCAGGAAATGCCCACGAAGTTCGCGGAAACGATCGTCCAGTCCAAACATGTCGATGGCAAAGATCTGGTTGACGAAATCCAGATCGGCGGTACGAAGACGGCCCTCGATTTCAAGCATTAAGTTCCACGTCTCAGTCACCACGTAGTCACCTGACCTGAGGGAATCCCAGATTTACACTGCTTGTAGAAGGATCGGGCCACCGGCTCGTCACCACTTTTGCGCGCGTGTAGAACTGGATTCCCTCAGGCCCATACATATGTAAGTCTCCGAACAGCGATGCCTTCCAGCCGCCGAAGCTATACCAGGCTACGGGGACGGGAATCGGCACGTTGATGCCTACCATTCCGGCTTCCACGTCGAACTGAAATTGCCTTGCCGCGCCTCCGTCGCGCGTGAAGATCGCCGCGCCGTTGCCGTATTGATTGCGGTTGACGATGCCGACCGCTTCGGCATAAGTTTTGGCGCGGACGACGCCGAGCACCGGTCCGAAGATTTCGTCTTCGTAACAGCGCATGCCTGGTTCGACGGAATCGAGCAGCGATGTGCCGAGGAAAAAACCTTCGCGCGAACTGGCAGGATGAGTGCGCCCATCGACGGCGATGGTGGCGCCTTCGGACGCCGCGATATCGAGATAAGAGGCTACGCGATCGCGATGTTCGCGCGTGATCAGCGGGCCCATCTCGTTATCACTCTCGCTGCCGGGGCCGATCTTGATCTTCGCCATGCGCTCGCGAATCGCCGCGATGCAGCGGCTCGGCGGCGGTATCGACCGCGACCACGATCGAGATCGCCATGCAACGTTCGCCGGCCGATCCGAAGGCGGCGGAGACGGCCGCGTCGGCGGCCATTCCGATATCCGCATCGGGCAACACCAGCATGTGATTCCTTGCGCCGCCGAGAGCCTGCACACGCTTGCCGTTGCGGGTGGCGGTTTCGTAAATCGATTGCGCGACGGGTGTGGAGCCGACGAAGCTGATGGCCTTCGACGTCGGGATGTTCGAGGAGGCGATCGACGGCGATGCGATCTCCCTGAACGACGTTGAAGACTCCGTCGGGAAGGCCGGCCTGCTGCATGAGTTCGGCCAGGAAGAGCGAGGCGCTGGGGTCTTTCTCGGATGGCTTCAGGATGAAGGTGTTGCCGCAGGCGATGGCGTTGGGGAACATCCAGAGCGGCACCATGGCGGGGAAGTTGAACGGGGTGATGCCGGCGACGACGCCGAGCGGCTGGCGGAGCTGATAGACGTCAATGCCGCGGCTGGCCTGTTCGGTGAAGCCGCCCTTGAGGAGGTTGGGGATGCCGCAGGCGAATTCGATGTTTTCGAGGCCGCGCGCGACTTCGCCGAGGGCGTCGGGCAGGGTCTTGCCGTGTTCGAGGGTGATGAGTTCGGCGATGCTGCCGCTTGTTGGCCTGCACGAGGGCATGGAAAGCGAACATGATTTCGGCGCGGCGCGAGAGGGGCGTGGCGCGCCAGTGAGGAAAGGCTTCGAGGGCGCAGGCGACGGTGGCATCGACCTCGACGGCGCTGGCGAACCCGACGCGTGCGCGCGGTTCCCCTGTGGCGGGATTCCAGACGATGCCGGTGCGGTTGGATTGAGAGGCGAAGGGTTTGCCGGCGGCGAAGCTGGTGATGGTTTTCAGTTCGGTGTCGATTGTCGTCCCGGCGGCCATGGTTTCGTTGTTCCTCGCATCCACTTTACTCTGTTCATGTACTGCGTTCAGGCGGCTTGTTTGAGCGGGGATTCGTCGGTCTTCGGCGTCGTGGCGCGGGGCCGGGACGGCTGAGTTCGCGCTCGATTTCGGCGGTCGAAAAAACGAACTGGCCGGGGGCGTTGTCCGAGTGGGTTCGGCGGGTTGGGCTTTCATTTCGTGGCAGGTTGCGGGCGGCTTCGGATTGCAGCTCCTGCTTCTTGCCGCGCGGCGTTTGGTCTGGAGTTCTTCGAGCTGGCGCAGGGCTTCCTTCTGCGCGCGCTGCAGACGCTGTTCGTAGAGGCTGAGGTTGACGAAGGCTTTGGAGTTTTCGCGGAAGACTTTGGCGGCGGTCAGGGCGGCGTGCGATTTCGGGGATGTTCGACACCGAGGAAGCGGCGTGTTCGAAGTGGCCGAGCGCGAGCATGCTGTCTTCGTAAGAACGGGCGCGGTTGAGACGCCATTGGGTGTCGCAGAAGGTCTGGGCGTATTGGCGCTCGAGCGGAGTTTCGGGAGCGAGGTCGGCCATGAGCTCTTTGCAGAAGGCGCGGTAGACGTTCATGTCTTCGGTGGGGAGGACGACGACGCGTCCGGTGAGGCCGTGGCGCATGGCATTCATGCTGGCGATGGCTTTGCCTTCGGGAGTGCGGGGCCCGGTGGATTTTGTTTGGGGCGTGGATTCGGCTGGCGACATAGAGAGTTCCTCGGCTCTTTAGTAGCAGATGGAAAAGGGGATTGGGGCCGGGAAGATCGTAAGTTATTGAATCTACGCGGAAGATAGTTGAGTTCCGGCCGTGACTCGAAATCGCTGGGCACACCGATTCCGGTGTCCCGCCTTCTCGATCAGCGTTCGCGAATCTGACGCCGGTTTCGGTTTTGCGTTCAGACCGTGGATGCGTCGTCGTTGCCTTCGGTCGCGAAAATATGATCGCGATCCCCTTCCCATGCGCATCGGCGTCGAACCAGAGGCGACGTGTTTTGACAGATGCCGCAAGGTCCATCTTATGTCGGCATGTCTCCAGACGGCGTTGCCAGCGTCGCGAGCAATGCGACCGGCGTTCTCATTTTCCCGGGAGTCTCAGCGTCTGAAAGACGATGGGACGAGTTTCGACGCTGGACTGGGGTTTATTCATCAACGTTCCTTTCGGGCTACTGAACAAGGCTTCTTTCCGCTCCTTTACAGTCGCGGCTCAGAAGGGCGAGTGCTGATTCCAAATGAGTTACCAAAGGTGTTTTGAGCAGCTGTTAGCGCCATTCAACCACGGTGCAAGGCGCGACGCGCACGCTCCCCCGCAAGAACTCCGCAGGTATTTCGTCGCATCTCTTTCTCTTCCATCTTAATGCTTCCCCACATCTGACGCGAATTCCGTCAGGGAGCTCTTTTCAAACACCTTCCCGGTCAGAAAACACATCCAGACTAATGGAGAGTTTTCCCTGGATTACCCAGGTGCGAACACAGCCAAAAAGCTGGTGCAATATGATTACGGCGAACATTCTCAGATACACACTTACTGGCATTGTTATCACGTGTCTGGTCGTCAATCCTCCGGCTATTGCGATCGGCCAGACCACAATCAACGCTGCTGCGACTGCGGGAGACGATCCCTGGCCTCGCCGGGTCGCATCTCCGGCGGGAGCGACGATCAAGGTTTACCAGCCACAACTTGACTCGTGGACCGGCAATATGTTGAACGCCTACGCGGCCGTTTCTGTAAAGGCTCAGGGGGCGAGCGATACGACATACGGCGTGATCTGGTTCACAGCTCGTACCAGAAGTAGACAAGATTAACCGAATGGTCACTTTAGACGGCTTCAACCTTACGAAATTCAAGTTTCCGTCGGCGCCCAACAACGGTTCACAGTACGCCCAAACCCTCAGGGCCGATCTGTCGTGGAGCCAGACTATTCCGCTGGATATGCTGGAGACCTCGCTGGCGACGACGTCCGCTGTCGCTCAGCAGAAAAAATACCCGGTGAAGAACGACGTGCCGCTCATCATTTTCAGCAGCGCGCCCGCCGTTCTTGCCCTGATTGACGGGCAGCCATCGCTGGGCCTTTTGCAGGACAACCTGCAGAAAATCGTGAACACGCGCTCGCTGATCGTTTTCGATCCGTCGAAGCACATGTATTATCTGGGTCTGATGGACGGCTGGGTGCAGGCGGCCGAGTTGTCGGGGCCCTGGTCCCAGGCGAGTCATGAGCCGAGAAAGCGCTCGACAAATTCCGGGAAGCGGCCGCCGCGAACCATCAGAATGAGGTCCTCGGCAACCCGGATCAATCCCTGAAAGACGCCTACGAGGACGGGGAAGCCCCCACCGTACACGTCAGCATGACTCCCGCCGAGTTGTTGCTCAGCCAGGGGCAGCCGGAGCTCGTGCCGATACCTGGTACGACTCTCCTTTACGTTTCGAACAGCGGCAATGACATTTTCATGGACACGTCGAGCCAGATGTATTACGTCCTGGCGGCCGGGCGATGGTTCGTGTCCAATACGCTGCAGAATGGCGACTGGTCGTATGTGCCGGGAAGCAGTCTGCCTGCCGACTTCGCCAAAATTCCGCCCTCCAACCCCAAGGCCAGTGTCCTGGTGTCCGTACCGGGCACGCCGCAGGCGAAGGAGGCGGTGATCGCCAACCAGATTCCCCAGACAGCGGCCATTTCCCGCAATGCGGCTAAGCTTCAGGTGAATTATCACGGCGCTCCCGATTTCCAGCCGATCCCTGACACCGCTCTGACTTATGCCGTGAATACGCACGACGCCGGTTATTCAAGTCGCCCCCAGGTCCTACTATGCCGTCGAGAATGGTGTCTGGTTTACATCACCCGCGGCCGGCGGGCCGTGGACGGTAGCGACCTCGGTGCCTGCCGCGATTTATACGATTCCTCCGGAGAGCCCGATTCACTACGTTGTCTACGCGTATGTCTATAGCTCGACACCGACAACCGTCTATGTCGGCTACACGCCTGGTTACTACGGCACGGTGGTTTCGTCTGACGGTGTCGTCGTGTACGGGACAGGATGGACATATCCGCCTTATATCGCGGCAGGTTTCTGGGTACCGGCTCCTTATACGTACGGAGTCGGCGCAGCATTCAGCTGGAGCGCGGCAGCGGGTTGGGGCCTCGGGTTTGGACTGGGAATGGCCGTAGGTGCCGCATGCAGCCCGTGGTGGGGACCGGTCGGCGCCTGGGGATGGGGTGCTGCAGTTCCCGCGTGGGGCTGGGGTAGTTACGGAGGCGCTGCCGCCGCCAACGTTTATGGACACTGGGGCAACACAGCATACTCGGGAACTCGGGCTGCCTGGGCAAATCCTTACACCGGCAACATCGGGCAAGCTGCGCGGGGCAGCTACTCTAATGCGGCAACCGGAAATACCGGTGTCGCGAGGGCCGGCAGTAACTACAATGCCTACACCGGCAACTACCGCGCACGGGCACAAACTGCCGGCGTGAACGCAAATACCGGCGCCCGATACGAGGGGGGAGCCGGGACCGTCGGCAATGCTTACACGGGAAACTATGCGTCGGGAGCGAGAGGTGCCTCATATAATCCTTCGACCGGAATCGTTCACGGTGGTGCGGCGGGCACGGTGGGTAACGCTTATACCGGGCAGTCTGCCAGCGGCAGCGAACACTACGCATACAATCCGCACACCGGGAACGGCGTTGGCTACTCCGATAACAATGTCTATGCCGACCATGATGGAAACGTTTATAAATCCAGCGCCGGTTCGGGATGGCAGCAGCATTCCGACAGCGGCTGGCACGCCCCTTCGTCTTCGAGTGCATTCGATAGCGAGCGCTCGTCGTTGGATAGCGACCACTCCGCCAGAGAGTCCGGCTCACAGCGTTGGGGTAACTTTCGCTCCGGTGGAGGCTCTTCGGCGGTGGACGCTTCGGCGGTGGAGGAGGCTTCGGCGGCGATCGCGGATTTGGTGGTTTTAACCGTGGCGGCGGCGGCTTCCGCGGTCGGTGGCGGTGTTCCGTCGCTAGCTGCAGCGTGCACGCATGATCCAGTCACCTGGCTTTCCGGGCAATCAGGCTTCGGCGATCAGAGTGAAAGCCGGATTGCGAAGCGTTGGTGGGCCCACTTATTTGCGAGCGACAGCCCGGTGGGGTCAGCGCGTCCACTTGCAAGTGTTCCCAGGTAAGCAGGCATGCACCTTTCATGATCATGCTGATCCACACTGCGGCCTCGGGAGTCCAACCTTAGCGTGAGTTCGTACGAAGCGAGAAGACTATGCTCCGCCGAATTGCCGTTATGGCGTCGTGGCTCGAAATTATCGTAGGTGTTTCCTTGGTGACTGCGCCCGCGTTGTTGTGTGTCCTGTTGTTCGCAGCGAAGCCTGAGGGAACAGGCGTACCGCTCGCTCGCTTTGCAGGGTTTGGGCTCCTTGCGCTGGGGATTTCCTGTCTGCCTTCGACGCCCACAGCATCGCGCCGCGGTGTGACGGCTCTATTGGTATTCAATGCCGGGGTGACTATCCTGTTCGCGTGGGTAGGCTTCACCGCTGTGCATGGCTTTCTGCTTTGGCCTGTCGTTATTCTGCATGGCGCGATCGCGACTACATTGGTGGCACAGTATCGCAGCATCAAGGGTGGGTGAATGTGGGTGCGTCAGAAGCCGACCGGCTGCCGGCTCTACTGGTGCTCGGACCGACCGCCTGATGACCAGACCTTCTCAATTACTGCAAACAGAAAGGCGGTTGTCAGTCCGAACAGCAGCCATCCGTTCAGCGCCTCAATCGCTCCCATGAGGTGCCAGCGGCTCGGGAGAGCAAGATCCGTGTGACCGTAGCTGGTTATCGCGTTCAGCGAATAGAGCATAGCGGACTTGAAGTCACCTATAGCGCCGAGAAATCGGTAGGCCAAAGCCCAGATGCCTGCCTCGATCCCGTGCAGGCAAGCCGCTAACAACGTGGTGGCGCCCACCACGACCACGAACGCGACCTTGGGGTGACGGTGCTCAATCATGCGGCCGACCTTGCCGTGAACCACTCTCTGGCTGATGACCCCGAGTCCCGAGACATGGAAGAGTACGGTCAGCACGATCAATGGGAGGCCCCACGCCCAGTCGGCCGACCAGTCCAACGGATTGACCGAGAGTGTTGCAAGCGGCGTGGCAATGCTCATTGAACTGTCCCGGCGGAGCACGAGTATCGAGTCCGACAGCGACCCGGCACGCTGCCGGGAATCGAGTTGGCCGATACACCGACGGTGACTCCCGAGCCATCGACCGTTCTGTTAATGGCCGGCTGCTTCATGGCACTGGCGTTGACCGGGCTTCGAAAGCGCGGTCGGAGTGTCTGAGCGAAGGCGATGCGATCAACGCCAAGGCACTCAGTCCGATAGCAATCAGAAGCCAGCTTGCGGGCTCAGGAGTGCTGAACACCACGAACGGTTGAACGCTTTCGCCCTGCAACGGCTCGATGAATTCCACGCGGGAGAAGTCGAAGACAGGCATCTCAGCATTTGCGAGCGAGAGTTCGGAGGTCATTCCGGAGGTAAGGGCGAACCAATCCGGATCGAAGACGTTCCACAGGAGCTCCTGGATGTCGATTTGAGATTGTGCCCCGAACAGTGCCAGCGTCGAAAGAACGCCGATTAGTTCGTACCCCTGCAGCGCTCCCGGATTGCCCGAGAACATGCCGGACGTGGCAGCTTCAGCCAGTGTGTCTATGTTGGCGGCCCAGCTTTCGCCGACCGTGACGGTGTCAAAAAAATCGTAGCACTCGGCAAGGAAATTCTGGCTGTTGATTGAGAGCTCGTAAGGCAGGACGTCATACGTCCCGTTGCTCACGCCGCTCGTACCCTCCAAAGTCACCTGAACCAATTGGCCTGCATTCAGGCCAAGGCTCGCCGTCAACAGCGGAACGATGAGCATGCTGAGAGATTTTGCGTTCATTCGCACTCCTGGAAATTGACCGGGCCATTCCGCGAAGAATGGCCCGGTCATAAACTGCTCTTACTACTGCTCCCGCCTCGACCGGCAGTTCATGCACCAGCAATGCCTTTGTTAACCAGAATCTTGACTTCAACACGACGGTTTTCGGCCCGCCCTGCCTTAGTCTCGTTCGAGGCTGCCGGCTGGTATTCACCTAATGCGCCTGGCGCCACAATATGCCGCACCGGCACATTGCCCTGCTGCATGAGGAAAGCAACCACCCGCTTCGCGCGCTCCTCGCTGAGCCTTTCGTTCATGAGGGCGTCGCCACTGGCATCGGCAAATCCCTTCACCTCGACGATGTATCCTTTTGTGCCCAGCGCAACCTGCGCGAGATGTTTCAGGTGCTTCTCGCCTTCGGCGGAAATCGTCGTGCTGCCGATGTTGAATTTCACAGTAGCCTCACCTTTTACGTCGTAGTCGGTAAGCTGCGAAAACCGATCCGTGGTGTCCTGAATGTCTTTGATAGACTCTTCCAGTTTCTTTTGGCGGGCGGCGAGGTCCTCCCGGTTTGCAGCATCGCGGCTCTGGCTGGCTGCGAGGGCGTCGATGTCCTTACGATTCGTCTGGATGCCCTGTTTACCCGCGGCAATGCTCTTGTTGTGAGCCTCGAGGACGCGCACGTTCTCTTCTACCTGCTGCGCAGTAGGGTGAAGGCCGGCCTGGATCATCTCTGAGGTCTCGAGGTCATCGCCGTCAACCGTGATGGTTTTGGCAACCAACCGGCCGCTGCTATCCTTCGCTCCGTCTACTCTGACCTTGAGGCCGGGGATCAGTACCGTGTCGGCCATATGCTCTTTGTCCAGTCCAAAAAGTCCCCGGTCATCTTTCGTTCTCGTGCCGGCAGTGAGCACCACCGTGGTCTTCCCGGCTTGTCCGGTCACTAACAGTGTTTCGCCGGTTCGGGACATGATCATTCCCCTGATCTGAGTGTCATCGGCCCTTGCGCCAACTGCCCATACGCAGGCCAGCACTAACACTGCGGACGGAGCCGCCAAAATCAAAATCCGATTTGTTCGCATGGCTTTCTGTTTTCCCCCTGGTTCAAACTTTCATCGGGATTGTCGTCTTCGGATGCGCTTGTCTGTTGCGAACTCGTTCACTCAGCGCGGGAGAAGGCAAGTTCGGCGGCAGCGTCGACGTCACGAGGGTGACCGTCCGCATGGCGACTCATTTCCCGTACAGAGATGTTGATGTTGACGTGTATCCGGCGACTTATTTTGTTGTGCTCAACGTTACTGTGGTCAGCGGGGCGCTAACCGATTGGCGGACCCCGTTGGCTGGCGGGCGGTGTAGCCGGCTCGCGTCTGGACCTGCAATGCGCCGTATTTCGGATCGCTCGCCGTCAGCCGAATTCGATGCCAGGCGCCGTCCTCTACGCCGCTATTGAAGGAGAGTACGTACCGTTGACGGATTTCGCCGGCGGTCGCGAGACAGATCGCAGTGATATCGGCAACCTGTTTAGGGAAGAACGCCTCGCCCCCGGTGTCCTGGGCAATCTTCGACAGCACCTGAGGATTCCGGTACCGATCGTTTTCGTCGAAGATCCCGATGGAGTAAACGATGATACCCGCACTGAGCGCGCCACCCAGCGCCTCCGCCAGCGTGGCGTGACTCGAATTATCGCCGCCGTCCGTAATGGTGAGAAGGACCTTTCGCGAATAAGCGGCGCGCCGAAACTGCGCTTCTGCCAGCAGCAGCGCGTCGTAAAACGCCGTAGTTCCACCAAGATCAAAACGCGGCGACCGCGGTCTCCAGTTCGGCGACACTTCCCGGTGAACGGCGTGTCCGATGGCAGGCCCAGGCGCGCGTGATCGTTGAAGTGCACAACAAACATCTGGTCTTTGGGATTACTGGCGCGCGCGAACGCCAGCGCGGCAGCTACGACTTCATCTCGTTTGGGGGCCATGCTGGCACTGTTATCGATAACGATTCCGGCAGTTACTGGTGCGTCCTCTCCCTGGAAGGACGCGATTTCCCGGGGAACATCGTCCACGAAGAGCCGAAACGCATCTTTAGTGAGACCGGAAATTGTATGACCCTCGCTGTCAACGACTTTCACCTGCAGTTCAACCAGGGTGACATCAGCTCGAATCGTGGCTGCCTGCTGGGCGGCCGCAGGCAGTGCGCAAACCAGCAGAATTGTGGCAGCTTGCATCCGCTATCTCCATTATTTTGATGACTTACGGATGCCTTATGAGGCAATATATTCCGGTCCGAAATTTGAAACTTTTAACGCTCGGTTCAAAGAAGCCGCATCACTTCAGTGACGGTACAGATCAGCCAGAAGCAGTGCAGGTCGGGACACCGTACTCAGGTCGCCTGGAGCGCTGTGCTGCGGCGTCATCTGTTAAGCCGTAGCGAGGAACCCATGTTCAAATCAAAAGGTAATCTCATCTGGTTGGTGACGGGTCTGGTCCCGTTTGTGTTGGCGACTTCCGGTTGTGCGACTAGAAGATATGCCCGGAATCAGGTTAAACCGGTCGCCGCGCACGTAGACGCACTCGAGACGCAGACGAACGACAAAATCGCAGCTCTTACGACAAAGCATGAAAGCGACATATCGCAGGTCAACGAACGAATCTCCAGTACCGACCTTCGGGTGACGCAGGTGGCTACTGCCGTACAGGAGGCCCAGGGAACGGCTTCGCGAGCTATGCAACTGGCGGAGTCCAAAGCAAACAGGAGCGACACCGATATCGCGGTGGTAGCTCCGGTGGCGCCTCTCAACTACCAACTGGTCGACAAGGCTGACGTAATGTTCGCCTGGAACAAATCATCGCTTACGAACGATACGAAATCGGCCCTCGATCAGGTAGCCCAGAAGGTGCAGGGTGTGCCGGGTGCGGTGGTGGAAATTGCCGGTTTCACAGATACGACCGGTACACCAAGCTACAACCTGGCGTTAAGCCGTAAGCGCGCCGAATCCGTACAGCGGTATCTGGCAAAGCAGAACGTCTCGGTGGGCTCAATCCACATCATCGGTTTCGGTGAGGATGCGGCGCCTGCGGCAATGCAACCAGATACCACTCTCCCTCCGAATGCCAGCAAGGCTGAAATCAACCAGATGGCGCGGCGGGTACGGGTCCAGATACTTGGCCCCAGCGGGGGTACGGCATCACGAAGCCAACAGTAATACACGGCCAGCGATATACGGCCAACGACACACGGCCCGGCCTCAAGATCTGGCCGGAGCGAATGCTTCGGCATTCGCTCCGGCCAGATCATTCCGTTTATTGGCCACCTATTGGCGCGGCGGCGCCAGTTTCAGTAACGCAGAGGAGATCGCATTGACGGCATGCTCTTCGACCCGGCGGCTCGCGTCGCTGCGCGGCAGGGAAGCCAGTTCCAGGTGCACCAATTCGTGCACAATCGTCAATTCCATATCGTCCAGCATCGCGTCGTGAGGGAGTTTGTAATCCTCCGGAGACAAGACACAGATTGTGGCGGATTTCAGATCGCTATCCCAATGGATATTGCCCAGCGTTTTGGGTTCGAGCCTGTCGCTCCGCACTACTTCCACTCGAATATGCCAGTCTTTCAGGTCCATCCGCTCCTGCCAGACGGCAAGCCTCTCGGTAACAAAGTCTGGTGGCTTCCACCTGGTTATCCCGGGCGTTGGAATCGGTGGTCGATCCGAACGCCTGGGCCGCAAACAATGCGAAAACCACGAGAACCAGGGCTGAAAACCTGGGAACCGTGGGTTTTGGGAATAACATTCCTCGATTCTACCACTACGACTGTAGCGGTTCGCACACTCGCTCGAATTGTGGCGTTTGACCCCAAGCAAATAAATTCCGCCATTCCGGTTGATGCCATCATCAATCTGTTTAGGGACAGACTTCGAAAAAGGCAATTTTGCCCACGGACAAGACAACTCAGCCGTGCTATCGGCGTTGTCTGTGCCCATCGGCGGGCCTTCGATCCTGTTGGAATTGCTTCGAGGAGCGATGAATTATGGTGCGAAATCAGGCCGCCAGACTGGCGGTCTTTGCGATTCTGTCATGGTCCGTGTTTAGCTGGGGCGGCAGCGCTCTCGCGGCGCAAACCGTCAAAATCCAGGGTGTGATCAAAGCGCGAAGCGGCGCCACGGTGATTGTCCAGACTGCGGATTCGCCGGGGCTCGTCGTCTTATTGACAGACCAGACCGAGGTTGGCCAGGTCCAGGGGGTGCTCAAGGCCCGGCGGAAGGAAATGTCGATGGCCGCCTTGATTCCCGGCCTTCAAATCCAGGTCGAAGGAACCTACGACGCACAAAAGCAACTCGCGGCGAAGCTGATCAAGTTCAAGGGCAACGATCTGGAACAAGCCCAAGCCATCCAGGCTGGTCTGCATGAAACCCAGGCCGAGACGCAACGAAACAGAGAGGACCTGGAGAAGCAGAACGCCGAACTGAAGGCGCAAACCGAATCCCTGAAACAGCAACAGGAGCAACTGACTGCCCAGCAAGAGAAGATCGCCGCCAACAAAGCGGCCATCGACGCTGCGATTGCGCGGTTTGGCCAACTGGACGACTACTACATTCTCGACGAAGTAACCGTGTACTTCGGCAACGGTAAGGTCGCCATCGATCCTCAGTACCAGACCCAGCTTCTGAAATTGGCGGAAAAAGCCAAGACCATCGAAGCCTACAACATTCAGGTTGTTGGCTACGCCTCTGCAGCCGGCAGTGTGGCCGTGAATCAGAAGCTTAGCGAAGATCGCGCCAACGCTGTCACCAATTTACTGGTGCAGCACGGCAACATCCCGCTGACCAACCTGCTGGCTCCGGGTGCGATGGGCGAGACGCGGCAGGTTGGAGACGATAAAACGGCGGAAGGGCAGGCGCAAAATCGGCGAGTGGTGGTGCGGGTTCTTCAGAACAAGGGGATCGCGGGCCTTTAGCTAGTACTACTGTGTTATAAAAAACGAAACTGATGTAGAATTGTTTTGTGGGACAAGCTTCTGCGCCAGGCCCACAGGAAAAGCGCCTTGCGGCATACACGATGGCCTGGCGAAAGCCGCAGGGCATGCTGATCGCAGCGCGCCGATGAAGGCTTACTGTGCCGGACTGCTGCTGCCGGGTGAACGCAAGAGCGTCGAGCCGATGGCCGCGCGCCTGGCTCCCGATAATGTGCGGCGGACGCACCAATCCCTGCACCATCTGGTAGCGGATGCGCCCTGGAGCGACGAAGCCGTGCTGGAGAGCGTGCGTGAGCATGTACTCGGAACGATGAGCCGGAATGGATCGATAGTGGCTTGGATCGTGGACGATACCGGCTTTCCGAAGAAAGGAACGCATTCGGTCGGGGTGGCGCGTCAGTACTGTGGACAAGTGGGCAAGCAGGACAACTGCCAGGTGGCGGTGAGTTTGTCGGTGACCACCCAGCACGCCAGTCTGCCGGTCGCGTGGCGCTTATACCTGCCGGAGAGTTGGGCCAGCGACCGGGAACGGCGTAAGGCAACCGGTGTTCCCGAAGAGATCGGTTTTCAAACCAAGCCGGCGATTGCGCTCGCGCAGATTCAACGGGCAGTCGAACAGGGGATACCGCCGGCGCCGGTCCTGGCCGACTCCGCCTATGGCAACGAGACTCAGTTTCGCGAGGGGATCACCGAACTGGAGTTGCAGTATGTCGTGGGGGTTCACGAGAACATGACCGTGTGGCAGCCCGGTGAAGTGCCGCTGCCGAAAAAACGGCGGAAAGGCAGAGGGCGTCCGCCCACCAAATTGCACCGGGACGCGGAGCACCAGCCGGTTTCGGTGAAACAAATGGCGCTTTCGTTGCCTGCTCACGCATGGAAAATCGTCGCCTGGCGGGAAGGAACCAGAAAACAACTGAAGTCGCGCTTTGCCGCCGTTCGGATCCGGCCCGCGCACCGGGATCAGAAGCGGAGCGAGCCGTACCCGGAGGAATGGCTGTTAATCGAATGGCCTTCCGGTGAAGCCGAGCCTGCCAAATACTGGCTGTCTACTCTGTCGGCGCAGACCCGCCTGACCGCACTGGTGAGATTAGCCAAACACCGCTGGATCATCGAGCGCGACTACGAAGAACTGAAACAGGAACTGGGACTGGGACATTATGAGGGCCGCGGCTGGCGAGGATTCCATCATCACGCTACCCTCTGCATTGCCGCTTACGGCTTCCTCGTGACCGAGCGGAGCCGTTTTTCCCCCTCCGCCCGCCCCGGCCGACTGGAGCTACGCGCCGCGAAGATTCCTGCCCACTTCCAGCCCCGCGGTTCGCCGGACGCGCGCCGAACGGCATAACCCACAATCCATCGCCACTATCCGCATCAGGATTGCCCGAGCCCTGCTTCAACATCTTCCCTGCTGCCCCTTTTGTTGCGCGCGCCGTTTATAACACAGTAGTACTAGGCCTGTGCCGAAAGTTTCGAGCACGGCTTGTTGACACGCGCGGCGTTGTCTCAAAAACTCAATCCCGCTATTAACCTGTCTCATCAATGCGTTGATAAGGGTGTATGAGAGCACTCTTCGCCGGTTCATGCCTGCGGCGGAGAAAGGGATCATTTCTGCCGGCACGTGTGATGCGATGACAGCTCCAGAACGATCGGGATCGCGCAAGGGCGCAAGATTATTGGTGGAGAGTCTGGAGGCGCAGGGAGTCGAGTATGTTTTCGGTATTCCCGGCGCGAAGATCGACGGAGTATTCGATGCGCTGCTGGATTCCAATATCAAGACGGTCGTCTGCCGTCACGAGCAAAACGCAGCGTTCATAGCCGCGGGCATCGGACGCATGACGGGCAAGGCAGGAGTCGCCCTTGCCGCATCCGGATCTGGCTGCTCCAATTTAGTGACTGGCCTCGCGACTGCGACCTCGGAAGGAGACCCGGTGGTTGCGATTGGCGGCGCAGGGCACCCGAGCATGGACGCCGTGAGTCTCTTCCGGCCGATCACCAAGTTCAGCATCGGGATTGACGGACCGGGATCCGTGCCGGAAGTCATAGCAAGGGCTTTTCGCACCGCCGAATCAGGCCGCCCCGGCGCGGTGTTTGTAGGCGCGCCAATGGATGTCATGTCGGCGGAAACGACCGCCGCGATCCTGGCTCCCGCCAGACCTCAAGTGCTCGGCCCGGCAGATACCGGGGCAATTGGCGACGCGGCCATGTGGATCGACAAGGCCCGGCGTCCAGCCGTGCTGCTGGGCCTGAGCGCCAGTGAACCACGTGTGGCGGAGTCGGTGCGGTTGCTGCTTGCCAGGACGAAAATGCCCGTCGTCTGTACGTATCAGGGTGCGGGAGTTGTCTCGCGCGACCACTTTGATTGCTTTGGAGGCCGGATCGGCCTCTTTCGTAACCAACTCGCCGATCAACTCCTGGAAGAGGCTGATCTGGTCGATCACAATCGGATACTGCCCTATCGAGTGCGAACCAAGTCTATGGAATCGGGGCCGCGATCGAATTCTGATTCACATCGATCGCACGTTTCCGGAGATCGACAAGGACTATCAGCCCGAAATTGAGCTTATCGGCGATATCGCGGCTACGATTCGCTCCCTCATTGGGAATATCGAACAAAGGAACGCCGCCGAGGGTTCGGTGCTGCTGGAGAAAATCGCCGCTGAAAGAACGAGATTCGCGTCAGACGGCGCGGCATCAAACGGCTTTCCCGTTCACCCGATGCGCCTGGTACACGAGCTTCAAACCGTGCTGCGGGACGACATCACGCTGTGTCTGGACATGGGCTCATTCCATATCTGGCTGGCACGTCATCTTCACAGCTTTCAGCCGCGGCAGATGCTGTTCGCCAATGGGCAGCAGACTCCTGGGGTAGGTTTGCCATGGGCTATTGCGGCAAGTCTGGTCCGCCCGGGCCACAAGGTAATTTCCATCTCGGGTGACGGTGGTTTCCTCTACTCCGCGATGGAACTGGAGACCGCAGTACGTCTGAAGTGCAATCTGGTGCATCTGGTGTGGATTGATGGCGCGTATGACATGATCCGATTCCAGCAAATGGCCAGATACGGACGCGCCTCTGGAGTCGATTTCGGTCCGATCGATATCGTGCAATTCGCCGAATCGTTCGGCGCGAAAGGCTTCCACATCGCTTCGGCAGATCAGATCGCCGGGGTCCTGAGGACTGCGCTGGAGATGCAGGGTCCTGTCGTGATCGGAATCCCTGTGGACTACCGGGATAATCACCGGTTGATGGAAATCGCGCACCCCGAAGCGATGGACTAAAGGGAGCCGGCAGTGCGCGACCCCGCAGGTCAAAAAAAAAGTCTTTCGATTCGACTGGTGAATCACCACTGTGTTCCCTGCCAGAAGCGGCATGGCCGCGGTCTACCCTATGTCGTCGGGATTATCGCGGGTGGCATCGGGGCCGGCAATGATTCCTCACACGATCATCAAGGAAGCAAATCCGCCTGAATCGAATGGCACTTCAATCGGCCCGGTCAATTTTCTTCGCTTTACTGCCAACGCTCCGGCCATCGCGCTCACGATCGTTCTGAAGGAGACCCGCCTGGCGGAGCGTTTCCCAGGAGTGACTGTGAGGGCAGGATGAATTCCGGAACCGGAAAATACGAACAGCTGCTGGAGCGATGCGCCGGCCTGGCTCCGGTTCCGACGGCGGTGGTGTATCCGTGCGAGGAAACCGTATTGACGGGAGCACTGGAAGCAGGCCGGAAGGGCTTGATCATTCCAATCCTGGTGGGCCCCGCAGCCAAAATCCAAGGCATTACAAGACTGGCTGGAATCGCCCTCGGCGAGACACGGATCATCGACACTCCGCACAGCCACGGTTCGGCCGCCAAGGCGGTAGAAATGATTCGCGAGGGCTGTGCCGAGGTGCTGATGAAGGGGAGCCTGCACACGGACGAATTGTTGTCGGCCGTGATTACGCGCGAGGCGGAATTGCGAACGGCGCGCCGCATCAGTCATGCCTTCATCATGGACGTGCCCAGGTACTGCAAAGTGCTGATCGTGACCGATACGGCGACCAATATTTCACCCGCTCTCGAAGATAAATCGGATATCCGTCAGAACGCAATCGATCTGGCTGTTTCGCTCGGTCTGGAGAAGCCCAGGGTCGCGATCCTCGCGGCAGCTCTTTGCAAGATGGCCGATCGGGGACAAATTACGCGCGGCATTCCGGATGCACCGCTTGCGTTCGACAACGCCATAAGCAAGGTCCCGGACCTCGAGGCCGGTAACATACTCGCCCGGCAACTCATATTCCTGGCGAACGCTGAGAGCGCGGGCCTCATCCTTGGCGCACGGGTTCCCATCATCCTGACGAGCCGCGCGGACAGCGTTCGCTCGCGCATCGCGAGCTGCGCGGTGGCTATGGCGGCGGCTCATGCGCGCCGGAAGGGATTGCGGGTGAGCGCCGGTGGATGACTACGCGCTTGTGCTCAACGCCGGTTCATCGAGCTTGAAATTCAGCGTGTTCCAGCAGCCGGAGGACGAACAATGGCGTTTGGAGTCACGCGGACAGATCGGGGGCATCGGGACCGCGCCGCGGATCTCGGCAAAGGATGCAAACGGCCGGAGTCTTATCGAAAAGAACCTTGGCCGGGAGGTGAGGAACAGCGTCGACGCGCTGGACGCCTTTGCTGCATGGGCCAGATCGCAATATGGCGGTGCGCGCGTACTGGGGGTTGGGCACCGCGTGGTACATGGCGGCGTGCGCTTCGATGGCCCAACTGTGGTGACACGCCAGGTTTTGGCCGAGCTGCGTAAACTGGCGCCACTCGCTCCCTTACATCAGATCTACAACCTCACGGCGATCGAGGCAGTCGAGGAACGATTTCCCGGTGTGCCGCAGGTCGCCTGCTTCGACACCAGCTTTCATCGTGGCCAGCCGGTGGTCGCGGAACTGATTCCGTTGCCCCGCGAGATTCGCAACGGCGGCGTGCAGCGATACGGTTTCCACGGTTTGTCTTATGAGTACATCGCATCAGCGTTGCCCAAGGTGGCGCCTGAGATTGCGCGTGGGCGCGTCATTGTCGCTCATCTGGGGAGCGGCGCCAGCCTGTGCGCGTTGAAGGACGGTAAGAGCGTCGACAGCAGTCTCGGCTTCACCGCACTCGACGGCGTCTGCATGGGCACCAGGCCGGGAGCACTGGACCCGGGCGTCGTCCTATATCTGTTTCAGACGCTGGGGCTTTCTGCTAAAGAGGTTGAGACCGTCCTCTATCGACAATCCGGGCTGCTCGGGATTTCCGGCGTCAGCAGTGACATGCGCGATCTTCTTCGAAGCAGCGAGCCTGGAGCTCGTTTGGCCGTCGACTACTTTGTGTACCGGGCTTCCCGGGAGATCGGGGCGCTGGCCGCGGTATTGGGCGGTATCGACGGTCTGGTATTCACGGCGGGCATCGGGGAGAACTGCCCGGAAATACGCGCGCGAATCTGCGCCTCCTGTGCCTGGCTGGGTGTCGAAGCAGACGCGGAAGCCAATCGCGCCGGGGGACCACGCATATCGGCACGGACCAGCAAGGCATCGGCGTGGGTCATTCCGACAAACGAGGAATTGGTGATCGCGCAGCACACGGGGCTGCTGCTGGGATTGATACCGGCCCATGTCTGAGGCGGAGTCAGGAGGCGAGGGGACGCGCTCTCCGCGGGTCTCAAGGCTTATTGACCGGATGGAATGACGCAACGTCAGAGACTGGCATATGAAAAAACCAAAGAAATCCGCCAAAGAGGCTTCGGCCCGGATGAGCAATAAAGAGTACATGGCAGAACTGCGGAAGCTTCAGGTCGAACTCTGCAAACTCCAGGATTGGGTGAAGCACAAGGGGCTCCGCGTGATGATCCTGTTTGAGGGACGCGACGGCGCCGGGAAGGGCGGCACAATCCGGGCAATTACAGAGCGAGTCAGCCCGCGCGTGTTCCGCACAGTCGCCCTGCCGGCTCCGTCGGACCGTGAGAAAAGCCAGATGTACATGCAGCGCTATGTGTCTCATTTTCCGGCCGCCGGAGAGATCGTCATTTTCGATCGCAGCTGGTACAACCGGGCCGGCGTCGAACACGTTATGGGGTTCTGCACGAAGGAACAACATCGGCGCTTTCTCGATCTATGCCCGACGTTAGAGGGCTGGATCACAGAAACCGGCATCATTCTCATCAAATTCTGGCTGGAAGTGAGCAACGAAGAACAGGAACGGCGCTTTCGGGCCAGGATCACCGATCCATTGCGCCAGTGGAAGCTGAGCCCGATGGATTTGCCTTCCCGCACTCGCTGGTATGACTATTCCCGGGCACGCGACATGATGCTGGAGGCGACCGACACGGAGGACACCCCCTGGTACATTGTGAGATCCGATGACAAGAAACGGGCCAGGCTCAACTGCATCTCACATCTGCTTAGTCTGATTCCTTATGAAGCAGTGCCGAGAAGCAAGGTGAAGATGCCCGCGCGCTCCACGAAAGGGGCGTATGACGACGAACGGACACTGCGCGGGAGGCGCTTCCTGCCGGAGCGGTTCTGAACCGCTCCTGATTAACGTGGCAACGCGCCGAGGTTTTTAACCGGCCCCGGCACTGCTCGCCAGTGATCCGCAGAAAAAGAACCACAGCCGAGTCCTTCGACATCATTCCTGTGAGTTAAACGACCGCAGGCACGAATCTGACGCTATCGACAAGTCGAAGACGCCTCGATCTCAAGGCTTTTCCCGATGGGTACAAAGTTAGTTCCGGAATCTGCCGCAGCGGCGGATTCCCAGAGTATCTCCAGGCTTCTGGATCGGTACGGGTGCGGCCCGATCCGGCTCGCCGGGACCGACAACGCTTTCTATGAACGGCATCTCGCGTTTGATAAAGCGATGGATCTGGCCGCGGCCACATCGCGCGATCAGTTCGAGGCCTTCGCACGCGCTGTCAGGGACATTCTCTCGCAGCGATGGGTGCTTACCGAGAAAACCTATGAGCTTCGGAACGCGAAGCGGCTCTACTATCTTTCGATGGAGTTTCTCATCGGCCGGTCGCTGGCCAATAATGCTACCAATCTTTTGCTCAATCCACTGCTCAAGGAAGCAATCCGGCAGAAGAATCTCAACTGGATCGACCTTTTGGAACAGGAACCTGACGCAGGGCTCGGCAACGGAGGGCTCGGCCGGCTGGCGGCGTGTTTCATGGAATCCGCTGCAACCATGCAGCTTCCCGCGATGGGCTACGGCCTTCGGTATGATTACGGGATTTTCAAGCAGAGCATTCGGGACGGATGGCAGGAAGAGAGCCCGGATAACTGGCTGCGCCTGCAAGACCCATGGGAAGTGGCGCGCCCGAATGAGCAAGTGGAAATCGAGCTCAACTGCTCGTTCGAGCTGCGCGGCGGAAGCTTGCGCGTTGTAGCCGGCCAGCCATCCACTCTGATCGGCATTCCGTTTGATCGCCCCATTGTGGGTTACGGGGGCAAGAGCATCAACACCCTCAGGCTATGGGCCGCCGCGTCGCCCGGCTACTTCGACTTTGAAGCGTTCAGCAGAGGAGATTTCGTCGGCGCGCTGGCTGAAAGGCTATCCGCCGAATCTCTTACCCGCGTGCTTTATCCCGATGACAGCACAGCCGCCGGGCAGGCGCTGCGCTTTGTTCAGGAGTACTTTCTCGTAGCCTGCTCACTTGCCGATCTGGTCCGACGTTTTCGCCGCGTCAATGAGGATTGGAATGTATTCGCCGACAAAGCGGCGATCCAGCTTAACGATACGCACCCGGCAATGGCGGTTCCGGAGCTCATGCGTATTCTGCTGGATCAGGGGCATCTTGACTGGGAATGCGGCGTGGGATGTAACGACCAAAAGCCTGGGATACACAAACCATACGCTGCTCCCGGAAGCTCTGGAAAAATGGCCCGTGGCGTGGTTCCAGATGATCGCGCCCCGTCATCTGGAGATCATTTACGAGATTAACCGCCGTCTGCTCGACGAGGCTCGCAGCCGCTATCCGGGAGACGAGGAGCGTATCGGGCGCATAAGCCTCGTGGAGGAGGGCGTTGAGCGAAAGATCCGCATGGCCAATCTGGCAATCGTTGGATCGCACAGCACAAACGGGGTAGCCGCCATTCATTCCGATTTGTTGCGCAGGACGACTGTCAGCGAACTGGCTGAAATGTTTCCGGAGCGCTTCAATAACAAGACTAACGGCGTCACACCGCGGAGATGGTTGTTGCTGTCGAATCCGGGACTGGCTCACGCGATCACAGAGGCCATCGGGGATGGCTGGGTCACCGACCTCGATCAACTAGGCCGGCTCAGGCTCCTTGCCGAAGATAAGAGCTTCCAGAACACTTTTCGAAGAGCGCGGCGTCAGGCGAAGTTCCAGTTCGCCGACTGGCTTCGGTGGGCGTCCGGGCGGACAGTAGACCCCGAGACGATCTTCGATTGCCAGATAAAGCGCATTCATGAATATAAGCGGCAACTGCTCAATGCGTTGAGAATTGCAGCTCTTTACATCCGGCTGCGGGAGAATCCGGGGCTCGACGTGCGGCCGCGAACCTTCTTCTTTGCAGGCAAAGCCGCTCCGGCTTATCGATTGGCCAAGCTGATCATCAAACTAATCAATAATCTTGCCGACGCGATCGATAACGATCCGGCGGTCCGCGGCCGCCTTAAGGTGGTGTTCTTGCCGGACTACTGCGTTTCCCTGGCAGAGCGTCTGATTCCAGCTGCCGATGTCTCCCAGCAGATCTCGACCGCTGGGTATGAAGCGAGCGGAACCAGCAACATGAAATTCATGATGAACGGTGCGCTGACGGTCGGGACGCGGGACGGGGCGACCATCGAAATGGCGGAACAAGCCGGGGAACAGAATTTTTTTCTGTTCGGCCTGACGGCCGCGCAAGTAACCGCAAGCCGTGGTTGGTATAACCCTCAGTGGCATTACGAAAACGAGCCCGAAACCCGGGCGGTGCTGGACCTGATCTTCTCGGATCACCTGAGCCGAAACGAGCCGGGATTGTTCGCACCGCTGCGCGAACTGCTTCTGACCCACGGCGACTATTACATGCATCTGGCGGACCTGACTTCGTACCTCGCGGCCGACGGCCGTGTCGCCGAACTGTATGCCCAGCCGGACGCATGGGCGCAGAAGGCGATCCTCAACATTGCGAGTTCGGGAAAGTTTTCCGCTGACCGCACCATTGCGGAATACGCCGGGGAAATCTGGGGACTGTCACCATGCCGAGTGCCGTAGACGCGTTAAATCCTTTAAAGGCGGTTCGATGAGCGATTCCGGTGTTGGCGCAGGGCTTCCCTTGTTCCCGCGAGACTATCGCGCTTCCGGCCTGCTCCTTCATCTCACTTCGTTGCCGTCACCTTACGGCACAGGCGATCTGGGGCCGGAGGCGTTTACCTGGATCGATCGGCTTCACGAGGCGGGCCAGACCTGGTGGCAATTGTTGCCGCTCGGGCCTACGGGATACGCCGACTCGCCGTATCAATCCCTCTCGTCTTTCGCCGGCAACGGGTTATTGATCAGTCCGCACTTCCTGATTGAGGATGGACTGCTGCGCGCAGACGACTGCAGGGGCTCTTTCTCGGCGACCACTAGG
>CAVQYP010000006.1:0-12235 GCA_963718155.1 Terriglobia bacterium | reverse complement strand
ATCCGCAAGCGCGAGAAGTTCATCCAGATCCTCGCTCACAAGCAGAACCGCCGCGCCTTTATTCCGAGTCTCCAACAAGAGGTTGTGAATGAAATCGACTGCTTTGAAATCCAGGCCGAAGCACGGGTTTGCGGCGACCAGTACCCGCACATCGCCGCCCGAGAGTTCCCGCGCCAGGATAGCCCGCTGCACATTGCCGCCCGATAGTTCGCCGATCGGGGCATCGGGCCGGGGAGGCCTGACCGAAAAGCGAGCGATCAGCTCGCGCGCGAATCGATCAATGGCAACGCGGTCGAGAAGAAATCCGGAACGTTGAAACGGGACCCGGTCGAAGACTCCGAAGACCATATTCTCCGCCACGCTCATCCACGGCACGGCGGCATTCCGCAGGGGTTCTTCGGGCAGAGTGAAGAACTGATGACGCCGTAACATCTCGCGGGTGGGAAAGTGGTTCTCACCATTTACGGTGATCCGGCCCGAGAGCGCCTGGCGCTGGCCGGCGATGACCTCGACCAGTTCGCGCTGCCCGTTGCCTGAGACGCCGGCAATACCGACGATCTCTCCTTCCCGCACAGTGAGGTTGACGCCGTGAAGAACCTCCAGACCGTTGTCGCCCCGCGCCCGTAAGTCTTCGATCCGCAGAACCGGGCGTCCGGCAGCTGCGGCGGACCTGGCAACTTCCTTTTGCACCCGGGGCTCGCCCATCATCATTTCCGCCATTCGCGACGCATCGAGGGCGGAAGTCTTTCCCGCACCCGCGAAGCGGCCGCGGCGGAGGATAGTTACCTCATCGCTGTACTCAATAACCTCGCGGAACTTGTGGGTAATAAGCAGGACGCTCAGTTCTTTCGCGTCCGCCAAGCGCCTGACAAAGCCCAAAACCTCATCCGCTTCGTTTCGCGTAAGTACAGAGGTCGGCTCGTCGAGAATCAGCAACCGGGTTTGCAGGTAGAGCTCTTTGAGGATCTCGACTTTCTGCTTCTGGCCGGCGGCAAGCGTATCCACCCGGGCCTCGAGATCCATCCTGAAAGGCGCTTTTTCGAGAAAGGCCCGAAGTTGCTTTTTCTCGGCGGTCCAGTCGATCACAAAAGGCAGATTGGGCCGGGCGAGAACAAGATTCTCGGCCACGGTCATCGAAGGAATCAGTGTGAAGTGCTGGAATACCATCCCGAGTCCGTGGCTACGGGCCTCGCGCGGGGAACCTATGCGAGTGGGCCGCCGGTCGATCAGAATCTCGCCTGCGTCCGGGCGATGGAAGCCCATCAGGCATTTGACGATGGTGCTCTTGCCCGCGCCGTTTTCGCCCAGCAGGGCATGGAAGGCGCCGGGCGCAATTTCGATCGAGACGTCGTCAAGAGCTTTGAGGGCGCCGAAATGCTTGGAGATTCCGCGCGCTTCGAGGTGAGGGGGGCCTGATTTTGCTCCGCTCATTTTTTGCCCAGGGCCCCCGGCATCCCGGCTGGTCTGCGGCTGGGTGTGCAGGTCGCGATCATGACGCCCAAAGTCAACAGATACGGTGATGCGTTGAACACATAGTAGTAGCCCGTAATGCCCAGCGACTGCAGCGAGGGTCCAAGCGCCTGCGCGCCCCCGAAAAGCAGGGCTGCGGCGAGGCACCGGCGCGGACTCCATCTGGCGAAGATGACCAGCGCGACGGCCATCAATCCCTGTCCTCCGGAAATGCCTTCGGACCAGATGCCGGGAAAGTAAAGCGTGAGGTGCGCCCCGCCGACCGCCGCGAGCGCGCCGCCAATCGTGATGGCGATGAAGCGGACAGCGGTTACATTGATGCCGAGAGCGCGGGCGGCCTGAGGATCGTCGCCCGCCGCCCGCACCTTCAATCCCCAACTGGTGCGCGTGAACAGCCAGTTGAGAAAGAAGGCCGCCGCGATCCCTATGAAGAATAGCGGACTGATGCGCAGTGCAGATTGAATCGCGCCGACACTACTCCACCCGCCGAGTTGGACCAGCGGCAACTGCGGGGCCATGGGAGCGACAAAACGTTTGCCGATGAAGAATGCGAGACCGCTACCGAAAATGATCATGGCTATACCGGTGGCGACGTCATTGACGGCGCGTTGCTGCGTGAGCAACGCATGTACCGCTCCGAGTACGAGGCCGACCACTGCCGCGGCAAGCACCCCCAGCCACGGCGAGCCGGTCAAATCCGAAACGGCAAACGCCGTTACCGCTCCCATCAGGAGAACGCCTTCCATGCCGAGATTGATCTTGCCGCTCTTTTCGGTGAGGCACTCTCCGAGGCTGACGAACATGTAGGGAATGCTGCCGCGCATGGCTCCGCCGGCCAGCGCCACGGCAATGCCCCAGACCCCCAGTCCTTCAGGCTGCAACTGCATCGGTCTTCGTCTCCCGGGATTGGGCCCATGGGAACCTGAATCGCCCGTACATCGTGTCGCTAAGAAGAATCGATATAAACAGGATGCCCTCAAGGACCGATATCGCGGCGTCCGGCAGATCATGGGCGCGTTGCAGCATGCCGCCGCTCGCGACGAGACCTCCCACGAGGAGCGATATCAGGACAACGCCCAGCGGACTCTGGCGGGCGAGGAAAGCCACCAGAATACCGACGTATCCATAGCCCGCGTTGAGCGATTCGTTCGCGCGCCCATGCACGGCCGCGACCTCCACCATCCCCGCCACGCCGGCGCAGGCACCGCCAAGAAAACCGGCGATAACAACGAGCCGGCCAACAGGCAAACCGGAGAGTTGCGCCGCACGTACGTTTCCGCCGGAGATCTTCAGGGCAAAACCAAAGGTGGTGCGTTCGATCAGGAACCAGGCGAGCAGGCAGGCGATCAGCCCGAAAATCAAGCCGTGATGAACGTGAGTTCCTCTGAAATAAGAAAGCCGGTGGTCGGGCGTTAACGGATACGATGCCGGATTATCCAGGCTCGATGGATCGCGCAGAGGGCCTTCGATCAATTGATTCATGAGCGCGATTGCGAGGTAACTCAGCAACAGCCCGCTAATGACCGCGCTGACGCCGCGATAGTGCTGGAGCGCGACACTGAACGCGATCCAGATGCCGCCGCAGAGCATCGCCGACAGAACCATTACCCCAAGTGACAGGAACGGGGGGAAGGAAAGCGTTGCCAGTCCGCCGATGGTGGCGCCCAACCCGCCGAGCACCACCGCGCCTTCGTTCCCGATCACGATGATTCCCGCGCGCGCCGGGATCCCAGTGCAAAGCCCGGTGAGCAACAGCGGCGAGGCGCGGACGAGGGTGTTCTGCCATGAGTACCAGCTCCCGAAGCCAGCCTTGTATATCGACGCATAAACCAGCAGTGGATTCACACCCAATGCTGCACAAAAGATTCCAAAAACAAATAAGCCTGCAATCATCGCGCAGAGGGGAACGAGGACTGTCTCCGTTCGGGTCATCCTCTGGCTCTCCCATCGACGCCCTCGACGAGCCAGTCCATGCGGTCCAGCTCCACGTCCTGGATCTTGAGAACCTTACCCGCGGGAATGACGATCCGGCCTGCGTTATCACGCATCGGTCCCTGGTAAATTTCGCGTGAGCCGTTGAGTATAGCGGTCTTCGCCGCGGCCACCTGTGTGCGCGCCGCTTCCGGAACCGACGGGCCGAAGGGAGACAATCTGCAGAATTCGTCTTTAAGCGTTCCGGTCAGGCGCCGCGGAATTCTGCCGTCCATGACAGATTTTCCCGCGTGAATCATTTCAGCGAGCCGCAGATACACCGTTCCCCACGCCCATTCGGCGCCGGTGAGGAATCCGTGGGGCGCCATGGAAGACTGGTTGAACTGATAGCCGCATCCAAAGACGCCGCGCCTTTCGGCCATTTGCACGATCACGCGGGGCGAGCCCGTGTGGCCCGTCAGCACGTCGATCCCCTGATCGACCAGGGCGCTCGATGCCTCGGCCTCACGCACGGGAAGCACCCAGTCTCCGGTGAATACGACCTTGGTAGTGGCCTTCGGATTCACACTGCGGGCACCCAGAGTAAAGCTGTTGATGTTGCGAAGCACTTGCGGGATGGGTTTGGCAGCGACGAAACCGAGCTTGTTGGTGCGGGTCGAAAGGCCAGCGAGCATCCCGGAAAGGTATTCCACCTCGTCGATGAATCCGAAATAGATTCCGATATTCTTCGGATGTTTTCCTTCCTGATAGAAACCGCCGCAGTGGAAAAACTGGACCCGGGGGTTTTCGCGTGCCATGTCGACCACAAAGGGATCGTAGTAGCCATATGAAGTAGCAAAGATTACGGATGCGCCATCCTGAAAGATCATGTCACGCATCGACTCTTCGGCGGCGACTGTTTCCGGCACACTTGCCTCTTCGACAGCCCGCACCCAGGGGAGAGATCGGAGAGCCTGCTTGCCTTCCGCATGCGATTGGTTGTAGCCAAGGTCGTTCTTTGGCCCGTTATAAAGAAAGCCTGTCACCAGCGGATTCGCGCTACGCGGAATTGCCGCAGAGGCGAGGCTCGCCAAAGCTTCCCGTCGCGATAATTCCGGCCTCATTTGACGGACCCGGCAAAGTGCGGGACAGGCGCGGAGACCACGCCCGCCGTTTGCAACGCCCACGCTACACGCAGTAGTTTCGATTCCTGATACGGCGCTCCGATAATCTGAACCCCGATCGGAAGACCGCCGGGGGACTGGATGGGCACGGTGACGACCGGAAGGCCTACAAACGAGATGGGCTGAGTGAACACGCCTATGTTGGCCCGCGAGGGCACTTCCACACCGTTAACCTCGATAGTGCTCTGGCCGATGCGGATCGCGGGGCAAGGTGTTGCCGGTGCAAGGATCACGTCGACGTGCCGGAACACTTCGCGCATCTGTTCCCGATACCAGCTCCGGAACCTCTGGGCGAAGCTGACCCATGCAGCGGGGACCACCGTGCCTGCCAGGAAGCGGCTGCGGGTGTTGGAGTCGAACCTGCCGGCCTGTGAACGGAGGTCGGGGAGGTGATGAAGACCGCCTTCAGAAGACGTGATCAGATATGCCGCGGCCCGCGCCCGCGCCACTTCCGGAAGTTCGATCACGCGGTCCACTTTCAGCGCCCGGGCCAGCGCCCCCACGGCCTCATTCGCCTGAGCAGCGCCGGGGTCGGCGAAAAATCCACCCGCCACGGCGATCCGAAGACCGTCAGCGCCCTCGCGCAAATACGGCATACAGAGCTCGGCCGGTCTGGCGGTACAAACCGGGTCTCCCGGGTCGGGGCCCTGCATCACGTCATAAGCAGCCGCAAGATCCTCCGCCGACCGCGCGAACGGGCCGACGTGATCGAGGCTGCTTACGAAGAGGAATGCACCTCGGCGCGAGAGCCGGCCGTAGGTCGGTTTCAGGCCGAAGATCCCGCAGAACGACGCCGGCACGCGGATGGAACCGTTCGTATCGGAGCCCAGAGTGAGCGGAACCATTCCAGCCGCGACCGCCGCCGCCGAACCGCCGGACGATCCTCCCGCTACGCGCGTCAGATCATGCGGATTATGAGTTGCACCATAGTGGGTGTTCTCGGTGGTGAATCCGTAGGCGAATTCATCCATGTTGAGTGCGCCCACGAGTACCGCTCCCGCTTTGTTGAGTGCGGTAATGGCCGCTGCGTCCTGCTCAGGCGGCTGCGCATCGGCCCGAATCACCGAACCTGCGAGAGTGGGAATGCCGCGGATATCGAAAAGATTCTTGGCCGCAAAAGGAACTCCTGCCAGGGGACCCGGATCCTCGCCGTTTGAGATCTTCCGGTCAACTTCCGCAGCCTCAGCGAGCGCTCTCCCGGCCAGCACCGCCGTGAAGCAATTCAGGTCTCCCTCCGCCGCTTTAATGCGATCGAGTGCCGCCCGGGCAACATCGAGCGCGGTAACCGCGCCCGATCGGACCGCTGCGGAGGTCTCGACGATCCCTACCTCTCCGCTGTCGGGGCTCATGGTTGAAAAACCGGCGCTGCTTCCACATCCTGAGGGAGCGGAAACTGCATCAGGAATCCGGCGACGCCAGCGAGGCGGGCCAGGTCTTCGTTCACATCGACCTGGTATTCAGCATCGATGCCGAGCCCGATCCGAGCCGATGCCGCGTTGAGGTAGCTGGTTTCTCCTGAACCTCGGCGCGTCTGGTCGAGAGGCAAAGATACATGAGCCGACACGATCTTCCAGCCCTCGTCGAACCGGAACCAGAACTGGGTCTGGCGGCCGTGTTGTTCGATGCCGTTCCAGGGACGCATGTACTCAAGGTTGATTATTCCCGCGGTGTCTCCGAAAGCCATGATGTCGAGCCTCCGGATCTCCCGGTCCAGGTTGATCTTAGGACGTCCCTGCCGGAACGCTCGTATCTCATCGGCGCCGTGGAGATTCTCCATCACACCGAAACGAACGGCGTGTGGAGAATCCCAGAAAAACGCGTCAAGAACAGCAATATCGTTGTCTATAAGCGCTCTTTCATAGAGTTCGTGGTACTTCATGAGTTCGGCGATGACCACAGGGTCGTTTATCTGCATTTGGGTTCTGCTTCTGTCAGAAACTGTACGATACTGTCAGACTCAGCGTCCGCAGTTCGCTGGGCTTGATAAACACGTCCCAGAACAAATACTGCGAGGTAAAGTAATGCGAATCCCCGATGTTGTTGACCGCAAGATTGGCAGCATAATTCTTGTGAGTATAGAAGACCGAGCCGCGCCAGACAGCGTAGGAGGGTAGAACGACCGGGGACACATAGCCTGCGTTCACCTTGTCTACCCACGTGGTGCCGATGGTGAAGCCGAGGTCTCTCTTTGGCGTATACGTCCCGAAAATGCTGACGACGACCGGGGGCTGACCTGCGACCTTAACCGGTGCCTTGATACCGAAAATGCTCGCATCGCCGATGAAGCGGCCGCCATAAGCCTCCTGAGGAGTCAGCCCCAGGACGGAGGGTGGGATACCAAGCAGGAAGGGAATGTTGAGCTGCTCCGGATCCTGCCATGTGTACGCGCCCGTAATGCTCAGATGCTTGTTGACCGCGGCGCGAAGCTCGACCTCTGCGCCCTTGGTGCGGAAATAATCAATCGCCCCGTCGTTGGAATTGTAAGACGAGTGTTTCTGGCGAAAGAATGCGAAGGACGCATAGAACTTGTTGTCGAGCGCACTCATCTTGACGCCCCCTTCATAAAGATTCGAGGGCTGGATCCAGGTATGCGTCTGAAGCTCTGAATAGTCCAGTTCGCCACCTTGCCCCAGGTCGAGGAAGCGCGCGGTCGATGCTGTCACATAGGGGCTGATGTGAAATGGCAATTTGTAGCTGATGCTGGTGTTGAAGGTGGTTGCCCCGCCGCTGTCTTTGGCCCGCGTCAACCCTTCGCCGTTATCCTGGCCAAGAAAATCCGGCGTGTAGTAATCGTAGCGAACGCCTTGCAGGACGGTTAGTTTGTCAAACAGGGTGATCCTGGCGAGGCCGAACAGGCCAGTGTCGCCGTAGTTACCCATCTGAAGGTAGTTGAAGCCCCAGACGCCGTTGGTGGAGAATTCGCTGGCAAAACGGTCGTTCGGCTGCGCTCCGACCGAGATGTCCCGACGATCTATGACCTGATAGAGGGTCCGTTCTTCCCCAGCCCATACATGCGAATAGCGGTAGGAAAATCCGCTTGTCGTCTGCACTTTCAACCACTTCGAAGGCGTGAAAGAAAAATCGAACGACGTCTTGTTCTCAATGACATCAGGATGGTAATTTGCCGCGAAACCGTAAGTGCTGAATTTTTGTGAACTGAGCGAGTCGTAGAAGGTCTGGTTCTTCAGGCTCATTCCGTCTCTGAAGTCCCGAACCAGATCGAAATAACCGGTGTAAGTCAGGGCATCGTTGAAGTCGGGCGAATCGATGAAAATCTGGTCGTTATTCAGATGAACCAGATGAATGGTCGACGGATTGAGAGCAAAGAGCGCTGCCTGGGGCGAACTCAGAAAATCGGAGGCGAACTTCTGCGTGTACCCGGCGAAGTTCAGCAGTGTGCCAGCCTGGAAATTGGAAGGATTCAGGCTGTAATCATTCCCCGCCAGATTAACCGCCGGTGTCCCCGCGAGATACTCGCCCTTGTCCACCAGGAGCTGAGTGACGCGATTCCATCCTATGTTCTGAGGCAAAGAGCCCGTAAATCCCTGCATCCCGGCTTCCATTCGCCACTTCTTCGGTAGCTCCATGTCGAAGGCAATGTTACCCAGTTTGTCTCTGGTCGAAATGCCTTTGTAGAAGCTCTTTGAATCCTGTGCGCTGAAAAAAGCATAGAAGCCACCCCGATATTGGCCGAGTTTGAAAGGGCTGCCGAATTCGATGGAACCCAGCTTTTGATCGTAGCTTCCATAAGTGAACGTGATCTTGCCTGTGGGGTGCTCAAGCCATTTCGCAGTTGTACTCCGGGCTGATTTGGGCGTGTAGTTGAGATACCCGCCGACCTTGCCGCCCCCATATATTGGCGACGGCGGCCCTTTCACTATCTCCAGTTCTTCCGCATCTCCGACCGGAGTCTCGTAGTTACCGCGGTTCTCTACGCGCCTGAAGCCACGGAAAAAATTGTCTCCGGCCTCTCCGCGAATAAAGAGGGCGCCCGGCACTCCGAAGTAACTTCCGGTGAAACTGCCCGGCGAAGCGGTAACAAGGTCGTTAACGGTCTTGATGTCGTAGCGGGCCATCATGTCAGCGGGTACAACAGAGATCGAGCGTGGTATTTCGGAAAGTGGCGTGTCGAGACCGAACACGGTGTTGGTTGGAGTTGATGGTACGACTTCGAAGGGATCGATCTTTTCGCTTACATCCACCGTTGTGGTGTTCGCGCTGGGCGTGATCGAGATCTGAAGCACCGACGGGCTTGTTACGTCTTTCTTTTCGTAGGCCGTAAAACCCGGAAATTCAGCCTTAATCGTGTAAGTGCCGGCAGGCAATGCGTCGAATACAAATTGCCCCGCCGCATCCGCAAGAGCACTTTTCTCTACTGCCGTTTTCTGGTCCACCGCGGTCACTTTCGCGCCCGGTACGGAGCCGCCAGAAGTGTCCATTACAGAGCCGGAAATGCCACCGGTCTGAGCTGGTATCTGGGTTGCGAGTGTCAGGCAGGCAGCCAGGAGAGCGAACGCGCGTGTGGCGTGCGTCATCGATCGTCGTAACATGTTGTAGTCCCCCTCGTATGTGTGCTATTGAAGTGCGCTAACGTCTAGTTGGCGATTCAATCAGCAGGTCCGAGTCCCATCGAAGCCGGTCACTGGTGCGCAGTACGAATAAGGTCGGCTGAGACCTCTCCGAGCCGCGCCAGTACTTCGGTTCGGCGGGCGTTCGGAATCGTTGGGGACCTGGATTGCCAGGCTCAACTCTCCAACTGAACAGGTCAGTCAGTAAGCTGATGTGTCATGTTAGCGACAATTGGAAATTGAAATCAAATAGATTTTTTTGATAGCAGGAATCTGCTGGCAGCGGGACTCAGCGGGTAACGTACCTCCGCCATCCCACGAGATGCGTGATCTCTTTCGGCATTCTCGAGTGCTTTCCGCTTCGCACACGAACGACTTGACCGCGCTACCTCCGGCAAGCGGGCAGGTTCTTATCGCGAGCGGTGGACGTATGGCAGCGACGAAACCGCCAAACCGATTCTCCGGTATAGCCCAAGCCTCCACTTCAATGGCCGGCTCCTTCCTTTGCCGCCCGCGGGGGTGATCATCTATTCAGGACAGCTTCCGTAACCAGCCCCCGCTCTGACGCCCTCCATCTCCTCATCCAGGAGGCTCCAGGCCAGCTGCTTCTAACACAGTCAATACCCGTTCGGGGCGGCCCAGATCGCTCCAGCCGGCGCCTGCCATACGCAAGGCGAGGAGTCGCCGAGTCTGGACCGACAAGACCTCCCACGAAAAATCAACGGCAGGGATGCGCTCGTAGAGCGAATTCTCGATGTGCAGTTCGGCGCCAACCCACAACGGACCCTCGCGAAGCCGCGCCACTACATCCGCGAGCGACGCATTCACCATTTCCAGGAAACCTCGTATGTGCCCAACCATCACAAACGTGTTCCAGAGAGCTCCCCGCGCGAGCAGTTCGCTGGCCGCATGGAACGACGGCTTTTCGAAGAATCCGCGGACGCGCAACCAGGCACCGCCACCACCGTGGATAGTTGGACCTGTCGCGATCCAGCCGTATTCAACTTCGACGCCTTGCGGAGACGCCCCCAGGAGCGCTACCGCGCCGGGATGCTGCGCCGCGATTTCGAAGGCGGATTCCAGAGCGGCGGTAAACGCCCGCTCCTCCGAAAAGTGGTGGTCGGATGGCAGCACCGCGACGATCGCATCATCATCGATCTGTTCGATGCCCAGGAGACTGTGCAATATCGGCGGCGCAGTGCCTTTGTTCGCGGCTGCACAATGCATTGTGACGGACGGATTCCCTGCTCCTCAACGTAGAATGCCCGATGGCTTTTGGTCAGCAGAACCAGAATCTGTTCCGGGGAGATACTTCGTTCCGCTCTTCTTCGCGCCAGATCCACCAGGGATTCGTCTCCGAACAGGCGGCAGAACTGCTTCGGGCGATCATCGCCACTGATCAGCCGCGTCAGGTTCCTGAGGCGGGTTCCGTCCCCGCCGGCCAGGAGGACGCCCCAGCGCCTGCTCCGCCGGGCGTCCCGCGACAGCTGTTGGTTTACCTCCGCCATAGAGACCGTGTAAATGGCGCGGCGCTAGAAGCGATAGCCGAAGCCGACCGAGGGCTCGGCGCGGTGCGTAGTGCGATCCGTGCCGTCGAGGCTCGCGAGATTCCAGGTTGGAGAGTTGTAAATGAAGCCGCGATACTCGGCGCGCATGAACAGGTGGCGCGAGAAGTTGAAATCGGCGCCGCCGCCGTAAAGGAATGCGGCCCGCGTCTGCGAAGCAGCTCCCTCAAAATCCTTCGGGTCGAATATGAGAGCTCCCGCACCCGCAAGCACGAACGGCGTGAAGCGCTTGAGCGGCAGGCGAAACACATAAGCCCCCGATACTTCATGCGAGTTGGTCTTTACGCCCGATTCGTCGGCCGGCGACAGGAAATTCTGCGTATTGAGCGCATAGCCGTAATTCACCTCGATGCCGCTGTGAGTGTCGAAGAAGCGGCGATAGTCGACCAGCACGCCACCACTATCAGTGGCTGAGTTCCTGACACTGTCGCTTGTCGTGCTCTTTACAAAACTGCCCAACACCTGCACGGACACTTCGTTCTTTCCGGAATCTTCCGATTGTGAAAACGCCGGCAGCGCCATCGCGGCAATGCCCAGGGTTATTGTGACGACGTTCTTCTTTGCAAACATGTTTCAATGCTCCTTAGTTCTTTCACGAGTATCGACCAACCAATCGGTCAGTTCGCGTTTGCTGACGCAAGCGGTGTTCCATCCGCGGCATCACTGAACTCGTGCAAATGCACTCCTGTTGCTATCAAGAACTACCGATGCGCTGTTCAAGTGTTCGGCAGGTGCCTGTAAGTCGGCATTCTTCAAAGCCTCTGGAGAAGTGAGCGGGCCTTTTTCCCGCTCCCAGCTGACTAAGTGCTGCCGGCCGCAGGCGAGGCATGTATAGTGGCCATGAATCGGCCAACCCATTGAATTGTGCACCAAGGTGCACCAGAGATTGCCCAGCTTATCGATAGGCGAGCCACTGCCTTCAAAGGTTCGGGTTCTTTCAGCGTTCTGTATCAAGATCTTCGTCCCCACTTTCGTTTGCATCCATCGCACGTGATGGGCCAGAACTGCTCAGCTGGAATGAGAGATCAAAAGCCTGGAAAAGCCCTGTGATCACTTGCAACAGCTCTCAGACAGGGCCGCGCGACGGCCGGAGGTCCTCTCGGCACCGACTTCGGACCTCACAGCCGCTTGAGTTTCCATAAGGGAAGTAAGAAGTGCACCTCGGGATACCCTTCTTACAATCGGATCGATCAACCAGCGAAGAGCGCCCGGAATATCCCGGCTTAACGCCATCACTTCCAATTCGACGTAAACCCCGTCGTCCCGCTGTTCGAATCTCGAGACGCTGTATAGCCGCCAGATGTAGCCACTGCCTTCGTCCGGCGGCAGCTTGCGCTCGCCGGGCGATCCATATCCCTCGATCTCTTCTATGCGAGTACTGTGAGCAATGCTGTACCACCGCTGGTCATCGACCCGAACGTAGCGTTCATTCCATTCGCTCGCGAGGGCGGTCTTTGCGAAGAGCGACTTGTTCAGCATGAGCAAAGAGAACCGGTAATCCGACCATCTCCGCCGAGCGATCTGGAGTCGATGACAA
>CAVQYP010000005.1:0-22285 GCA_963718155.1 Terriglobia bacterium | reverse complement strand
ATTATCGAAAGTCTCCTCAGTTTCCACGTCCGGCTCTGTACCTCTCGGTTTCAATCCCGCGTGAGCCTTATCGGGCGCCATCCCGGCTGGTGACGTTTTGGCTGCATCAGCCTCCCTATCGGGCTTCGTCTCGTTGGTTTTGTCGTGGTGCCATTGGCCCTCCGTAAAGCTCTGAAGCAATCCACATTCCAGTGTGGCGCTCTTCATGCATCGAAGTTTCACGTGGTGCGGTCGCAGCCCTGCGGCCTGCAAGGCCCACCATGTCCGTTCCGTTGCAGATGCGCGCCAGATTTGGCGGACGCCACGGTAGCTTTGAAAAGCGGGTGCGGCACGCCCGACGGGTCAGATTGTATTTGTTCAGGCCGGATAATGGTTTATGCGGAGTCACTGGTGTCCAAATTAGCGGCATTTTTCAGGCCGGCGGATTGATTTGAAACGGGATACGGGTGCGCTGGCGCAAAACGGCGGACCAGGTTGGCTGCTCTCCAGAATCATCGTGCCCACGCGAACGGCAGTTGTGGTGAATCTTCCTCGGTAAGTGGCAGGGGTGATTCGAAGGGTGACTCGATCCAGCGCCACAGATCGCGGTACACGAACAGTTGCTGTCTCAATAAGGCGATCAGCCGAGAGAGGCTCCAGGGGAATTTTGCCTGTAGTTGAAGAAACTTCACCGCCAGCAAGGCGATCAGTGCTGTCCAGATTTGCGCTGTTCTTCTTCAGCGCATCGGCCGTTCGTGCCCACGAACGTCTTGATGCGCAGATTCTGTTTCAGCGCCTTGAAGAGCAGTTCTATCTGCCAGCGCTCCTTGTATATGGCGGCGATGGTGGCAGCCGGCAACTCCAGATGATTGGTCAGAAAGACGAGTTCCCGTTGCGCGGTCTCATCCCAGTAGCGCACGCGCCGCAGAAACGGAGCGGTCTCGGTGTCGGCCTGCGCCTGTTTTTCCATCGCGATGATTTCATCCGCCAGAATGCCTTTCTCCTCCGCGCTACGGCGTTCCACGACCAGATACGCCGCGTTGTCCTTCAGGCGCGTCACGAAGTGCACCTCCTCTTCGGTCAGTTGCCGGAACCATTCATAGTCGGTGTAACCCCGATCGAATACCAGCATCGTGCCGCTCTGTAGTTTCAGTTTTCGCGCTACCTGAATTTCGTGCACTTTGCCTTCGGTCACCACCGCATAGCACGGCAGATAGCCATCATGGTCCAGCAGCAGATGCAGTTTCACCGCTCCTTTGGTGGTCCGGAACTTAGCCCAGTCGAACACTGCGGCGCAGAGATCGATCACCGTCGCATCCAAACTCAGCAACTTGCCGGGCAAACCCAGACTCGCACCCGCTTTACCCGTGCCCAACCGCTTGCGGCAATCTCCGAGCAACTCGTGGAACACGGTTTCGAACAACTGCCAGGGCCGATGGCTGTTGGCGTAGGCCAGCGTGGAACGTGCCGGCGCTTCGGGCAAACCCAAATGCTTCAGTTTTCCTTCACTGGCCTGCAGCCCTTCGGTGATCTCCCGAAGCGATTTCGCCTGCGCCAGTTGACAGAACAGCATGGCCACGAACTGCCCCCAACTGGTAAAGCCCCGCGCGTGGCGCTCCGCGTGATGCTTCCCGACCGCCGCTTCAAACCTGTCCCGCGGGATCAACTGCAAAACCTGACTGAAGATGCTGCATACTCGTTTCATGGTGAAGTCTCCTGGTTCGCCTGGGCTTGTTCTTGCCGGAACTGAACTCAAGCTACCAGAGGCTTCACCTCTCCATTCCCGCGCTAATTTGGACACGAGTGATGCGGAGTAAACTCCGAATCTCCCTAATTGCCCTCGTGGTTACGCCTGTATTGCTGTCGCAGGACGCGCCCGTATTTCGCGAGACAACCACCCTGGTTACGGTAGCTTGCGCGGTTACTGATGAAACCGGTCTGACGATTAAGGATCTTACTGCTGATGATTTTCGGCTCTACGTCGATGGAGTGCCCAGGAAAATCGACAACCTCTGGTTGGACGGGGATCTTCCTCTGGTCCTGGGAGTGATTAATGACGTCAGCGATAGCCAACGGGATCATGTCTCTGAGAAGAATCGGGCGGTGACGCAACTGCTGGAGCGGGTGACTCACGGGTCGGACCGAGCCTTTGTCGTGGCGGTCAATGACAACGTCGTTCTCAAGTCGGAGGTGAGCGCCGGACCTTATGGGCTTCGCTACAGGATCCTGGCGGCACCAGGCGGGGAACCGCTGGGCGTACCGTGTGGGACACTGGCGGGCTCCCATGGGCGGAGGCGCCCTGTCTGCGGGGGTACCGCATTGTGGAATGCGATCTATGCGTCCGCGCATCTCAAATTGAGCGGACCTGGCGAAAACAAGGCTCTGTTGATTCTTTCCGACGGCCACGATACGGGCAGCACGCACAGCTTCGCGGCTGCATTGGACGAGGTGCGGCAGAGCGGCGCCGTTGTGTACGCCGTTCCGTATCAGGACAGCCTGAGTCCGGATGCTTCGAACGACGATCTTCGCCGTTTGACTGACGAGAGCGGGGGAGTGCTCTTCGATCTGCATGACACAGATTATTCGGGGATTGTTGCCCGGATTGCGGCGGACCTTCGCGGACGGTATATTCTTGGGTTTCGGCCGGATTCGACGGAGGGCGAGACCCGGCGTCACTCGTTGAAGGTTGAGGTCCTCCGCTCCGGGGCGACGGTGCGCGCTCGCCGGGAATACTCTGGTCCGTAGTTACTTTCCGGCGCAAAAATGCCAAATCCGACCGCACGGCCACTTGCTTACGCGCGTGGCTCGGTAGCCGTTGTTGATAGCACGAGATTTCATTCTGAGCCGCGACGGTAACGGAGCGGTCCGAGCCCGAAGAATCGAATTTTGCGCTGGAAAGTAGTTAGAGAGGTTGCGTTTTCCCGAAGTGACGCTTCTGAGGAACTTCACACCTGTGCGAGCGGGGAAGCGGTGCTGGCCGGGACGAGTACGTAGCCGAGTTTGGCTGCCTGGCGCTTGAGCCGGGCTTCGAATCGGCGCACACGGGCGGCCTCTTGTTCCGTCCAGACGCTTTTGTCGTACTCGGTCTGGGTGCAGATCATGGTGTAGAAAATAACTGCTATTTTCCTCGCCGTTGCCATGGTAGCGCCCAGCGGTCCCAGTTTGGATTTCATGCGCCGCAGGAAGTCTCCCAAAGGTGTTTGACTTCGATGCAGGGAGGAGGCCGCTTGACGGAACATCTGACCGGCGCGGTTGTGTACCTGGCGCACTCCTCTCCACCAGCGCCCACCGCTCATGTCGTTGTCAGGGCACAGCCCAAGCCAGGATACGAAATGGGCAGCTGTCCTGAAACGCTTCAGGTCGACTCCCACCTCGGTCAGCAGTGACAAAGCTGTATGTTCCAGCCCCGGGATCTGGAGCACATCGACCCCGAACAGTTTGTAGACCTCTGTGCGCAGGTTAAAACCTCCTGCTTCCGTGTCTCTGCCGTTGCGGGTCCGGCGTTTTTTGGTGTCCGGCGGAAGAGGCTTCTGCGTCGGATCCACCCGGGGCTCGATATCCCCCAGCAGCCGGACGATTTCGGCATCGCATTGCTCGATTTGCCGCTGATAGACCCCGTACATCTCGCGCGACTGCCGGAGCGCGAACAGATGCTCGCTTCGCCAGTTGCCGATGAGGGATTTGCGGACCGTCTCCTCATCGGCCTGAATGCGGTAATGACGCAGCCCGGCCAACGTTGCCGGGTCGCGTTCGCCGGCAAGGATCGCATCGATGATGGCAAGTCCGGTCAGACCCGTAATGTCGTTAATCACGTGATGAATCTGCAGGTTCATCTGCGTGAGCGCGTTCTGCATATTGACCACATGCGAAGCCCCATGGTCAGCCTTGTCCAGGATAAGGTCACCCTTGGGCTGCGCTTCTGGCCAGTATGTTGTGCCGCCATCTCCACCAGACTCCGGCGGTGCCGCATGATGGCGCGCACGGCGCACACCTCATCGACGGGGCGAAACGCGCCGCGCAGCAGTCCGACCGAATGGAGATATTGAATCCACTGGCAGTCGTGCCAGTCGGTTCTGCGGCCCGGAACATTCTTCATGTGGCGGGCATTGACCAGACACGGCTTCAATCCCCTGGCGTCGAGCATCTCGTACAACGGGATCCAGTAAACGCCAGTAGATTCCATCGCCACCGTTTTCACGCCGCAGGCCTCCAGCCACTCCACCATGCGCTGCAGATCTTCCGTGAAGGTGGCGAACATGCGGACTGGTTCGGCATCCCGATCCGGCGGTACGGCGACGTAGATTTCCCGTGCGCCGATATCGACACCCGCGGCGCTGACTTCCACCAGCGGGCGATCCGACAGACACATCCCTTTTTTCTTGCGATTCCTGCGCTTTCCTTTGTGCACTTTCTTCGTCATGGCTTCGGTCCGGTTTTGCGCAGAGGACGGCCGGATCGTGCAAAAGAGGTACTCTTCTGAAGGGAATCAACCCAGCTCAAAGCCGGGCCGTTAACCACTGTTTTACGCACGAGATCCGGAACCAGGCTCCCTTTCGGGCTTCTATGCACCACTGCGGTAACGGTCTTTTTTCGCGTCCGCTGCTCGTCTTTTAGGATGCCCCATCGCGCCCCGTTCCCTCACGGTTTTACCTTGCCACAGGCGAGAGCTATGCTCCCTTCCGGTCGCGGCTCGGAAACAGTGTGTGGAGTTGGAAGAGCTACCGCATTCGGTACCAGCCTATAGCCTCGATCGCCCCTGGATCATCACTGTTGTACCGGACAACAGTCATTCCTGCCTGGCGCATCGAATCGCCGCGCTCCGCGGGCAGCTGGTCGTTGGTCAGCAGGAGGCCTCCGGGTTTCACCATCGCTCCAATATTCTCGAGGGCCAGAAGCTGCTGGAACTTGTCATAGTACAGAAAAATATTGGTACCGATCACGAGGTCAAAGCGTTCCGCCCGCGAGAGTCTGAGACGCTCGAAAACGATGTCGAGATCCACCGGCTCGCAGGCCAGCACGATGTCCGGCCGCACTCGCACCGCTCGCGTTTCGAGGCCTTTGAACATTTCCGGCGGAGGGATCGGCGCGACTGCGGTTCCGGTCCGATCGCCGAACCCGCGCCAGTAGCTGATGAGATCCGGCGGCCATGGACGCGCCACGTCGCGGGGCAACTGGATGACGTATCCCATATTCGCTCGAGCGCGTTCGCCAGCCCGCTTGACATGATCGAGCACCTGCGCGCTGATATCCAGAATCGAGACTGAAAGGGCCTGCGGCTTCGAAAGTCCGAGACGCACGAGAGAATCGTAGACCGCAAAAGGCTGGACGGTCTGCGGCGGATAGTAGTCGTAGCCGGATTCTTCGTTCTTATCGATAAAATCGAGGCCGGGCCCGATCACGGCCACTCGATACACTTGTCCTTCCCGGAATACACCACGGGTTTTCACATCTCGGAGGGTTTGCTCGATCGAGAAATCGGGGAAGATGCTGGTGTCGAGCGAAACGCCGCGGTCGCGGAACAACGACGACCTGTCGAGAACGGAATCCGCATCGCGCCGGGCTTCCGCAGCGCGCGCGGCGAGAGCTTTCCGCTCCTCAAGTACCCGCTGAAGATTGCTGTAAACGAATACCCCCAGATCGGAGGAGGAGCGATTTGGATCAAAGCCGCGGCTTCGCAGCAACGCGTTCAGAAAGACAAGACGTTCGTTGCCGCCCGGATTCCTCAAGCCGGCAATCAGATCGTCAACCCGCCCTCGCAGCAAGCCGCTTTTTGCCGCTTCCGTGATGTCTTCCATCCGGATTCGGGGCTGCCTGGTGAACGATGTGCCGAACAGCAGGAGATTCACCATTGAATCGAGATCGCCTTGTTCGAGACGAGCCCGTATTGCTTTGTCCTGTTTGCGCGTCCAGGCATTCCACGCGCTCTCTCTGACGTTTTTCAGCTCCGGAGGTGGTTTGATACCCTGGCCGGTGAGGATTGGTTGCACACTCGACCAGGGCATGAATTCCCGCTCGGCGCCGACGGCGCTGATGGTTGCGGCCGAGACCAGAAAAGCACATAAGGTCAGGCGCAAGAGGGCCCAATCAGAAAGAGAACCGGGCGATCAGAGTACCGGTGCGGCCCAGCAGAGTTACAGCACCGGCACTTACGGGCGGCGCGGTGCCGGGGGCATTGTAGGCGTTAATGACTCCGAATCCGCTGGTCAGGATGGTTCCGAGACCGGCGCCGCGCGTGGGAGCGAGCTGCGGATTCGTGGTGCTCGGGTTCGGCAGAATCGTCCGATTGAAGATGTTCACGAACTCTGCCCGAATGTACAGGTCCATGCGCTCCTTGATGCGGAAATGTCGGCCGAGGTTCGCGTTCTCGCGGGGCGTCCGCGGGCCGCGGAAGTCTGCAGACAGCCTCGCCGAAGTAGCGAGCCCGGTTGTCGCGTTGAAGTAGGCTCCGCCGCAAGTGGTATTGGTTGGACACGGGGCCCACGCAGCGGGATTCAGAATGACGTCCGAATAGGGATTGTAGCTGTGGATATCGTTGATGTTCTTCAGGTAAAGCGGCTGGCCCGGAACTCGAACGTCCTCGCTTGCCAGAAAATTGGCCGTCGGGCTGACCGGAGGCGTAAGAAACTGCCCACTCTGGTACTGCGCGAAGAAGCCAACCTGCCAGTCTCTGACTAAAACGTTCACTACCTTTCCCAGCGCCGCAAACCTGGGGACGGTGTAGGTAACGTTAAAGGTGAGGGCCTGCGGCGGGATTTGCTGTAGAGTCCACTGACTGGCTCCAGGGTTGAAAAAATCCTCCGGGAAGGGCCGGACGAGGCCCTTCGCCCAGGTATAGGCGCCGCCGCCCTGCAGACCGTGCGAAAAACGTTTGGTCAGCGTAATCTGAAGAGAATCGTATTTTGAGTTGCCCGTCGCGGAGCCCGTGGGTAAGAGGTTCCCGAACTGCGGGTAGGGGTAAAGAGCGCTCTGAAGCGTGGTGCCCGCAAATCCGGGATAAGGCGTGAAGCCCGGAAGACCCACTGAGGCTAGTTTCGCCTGTACCGCGGGGTTACTGAGCGGGAGGCTGAGGAGTGCGCGGTCGCAGTCGTTGCCGGGCACGCAAGAGACGCCCGCGGGCGCATAGTTATATCCGAGCGGGCCGGATCCCGGATAGGGATACAAGCCATACTTAGCGTATGTTTGCGGGGAGATCTGACTGAGGAAGCCGAGCGGTCCGCTTGTTGCGAATGTGGGACCCTGTTCCCATACGCCGCGATTAGCCACATAGGAGGCGTCGATGATGAAGTTATTCGTAATCTCCCGCTGGATGCCGATGCTCCACTGGTTCACGCGGGGCGGCCGGAGCTGGTTTCGATCCGGAGCAACCGGGAAGTTACCGGTCGTACCCGGAGTGCTTCCAACAGCAGGATAACGGTTCGGATCGGTGACGGGCCAGGCTGGCGCCACGATCGAACCGGGCGTCTCAATGTTCACATAAGGATTGACGCCAGTAAGAGGATAGGTTCCGTTCGTGCTGACAATACCACCGGCGGATGCCGCTGCGAACTGATAATTGACTCCCCATCCGCCGCGCAATACGGTCTTCGGATCGAGCTGATATGCGACGCCGAGCCGCGGCCCGATCGCAAAAGGATAAGTGTTCTGATAGAACTGGCAGTTACATGTATTGGCGTAAATCGTAGCTCCTGGCATGCCGCCGGCATTGGCATTCGGGGTAGTCGGGCTGAACTGGCCCAGCCGCCCATATTGCTCCCTGTAGGGCGTCGCGTAGTCCCAACGCAGGCCGTAGTTCAAGGTCAGCTTTCGGCTTACCTTCCAGGTGTCCTGGACATAGATGCCCCACTCCTGATTTCCCTGACGGTAATTGAGCTGTGGCGTCTGCGCAGTGGATGTGTAGTCGCCCAGCAGGAAACTGGCAAAGCCGAAACCCATGGAGTTTCCATTGAGGCTTCCGGTGGGCGTGAAGGGCTCAGACGTGGGACCTGTACCGGTGGCCAGCGTGACGCCGGCGAAACTTCCGTTGTAAACCTGCTCGAGGTACATCTCCGCGCCCGCCTTGTATGTGTGCGGGCCTTTGATCCATGTGGCGTTCGCGTTAAAAGTAGGCTTTTCCTCGTAATTCAGAGTCTGGATCTGACCGGACGTCCCGATATTCTGCATACCTCCGAGAGCGCCCGTGCAGCCCGTGGTGCCGGGCGCGGGCGCCGGGCACATTCCAGTGACGCTCGGAAACTGCCGATTAATGAGAAAGCCGCTGAGCCCGAAAGTTGCGGGGTTGAAATCCAGGAAAGGCGCGTGGTCGTCGAACCGTGTGTGGTAGAAGCCCGCACCAAGGTGCAGCAGCAGCGTGGGCGTCAGTGTCCGGTCATAGTTCAGACGGGTGGTGTACGTCGGGATGAACGTACCGCGATACCCGCCGATTTCTTTGGGCAAACCGTCCGCATTGCCCAGAGGCGCGGAGATCTGGCTTTCTGTGTTGATTCGCGACCAGAAAAACGACAATTTATCCTTGCTTGAGATATTTTGATCGATCTTGATCGATGGGATTGCCGAGTAGCGGTTACCCGCGATGCTCGCGCTGTAGTTGCCCACGAGGTTTGCGTTCTGGGCCTGAGGAAACAGTGCTATCAGCTTGAGAGCGAAAGGATCGAACATGCTCTTCGGAATCATGTTGTTTTGAAACGGATCCGCGTACCCCAAGCCGGATGAAGTTGTGCCACGTGTGGCGGGGTTGTAGATTTCATTCGCGTAGACGGGCCTGCCGAGCGGGTCCGTGGCAATTGGCGTCGTCTGGATGCCATAGGCGGCGCAGAGGCTGCAAGTCCCGTTTGGCGAGATCGCGGAGAAGTCTCCATTCAGAAAAGCGGGTGCCGGCACCGTATCGGTAAAGGCGTATTGGGTACTTTCGAGGAATTGTTCGTAGTTGAAGAAGAAGAACGTCCGGTTCTTGCCGTTATAGATTTTGGGAATGCTGACGGGCCCTCCCAGAGTGCCCCCGAAATCGTTTCGCCGATTTCTTGGCCGGAACTTGCCGGGAGCGCCGATGTTGCTGCTGAAGGGATTGCCGGCATTCAGAAATTCATTGACGAAATACTCGTAGCCGGTGCCATGATACTGGTTCGTGCCGGACTTCATAGTCATGTTGATTACGACCGAGCCCGCCTGTCCGTATTCGGCCGCATAGTTACTGGTCTGATAGGCAATTTCCTGGATAGAGTCGGCGCTCGGTTGACCCATCTGGGTGTAATCGTATGTTCCGAAGATACGCGACGTCGCGTCCTGCCCTTCGACGCGCATTGTCTCCGTCATATTCCCGCCCAGGCCGTTGATCGCGAACTGACCGCTGCTGGCATAAGAACTGACGCCAGGGAGCGTCTGCAGCGTATTGTACGGATTGCGTACGCCGCTGGTGCCCGAGTTAGCGGTCCCGATACCCAATAGAGGGAGATCGTCCAGCTGGTCGATCGAGACATTGTGCGTCACATCTCCGCTTTCGGTCTTGAGCAGAGAGGCCTCAGCACTGATCGTTATCGTCTCTGTCGCGGCATTACCTACCTCCAGACGCACGTCTTCTCTGACGGTCTGCGTCGCCGCTATGGCCAGATTTGTATGAGTATAGGTCTTGAAACCCGGCACCCTGGCCGTCACTGAATAGGTGCCCACCGGTAAATCGGGGATCGTATAACTGCCCGTGCTGGTGGATACCGCGGAGTAAGCCACTCCGGTTTGCGTGTTCGTCGCGGCCACTGCCGCGGCCGGAACCACGGCGCCCGCGGGATCCGTAACGGTTCCGGTGATCGTTCCATTACCTACCTGGCCGAATGACAGTGATGTAATCGCCCCAAATAACAAAATAAGCCGCAAAGACAAAGTACGACACATGACTTCCCCTCCCCTGATTTTCTGCTGATTACCCAAAAACCCCAAGCTCGTTCGAATGCGACAATACTACAAGGCTCTGATGGAGTCAACGGTAGTGTCTACAAGATAAGTTATAGAAGGGGCTACTGTTAGCAATAGCACTTAATCTGTTTTTTGCTCGATCGACCCGGTAATCTGACATATCTTCGCTGGGGTCGCTAATTTATAAGCGGATTTTTCCAGCACGCTGATATCTCAGTCACCACGCACCGGTCCACGGAATTCCACCGTCCGACCAGAGAATCGGTTTGACAGGAAATCTCCGAATGATTCATCGAGGTTCCCACCGGACGGATGAGACAATCCGTTATGCGCTCATGCTGTGTTTTTCTGGCGATTCTCTCGCTTCAGCCGCTTGCCGCCAGGGCAGCCGGCCCGCGCAAAACATGGCATGGTGGTTGCGTGCGAAATGCACGCCACGAATGGCGGAAAAGGCCGTGCTTGAGGGCGGCGGAAACGCGATCGACGCCGCAGTTACTGTCGCATTCACACTCGCAGTTGACGGCCCACGGTCTCGGATTCCTGCTCAACGACAAGACGGAGGATTTCGCTTCGAAACCGGGAGAGAAGAACCTCTACGGGCTCATCGAGGCCGAGGCGAACGCGGTCGCGCCGCATAAAACACCGCTATCCTCCATGGCGCCGACCATCATTACCAAAAACGGCAACCTCTATATGGTTCGCAGGTCGCCGGGCGGCCCGATGATCACTCATCAGTGGATGCCCGACACGCTCCCCGTCGAGAAAGCACTCTCACCGGATACCATTGATCTGTTAAAGCAGCGCGGTCACGGCATTCGCCTGGTTCCACAGATGGGGGAGGTTGCCGGAATCAGGATTGACGGACAATGGATCGAAGGCGCCACCGACCGACGAGTCGAGGCGACTGCAGAGGGCTATTAATCTCATGGACAGGGTTCTATCCACGCATGTTATTTCAAACCATCGCCTGACCACGGCCTGGATGAACCGGGCGGAGCGCGCGGGCATCGGGGCCGTCGAGATCTTCTGTGCGCAACAGCATCTCGATTACCGCGACAAGTCGCAGATCGGGGAGCTCGGGCACTGGTTCCGCGACTCCGCGATGACGCTGCATTCGCTGCATTCGCCGATGTATACCGACAACGTGTGGGGCCGGTCCGGCCCTCATACGCACATCAACATTACGGAACGGGGGAAGGCAGGGCGCATCCGGTGGGTGGATGAGATCAAGCGCGCGCTGGAAATTGCGGAAATCATTCCGTTCAAGTATCTGGTCCAGCACCTCGGCGTTGAAGAACAGGAGTTTTCTGAACACGCGGTGGAGGCGGCCTTTTCCTCTCTCGAAGAGCTGACGGTTTTCGGGCGGCAGCGGGGCGTGGAGATACTTCTGGAAAACACGCCCAACGCTTTGTCGACAGCCGAGCGCCTTCAGCTCTTCAATACGATGACGCATCTCAAGCTGAACTACGTCTTCGACGTGGGGCATGCGAATCTGGGCCCTGGGATCGCACACGAGTTTGAGATCATGAAGCCCCGTATTCGCTCGCTGCACGTACACGACAACGACGGGAAGCGGGACCTGCACCTCTTTCCGATGAGCGAGGGCGGCGCCATCGAGTGGACTCCGACGATGGAGTTGCTGCGCTCATGCCCGGGACAGTTTCCGCTGCTGCTTGAGCTGAAAGAAGTACCCGAAATGGAACATCCACTCGAAGAAATCGCGCGGGTATTCGATCAGCTCGAATCGCTGAAACCCGCCGCTACACACGCCTGACCGACGCACGCCTAATCAAAGATGCCTGAACGAATTACTATCGCCGATGCCGCCCGCCACGTGGGTGAGACCGTCGAAATCGCGGGCTGGCTTTACAACTTACGTAAGTCCGGCAAGATTGTCTTCCCGATCCTGCGCGACGGCACCGGGCTGCTGCAATGCGTCGCATTGAAAAACGAACTGCCCGAAGAGCTGTTTGAGGAACTGAAGCATCTGACGCAGGAGTCTTCGCTCATTGTGCGGGGCAGCCTTCGCGCGGAAGCTCGCGCGCCTGGCGGCTTCGAGATGGACATCCAGGGCGCAGAAGTCCTGCAGAAGGTTTCGGAAGCAGATCCGTATCCGATCACGCCGAAGGAACACGGCGTCGAGTTTCTGATGGACCACAGGCATCTCTGGCTGCGGTCCCAGCGGCAGCACGCCATTATTCGCGTGCGGCATGAAGTGATCAAGGCCGTACGCGACTACTTCGACAGCCACGGCTTCACGCTGGTGGATACGCCGATCTTCACTCCCGCGGCCTGCGAGGGCACCACCACGCTCTTCGAAGTGAATTACTTCGACGATGATAAAGCCTACCTGACCCAGTCGGGGCAGCTTTATAACGAAGCGAACGCGATGGCGTTCGGCAAGGTCTATTGCTTCGGACCGACATTCCGTGCGGAGAAGTCGAAAACGCGCAGGCATCTCACAGAGTTCTGGATGGTCGAGCCGGAGATGGCTTTTGCGGATCTCGACGAGATCAAGCGCGTTGCCGAAGAAATGGTGGTCTATATCGTCGGCCGGGTGCTGGACGCAAGACGCGAAGAGCTGAAGGTTCTGGAGCGCGATGTTTCCAAACTCGAAGTGGTGAAGGCTCCATTTCCGCGCATCAGTTACGACGAGGCGGTGAAAAATCTGCAGGCGCATGGTTCCGAGATCCAATGGGGCAGCGACTTCGGCGGGACCGACGAAACCATTCTGACGGAGCAATTTGATCGGCCGATTATGGTGGACCGGTTCCCGACCGTCATCAAAGCCTTCTATATGGCGCCCGATCCGGATCGCCCCGAGGTGGCGCTTGGCGTGGACGTGCTCGCGCCCGAGGGCTACGGCGAGATCATCGGCGGAGGACAGCGAATTCACGACCCGGAGCTGCTGCTGCGCCGGATCGAAGAACATCAGTTGCCGCGCGAAGCGTTCGAATGGTACATCGATCTGCGCAAATACGGCACGGTTCCGCATGGCGGGTTCGGTATGGGAATTGAGCGATGCGTCGCGTGGGTATGTGGCCTTGAGCATGTGCGCGAGACCATCGCGTTTCCGCGCATGTTGTACCGGCTGCGTCCATAAGCGTGCCGCTGATGAGAGAAGCGGGAATTGCGCGGGCAGTTGCGGTCATTGGCGCGCCTCTCGATCTGGGAGCGGGCCGCAGGGGCGTCGATATGGGACCTTCCGCGGTTCGTGTCGCCGGGCTTGGCAGCCGTCTGCAGGCGCTTGGGTTCGATGTTACCGACCTCGGGAACGTCCATGTTGCGCAGGCGGAAAGCGTCGGCGACTCCGGACCGGATGACGCGAAGTTTCTCCCGCAGATCGCGGCGTCGTGCGAGCGCCTCGGAGAACTCGTCGCCCAGGCGCTTCACCTCGGGAAGACTCCGCTGGTGCTGGGTGGCGATCACTCAATTGCGGTCGGCAGCATGGCTGGCGTCTCGCGTTTTTTTCGCGAATCCGACGCGAAGGTCGGCTTGCTCTGGATGGACGCGCATGCGGATATGAATACGCCGCAATCCAGTCCCAGCGGCAACGTACACGGGATGCCCCTGGCCTGCTGCGTCGGCGTTGGCCCGCAAGCGCTGACGCACATGTTCGGTTTCTGCCCTAAAGTCGATGCGGCTAACGTTGCTCTCGTCGGTATCCGGGACGTCGACGTTCTCGAGCGCGGGACAGTTCGTGGCACCGGGGTGCGCGCCTTCACGATGCGCGAAATCGATGAACGCGGGATGCAAGCGGTGATTGGCGAAGCAATCGGGATTGCCATGAATGGAACAGCCGGCTTTCATCTCTCGCTCGATATGGATTTTGTGGACCCGCAGTATGCACCCGGCGTGGGAACTCCCGTGCGCGGCGGCGCCACTTATCGCGAAGCGCACCTCGCCATGGAAGTGGTCGCCGATTCCAACAAGATGGTTTCGATGGAGGTTGTCGAGGTGAACCCGGTGATCGATGAAGTGAACCGCACGGCGGAGCTGGCGGTGGAACTGATTTTGTCCGCGATGGGAAAGAAGATTCTCTGAGAATGAAGACCCGCGTTGCAGTTCTTTATGGTGGGCGCAGCGGCGAACATGAAATTTCGCTCGTGTCGGCCAGAGCCGTCATGGCCGCCATGGACCCCGAGCGGTACGAAGTTGTTCCTTTCCTGATCGGGAAAGACGGCCGCTGGAATCCCGGCCCGATTCTGCCCGAACCGGGCGCAAATCCGGAGATTGATGTGGCGTTCCCTGTGCTCCATGGGACCTTCGGCGAAGACGGCACGGTCCAGGGCCTGCTCGAACTTGCGGACATTCCTTACGTTGGCGCAAACGTACTGGCTTCGGCGGCGTCCATGGATAAGGACGTGATGAAGCGCCTCTGCCGCGATCGCGGGCTTCCGGTTGTCGAATACGTGGTAGCGAGCCGCGAGGAGGCCGAGGAGGGGACCGTGAGGTGCGAGTTTGCTTTTCCGATGTTCGTCAAGCCCGCCAATCTGGGGTCGTCAGTGGGGATTTCGAAAGCGCACGATTGCGCGGAGCTCAAAGCGGCCCTCAAAGTGGCGGCGCAATACGACCGCAAAATTCTGGTCGAGCGTGGCATCGAGGGGCGGGAGTTCGAGTGCGCAGTACTCGGGAACGATCATCCTGAAGCGTCGATGCCCTGCGAGATCCTGCCGTCTCGCGAGTTCTACGATTACGAAGACAAGTACGAGCTGAATCTGGCGAAGACGGTTTTGCCGGCTGAACTACCGGCTGGCGACATTTCCGAGATCCGGCGTCTGGCAGTCGAATGCTTTCAGGCAATGGGCTGCGAGGGCATGGGCAGAGTTGACTTTCTTCGCGAAACCGCAACGGGAAGACTCTACGTCAACGAAATCAATACGGTCCCGGGATTCACGGCGATCAGTATGTATCCGAAGATGTGGGCTTATGCCGGGATCCCATTCGCGGAATTGGTCGGGCGCCTGATCGAACTGGCGCTGGAGCGGCAGGCCGCAAAGAAAGCAACAAGATTTACCAGATAGGCCACACGCGATAATGGTTTCGGCGAACCAGATCAAACCGAATCAGATCAGATCGAATCAGATCAAACCATGACCAGACCGCTCACCGCCCTGTTTGCCTGCGCCTGTCTGGCTTTCGCCGCCGAGCCCCCGAAGGATCCCCCAAAAGAACCTTTAAAAGATGACGACGTCCGCCTGGTGAAGAAGTTCATCGACGCGTATCGCATCGTTGAGCAGAATGCGGCCGATCCCTTCGATCTCGATCAGGCCTTTTATCAGGGCGCTGTACCCGGGCTCCTACACCATCTCGATCCCCATTCGGTGTTCTTTGCGCCCTCCCAGTTCGACCAGCTGAAGCAGATGGAGACCTCGACGCGGAAGGGATTTGGCAGCGTCGTTTCCGTGCTGCCGGGGCGCGTTGTCGTGCTGCAGACGCTGCCGAACACGCCGTCGGAGAAAGCCGGCATGTCTCCCGGCGATGAGATCCTCGCGGTGAATAATTACCGTCTCGATCGGCTCGATCCCGATCAGATCGTCGAATTGCTGGGGCAGTCGAAACAGAAACCGGCGGACCTGGTGATTCGACGCCCGGGAAACGCGCGGCTGGTGGAACTGACTCTCGTACCGGCGGCGATGCAGAGCTCGAGCGTCGAGCGCGTGTTCCAACTGCAGCCCGGTATCGGCTACATCCGGGTTGCCGATTTCGAACAGAAGACAGGACAGCAAATCCGCGATGGCATCGAGAAGCTGGGCGGCCGTAATTTGAAGGGTCTGGTGCTGGATTTGCGAAACAATCCGGGCGGACTTGTAGGCGCAGCGCTCGAAACGGCTTCGTTTTTTCTGAAGCCGGGACAGGTGATTCTCTCCGCAAAAGGCCGGAATGTCGCCGAGGCCATCGAGAAGGTCCCCGCGGATAACAAACCCTATACGTTTCCCGTTGCGGTGCTTGTGAATGGCAAAACCGCCAGCGCGTCGGAGATCGTTTCGGGAGCCCTGCAGGATCACGACCGCGCCGTCATTGTCGGCGAGCCGAGTTTCGGCAAAGGTCTGGTGCAGAGTGTTTATCCGCTGTCCGAAGGCACCGGCCTCGCGCTGACTACCGCGCTCTACTATATTCCCAGCGGCCGTTCCATCCAGAAGACGTTCAGTTCGCAAAGGGCCTTCGGCGCCGAGGATTTCGATCTGGGCGCAACCGCCACGCATCCGAACGAGCGAACCGATTTCAAGACCGATAGCGGCCGTCCCGTGCCGGGCGGCGGCGGCATCGTGCCGGATATCGAAGTCTCGCCCGAGGGTCTCGATCAGTTCCGCAATGTGCTGGAAGCTTCGGGATCGTTCACCTCGTTTGCCTCGGAATACGTTCGAAGCCACAAAATCCAGGACGGTTGGGATGTGCCCGGCGAGGCTCTGGATCAGTTTCAGGCATGGCTTTCCGAACGGAGAATTCAGCCGTCCCTCGGCGAATGGACGCAAAATCGCGGTTTCATCCAGTCGCGTTTGAAGACCGAGATCTACAATTTCGCGCTTGGCGTCGAAAAAGGCGATGAGGTTCAGGCGAAGTCGGATGTGCAAATTCAAAAGGCGCTCCAGGCCGTTCTGAAACCCGCCCTCTGATATCTCACTAATATTGACGCCGGCATTTCCGGTCTTATATACTCACCTGCACGTAGTTATCTATCAAGTTGATAGACAGGGGAGGTAACAGGGATGCTTCGTTTCGCATTCATTTTTACGCTGAGCTGCGCCGCTATATTCGCGCAAGCCACGTCGCAGATTCAAGGTGTCGTCAGAGATGCCTCCGGCTCGCCGGTTCCTGGCGCCGAGGTCAAGGCGACACAAACCGATACCGGCGCCGTGCGCAACGCAACCACCGGCAACGACGGCGGCTACGTGCTCTCAAACCTTGCGATCGGGCCGTATCGCCTTGATGTCTCAAAGTCGGGCTTCTCTACATACGTGCAGTCCGGCATCGTTCTGCAGGTCGCCACCAGTCCGAACATCGATGTGCAACTGAATGTCGGCGCCGTTTCCGAAACCGTTCAGGTGGAAGCCAACGCCGCCCGCGTCGAAACGGAGAACACCAGCGTCGGCACCGTAATCGAGAACCAGCGCATCATCGATCTTCCACTGAACGGCCGCCAGGCGACCGACCTCATCCAGCTCACCGGCGCAGCGATTCCTGCCGGCGTCAACGGCACCGCGGGATTTCCGGGCGGCCAGAACATCGCCATCGCGGGCGGTCTGCTTTCCGGCGTCGGCTATTTTCTGGATGGCTCGCTCTATAACAATCCGTTTGACGCCACCAATCTTCCCTTCCCCTTCCCGGACGCCCTTCAGGAATTCAAGGTCGAGACCAGCACGCTCACCGCGCAGAACGGCATGCATTCCGCGGCGGCCATCAATGCGGTCGTGAAATCGGGAACCAACGCCTTCCACGGCGACGCGTTCGATTTCCTGCGTAACGGCGACCTGAACGCCCGCAACTTCTTCGCGGCAAGGCGCGACACCCTGAAACGCAATCAGTTCGGAGGCACAGTGGGCGGCCCAATCCTCAGGAACAAGCTTTTCTTCTTCGCTGGTTACCAGGGTACGATCACTCGGCAGGACCCGACGGATCAGACAACTTTTGTACCCACCGCCCAGATGCTGGCCGGGAATTTCACCACCTGGAACTCCGCCTGCAACGGCAACAAACCCCTCGCGGCTCCTTACGTAAACAACATCCTGCCGCCATCTCTGATCAGTGCGCAATCATTGGCGATCGCGAAGATGCTGCCCACGCCTGATAACCCGGCCGATCCCTGCGGCAGGGTCACTTATGGAGCCGTCACACAGATCAATCAGCATCAGGTGCTCGGCCGCGTCGATTACCAGATCAACGCGAAGCAGTCGCTTTTCGGCCGCTATATGGCGACTACCTACTTCCAGCCGCCGGCTTACAGCCTCACGAAGAATCTCCTGGCATCCACGCAGGGCGGTCTGGACGATCTGGCGCAATCGGCGACACTCGGCCACACGTATCTCATCAGCCCGACCACCATCAACTCATTCCGGCTGGCTTTCAACCGCGTAGGCGTTCATCGCATAAACAACGATTACTTCTCGGGTTGCGATCTCAATATCGAGATGTACTGCTATATCCCGCACCAGACCGTCGTGACTGTGACTGGCGGCCCCAGCATCGGCATCGCAACCGCTATCGCGGCCTCGTTTCATCCCCACCACATGGACCATCGGAGACGATGTAACCCTGATCCGCGGCTCCCATCAGTTTGCCTTTGGCGGGACAGCCTTCCGCTACCAGTCGAGCTCGAACGCCAACGTGTATTCCGCCGGCTCTTTCGCCTTCAACGGCAATGCCACTGGCGCCGGTCTGGCCGACTTTGTTGCGGGACAACTGGACAGTTTCACGCAGGGCGTGCCCAACACCTTATTTGTGACGAAATGGTATGTGGGACTCTACGGCCAGGACACATGGAAGGTCTCGCCGCGTCTAACGGCAACCCTCGGTCTTCGCTGGGAGCCGTTCCTGCCGCAGGCAGTGAACAACGGCGCGATCTACGGTTTCAGTTTCGACAGGCTGCAGCAAGGCGTCACAAGCACCGTATTCAAGAATGCCCCTCCGGGTCTGCTCTATGCCGGCGATCCCGGTTTCCCCGGTAAATCAGGTATCAACAACCGGTACAATCAGTTCGCACCGCGTGTTGGCCTCGCATTCGATCCGCAAGGGAATGGCAAGATGTCCATCCGTGCGTCTTTCGGCATGTCTTACGACTTCCCGAACGTGATGATCTATTCGACGGAAGCAACCGCGCCTCCGTTCGGCGACCAGATTACCGTTCCGGGGCCCCAGCCGTTTTCTACTCCATTTGCGAATCAGCCAGGTGGAAACTTCTTCCCCGTCGCTTTCAGCGCCAATGCGCCATTTACCCCGGCCGGGACCTATGTCGCCGTGCAACCGAACCTGAAGGCAACCACGGTTTACAGCTGGAATCTCGCCGTCCAGCGGCAGCTGACAAGTACCTGGTTCGTTTCCGCAACCTATGCCGGCACAGAGACCGCCCACTTATGGGTAAGTTATCAGTTGAATCCCGCCACGATTGTCCCGAATACGGACGGCACGCCCCTCGGGACGTGCCCCAGAGGCGTGACGACAGGCTGCAATTCCACGACTAACACAAATCAGCGCCGCGTAATCAGCTTGTTAAATCCCTCGGTCGGCAGCTACTACGGGCCGGTAGATCAATTCGATTCCTCAGGCACCGCAAGTTACAACGCCCTCATTCTGCTGGCGCACCATACGCTCACGAACAGGGTCAGCCTCGACGCCAACTACACCTGGTCGCACTGCATCGGGGATGCTACGCAGGCCTCGACCGTCGGCGGCGCGCAGTCGGGTTTGCTGGAGCCGAACAATCGGCGTTTCGATCGCGGTAACTGTCAGACGTCCACGCTGGGCGGGAACTTCGGCCTCGACCGGAGGCACATCGTCAACGTCACAGCCGTAGTTCAGTCGCCGACTTCACCAACCGCATGTTGCGTGCTGTTGGAACCGGCTGGACTCTCGCGGGAAGCTGGCGGGCCAGTTCGAAGGTATTTCTCACCCCCACCTACTCCACGGATCTCCAGCTGAGCGGAACCACCGGCCAGCGGCCGAACCAGATTCTGCCCGATCCCTTATGCGCCAATCCGAGGCCTTCCTGCTGGATCAACCCCGCCGCGTTCGCCACACCGGCCTTTGGCACCCTCGGCAATCTCGGCAGGTCGATCGTCCCGGGACCCAGTTTCTGGGAAATCGACATGTCATTGTCGCGGGCCTTCAGAATTCGCGAACATCAGAGCATCGAATTTCGGCGCGATGCCTTCAATCTGACTAACAGCTTCCGGGCGGGCGTGCCTTCGGGTCTTACAACTTCCGGCGGCACCGGAGTAACCACCACGGTCAACAGCCCTCAATTCGGGCAAATCCTGACTGCGATGGACCCGCGCATTCTGCAGGTAGCAGCAAAGTTCGTCTTCTAGCGCCCATTCCGAGCGGCGCCGATTCCGAGCCGCGATCGGAAGGGAGCGTTTACTGATCGCCGACACCGTTCAAGGACGATAATGTAGTCAAGACGACCATCCATGCCGATACTGTCCCATGCACAGGAAACAAATCCCTGGCTCTCAGCCGAAGCGCGTTTCGACTACGCCGCCGCGAAACTAGGCCTCGACGAGGGCGTTCGCAAGGTCCTCAAGTGCCCCATGCGCGAGGTGACGGTCAACATCCCCGTGCTGCTGGATGACGGACGGATCGAAGTATTCACCGGATATCGGGTCCAGCACTCGATCGTGCGCGGACCCGGCAAAGGCGGCATTCGTTATGCCCCCGACGTGTCGCTCGACGAAGTGCGCGCGCTGGCGTCGTGGATGACCTGGAAGTGCGCCGTGGTCAACATCCCCTTCGGCGGCGCCAAGGGCGGAGTGATCTGCGATCCTTCCATGTTGTCTGACGGCGAACTTGAGCGGATGACGCGCCGGTATACTGCCGCAAATCCTCGACGTAATCGGCCCGGACATCGACGTTCCGGCGCCGGATGTTAATACCAATGACCGGGTTATGGCGTGGATCATGGACACCTACTCCATGCACAAGCGTCACGCAACGACCGCCGTGGTGACGGGCAAGCCGATGGAACTGGGCGGGTCGCGCGGCCGCAAGGAGGCAACCGGGCGCGGCTGCATGATCGTGACACTCGAGGCGTTGAAGAGATTCGGACTCAAGCCCGAAGAAACGCGCGTCGTCATTCAGGGACTCGGCAATGTCGGGGGAATGGCCGCGAAACTCATGGCCGCGAGGGGCTTCACGATCGTCGGCGCCATTGAGTACGACGGAGCGGTCTACAATCCGCACGGGCTCAATATCGGAGATCTCATGGAGCATCGCAGGGAAACGGGCTCGATCACAGACTTTGCCGGAGGTGAGGCGGTCGACCGTAAAGAGGCGATGTTCCTCGACTGCGACGTCCTGCTGCCCGCGGCGACCGAGAACGTGATCACCTCCGAAAATGCGGACCGCCTGCGGTGCAAGATACTTTGCGAAGGCGCCAACGGACCGACCACTGCAATCGCGGACGAAATTCTTGCCGATAAGAAGGTCTTCGTCATCCCGGATATCCTGGCCAACGCCGGCGGCGTCACGGTCTCTTACTTCGAATGGGTGCAGGACCGCCAGGGTTTTTTCTGGAACGAGGATCTGGTCAACGGGCGCCTCGAAGAGATTATGGTCGGAAGCTTCGAAGCCGTGACCGATTATGCCGCCAAGCACAAGGTTGACAACAGAACCGCCGCTTACATGCTGGCGCTCGACCGGGTCGCCGGCGCAATGAAGATGCGCGGCATCTACGCCTGATTCATTTCACGTCCAGGTACTCGTGGTTGCTCCATCAGGTGGATTTCCAATTCGCGAACATTCGCCGGGACGTAAGCGCGAGAGCTGGACCGGGAAATTGTTTGCAGGCACTGGCCGTATAGCACAAGTTCATCCACGCTATCGCCGGTCACAATCTTCCGCATGGAATCGAGATTCCTGTCCGACGGAATAACGTCAGTCCAAAAGATCGGTTGTAGCCCACAGACCAACAGACTATTCTCATCAGGTGAACCGCTTTACAGCGGGAAGTGGAAGTTCGAGAGGGTCGCTCTCCCCAAAGCGGGCGAGTCTAACCAAAAACTTTATACCTGGACATCTGTCGCACCCTGCTGGACATCGAGGAGGCTTTGTGCCGATTTCAGCTTATCTATCCGCCCGCTCGCTATTTTTGAGCTGCAGCCTGACTCCCCCGCGCTTTCAGGCGAAGACTCGTGAACCTGCAAGGATTCCCGCGACTCAGCGCATCGCCAGGTCCAGGCCTCATCGTTTACACCTGGAGGGAACTGTTGCAATGGCCTGCTTGTTTCTGGGACTCCAGAGTCTGGCAAAAGCGGGGCAGTTCTTTCCAGCGGTTAACTACGAAGTTGGCGAACACCCGATCGCGCTTGCTATCGGTGACTTCGATCGTGACGGTATACTCGATCTGGCCGTGGCGAATTTCAGAGTCGGGAACGGTCAAGGCACTATCCGTATCCTGATTGGCAAGAGAGACGGAACGTTCCGGGAAGGAGTGCTCTTCGCTTCTGGCGGCTCGGAACCGACCTCTGTCGCAGTGGGTGACTTCAACCACGACGGCAAGCTGGACCTGCGGTAACGAATTCGGAGCCGGCTGGAGGCTCCGGCCCCCCGAACCTGAGCGTGTTCCTGGGGTGACGGGAACCGAACCTTCGGGCGGTCAGTAGAACACCTCGTGGTAACGCTACCCAAAAGTATAGCCACAGGTGACTTTAATGCCGACGGTAACCTGGACCTTGCAGTGGGAACCTTC
>CAVQYP010000004.1:0-478485 GCA_963718155.1 Terriglobia bacterium | reverse complement strand
AGCCCCAGCCCGTCATCGGTGGAATGCCGCCACATCTTAACGCGGACGAAGTAACGACTATCAGTCTGGCAGTTCATCACCGCATCCGCCTGATTCTGCTCGATGAGCGCGACGCCCGTGATGAAGCCGGCCGGCGTGGGCTGTTAACCGCGGGTACTCTCCGGGTTTTGGCCGATGCTTCGCTCGCGGGACTCCTGTCCTTGTCCGACGCGTTTATACGCCTTCAGCGCACCAATTTCCGCGCCAGTCCCGAGCTTTACCACAAGCTGCTCGCCGAGGTTCGTGCAAAGTAGTCTCTATTGCATGCGCACGCTTACCCCCGGCTTGCCAGACCGGCATCCAACCCGAGCATGGACTCGCACGCCGCGACTGCATCGTGGAGCGTATAAAACATGTGATCCGCGCCGATGATAGCCGTCAACCCATGCCGGTCCAGATCCGCTCTGAGCTCTGCCTGCACGCGGCCGAACACCATTCGTACCCCGCGTGCCGCCAGTTCTTCATGAAGCCTCTCGACGACGCGCGCGGCGCTGTAATCCACCTTCGTGATCGCCCCCGACTCCACCAGAACGCAGCGAAGGTGCGGCGTTGCAAGCTCAAGGATCTCGCTTCCGAACCGTCCCGCGTTCGCATAAAACAACGGTGCTCCAAAGCGATAAATCGCCAGTCCCGGCTCGGATTCGGCCCCGGCCACAGCGGGCGTCAACGTCCACAACCCGTCCTCGCCGCGCACCAGCACGGCCGTGTGAGGATGATAGCTGTGCTGAACGATGCGCAGCAGCGATAACACCATCGCCAGCACAATGCCCTGCTCCACACCGATCAGCACCACCACGGCCGCAGTCGTAACGGCCAGCCAGAATTCGCCCGGGCTCTCGCGCCGAATGCCTCGCAACTCGCGCAACTTCACCAGCCGGATCGCCACGATAAAGACGATCGCTCCCAGAACGCAGCGCGGCAGATACTGCAAAGGGTGCGTAAGGAAAAGCAGAACCAGCGCCACCGCCGCCGCTGTTGCGACATGCGCGACCTGGCTCTGACCGCCGGCGCTCTCTGACCATGGCGGTTTGCGTGAGACTGCCGTTGACCGGAAAGGTCCCGCTCAGCGCGGCGGCTGCATTGGCCGCGGCGAGGCCCGTGAGATCCTCGTTTTCATCGAGGGCCTGATTATGGCGTAGCGCATAGATTCGCCCGATCGCCGCGCTCTGCGTGATGATCATGACGAAGCATGACGCCGCCACCGGGATCAGTTTTTCAGTGTCGCTCCAATCGACTCGAGGCAGGCCGAGTTGCGGAAGACCTCCCGCGATGGGACCCAGAATGGCGATGCCATGTGCCGCGAAATTCCAGGCTGCGCTCGCCGCGATCCCGCCAACCACGGCGATCAACGGGCCGGGCAACTTCGGAATATATCGGCTGAGAAGCAGGACGCCCGTCACAATCAAGACGGACAAACCGAGCGAGGGCCAGTGTACCTGAGGGAGCCCGCTTACGACCTCGATCAATTGCAGAACTGTCCTGCGGGCGTGGACCGTCAGGCCCATCATCTGGCCCAGCACCGCAATCCCGACCTGAAAGCCCACGCCCGTAAGAAAGCCGGTGAGGACGGTCTGCGAAAGGAAGTCGGCCAGGAAACCGAGTTTCGTGATTCGCGCGATGAACAGCATTCCCGCGGTGAGCAGCGCCACTATTGCGGCGAATCTGACGTACGTCGGGCTGCCCGGCGCGGCCAGCGGAGATAGCCCCGCAGCCAGGATCGCGGCGGTGGCCGAGTCCGCCGCGACCACCAGATATCGTGACGCGCCGAACGTTGCAAAGGCGAGCAGAGGTCCGAGAAGAGTATAGAATCCCGTCACCGCGGGCATGCCCGCTATGGCGGCGTAGCCGAGCGCTTGCGGGATATTCATCGCCGCGAGCGCAAACCCCGCCAGGGCGTCCCGCGTGGCCGCGGCGCGGTGGAACGGGCGCATGCCCCGGAATAGAGTGAGTCGGCGCTTTTGCAAACCCTACAATCTTATTCGAGGGCGCACCAGGCTGATTCTCAGTTATCCGAAGGCTTCTCGACCTTATCGATAACCAGTACATCTACGGGTGCTTTGGTGTTCTGCAGCCGCAGCCCCAGTTGCTGCTGGATGGCGGTGTACAAGTCGGGCGGAGCGTCGGCGTCCGCCGCAGGAGCAGGGGTATTCGGATCAACAGCCCCGCCCAAAGCTCTCTGCGATGGATCGGGCGTCCACTTCAGAACGAAGTTATAGCGTTGCGATCCGAGCCCGGTTTGATCCACCACGGGCTGATCCATAAACTGAGCCTGCATGACATCGGCAAACTCCTTGATGGTCGCGTTCCTGACGTTGAATCCGGTCCGCGGCGGGCCGCCGAAGCCAGGAATCGGAATCGGATTGGTCTCTTCTTTGGCAATTTTCAATCCGGTCTTTGCCACGGTTATGGCATACACGGATAACTCTTTCTGCTCCCGATGGAATGTGAGGCTGAAGCGGTCTGCCAATAACTTTTGGATCATCGCCTTCAGCTGATTCCCCGTCGGAATTCCCGGCTTGTCCGGCTTGCCCGAGATATCGAACTTCTCCGATTCGAGCCATGATGGGCCGCCGGTGATCTGGCGCGGATGAAGATCGTAGGCGAATTTGAGAAGATCGATCACCGACGTGCTCGTCGTATTCAGCATTCCGCTTCTGTTCAAAAGTAGTGAGAAGCGTTCCTCGGGCTTGCTTGGCTTGATCGTCGCTACTTCGAACTCGGGCTTCGCCTTATCGTCCATCATCTTCGGCGGAGGCGGCGGTTCGGGAATGGTCCACGCGGTCGTCGCCGTAGCCTTGACCAGGGTGAGCGGCAGTGGGGCCCCCTGGGTGAAGGTCCCGGTGATCGTGTTCCCATCTTCGCTGGCCTTGCCTTCGAAGGTGCCATTAAGCGGCGTCCAGGTCATTTTGAGCGTGGAACCGCTTTGGCTCACTGTGTTGGCCGGTATCGCGGGGGACTGCTGATCGATGCTGTAAAAGTCCGCTTTCAGCTTGTCCGCATCCGTCGTGGCGATCTTGATCACCACCCGCAGTTCCCCGTTCGGCGCCTGCGGAACCTTCAACGCGCCTTGCCACGTACCTGTCAGAGTCTGGGCAAAAAGGCTGCCCTGAAGCGCGGCGCACATCAGGAACGCCATCAGATATTTCATAAACTACCTTTCTCGAATAAAACCGCCTGCCGACTTGACGATACGAAGCTTTGACGAAAGAAGTTCGGCTTTTGTTCCGCGAGAAAATGGCGCGTACGGATTTCGCCCCGCGGCCGGCGCGGTACCGGGCGGCAGTAAATTTCTCGACGAATTCAATGACGCGCTGCCCACGATGCGCGCATTCGGTTTCATCATCAAAGATTTCCGGATGAGCATGGGCCTGCCGCCCGATATAAACACGAAGCTGATTGCGTGGAGATGGATATCACCCTGGGATTATTGCCCCGCATCAGTGTGGCATTCACCAGGCCTGCGGCGGTCCAGGCCGCTGCATGAGCTTTCGCTCGGCGGAGCATTACGTGAGTGCGGGCTCCATACCTGAAATCAGAAACGGCAGCAGATCCCCCTATTTCGCTGGGTTGTCGCTGCCGGTGGGTCTGTCTCGTACCTCTGGCGACAGACGATGCCCTGTTCCTACTGGAGCGCGAGCAGAATTGGAATTTGGCCCTTGCCGCTCGTGAGCGGTGCCAGCGCCTTACCGATGACTGCACCGACACTGGCGCCCGGGTCCGCCGCCTTCATTCCGTGCCCTACGGTATCGGAAGTCGTGATGAGATCGCCGATCTCGATGGGGGCCAGATCCGCATCCACGTTGCAGTAGGCAGTGCCCGCGAGGGCGATTTTGACCGTCGACGCACAGTCGTCCGAGACTCCAAGAGTGATCGCGCTGCGCAGGCGTCCGGCTCCTGAAATCACCCCAACCACACGCTTATCGTAGCGGAGGCTGCAGGGTACGAGCGCGCTGGAGTGGCCGATTGCCATGACGGTGCCCGGCGAACACATGCAGGAACCTTCAACGTCGAAGTGTTCCGCGATGTCTTTGTCCGGCAGGAGCATATCTCCCCGGACGGTGATGTCGCCGGCCACGGATACATTGCCGGCCACGGACACACTGCCCGCGATGTTTACGTCGCGCGTGACCTCTACCCCAGTAAGGGTTGTGGTTCCCTCGACAAGGATGGGGCCCGAAAAATATCCCGCCCATGCCGTGTCGGACCTGGCGATACCCCACACCCCCATGATGGTGCCCAACCCGGTTATGCCAAAGCCACCCGTACCGGTGATGCCGTGTCCGCCTCTGTTATTCACGCCCATGACACCGGAGCCGTCGGGCACGTCGGTGAAGCCGAGAACGCCGTTGCCGACCGGATCCTGGTTGCCCGTCGCGTTGGTGGCCTCATTCCGGCCGTAAATCGCGTTGCGGAACTCCGAGTTCGTGATGCCCTGCACTCCGTCGCCTGCGCCTTGCCCCCCAGGCGGCGCGCTGATGCCTACCACGCCAACACCGTTCACGCTTCCACCGGAGACACCGATCAACCCAAGGCCCGAGACGCCGATGCCGGTGGTGGCATGTGCGCCAAAGACGCCAGCGGCATCGGGCACCTGAGTGAATCCGAATACACCATTGCCGCCCGGATCGGGCGTTACCCGAGGCGTGACAGAGTCGTTGCGGCCGACGATTCCGTTTCTATGCTCGGAATTGCTGACGCCGAGGACGCCGTCGCCGCCCTTTGCGTTGGCCGGCGCGCTGATCCCAACCACGCCGATGCCGGCTGGATTGCCAAACCCGGCCACACCGACACCGTTGTTCTCATGCAGACCGAACAAACCGGCGCCGTCAGGAACGCGTGTAACGCCGAACACGCCGTTACCTTCGGGCGTGGCTGCGTTGCGCGGCGTTGTGTCATCATTTCGGCCCGCCACACCGTTGTGATCGTGTGAGGCGGTAGAGCCGACGATACCGTCCTGGTTCCCACCTGGGTTCGTGAAGGTTGACATATTGGCTCCTTTCAGACTTCGTCAGCGCCGGGTGTCCGGTTCCGAAGGCCAGCCTTGACGGCATGCCTCCGTTCAAACTTTGGAAGTTTACGATCGGCCGCCGGGAGCGGCGCGGGCGCAAGATGCGCAGCCTGAGCGACTCTTCCGCCGGCAGCGCTGGAGCCGGCTGGGAGAAAGCCTCGGGACGGCGCAGTGCGGCGCTTGAATTCGGGGAGTTGAATTTTGATATCCGGCAACGGCGAGCGCGCCGTTTTCATCGCCAGGGCGGGCAAGTTGATGCCATCGATTTTCTTTTCGATCGCGATGTGGAAATCACCGGACGGCAAATTCATGCCGTGATATGGTATCACGTGAAGCGCCTCACCAGGCGCGTTCAAAGGGATCGCGTTCGAGAGGGTCGTGGCACCTTATGATCAGCTATCGCGGTGAAGTATTACACTCCTGGGTCCAGAACGCTCCGTCGGTTCGAGGTTTAGCGAGTCTGCTCGGCGTCGCGCCGTCGTTTGCAGTCCGTCCACTGATCGATCGGCTGCGCGTGGTGGAATCGGTATCCTCCGACAAGCCGATTAACACCGATGACGACGCGGCCATCAACGGACACGTCACGATGCAGGTGAGCAGTAATGGATCGTATGTGTTCTCCGGCTTCATGCGCGCCACGGGCGCTTTTACCTATCACTACGGAGTGCAGGCCTGGCTCGCGACAAGCGAAGGCGCGGTGATCGCCGGCCAAAGAGTGGGCACCGTTCATGGCACCGATACACCAGGAGACCGGCAGGACAATTGGAACCAACCCGGCACTAATATAGGGATCAAGCAACATTGGCGGTCTCTTCGCGAGGGCCGCGACATTGGGTTTCACATGGACGCCGAAGTAACGGGCGTGTTCGGGGCGGTGCGGGATTTTCTGGTGTTTGCGGTCGAAGGTATTGCTCTTGGGGTTGTCTTTGGGCCGGCGGGCTGGCTGGTGCTGATTGGCAGCGAGCTGGCCGATCTGGATGTCAGGATTGGAACGCCGGACATTCTGGCCGGGATCACGGTCGCCGGCGCGATATTTTTGATCGTCGGGCCCTTCGGGCTGATTCCCGCAATAGTGGCTGGAGTTGCCACGGCGGAATTAATCGACATTCGCCACCGCGCAATGAAGCCCGAGGAGCGCGCGTTCGCGGATCGCGTTTTCGGGGGCAAAGTCGACTTCGATCGCGTTACTCTGACGAACATGTCCCATGACAACGGGCGCAAGTTCACGATTCCCTCGGTCGACCATTCGATTCTCGTGAATCTCGACGATGCACTCGACAGCCCGATGTCGTACCAGGAGGGTCCAGGCAGCGATTACCAGGAACCCGGCGCCGTTTTCATCCACGAGCTGACGCACGCGTGGCAGATCACGAACAATTCGTACCTCGGCATCATTAAGGGTGCGAGCAGCGACTACGACTACTACGACTCGTCGGGCCGATTGGCTGACAAAGCGTGGCCTATGCGCTCCTGGGGAACGTTAAACAACGAACAGCAGGCGCACATCGTGGACGACTGGTATGGTGCGCACGTTGTCCGCGACGGCGCCGGCAATTTTGTTTTTGATGCGCAGGGTATCCCAATGACCGATCTCGACGGCTTCGATGCGTTGAACGATCCGGCATTTCACTTCATCCGGGACAACATCCGGGCAGGCATCGTCTAAACAGCCCTTGGTGGAACTCCCGTGGGCCGCGTTGCGAGCGCCGCCCGGTCGCCAGCGCGAAGCGACATAGGTAATGGGGGACATTGAACAGGAGCTGCGACAAAGCTGGAGCCGGGTGCCCCCGCAACACTTTGGGCGGGCACGATTTGCCCGATAGCTTCGTTGCTCGTCGTCGTTGCTGGCCCGCGTAGATGACCCGCATCGACTTCCTCCTCGCGTCTCGGGCTAGAAGGGAAATTCGCTGACCGGAGAAGCCTTTGCCGCGAAGTTCGTACGCCCGAGGAATCGATAGGGATTCACCGGGGTTGAAGCGATGCGAACTTCATAGTGCAGGTGCGCTCCGGTAGATCGCCCGGTACTGCCGACAGCCCCCAGTACTTCTCCCTGACGGATCTCCTGGCCTTCGATAACATCCATTCGAGAAAGATGCGCGTACCACGTCTGATAGTTATTGCCGTGGTCGACAATCACACACCGTCCATAGCCCCCATTCCAGCCCGCATGAATGACGATTCCATCCGCAGTCACGTGAACCGGAGTGCCGTACGGTGCCGAAATATCGATGCCGGTATGCATCGCACCCTCGCCGGAGAACGGATCCAGGCGAACGCCAAACCCACCCATCAGGCGCCCGTTGATGGGCCACACGCTGGGCAGCACGTTCACGTCGCCCCGCATGAAAATGTTTCGCTGGCGGTCCGCAAGGTTGGTGGTGCGAAGGTAGCTGTATTCCGCGAGGCTGTCGCGCATGGTCGGCACGAGCGGCGCTTCATCAACGAGGTCCGACGAACCCGCGACTTGCTTCTTGACCCCGTAGGCGATGCTCACCTCGTCGGCAAGCGACTCCAGACTCGCGAGCTGTTCGTTGGTCTGTTTGACCTTCAATTGCAGATTATCGTAGCGCTGTCGAAGCAACTGTGCTTCATGTTGCAGCGAGTTGTAGTTCGAAACCTTCGAAGCCATCCGGGCGTAACTGCCCACTACGCTGCATAAAAATAAAATCGCTACTCCAAAACCAGCCAGCGCGCCGTAGACGAAACGATGTGGTATGTGAATTCGCTGAAGGCGCCCATGGAACGAATGCGCCAAAACAACTATAAAATAATTTTGCTTCAATCCTTTTCCTCTGGACGCGTATTTCCCGCGTCAGGTGGACGGTACGACCCCTGCCAAAAGATAACGTCCCGCAAAAAGCGAGATCGAAATCAGTTATGAATAAAGAAACTGCCAAGTTAACATTCTTTAAGCTTGCAAGTCAACCGTTTTAATTGCTAAGATTTCGGCTTGCCAAGGCGGATTCCCGGGACCCACTTCGCGCGTAACCTGGTCACGCGCCGAACGTTGATTTCACAACTGGTTAAACGTGATTTCCAGCAGCGCTACGTCGGCTCCGCCGCGGGTTGGCTTTGGGGTCTGATTCATCCTCTGGTTCTTTTGGCAAGCTACGTATTCATTTTCAGCATCTGCCTCAAGCAAACTCCGGGACCGAATGAGGTAACTACAAATTACCCGATGTTTCTCTTCGCCGGAATGCTCCCCTGGCTCCTGTTCAGCGAAACCGTCCAGCGTTCGGCGGGTTCGCTGGTCGAGCAGGCCAACCTGATTACCAAAACGATATTTCCGGCCGAAATCGTGCCGGTATCCATTTTTCTTTCATCGCTGATCAGCCACCTTCTCGCTGCGGCCCTGGCCATCGCCGGGGCGGCTATCTTTCTTCGCCACATGAATCCGGTCCTTTTGTTGCTTCCTCTGTTTATTGTTTTGCTTGGACTGTTCGCGGTGGGAATCGGCTGGATCGCGGCGGCGCTGCAGGTTTATTTGCGTGACACAGCGCAGGTTCTGGTGGTGGTACTGACACTGTGGTTCTGGGCTACGCCCATTCTGATTCCCGAAGAAAAATTCCCTTCGTGGGGTCTGGTTCTGTTGAGAGCCAACCCTCTCACCTATATCGTGCGTGAATACCGGGAAATTCTCCTGGGAAGTAAACTGCCGTCGTTGAAGGATCTGGGATCAACCGCCTTGTTCGCGGTCGCGGCATTTATCTGCGGGGGACTTGTTTTTCGTTATATGAAACGAGGTTTCGCCGACGTTCTGTAAGGAATTGCTGGCAGAACGCCGGCGACGTATTCAGCTTGGGTTCAGCGGCTCTTAATGGCCGCCATCACCCCCACCGCCCGATGAACCGTTTCCGGCCGGTTTCTCCTCTTTCGGTTCAGCTACGGGCGCCGGCGCGGGCACCGGCGGGTTCTTCTTTTCAGTCTCTGGTTCGTTCGCTGCCATACCACATCTCCTGTGTCGTTAGTCGGGCCGCCGACATGACCTGCCGAACATCCGTTCTGCTGAGGTACTGGCGAAACACCGGGTCGGACCAGAGAGCGCGAAGATCTTCGAGATGCGCCATCGCCGCGCTTCGGAACTGGCTATTCTCCGGCTCCAGCGCGCACATCAGCGCATCCGCCCTCCACGCCGATTCGACCGGGACACCCCACGTGCTCCCGATCGAGTGGTAAAGATCTCCGGCATGTACCCAATCCTTCTGTTTCACGAAGCCCTCAAGCAGGCATAATCGAGCCGCCGTAACTACTCGCGTATCGTGGCTCGATTTCAGGACACTTTGACACGAGGAAATTCCATCCGGGATTCTGTTCGTCCGGATCTTCGCTACGGCCGCGAATACCGCAGACTGCCCCTCGTCTCTCGGAGGCGAAATCCGAGCGGCTGTCGCGGGCGATCCCTCGTAGAGATCAAGGAGCATACGGTCGGCCTCAAGCTCGTTTTGTTCGGCGCCGGGAAGATCCCCCCGAAGCGCCAGCTCCCGCAGAGTGCGTCGGGCTCCCGCCAGGTCGCCCGTTTCCGCCTCGGCTTCCGCGATCAGGATCTGATAAGGGCCGAGGTCGCCGCCGGGTTCGAGAGCAAGGGCTTTCCGGTATTCTTTCAACGCGGCAGGGTGGTTCTGCTCCCCCGCGTAAATCATCCCGATCGTCTGCAACATGACGGCCCTGTCATCCCTGGACAAATCCGTCATCTTCTCGTTTCTCGTTTCGAGCAGGTTCAGCGCTTCTTCGAACTTGCCCTGATTCCGAAGCGCCCGTCCGAGCACAATGACGCACCAGGCGATGTCACTTTGTGAGTGATCCGCATCGTAAAAGGCCAGAGCCCGTCGGGCCTCCTGTTCCGCCTCGGCAGAGCGGTCGGATCGATTATGCGTATCTGCGGCCGCGTAGTCGACCTGCGCCTCGAGACGCAGAGATTCTTCACTCATCGCCAACGTCATGGCATCCCTGTAGTGCCGGTCCGCCGACTCGTAATCGCCCCTTCGAGAAAAGACCTGCCCGAGAGTCAGATGGACGCGTCCAAGGAGCAATTGGAAACCCAGGCTGCCCGTCTCGTCGATCAGCCCCTCCAGGTAGTGCTGAGTCGCGGCAAGCTCTCGATCAGTACGGGCCTGATTGCGAGCGATCACGCTGAGTATTTGTTTGCAGCGAAGGCCGCTGTAATCGTCCCCGTTGGCTTTCGCCTGGCTCATGCACGATTCCAGCGTCCTCCGGGCTTCGGGAATCATCCCCCAGCGGTTCAGCGCCACTCCCATCTGAAACTTAGTCTCATCAAGCGCCGCGAGTTGACCCGACTGCCGGAATCCGTTGCTTGCCTGGGCAAATTCCTGGCGGGCTTGCGGAATGCGCATCCGTTTGCTATCGAATATCGCCTTCGCCTCAAGCACTGCCGGACGGTTCCCAGCCGACTCGTATACCTTCTCCGCCTCGTCATATTTCTCCGCCAGTTCCAGCGCACGCCCCAGGATCACAGCACGGTCCGGTTTTGCGGTCTGCGGTCCGCTGTTGTAATAGCGCCGGAACTGCTCGGCAGCTTCGGGGTAATCGCGGGCCATGGTGGACTGTACGGCCTTGATAAATATCCGCTCGTCCACGGATGCCCGCTCAAGATCTGCGTCGGCCGCGGCTTTGATAATCTCGCCATTCGCTTTGCCGGTCAGGTCCAGATTCGTGTAAGCGTATGCCAGCATCGCATACGCGAACGAATCGTGAGGCGCAACGGCGAGCGCTTTCTTTAGCGCGATGCTGGCCTCATGGAACGAATTGCTGGAAATAGCGGCGGCCGCCTGCTGCAACAATTGCCGCTCGGCGGCGGGGCGCTTCGGACCGGCGGCGCGCCAGAACGAGAATGCAAAGATGGCCACCACGGCGAGGGCAACTGCGACTCCGGTCCATGTGGGGTTTCGCCTGATGAGAGACGGTTCGGCGTCGAGCGCAGCCAGCACTTCTCCACAATCTGCAAACCGGTCCGATGGCTCCGGCATCAGGCAACGCCGCATGATCCCGCGCAAGTGCGGGCTCACCGGCGCCTTCGTAATATCGGTCAGCGAATTGCCAAGCCCGTAGCGCCGGCCGGTCACCAGCTCGTAGATGGTCACACCGAGCGCATATACGTCTGCCGCGCTGGTAATCGTCACCGGTGTATCGCTGCTGAACTGCTCGGGCGCCATCCAGGGTATGGTGCCGAACACCTCACCGGCCTGCGTGATATTACCCTCCGGGTCGCCGGCCGCTGCCTGGGACAACCCGAAGTCCATGATGACCGCCCGATGACCGGAGCGCTCCGCCACCAGCATGACGTTGGCCGGTTTGAAATCCCGGTGAATGATCCCTGTCGCGTGGATGGCCCCGAGGCCCGCAGCCATCTGGCGGATCAGGGGCAGCGCCTCGGCTTCGGATAAGGGCGTTGCGCGGACGTTCCTGTCCTGCATCCACTTCCCGAGCGTGATGCCCGGAAGGTACTCCATCGTCAGATAGAGAAACCCGGAATGCTGCTTGCGGCACCGGCCCACGTCATAAATGCGGCAGACGTTCCGGTGCGTAACCGCCAGGGAATTGTGCACTTCCTCTTCGAATCGCGCCGCGGCCTCGCGGCTCCCCATCATGTCGCCGCGGATTGTTTTCAGGGCGATTCGGCCGCGATCGGGAAGATCCTGGTCAGCGACCTCATAGACCTCACCCATGCCGCCGCGGCCAAGCCAGGATTTCACCAGATATCGCCCGGAAATTACTTCGCCCGGTTCGAAGTTCCGCCTTTCCTCGCCGGGCGTGGCGAGCGACCCGGTTTCAGAACCGGTTTCAGACAGAGAAAAGAGGCGCGACGCGGCGTCTTCGCGAAATTCGTGACTGGCGGCTTCGAACGCGGCCGCCAGATCCGGCCGCTCGGCGCGAACAGTTTCGAGGATCGATACGCGTTCCGGCGGCGCAGCCTCGGCGTAGTCCGCCAGACGCTCTTTGAGCCACTCCCAATCTTCAGAACTGAGCTCCGGAGACATGCGGGCTCACCGCTAAGCGCTTGCTGTCGCGGACCTTGTTGCAGGCGGGATGGGAGGGACGGACGAAGATTTCAACTGGTCCCGCAGCCACATCCGGCAGGCGGTGTAGTCCCGCTTTACAGTGCGATCCGAAATGCCAAGAAGCTGAGCAGTCTCCGTCTGGGTCAGTCCGACGATTGCAATCAGTTCAACGACGCGTGCGCCCCTCGGATCGAATTTGGCGAGCCGATCAAACGCGGCATCCAGCGCCAGGAGTTCCTCGGAGCGCTGCTCGGTAATTGCGACTCCCGGGACCAGTTCAACGTCGACTTTTTCGTATTTCCTTTTGCGAGCAGAGTCCACAAGGAGATTGCGCATGATACGACCGCAGGTGGCATAGAAATGATTGGAATCGATCCAGGCCGTGCCCCTTGCCGTGCGGATCAGCTTGATCCAGACCTCGTTTGCCAGCGCAGTGGGCTGGAGCGTATGATCGATGCGCTCCTTCCGCATTCGCTGTCCGGCCATCTTACGCAACTGATTGTAAACCAGAGTAAGAAGACGTTCCTCGGCACCCTCCTCGCCCAGTTGAATTTTTTTGAGACAACGAGTTATTCCCTCCGGCGGAATAACGTGCGAGACAGGCTCCTGCTTGCTGCTCATGCATTCTCCTCGAATGCTGACATGCTAGCGCAGGTTAAGGATAAAAGGCAGCAGGATTGTTAAAATGTCAAAAGAATTTACACGGATTCTTATGCTGCGGAGTCTTATCCCCGGTCTTAGCGCGCCTTTTCGGCTACGCGAACGCGCGCGCCTTCGAGCTTTTTCGTAACCTTTGCGAGCTCGACAGGATCCTGATCGCCGGGCGCAGCTACTTTCCATCCCGATACCGAGACTTCCCATTGCTGAATCGCTTCGCGAATTTTTCCCTGCTTGAAGTAGACGTCGCCCAGGTGGTCATGGACAGTGGGATCCTTCCCGACCTTGTCCACAGCGAGGCGAAGCTCATCGGCCGCCTGATCGAGGCGATTCTGATGGTAATAGACCCAGCCGAGGCTATCCTGAAACGCGCCGTTATCGGGCTCGAGATCCAGAGCTTTCAGAATCAGTTGTTGCGCTTCATCCAGACGAATGCCGCGATCGGCAAACATGTAGCCCAGATAGTTCATCGCGTCCGCGTTTTCAGGGTCGGCGGTGAGTACTTCGCGAAATGCCTTTTCGGCCGCGTCATAATTCTTCTCGCGCTCATACATGGCGCCGCGCATAAACTGGACCGTCTGCTTGTCCTGCGGCCCCTTCGCCAAAGCCTCGGCCGCATCCAGGGTCTTCCGCTCATCTTCGAACCGTTTGGCCTTGTCCTGAATCTGCGCGATGTTGATCAGAGTGTCCCGGTCCTTCGAAGAGTTCGGCAGGGCCTTGAGCGCATTGATCGCGGCATCCGTCTGACCGAGGTCGGCCAGCAGTTGGGCGTGCTCGAGGACGACAGTTCGCTCGCCCGGAAACTTCTTCAGCGCGGCATCGGCTTCCTGCCGGGCGGCCTTATATTCTTTGGCCGAACGCAGAGCTTCGATAATCTGCGCCGCTACCTTCGCCGTCACCGAAGGATCGAGATCCGAAATCTGCCGCAGCGTCGCCACGGTTTCCTGAGTCTTGCCCGCTTCCTGCAGCATGCCCGCCAGACCGAGGAGCATCTGTTTCCGCTGAGCATTCTCATCCTCGGAATAGTTGTCTTTCTTCGTGTCATTCAGGAGCGCCTGCATGCCGGCAATGGCTTCCTGGGTCTTGCCCTGCACACGCAATAACTCCACTTCCGCGTAGCGAACCTGAGGAGAATTGTCGACCGCTTTGGCCTTCGCCAGCGCCTGGCCCGCGCCCGCAAAGTCATGCTTCCGTTCGAGCAGTTCCGCCAGTTGCAGCTGCAACGCAACGTTCTTCGGATCATCGCTGGCCAGTTGCTGGAATGCCGAAAGCGCCTCATCGAGACGGCCGGCGGCAAGGAGGTTGACGGCCCACTTCTGCCGCACTCGAACGCTCACGTCGTCGTTCACTACCGACAGCGCCTGCTTGTAGGTGTCGGCAGCATTCCCGTAATCTTTGGCCTGCTCGTAAAACTCGGCGAGAGTCAGGACCGTGCGGGGATCGGGATTCTCGGCTGCCGCTTTTTTCAGAACGTCGATGGCATCGGGCAAGTCGCCCCGATCCGCATAGACTGCCGCCAGACCGTTCAGTGCGTCGTCGTCGTTCGCGTCGATCTGAAGCACCTGCTTATAGGCCTTCTCGGCGTTTGCGCCATCGCCGCTGACCCGGTAAAGCCGTGCCAGCATGGAAAGGCTCTCGGCATCCTTCGGATCCTGCTGGGTAATTTTCTGGTACTCGGAGAGCGCGTTCTTGAGCATCGCCTGATCGACTTTGCCCTGGTCGGGATCGCCGATCTGCCGGCTGTAAATGCGCGCCAGAATCTTACGCGCGTTGTTGTTCGCGGGATTGGCCTTCAGCAGGCTTTCCGCCAGTTGCATCGCCTTGTCAAGCTGACCCGCCTGGACGTAAAACTCTGTCAATTCCTCGGGGATGTAGGTTGCCGAAGGATCCGCTTTCATCGCCGCGCGATACATGTCGATCGCTTTGTTTACGTACTCGCCCCGGTTGCCGTAGGCGCCCGCCAGCTCACCGTACAGATGCGCCATGGCAAAGTCGTAATATGCGGAAGCGTGTTCGTCCGTCGGAGCTGCGGGAGCCTGATTGGCCGGAGTCTGAGAGAAGGCCGGCGTGAGCGAGAAGACGAAGACAAAACCGGCGGGCAAAAAGGCGGCGTAGGGACGGATCATGTTCCAGCTTTCTTTGTGCGCCATGAAGCGACACAATCCTTCGTCATCATTGTATAACGCTCGATTGGACGTTAAGAGAGTTTCATCCGTTGCTGAAAAGTCTCAATATGGTAGTGATCGCCGGTCCTACCGGGTCCGGCAAGAGTGAACTCGCGTTGCGCATCGCGGAACGCTTCAGCGGCGAGGTGGTGAACTGCGATTCGGTCCAGATTTACCGCTTCTTCGATATCGGAACCGCCAAGGTGGCGACCGAAGAACGCCGAGGAGTTCCACATCACCTGATCGATATCGCCGATCCCTGCGAACTTTTCACGGCGGGCGATTTTGCACGGATCGGCCGACCCGTGCTGCGGGAGATCGCCGGCCGGGGGCGGCTTCCGGTAGTCACCGGGGGTACCGGTTTTTACTTGAGAGCGCTCATCGACGGCCTGGCGCCAGGGCCTCAGCGCGATGAGAATTTGCGCGCGGGACTGCGGGCGCGCGAAGCGAAAAGACCGGGATGCGCCCACCGGTTTCTGCGCCGGCTCGACCCCGCTACCGCCGCGCGGATTCACCCAAACGATCTGCCAAAAGTGATCCGGGCGCTCGAGATCTGCCTTTCGGAGCGACGGAGCGCGACTGAGGTCTTCGCCGCCGGACGCGACGCGTTGCAGGATTTTCGGACCCTCAAGATCGGGCTGTTTCCGGACCGCGCTCAGCTTTACCAGCGGCTGGAATCCCGGATGCAGGCCATGTTCGCGGGCGGCCTTATCGAGGAAACAACCGCCATACTGGAACGGGGATATGCGCCGGACTGCAAACCGTTCGAGTCGATCGGGTACAAGCAGGCGCTGCAGGTGCTTGGGGGGGAACTCTCACCCAAAGATGCGCTGTTTTACGCTACCCGAGAGACGCGCCGCTACGCCAAACGGCAGATGACCTGGTTTCGGCAGGAACCCGGACTCGAGGTCTTTTCCGGCTTCGGCGATGAACCTGCAACAGCCGCGAAGGTGGAAGCGCGCGTTCAGGCGTTCCTCTTTTATGATTAAGTCCAGCATGATTAAGGCGATCGGGGGATGCCTAAAATAGACTACTTGGTCCCGCTCACACTATCGCGTCGCGGCCTTTTTGCACTCGCGACCGGCGGCCGCCTCGCTATGGCGGCGGTAGGCAGCGTGTCGAGTGCGGAGTGGCGGCGATACTCCGATCCAGCGACCGAACTGGAAGTCCTCCGGCTAACAGATCCCTCATTCGCGAGCGGCATGGCGGCGATGCATCTGCGGCAGTTTACGCGCCACTCGGACATGCTGCTCTACTGGAGCGAGCGTGATCCCGGCGCCCGGCAGGCTTTTCTGTTCGATCTGCGCAATGGCGGATCGAAGCAGCTTACGGAGGTGAAAGCGCTTGACTCGTCGACACTTTCGCTATCGCCCGACGAACGGACCTTTCTATTCTTCGACGGCGGTTCATTGATGGAAGGCATGCTGGCCACGGAGCGAACCCGCGAAATTCACTCCGTGCCCGGGGGGGCCATGCGCTCCGGCTTTTCCGTCGGGACGGATGGCGCGGCCATCTTCGCCGAACGCGAGAATGGAAAATCGCGGATCGTCAGCGTGCTCCGGCAGCAGACCCGGCGCATTGTCGAGACGGATCAGGAAATCGGAGAGGTGATGGCGCGACCGCGGCGCTCGCAGATTCTGTATCGCGCGGGAGACCGTTTCTGGATCGTGAACACCGACGGTTCGGGAAGGCGGCAACTCAAGACCGCCCTGGGGCGTTCCGCCTCGGCGCTGTGGATCCCTTCCGGACGCACCTTCATCTACCTGCATGTGCCGGAAGATCGGAAGGAACTGGTCACGCTTCGGGAATATTCTCCAGACGACGGGGCTGACTCGTTGATTGCGAAGACGAGCCAGTTCGCCTCCGCTTCACCGAATGGAGACGCGTCAGTGTTTACCGGGGCGAGCAGCAACCTCGCTTCGGAATACGTGCTGATTCTGGTGCGCGCAGCCAGGCGCGAACTGACCCTGTGTGAGCACAGAGCTTCAGACCCCGCTATAGTCAGGCCGGTATTCTCACCGGACAGCCAGAACGTGCTGTTCGTGAGCGACCGCCATGGCAAACCCGCGATTTATCAGGTGCGCGTCGGGCGGTTTGTCGAAGAAACCGGCGGCGATACGCAGTAGAGCGGGCTAGCCGCGACCCTGATACTTCGGGCTCGAGACATAACCGGAAACCGCGTCCTTGGTCACCGTATTCACGACGAGCTCATAGAGAGCGCTGCCGACGTAGAACTGCAGCGGCTCGTTGATGTTGCGGTCTTTCTTCTCGGTCAGCTTGTCGTCGGCGCGCACGTTCAGAGTGAAGCGGTTCTTGCTGGGATCGGTTTTCTTCAACTCGAGCGCGATATCGCCGACCTTTTCGAAACCCTTGTTCTTCTTGGTGACGTTGAATTTGACGATATTCCTCTCGCCGCGGCGAATCAGTTCGTCGATCTGTTTGCCGTTGGTCGCGACCAGGCTGCTGGTACTTCCGAGATCGCCCCGGACCTGCTTGAGGTCGGTCTTCGTCTGCTGCAGGTCGGTCTTGGTGCTCGCCAGATCCGTCTTGACTCCGGTGACGTCGTTACCCACATCGGCGATCTTGGCGTTCGCGGTATCGGCAGACTGTTTGACGGTTGTGAGGTCCGAAGAGACCTGGTTCACATTGGCCGCCACCTTCTGGTTTTCAGCCTCAAGCTTCTGGGCCTGCTGGTCAGCATAAGTAACGGCTTCTTTCTTGGCCTGGCTGGCAGCCTGATTCAACTCGACGCGAACGCTGATCGAGCTCCTCTTTGAGATCGTCCAGGTGTTTACGCTGGGTAGCGGTCATCACCGTGCTGTTCTCTTTAATGGTGTCGATCTCGCTCTGCATGATCTCGCGACCCTTGTCGGTGTCGGTCTTCAAATCGTGCAACTGATAGAGAAGGAATCCGTTGGCGGCGAGGGACGCTATGATCGCACCCGCAGCCAGGGCCGTCTTCAAGTTTGAGTTTCCGGTCTGAGGCGGTGGCGGGGCAGGATAAGGATATTGGGGTGTGCTCATCTGGTCGTACTCTCCTGAATCTACATTATAGACAGCGCTTGTTCGGGTTGCGTTTCCGGGAACGGCCTGTTTTCAGATTAAAGATCATAATTCCGGCCCGGCTCGACCGGTGTTGCCTCTACGTTATATCTGATATGGATAGCCTCGGCAAGCGCCTTCGACTGCTCCGGTTCGCCGTGGACCAGAAAGACCTTCTTCAGTTTCGACTTCAGGTTCGTCGCGGCAGGTTTCATCCAATCGAGAAGTTCCTCGGAATCGGCGTGGGCGCTCAAGGCGTCGAGCGAATCTACCTCGGCCTCCACGCGCTGATGAATGCCGAAAATTCGAACCGATTTCCAGCCGTCGCGAAGCTTGCGGCCGAGCGTGTTCTCGGCCTGATAACCGGTGAGCAGCACCGTGTTTCTGCTGTCGCTGATGTTATGGCGCAGGTGGTGAAGAATGCGGCCCGCCTCGCACATTCCGGACGCCGAAATGACGATGAACGGGCCGCGGAAGTCGTTCAGCTTTTTCGATTCGTTCGCGTCCCTGACGTAGGTCAGGCGCCTGAAGCCGAACGGATCTTCGCCGTTTTCCAGATATTTGCGCGTGTCGTCGTTGAAAGCATTCCGGATGCGCACGGAACACGGCGGTGACGTCTACCGCAAGCGGGCTATCGACAAAGATCGGGACGGGCGGAAGGCGCTTCGCATTCATCAACTCATGCAACATAAGCACCAGTTGCTGAGTGCGGCCCACGGCGAATGCGGGCACGATTAAACGGCCGCCGCGAGCAATCGTGCGATACACGATCTGCTCCAGCTTTCCGAGCGCCTGCTCCGGAGGCGGATGTTTGCGTCCGCCGTAAGTGCTTTCCATGATGAGGTAATCGACGGGGGGAAGCGGCTCGGGGTCGCGGATGATCGGCACATCGCGGCGTCCGACGTCGCCTGAAAATCCGAGGCGGATACGGCCGTCATCAATAAGGATGGACGACGATCCCAGGATGTGGCCCGCGTCGTAGAGCTCGATGATCGAGGCGCTCGCCGATCGTGGTTCGCTTATGGTACGGGACGGGCCTGAATAGCGGAATCGTGCGGACCGCATCTTCGATGGTGAAGAGCGGCTCGACCGGCGGATCGTCGGGGTGCTTGTGGTTCACGAACTCCGCATCGCTTTCGGCGATGTGTCCGGTGTCTTTGAGCATCGCCTGGCAGAGGTCGGCTGACGCGGAGGTCGCATAAATCGGGCCGCTGAAGCCGTTTTTCACAAGCAGGGGCAACCGGCCGCTGTGATCGATGTGCGCATGGGAGAGAACCACTGCATCGATTGAGGAGGCATCGATGGGGAAATCGCGATTTAGATGCTCCGATTCCTTGCGCCTCCCCTGGAACATGCCGCAATCGAGGAGGTATCGTCGGCCGCCGACTTCGAGCTCGTGCATGGAGCCGGTAACGCCTCCGGCGGCGCCGTGGAATGTGAGGGTCATTGTAAATAGAAGTCAGGAGTCAGGAGTCAGAAGTCAGAATGTCCCTGGCCAGCATATCGCGCGACCTCTAAATCGCTCAGGCTGCTCGGGCTGCCGCTAGCCGTTCGGGGTGAATCTGTGGTTTCAATTCGCGGGCTTGTTTGAGTCGATTGTCGCGGTCGATGGCGCGGTTGATTTCGGCGGTTGAAAAGACAAAGCCATTTCTGATCGGATGCGTGGGGGCGCCGGGTTGTTCGTCTTGTTCCGATTGGCAGGGCAGGCCGTTGATCAGGTTGAGCTGGGTGAGGAGTTTGGCCTCTTCAAGCGCTGCTTCGCGCTGCTCGCGGCGTTCGGCCTGGAGGTCTCGGAGCTGCTGCAGGTTCCTTTGCATGTTGCGGTTGATGCGCTGCCCATAGACGCTCAGGAGCTGGAATTTATTGGCGTGATCGAGGAAGGTTTGGGCGTCGGCCAGGGCGATCCGGACGGGATTGTGCTCCTGCTCGCGGCCGAGGGCGAAGATGTTGCTGTCGAGGGCGCAGACGCGGTTGAGCCGCCAGCTGTCCTCTGCGATCGAAGTGGCGAGTTGCCTTCCATGGGGGTTTCGGGATTGAGGTCTTCGATGAGCCGATTGACAAAGGCGTCGTGCGCTTCGCGATCCTCAGAGGGGAGGATCGTGATCTGGCCGGTTAGCCCGTGACGCAGGTTGTTCCGGCTTGATCGGGCTTTGCCCTCGTCGGTTTTCGGGCCGGTGGAACGCATCGCGTTGCGGCGGTTGGCTTCGAGCCGCTTTTCGGAGGTCATGGGTCGTTATCTTGTCCTTCGATTGCAGTAGAGCATGGGGAAATGGGGTTGTGACACGGGATGTCGCTAAGCGCTTGAAAACGGGATGCGAATATTTTTTGAAATTTGTGAATGGTCCAGTGGCGGTCCAGGAGGTTCGTGCACGCGGGGCGGGTGAGGGAACCTATGTACAATGGAACCTTCTCTTTCGATGCCACTGGAAGCGGGCGCACGCCTCGGGCCTTACGAACTTGTTGCGGCCATCGGCGCCGGCGGCATGGGGGAGGTGTACAAGGCAGTTGATCCTCGCCTGAACCGCATCGTAGCCATTAAGGTCTCCAAAGAACAGTTCTCCGAACGCTTCGAACAGGAGGCGCGCGCAGTCGCCGCCCTGAATCACCCGAATATCTGCCAGGTGTACGATTTCGGCGCCGATTACCTGGTTATGGAGTTTGTGGATGGCGTACCGGTGAGTCCGGTGGACTCGAACCGGAGACTGCTCGATATTGCGGTGCAGCTGGCCGATGGGCTCGCCGCCGCACATGCTGCCGGGATCGTTCATCGGGATCTGAAGCCGGACAACATTCTGATCACGCGCGATGGGCGGGTGAAGATTCTCGACTTCGGCCTTGCCAGACGGAAAGGGATTGAAGCCGGCGGCGACGACCCTACTCGCGCTGTGGCCGTGACTCAGGCCGGCATGGCGGTGGGGACGATCGCTTACATGAGTCCGGAGCAGGCGCGCGGTCAAAGCGAACTTACGCCGCAGTCGGATCAGTTTTCACTGGGCCTGGTCCTGTACGAACTGGCGACAGGCAAGCGGGCGTTCCAGCGCTCGAGCGCGGTGGAAATCATGACCGCGATTATTCGCGAAGAGGTCGAGCCACTGCCAGCGACCGTCCCGGCTCAGCTGCGATGGATCATCGACCGGGTGCTCGCCAAAGAACCGGCTGACCGCTACGATTCCACGCGCGATCTCTACCGCGAACTGCGCCAGCTTCGCGATCGGTTAACCGAGACCAGTGCGGGGAGCGGAATTCAACCGGCAGTGATTACGGAAACGACGAAAAAGCCGGCCGTATCGAGGAAGACTCAGTTGGCGCTCAGTTACGCGGGCGTAGCGATACTGGCCGGCGTCGCAGCATGGTTCCTCCATCCCGCTGAAGATGCCGGCCATGCCCGGTTTACGCCGATGGAAATGTCGCTCGAGAGTCCGCGGGATCAAGCCTGGTCGCCGGACGCAAAGGCTTTCGCTTTTACGGCGGGACCGGACGACGAACGACGCGTGTATGTGCGCTACCTCGACAACAACACGGCAACGCCACTCACTCAACCCGGTAAATGGTTCGTTTTGGGCTGGTCGCCTGATAGTAAGCGCGTCGTCGCTGCCCTGCGGAGCGGGCCCGACGACAACGATGTGATATTGAACTATGTCCCGGTCTTCGGCGGCGATCCGCAGCCGATCCAGCAGATCGACCGTGTCTCCAACGCCGCTATTTCGCCCGATGGCAAGGCGCTGGCGGTTCTTCGTCTGGAAAAAGATGGCCTCAATGCTCTTTACACGGCGTCGCCGGTGGGCGGCCCTTTAAAACGGTATTCGCCCGCACCTTTCGAAGCACGCAATGTGATTAATTCGCGGACAGTGAGTTTCTCCCAGGACGGTAGCCGGATCGCTCTTCTCCTGGATGCTCCGGGCGGCAGACAAGCATGGCTTCTGCCTTTTCCGGCCGGACAAGGCACGCCGAAGCGCATGCTGGAGGGTCAGCTGCCGGCGACCGGCAGCACGCCGGACTTCGCGTTCTTCCCCGATGGCCGCAGCGCCATCCTCGCGTTCAACGAGGACAATATGGACCACCTGTGGATTGCCGGGTTGCGCTCCGGAAACAGGCGGCAACTGATGAGCGGAGTTTCGACGGAGGACGGGCCCGCGGTTTCGCCGGATGGCAGCAAGATTCTCTTCGCCGAGAGCCATGCCGACGATATGATCCTGTCCGCATCGCTGGCAGATGGCAGTGTGGAGCGCGTAATCTCGTCGGAACGCTCAGCCGGAATGCCCGCATGGGCCGCACGCCATGATGCGGTGGCATATGTGGGAGACCGGAGAGGCACGGAGGCAATCTGGGTGAGAAGCGGTGGGATTGACCGCGCCGTTGTCACCATGGAGTCGTTTCCCCCTGGAACCACCACCGCATTTTTGACGCCGGCTCCGTCTCCAGGCGGGGACCGGCTCGTCTTCACGCGAGTTGACAAGGACCAGCGCGTGTCGAACTGGATATCCTCAGTCGCGGGCGGATCGCCGGTTCGCCTGACGAATGTGGACAAGATCGAAGCGGCGGCCACCTGGGCTCCGGACGGCTCAGCCATCGCCTATCTTCAATATGCGGGAGCCACAGGCTCGCTGATGACCGTGAAAGCAAGCGGAGAAGCCACGCCGACGATGCTTCGCGACAACGCGGGCGGCTTCTTGCCCTCCTGGTCCCCGGACGGACGGTGGATTCTCTATCGTGAAGACAATGGCGGCGGGTGGAACCTGGTTTCGCCGGATGGCAAAAGCCAGCGCAAGATTGGGGAACCGAAAACGGTTGCCATGACGTTTTCGGCAGATTCGAAGAGTCTCTACGGTATTCGTGTCGATCAGGCGAAGCGGACGCTCTTTTCAATGGACCTTGCGACGAATCAGACCAAAGCCATCGGCGAGATCGCGCGCGATTTCACGCCCAACAGTTTCTCCAATCCAGGCGTGCGGTTGAGTTTGTCGCCGGACGGAAAAAGCGTGATGTATCCCGCGTACCGGAGGACCAGGAATCTTTGGATGATGGAAGGATTCGCCGGGCTGAACTGGAGGGAGCGGCTGCGTGAAATGCTGCCCTGGTAATGGACATCAGGTTCGCTGAACGATTAAAAAGGTCAGGTCGTCCGTAGGAACCGCGTCGCGAGTAAACTCCTCAACTTCGCTCAGAATGGCGCTGCCCAATGCGGCGCTTCCGCGCACGGCGTCGCGCGTGATGATGGCTTTGACCCGGTCTTCGCCAAACATATCGCCACTGACACTCTCGGCTTCTGTCAGGCCGTCCGAGTAGACGATCATTGCGTCTCCCACCGCCATTTGAAATGCGGTGGATTCGTAGCGCGCCGTTGGGAACAGCCCCAAAGGCACACCGGAAGAGGCCAGTTCTTCGATATCACCCGTTGCCGCCCGATACAGGTAGGTCGGGTTATGTCCTGCGCCCACATATTGGCCTGCGCCATCCCGGCCGAGCGTGAACGCAAACAGGGTGGCGTAACGGCTGGCCGGCGTTTTTCTCCACACGAGGTTGTTCAGCGCGTTCAGCACGGCGTCCGGACACGCTCCCGTCTGAAACTGGGCGCTCATCGCGCCCTGAACCATCGAAGCCATCAGTGCGGAGGCGACGCCTTTGCCCGCAACATCGGCTAACACACCGTTCAGCGAGTCGCCCGAGGGAAAGAAGTCGTAGAAATCGCCGCCCACATGGCGCGTAGGCCGTGAGAACGCATGGATCTCGAACGGCGGGAACGCGGGCAACTGGCCCGGCAGCAGATGCGTCTGGGCTTCGTTCGCCAGGGCGAGATCGTTGTTGAGTTTCCGCCGCTCCTCGGCGCCGGCCACCATTTCCAGTTTCTCGATGGCGCGACCCGCTTCGTCCGCGAGCCGGGTGAGGATCTTCTGATCGAGTCCGGTCATGGCGTGCATGTACTGCCGGCTGTCGATGTAAAGCAGCCCAACTGCTTCCGCCTGGCCGGAGTCCTGTCCAATTGCCTGGAGGGGGAGACAAGCGACTGCCAGCAGGTGTTGAGCCACGATGCTCTGCTGCGCGGCCAAATCCGTATTAATGCCTTTCGTCATGAAAATTGCCTGGCCGGACTCCTTCACGCGAGCAATTACGCTCTGGCTGGCGCTGAAGTCGGACTCGTTGAGGCTGGTTCCACGTGCGTCGAGCCCCGCGGCGTAAGAAAGTTTGCCTTTACGCAGCCGGAGAATGCAGCCGCGCTGCGCTCCGCTGAGGTCCAATACTGACTTGATGATTTGACGAAAGACGCTATCCGCGGAAAAATTCTGGCCGAAGGAGTATTGCAGGTCGAGCAGGTAAGAAATCTTCGCAATGGCCGAGTCCGCCGCGCCAGCCGCGGGCATGACGGACGTAAGCTGCGCGAGCGCCTGATCGAGCACTTCCGCGGGGTGCTCTTCGCCGAAGTCGACTTCCACCTCCGGCCCGTTCTGGCCGAAGCGGATTCGGTCGCCCGGTTGCAGAAGACGACGACTGATTCGCTCGCCATTCACCCAGGTGCCGAAGGTACTTTCCAGATCGACGAGAGTCACGCCTTGGTCGTCGCGCCTGACGCTGGCGTGCCGGCGCGACACTTCGGCGTGCTTGAAAACGATCGCGGCATCTTCCCGGCGGCCAATGATAATTTCATCGGCCTCGAGATAAAAGACGCCGGTACGGCCGTCAAGCTCTTTCCATTTCAGAGAAGGGGCGCGTGACCTGATTTTCCGTGCAGGGCTTGTCATTGAGGTCGGTATTCCTGTGCCGCATTATCTCGCGATAATCACGAACTGAGTCACCTGCTTCGAAATCATCCCGAGCGTCACAGCTGCGGGCCGGCTGGATAACGGGCGGCGCGGTTCGAAGAGCGCGGGGGCGGCACATGCCGAACTCGCCCGCCAGCATGGGCTCACCGCGGCAATGCTAGAATTCTATACAGATGGCATTCAGCATCAAAAACGAAGAGGCGGACCGTTTGGTGCGACAGCTTTCGGCCCTCACTGGCGAGAATTTAACGGAGGCTGTTGTTGTGGCCTTGCGGGAGCGTCTGGCCCGCCAGCAACCTCGGGCGAAGAGCGGGAGGGCGGGAAGCGAACTCGCCCGATTAGCTGCGAAATTGAGCAAGCTGCCGGTGCGCGACGCGCGATCCGCAGAAGAGATTCTCGGGTACGACGAGAACGGACTGCCGAACTGATGGTTGTGGATACTTCGGCCGTCGTTGCGATTCTGCTGCGCGAACCGGGCTCCGACAGATTCGCAGAGGCGTTAAACGAGGCGGAGTCGCTGCAAATGTCCGCGGCTTCGGTGCTTGAGGTCGGGATAGTGGTCGAGTCCCGTTATGGGCAAAGTGCGAGAGAGATGTTTGACCGGTGGCTGGAGAACGCGGCTGTCGAGGTGCTGGTAGTAACACGCGCTCAGATTGAAGCGGCGCGAGAGGGATTCCGGCGCTTCGGAAAAGGGCGTCATCCGGCGGGGCTAAACTTCGGAGACTGTTTTTCTTACGGTCTGGCGAAGACGCTGGGGGAGACTCTGCTCTTTCGCGGCGACGATTTCGCGAGAACCGACCTGCGGGCGGCTCTGACGTCGGAAGAGCCGGCATAGCTCTTTCAGACCAGGGCCATAGAGCCTGAGGCAGCCGCGAGGTCCGAGGGATTTTTCCGCTTTCAGCTGAATGAGGCCTGTGGATGCTGTCGGTATGCAAATCCATGCCTTCTGCGTATCTCGTCAAACCGATCAAGGCGAAGGTACATGCTGGCCTGCAGGGTCGAATGCCATCATGCACGTGTCTGCTAACGTGGAATGTATTTTCCAGCACCAATTGAGGAGCGATGACACGAATCCATAGAGCAGTGTGGTTTGTTCTCGGTTTACTGAGTTGCCTAACCCTCGCGGAAGCACAATTTCCGCCGACAATCAACCAGTACGCCATCCCCACGGCTGCGAGCTACTCCACAAGTATCTGCCTGGGCTCGGATGGCGCGCTCTGGTTGGCCGAAAGTTTCGCCAACAAGATCGCGCGTATCACCACGACCGGAGCGTTTGTCGAATACCCGCTGCCCCCGTTGTTCCCCGGTCCTGCCGGGATCGCCGCGGGACCGGACGGCGCAATCTGGTTTACAAGTTCCTTTGACATCATCGGCCGGATCACCACAGCGGGCGTGGTGACGGAATTCCACACACCCACGCCCGCCAGCACGCCGGTCGGCATTGTGGCTGGGCCGGATGGCGCGCTGTGGTTCACGGAGGAGTCCAACGGCACCCGCATCGGACGGGCGACCACCGACGGAACGATCACCGAATACGCGCTGCCGGGAATATCCTTTGCCGGGGGCAGCATAACCGCCGGGCCGGATGGTGCGCTGTGGTTCACGGAGACCGGCGGCAACGGCATAGGACGCATCACCACGGCGGGCGTGATCACCGAGTTCGCGCTGCCCTCGATGTCGAGCTCGCAGGAAATTACCACCGGGCCCGACGGCGCGCTGTGGTTCGCAGAATATTTCGGGAACAGGATCGGGCGCATCACCACGGCGGGAGCCATAACCGAGTACGCGGTGCCAACCGCGTCCAGCAGCCCGGTCGGTATCAGCGCGGGTCCGGACGGAGCGCTTTGGTTCCTCGAACAAACCGCCAACCAGCTTGGCCGGATCACTACGGAAGGCTCCGTCACCGAGTTCGCACTTCCCGCCGGGTCCAGCTTCCCCTCAGCCATCACGGCCGGGTCGGATGGCGCACTTTGGTTCACCGAGACATACAGCAATCAGATCGGTCATGCTGTTCCAGCGCCAACCATCACTGAGTACCCGGTCCCTTCGGCTTACAGTACGCCTAACTACGTCAGCACCGGGCCGGATGGTGCGATCTGGTTCACATTGTTAGGCGATAACAAGATCGGGCGGCTCACCGACTCGGGTGTGGCCGCCGAATACGTGCTGCCTACGATATCGAGCACGTTCGGAGTCACGGCGGGGCCGGACGGCGCACTCTGGTTCACGGAAAGCACGGGCAATCAGATTGGGCGAATCACCACTGCCGGCGTCGTCACCGAGTACCCAATACCTACGATGTCCAGCTTCCCAACCAGCATTACCGGAGGGCCGGATGGCGCAATCTGGTTCACAGAAGACACCGGTAACGCGATTGGGCGGATCACTACTCAGGGGAGTATTACCGAGTACCCGGTGCCCACCCCGGACAGCGTCCCGTGGGGCATCACTGCCGGGCCGGATGGAGCGCTGTGGTTTACTGAGGCTCTCGCCAACAAGATAGGAAAGATTACCACGGATGGCGTCATCCGCGAGTATGTTTTGGGGTCTGACCCCGGCGGCATTACAGCCGGACCGGATGGCGCGCTGTGGTTTACCGGGAACGACAAGATCGGGCGAATCACTACAGGCGGCGTCATCACCGAATACCCCATACCCACGCGGTCGGCGAGCCTCAGCGATATCACCGCAGGGCCGGACGGAGCGCTCTGGTTTACCGAGCTGGGCGCCAATAAAATTGGACGGATCACCACGGCTGGGACCGTTACCGAGTACACCATACCCTTCCCGGCGAGTGAGCCCGCCAGCATCTCCCAGGGACCTGGCGGCACCCTGTGGTTCGCGCAGAACTCAGGCGCAAGGATCGGGAAGCTTACTCTCCCTCTGGCGCAAGCGCCACTTCAGCTGGTTCCCGTGGCGCCTTGCCGTGTTATGGACACGCGGCACGGCGATGCTCTCCTCGGGGGACCGTTCGTTGGGGCTGGCACCACGCGGACTATTCCGGTACTCTCCAGTTCGTGCGGTGTGCCCGCGAATGCTTCGTCTTATTCGCTTAACATTACTGTCGTACCAAGAACAGGAACCTTGGGTTATTTGACTATCTGGCCCGCAGGCCAGGCGCAGCCGCTTGTCTCGACTTTGAATTCGCCCGGCGGCTCGGCGCTGGCCAACGGCGCCATCGTTCCCGCGGGCATCGGAGGCGCCATTAACGCTTACGCCACTGACGACACCGATTTGATTGTCGATATCAACGGCTACTTTGTCCCTCCCGCCGCAAGTACGCTCCAGTTCTATCCTTTACCGCCTTGCCGGGTTCTGGATACCCGAATTGCCGACGGTATGTTCGGAGGGCCAGCCATTACCAGCGGCGGCACCCGTTCCTTCCCGATTCCGTCCAGCGGTTGTGGCGCGCCCTCCAGTTCCGCCGCGTATTCATTTAACGTCACCGCTGTGCCGCACGGTTCGCTTGGGTATCTGACCGCGTGGCCCGACGGAGAAAGCCAGCCAGAAGTGTCCACGCTGAACTCGATCGATGGCTCAGTGGTCGCCAATGCGGCTATCGTGATGGCCGGGACAGGCGGCGCGGTGAACTTCTTCGCGACCGACACAACTGACCTTTTGGTCGATATTAATGGCTATTTTGGGACACCCGGAGCCGGAGGGCTCAACTTCTATGCGCTGAACCCCTGCCGGATGGTGGATACGCGCAACGCGAGCGGCCCTTTTGGCGGCCCGGTTATGAGTGCTGGAACGACAAGCGTTTATCCGCTGGCGTTGGGCGGCTGTAAATTACCCGTCTTCCCGGTGGCACAGGCTTATTCCCTGAATACAACGGTGGTACCGCAAGGCCCCCTTGGCTACCTGACGATGTGGCCCTCCGGAGCAACGCAGCCGGTAGTGTCCACGCTCAATGCGCCAGAGGGGCAGGTGGTGGCGAATGGGGCGATCGTTTCGGCGGGTCTGTTCGGCTCGATAGACGTGTTTGCAACGGACAGGACGCAGGTGATCATCGACACCAGCGGTTTCTTCGGACCGTAGACGGCCCGGCAATCCGACGTGCGACATACCAGGGGTGTCCGCTTGCCGACGGATGTCACGTTCCGAACTCCTGTCCCGTCTCACTTTTGGAGACAGGAGAAACAAACATGATCAGATGGATACTGCGGCAAATGATTGGCAAGTTCGAACGGGAGTGGGATTACGACGCCAGCTATATGCGCGACATCATCGACGCGAGTCCGCGGGCCGCGTGGCTGTTTTCGCGGGTCACCGCCCTTGGGCAGTTCCGGCGAGACCTTCCTGAGGAGGCGTGGTACGCCGCCGGTATTACGGCCGTGCGCAGTGAAGATTGCGGCCCCTGTACGCAGCTGGCTGTGACGATGGCGGAACGCGCAGGCATCAATCCTTCGGTTTTGCGCTCTGTGCTTGCCGATGATCCCGACGCAATGCCGCCGCATGTTGCACTGGTATGGAGATTTACGCGCGCGACGCTCGCGCACGATGCTGCCGCAGATGAGTATCGGGAGGCAATCGTAAAGCGCTGGGGGCGGCGTGCCCTCGTCAGTCTGGCTTTCGCAATTACGGCGGCGCGAATCTATCCAACAGTCAAGTATGCCCTCGGCCATGGCAAGGCCTGTACGCGCGTCGTGGTTGGCGGCACGCCTGTGCTGTTCGATCACGGCCGGATTCCGGCGCAGGCGGATATGGCCCTGCACACGCGGTGAGTTCCTCCAGCGCAATGTCGAATCCGGCCGCGAGCTTCGAGACGAGCTTCGAGATGTACAGGCGGCGCCTGCTCGGTCTCGGGTACCGCATGCTGGGATCGATCGCTGATGCTGAAGACGCCGTTCAGGAGACGTACCTCCGCTGGCACGCGGTCGACCACGACAAAGTATCGGATCCGAGGGCGTTTCTCATGACCACGACCACGCGGATTTGTCTCGATATGCTGACGTCGGCGCGCGCGCGGCGCGAGGAGTACGTTGGCCCCTGGCTGCCGGAGCCGGTTGTGGATACGGCTGCGCTTGCGCCCGACAGCCAGACGGAACTGGCCGAGGATTTGTCGATAGCGCTACTGCTGACGCTGGACCGGCTCTCGCCGCTTGAGCGCGCTGCCTTTCTGCTGCACGACGTTTTCGATTTTTCGTTCAGTGAGGTGGCCACGACATTAGAGCGGAGCGAGGCTGCATGCCGGCAGCTTGCTGCCCGCGCACGCGCGCATGTTCGCGCATTACGACCACGCGGCACCGCTGCAACCGCGGCGCGTTCGGGCCATGTCGATGAGAAGCATGCACAACTCATGTCCGCATTCGTGGCGGCGACGCGCTCGGGCGATCTCAATGTGCTGACAGAACTGCTCGCGAGCGATGTGCGGGTCGAGACGGATGGCGGCGGCAAGGCTGCAGCGGCGTTGAACGTGATTGAGGGCGTGGATCACGCGGCGCGGTTCCTGATTGGCGCCACGCGCAAAGGATGGCGCGAGGACTTCACGGTGCGCTTTGCGAATATTAATGGCCTGCCCGGCGTTATTGTGGACGCGCCCGAGGGACCGGTGCAGACTGCGGCTTTCGAGTTTGATGGCAACGTGATCCAGGCGATTTATGTGGTCCGCAATCCGGACAAGTTGGGACATTTAGGGCGGGTGCAGGCGGGACAGGAGAGGTGATGAATGCACTGGCCAGACCCTTTTCTCCTCCTTCGCGGAGCCGAACCTGGGGGTTCGGCGCGGACGCGGGCGTCCGCCCTACTACTTTGGCGTCGCTACTTGCCACTCACCCGCGACGATTCTTGAACTCGCATCAGACGCGTTCGCGGGGTCTACTGCGTTGGGCGGATGATGAAGGATTATCAGATTCGCGGTCTCTCCGGGCTCGATGCGGGAGCCGTCCGCGGGCACGATCCACGAACCGGTCAGGTCGGTGCGATCTGACGCCTGAGGAACTGGTACGTCCTTTCGCGCGCCGACAGACTGAATTTTGCTGCCGGAAATGATGACGATTGAGTCCTCGATTGGCGCAGCGCCTGGCGCGGTGATAGTCGTTGCGCCTATCAGGACTTTGAGCCGGGAGCCCTGGATCCCGACGTCGTGCTTCTGACAACCGGCGAGGAGCAGGAGGAGGAACAGCAGCGCGCTCATTACCCTTGTGAGTGCTACCGACTTGCGGACCGAGCGAGTGCTTAGAGGCATTCGAAACCGCAGTATCGCATGGCGTGATAAGGTTCTCGGAAGAACTCCCGATGAATCTTTGCGATCTGTTCGACCTTTCTCTGCTGGGCCGCCGCGAAACCGTGGCACTTGAATTCGGCGAGGACATCTTCACGTTTGGGGAAGTCGACGGGCGCAGCAATCGCCTCGCCCGGCTGTTCGAAAGCAGGGGACTGCGCGCCGGCGACCGGCTTTGCGTTTATCTTGCGAACTGCGTCGAGATGATCGATATATTTCTCGCGTGCGTGAAGCTCGGCGTTATTTTCGTTCCCATCAATATCCTGTATCGGGATCGCGAAATCTCACACATTCTTGACGACGCAGAGCCTCGCGCCCTTGTCTCCGACGTTGAAATCGCTACCGACATTCCGGTCTGGACGGCGGCCGCGTTGACAGAGGACGCAATGGGGATGGACGATACGCGTCCGCAGGTGCATCTCGACGGCGACGCGCCGGCGGGAATTATCTACACCTCGGGTACGACGGGGACGTCGAAAGGCGCGATCCTCACGCACAATAACTTCGCCGCGAATGCAGTGAATCTTCTGGCGTGCTGGGAGATCAGCGCCGCCGACCGCTTTCTTCTCGCGCTCCCGCTGTTTCACGCGCACGGTCTGGGAAACGGGATTCACTGCTGGCTCATCAGCGGATGCCGCATGCGGCTTCTCGAACGTTTCGAGCATCAGAGCGCGGCGTCCACGTTTCTTGATTTTCGTCCGACGCTGTTTTTCGGCGTGCCTACGATTTACGTGCGTCTGCTGGCAACCGACCGGGAAACGGCGCGGGAGATCGGCTCTTTCATTCGGCTCTTCGTGTCGGGCTCCGCGCCGCTTCCGGCCCAGGTGCTCGAAGAGTTTCGGGATCTCTTCGGCCACACTATCCTGGAACGTTACGGAATGAGCGAAACGTTGATGAACCTGAGCAATCCCTACGCGGGCGAAAGGCGCGCCGGAACGGTCGGATTTCCGCTGCCGGGTATTTCGGTGCGGCTCCTGAATCAGGAACTGCAGCCGGTGAATTACGGGGAAACCGGAGAAATCTATTTGCGGGGACCGAACATCTTCGCCGGGTACTGGAGACGGGAAACGGCGACGCGCGAAGCATTCCTCGATGGATATTTCAAGACGGGCGATCTGGCGACATGCTCTCCGGACGGCTACTTTACGCTGACCGGACGCAAGAGCGACCTGATCATTTCCGGTGGATTCAACATCTACCCTCGGGAGATCGAGGAGTTTTTGCAGGAACAGCCCGAGATCGCGGAAGCCGCCGTGGTGGGGCTTCCGGACCGGATGCGCGGCGAAGTGCCCGTGGCTTACGTGGTCGTGAACCAGACACTCGACGCCGCGGCGATCGAGATGCGTTGCCGGGAGAAGCTGGCTTCGTTCAAAGTTCCGAGAGAGTTCATTGCCGTGGAGCAACTGCCGCGCAACGCTATGGGGAAGATTCAGAAAAATCTGTTGCCGAAGAGAACGGCAGGTGGCTGATTTCAGCTCTCGCTTCGACGTGGTCGGGGTGGGGTTGAACGCGACCGACACGGTGCTCACCGTGGAGCAATTCCCCGCGCCGGGCGGCAAGGTCCCGTTTACGCGCGAGTTCTATTCCGTCGGCGGCCAGGTTGCCACCGCCATGGTTGCGTGTTCCCGGTTAGGTCTGCGAACGAAATACATCGGAACAGTGGGAGACGACGAGCGCGGGCGCATTCAGATGGAGAGCCTTCGAACCTCAGGCATCGATATCGAGCACGTGCGGCAACGGGCGGGTTGTCCGAACCAATCGGCGTATATTGTCGTGGATGGTTCGACGGGTGAAAGGACAGTGTTCTGGCATCGTCCCGCGTGCCTGACGATCTCTCCGGCGGAAATCGACGCTGACCAGATTACCTGCGCGCGACTGCTTCATATCGACGGGCACGACACGGCGGCAGTGGAGCATGCGGCCGGAATCGCGCGGGCGCACGGCATTCCCGTGACTGTGGACATCGATACCGTTTATGCGGGCTTCGAGCGGGTGTTGCCTCTGGTCGACTATATGATCTCCAGCTCCGAATTTCCAACGGCGTGGACCGGGCTTGAGGATCCACTCGAAGCGCTCCTTTCGATTCAGCGCCAGTCGGGAATGCGGGTCGCCGCCATGACGCTCGGGCAATACGGGGCGCTCGCATACAGCGAGGGCCGCTTCACTTATTCGCCGGGATTCGCAGTTCGGTGCATCGATACGACGGGCGCGGGAGACGTTTTCCATGGCGCCTTTTGCTATTCTGTTCTGCAGCAAATGCCCATTGCAGGCGCTCTCGAATTCTCCAACGCGATGGCTGCTCTGAACTGTACGGCAGAGGGGGCGCGCGGCGGCATTGCGACGATCGGCGAGGTCGGCGATCTCGTCGAACGCGTCCACCGGTTCGAGATCCTTCGCCACCGCCATCCGACAATAGCGGGCCGGGTCGAAGCGCGTTGAATGTTCCCGCTGCGCGACGATCGGCCAACGTACTCTCCTCCCATCGTCACTACTCTGCTGATTGTGGCGTGCGCGCTCGTTTTCTTTTTCGAGTTGTCGCTCGATGATTATTCGCGGGACTATCTGATCAGTTTGTATGGTCTTGTGCCGGCGCACCTGCGGCCGGTTACGCTCCTGACCTCGATGTTTCTTCATGGTGGCTGGAGCCACATTATCGGGAACATGCTTTTCCTGTGGGCATTCGGCAAAAGCCTCGAGGATGCGCTGGGGCATACAAAATTTCTGACCTTCTACCTGATCTGCGGCATCGCGGCAGGTATCACGCACGCGTTTTTTAACGCCGATACGACGCTTCCCACCATCGGCGCAAGCGGTGCGATCGCGGGTGTGATGGGCGCATACCTTATCAAGTTTCCGCGGGCCAGAATCCACACTTTGATCTTTCTGATTTTCTTCGTTACGACTAGCGAAATCCCGGCGTACCTGATTCTCATTTACTGGTTCATTACGCAGCTCTTCAGCGAGTACGGCTCCATCGCGCGAACCCAGGCATCGGCCGGCGGCGTGGCTTATGCGGCTCACATCGGCGGGTTCATCACGGGCATGATTCTGATTCAACTGATGGGTACCCGTACCAGATACTTCCCGCGCCGGGACATCTACTGGTGACTATGCTCGATCTTCTCGCGATCGCCGCGCATCCCGACGATGTGGAGCAGACCTGCGGCGGCACTCTGCTGCGCATGGCGGAGACCGGCTATCGCACGGGAATCATCGACCTGACCGCGGGGGACATGGGGACCCGCGGCTCGCCCGAGATTCGCGTCGCGGAATCGGAATGCGCGGCGAAGATGCTCAAAGTCTCGCATCGGGAAAACCTCCACTTCCCCGACGCGCGGCTTGAGAATTCGCTGGCCGCGAGAATGAGTCTTGCCCAGCGAATTCGCGAACTTAAGCCGCGCACCGTCGTGCTTCCTTACTGGGAAGGCCGGCATCCGGATCATTACCGGACCGCGGAGCTCGGCTATGAGGCTTGCTTTCTCGCAGGATTGAAAAAGATCGATCAATATACCGAACCGCATCGGCCTTACAAGATCCTCTACTCTTCGCTGTATGCGAATGTTACGCCTTCATTTGTGGTCGATGTGACGGGGCAGTTCGACCGGCGGATGGATTCTTTGCTGGCGTATCGCTCTCAATACGGCGAAGTGAAAGACGGCGCGACGCTCTTTCCGGATGAGGGCGAGGTTCGTGATCGCTTGTCGGCGATTGCCCGTTTCTATGGGAATTTGATTGGAGTGAAGTATGGAGAGCCGTTTGTGGTGAAAGAGACCATGCGCGTGGATGATGTGGTTTCTTTGCCCGTGCGGAGTATCTGACAGAGAGCCGGGCGGAAGCCCGGCTGCAGGCCCGAGGCCTGCCCCGCAGGCTTACAGCGCTGCTCGGATTTTTTCCGCGATGTCGCGCAAGTGTTCGCCGCTTTCGTATTTATGCCGGGGCCAGAAGAAGCCTTTGAGCCCGTCGCCCTTGCGCCTCGGCACAATGTGGATGTGGAGGTGAAGTACGCTCTGGCTCACGATGTTGTTGATCGCGATGAAGGTTCCTTCAGCGTTAAGCGCCGTTTCGACGGCACGCTCGAGCCTCTGCGCAGCTTGAAATAGTGGTCCGACTTCGGCGGCGGGGAGATCGGCAAGGGTCACTACGTGCCGCGTCGGGATCAGCAGAATGTGGCCGGGGAAGAGCGGCCGGTGGTCAAGGAAAGCAATCGAATCGGGGGCGCGCCAGACGATTTCAGCCGGCATCGCGCCCGCGATAATTCCGCAGAAGAGACAGTCCTTCACGTGGCAGAGGGGGGCACGAAACGATCGGCGAAGTCTTCGAGACGGTCGACGAGAACGTCAGGCGGAAACTCCTGAAAGGTTTCGGGTTGAAATCCCCAGGTAACGCCGCAGGACGCGACGCCGGCGTTACGCGCGGTTTGCACGTCGACGTAAGAATCGCCCACCATCCAGGTATCTTTAGTTGGGGCATCGGCTTCAGCGCGTAGAGTGTCGATGCCGATGGGGTGCGGTTTCTTGTGTTCGAAACTATTACCGCCGTAGATTTTGAAGAAGAAAGAAGCGATTCCGAGGCCCTCCATAATCCGGTGGCTGATGCGAACGGGTTTGTTCGTAAGTACTGCCATTGAGGCGCCCGAGGCATAAAGCAGGTTGAGCGCATCATTGATTCCGGGGTAAAGCACCGTGTAATCGAGCGCGTGATGGCGATAGTAATCGAGAAAGAACTCAAGCGCGTTCCGAACCTCCTCGTCCGAGGCTTCGGGTCCCATTGATCGTTTGATCAGAACCGGCGCACCATTGCCTACAAAGGAAAAAATCTGCTGATGGGGCAGCGGACCGCGCCCGGCCTGGGCACGCGTCGCGTTTACCGCGCAGGCCAGATCAAGGCGCGAATCGATCAACGTTCCGTCAAGGTCGAAGATCAGCAGCATCCTGTCAGCCGGCCCTGTGGGCGCGCCCCATCTGCCTGCCCTGAGCGCGCCCGACGGGTTTGCGGCGGGGCCGTTTGCCGTCGATGCTATACAAGGTCATCTTCCGCTGAAGGGTGTTGCGGTGGATACCCAGCAGTTTCGCCGCCTCCGACTGGTTTGTTCCCGTGACCGCCAGCGCGCGTTCGATCATACCCTTTTCCAGGATCTCGACCCCTTGCTCCAGAAACAAACCGGCGTCCATTAATTGCGCGATGAGAGCGTCAAAACTTTCTTTCATGAGTGTCCGATGATCTTTCGTTATGGCTCGCAGGGGCGTACCGCCCGAGAGCCGTTTGAAGTTGAGCGTATTCTTTCAGGAAACTCGCCTTGAGCTCCATGGGCGCGATACCGATGAATACGCGTGACGCGTCAAGCACCCGGGGCGCAATTTGCGAGTTTAGCATTGACGAAGACACCATTCCTGAATCGACAGACGGCCCGAAAGCCGTGAAAGCCGTGAGCAATGCGATAGCCACAAGCAAGCCTCGGAGCAATCCGAAAACGGCGCCCAGAAGGTGGTCGAAAAACGAAAGTCCCACGGTCCGCAGAAACCGGTTTACGACCCATCCGAGCAGACCTCCGCAGATCAAAACGCCAAACACGACGAGCAGAAAGCCGAGCAGATTTGCCACGCGTGGGGAACTCACGTAGGGCGTCAGGATAGATCCTGCCAGGCCATAGAACCACATGCCGAGTACCAATGCAAAAAGTGCCGCCGCGAGACCAATAATTTCGCGCGAGAAACCTTTGCGCGCACTCATGACCGTGGAGACGAGCAGCACAGCGATAAGGACGATATCCAGCCAGTTGAGCGTCACACTGCGACCAGACTAGAGCGCGCGGCCGGTGAGCCGGGTGTACGCATCGACGTACTTCTCCGCCGTTTTTTCCACGACGTCGGGCGGAAGCGGTGGCGCGGGAGGTTGTTTATCCCAGTCGAGCGTTTCGAGGTAGTCGCGCACGAACTGTTTGTCGAAGGATTTCTGCGGTCTGCCAGGCGCGTAATCGGCGCCGGGCCAGAAGCGCGATGAATCGGGCGTCAGGACTTCGTCCGCCAGCAATAGTTCGCCCTCGTTCCAGCCGAATTCGAATTTCGTATCGGCGAGGATGATGCCGCAGGATTCCGCATGGCCAGCGGCTTTGGCATAAATGCGCAGCGTCAGATCGCGCAATCGTTCTGCGGTCTCGCGGCCAATCGCATTCGCAGCGATTTCGAACGAAATGTTTTCGTCGTGACCGGATTCGGCTTTGCTTGCGGGGGTGAAAATCGGCTTCGGCAGACGATCGCTTTCGCGGAGTCCCGCGGGCAGAGGAATGCCGCAAATGGCGCCCGTGCGTTTGTAGTCCTTCCAGCCCGAGCCGGAAACGTAGCCCCGCGCCACACATTCGATGGGTTCCATGCGGCAGCGTTTCACCAGCATCGAGCGGCCCTCGATCTGCTCCCGAAAAGGGGCAAGCGCGCTGGGGTAGTCATCAATGTCCGCTGTGATCAGGTGGTTGGGCACGATGTCGCGAAGAAGATCGAACCAGAAAAGAGACATCTGCGTGAGCACACGGCCTTTCCCCGGGATACCCTGCGGCAGAATGCAATCGAAAGCGGAGATGCGGTCCGTTGCAACGATCAGCAGGTCGTGACCAATGGCATAGACGTCGCGGACTTTTCCGCTCGCCACCCGCTCCACGCCGGGCAGGCTGGTTGTGGTGATAACGCCGGTCACGATTCAGCGACGTACCTTTTGGGTCACGATTTCAGGCCCCTTGCGTATCTGGGAGTGCGCCGACTCCGGGTCGGTCACCAGATGGCTGTGGTACCGGCTGTATGTGAAGTAGATTGTCAGCCCGATGACGAGCCACACGACGAGTCGTATCCAGGTCGCCACGTCGAGCGAAGCCATCATGGCGAAGCATACGAGGATTCCGAGAATCGGCACCAGCGGAACCAGAGGCGTTCTGTAAGGTCTCGGAACATCGGGATGTGTGCGGCGCATGATCATGACGCCGCCGCAGACGATAACGAATGCCAGCAGGGTGCCAATGCTGGTCATATCGCCCAGGCTCGAAAGCGGGACCAGACCAGAGAAAAGGCTGACGAATCCCATGAAGATCAGATTGCAGCGCCACGGCGTGCGGAATTTCGGATGAACTTCAGAGAAGGTTTCGGGCAGCAGACCGTCTCGTGACATGGAATAGAAAACGCGGCTTTGTCCGAGCAGCATCACCAGGATCACGGAAGTGTAACCGGCGAGAATGCCGATGACGACCCCGGTTCCGAGCCAGTCGTACCCGATGTTGTGAAGCGCTTCGTAAATCGCGGTATCCGTCATGTCCTTGTAGTTCACGATTCCGGAGAGCACATACGAGAATCCCACGTAGAGCAGGGTGCAGACCGCCAGCGAACCGATGATTCCGATCGGCATATCTCGCTGTGGATTTCGTGGCTTCCTGCGCGGCGGTGGAAACGGCGTCAAAGCCGATATAAGCGAAGAAAACCACACCCGCGGCCCGCATGATGCCGCTCGACTCCGAAGTGCCCGAACTCGCCCGTATTCGGAGGAATAAACGGAACGAAATTCGCGCGGTTGATATACGCGAAACCAAGCCCGATCACCACGAGCACAATCGTGACTTTCAGGGCGACGATCCAGCCGTTGAAACGCGCCGATTCCTGAATCCCGATAATCAGCACGATCGAGACAGCACAGATTATGAAGATGGCGGGCACATTTAATATACCGCCTTCGAACGGCGACTTTGTCAGGGCCGCTGGAAAGTGGATGCCGAAAGTGCCGAGCAGACGCACCAGATACTTTGACCAGCTGACTGACACTGTGGCCGCGCCCACCGCATATTCGAGCACGAGATCCCAGCCGATGATCCAGGCCAGAAGTTCGCCCATCGTGGCATAGGCGTATGTGTAGGCGCTGCCCGCGATGGGAATCATGGTCGCGAATTCGCTGTAGCACATGCCGGCGAAGGCACATCCGAACCCCGCGACGAGGAAAGAGAAGACTACGGCGGGTCCGGCGTTGTCATGGGCAGCCTTCGGGGTGAGTGCGAAAAGGCCGGCTCCGATTACTGCGCCGATACCCAGCGCGACAAGGTTCACCGGGCCAAGGGTGCGCTTCAACTGGTGCGCGCCGCCCTCGCTCTCGCGCATGATCCGGGCGACTGGTTTGGTTGCGAAGATGTTCAAGGTGTCGTGTCCTTCATCTCAAATTGGTCGCGCCGCGTACTTTCGCTGGACTGGGGCGCTTTGGCCGGGCTTCGCCAGAAGAAATAAACGGGAACTCCCAGCAAGACCAGAATCAGCCCTCGGACGGTGAAGGTAGGTTTATGCACTAACAACAAAATCTCGATGAGACCCGCTACCAGCATATACAGGGCGGGCAGGATCGGATAGCCCCACGCTCGATAGGGCCGGTCGAGATCCGGGCGGGTGCGGCGCAGCCGAAAGAGTCCGCCGATCGTGAGGATATAGAACAGCAGCACTGCAAAGATAACATAATCGAGCAGATCGTTATAGCGGCCGCTGAGCGTCAACAGACACGTCCAGACGCACTGAATTATGAGGGCGAAAACGGGCGTGTGATGTCGCGAATCGAGCTCGCCCGCGCGGCGAAAGAACAGATTGTCGCGGGCCATGGTGAAGTAGACGCGGGCGCCGGACATGATCATCCCGTTGCAGCATCCGAAGGTCGAGATCATGATCGCGATCGCCATCAGCTTCGTCGCAACCGGGCCGAACATGACGGAGACCACAGCGGTTGCGACGCGGTCTTCCGGCGCCGTTTGAATCTGCGGCAGCGTGAGCACGGAGAGATAGATGAAGTTGCAGGCTATATAAAGGATCGAGACCGTGCCTACCCCGAGGCCGAGCGAGAGCGGCAGGTTACGTTTCGGGTTGCGGACTTCGCCGGCGGTAAAGGTGACGTTGTTCCAGGCATCGGAGGAGAACAAGGGCCCGACCATTGCCGAGCCAATGAGCGCAATGGTGGCCCAGTTGAAGGTAGCGCCGCGCCAGAAGTCGTGGAAGTTCAGGGCGATGGCGTGAGGATTTCGCCCCAGAAGAAAGCCGAGCCCGACCAGCGCCAGAAGCGAGGCTACTTTGGCGAAGGTGAAGACGTTTTGCACCAGGGCGCCGGTGCGCACGCCCCGAGTGTTAACTATGGATAACAGAACCACCACGGCGATCGCCAATGATTGTTGTGTGGTCAGGCCGATGCTGCCGGATCCCAGCAAGTAATTACTGGCGGAGATGGAGGGAATGAATACGCCAGCATACTTCGCGAAGGCGACCGCGACAGCGGCGATGGTTCCCGTCTGGATGACGACGAACAACGTCCATCCGTAGAGGAATCCCCACAGGCGGCCAAAGGCCTCCCTCAGATAAACATACTGGCCGCCCGCCTGCGGCATCGCGGCAGCGAGCTCACCGTAACTGAGAGCGGCGATCAAGGTGAGGGCGGCGCCGATGAGCCAGCACAGGATCAGCAGGCCGGGCGATTTCACCTGCCGGGCGAGATCCGCGCTGACGATGAAGATACCGGAACCGATCATGGAACCCATCACCAGCGTGGTGGCGGAGACGAGTCCGAGGCCTTTCACGAAACCTGCTTGAGGCAATTCTGCTTGAGGCAAATCTGCGGATTGGCTCTCGGATGTCATTTCAGTTAATGCTCCTGAGTATCGCAAATGGGGCGAACAGGGAGGGAAATCGGGGCCGTAGAGTGGCGCATTTGGGCGGGGTCGCGGCGCCGGTTCCTGTGTTTTCTATCAGTTCTCGGGTTCGTTTGGGCAAAAAAGGGGCGGGTTGACGATTCGCAACCGGGCGCACTGGGAGAGTTTGAGCCGGGGAGGAGGGACGAGCGTAAGCGGCTTCTGCGTAATCGTCTCCATATTTGCCTTCTCCGTATTTGCCCGAGGTTAGGTTCAGTTTGTTTGGAAAAAACGCGTCGGGAGATGTGCCTTCCGGCGACCTGAACGCGTGCGGATGCGCCAGAACGGAGCGGCCGGCTTGACGTTGAGGAATGGGAGGCATTTTCGGACTCATTGTGGCAGACGCAAAGAGCGATTTTTGCCTGCGTCGAACCAAGTGACTGATCCTAAAGCGATTTTTCCGGGATGAGGCGTGTGACTCACCCACGGCCGCCGCTACGCTTTGGCCACAACGGAAGATGAAAAAGCGCTACGCGCCTGTAGCTCGATTTTCTGATTTTCCCGAGCGCGTTTTTCTTAAGTAACTGGTTTCCGCCTTGCGCGGGATATCTGACCGCCCCACGTTTCCGATCGGCGTGAATCGGCATCCATCGGCGCCGCAAATTGAGTCCTTCGAAAAATCGGAATTATCGGCATGCCCGTTACGCGTCCGGTTGCGTTCCCGTTCGAGCAGCGTGGCGATACAGCCAGCAATACGGATCGTGACGCAAGTACGAACCGCTTTTCATAACTCTCCGGTCGCCGGGCGGTCGCCCGGCCGGATCGAGCCGGGCCGTGTCCACGTGCCAAACGGGATCGAAAAAATCCGCGCACTACTCCCACGCGTTGCCCAATGGGCTGTAAAGGCCGAAGCCGTTGGGCGCAAGCGCGTCCGGCGGCACCCGTCGCGAGCTTCGGGAGTCAGTTCGCCGCCCAGGGACATATTCCCATTCGGGAAGCCGATGCCGTGCCCACGCAATGCGCCGCGCATGGTTCCATGACACATGCGCACGGGTGGTGCGGACAGGTGTGAACGGAGGAATGGGGGCCTTCGGGGTGCGCCCAATCGGCGCCATCGACGCGAACCCGCCACGGCGTGGGCGGCGCAGCATCATTGAAAAAACTACTCACGAGGTTTCCAAGGCTTTGCGGCGGACGGACACCGGCGATCGCCAGCGCTACCGGCTGACGTGAGGTTCCGCGCCGGGCTGGGGCTCGGCGGCAGGCCCAGGGGCCTAACGAAAGTTTTTGGAGTTGCTGGAGTTCTAACCGTACCGTTAGCGAGTATGTTCGTGTGATGCTGTATCGCCTACCAATAAACCTTGGCGGCGACTTGTATCAGGCGCCCGGGGCCGCTGGCCGAAATACGGCCGAAGTTCGGGCCTGCACCAGCATTACCGTTGGGCTGGCTGAACTGGGCGTGATTCCAGGCGTTGAACAGCTCTGCCCGAAGCTGCACTCTCGCTGCCTCTCGCGGAAGAACGAAGGACTTCTCCGCGCCGATATCCCAGTTGTTGATCCCGGGGCCGTTGATCACCGTGGGACCACTGTTGCCGAAATACCCAACCGCCGGCACAGGAAAGCACGCGGTGTCGAACCACAGGAAACCATTCTGACGAATGTTGCCGGAAAGCTGGCTGCTTCGTCCGTCACAAACGCGGTTCGGAAGTGGAGTGATAAAAGCGTTGCCCGTCTGGTTCGGCGCTGCCAGTTGTATTGGCTGGCCGGTGGAGAATGTAGCAATCGCGGTCAGGGTCCATCCTCCCGCGGCAATGTTTGCCCATCCCGGCAACTGCCCACCAAAGCGTTGTCCGCGGCCGAAGGGCAACGCCCACACCACGCTGCCCACCGCCCGCTGGCGAACATCGAACGTCGCGGGGCCCTTCGAACAAGCCTGGCAATCCGATATCTGATTGTTGGCCGCGACAGTGAGTTGAAAGGTGTCGGTGATCGCTTTGGCCAACGCATATTCGAATCGCAAATTCAGGCCGTATGCCGCGCGATGTTCGTATTTGGCGATCAAAGCCTCATAGGACGAATTGCCGCCGCTTTGCGCGTACAGCAACGCACCATATTGCGGCCAGGTTTTGGCGCCGCAGAACAGGTTGGCGGTGGGCCGGCATTGCGAAATATCCGAGACATTTGGCAGTTTGTGCCCGCTCGAGCCCAGATAGTCCAGGTCGACCAGAATCGTTCCGGCCGAGGCCGTGCTGGATGGAAAGGTTCCATTGGCTGACATAAGCCGTTCGGAAGTCGGGATTCAGGGCTGTTGCCACCATTCCCGGCGGCGAGGTTCGTCGCGTAGCTCTGGGGTCACGCCACCGGTTGCGGCCGCGGGAAAAATGTTCATGCCCATCACATACGCCGGCTGCGGGTTGGCGAGCGCATTCGTGAAACTGGTGCCCGCTCCTACAGGCGAGCCGATCAGCGGGTAGGGAGCCCAGAACCACTGGAACGGAGAGTAGTAAACTCCGGCGCCGGCGCGAATTACCGTGTTCCTGAGAAAATCCGGCTTCCAAGCCAGACCCAGGCGCGGCGCGAAATTGTTCTTGTCGGTAGCTACCGCGTGATAACTCATCTGACCAAGAACGGCGAAAGTCAGCAGACCGGTCTGCGTATCGAAGCCATGGATCAAATTGCGCGCCGAACCCTGAGGCTCGGGAGGAGGGTCCAGAAACCAGGAAATCCCGTAATTCAGAGTCAGATTACTCGTAAGCTTCCAACTGTCCTGAAAGAACGGAGTGAACTGCGTCGCCCGATACTGGACCACCGGGAAACCGAGCAAAGTACCGGTGACAGGAAGCCCGAGCAGGAAATCGGCAAAGGAATCGCCGGTGTTCGCCAGCGGGACCAGTTGCCCTTGAGAGTTCGATGTCAACTGAGCGGTGAACGCAGGCTGGAACGAGAGGCTTCCCAGCGCGTTCCCGTTTCCGTTCTGGTGCCATCCACGCCGGTAACGCAAATCAGCCCCAAACGCGAAATGGTGCCGCCCCCGATGTACGTGAACTCCTCATCGAATTGCCAGGTGTTGTCGTGGTTGCCAACCTCGCCGTTGGCTCTGCCAAACGAAGAATATCCCTGCAGATTAATCGCGGTGACTCCACTTTGCTCGAAGGTATTCGCTATTCCGATGGAGGCAAGGATCGGGCCCTGACCTTGCGCCTCATTGCCACCGGTCGCGAAGTTGCGCAGAAAGCCAAGTCCTCAAAGTGTTCACCGCTTGAGGACTCACCGTCCACACTTCCTGCAACATCGCCAGGGTCGAACCATTCATGGTACAGGAGTCCGCTGAACGGATACAATCCGGGTTGATCCGATGGCGTATTCTGCTGGAAGATCTGGCCGAACAATTGATGTTGCCTGCATGCAACGCCGCGTCCACTCGTACTCCGCCCTGATCGTCGTTCACGGTATCTCGCGGATTCCCGCGGATGTTGCTCGGAATACTCGAGAGGCTTGAACCCGGCAGGTAGTAGGGCAGGAGATTCTGCGCCACCCGGTTGATCTGGCTCAAGGGAATGACATTGCCAGGAAATGGCTGGCGAGTTCCGGAAGACGGATCAAAGCTGGCCGGGTTGTAGATGATGTGCCCCGTTCCTGCGAAATTTCCCTGGAACATGTCTTCGGTCGGGCTGAATCCGGCGGTGGAGAACGCCGGAGTTGCCGGAGCCCCTCGTAAAACCCATGAAACCACACCCGGTCTTTCCGTATCGGTCCTCCGAGCGCGACACCGAACTGGTTCCGTTTCAAGTCCTCCGGGCCGGTGGCAAAGAAACTTCGGGCGTCGAGGCTCCCGTTCCGCAGAAACTCGAAGGCGTCGCCATGGAACCGGTTACTTCCGCTCTTGGTCACGATATTTACGACAGCCGGATTGACCCCCTCGTCCGGCATCAGGAAACTCTGCTGCACTTTGAACTGGTCGACGGCCGCAACTGAGGGACTAAGGGCCAACTCACCGTCCCTCGACCCGGTAATGTTAATGCCGTTCAGGGAATAAGTCACCGAGTTGGGAAGCGTTGCGGGTAGAACAATCGTGCGCTCAGTCAGCCCCACGTTGTTGGAAAACTGATACTTCGGGGAGGTTGAGTTCCAGTGCGCCAGCCGCCAACCCCGCCAAGTCCAGCAGATTGCGGCCATTCAGCGGTAACTCCCGAACCTGTTCGGAATCCACTACCGAACCTCGGGAGTTGGCTTCCCGCGTCGAGTTCTATTGTTGTGGGAGCCTGTACAGTAAGTACCGTTCGGAGCGCCTCGAGCCGTAAGTCGATCACTACGGAGGCCTGTTCCCCGATTTCGATCTTTAAGCCGTTTATCCGCGCGGGGCTGAAACCTGCGCTTCTCCGCTCTAATGGAATACACGCCCGCGATGATCGCCGGAAACAGGAACGATCCATCGCGGTCGGACTTGGATTCGCGGACTAAGCCCTTCGATTCTTCCGTCAGACTGACCTTGGCGTCGGCTACCACCGCGCCGGATTCGTCGCGAATGGTGCCGCCGAGAGCTCCTGCGCCGAGCAGTGTCTGCGCGAGAATCGGACTTGTCGCGAATAAGGCAAATGAAATAAATGACCCCGATCCGCATTCTAGCCCGAGATCCCAGATGTTAAAACCTTGATAACAAGCAGCTTCAGTTTTCTGAGCAGCGTTTTAACGCTCAGCCAGCTCCTGATTCAGTTTATGTGGTATTATGATATTTTGCAGCGGGCGTTAAGGTACATTTTCAGGCTCGCCATCGTTCGTGATCGGCGGTCTGTGATTCGGTATTGAGGTCACATGTTGAGCGAGCGGTCCTCATTTCGGCAGCGCGTTCGAAACGTTACTCATGCGTTGCGTCTCCGCGGCCCTCTTGCGGCCGATACTACCGCTCAGACGCTGCATGGCCTCAACCTTTTTCTGGTGGGCTGGTTCATATTCGGACACTTCGTCACGACCATCTACCCGATTACGATACACAGGTTCGGCCTTTTTGCCCTGGCGGAAACCGGCTGCGTCACGGCGTTGTTTCTGCTTCGCCTTGGATCCCTCCGGCGAGCCAGCCTGGTGTACATGGCCACCGCCTGGTTGTACACCACTCTGATAGCCGCATTCCACACCGGAATCGACAGCCCGGTGCTATCCCTTTACGTGACCATTCCCATCTCGGCGGCTTGGCTTCTCGGGTTCAGAGGGGCACTCTGGACGACGGGCGTGAGCCTGAGCAGCGCTCTGGCCTTCGCGATTTTCAAAATCGCCGGCGTGGAGTTCCCGCACTACGTTGCAGCAACACCATTGGGAATCTGGTCATTCCTCGTGTTCACCGTCCTGATCGGCGGGGTCCCGGTGGCGCACGTTTTAAAAACGCTGCAAGCTGCACTGGAGCAGTCTCGCCGTGACCGCAAGGAACTTGCAGGAATACAAGGAGCACCTGGAACACCTGGTGACGCAGCGAACCGCGGAACTGGTCGAGGCGCGCGATCAGGCGGAGTCCGCCAACCGGGCCAAGAGCGCGTTCCTGGCCAATATGAGCCACGAACTTCGTACGCCCCTCAGCGTCATCCTGGCATCCTCCGAGCTCCTGAGCGAGAGTAACCCAACCGCCGATCAGCGTGAAGACATCGACGCGATCGGCCGCAGCGGCGAGCATCTCCTGGGACTGATCGACGACGTGCTGGATGTCGCCAAAATCGAGGCTGGCAAAGAGGAACTCGCGATCGCAGCCAGCGATTTGATCTCCACGGTGCGAACGGTGGTTGAAATGATGCGGGGCCGGGCGGAGGAGAAGCATCTGGCGCTCGTTTACCATCAAGCTCCTAAAGTGCCGCGCTACGTCCGCGTAGATGCGCCGAAGTTGCGGCAAATCCTCATCAACCTGCTCGGCAACGCCATCAAGTTCACAAAAGAAGGAACCGTAAAGCTACGGTTGAGCGCTCAGCCGGCTGACGAACCCGGACGCGCCCGGTTTTGTTTCGATATTGAGGACAGCGGCGTGGGGATGCCACAACACGACCTGGGCCGCATATTCGAGCCGTTCGAACAGGTGCGCAATCCTGGTCCACAAACGGGCACAGGTCTCGGCCTGACGATTACTCGCCGATTTGTAGAGCTGATGGGCGGGACGCTGCTTGTTGAGAGCGAGGTGGGCCGAGGTTCACGTTTCGTGGTCGAACTGCCGCTGGAACTGGCAACGGAGTCGGAGACTTACGGCGTAGAACTGGCCCCGGGGCATCCTTTCATCCTGGAATCAGGCCAACCGGAATGGCGCGTTCTGATTGTCGAAGACGACCCTGAAAGCGCCACGGTCTTGCGGAAGATGCTGACTCGCGCCGGCTTTCAGGTGAGGGTCGCGGAGAATGGAGCACTCGGGATCGAGGCGTTCCAGCAGTGGCGGCCGCACTTTATCTGGATGGATCTGGGTCTGCCTCAGTTGAGTGGCACGGAAGCGACACGGCGGATTCGCCAGTTGGACGGCGGGGCGGAGGTAAAGATCGCTGCCATAACCGCGTCTGCAGATGCTTCGGAGCGTGACGGGGTGATGCGCGCAGGCTTTGACGACTTCACTTTCAAGCCATTTCGCCAGACAGAAATCTTCTTCTGCATGGCGCGCCACCTGGGTGTGCGCTATTCGTCTTCGGAAGGGGCGGGAAATAAGTCGCACCAGCAAGCCGGCAGTAGCGCGGCGTGAGGTTTGGCCGGCTTCTCGACCTTAAATATCCCCTATTAGGTCATCGACTAAACTCTGATCGCTCGGGGCTTCGTCGGCGGGGCTTTCTTCTTCGGCATTTTCGCTGTAATCCGTGCTCCACTTCGCGGTCTCGATTTCGACTATCGTGTCCGGATAGAGCCGCTGCAGATCCCATTCCGTGATCCAACGTCGAATATATGCCCGCAATGGCGTGCTCTGCTCGCGTCGGATCGCGGCCTGCTCATAATCGGCGGGCACAGGCGGCTCCCAATCGAAAGCCTGCGTGTAGAGCGCGCGAATCCTTCCATACGTCTCGTCGAGCGCGCTTTCGCCGGGCCGCTTGAGCGAGATACCCTTCTCCGCCAGAATTCTCATGCCCGCTGAAGCAAGCGAGGCGTCGGGCGTACCCGCGAACTGCGTCCGCTCCTGCAGAATCACCGGTATCCTGTCCAGATCGCCCTTCTCTTTCAAAACGGCTTCGGCGAAGTCTTCCGTAATTGCGAGAATGGGAATCGCCGCCATGCCGGGATCGTCGGCGGCCGTCATCATTCTCCCGATCTCGATGTATGATTTGGCCCGTTGCAGAGGGCTGTAGGTTCCGATCAGTTCCACTTCGTCGATCAGGAGCACCCAGCCCGCATATCCTGCGGCGCGCGTCAGCCGGCTGGCGAATCGGAACCGCTGAATCGCGAGATCCCGCTGGCTTGTAAAGCCCGGCGCCCAGCTCTCCCCGATTTGCTTGATCCGCGATTTGACCTCGGCCGCGGCGAGTTTCCCGCCCGCCCAGAAGCGGATGATCTGATCACGGAACTCGTGGTCGGACTGAAACTGCTCAAACAGCAAAAGAGAAGCCGGGAAACGTGCATCCAGCCCCGTCGCCGCCTGATTTGCCCACCTTTCGAAGCCGCGATATGACTGCGAGTTGAAGACCAGCTGATTGGCAATTTCGACAAAGGCCGATCCGGTGCGATTCGGCGCAACCGCACTCTCGGCGGCCGCCTGGAACAGCTTGACGGGATCGTGCAGAGGCGTTTCCTTGCTGATGTACAGCTGGCTGCAGACGAACTTGCGGTCGAGCGCCGTTTCGCGCAGGAATTCGAGCGTATGCGACTTCCCTGTCCCGAAGTCTCCCTGGATCAGCAGTCCCCTTCCCGAATGGCCAAAGATTCCGCCCGCACCCTCAAGCTGCTGTGTAAACTCCAGCTCGACTTTCGGCTGATCGCAACCCAAAGCACGCACACCGTAAGCGTTCGGCACTCCGGCGCGGAGAGCCTCAATCGCGCTTCTCGCGGCGAATTTTTCGATCATCTTTTCTTCGGGCGACATCTCTACTTCCTTCTATACCGCTTGCTCGCTCAGACGCACCAGCGGAGCAAGAATGTTCTGGCGTCCGTGGGTGCGGACATCGTCGAAGATCCGCATCTTGAGCGCCTGGTAACGGTCTACCCCGCGCCTCTCATCGGACAAAAAGCTGCCGGGCGCCAGCACCGCGATCAGTACCCCTTCGAGACTTGAAGATCCGTCGATCAGCTGCCGAAGCATCTCGTAAACTTCGGTCAGCGCGCTGGATGAATAGTAGTAGCCAGAGCCCCGGTCGGCCTTTTTCACATTCTCGAGACAGCGTGCGAGATCGATTGTCAGTACAAGCCCGGGAACGCCATTCCGCCGCATCCAGTAAGCGAGCGACTGCAGCATCAGGCGCGCGTTCTGACGGCCGATCTTCTGAAACAGCTTCGCGGTCCTGACTTCCGAGATTCGCTTTAACTCTCCCCGAAGCCACCGCTTCACGGCTTCGGCGGAGTTCTCGAGGCCCGCAATCTCCGCGCGGCAGAGTTGAATCATGGCCAAACGGAACTCCTGGGACATCGCATAGTCCTGATACAACTCCAGCACCGATTCCCGCATATAGCCCCGAAGGAGCGATTCGTCCAACCCGGCTGCCTGCGCGGCCGCTGTCAAATCGATGGGAGTTCCGCAGGCGGCAATCGAGAATCCGCGTTTTGCGAAGGAGGAGATGACGTAGCTTCGCGCCAGACCTTCCCAATCGATGTGCTTTGCGATATCGAAGAAGACGTGATCGCTGCGGTTCAGCTTTGTCTCCGCGGCGCCGAGTTCGATAAAGACGAATTCACGCCGGAGGGCCGCGGCTTCGAGCTCATCGAACGCTTCGCGGACGCTCTCAGGAGGACCGATCGCGAATTTTAGAGAACCTCCGCCGGCGAGAACGTAATCGCCGAGATACTCGCGATCGATCGCCTGGAGCCACTCCGTCATCCGGCAGCCTCCGCCGATGCGCGTTCGAAACCGATCCCGTAATATCGCTTTTCCGATCCGTCTTCCGCAATGCAAACGAGAGTCGCCGCGGCGTTACGGGTTCCCGTACTGGCGGGAAGACTGACGATGAAACCGTCGCGCGTCTGGTTCACACCGCTGCGGTCGAGCAGGTACAAGTCGCGCGCGAACTCTTCACGAGTGTAGTCTCTTGCGCTGCCGGGCATGAGCGTCAGCAGATCGTATATCTCGTTCAAGAGGACGATCTTTCTTTCCTCCCGCACGCTTCTTTTCCAAACGCGAAAGAGAAGTTCAAGAAAACCCTCCGGCTTGAACCGTGCGGGCTTCATCTGCATCGCCCGCAGCTTCGCGAGCAGAGCCGAGGGGCGAATACCGCGTTCCATTTTCTTGCCGATCTGCACCGCGCGTTCCGAGGGTTTCAGACGCACCAGCAAAGGGTAGCAGTAAAGCTTACCGTCCAGCGCAAACACGCTCATTCCAGCGGCGGCGGCGGTCTCAACGATCTCCTTGAGAAATCCGTTCTCAAAGTAACTCTCCTCGTCAAAGCGGAACTCGATCCCCGCGACGCCTTCGACGGCCGTTGCAGCGACGGTGTTGATGTCCGCCAGGCCCTTATCGATCTCTCGAAGATCTCCCGTATGCGCGGCGGCGGCGAGTTTCTTTAGCCGCCGCGTCAACGCATTGACGTTCTGAAGCGATGTCTCGACTTGTTCCTGAAATGTTTGAAGGGATTCTTCCAGCATGGTTATCTAAAATTTCACGATCGAAGCGAATGAGGCCGGTTCGAGGCTGGCGCCCCCCACGAGCGCGCCGTCAATCTCTTCTTCCGCCATCAACTTATTCACATTGTCCGGCTTGACGCTGCCTCCGTAAAGGATTCTCACTGCCCCGGCAAGCTCGTCTCCAAATCGGGCGGCCGCTTTGGCACGCAGAAAACGGTGCGCGTCAGCGGCAATCGCCGGGGTGGCGGTTTTTCCCGTTCCGATTGCCCAGACAGGTTCATACGCGATCACAACCTTCGCGAACTGCTCCGGCGTCAGAGGCGCAAGTCCGCCATCGAACTGCTCGCCGAGCACTTCCTCGGTCCGATTTCCTTCCCGCTCATCGAGGCGTTCTCCCAAACACACGATCGGCCCCAGGCCGAACTCGATCGCCGCCTGCGTTTTTCGAACAACGTCGGGCTCAGTTTCGCCGAAGTACTGCCGGCGCTCGCTGTGCGCGATCACAACGAACCGGCAGCCGACTGCCTGGAGCATGTGGCCCGAAACTTCGCCGGTAACCGCGCCTTCCCTGCCCCAGTGGAGGTTTTGACCGCCGATCGCGATATTGCTGGCTTGCGCTTCCTCGATTGCGGCCGGCAGATTGGGAAATGGGGGACAGATCACGATCTCGCAGTGGTTGACACCGGCGATCATTGGTTTGAAGGCTTCGAAAAACGCGTGCGTATCCGCAGGCGTTTTATACATCTTCCAGTTGCCTGCCATCATCCGTCGTCTGCTCATTTTTTCAGTGCAACCGTTTACGCAACGCGGCTTAAGAAACTTGTTCCTTTTTCAATCGATGTGCCAAAATTCTCGGCGACGGTCTGGCCAATATCGCTCAAGGTGCCCCGCAATCCGAGATCGGCGCCTCCCCGCGCTTTTGGCCCGAAGACGAGCAAGGGCGTGTACTCGCGGCTGTGGTCAGTGGAAGCAGTGGTGGGATCGCAGCCGTGGTCTGCCGTAATGATTGCCAGATCCGTGGGTTCGAGCGCTGACCGGAACTGCGGCAGCCACCGATCGAACTCCTCGATAGCCCCTGCGTAGCCTTCCACGTCGTTGCGATGGCCATATTGCTGGTCGAAGTCCACAAGATTCACGAACACAAGTCCCGCGTTAACTTCGTTCATCGCTTCGAGCGTCTTTGCCATGCCGTCCGCATTGCTTTTTGTAGTTACGTGATCCTCGATGCCGCGCCCCAGGAACACATCAAAAATCTTGCCGACGCTGTAAACCTCCACCTTGCGATCCGCAAGCTTGTCCAGCAGCATTCCTTTTGGGGGAGGAACCGCATAATCGTGGCGATTCGCGGTGCGCATGAATTCACCGGGAGCCCCCTCGAACGGACGCGCGATCACGCGGCCTACTTCGTAAGGCCCGCGCAGGATGGCGCGCGCGATCTCGCACATCCTGTATAGCTCCCAAAGCGGGATTACCTCTTCATGGGCGGCAATCTGGAAAACACTGTCCGCGGAGGTATAAACGATCGGCGAGCCCGTCCGCATATGTTCTTCGCCGAGTTCCTTGATGATCTCGGTGCCGGAGGCGGCCTTGTTTCCGATCGCCGAACGGCCGATCTGTTTTTCGAACTCGTCCATGATGGCGGCAGGGAAACCGTCGGGAAACAAGGGAAACGGCCTGGCCAAATGAATTCCGGCCATCTCCCAGTGACCGGTCGTGGTGTCTTTTCCCGGAGATGCCAGAGTGCAGCGGCCGTAAGCGCCCTCCGGCGGGTTCGCTTTCGGCAGTTCCGGGATCGGCTTCAGATTGCCGAGACCCAGCTTGCAGAGATTCGGCACGTTAAGGCCGCGGACGCGAGCGATGTTCCCCAAAGTATCGCTGCCGGTATCGCCATAAGCTGCGGCGTCCGGCATTTCGCCCACGCCAAGGCTGTCGAGCACGATCCAGATCACCCGTTTGAACACGTTTCATATTACCTTCACGTGGTACCTTCACCTCGGCACTGCGGCAATGGAATCCACAGCGAAAACTCCATCGGCGGATGCAACGCCTTCAACAGGCGCGAACGTCAGAACGCCCGGAAGCGACGGGACCAGGTCATGCATTCTTTCGGACAACGAGTAGACATTCGTCGCGACGATTCCGGACTTGTCCGCGCCTCCCGCCTGGAGGTCGCGGTTCAGGTGTTCAAAAGCCAGGTTGGCCGCTGCTTTATCGGCCCCGAACGATATTTGGGTACCCGTGAATGCCAGTTTTGCGGCTTCCAGGTTGTGCCCTCGCCCGACGGCTTCGCAATTTGTTCCGGCACGCGAAGGGCTCCGCTGCGCTTGCACGATATCGACAGCGGCGGATGGAAAACGGGCGGCGAGCGAAGCCGTGTTATCGATGGAAGCGACGAAACACGTCACCTGAAGCGCGGCTGCGCTCCCGAGGCGCATTGCCAGCTGATCCGGCGGCTGGGCTTCAATAAAGAGGAGTCCGTCCGGATTTACTTCCTTTTTTGCCTCGGAAACGCTTTCCAGCACCACCTGGGCGTCCCGGAGTTCCAAAGCGCCCACAAGCACCACGCTTACTGATGGCAGCTGCATCTTCTTCGCGGTGAAAACCTCGCTTACGATCTGTGGAATTCGCCGCAGGTCGCCGCTTCCGGCAACGAACGCGCGGATATGAATAATCTGGGCGCCCCCGTTTTCCCTCAAGATCGCTTTCAGCGCTTCGCGCGTCTGCTGTGAAAGAAGCCCCTTCGCCGAAAGAGGCGAAACGTGAAAGGTCAGACGGTTCGTCTGGCCAACCGCGACCACCGGAGGATCTTTCGGAAGGTCGAGCGTCTGGGTGATGTCGTCGGGATTTTTCTTTTTCGCCGAGATCCCTGCCGCCAGAAAAACCGTCACAAGCAGAATTGTGAGTCGCCGAATTCCCATAGCCTGCTTCGCATTTTATCGGACCGTCCAATGGCTGATTGGCTGGGCTTTTTGCCAGTCCATTTGCCAGTCCAATCTGTTATAGTAAATTTGCGATGGAGTTTCGGCCCAACCTGGATCCTGGCTCAGAGATCCCGATATATCGGCAGCTCGGGTCATACCTGAAGCGGCTCATGGAGAACGGCGAACTCCGTCGCGGCGACCGCCTTCCTCCCACTCGTGAACTTGCTTTGAAGCTCGGCTTGAACCGAACTACGATCTCAGCGGCGTATGACATTCTCGAAGCCGAAGGTCTGGTTAAGGGCGAAGTGGGACGCGGCAGCTATGTTTGCGGAGTTCCCGAGCCTGATCCGGGCTCCCTCAACTGGTCCCGAACGTTGACGGCGTCGGCTTCGACAGGAGCCGGAAGTTCGTTGAACGGCGTCATCAGTTTTACGAGTTCACGGCCTTCGGAGAAACTGTTCCCGCTTGGGGAATTTCGGGAGTGCTGTCGCGAGGTTCTCGAAAGCGAAAATCTCAAGAACCTGATGCAGCTCGGTTCGCCCGGCGGTTACGAACCTTTGCGCCGCTATCTCATGGATCAGGCGATTCGCAACGGGATCGCGCGGGAATCGGACGACATCCTCATCACCAACGGATGCCAGCAGGCGCTGGATCTGCTCCGGCGTGCGCTGGTTCGCGCTGGTGAGAGGGTCGCGCTGGAAGAGCCGGTCTATCCCGGGCTCAAGAACCTGTTTCTGGAAGCGGGCGCGGAACTGATCGGTGTTGCGACGGACGCGGAAGGCGTCGATCTCTATTCCCTGGAACGGGCTCTCGATGCAGGCGCCAAAGTGGTGGTGGTAACGCCCTCGTTTCAAAATCCGACCGGCGCGACAATTCCGGAAGCGCATCGCGCCGAGATTTGCGGTCTGGCTCGCTCCGCCGGTGCGGCTGTGATCGAGAACGACATCTACAGCGAGCTGGCGTGTTCGTCTGGCGAGCCTCCACGGCTGAAACAGCTCGATCCCAATGTGATTCTGCTGGGGAGTTTTTCGAAAATCGCGTTTCCAGGAATTCGCGTGGGCTGGATTATCGCGCCCCGTCCGGTAATCGCCCGCGCTACCGAGCTCAAACAGCTTGCGGATCTGCACACGGATCATCTTTCGCAGGCCTTCCTCTTGCGATTCGCAGAGTCGGGCAAGCTCGCACGGCATCAGGAAATCGTGATTGCGGCGGCAAAGGAAAAGCTGCGGGCGCTCGATCAATCCTGCCGCAGGTTTTTGCCGATGTGCGAGTGGAAGGTTCCGGCCGGCGGCATGAACATGTGGATCAATTTACCGGGCGATCTGGACGCGGTCGCATTGCGCGGGCTCGCGCAGCAGGCAGGCATCGATTACCTTCCCGGGCGATATTTTTCCGTGTCGCGGTCGCTCGATTCCGGGCTGCGGCTGAGTTTCGCGGGTCTCGATCCGAATGAGATCCGCAAGGGAATCGAGATTTTAGGCAGGTTAATCCAGAATGCGGCCGATGCGAGAGAGAATCGGGATTCGCATCCGGCGCTCGCGCTGGTTTGAGTTGGGAACACAAAATCAGGAGAGAGTAATGGTTCTTCAAGACGAACAATTTCGGCTGAAGGTCGGACTGGCCGAGATGCTGAAGGGCGGCGTCATCATGGACGTCGTCAACGCCGAACAGGCGGTGATTGCCGAAAAAGCGGGCGCCGTCGCGGTGATGGCGCTGGAACGCGTGCCTTCGGATATTCGCAAGGAAGGCGGCGTGGCGCGCATGTCGCCGATCAGCAAGATCCGCGAGATCATGGCGACGGTCTCGATTCCGGTGATGGCGAAGGCGCGCATCGGCCACTTCACGGAAGCGCGCATTCTGGAAGCGCTGGGCGTCGATTACATCGACGAGAGCGAAGTGCTGACGCCGGCCGATGAAGAACACCACATCGACAAGCGCGATTTCAAAGTGCCGTTCGTGTGCGGCGCGCGCAATCTGGGCGAAGCGCTGCGGCGGATCGCCGAAGGCGCGGCCATGATTCGCACCAAGGGCGAAGCGGGATCGGGCAACATCGTCGAAGCGGTGCGCCACATCCGCACGATCGTCAAGGAGATGAGGCAGCTCACGGTGCTGGGCAAAGAAGAACTGGTGCACGAGGCGAAGAATCTGGGCGCTCCGCTGGAACTGGTGGAGTGGGTGGCGGAGCATGGCAAGCTGCCGGTGCCGAATTTTTCCGCGGGCGGAATCGCGACGCCGGCCGATGCGGCGCTGGTGATGCAACTGGGCGCCGAAGCGGTGTTCGTCGGCTCCGGCATCTTCAAGAGCGAAGATCCGGAGGCGCGCGCGAAAGCCATCGTGAAGGCCACGACTTACTTCAACGATCCGGAGAAGCTGCTCGAAGCGAGCGAAGAACTCGGGATGGCGATGCCGGGCCTCGACATTTCGAAGCTGCCGGAAGAAGAGCTGATGCAGACGCGGGGCTGGTGATAACGCCTGGAGATAAGGGAATGAAGAAAAGGGTCGGGCATTCTCGCGCTGCAGGGCGATTTCGAAGCGCATGCGAAGGCGCTCGAGCGCGCGGGCGCGGAACCCGTCCTCGTGCGGACGGCCGAGGATCTGACAGAACGTCGACGGCCTGGTGATTCCGGGCGGCGAGAGCACCACCATGCTCAAGCTCCTGAACTTCATGAATCTGAAAGAGCCGCTACGGGAGTTTGCGCGCGAAAAACCGGTTTTCGGGACCTGCGCCGGCGCGATTCTGCTGGCGAAGGAAGTCCAGAATCCGGCGCAGGAGAGCTTCGGCCTGATCGATCTGACGGTGGAGCGCAACGCTTACGGGCGGCAGATCGATAGCCGCGTGGCGAACATTCATCCAGGTTCCGAGTTTCGAGCAGCGTGCGGGCGAGGGAGACGTGGAAGCGGTCTTCATCCGGGCGCCGATCATCCGCCGCACCGGCCCGGGCGTACGAGTTCTGGCACAATATGAAGGCGACCCGGTGCTGGTGGAGCAAGGCCGCCATCTGGTCGCAACATTTCATCCGGAACTCACGCAGGATACGACGGGTGCATAAGTTATTCCTGAGCAAGCTTTGAAACGGGTTCTTTTTGTCTGCATCGGTAATACGTGCCGAAGTCCCATGGCAGAGGGCTTCGCCAACCTCTATGGCAGCGATGTTCTAAAGGCCTCAAGCGCCGGCCTGGCTCCGGTACCGTCAGTAATGCCCGAGACGGTAGAGGTGATGGCGGAGCTGAACGTCGATATCTCGCGCCACGTGCCGAGGCGCTACGATCTGCTAACTATAGTTAACTACGATCTGGTCATTAATATGGCCGGATTTCGTTTGCCCGGCCCCCCTCCGAAGGAACTGATCGAGTGGCAGGTGCAGGATCCTTATAAATCCCCGATAGAGATCTACCGCGCGGCGAGGAGCGATCTGGAGCAGCGCGTGATGCGCTTGATTCTGGACCTGCGGCGCCGGCGGGTGTAAGATCGCGGCTTCTTTAATCGAGTTTGGTACGTATTTTGGGTCTTCGGCGGAATTTGTGGGTAACTTCGCCAATGATCGCTGCTGAACCCCTCATTGACAGGCGGAATTGCGGTGCCGCACAAAAGAGCTGAGCGCGGGATGTTGACTCGTCCGAAACCGCTATCTGGCGGGCCGTCGGGGTTATCGGGCGAGAGGAAACGCTAAGGGATTGCGATGGCGGGGATGAACCAACGGGTGTCGTACTTGACCCCGCATCAGCTCCAAAAAACGTCCCTGTGAAAATACGACACTCACGCGACCTCCGACCATCGCTGAACGCTCAATCTGGCAGGGGTTTAATGAGGTTATGGGCCATCGTAGACTCGAATGTTACCCACAAATTTCGCTGAGGAGGCTGTATTTTAAAGGACGATAAGTCGGTGCTATAGTTTGAAATCTTCAAAACACTGACATCTTTGCGGGGGATTATTTAGTGAAAGTTAACCTGTTTTCAATAGGATTACTACTTAGTCCGTCTGTTCTGACAGGCCAGGTGGCCGTTACTCGCAGCACAATGATGTCAACCGAGCCGTCGCCGATACCAGCGAAATGGTACGTGGTAGCTGAAACCTATGAGGGCGGCAGCCGGGATCTTCCGTTTGCATTCTCTCGATGTCACAACAGGAGAGGAGAAGTTTAACGGGCCTGTCGCAATCCAGGGCAGTGGACCCGGCACGGGAACAGGCAGCAGCAACGGTGTGATGAAGTTTATCCCCATCAATTACTGGCAACGGCCCGGCTTCTTTTGTCGAACGGCAACATAATATATAGGCTTCGGTTCGCACCTCGATGTTGAACCGTGTTCGCGCGTGACAACGGTAAATATGGCCCCCGGGCGTCATCTCCACGCTTTGAAGGTTTAGAGACAGCTCGAGCCCGAAGATAGTCCGGCTCGACTGAAGAGAGGTTGACGGAAGCCAGGCCTCCGGTTAACGTTGTTGTTTGCACCTAATTGACGCCGGATATCGAGGTATCCGCAGCGAAATTCCGGCTCAGGGCGCAGGCCGACGCCATTGTGGGCGCTTGAACACGGCGCGTTCTTTTTACCGAGTTTGGTACGCAATGTACTTTTATTTAACGAGAGGCCGGTGCTATAATGTGAAATCCATTACAAAAATCTCACCTTTTTAACGGGGGATTATCTAGTGAAAGTCAGCCTGTTTCAAATAGGATTGCTATTTATTCCATCTGTTCTGACGGGCCAGGTGGCCGTCGCCACGCAGCACAATGATGTCAACCGAACCGGCGCAAATACAAGCGAAACGGTACTGAATACATCCACCGTAAATTCCAGTTCTTTTGGCAAATTATTCGCGAGAAACGTGGACGGACAAATCTACGCCCAACCGCTCTATCTTTCGACGGTAATTATCCCGAATAAAGGTGTACATAATGTCGTGTACGTGGCTACGGAGCACGATAGCGTCTACGCGTTTGACGCTGACGATCCAAAAACGGCGACTCCACTCTGGCAAGTTACTCTCGGAACGCCAATGCCGGCTCCGGTAATTGGAGCCACCGACAATCTCATCCCCGAAATCGGAATTACGGGTACGCCCGTCATCGACGAATCATCCGGCACTCTTTACGTGGTAGCCGAAACGTATGAGGGCGGCAACGGGATCTTCCGTTTGCACGCTCTCGATGTTACAACGGGAGCGGAGAAGTTTAACGGGCCTGTCGCAATCCAGGGTAGTGCACCCGGCAAGGGGACAGGCAGCAGCAACGGTGTAATGAATTTTGTTCCCATTAATCACTGGCAAAGGCCCGGGCTTCTCCTCTCGAACGGCAACATATATATAGGCTTCGGTTCGCACCTCGATATCGAGCCCTACCAGGGTTGGATATTTGGATACAACGCCACCACTCTTCAGCAAACAGCGGTTCGGTGCCTTGCGCCCAATTCACACGCTAGCGGTGTATGGCAGGGCGGCGTGGCTCCCGCAGCGGATGCGAATGGTTTCATTTACGTGCAATCCGGTCAGGGACCGTTGGACGCGAATAACGGTGGTACGGATTACGGCGACAGCATGCTTAAGTTAAATCCGAGTAACCTGGCAGTCGTCGATTACTTCTCTCCCTCAAATCAGAGCCAGCTGGATCCGGACGATGCCGACCTCGGGTCCAGTGGACCGATTCTCATACCTGGCACATCTCTCGGCGTGGGGGTCGGGAAGGCCGGCACCTTTTTCCTCTGGAATTTGAATAATTTGGGGAAGTTTAACGCCATGACCGATCAGGTGGTGCAAGAGTGGCAGGGAACTTACGACTTCCTGACGACCGGCGACGGGGGCATCTTCGGCGGATCTGCTTTTTATAACTCGACCCTGTATTCGTGGGGAAGAAGAGATATTCTCAAGGCTTTTGCCTTCAACGGCACTACCTTTAACACAACTCCGACGCAGGGCATGTTTATCGTTCCCGACGACTATTCGAATGAACCGGCAATCTCCGTCTCTGCGAACGGCAATACGCCAGGCACTGGGATTCTTTGGGCCACCTATACCTACCCTGGAGCCGGCGGCAACGACGGTAACGCTCATCCCGGGATTCTGCGCGCTTTTGACGCATCGAATGTCGCGACCGAACTCTGGGACAGTAACCAGAATAAGACGCGCGACAATGCCGGAAGCTGGGCCAAGTGGTGTCCTCCGACCGTAGCGAACGGCTACGTATACTTACCCACCTTCGACAAAGTATTGAACGTTTATGGATTGCTTGCCACCGCCGCTGGCGGCCACCTGACGGGCACAGGAGACAGCTCCAGCGCTGCGGTTAACCTGACCATGGAAGGCAGTTCGGACTGGGAGCACTGGGGGCCGGAGGGGGTAAATCGCAAGGCAGGAGTTACCTCCCAGTTAGGAGCCCTCGTCGCATCGGGGCCAACCGTCGGCTACAGCGACGGTTTGCGTGCCATCAGCTGGACCGATGGCGCTCCCACCGCGAGCGGCAGCCTGAATCAGGGTGGAGTCTATATCCGCGGCGTTGGCCAAACCCTCTCGATTACAGCTCCCGCCGGCATCGCGACGGTGACGTTCGTCGTACATGTGGGCGGCTGGAACAGCGCCGGCAAACTAACCGCACATCTCTCAGATGGATCAGCTCCGGACTTCACGGATACCACCACGCTGGCCAGCGGCCAGTACGCTCGCAATTATACTCTGACCTATCGTGCGGGAAGCGCCGGACAAACACTGAGGGTGACCTGGGCTCTGACCGCCGGTACGGGAAATATAGCCATAAGTGGAGCGTCCCTGCAGTCGGCAAACGTAACGGCAAGCGCGGGTACACTGCAGAGCACCGTCGCGAGCACGATGTTCGCCACGGCGCTACAGGCGACCGTAACGGATGCCCTCGGCAACCTGGCAGCCGGGGTGGCAGTTACGTTCACGGCGCCGGGAAGCGGGGCCAGCGGAACCTTCGGCGGGTCGGCTACTGCAACGGTTACGACCAATGCCTCCGGACTGGCCACAGCGCCCGCATTCACGGCTAACGGACAGGCAGGCAGCTATACGGTTACGGCGACTGCGGCAGGTGTGGGGACATCCGCCATCTTCAGTCTTACAAATACGCCTCCAACACTCAGCGGTTCTTTGAGCGGAACGGTTTCCACGTCAGCGCCTGCAGTGAACCTCACCGCGGAAGGAACCGTCGACTGGATTCACTGGGGGGACTCCGCAGTAAACCGGAAGGCGGGCGTACCTCCACAGCTGACCAGCTACACCGTAGTCGGCTGGGCGCCGGCGCTGCAATACTGTTGCGATCCGCGGTCTGTAAGCTGGACCGACGGCACATCCACGGGAAGTGTCACAAATAACCGGAATGGAATTTTTGTCTACTCGATCGGCGACGGTTTGTCCCTCACCGCTCCCGCCGATACGACGACGCGGAAGCTCATACTGCACGTCGGTGGATGGAACAGCGGGGCTACACTAACCGCACACCTCTCAGACGGCTCCGCGCTCGATTACACGAACACGACAGCGGGTTCCACCGGGCAGTACGACGGCAACTATACGCTCACCTATAGTGCGGCCAGCGCGGGACAGAGTCTTACGGTGACCTGGACGATGACATCGGGCACCTCGGGGAATGTCACCTTGATGGCGGCGGCGTTGACTACTGCGGCTGTCGGTTCTCTGGCTGGATCCGCTACAACTTCGCAAGCAGAGGTGAATCTGACCGCGGAGGGGCCCATCGACTGGATACATTGGGGAGACGCCGCACTGCACCGGAAGGCGGGCGTGACGGCTCAACTGAGCACCTATACGACAATCGGGACGGCGCCGACGACGCAATCGACCGACCTCCGATCCGTGAGCTGGACGGATGGAACTCCCCCTGACATTGCCTCCAGCGACACGAACGATGTTTTCGTCTACGGCCTTGGCAACGGGTTCTCCTTTACCGCTCCAGCCGACACAACGACGCGCAAGCTGACGGTGCATGTTTCGGGCTGGAATGGCGCAGGTACGCTGACCGCGCACCTCTCGGACGGATCCGCTGCGGATTACACAAACACGGCGGCGGGCTCCGCCGGGCAGTACGACGGCAACTATACGCTGACTTACACTGCGGGAAGCCCGGGACAGACTCTTACCGTGACATGGACGCTGACGTCGGGAACCACCGGGCACGTGAGTGTGCAAGCCGCGGCATTGCAATAGCGCCTGGCTTACACCGTCGGGAGGGCTCGCTAACCCTTGTCCGGTTCAATCGCGCATATCGCGATATACTGACTCTGATCGCCCGGGCAATAAAGATCCGGGCGAACGAATTGGGAGTTCACATAATGAAACGCACGGTACAGGTTCTTTTAGGCATACTGGCGGTTTCGGCCGGCGCGTTCGCGCAAGCGTCCGACGACCCCGCCCTTCAGAAGGCGTTAACTGCCGCCCCGAAACAATTGAAAGACGGCGCCACGGTAATCAAGTGGAAGTCCGATTTCACATACGACACGCTGCGAAAGGGGACGAATAAGCTGGTCTGCTACGACCGTTCCGGCCAGCCGGGTCAGCAACCGTTCGCCGCGGAGTGCACGAACCTCGGGAACCTTGATCGGGCCGCTCAGAACCTGAAGTTTGAGGCAATGGGTGACAAGAAGACTGTTCAGGCGGCGATCGATGCGGCCGAGAAGGACGGTACGCGAGTTAAGCCGGAGTTCGGTTCCGTCTGGTATCACGTGATGGGCGCGGACGCCGACCATCTGCGTACGCATATGACAATTGCCGTTCCTGGTGCTACGACTCAGTCGCTTGGCCTGCCGGATAACAACAAGCAGGGTGGCGTATGGATCATGAATGCGGGCACCACGACAGCCCACCTCATGACCCCGGGCGAATAATAACAACGCCGAAGGGCGTTTATGAAGCGTCTGGCTTCTGGTCTTGCGCTCGGCGCGGTGCTCCTCGCGGCGCAAGGCCAGTTTACTGGTGTCATTACGGATAGCGAGTGCTCCGATGCCGATCATTCGCATATGAAGATGGGCCCGACGAACGCCGAATGCGTGATCGCCTGCGTCGCATCCCATGGCGCTTCGTACGTTCTGTATGACGGTAAGCAAAGCTGGACCCTGAGCGATCAGAAGACGCCGGAGAAGTTTGCGGGAAAAAGAGTTACAGTCAGGGGGACTCTGAATCCGAAGAACAAAACGATTCAGGTGGACTCAATCGTCGAGGCGAAATAGCCCGGCCGGAACGCCTTCCTGAAAATTCAGTTTGCGTCAGGTTTTTCCGCGCGGTCGATTACGATTGTCAGCACATCTACCCTGCCTGGTTCCAGTTTCAAGCCGAGACGATCCTGGATCGCCGTGAATATTGAGGGGTGATCATCAGTGGAGGGATCGGGACTGGATTCGATCCGTTCAGGAGTCCATTCCAGCTCAAAGTTGAATCCGCCCGTCAAACCCGTTTTGTCCGCCACGATCTTCCCTATGTCCCGATTGCGTGACAGATACCTCGCAAAAGCTTCCATCGTTACGTTCTGAGCTTTGAGATTCGAATTATTCGAGTTCATGCTGCTGGAATCTTTCTGATCCGGCCTTGCGTTTTCCATACGAAGACCTTTTTTTGCCAACAGGAGCTGATAACCCGCTATCTGGCGCGGTTCGCGATGAATTCGAAGTCGGAACCGTTCTGCCAGGAGATTCTGCATCATTTGGGGCACTTTGTTGTACGCCCGTACGAACTCGGCGGGAATTTTCGCGTTGATGTCATAGCTCTCGGAATCGATCCAGTTCGGCCCACCGTATATCTCGCTCATATCGATTTCCCACGCGCGGGAAATCAACCGCTTCAGAGTGTAGTTGTGTATCCGGACGATGCCGTTGTCGCTGTCATTGTCGTGGTTGCCGTCATCGTTTGCGGGGCGGATCGCGGCCACTTCGAACGCGGGGCCGTTATTCGACTCGGGGCCTGACACCGGCGCCTGCCCCGGCATAACAGTTGCGACCGCAACCAAAAGCGCAAGTTTCTTCATCAACTTCTCTCTCTCTGACGAATACTGCCGCCCGTCCGTTCGGTTATTTCTTGCGCGCGGCGGCTGTATAATCGCGTTCGGAGAAATCGCCTTGCATAGAAAAACGCTGGTCGGCGCCTTTGCCTTCGCGGGAGTGCTTTCCGCTCAATGGCTGAATTATCCCTCGCATGACCTCCCGCGAACCGCGGACGGCAAGCCCAATCTGAGAGCCCCCGCGCCCCGAACCGCAGACGGCAAGCCGGATCTTTCCGGTATCTGGAAACAGCCGAACGGAGTGAAGTACACGGTGAACCTCGCCGCCGATCTCAAGCCAGACGAAGTGCAACTCCAGCCCTGGGCGGCGGAACTCTACAGCCAGCGTCAGAACACTCTCAGTAAAGACGACCCGGTCGGACATTGCCTGTTACCGGGCGTGCCACAAATGAGTGCGGTTCCGTATCCCTGGAAGGTAATTCAAACTCCCGGCGAGATTGTGATTCTTTTCGAGGCATTCAAGACTTTTCGCCAGATCTTCACGGATGGGCGCGCCATTCCCGCAAATGCAAATCCCACCTGGATGGGTTACTCAACCGGCAGATGGGACGGCGACACGCTGGTGGTGGAAACGGGTGGCTTCAACGACAACACCTGGATCGACACCGGCGGCCATCCGCATTCGGACGCGCTGCACGTAATCGAGCGATACCATCGCCGCGACTTCGGCCACATGGACCTTCAGATCACCGTGAACGATCCCAAAGCGTATAAGAAATCGTGGACCGTGTCATATCCAGTCGAACTGATGCCGGACACGGAACTGCTCGATTACGTCTGCGAGGAAAACAATAAGGATCTTCCGCATCTGGTAGGCAAATAGAAATTCGCCGTTCACCGGTGGTAATGCGGGTTTTGCCGAAAATCGAGTGAGCCGGGTCCCCGATCGAACTTAAGATCGGGCCATGAGATTGTTTTATCCGGGTCAGGCGGCGCTTCCCCTGATGCTGGTTCTATTCGCCGTACTCTCCCTGACCGCCAGATTCGGTGTGCTGCCGGTTGCGGGATATTGGAACTTGTGGCCAATCGGATTGATCGCTACCGGGCTCGAAGAACTCTACCTGTGGGCGACGTCGGGAGAAAACCGGTGAGAAACAGGCGCGGCTCGCTGGTCGCGCTGGCGATGATCGTCGTCGGGGCGCTGCTCTTTCTGGAAAATCTGGATATTCTCCCGATTCGGAATATTGGAGCTTACTGGCCGGTGGCGCTGGTCGTGTGGGGCGTGATCATGATCGAGCACCGGCGAGACACACAGTCGATTATCTGGTCCTCCGTGGTGATTCTGGCCGGTGTTCTCCTGGTACTCGGCAATTTGCACATCATCCATGTGACGGCGGGCGTAATCTGGCCGCTGCTGCTGATCGCCTTCGGACTGACGATGCTGACAGGGAAGTGTCGATGGCAATCGGCCGACTGGTGGCCCCGTATGCGCGATCGGGCGTCGATGCCTCAAGAGAGTAATTTCTTCGGAAACCGGATCACGGAACAGGTTGTCTTCAGCAGCGCGGACCGCCGCGTGGAAAGCCAGGGCTTCGAAGGCGGCAAGGTGGAGGCCGTTTTCGGGGGCTTTGAACTGGATTTAACCAACGCCACCATCACCGCTCCCGATCGGCGCGCCGTGCTTCGAGCCGACGCGGTCTTCGGAGGGATCGAAATCACTGTGCCTCGAACCTGGCGCGTCGAGCGAATCGGCTCCGCTGTCTTCGGATCTTTCGAAGACAAGACCATTCCGCCAAGGCCGGAGCCGGGCGTCGAACCGCCAACTCTCGTGATTCGAGGCGACGCGGTCTTTGGCGCGGTCGTTATCAAGAACTGAACATCAAGAACTGACGTGGAATGCATCCGATCTTTCAGAACTGGAAATTCTTCCTGCTGTATCTCTTGGTCTGGGTTCCGCTGGGCGCGATTCTCGGGATGCTGGTTTCAGTCGCCGGATCGCTCCGGCCGGCGGAGACCGCCGCGATTATCATCCCGGTAATAGTGGTGCTGGATTTCGTTTGCTTGTCGCCCTGGTACGTTTGCCGGGCGCTTCCATTGCGGTCGTCTGTCGCCCCCCGTCTGCTGGGGCAGCACGTGTTGGCGGCGATGGTAGTGGCCGGGGGAGTGCTCCTGATAGCGCGCCTTTCCGCGAGCGGCTTTTCCGGCATTTTCCCGGGACTCGACCGGCGCTTCGTCGCTGCCCAGCCGGTACTCAGCGTGATGGTCGCGATGATCTACCTGCTCTCGATCGCGATGCATTACGTGGTGATCGAGGCGCAGACTTCGCGTCGGTCGGAACTGCTCGCGCGCGAGGCGCAATGGCGCGCCCTGAAAGCCCAGGTAAATCCGCATTTCCTGTTCAACAGCCTGAATTCCATCAGCGCGCTGACATCGAGCGACGCGGGACGCGCCCGGGAAATGTGCATCCGGCTGGCGGACTTTCTGCGCACGTCACTTCGTCTGGGAGAGCGCCCTTCGATTCCGTTCCGCGAAGAAATGGAGTTGACGCGCATGTACCTGGACGTGGAACAGGTGCGTTTCGGCAAGCGACTGCGGTTGCATGAGGATCTGGAACCGGAGTGCGACGAGTGCGAGGTGCCGGCGCTGCTGATTCAGCCGCTGGTGGAAAATGCCGTGAAGCACGGAATCGCTCTGCTCGATGAGGGGGGCGAGATTCTGATGCTGGGCCGGCGGGTGCGCGAGGGCTTGTTGTTTTCAATCGAAAACCCTTATGACCCGCAGGCGCCGGCAAGCCGAAGCGGCATCGGTCTGGCAAACGTCCGCCAGCGTCTGGAAGCGCGCTATGGCAACGCTGGAAAACTGGAAGTGGAGGCGAGCGACGACGTGTATCGCGTTACGCTGATCCTGCCTTCAAGGGCTTCGTGATGAGAACCGTTGGGATGAAAGCCGTAATTGCGGACGATGAAGACCTGGCGCGCGGCGTAGTCCGCGAGTATCTGCTGCGCGAGTGTCCTGAAATGGAGATCGCTGCCGAGTGCTCGAACGGCTTTGAGGCGGTTAAAGCATGCGGCGAATGCAAGCCGGATGTGCTCTTTCTCGATATTCAGATGCCGAAGCTGGACGGTTTTGAGGTGCTGGAGTTGATCGATGCGCGCATCGCCGTGGTGTTCGTTACTGCGTTCGACCAATACGCAATGCGCGCGTTCGACGCCGCGGCCGTGGATTATCTGCTCAAGCCGTTCGGGGCGGAGCGTTTCCGCGCGGCTATGGAAAAAGTCGCGAGGCGCGTGGGCGAGGAGCGGCCCGCGTCGCTGCCCATGGATTTAAAGAATGCGGCACGGCCGGACGGCGAATACCTGGAAAGGGTGGTAGTGAAGGACGGGGCCCGAGTTCACGTGATCCCTGCCGGCAAGCTCGATTACGCCGAGGCGCAGGACGATTATGTCGGGCTCCGCAGCGAAGGCAGGATGTGGCTGAAGCAGCAGACGATTGCCAGTCTGGAAGCGGCGCTCGATCCGAAGCGGTTCGTGCGGGTGCACCGGTCGTATCTCGTAAACCTCGAGCGAATCACCCGGATCGACCCGAATACGAAGGACACCTGGCTGGCGGTGTTGTCGGATGGTTCGAAGATTCCGGTAAGCCGGGGCGGATACACGCGGTTTAATGCTTTGGTTCGAGGGTAAGAGCGTTCAGGAGACGGATTACTCGCGCGGTAAGCAGGGCAGCGGTGGCCGCAACATAATGCGGGCAGGCTCTTATCGGCGAAAAGGCGGCGGTTTCCGGGATACAGGAAAAGCTGGGCTTTTTCAGAAATGGACCTGGACGGCTGCCGCATCTGGCCACGAACCACCAAACTCGGCCACCGGAACGCAGAATCCAGCGTAAATCACAGGATGCGGCAGATCCACGGCGGCAAGCAGACCTTTTCGAGGATGGTGTCGAACCCGATGTCCTTGGTGAAAGCAACGCCGGCATCGAGATCATCGAATGTTCGACCATCGATAGAGATCCGGTAGGTGGACCATATGACGAGCCTGTCTCAGCTCGTCGGCGAAGGCGAGTAGACCGGCTCCAGGTCCCTGCGCGTGATGAAACAGCAACACTTCGGCCACAGCAAGAGCCGCGACCCCGCTACAATTGAATTATCCATGACAGTCGAGATCGAAGGAGTTACCCTTCACCTGGCCCATCCCGACGAGTTGCCTGTCCGGTGGGTCGGACAGGAAGAATTGATGCGGCATTTGCTGGCCGCGTGGATGGTGGTGACGGAAAACGATGTTCCGATGAGCCCTCGGCTGATCGGCAAACCGGGTGTCGGCAAGACGACGCTGGCTTATGCCGCCGCCAAACGGATGGGCCGGGACGTGTTCATCATGCAGGCCACGCTCGACACTCGCCCGGAAGATCTCCTCGTAACCCCGGTAATCGAAGGCGCCGGCCGCCTTCGCTATGTGGCCTCCGCGCTGGTAAGCGCAATGATTCTGGGCGGAATCGTCATTCTCGACGAAGGCAACCGGATGAGCGAGAAGAGCTGGGCAAGTCTTGCGCCGTTGCTGGATAATCGCCGCTACGTGGAAAGCATCGTCGCCGGCGTGAAGATCAAGGCGCACCCGAATTTCCGGCTGGTAACGACGATGAACGACGATTCTTCGACGTTCGAACTTCCCGAGTACATCCATTCGCGTCTGCAGCCGCAGATCCTGATCGATTTTCCCGAGAAGGATGAGGAGTATCTGATCCTCAAGGAAAACCTGCCGTTCGCAGAAGGCCATATTCTCGAATACGTGACCGACTTCCTGCAACAGGCGCACGCCGCTGACGAGCGCTACAGCGTGCGGGACGGCATTAACCTGGCGCGCTATGCGATCAAGCTGAAGAGCCTCGCGACCGGCCGCGAGCACGAAAGGGAGGCGCTCGAAACGGCGCTTTTGGAGACGTTGGGCGAGGAGGCCTTGCGCTATGTCCGGCGACAGCGGGTCGTCAGTTGAGTTCTCAAGTCTCCAGCGCGGCCGGTTTGGCTATCTTCCCGTAGTACCGGGCCGTCTCGAGTTCGCAATCGAAGTGCGGAGGCGGATACTCGCCGAGCGCCCACAGGTCGTCGCGATTGAACTGCCGGATACGTTCGAGAGCTTTTATCTGGACGCCATCCAGAGGCTCCCTCAGGTATCCATCGTCTTCTATAACGACGTTTCCTCCCCGGACAAGGCTTATCGGAGCAGCGAGGAAGAAACCGAACAGGCTGTCTATGTTCCGGTTGAGCCAGCCGATCCGTTTGTCGAGGCGATTCGCAGCGCCCAGGAGATCGGTGCACAGATCGTATTCGCGGATCCGGATTCCTGTGAACGCCCCCACCTCGCCGATACCTACCCGGACTCTTACGCGCTGACCTCAATTCCGCTCAGCCAGTACGTGGAGGCGTATCGAGTTTATCCGCAGGAACGGACGCAGGAGTTGGAGCGCTTCGCCGGGGGAATCGCATGGAAACTGCAGGGCGCGGATCCGCTGGCGCGTGTTCTCGTGGTTCTATCGTTGAATCTGCTGGACCCGGTTCTGGATGCGATGGAAATGCCGCAACCCGAACCTGAGCGGCGCAGGCGCGAAAATCTGCAGCTGGTTAATGCGCATCCGGAGTGTTTGGGCGAGATCACGACGGAATACCCGTTTCTCCAGGAGCGTTATGAAATGTTCCGCGTGGAGATGCGCGACCCTGCCATGGTGGACCGTCCGAGGGTGCAGATGGCCGTGTTTCAGGAGGCCGAGCACGCCTACGCCCTGAATACGGGCGAGAAAATGCACGCCTGGCAGCGGAGGTTGCTCGCGCGCTACAGCAGGAACCTCGCGCTGACGAACCATCATTTGTCGGCGGCGCTCTTCGATCTCACGATCGCGGCCCGCTCGATCGTGGATGAGAACTACGCATGGGACGTCTGGGAGACCGCCTCCCGATACTCCTATCAACAGACTCTGAGCGACATCGAAACCGTCAGGATCTCCGGTGATGAAGTCTGGCTGAATACTCGGCGAATGCGGCTGCGGCGCAGACTGCCAAGCACCAAACGGCGACTCGGCAATCTCAGACTCAAACCCCGCCGCAAGGAGAAGTTTCCCGGCGAGTGGGCCAGCGAATTGAATGGCGCGAGTATCTGTTCCTATCCGCCGGAAGACATGGTCATCGAGGATTTCGGGCGATTCCTGAAGAAGAAGGGGAAGAGCGTGTTATCCGAAGAGCGCGCCACCGTAGAGCCGTTCACCGCATCGCTGCTCGATGGCATCGATCTGCGCGAGACGATTCGCAACTGGCACGATGGCAAGATCTTCGTCAGGAATATCCAGAAGATTCACGGCGAGGTCGGGTCGGTGGTGGTTATTTTCGACGACGACCGCGACGGGCGATACAACTACATGACCACGTGGCTGGGCGAGCATCAGAACGAGTCGGACATGGCCTTTTATTCGACCTATCCGTTCGAGCATCTGGTTGGTCCGGGGATCGGGCGGGCCGAGTACGGCGGGTTTTTGATGAGTCTCCCGGCGCGCCGAATGTACGACGTCTGGGCCGATCCGGATTACGATTTTGCGGAGACCAAGGCGGAGAGATTGTTGCTCGCCGGTCTGGATTATTCGATTCAGAAATATGTGGTGTATGTGGCGGCGAAACCGCCGCGGTCGGTCTTCCGGAACGTTGCGGCCCGGTTCGGCCGGACTATCGTTTACATTCCGATCGGGCAGTTATCGCCGGTAACGATGAAGAAAATCCGTGTCGTGCACGTGCTCGACGGGTACGACAAACGAGATAAGGCCAGAGAATTCATCTGGTAACGCTTTTCCGGACGGCAGTACTCGCCGGCGCCGCCCGAAAGGGAGCTGTCGCCGAGCACGATCAGTGAGCGACTCTATTGACCGGTCCGGATCTCGTGAATCGGGTTAAGCGCGCCGGCAACGAGAAAACCGTCCGGCGGCAGAACGGCCCGGGATGAGTGCGGACGGAATCGACAGATCCATTACTTGAACGCCGCCGATGTGATCATCGTTCTTTATTTGTCCACTGAAATCCCCGACCACATTACCTATCTGATGGTCGGATAGACCCGGACAAGAAGACCGCACCTTACAAAGAGCCGTCAGCGCCGCGATAGCAGTGAACCTGATACTCTCGCAAACAAGTGATCGCTTCAGATCAACTGGTAACTGCTCTGGCTACAGCCGCATTCCCGACATTTGCCGTGTCAATCGGCATACTCGTTAATTAATAATCAACGGCTCAACGATTTTGCTCGCGCGGTCGACATCCGGTTCGCGGACACGAACCGTCGCATCGACGAGACTCATCGCCACATTGACGATGTAAAGGAGCTACTTCGCAGTGAAATGTTTCGGATGGAGCAAGTGCTCGACGCGCGCCTGAAGCACCTCGAAGAGAATATTCAGCGTTGAAGATCAATCGTAAACAAAATGCAGGACCTTCTTCAGGTCCTCCCATGCCTCGCGCTTCGCATTCTGGTTGTAAGGCCGCAGCAGGTAAGACGGATGGAAGGTCACCATAAGGGGGATTTCATGCCATTTATGCCACTTGCCCCTGAGTTTCGTAACCCCGTCCCGGCCGCCCAGCAACGCTTTGGCGGCGGTCGATCCCAAGGCGCAGATCGCTCGCGGCTTGATCGTCAGAAGCTGACGGAACAGGAACTGGCCACAGATTTCCATCTCATCCGGCTCGGGCGTACGGTTTTCAGGCGGCCGGCACTTGACCACATTGCAGATGTAGACATCGGCACGCTTGAGCGGGATGCCTTCCTTCGCCGAGGTGCCTTCGATCATCTGTGTCAGAAGCTGGCCCGCCCGGCCGACAAACGGAAGTCCCTGCGCGTCTTCGTCCGCGCCCGGCCCTTCGCCGACGAACACAAGCTTCGCGCCGGAATCGCCCGTACCAAAGACGATCTTGTTCCTGTCCTTGTGAAGGCGGCAGCGGGTACAATCGCCGATGTCCGCCCGGATTTTATCCAGGGTGTCGCCGACCGGCACCAGACCGGGGAGAGCAATATCGATGGGCATTTTTTCGGCGACGGCAACTGCGGGCTTTTCGGGGGCGGCCGCCCGCGTTTGAGTCCGAGCCGCCGACGTTTCACTCAGAGCCGCTGGCGTTCGACGATAGATCTGTTTAATCCCGAGATCCTGGTAGAATTCCAGCCTGCGGCGAAGTTCCTCGGGACTCATCGGGCGGCCGTTGCGGCGCGGCGGAGCTTAAGAATCTGGCTCAGGATCTGGTCCGCGATTTCGCGTTTCGATGCCCGCGGAAGCGGAATCATCTCACCGGTCCGCAGCGCAAGCACCACTTCATTTGAATCGGACTCGAAACCGGTATCGGATTGACCGACAAGGTTCGCGACGATCATGTCGCAATTCTTGCCTTCGAGTTTCCGGCGGGCTTCGGCTTCGAGATCGCCGGTTTCAGCCGCAAAACCGATGAGCAGACGGTCCCCTCTCTTGCGTCCAAGTTCGGCGAGAATATCGGGCGTGGGATCGAGTTCGAGCGACAGGCGTGCGGATGTCTTCTTAATCTTTTGCTTCGATTCTGTGGAAGGTCGGAAATCTGCCACTGCAGCGCACTTGATGACAACCGTGGCCGGCTCCAGATTCGCGAAGACCGCGTCGCGCATTTCGGCGGCCGTATGAACGTGCACGACCTCGGCCCCGGAGGGTGGCGTAAGACTTACCGGCCCCGTGACCAAAATGACGTGCGCGCCGCGGTCGAGCGCCCCATGAGCGAGCGCGTAACCCATTTTCCCGCTGGACCGGTTCGAGAGATAGCGGACGGGGTCAAGCGGTTCCTGCGTCGGCCCGGCCGTGATCAGGATGGTTTCGCCTTCCAGATCCCGAACTGGAGGCCGCAAAGCGCCTTCCACGGCTTCAAGGATCTTCGGCAATTCCGCGAGCCGGCCTGGACCGTAAGTGCCGCAAGCCAGATAACCGTCGTCGGGATCGACTACTATATTCCCCCGTCGGCGAAGCGTTTCGATGTTTGCGTGGACGGCCGGATGGGCCCACATCTCTTCATTCATGGCAGGCGCCAGAATTACCGGCCCGCGAAACGCAAGATACAGAGTTGACAGGAAATCGTCGGCGAGGCCCAGCGCGAATTTCGCGACCACATTAGCGGTAGCGGGCGCCACCAGAAGCAGGTCGTTTTCGCGGGCGACAGCAATGTGCTCGACCGCGCTCGAGAGAGTGGATTCCGGGCTCGCCCCTGAAAAAAGATCGGTAATGACCTTCCGCCCCGTCAGCGAAGCGAAGGTGAGGGGCCGGATGAACTCTTCCGCGCCATGTGTAAGAATAACCTGGACTTGGTGGCTCGTCACGTACGAGAGCGCGCGCAAGCTCAGCGGCCTTGTATGCCGCGATTCCACCGCTCACGCCCAGGATAACGCGCAAAGCCAGGCCTCAGGTAAAAGTCAGACCTGTTCGAGTTCCGGCAGATCTTCCACCAGAACGATGTCATTCTGGATCTCGTACTTTACGAGTCCGCGACGTGCTTCCTCCATCGCAATCACCGTCGATTTCTTCGAGGACGTAGGCAGGACGGGACGCTGCCCACCCTGGAGTTGGCGGGCACGCTTGGCGGCCACAATGATAAAGCGGTAGGTGCTCTGGTCCGGATCGTCCGGAATCGAGCAATGCGAATTGTTGCGGGGCGGTGTTTCTGTCATCTTTTCTATACTCCCATTGCCTGACCAAAAGTGGTCAGAATCGGACGGATCTTGTCTTCGACCCTTACGCGTCGAGCGCGCTCTGCTCTGACGATCGCCTTCAAAGTTTCGGCGGCAGGATTCAGATCATCATTCACCAGCACGTAATCGTACAGGCTGTAATTGCGAATCTCCAGCGCCGCATCGGCCAACCGGCGGCGAATCACTTCTTCGTTATCCTGACTGCGTGCGCGGAGGCGTTGCTCCAGGATTTGCCGCGAAGGCGGCAGAATGAAAATACTGACGGCGTCCGGGATCCGCTTCTTCAATTGTGCCGCACCCTGTACGTCAATGTCGAGCACGAGGTCTTTGTTGTCCTTTTCGGCGATCGTCAGCGCGTCCAGATGCGTCCCGTAACAGTTGCCGAAAACCTCCGCTGATTCCAGGAACTCTTCCGCGGCCAGGCGCCGGTCGAATTCCGCCCGCTCAATGAAATGGTACGCCTCGCCTGGGATTTCGTCCCCGCGCGGCTTTCTTGTGGTGTAAGACACAGAAAAGGTGAGGCGGTCGACCTCTTGCATCAGGCGTGAAACAAGCGTCGATTTGCCCGAGCCGGATGGCGCCGAAATAATAAAAATGCAGGTCATTCGATGTTCAGAGCCTGCTCCCGGATCCTGTCGATTTCGGCTTTGGTGGCGAGCCCCAGGTCCGTCAAACACAAACCCGCTTCTCCGAGGCCGCCCGTCTTCGAAAGGATCGTGTTGGTTTCGCGATTCATCTCCTGGAGAAGAAAATCCAGCTTTTTGCCGGTTTCACCTTCGGCCGAGAGGAGGGCGTCAGCTTGATCCGCATGGGTTTTTAACCGAACAAGTTCCTCGCTGATGTCGCTTCGTTCCGCAAGAATCGCCGCCTCCTGAACGATTCTCGCGGGATCGATCTGCGCGCCTCCGAGCATTTCACCGAGACGATCGCGAAGCCTCTGCTGAAAAAACGGCAGGGCGCGGCTGCGGATCTCCTCCATGCGCTGCACAATTCCGCGAATGGACGCTGAGCGCATGCGAATTTCGTCTTCGATGGCTGCGCCCTCGCGCGCCCGGAACGCGTCGAGCTGATCGAGCGCTTCCGCCGCAGCGGCGAGCGCGTCATTTTCCACGGTTTCGTCGGCCGGCGACCCCGTCGCGGAATGCTCCGGGCGGGATTCCATCATGCCAGGCAACCGAAGGGCCTGGTTGAGATCCGGCAGAGACTCGATTCCGAACCGGCCGGCAAGATCTCGAAAGGTGTCGAGCCATGCACGCAGCAAAGGTTCGTTGATCATCGTGGCCACCGCGAGCGCCATCCGTCCGCCTCAGGTTCACCTGCAACTGCACATGGCCGCGGGCGACGCGCTTCCTCACGGCAGCGCGCAAGGCATTTTCCACCGCATCGAAATCGAGCGGCATGTGGAAGTGCATATCCAGTCCCCGGTGATTCACCGTTTTAATGGAAAGGACCAGTTCGCCTGACGGGGTAGAGCGTGAGACCCGGGCAAAGCCGGTCATGCTGCGAATGGGCATGAAGTAGATTTTCGATTATGACACCGGCAGTCGTTCGCAGAGCTTATCCGCAGATGTATCAACGGCCGAGGCCGTCGGAATCTGGAATGCCGGCGTCGGAGCTTGAGCGACCGGAGTTCGGGGTTCAGGTTGCGACGACGGCGTCGAATCCGGCACGGCTCTGGGCGCCGACGCAAACCAACCGATCATCGCCTTGGAGTTGCGGGCGGAAAGTGTTGCGTTGACGCGCTCGGATATCGGCTCGTAGGTGAGAAAACCCCGTTTCAAAACGAAGCGGTCGAGAGATAGTGTCCTCAGCTTTCCACCGTCGTTCACGAACAGCGAAGCGGAATCGATTCCACGAACGGCTGGGGCGTTCCATCGGATCGTGAGAACTCCACCTGCCTCACTGACTGCGAGCTTCAGAGGCGGCCGGGGAAGCCAGAAATTCTGAGTCAGAAAAGCCAGTACTCCCGCAACCAGAAGTGCGATTAGTGCGATCAAACCAAACCGGCGGCGCTCGGCGGGAGCGGTGGTTGAATACCCCAACGACGGGGTGGTTACCGGCTTCCTGCCCGAAACACCCGGCGTCGGCGGCCGCACCTTCGAGGTGGCAGGCCGCGCGGGTTCCGGTTCCAGCGGCGGAGCCGGTTGGGACTCTGGGGTTAACGGGCGCAGATCGAATCTCGAGGCATCCTTTTCCGGGACATTCTCCTCTCCAACCCATTCGTCCAGTTCCGATTCGATTCCTTTAACCACCTGGCCGTTCTGGTCGGCATAAAAGAAGACCGCATGGCTGGATTGGACGGTACTCGGGCGAACCATCAAAGCGATTCGACCGGGTTCCGGGAACAAATCCCGATGCAGCGCAAGTTCGGCCTCGCCGAGCGTCGCGGCGCCCCGTGTTTTGGAGCAATACCATCCAATAACGCGTCCCGGCGCAAGGGCTATCAGTTCCCTGCCCCGCTCGATTTCGGCGGCTGTTAGCCGGAAAGCGGGACCGGCGGCATGCGAGCACGGAATATCGATCGAGCCCAATACCCGGACGTTGAGGCAGTGCTCTTCTCCCGCTTTTCCTTCAGTCAATACGATCTCGCCGATCAGCAGCCCGCCGACGCCCATGCCCCCGCGTGGCAGGGCTAAGAGCCCCGCACACGCCCTCTGGCGAATCCTCTCGATTTCTATCCTTGAGTACTCGATCCGCAGTGTATTGCTGGGCGCGGAGAGCTGGGCGGTTTCAGGCAAACTTTACACTATAATGAAAGCCGTGTCGAAGGCAAAGGACCTCGAAAGCCGCTTCCAGCGGATCGAACAACAGCTGCGGCTGTTCCAGAAGGTCAGCCGTTTCATGGTTCGAGACATGACTCTTCAGGAGGTTCTGCAGGGGATTGTTTCGCTGGTGGTCGAGTATACGGAGTGCGATTCGTGCCTCGTTTATTTGTGCGACGCCGACAATCTCGTGCTCTGCGCTTCCAATACGCACCATGACGCGGAAATCGGCCGGATTCGCCTGAAACTCAATGAGGGCCTGACCGGATGGGTGGCGCGAGAACGCCGCTTGCTGGCGATTTCGCGCGAGGCTTACCGCGATCCGCGGTTCAAGTATTTCGGCGAACTTCCCGAAGACACGTTCGAGGCATTTCTCTCGGCCCCGGTGATTGCGCGGAATAAGGTCGTCGGGGTGATTAACGTACAGCACCGGCAAGCTCACCAGCACACGGGCGGCGAAATGGAAGTGCTCACCACGCTCGGCGAACAGGTCGGCTGCGCGCTCGCGCTGGCGCGGATGTCCCCGTCAACCGTGGAATCCATTAACCACGCCGAGTTGGTGCTGGCGTCCGGCCCCGCGCGGCCGCGCGTATGAGACGCTGGAGTTTACGCACCGATGTTACGCATTGTTATTCGGATTACTAACGGTTACCGCCCTTGCATTCGGGGATGATCCTCATTGGGATATTCAGTATCAGTACCGGCAGATCGATAGTACCCTCACCATCAATGACCTGAAGTTTCCTTCTGCAGCGCGCGGCATCGCCTGCGGTTTCAGTACCGACCGTCACGACAAAGACCGCCCGATCGTTCTCGTCACCAGCGACGGTGGTCAGCGCTGGAGCGAAACGCCCGTCAAAGAGGCCGGTCTCGCGATGTTCTTCCTCGACGATTCCACCGGCTGGATGGTGACCGAAAAGGGCATCTGGCGTACCGAGGAATCCGGGCGCAGCTGGACAAAGCTGGCCAAAGCGCCATCCGGCATGCTGCGAGTCTGGTTTCTGGACAAGAACCACGGTTACGCTGCGGGCCTTGAGAAACGAATATTCGAGACAACGGATGGCGGCCAGACGTGGACCCTTCTTCCTATCGCCAAAGAAGTGCAGGGCGACCCGACCTTTACCACCTTCGGGTCCATAGAATTTTCCGGAAACAATGGCATCATCACGGGCTGGAACATTCCGCCGCGCCCGGGCGGTCCGACCTGGATGGAACCGGAGCAGGCGTCGAAGCGCCGCCAGTTGCCGAGCTACGGAGTTCTGATCGAGACCAACAATGCGGGAAAATCCTGGACCAAGAGTGAAGCGTCCGTGTTCGGCCAGGTGACGCGCGTCAGCATGACGCCTCAGGGCACCGCGCTCGCATTGACCGAATACAGAGACCAATTCGAATATCCCAGCGAGGTTTACCGCATTAATCTGCACACCGGCAAGAGCGAAAGCGCCTTTCGCGAGAAGAACCGCGCGATTACCGACGTCCGCGCCTTTGCGGGTTCGGAACGGGCGATCATCGCCGGTTACGAGACGATGGGCACGATCTACCGAAGCCCCATTCCCGGCAAGCTAAAGGTTTTGACCAGCGATGATCTCGAACACTGGACAGAGATGCCGGTCGACTATCGCGCCGTCGCCCACAGCGCCATCATCGCCGGGCCGGACGAAAGTCACGTCTGGCTCGCGACCGACACGGGGATGATTCTGAAGATGATTGCGCAATGAACGTAGTACATACCCGTTCAGTTTGTGCCTTTTTTATCTTCGATCTCAGCCAGCATCTCGTTCAGGACGGCGCCGACCTCAAGGAATTCATCGTAAGTCGCGGGCTTCCGGAAGTATCTGTTGGCCCCCAGGCGCGCCACTTCGGTGCGGTCTCTGATCGAATCCGACGACGTGAGTACGATTACGGGCAACGTCTTGAAACGTGGGCTTTGCCTCATCAGGCGCAGGACTTCAGCTCCGCTCTTTTTGGGAAGGTTGAGGTCGAGCACGACGATGCCAGGAAAGAATGCATCCGGATCGCTCTCGGCCCGCTCGATAACGGCAACTGCTTCCGCACCGTCCTCAACCGCGTGAATATCCGCCGGAACACCGTGGGCCTTGAGGGCTTCCTCTACCAGGAATACGTCGGCGCGGTTATCTTCGACAAGTAAAATCCGGAAACGCGGCCGGCCACCTGGACGGTCCCTTTCGGCGTCAACCCGAGGTTCGCCTGCACTTATCGGGACAGACATCGGTGCGTCCGGATCTTCAGACATTCTCTCCTGAAACAGTAAATCGGCCATCTTAACCGGGCTTGCCCTGAAGTTACTTATTCTAGCCTTGATATTTTGGCACTTACATTTTTTTACGTAAGGCTCGCGCCGCCTGAGTACTGAACATCGCGGAAGTTCAGGTTTTTACCGAACAGTGCAAGCCAGGAAGCGCCCGTTGCGCGAAGCAGTACACACCACCCGACCGGAGTGCGCCCAGCATACCGCCTGCGGACTTAGCGGAAACGTCACCGTGACTCGTGTGGAACGATGTACGCGGTTGCGGTTATCTGACTTATGCGGTGGCAGTTATCTGTGAAGGATCCGCGCCAACACGCCCCGAATGGGCGTCACTCGCCGCAGCCAGCGTGAAGTCGAACCGGATGGCCGGAAGGCTTCCAAACGGAGAGGCTTGGTCGTCAGGCCTGACTTCCGCCACAAGAGAGTCAGTCACCCCGAAGACGGTGTCAGAATCGATATGGTCATCGCCGGAAATGTACAGCGCCGTCACCACCTCCCGGTATCCCGGCGCGCCGATGAGGAAATGAATATGCGCGGGGCGAAAACCGTGGCGTTTCTGGGCACGGATCATGTCGCCCACCGGCCCATCCATCGGAATCATGTAACCGAGCGGGCGAATGGTACGCAGGTAATAGCCGCCTTCGGCATTGGTATAAAACCGCCCGCGCAGATCCATCTCCTTCGGATCGTGCTTCTGCAGGTCATAGTCCCCATCTTCGTCGGGTTGCCAGATCTCTATTGATGCGTGCGGAACGCCGCGCCCGTCCGCATCTGTGATGCGGCCGTAGATACCGATCTCGGGTCCTTTTGCTTTTACGGCAATCGATTGCCCTAACTCAAAAGTCGGCGAATCCTGGCGATAGAACGGACCCAGTAAACTCGATTTCGTGCTGGATTCCGTCGCTCGCTTGTCATGCAGCGAATTGACCAGGCTGCTCAGCCCCAGAGTGTCGGAGAGCAGAATGAACTCCTGGCGAAAAGCCGTACACATCTGGCCCGTCGCCGTGAGGAATTTGATTCCTTCCAGCCACTCCTCCGGTGTCAGATCCACTTCGCGCGCAAAGGCGTGAAGATGGCGAACGGCGGCGGCCATGATCTCCCGGAAACGTGGATCCGGCGTGGAAGACATCTGCTCGATGGCAGCGTCTGTGATTGTGTTTTCGTCGATTGCGCGCATAGCGTTCCCGTTATCTCAAGCTGTCCGGGAAACCCTGTCCCGGGAAACCCTTTCCTGGGAAACCATGATACGCTACCAGGGACCGAAATCGGAGACCGCATGCCAGAAAACGCAAAACCAGAACCCAGGTCTGTTTCACCTCACCAGCCAGCCGCGGGCCTGATCGCGACCGCTGTGATCGTTGCCATCTCACTCGCCTTTATCTCGCTTTTCGAGCTTTCCACGTTTACCGGGTGGGTAGCCTACTGCATTGAATGCGTGATCCCCATGCAGATCGTCATCGGTATTACGTGGGCTACAAAGCATCCGCGATTTGCCGCATCGCGAAGTCAGCCTGCGAGAGGTGTGTTGCTGGCTCTGCTCACGCTTGTGGCTGGCGTCGTTACCGGCGCCCTCTTCTTCTATACGGTGAACGGCGGCATCAACCCGCCCACCCCATTCCTGCTGATGTTCATCATTATTGTTGTTCTCACTACTTTCGCGGCTTCGATCATGTGGGGCGGCTGGCCGTTCATGAGTATGATTGCGAGGCCGGTGCCGGCCGGACTTGCGATGCTGGCGTCATGCTATCTGGTCGCATATGTCATCTTCCGGGTATGTTTCAACTACGCATTCATGCGCGGGGCGCCCGTATATGTGGCGTCGCTCGATCCACAAGGGCTCTTCAACGCATGGAGCGCCGTCGTATATTACGTGACGGTCATTGCGGTCATGTTCCTGATGCTCAGCTTCGATCTCTGGCCGCTGACAAAGTTTCCCCGAATCATGAAGCAGCCGGCTCTCGGTATTGTCTGGACTCTGATCTGCCTCATTGGGGGATTCGTTGCCTATTACATCGGGGTCATAGCCCTGAACATGGACGTTGTTTCTTTCATGGTGCATGTCCCGGTGGCATTCATCTTCGGCACGATCATAGTTTTGAACATGCTGCAGGGTTCTTTGTACTCGAAACTCAAACAGCCCCTGAAGGGATTTTGCAACTTCGCCACCGTCGTTGTGGTCGGAACGCTGCTCTTCGAGGTTTATAATGCTCTGTCCAGCCGGGTGACGGGACCTTTGAAAGCCGGCCCACCCGCTTATGACTTCGAACTGTGGATCGCGTCGGCTCTCCTGGGGGTCACGTTCCCGCTGCTTGTATTTCACGCAGAGTTTTTCAAGCTCTGGCCCTTTAAGCAAACGGAATAAGCTCTGGCACATTTGGCCCGTGACGTGCTAATCTTCACGACAACAGGAGAGAATTCCCATGTTGCTCGATAACCTGTCAGACCTGTTCCAGCGCGGCCTGGAGTACGCCTGGGACTGCGAACATCTTCTGCTGAAGCATCTGCCGAAGATGAGCGAATCCGCTTCCTCTCAGGAGCTGAAACATGCTCTGGACGTCCACACGGTCGAGACTAAAGGGCATGTTTATCGTCTCGAACAGGTATTCACCCGCCTGGATCGCGCGCCGGCGGCCGAGAAGAGCGAGCCCATACGGATATTAGTGGAAGAGAGCGAAAAAATGATCGCCCATCTCGACCGCTCGCCCCTGATGGACGCGTCGCTGATCTTTTCGGCGAATCAAATCGAACATTATGAGATCGGCTTGTACGGTTCGCTTGTTTCCTTCGCGCGAACACTGGGTCTTGAGGAAGTGGCAAGCCTGCTCGACGAAATTCTCGGCGAGGAAAAGACATCCGATCAAACCTTAACGCGAATCGCCGAGGGCAACATCAACCGAGCTGCGAGTAACGTCCACAACACTCCCCCGTTCGCCCTGATCTGAGCGCGAGTGGGGGCCGGCGATCTTGTCGCCGGTTACACCTCTTACACAGCGGTGCGGCGGGTAAGCGGCGCTTGCCGGATCTCCAGACAACCGCGCCCGGTCGGCAAAACCTTCCCCGGATTGAGCTTGTCTTGCGGATCAAACAGAGTCTTGAACTTCTTCATGTAATCGAGGGAAGCCGCCGGAAACAGCTTGTCCATCAATTCATTTTTCTCCATGCCCACCCCGTGTTCGCCAGTGATCGACCCACCTACCGAAATGCAATAGCTGAGAATATCTTCCCCGGCCGCGCGCGCCCGATCCAGTTCACCCGGCAGATGCGAGTTGAAAAGAATGATGGGATGCAGATTGCCGTCCCCAGCATGAAAAATGTTGCTGATGCGAACGTCGTGACGCTTCGCGACTTCGGCGATATACCGCAGCGTGGGCGCCACCTGTGTCCGCGGGACGACACCATCCTGCACATAATACGACGAACTGACCCGGCCTACCGCGCCGAAAGCGTTCTTACGTCCCTTCCACAGCAATTCCCGTTCTTCTGCCGACTTCGCGACCCGGAACTCACGCGCGCCGCATCGCTCGCAAACCGTCGCGAATCTGCTCTGTCTGCTCTTCCACCGCTTCGACAAGTCCTTCCAGTTCGATCAGCAGCACTGCTGCCGCGTCCATCGGATAGCCTGCGTGGGTCGCCACTTCCACCATCCGAAGCATTTCACCATCGAGCATCTCGACTGCAACGGGCGTAATTGCGCACGCGGTGATCTCCGCCACCGTGTCGGCCGCGTCGGAAGGAGAATTGTAAACGGCAAGCAGCGTTTTCACCTTCTCCGGCTGCCGCATGAGCCGCACAATGATCTTTGTCACCAGCGCCATGGTGCCTTCGGACCCCGTAAGAAGCCCGGTCAGGTCATAGCCCGGAAGATCCTGTTCCTTGCCGCCGGTCATATGAATTGTGCCGTCGGGCATGACAAACTCGAGGCCCAGAACATGGTTCGTCGTTACGCCATAAGCCAGCGTGTGCGGCCCTCCCGAGTTCTCCGCCACGTTTCCGCCAATCGTGCATGCGCGCTGGCTGGAAGGGTCCGGCGCGTAAAAATAGCCGGCTGATTGCACCGCAAGAGTAATGTCGAGATTCACAACTCCCGGCTGCAGAACCGCGCGCTCATTCTCGAGATCGATCTCGAGAATTCGGTTCATGCGCGAGAAGCCGATCGTAATCCCGCCTTCGCGCGGAATGGCCCCACCGCTCAAACCCGTACCGGCGCCCCGCCCAGTGATCGGCACGCCATGCTCCGCTGCGATCTTCACGATTGCGGCGACTTCGTCCGTCGTCCGGGGAAAAACGACGAGTTCAGGCCGCGCCTTATCAACGCTTCCGTCGTATTCGTAAAGCGTCAGATCGGCTGGCTGGTCGAGGTATCCGCGGGCACCGACGAGATCGACAATTCTCTTCTTCGCCGAGCCCGGAAGGCGGCGTTCACTAGAGAAGGGACTGGACATGCTGAATCATTCGGGGTGATGCCCAGTTCTGCGACGAGACGAACTTCTCAATCACCTTGCCATCGCGATCGATCAGGTAACTTTCCGGGATCAGCGTGGTTCCGTAGCGCAACTGAACTTTCTTGCTGGGATCCCGTACGGTCATGAAAGAAACCGGATTGCGGTCCAGAAACTGCTTATAAGCGCTCGGGTCCTCGTCCTGACTGATCGCAAGGACCACAAGGCCCTTCGGACCCAGTTCCCGCGCCATCTGGTCCATGGCCGGAACCTCGTCTACGCAGGGGGCGCACCAGGAAGCCCAGAAGTTGAGCAGCAAAAGCTTGCCGCCGAAATCGCGGGCCGTGATCGTTTTTCCATTGTCGGCCTGGAGGCTGAAGGCCGGAGCTTTGTCCCCTGCCTTTACGACATTGTCGTGCAGCGATTGATAGAGCACTCCCACAAAGGCGAAGAGCATCACGCAGATGCCGATCTGAAGGATCCGATCGAGTTGGATGCGATCAAGCTTCATGGCTGGTTTCCTATAATTCTATTGAACCAGATATCGGCGTCCAACATGACATGGTGATCTCGAAGAAAGTCGAATTCTCCGCCTCGCACATCTGCCGTTCCTCCCTGCTCTCTGATGCCGAGAATGACCGGGTGTACGGCGCGGCAGCGAATCCGCTCGGCCATGGACACAATTATGTGATCGAGGTCGGCTATCGAAGGTGATCCCGATCCGGTCACCGGCATGGTCCTCGATCTGAAACAGCTCAAGGAAATTCTTGAAGACAGGGTAATAAACATTTACGATCACAGACTTTTGAACCGTGAAGTCGAGCCGTTCGACCGCATCGTGCCCACAGTCGAAAATATCTCGATCGATATCTGGAATCGCCTCGTCTCCGCGATTCCGGCGCCCGCTCATCTGTCCTCAGTACGCGTCCACGAAACGAGCGAATTGTCCGTCGAATACCGGGGTCCGCAATGATTGTCAGGCTTACTCGCAGGTACGCGTTTTCGGCGTCGCACCGCCTGCATTCGCCCACCCTGAGCGATGAGGAAAACCGCGAAGTCTATGGAAAATGCAATAATCCGTGGGGGCATGGGCATAATTACGAGGTCGAAGTAACCGTTCGCGGGGAGGTGGACCCGAAAACGGGGCGCGTGGTGGACATCCCGGCTCTCGATGGATTGGCCGAACAACGGGTTATCGCCCCTCTCCGTCTTCGTAACCTGAACGAGGAGGTAGCGGCCTTTCGGAGCGCCGTTCCCACAACCGAGAATCTTACCCTCGAAGTGGAACGACGACTGCGGGAGGGATGGCCGGAGGTCTTCCCGGACGGCAAACCAAGCCTCGATACGGTCCGCATCCGCGAGACGGAGCGAAACATCTGTGAAATTACGCGACTTGTATGAATGGTGTATATGAATAAGAAGTCGGCAGTCGTCAAACTCATTTCCCCCACGCCGGGGAAGCCAATCGCGCCTCTGATCGAGCAGGTGATTGAGTCGATCGGCGAAGATCCCCGCCGCGAGGGCCTGGTGCGGACCCCTGAGCGGGTCGAGAAGGCGCTCCGCTTTCTGACCAGCGGCTACACGGCGGACATTGGCAAGATCGTAAACGGCGCCATCTACGAAGTGAAATACGACGAAATGGTGATCGTGAAAGACATCGAGTTCTTCAGCATGTGCGAGCACCACATGCTGCCGTTCTACGGCAAAATGCACGTGGCGTATCTCGCCCGCAACAAGGTGATCGGCCTCAGCAAAATGCCGCGAATTGTGGACGTCTACGCGCGTCGCCTGCAGATTCAGGAGCGCCTCACTCAGGAGGTCGCGCAGTGCATTCAGGACCTGCTCGATCCGCTCGGCGTGGGCGTGATTGCCGAAGCGCAGCACTTCTGCATGATGATGCGGGGCGTGGAAAAGCAGCATTCGGGCACCGTAACCAGCGCCATGCTGGGCGCGTTCCGCAAAAACAAGGAAACGCGGGACGAATTTCTCTCTCTGATCCGCCCCCGGTGAGCGACGAATCCGGCAGTCCGCGCACATGCGACAGTTATAGTTAGAAGGAATGAGATTTCCTCTGGCGGCGGCGTGCCTGGGGTCCGCCGTATGCTGTGCCGCGTTGCACGCCTCTGTAATTCCTGTCTTTCATCTGGATCCTGCTGCCCTTCAGGCTTTCCAGAACTACGTATCGCAATTCGAACGCGATGTCGCCACGCCTTACGCAGAGTCGGGAAAGATGTGGATTGACACGGCATCCTGTTGCGTCCGCAATGGCACTTTCGCAGCTGGTAAGCCGGTCGTCGAACCCCGCGAGAACCGAGACATCACGGGCGGCAGCATTCACCATTTTTCCGGCGCGATGTACGTATCAGGCGGAACGATCGAGAAGGTCAGCAGGATCATGCGGGATTATCCCAACTATCCGAAGTACTTCAAGCCGGAGGTTCTCAAAGGGAGCGCCGTGCGAAACCCCGACAGTACACCGGCGGACGAGCATTACACTTCCCACATCTCGCTGACTCAATCTACGCTCTGGATTGGGGTGGCCTATGACTGCACCTACGATACACATTACCGGCTTCTCGATCCGCACCGGTGGCAGTCGGCATCGAGCGCGACGAGTATTCGCGAGTGGCTTGACCCGAAGGATGTGAGCCGGGGCTACTATCCCGAGGGCGAAGACCACGGATTTCTGTGGCGCACAAACACCTTCTGGTTCGTGCGCGAGCGCGACGGCGGCGTCGACGTCGAACTGGACAGCATGACACTTTCCCGACCCGTCCCGACCGGCTTCGGGTGGTGGGGCACCAAACGCACGCACGATGCCGTCGATAAAATGCTTCGGGACATGAAAGCCGCAGTCGACGCGCTGAATTAAGTGACAATCCTGCGTAACATCCCGGTCTGTTTGACATAGCGCGAGGTACTCGCTCGGATGCTCCGTCGCCTCCTGACCGTTCCGAAAATCGCGTAGCCGATCAATGACGAGTTAACCTGAAAAAGGCAAGGCTATGAACCTGACTCTACATATCCCTGACGATGCGCTGCCGGCGCTGAAAGCAAAGGCGGGCGGGCTTCCGCTGGAGACTTTCGCTGAACAGGTTCTCTTGGAACGGATTCACGGCGACGGCGGCTCGTCGGATTCATCCGTCGCCGAAGCGGCGCGTCGGTTGGGAAGTTTCGGTAAACGCCACGGCGTGTCCCTGGGTGGCATGACGATCAGGCAGTTGCTCGACGAGAGCAGGCGGTGACGCGCTTCGTCCTTGACGCTTCCGTCGTACTGACATGGTGTTTTCCTGATGAGGAAGCCCGCAAAGCGGAAGAGATTTCCGAGAGAATTGCGTTGGGCGATAAACCGGCCGTCACCTCTTTCTGGCGTCACGAAGTGCTGAACGCTCTCCTCATGGGCGAAAAGCGCAAACGCCTGACAAACGAATTAACTCAGACATTTCTGGCAGATTTGGAACGGTTGCCGGTTGACGTCGATGCACCTGACTCCCGAACCGTGTTTCACTTGACTCACCTTCTCAGCCGCAACCATGGATTGACCGCGTATGATGCGGCGTATCTTGAACTGGCGATGCGGAACCGCATCGCGCTCGCGACAGTGGATGGCTCCCTGGAACGAGCAGCACGCGCCGAAGGAATCGAGATTGTTTAGACGCACTCTCGCCCGAAGATTCTCCCGCAACCAACCGATTCTCGCACTTGCCAATGAAATCAACCAGATACGCGCGTCACTGACGCGCACGTGACCGCTCGTGCCTGGATGCCCCTTCCGAGCGGTGATACGCTTTGTCTGGCAACCAATTATGACCGAGTTCCGACGTTCCGCGGCTATAGTCGCCATCCTTCTGATCGTCTTCGGGCTGATGTTCCCGATTTCGGCAAGCGCCCACAACGTTTCGAAGCGCGATGCAAGCTTCGTGCAATCGAACAAAGGCACTGCGATACCCGCCTTCATGTACCTCGGAGCGAAACACATGGTGACCGGATACGATCATCTGGCCTTCCTCGTCGGTGTGGTCTTCTTCCTCTACAAGCTCAAGGATGTCGTACTGTATGTCAGCCTGTTCACCATAGGCCACAGCGTTACCCTGCTCGCCGGGGTATTCGGCAATATTCACGCGAACGCGTATCTTATCGACGCCATCATTGGCTTCTCGGTGGTCTACAAAGCATTCGACAACATGGGCGGATTTCAGCGCCTTTTCGGCTTCGAACCCAACACGAAAATTGCCGTTCTGATCTTCGGTCTGTTCCACGGCTTCGGTCTGGCGACGAAGCTTCAGGAACTGGACCTCTCAAAAAACGGTCTGATTACAAACATAATCAGCTTTAACATCGGCGTCGAGATCGGACAGGTGCTCGCGCTCACGGCGATCGTAATTCTTCTGAGCTTCTGGCGGAGCCACAGCGGTTTCCGCCACTACGCCTTCGCCACCAACACCGCCCTGATGGTCGTTGGCTTCGTGCTCGTCGGATATCAGGTAACCGGATATCTGGTTGCTTCGTAACGGAGACAAATCATGGTTGACCAGGACACAATACCCGCCGTTCTCGTCCCGTCGAGAAAAGTAATTCTGAAGGCTTCTGCCATCGCGCTCGCCGCGGCGGCAGTGATTCTGCTGGTCGCCGTGCTGCCGGCCGAGTATGGAATCGACCCCCTGAAAACGGGCCGCCTCCTCGGTCTCACCGATCTCTCCAAAGCCGCCGAGCCCGCGAATTCCGGAGGCCGCGCAACTCCTGCCCAAAGCGGGATCTACACCGCACAGCCGGCGATTTATAAAACCGACAGCGAAGACCTCGCACTCGGGCCAGGCGAGGGTGTCGAGATCAAATACCACATGCAGAAGGGCGCTGGAATGGTTTATTCGTGGAAGGCCGACGGCAAAGTTCAATTCGAATTCCACGGGGAACCCGACAAGAAACCCCGTCCCGATTACTTCGAAAGCTATCAACTCGACGACAAGATCGGACAGGATCACGCCTACGGCTCCTTCACCGCCCCGACCACGGGCATTCACGGCTGGTTTTGGGTAAACAAAGGCAAAAAAGAAGTGCAGATTCACCTGACGACCGCCGGTTTCTACGATTCGGCGAAGATGATGGCTGGCGGACCCGCCGAAGAACTCACCATTCAGGACGCGAAATAATCACGGCCGCAGAGGAGTAAGCGGGTCGCCGATCACGATATTCATCCAGCTGAGTCCCGGAATTCCCAAATAGTAACTTTCCGCCAGATTTCGGCCCGCAAAATAAGCCGGCAGCACATAATCGGGGCGCGGACAGAAACTCAGATAGGGTTCGTTCACCTGCCCTGACACTCCCGTGGCGCCTTCATATATGTACTCCGCGGCCAGCGTTTGTGGGCCGCCTTCAAACCACGTCGAAGGGTCCTTCCACGTGCCCAGCCGCCATGCATCGGGGGGACGCTTGAAGGTGCGCCCGTCGGTCGATACAAACTCCGTCGCAATCGCGCCCGGCAGCCATTGAAAATGCAGGAACCGTCGCGTGCGGTCCGGGTCGTTCGATCCCCACGAAGCATACCCGATCACATCTTTCTGGTCCGTCACGACAGCCGGGGAGTCGTCCAGAACCAGGCGATCCTTCGGCAAAAGCCGCGCCGCCTCCCGCAGCCACTGGTTACCCGGTGTGCTGTTGTCTGCTCGCGCGTCAATCACAAACTTGCCGGTATTTCGCGCCAGCAGCGCCCGATCCACGAGCCCCTTCATACCGGCCATGTCGTACGCGGCGAGGCGCGTTACAAGATACATCGCAAACCGCGGATGTTCGAACCGCACGTCGCGCCGCCCGAAGAACGGATTAACCCCGGCGCCAGGTAACGAGAGCGGTGCGCCGTGCAGTTGCGCATAGAGCAGGGTGAGTTCGGAATCCACGGAGGCCTCCGTGTTCCGCACTCCGGCCCCATCGCCGCTCACCTTGAGCGGAACACCCGCGGTCGTAACCATGTAAAGAATGTTTTCGGTGAGACCCCTTTGTTTGAGAAATCCGGCGACACGGGCCTTTACTTCGCGGTCGTAAACTTCCCGCGTGATCTGCTCAACCGGCGCGGTATCGATCTCGCACAGGTTTGCAAGCGGAACGCCGCGCTTTTTCAAATAATATTCGCCGATTTCCCGCGAATCGCGCGATTGCCGGTTGACCACGATCAGCACCTGATCGGCCGTCTGGGCGAGCAGAGCCACGCCGAGCAGCGCGAAAACCAGAATTCTCGCAGTCAAACTTCACTTTACGACGTCTTTTGAAATTCGGAAAAATGAGGGGAGCCTGATACCATCTACAGTCGATGGTAAAATGGCAGTCAATTCACATCGGAGTCCACGTCTTGACATCGTTCCCCGCCGGCTAAAGATGGCACTGAATGGATTTTGATCAGCTCCATACCTTTCTGGAAATCGTTCGATTGAAGAGCTTCTCCAAGGCAGCTCAGACGTGCTATCGAACTCAGCCCGCCATCAGCGCTCAAATTCGCCAGCTCGAACATGAACTGAAAGCCGAACTTTTTGAGAGGTTTGGCAGCCGCATTTCTCTGACGACGGCCGGGAGGATCTTCGCGGAATACGCCGAGCAGTTGCTCGACATCCGCCGCCAGGCGCAGAATTCCCTCAACGAGCTCGAGACTTCACCGCGCGGCGAACTTGTGATCGCCGCCAACGAAGCAACCTGCATTTACGTTCTGCCGAAGGTCTTCGCTGAATACAAAATTCAGTTCCCCGGCGTTCAGCTGCAGGTAAACCGCTCTTACGGATCGCGCGTAGTCGAAGCGGTCATGGAAAACGTAGCGGATTTCGGACTGACGCAGCTTCCCGTCCTCGAAAAACGCGTTCAGGTTGTGGACATTTATCGCGATGAGGTTCGCGCGATCGTGCCCGCCGATCACCCTCTTGCGAGAATGGAAAAAGTTCGATGCGAGGACGTGGTCGCTTACCCTCTTCTTCTTCCGCAGACCGGAATGACCCGAAGCCGTCTGAATACCTGGTTCGAAAGCGTGGAAGACGAACTCCGGGTTTCCATGGAACTCGATTCTTCGGAAACCATGAAGCGCTTCGCGATGGCGGGCCTCGGAATCAGTTTCCTGGCCGCCTCCAATTGCGTCGAAGAAGTGAAGGCGGGCACCCTCGCAAGCATCCCGCTCGCGCCGGAGCCCATGCTGCGAAAGCTGGGGCTGATCTATCGCAAAGACAAGGCGCTTCCCAAGGCCGCTCTGGGCTTCATTCAGGTAATTCTTGGCCAGTTCGGCGCGCAGAACCCCACAGTGCGCGAGCAGCGTCTGCCGCTTGCCGTCAACGGATGATGTAACGGGCACACAGCATGACCTGTCCGAAGTGCCATTCCGAATTCAACGGCCACGCGGGCATTTGCCCGGAGTGCGGAGTCAGTTTGCTGCGCAACGTTTCCGGCGTAATGAAGACTTCCGTTGTCATGATTTCCGCGGGCGGCGAGCGCGGCTTTTACCGCTCCGTGCAGGACGTTCCCGAACCGCTTCGCAAGCAATTGCTTGAGACCACCACGAGCCACAATTCGGGAACGATCGTGATCGCTGATCGCGCGGGCAAGGAACAGATCACACAGGTGCTGGCCCGCCGCGAAGCCAACACTGGGCACGATCCCCTGCCGACGACGGTCGAAGCGGAAGTCGAAGAGGTTCCGGTGCCTGCTCATCGCGTCCCCTGGCTGGCCTGGTCGGGCATGGCTCTGGTCCTCGTTCTCGCCGTGATCTTCGCGCTGTTTTTCGAACTCCACTGGTAAAAGCGATTGCCCCAAAAGGTCGCCGTTTTCGGTTCTCTCGGACAACTGGGCGTAGAGCTTTCCGCCGAACTGGCAAGGCGCGGCTACGAAGTGCGCGCCTTCGAGCGTGCCGCGCTCGATATCTGCGATCAAACGAAGGTAGACGAAGCCCTGGCCGATTTCAAGCCATTCGCGGTCTTCAACGCGGCGGCATATAACCAGGTAGATCTCGCGGAGCGGGAACCTTTAGCGGCCTTCCAGGCAAACGCGCTCGGAGTGCGCAACCTTGCCGTCGGGTGCAAGCAACTCGGTGCCCGCCTGATTCATTTCTCAACCGACTACGTCTTCGACGGCGCCCTCGGCAGGCCCTACGTCGAAACCGACGCCACGCACCCGCTCGGCGCCTACGCCGTCTCTAAACTTGCGGGCGAGCTCTACTGCCAGGCCTATCCCGATCGGCCGATCATCGTGCGCACCTCGGGAGTTTTCGGCCCGGCCGGACGGCGCACGGCCCGCGGTAATTTCATCGAACTCATGCTGCGTCTTGCGCGCGAAGGAAAGCCGATCCGCGTGGTTGAGGACTACACGGCATCCCCCACTTACGCACCCGCGCTGGCAAGCCGCGCAATCGATCTGCTCGAACGAGATCTCGAAGGCGTCTTCCACATCGGAGGCGGCCAGCCCATCTCATGGTTCGAGTTCGCCCGAATGATCTTCGAGAAGTCCGGCGTCAAAGCGAATCTCAGCCCGACAAACGCCGCCGAATACCGCACGGCTGCGGCCAGGCCGCCATACTCGGCCCTGGAGAACGCGAGAATGAGGCTGTCTGATATCGAACCTATGCCAGACCTGGCGCGAGCGGTAGACGAATATTTGGCCGCGAATCTGTCTTAGCGGCGTTGATCTGCGGCCAGATTCGCCTTTGTGGCAGCACTGGCGTAGGCGTATCCGCACGATTGCAGATACTCACCGAGCCACGACCGGGAGGGAGTGTCTGGTCTAAATCTGAAACAAAGCCCCGGAAATCTGCGGACCGCGATTTCCGTTGGGTTGAGTGTTCGCACTCTTGCACGAGTCGCGATAGAAATCCAGCAAATCGGCCTCTTCAAACTGGATGGCGCGCGCATACTGCCGGATATAACTGGTATTGTAGATACCTCCAGGCAATCGGCTGAAATCGCCGGACTCAATTGCTTCAAGCTGTCGCACGCTGAGTTTGGTCGATGCAGCGATGGCCTCCAGGCTGATGCCTCTTTGCTGCCGCCAGTTCCTCACGCCAAGAATTCCCTCGTTATTCGTCACCGCCCCCATAAACTCAGTTTTTGACAACCTAAATATACGGTACCAGGTACTAAACCGAATAGTCTACCACCTGAAGGGCTCTGCTAAACTCCACTCCAAATGCTGTTTGCATTGTCAGGACTCGCTTCCCGATGAAGAATCCGGCGGCCACTCCCGAAACGCTCGGTCCCGAAACAACCTCTCTCGAGATGACGTCTGCGGCATTCACTTCCGCAACCCCGTGCTCGCCGCATCCGGCACGTTCGGCTACGGCGTCGAATTCGAAAGTCTCGTCGATCTGAATCAACTGGGCGGCATCGTCGTGAAAGGCCTCTCCCGCGAACCCATCCGCGGGCAACCCCGCCCCACGCCTGTGGGAGGCGCGCGCCGGCATGATCAACTCGGTCGGCCTGCAGAACGTCGGGGTACGCGAGTTCATCGCGAACAAACTGCCCGCGCTGCGCCGCTATTCCACACCCGTAATCGCAAACGTCTTCGGTTACGCCCCCGAAGATTACCTCGAAGTCGTACACGCCCTCAACGATGCCGAAGGCATCGCCGCTTACGAACTGAACGTCTCCTGCCCCAACACGAAACACGGCGGCCTCGCCTTCGGAGTGGACGAATAGGCCCTTGCGGACCTCATTTCCGGAGTCAAATCCGCGGCGCAAAGGCCTCGTAATCGTGAAACTCTCGCCGAACGTGGCCGCCATCGAGCCGTTCGCCCGCATCTGCGAACAAAGCGGAGCCGACGCCATTTCGCTCATCAACACCTTCATCTCACTGGCGATCGATGCAAAGACGAGACAGCCGCGCATCGGGGCGGGCTACGGCGGCCTCTCGGGTCCCGGCGATCAAGCCGATCGCCCTGCGGATGGTGCATCAGGCGGCGAGCGTCGTGAAGATCCCGGTAATCGGCCTCGGCGGAATCGCCAGCGGTGAAGATGCGGCGGAATTCATGATCGCGGGCGCTTCACTCGTCGAGGTGGGAACGGCAACGTTCTGGAACCCCTCCGCGCCGGTGAAAATCGCGATAGAACTAAGCAAATTACTGCCGGAGCTGGGCGTGCGCCGCGCCCGTGAACTGGTGGGTACTTTTCGCGCTTCGCATGATCGTTTCATGCGAACTTTTTCACCGTTGCTCACGTATAACCTCTGAGTCCAAAGCATGGCCGCAAAAAAACGAAAACGTCTGATCTGGGTCACCCTGACGATCGTCGTGCTGGCGAGCGCTGCCGTTGTCTCGCTCAAAGCGATCGGCAGCAAACCCGCCAAAATCGATCCGGAAAAGACTGGCGAAGGTCGAGCGCATGGATCTTGCGCGATCCGTCGTCGCGACCGGAAAAGTTCAGCCGGTCACCCAGGTTGAGATCAAAGCCAAGGCCAGCGGGATCATCCTGAAGCTGCCGGTGAACGTCGGCGACTTCGTTCACAAGGGCGACGTGATCTGCGAACTCGATCAGAACGATCTGATTCCCGCGCTGCATCAGCAGGAGGCCGCGCTGCATGTCGCGCAGGCCGCTCTTGCGCAGCGCGCAGGCCGATTACCAACGCTATAAGGTGGATGCCACCGGGCCCGGACGTGCCATTCCTGAAACGCGACATGGAGCGCGGCGCGAAGATGTTCACCGATGGTCTGATCGCGCAGAACGCGCGCGACGACGCGGAGAAAAACTATCGACCTGGCCGTGCAGAAACAGGAATCGGCGAAGGCGAATCTGTCGAGCGCGGCGGCCGCCATCGCCAAAGCTCAGGCACGCTCTCGAACAACAGCAGGCCACCGTTTCCATCGCGGAAGAAAATCTGCGCAACGCGACGATCGTCTCGCCCATCGATGGCGTCGTGTCTGTCGCGCGACAGCGAAGTGGGAGACGCGGTGAGTTCGATTCTGCTGCTGGGTTCGAGCGCCACCCTCATCATGACAGTGGGCGATCTGAACGAGGTCTACATCAAAGGCAAGGTCGATGAGAGCGATATCGGCAAGGTCTATCTCGGGCAGCCGGCGCGCATCACGGTCGAATCGTTCAAGGAGCAGAAGTTTCCGGGGCGTGTGACCAAGAATTCGCCGATGGGCGCGGAAAAAGACAACGTCACCACGTTCGAAGTGCGTGTCTCGATCTCGAACGAAAAGCACATCCTCAAAGCTCAGATGACGGCCAACGCCGAGATCATTCTGGACGAGCACAAAGGAGTGCTGGCGATCCCCGAAGGCGCGGTTACCTATAACAAGGACAAATCGACCGCGGTCCAGATTCCCGATCCCACCAACGAGAAGGGCTTCCGCAAGGTCGCCATCACCACGGGCATCAGCAACGGCGCCAAAACCGAAATCGCTCAAAGGCCTGACGGAAGGCCAGCAAGTCATCCTGCAATAGCCATGACGTACTTGTCGGAGCTCGTGAGCCAGGTGGCCGGAAGCCTGCTCCGCAACAAGCTGCGCAGCTTTCTCACCATGGCGGGCATCGCCTGGGGGATCACGTCGATCGTCCTGATCGTCGCCATGGGCGATGGGTTCAAGGCAGGCCAGCAAAACAACATGAAGGGCCTCGGCGAGAACATCGTCATCCTCTTCGGCGGCCGCACGGAACTTCAGGCGGGCGGCGAGCGCGCGGGCCGCAGGGTCCGGCTCAACCATGCCGACGTCGAAAACCTCAGGCGCGAGGCTTATCTGATCAAGATCGTCGCGGCCGAGCTGGAAGGCAGCGTTCACGCCACCAGCCCGTATAACAGCGGATCTGTTCGACGTCTCGCGGAGTGGAAGCGTTCTTTCCCGCAGCTTGCGCACGATCCCGATCGCCGATGGCAGGTTCTTCAGCGAGCAGGACGAAAAGAACGGCGAGCGCGTCTGCGTCATCGGCGTCGACGTGAAAAAGCAGCTGTTCGGCAATCGCAACGATGTCGTGGGGCGTCGAGATCGCCATCAATTCCCTTCCGTATCAGATTGTCGGCCTGATGGCGGACAAGAACCAGGACAGCAGCTACTCGGGCCTCGACGAAAAGAAGATCTGGCTGCCTTACACAACGATGGCCCGCGACGTTCCTCCGGCTAAAGAGTACAATCCGGGCGACCTCGAGCGAGATCCTCTATCAGCCGCGATCGCTCGATCAGTTCGAAGAGGCGCGGACGCAGGCGAAGCGAATCATCGCGCGCGTGCACGATTTCGATCCGGCCGACAAGAGCGCGCATGGGCGTGTGGGACACGGTCGAAAACCAGAAAATGACCGCGGGAATCTTCGATTCGATGACGGTGTTCCTCGCGCTTCATCGGGCTGGTTACGCTCTCGCTCGGGCGGCATCGGCGTCATGAACATCATGCTGGTCACGGTCTCCGAGCGGACGCGCGAGATCGGCCTGCGCAAAGCGCTCGGCGCTACGCGCCTCCGCATCATGATCGACTTCCTGATGGAAGGCTGCGTCCTGGCTTTCGTCAGCGGACTGGTGGGATTGATGATCGCGTTCGGGCTTTCGAGCGCGCTGAAGCTGGTCAAGATGCCCGACATGTTCCCCGGCCTTCCGGTGAGCGGCGCAACGACCTGCAGTAGCTTTCGGGGTGCTCGCAGTAATCGCCATAGCCTCGGCCCTGTTTCCCGCCTGGCGCGCGGCCTCGCTGACACCGGTGGAAGCGCTAAGAGACGAACGCTAACGGTAACACTGCGATTTTCTCGCCGGTTACTTTGGGTGCCGGAGCATTTCGGGGGCCGCCAGCCCACAAGCAATATGAAACCCCGTCGCGCCGAACGGCTCGTCAAACCGTAGGCGCCGTTTCAGCCGCAGACCGCCGAATATAAAAATCGAAATTCAGGTCCGGGAAAGCGCGGTAAAACTCCAGCTCCCGGGCGAAGATCTCGCTGTAGACCTGGGCACTGAAGGCGGGTATGGCAACGCTAACGTTCAGCAGCGATTTGCTGTCGATGCTGATATCCACCGTGTCGCGTCCCGAGATCGACTCCAGATCCGCTTTGATGGCTCGCGTCAGTTCGGGAACGCTGTAGTAGAAATTGAAATTCACGTCGGGAAACAACTGGTGCAGACCCATTTCGCGTTCGTAAATCTGCCTGCAGATTTTTGAGTTGAAAGTCTGTATCGTGATGCGCACGTTGAAGCGGAACTGGCTCTCCGTGCTCACTTCCACAGAGCCGGTTCCCGCAATAGACTCAAGTTCGGCTTTGACGGCGCGAGCGAGTTCCGGGCCGCCCTGCGGAACAGCCGCGGGCTGCGCTGCGGGTGAAGGTGGTTTTGACGGAGTTCCAGGCAGGGCAAGAATGACGGCCAGAACCGCATCGAGGATCAGCATCAGTCTCTCGAAAAGTATACCGTAACTTTACGTTGACCGAACCGGCCCGGCAAACTACTTCTGTTCTCTCCAAGACCATCACGGTGTCGAAACAGCGTGTAGCACGCAGAGAAGCGGGTGTTACCATTCCCTCGCCTCGCATGAGACTCCGAGTGTATTTGTGCCGTATTGCATCACTCCTCATTGCTGTCGTATTCGCGGCATCGGCGCTCCAGGCCCAGCAGGCCACCTTGTCCGGCCGCATTTTCGATAGCAGCGGACTGGCGATATCGGGTGCACGCCTTGCCGTGATAAACCAGGAAAATCGCAGCGGCAGATTCACACGATCGAACGATTCGGGCCTTTACAGCCTTACCGATCTGCCTTCGGGCACCTACGAAGTTGACGTTGAAGCGGCCGGATTCGACGCACAGCGGCGAACAGGCATTCCGCTCGTGGTTGCGCAACAGGCTCAAATCGATTTCACCCTCTATGTAGGTAAGGCGGCGCAGACCGTCACGGTCAACAGCGGCGGCGATTTGCTCCAGATCGCCGGTGCCTCGGTCAGCACCGTGGTGGGCCGGCAACTGACGGATAACATTCCCCTGAACGGAAGAAGCTTCCAGAATCTGATCACTCTGGCTCCCGGAGTGAACCTTTCCAACGCGCAAAACAGTAACGGCCAGTTCGTCGTGAACGGCCTGCGTGCCTCCGCCAACAGCTTCAGCGTCGATGGAGTAAACGCCGTAAGCACCGTCACCGGTTATCAATCCGCGGGCGGGAATAACGCAGGTTATAACGTCGCCGGCGGCACGAACAGCATGGTATCCGTTGATGCCCTCCAGGAATTTCGCATCCTCACCAGTTCTTACGCGCCTGAGTATGGACGCACGCCGGGAGCTCAGGTCCTTCTCGTCACTCGTTCCGGCACGAACGCCTTTCACGGCACGGCTTTCGATTATTTTCGCAACGACAAACTGGACGCCGCGGACTGGTTCGTAAACCAGGCAGGTCAGCCCAAACCGCCGCTGCGGTCAAACGATTTCGGCGGGGTCCTCGGTGGACCGGTCGTGCGCGACAAAACCTTCTTTTTCGTCTCCTGGGAAGCGCAACGTCTGGTAGAGCCACATTTCGCCGTAACCACAGTTCCTTCGCTCTCGGCCCGTCAGTCGGCGCCCGAGGCAGCGCAGCCTTTTATCGATGCCTTCCCAGTCCCGAACGGTCCGGATCTCGGCAACGATCGGGCAAGGTTTTCATCCGGTTACTCGAATCCCCTGAGCACGAACTCGACGCTCGGGAAACTGGACCAGATTTTCACCGCAAACCTTCGGGGATTTGCCACCTTTACCTGGGCGCCCTCCGGAAAGACGAGCCGGTCCAACAGCGGCTCAGCCAGCCTCGCGGATAGTGTGGTCACCGAAGTGACACAAAGATCCCTGTCCGCGGGATTGACTTACATCTTCAACTCCGTCGCGACGACAGACTTACGCCTGAACGTCAGCAACAGCACCAATCAATCGCGATTTACGATGGATACATTCGGCGGCGCCGTTGTTCCGTCCAACTTACTGCTCCTGCCCGGAACGTCGCCGGCTGAAAATTACTCGTTCGTCAATTTGGGCGATCCGGGCGGAGATCTTTTCGGCGGCAACACCGGCGCTTTGGAGGAGCGGCAGATAAATATTGTCGATGGCGTGAACTACATATCCGGCAGCCATCAGTTGAAGTTCGGAATCGACTATCGGGAATTACTTCCGCTCATTACCGCGGGCGGCGATCAGTACTTTCAGTTCGACGGCGTAACCGGACTGGTAAACAACCAGCTCGATGCGTTTCACAGTATCGCTCCGTCGCGCGCCCGCACAGAAATAACGAGCCTGTCTTTTTATGCCCAGGACACCTGGAGAGTTTCGTCACAATTGAATCTGACTTATGGCCTGCGCTGGGACTTCAATTCGGTGCCCCATAGCCTGGACCCGAATAACGGAGACCTCGTGCCGCTGCTCGGAAACTACGCGACTGGAAACGTGGTCGCGGGCATTCCGGGAACGCCCTTGTGGAGCGCCTCGCACACGAACTTCGCTCCGCGTCTCGGCGCAGCGTGGCAGCTGCGGCGGCAGCCCGGCCGGGAAACAGTTTTGCGCGCGGGAGGCGGACTCTTCTACGACACCGGCATCGCGGAAGCCTCGTCGCAGCCCTGGGTCAGCGGTTATCCGGCGGGACAGGGCACCGTCCTCCTCAACAGCAGCCTCCCCGTGAACCCGGCGCAGGTACGGCTTCCCCAAGTGAATCTAATGCAGCCGCCGCCCGGGAATTTGTTTTTTATGTTTCCGCCCGACTTCGAGGCGCCGCGCATATGGGAATGGAACCTGGCCGTTCAGCAGGCGCTGAGTCATAATGATTCGCTCACCGTCAGCTATGTCGGGTCCGCGGGGCGGAAACTGCTGTATGCGGTCAATTACCCGGTAGTTACCTCGAACATCTATTCGGTTACCTGGACAGATAATTCAGGCTACTCCGACTACAATGCTCTCCAGATCCAGTATGAGCGCCGGCTGACTCACAGTCTGGCGGCCAACATGGGCTATACATGGGGCCATTCGATCGACACCAACTCCTCGGATACTCTGGCGTCTGTTCCCGGCATTTTTCAGCCTCCCTCCTCGAACCGGGGCGATTCGGACTTCGACATCCGGCACTCGTTTCATGGAGGGTTTTCGTTTCAAATCCCGTCGGCTTCGCGCACGGGCTGGGCCAACGCGCTCACCGGCGGATGGGGCCTGGACGGAATTATCACCGCGCAAACCGCTCTCCCCATCAATGTCACTTACAAGCGTGATATCGGCTTCGGAAGCTACGATTTTCGATCCGATCTGGTCCCCGGACTTCCCGTATGGATTGACAACCCCAATGTTGCCGGAGGAAGACAACTCAATCCCGCGACTCTGGTCGTCCCTGCCACAAATGTGCAGGGCAATGTCGGACGGAACGCTCTTCGGGGCTTCGACCTGGTCCAGATCGACCTCTCCGCCCGTCGTTCTTTCCCCATTACGGAGACAATCAATCTCTTGTTTCGCGCCGATTTGTTCAATGCCTTGAACCATCCGAACTTCGCCAATCCTGTCTCCACCATCGGATCCGGACTGTTCGGCATATCGACGGCGACCATCGCTAACAGTCAGGTGGGCGGCGGCGCCTTCGGCTTGAACCCCATCTTCAACATCGGCGGCCCCCGAGCAATTCAACTGTCGCTGAAGCTGCAGTTCTGAAGCCTTGTCAGCCCGCTGCGGGCGGGACATTGGTGAACCCTATCTGGTCTCGCATTCCGGCAGCATCCCAGACATTCCAGGCCTCTACCATTCGTCCGTCTTTGATACGGGCAAAGCTCATTCCGTCTAATGAGACCGGCCGATTGGTCGGAGGAAATCCGAGCCCATGGCCCGCGTGGGTCCCGTGAAACGTCCAGCGACCGGAGAGAACATCGCCCTCACTTGCAGTCTCGTGGAGATCAATCCGGGTGTCCGGAAACGCTGCCCTGAACTTTTCAAAGAAATCGAGAAAGGCCGCAACTCCGACACTATCCTTGCCGTCCTGAGCCAGATTGTGTATCAGGGCGTCGGGCGCCATCAGGCGGTGTGCGGCTGACCCGTCCCCTTTGTTCCAGATTTCCTCGAACCACTCGTGCAGAAGGGTCTTGTACATGGCTTTACAGTTTACCTCTGTGATCCTGCCTGACCTTCAGCAGCTGGCTTACATCGTAAGAGTTACCTTTTTCAAAGCTCTGGGCCGATCCGGATCAAGCCCCTTCTGCACGGACAGGTGCGCCGCGAACAATTGCGCCGGCACGATATAAGGAATCGGCGTGTAAAGATCGCTCACCGGCCCGCGAGGCTTGAACCCGGCGGGCACACGAATGAATCGTGCCGGAAGATCGCGCGTATCGGATTCTCGCGCGTCCGTGATCACCAGCGTGTCGCCTTTCAGTTGATTCAGATGCTGCACGACCTTTCGGACCGACTGCCACGTCACGCCCCCAGGCGCAAAAACAAAGGCCGGGAACGATTCCTCAACAATCGCGATCGGCCCATGCATCAGGTCGGCCGCCGAAAATCGCTCCGTGGTCACATAGCACGTCTCCATCAGCTTGAGGCCGAATTCCAGCGCGTTCCCGTAGTTCAAACCGCGCGCGACCGTGACCGTGCGGGTCATGAATCGATAGCGTTCCGCGGTCTCCGCGATCCGACCCTCGATTTTCAGTGCGCGCTCCACCCACTGGGGCAACCGCGCTAACTCATCCGACCTGATGAACCCTCCAAGCGCATAGCTCAACAGATACATCGCCAGTAATTGCGCAGTGTAAGTTTTCGTTGCGGCAATGCTGTTCTCCTTGCCTGCACGGCAAGGCAGAACAAATTCGGCGATCTTCGCCAGTGCGCTGGACGCTTCATTGGTAACACCAACCGTTACGGCGCCGGAGTTTCTCGCGCTTTGCACCAACGCCTTAGTGTCCGTGGACTCCCCGGACTGTGAAATCCCCACCACCAGAGCGTCCCGGTAATCGATCTTCGCGCCGTAAAGCGTCAGCGTCGAAGGGGCGGCCAGCGACACCGGTATGCCGGTCGTGATCTCGATCAGGTACCGGCCCGTAATGGCCGCGTTGTCCGAGGTACCGCGCGCAACGATTACGACCAGTCGCGGCCGGTGTTTTTCGAAACGCCGCCGCAACTCCTCCGCCGTTTTCGTGCATGCCTCCAGGGTACGACTCAGCGCGCCGGGCTGCTCGCGTATTTCGGCAAGCATCTTCGAGCCCGGCACAGTGCGCCTGGTGTCGGAACGGTGAGGATCAGAACGAGAAGCTGGCATCGAAGTCCTTTCCGCAGGTTACCGTCCGCATTTGCGGGACGCGAAAACTGGAAGACGCTGCGCAGCTTTGTGGGGTCACGGCTTCTGCCCTGCCGCCGAGCTTCCGCTCGGCGCGGAACTTTACGTCGCCGCTGGTAGCGCCGGCGATCTTGTCTCCGCCCCTTGTAAAAACCGCATCTTCAACGGGTGATATTCAAGTCGCGCTTTTCCACCTTGTCAGGCTCTCGCGTTGACGGCGGAGGAATAACATGCGCAGCCATCTGCGTCGCGCTGATCGCCCGATGTGAACGAATTCCTGCACGAAACACCTGTGCGGCACAATAAATAACTGAGATGACCTCGACGCGACAGGACCCGCTCGCATACCTCGGCGAACAGATTTCAGAGTGGAAGAAAGCCGGCACATACCAGCGCCTGCGCATACTCGAAGGTCCCAGCGCGGCGGAATCCATCTTCGACGGCAAAGACGTCGTCAATCTCGCCTCCAACAACTATCTCGGCCTGACTACTCACCCGAAACTCATCGAAGCCGCCGTTGAAGCCACCCGCAAATACGGCGCCGGCTCCGGGGCAGTCCGCACAATCTCCGGCACCATGGAGCTCCACATGGAACTGGAGCGCCGGATCGCGAAGTTCAAGAACGTCGAGGCATGCGTCGTCTTTCAATCCGGCTTCGCCGCCAATGCCGGAACAGTCTCAGCCGTGCTCACCCCGGAAGATCACATCATTTCCGATGAACTGAACCACGCCAGCATCATCGATGGCTGCCGGCTGTCGAAGGCGAAGATACATGTCTTCAAACACAAGGATCACGAGGGCGCCGGACGCATTCTCGAGGAACTCGACGGCGTGAAAGGCCGCAAACTGCTGATCACCGACGGCGTGTTCTCCATGGACGGCGATATCGGACCTTTGCCCCAACTCGTGGAGCACGCCGAACGGCACGCCGCGATCATGATGATCGACGATGCCCATTCCTCCGGAGTTCTCGGCCGCAACGGCCGCGGCACTGTGGACCATTTCGGTCTGCACGGCCGCGTGGATATTCAGGTAGGAACGCTTTCGAAAGCGATCGGTGTGCTGGGCGGATACGTCTGCGGGACGAAAGACCTGATCGAATTTCTGTACCACCGTGCGCGCCCATTCCTTTTTTCAACCTCGCACCCGCCCGGAATCGCCGCCGCCTGCATCGCCGCGTTTGACGTTCTTGAAAGCGAACCCGAACGCATCGAACGTCTCTGGTCCAACACGCGCCACTTCAAGAAAGGCCTCGTCGACGCCGGCTTCGACACCGGAATCAGCGAGACGCCCATTACACCGGTCATGGTCGGCGAAGCATCGAAAGCGCATCGATTCTCGGCAGAATTATTCAAACAAGGCGTATTCGCCACCGGCATCGGATTCCCTACTGTCGCCAGAGACAAAGCGCGTGTGCGCACCATCGTCAACGCAGAGCATACCCGCGAACAACTCGACCGCGCACTCGATGTCTTCAAGACCGTCGGCAGCCGCATGGAGATCGTCGGGTAGCACTGGCGATCTTTCTCGCCGGTAGTCCTGGCTGGCAGGCTGCGGAAAAATGCCCCCTGGTTACCGCTTGTCGACAGGCGCAGCCCGGTAACCCTTTCTGATTCAACGCACACGTTTCCGAGCCGCGACCGGCAGGGAGCGATTGGCTGGCTTCTCCGGACACTGCTAAAGGATATTAATCGCGCGCGCAGCCAGCAGCGCGAGAGTCGCGAGCGAAATCACCGACTGCAGGATCATCATCACCTTCGCCCACCGCGACAGCACGGGCACGTCCGTCGGTGAAAACGCCGTGCTTGTATTGAACGCAAGGAACAAATAATCGACAAACCCCGGATTCCAGCGATCCTCTCCCATCTCTTCCCGAAGCGCCGGATCCATCATCATCTGAGGAAAGAGGAACGCCCCGTCCTTATGGACCGGAAGCTTATCGCGCTCATTGGGTCCGCCGCCGTCGAGTCGCCAGTACCATGATGCGAACACCAGGACGTTACTGACCCATAACGCCGCTGCCGCGCGCAGCAACTCCACAGGCGATTCCTTATGGGCGGGCAGCCTGACAACCAGCAGCACCAGCGACGACAGCACCGCCAGCGTGATTACGCCAAGATTCGTGTAGGCGAAGATCTCATTCAAATCGACGCGGCCGATCCGGTGAGAGACCGTTGCGGGAATCAGCAGAAGTGCGACAACCACCAACACAGACCACCCCGGGCCCACGGTCAGCGAATCGGGCATCGCATAGAACAACATTCCGACGGAGAGCGTGGCTACAATCGCAGGCCAGCGCGGTTCCGGCTTCCTTACAAGCTTCTGATCCGGCATACGCAGAAGCCCTATGATCGCTTATCGGAAACACCGCGCGCACTTCACGCCACGCGCGGCCGCGATGTCCGATGCCATGCAAGAAACCCCTGTGCCCGTTCCCGTCCCATGTAGCGCGCAGAGGATCTCGGGACTCGTGCGCGTCAGGTCGACCATCACGAACCCGTCGAGCGTATTGCCGAACTGGGGATCGACACTGAAGGCCAGCAGCTTGCCGCCCAGTTTCACGTATTGCCTGACCAGAATCGGAATCCCCTTGCCGTCCGGTTCGAGGTCGGCGATGGGAGCCGAGAGATCTTCCACATCCGGCAGCAGAGAACAAAGAGCCTGCGTCTCCCATTTCTGAACGAGATTCCCCGCAGCGGCCTGCGGGCTTTGACGGCTCCGCGCCATCCCTCGCTCGCGCTCTGTTTTTCGAAATACCGCGCAATCAGCTCCCGCGAAGCCGGCGAGTACTGATTACTCACACTCACCGCGCCGATCAGAGTCGCATACTGCGGATGCCGCGCCACCCACGCCCCGATGCCTTTCCACAGCAGCAGCAGCGGCGCAAACTGGCGTTGATATTCAGGACGAATAAACGACCGCCCCAGCTCGATCGACGGCCCCAGTTGCCGCACAAATCGCGCATTGAACCGGAACAGCGATTCGGTATAAAGTCCCTTGATCCCGAAGCGGGCCATCTGAGCGGGCACATCGCACATGCGGTAACCGCCCGCAATCTCGCGCTTCTCCTTATTCCAGAGAAACAGGTGCAGATAATGCGGATCGAAGCGATCGAGATCGCGCGGCTCGCCGGTCCCTTCCCCCGCCGCGCGAAACGTAACTTCGCGCAAACGCCCGATCTCCTGCAAGGGCGAGCGGAATATCGGCGGCACCGGCCAGGTAGACGCTGAATTCGCGCGTCTCCTCGAGCAGACAGTCCGCTGGCAGCGCCTCGATCTCACGCGCCAGCGAGTCAGCCGGAATGGGCGCGGCCACAGGCGCACTCACCTGCGGTCACCTGGCCCGAGGCGCACCCTCTGCGGGCGAGTAACTCGGTGCGCAGCCGCAGATAACGGGTCGCTTCCGCATCGTCCGCGAGCGCTTCGATGCGCGCATGGTCGATCACTCCGCCGATTCTGATCTCGACAGACTTGCCACGCTTGTTCAGCAACTCAACCGGCAATGCGGCGGTCCGCAATCGCGGATGAACCATGCCCAGCATCTGGAACGGGATCCCGTTCGCGCCCTGAATCAGAATCGGCAGAGACTTCGCGCGCGTAATCCGAATCAATCGCGCCGCGGTATGGTTCCACTCGGGATCGCAAATGGCGCGTCTTCTTCAGATCGAAGTGAGAGACTTCGCCGGCCGGGAAAGATCAAGCAGGAGACCGCCGGCGCGCAAATGCCCGATCGCCTGCTTGAGCGCCCGGCCATTGGCGAGGCGGCTCTGCGGGCGGTCGAACGGGTCGATAAAAAAGCAGAGCGGCGCCAGTTCCGGCAAAGCGCCGAGTAACTGATTCGTCAAAATCCGAACATCCGGGCGCACACGCGGCAGCAGGTCGGCCAGCATGACGCCGTCCAGAATCCCGAAGGGGTGGTTCGAAAGCGCGACAACCGCGCCGGTCGTCGGGATTTTCTCGAAATCCGCCGGACTGACGTTCACGCGGACTTCGAGATCATCAAGCAGCCGCCGTACAAAACCCTGTTCTGCGCTGGCGCGAGCGTATAGCGCTTCGAGCCGATCGACCTGCAGGAAATGATTGACCGCGTTAGCCAGAGGAGCTGGCAAACGGTTTGAGGGGAACGATTCGAATGCCATTCTTCAAAGTAGTTTTGGTTTGCTTACACGCCGATGAACGAAACGTTCAGATTTGATCTTGTTTTGTGCAGAATCCGCGCCCGATTCGGAGATGTCTGCGCATCTTTGCAGAGCATCCCCTTCAGGGGTGCTGGCACGGAATCAAGACGTTGCGCAGCCGTTGTGGGGCCAGCGCTTCGGCGATGCCGCCGAGCTTCCGCTCGGCGCGGAGCTTGACGTCACCCGGTAGCGCCGGCGATCTGCCGGTGACCCAGCTGACCGCCTCTTCAACGGAGTGTCCTTCGAACCTGTATAAGGCGCCGGCCCGCCTACGCTTGACCTAAAACCTCGCGCATGATAATTTGAGGCGGCAATAAGACGCAGTCGCCGCGTGCTGCCTCTTCTCAGGAGCCTCCAAATGCAGCCAATCAATCGATACGGAATTGCACCGCTTTTACTGATGGCGGCGACCCTGTCAGCTCCAACTGTATTTGCCCAGCTTGATCCGTCGGGAGAATGGGCTCCCGTGTTTCACGAAGATCAGCCCGAGCGCATTCCCGGTCCGGAGATCGGCGATTACCTGGGGCTTCCCATAAACGACGCGGCCCGGTTGCGCGCGGATACCTGGGATGCATCGCTGCTGACGCTGCCGGAACATCAGTGCAAGCCGCACCCTTCAGACTACGCATGGCGCGGCCCCGCCAATCTTCGAGTGTGGAAGGAAGTCGACCGAGAGTCGCAAAAGCTGATTGCATTCCACACCCACATTTCCTGGGAAGCTCCCGAGCGAACCATCTGGATGGACGGGAGGCCGCATCCTCCCGACTATGCCGCTCACACATGGCAGGGATTCTCGACCGGCAAGTTCGAAGGCGACATGCTGACGGTCACCACCACCCATCTCAAAGCGGGCTGGATACGCAGAAACGGCGTGCCGCGCAGCGACCGTGCCACCGTGACCGAACATCTGCTGCGGCATGGCGATTATCTGACTGTGGTCGTCTTGATCAACGATCCGGTCTACCTTACCGAGCCATTCGTCCGCACCACCGATTTCGAGTTTGACGCGCGGCAGCAGATCGCGCCTTATCCCTGCGAGGCCGTCGTCGAGGTGATCCGGCCGAAAGGCTCCGTCCCGAGCCATCTGCCGGGAAAGAATGCTTTTCTCGACGAGTTCCCTGAGCGTTTCGGACTACCTGCCGAGCCGACGCGCGGTGGCGCGGAGACGATGTACCCTGAGTATCGCCTGAAAGTGAAGACGATGAAGCCGGCGGTTAAGACAACGAACACAACGACCACAGCGGCGAGATAGCGGACTAAAAACAGTGGGCAAAACAACAGGCGGTTATTTCCTCTGGTCAACACTCGCAGTTGCAGCTTTGGCGACGAACGGCTTCGCGCAACAGAACCAGAATTTCGACAACGTCGAGGTTCACGTGCTGCCGGTCCAGGGCAACGTTTACATGCTCGTGGGCGCCGGCGGCAACATCACCATGCAGGTCGGCAAAGAGGGTGTTCTGCTGGTCGACACCATGTACGCCGGGTTGAGCGATAAGGTGCTGGCGGCGGTGCGCACCGTGTCCGACAAACCGATCCGCTACATCATCAACACGCACGTGCATGGCGATCACACCGGCGGGAACGAGAAACTGGCAAAGGCCGGGAGCACGATCACTGGGGGTAACGTGGTGGGCGACATCGGCGCCAGCGCGGCCGAGGGCGCTACCGTCATCGCGACCCAACAGGTTCTCGACCGCATGAGCATGAAGGATGGCAATACGCCCGCCGCCCCAACCGCCGCATGGCCCACGGACACCTACATAACCGACGAGAAAGAGCTTTTCTTCAACGGCGAGGCGATACAGATCTTTCACCAGCCCGCGGCCCACACCGATGGCGACAGCATCGTATTTTTCCGCCGATCCGACGTAGTCAGCACGGGTGACATTTTTGTCACCACGAGCTATCCCATCATCGACCTCGACCGGGGAGGCACCTACCAGGGAGTTCTCGACGGCTTGAACCACATCCTCGACATCACGATACCCGCGGAGAAGCAGGAGGGCGGCACGTATGTGATCCCCGGGCACGGCCGCCTCGCCGACGAAGCGGACGTGGTGGAGTACCGGGACATGATGACTATCCTGAGGGATCGCTTTCTCGACATGATCAAGAGAGGCATGACGCTGGAGCAGGTCAAGGCAACCAAACCGACGAGAGATTACGACCCCTTATATGGGAGCGATAAAGGCTTCTGGACTACCGATAAGTTTATCGAGGCGGCGTACAAGAGTCTGAAACAAGGTAAGTAGGCAGGTATCGAAAACCGTGTGCCACATGTGTATCCCGATTCGCGGCCACGTTCTCGACGACGCAACCACTAAATGTGGAGGGTTGCGGTTCGTGGCTTGAAGAATGCGTCCCGAGGAATTCACTCGGCACGACGTTTTTCGGTCAGCCGAACAGCAGAAGCCGTTGCACCGGTCCGACCCTGGATCCGCGGGGATATAGCGTCACCGCATCGTTTGCCCTCGTGCCCATCCTCACCTGCCGCACCACGCCTGCGGTTTCGCTTAGGGCGAGGCTTCATCGAGGATCAACGCCGCCACGGCGAAAATATTCGGCACCCGTTCGATATGCTACCGCCAACCCGGCACGGTGCGAGAGCCTGAGCGGTAAGTGCAACCGGATAATAACCCCGGCGGGCGTACGGGAAGATCATGCTGACGCAAAGAGGTGACTTTGACGATTGACCGCAAGTATGGCGCGTTCTGGAGCTATACCAGATTCGACGACGAAAATGACGAATTGTGGGTCACAGCGTTACGGAAAGCGCTGGTCTCTGAGGTTCGAGCGTCGTTCGGCAAACATATTGAGATCTTTCAGGACGTAGACGGAATGGCTTGGGGCGAGAGATGGGAACAAAAACTCGTAAGCTCCTCCGATGATGCCGTATTTTTGATCCCGATCATCACCCCAAGCTACTTTGCGAGCGAGCCATGTCGGCAGGAATTGAAACAGTTCGTTGATCGCGAGAACACTACTGGCTTCAGGGAATTCATTCTGCCGATCTATTACATCGACTCCCCGAAGCTGCAAGATGAATTTGAGAAGGCCACCGATTTTCTCGCCCAGATCGTTGCCGATCATAACTATGAAGATTTCAGGGAATTGAGGCATCGAAGTATCACGTCTTTCGAGGCGAAGCAGAAGATTAAAAAGCTGGCGTCAGCATTCGTGATTCGGCTTAAAGGATACGCTCGAAGGCAGCTCTCTTCGCCCAGCATGCGAGCGCATTTTACCGTACCGCCGAATGGAGCGAAGGCCCCGCGCAAGGTACTTCTATCGGGGAATCTGGAGGCCATTTCTGAAGGAACAGACGTTTGGTTGGTTGTCGAAACGGGCGCGCTTTACCATCCGCAAGAACAGCTACCTAAAGAGAATGGACCTTTTCGGGCGCCCGTCATAATTGGCCGCATCAACCATGACGATATGCAAGAATTTACTGTTCACGTGCTTGCGGCTACCGAAGAGGTTTCTAAGGCGTTCAGCCGCTATCGGGAGGATTCCGCGAGCTTCAAGAGATGGCTCGGCGTTCCGAAACCGGCTGACAGTAAGGTACTCGCAACGTTGAAGCTGATTCGTGACGATTCAGCGTCAACCTGAACGTTTGCTGCCACGCAGCAGCTACCCAAGCGTGTTGATCGAACCCACGCGCCGCGCTTCGAACGCCGCAATGGCCGGTTCCTGCTTCAGGATCCAGCCCAGTTCGTCGATTCCTTCCAGCAGACAAGTCTTCGAGAACGGATCAACCGGAAACTCGACTCGCTCGCCGTCCGGTAGTGTAAGCGTTTGCGATGCCAGATCGACTTTGACTGTCGCGGCCTCCGACAGAGCAAACAACCGCACATGGATCTCATGCGGCACCACAATCGGCAGCAGAGAATTCTTCAGAGCGTTGCCCTTGAAAATATCCGCAAAAGACGTGCTGATCACCGCTCGAAACCCGAACTGGGTCAGCGCCCAGGGTGCATGCTCCCGCGAGCTGCCGCAGCCGAAGTTATCGCCAGCCAGCAGGATCTGAGCATTCTTCCCCCGAGCCGTATTCAGGATAAAATCGGGCTTCGGGTTCCCCTGCGCGTCATACCGCCAGTCCTGGAACAGCTGCTTGTCGAGCCCCTCTTTCGATGTCGTTTTCAGAAAGCGCGCGGGGATAATCTGGTCCGTGTCGATATTGTTGATCGGCATCGGAACGAGGTGCGATTCAAAAGGTAGAAATGGTTTCACAGAATAGTCCTCACATCGGTCACAACGCCGGTCAGCGCACTGGCCGCCGCTGTTAACGGCGAAGCGAGGAACGTCCGTCCGCCCTTGCCCTGCCGTCCTTCGAAGTTCCGGTTACTTGTCGAAACGCTGTACTGCCCAGGCTGCAAGCTGGTCGCCGTTCATCGCGATGCACATCGAGCAGCCCGGCTCGCGCCAGTCGCAGCCGGCGGCGCGGAAAATCTCCGGCAGCCCTTCGGCTTCGGCCTGCCGCTTCACTTCCATCGAACCGGGAACCACCATGACCCGCACGTTCGGGCTCACTTTGCGACCCTTCAGAACCGCCGCGGCGCTGCGCAAATCGGAAATCCGCGAGTTCGTGCAGCTTCCGATGAACACCACATTCACCGGATGACCGGCCAGCGGTTTGCCCGCCTTCGAGTCCCATATAAACGAGCGCCTTGGCCAGTGACTCGCGTTCCAGCGGATCGGAAACGCTCGATGGCTCCGGCACGGCATCATTGATCGAGACGCCCATACCCGGGTTGGTGCCCCAGGTGATCATTGGCTCCAGCGCATCGCCGTTGATCGTGACTTCGCGGTCGAACTTCGCGTCCTCGTCGGTCGGCAGCTGTCGCCAGCGGGCGACCGCCGCATCCCAATCCGCGCCTTTCGGGGCAAAGTGACGGCCATGAAGGTACTGGAATGTGGTGTCGTCAGGAGCGATCATGCCCGCGCGCGCGCCGCCTTCGATCGACATGTTGCAGACCGTCATACGGCCTTCCATATCCAGAGCGCGGATCGCCGGGCCGGTGTATTCCAGAACCGTACCGGTGCCGCCGCCGATTCCGATCTGCGCGATCAGAGCGAGAATAATGTCCTTCGCAGATACGCCCGTCTTGAGTGAACCGGTCACGTGCACCCGGAATGTTTTCGATGGCCGCTGCAGCAGGCACTGAGTGGCGAGAACGTTTTCCACTTCGCTCGTCCCGATGCCGAATGCCAGCGCGCCCACCGCCCCGTGCGTGGCCGTGTGGCTGTCGCCGCAAACCACGGTCATACCCGGCTGGGTCAGACCAAGTTCGGGCCCGATGACATGCACGATCCCCTGATGGGTCGAATGCACGCCATAGTTGACGATGCCGAAATCCCGGCAGTTCTTTTCCAGCTGCGTGATCTGGTTGGCCGCGATCGGATCGAGAATCGGAAGCGTCCGATCCGTGGTCGGAATGCTATGGTCCGTCGTCGCGATCGTCAGATCCGGCCGCCGGACCTTTAAACCGCGTTCGCGCAGACCCTGAAACGCCTGCGGCGAAGTGACCTCATGCACCAGGTGCAGATCGACGTAGATGAGACTCGGCGCACCAGGTTCCTCGTGGACCACATGCGCGTTCCAAACCTTTTGACTTAATGTTGCTGGATTGCCTGACAAACTGCTTCTCCTGTCTGTTCCGTTGTGGCGGGCGTGCCGGAAGGCCGCAAATCCGCCGTTACTTTGCCGCTGTTGAGTACTGCTTCCATCGCGGAATTCACCGCGGCCGCTTCTTCGGTCAATCCGAAGCTGTATTCCAGCATCGCGGCCACCGAGCCGATCGCGCCAAACGGATTGGCTTTGTTTTGTCCGGCGATATCCGGAGCCGAGCCGTGAACGGGTTCGTATAACCCGGTCCACGCACCCGAAGCCTTTTTCGCTCCGATCGACGCCGAGGGCAACATTCCGATCGAGCCGGCCAGCACCGCGCCTTCATCGCTCAAAATGTCCCCAAACATATTTTCCGTCAAAACCACGTCGAACCGTTTCGGGCTGAGCACCAGTTGCATGGCGCAGTTATCGACCAGCAGATGGTCAAGAGCCACATCGCTGAAGTCCTGCGAAACCTCGACCACCACTCGGCGCCAGAGCTGTGAGGTATCGAGCACATTGGATTTGTCCACGGAAGTCAGCTTCTTCCGCCGTTTTCGGGCCAGCTCGAAGGCCATGCGCGAAACCCGATCGATCTCCCGTCGCGTGTAGACCATCGTGTTGACGCCGCGCTCTTCCATGCCGCTGCCCGAGATTCCCCGGGGCGTGCCGTAATAAAGGCCGCCGGTCAGTTCCCGCACGATGATCATGTCCACGCCGTCGACCAGTTCGTTCTTGAGCGGCGAGGAATTCAGCAGCGCTTTATAACTTCGCACCGGCCGCAGATTCGCAAAGACGCCCATCGCCCGCCGGATGCCCAGGAGGCCGGTCTCCGGACGCTTGTCCGTGGGCGCATCATCGAACTCGGGCAACCCGACGGCTCCCATAAGGACCGCGTCCACTTCGGCCGAAAGCTTCTCGGTTTCCGGCGGAAGCGGGGTGCCGGTCTTGTGGATCGCCACGCCGCCCAGCAAACCTTCCCGAATCGTCAGTTGATGTTTCCATTTCTGCGCGACCACGCGCAGCACTCGTACTGCTTCTCTGGTGACTTCGGTGCCGATGCCGTCACCGGGAAGCACCAATACGTTGAGGTTCAATTCGTCTCCCTTGAGATTTGCCTTGGATCTACAGTGCGGCCGGCGCTAATGTCTGCTGGCTGCGGCGCGCAAGCTGCGCGATTTCTTCGTCCATCAAGCCCTTCTTGTTGTCGGCGAGGGCGGTGATTTCCGTGTAAACCAGGTCGAGCTCTTCTTTAGTCAGTGTGAAACCCAGATCTTCCAGCCGGTTCTTCAGAGCATGCCGGCCGCTGTGCTTTCCCAGCACCAGCTTGCTCTCGGGCACTCCGACCGATTTCGGTTCCATGATCTCGTACGTGGTCCGTTCCTTCAGATAACCGTCCTGATGGATCCCCGCTTCATGCGCGAAGGCATTCCGTCCGACGATAGCCTTGTTGGGTTGTGGACCAAAACTGATGATGGAGCTGAGAGTCTGGCTGGAGGGAAAGAGGTGTTCGGTGTGAATGCCGGTGGTGAAGGGATAACGATCATGGCGCGTCTTCATCACCATCACGATTTCTTCGAGCGAACAGTTTCCGGCGCGTTCACCGATGCCATTTATGGTGCACTCGATCTGGCGCGCCCCGGCCCTCACGGCTGCAAGCGAGTTGGCAACCGCGAGCCCCAGATCGTCATGGCAGTGGACGCTGACAATCGCGGTGTCGCCCAGAGCCTTGACGACCCGCCCAATGATTTCGGCGTACTCGTCCGGAGTCGAGTAACCAACCGTGTCCGGAATGTTTACCGTTCGCGCGCCGGCGGCAACAACGGCCTTCGAAACCTGCTCCAGATAATCCGGATCGGTGCGTGCGCCGTCCTCGGCCGAAAACTCGACGTCGTCGACATAGGATCGAGCCAGTTCCACGGCCGCAACGGCATCATCCAGAACCTGCTGGCGCGATTTCTTCAACTTATACTTGAGGTGAATATCGCTGGTTGCGAGGAAGGTATGAATGCGCGGCCGTCGCGCTTTTTGGAGTGACCCGGCCGCGCGTTCCACATCCATTCGAGTGCACCGGGCAAGCGCCGCCACCTGCACCCACGGGAATTCCCGGCTCACTGCATCCACTGCTTCGAAATCGCCATCGGAAGCGATCGGAAAACCGGCTTCGAGGATGTCCACCCCGAGGTCCACGAGTTTTCCCGCCATTCGCAGCTTCTCGGGTACGGTCATGCTGCATCCGGGAGACTGTTCGCCATCCCGGAGGGTCGTGTCGAAGATCCAGACGCGATTGTTCATAGTTGGAAGGTACTCCAGAACCATTATCGAGAGCCGCTTTCGGATAAAGCAAATTTATTTTATTCGCGCTTTCGATTAACACAAATTATAATAGTCCTGATGGAGCTCAGTACGCTTCGGGTGTTCATGACGATTGCAAGCGAGCACAGCTTCTCGCGCGCCGCCACAAAGCTCGGCCGCACTCAGCCCGCTGTATCGCTTGCTCTCCAGCGTCTCGAGAGCGAACTCGGCGAGCAGCTGCTGGACCGCCTGGCCAAGGATGTCGTGCTCACCGATGCCGGCCGCACGGTGTTGGAGTTCGCACGCAGGTTTCAGAGTCTCGAATCGGAAATGCTGAACTCGATCACCGAACTGCGCGATCGGGCGGCGGGGCGTCTGGTGATCGGAGCGAACGAATCGACTAGTCTCTACCTGCTCCGGCATATCGAGCGATACCGCCTGCTGTACCCCAACGTGAAGGTGCAGGTGCGCCGCAGCTTTTCCAGCCGTATTCCGGATGAGATCGCCGACGGCAACCTGGAACTGGGAGTCATCAGCTATCAGCCGCGTGACGCGCGGCTGCATTCGCAGGTCATCTTCAGCGATTCGCTGGCTTTCGTTGTTTCGCCGAAACACCGGCTTGCCCAACGCGCGGAAGTCCCCATTTCCGAGCTGGGCGACGAAACGTTCATCGCGCACAACGTACTGTCGCCGTATCGCGAGATCGTGCTTCGCGTCTTTCAGGAGCGGGGCGTACGGCTCAACATGGAGATCGAAATGCCGACCATCGAGACCATCCGCCGGATGGTCGAGGCGAACCAGGGCGTGGCGTTCCTGCCGCGGATGTGCGTCGAACAGGAGATCGCCGAGGGGCGTCTGTTGGCGGTTCGCGTACCCGAAATCGAGGTGGATCGGAAAATCTATCTCGTCCAGCCGGCGCGCCGTGCGGTGAGCTATGCGGCGGACGCGTTTCTGAAAGTGGTTACAGGGGAAGCCGCTTGCCCGTAGACGTCCTGTTCTTTGGCGCCCACCCGGATGACGTCGAATGGGGAGCGGGCGGCATCACGCTGCTGCTCCGCGACAAGGGCGTCGCATTCGCTATTGTCGATCTGACGCGCGGAGAGATGGGATCGCGGGGCACGCTTGCGGAGCGAAAAAACGAAGCCATTCAGGCGGCGGAGTTCGTGGGCGCCGCGTCACGCGAGTGCCTGGATCTTCCCGACTGCGGGATTGTCGATTCGCCGGAAAACCGGCGGTTGATCGCGAGTGTGATCCGGCGGCATCGTCCCAGGCTTGTGATCGCGCCCCATTGGGAGGATCGTCATCCGGATCACGCGGCTAATGGACTGTTGGTCCGCAACTCCCAGCTGTTTTGCGGCCTCAAAAAGCTCGATAGCGAATATGCCCCGCACAAGCCCGGAGCGTTTCTCTTCTACCCGTTGCACAATTTCCATCCGCCCTCATTCGTGGTCGACATATCGTCGGTCTTTTCAGAAAAAATGGAGCTGCTTCGGATCCACAGTTCGCAGTTCGCGAAAACGGCGGAAGAGTTCGGCGTGCTCTCACAGGGATTCGGCGATTACCTCTTTACTCTCGAATCGCAGAATCGCTACTACGGCTCGCTTGCCGGCACGAAGTATGGAGAGGCGCTGGTATCGGATGGCCCTCTTCGATTACACGGGCTGGACGATGTTCTGTCTCTGCTGCGCTGAAATAATCGGAAGACACTCATGCGTATTGTCCGGAAGGTTCTGCTCGCACTGGTGTTGTTCCTGCTTGTCGTCTACGGCTGCGACGAGCTCTATGCGCGAGTCCGGAGCAATCCCTTTGCGGATGTGCATATCGATCAGCTGCTGGCCGTGCACGAGAAGTTCAACAAGATCGACTACGAGCGCATCGACCCCACAACCGAACGCTGCGTCTACGCGATCTTTCCGCACCTCGGCCACAATCCCTGTTGGTATGTCATGCGACACACGAGCAGGATTATCGACATCGGCTGATCACGTCAGAAGCGCCGTCCCGTCATATCTCGAATCGTCCACTGCTGGTTCAGTTCGCCCGTCGTATTTGCCAGTACGATGTCGAAAATGGGTGAATTGGTCTTCTTCTCGCTCCCGGTGATCGAAGCCGTAAGCGAGTTGAGGTCGCCCAGATAAGAATTGATCAGGCGGCAGCCACCCTGCTTGCCGGTCGGCAGAAACCGCCAGTATTGTCCACTGAAGGCGCCCAGCGGGACAACCGCGGCCGGCCCCTTGCCTCCATCCAATGCTTTGGCGTTGCCGTAGACGGCATTGGTGATCCGCCACCAGCCTTTCTCGATCTTGCGGAATTGCCACAGGCCCGACGCCGGCCCTCCCATTCCCGGGTTGAGAGCCCACAAGCGAAGTCTCGGGCCCGGAGTTAACCCCATGCCGTCCAGGCTCAGTACGCGCTGTGCGATCACCAGGTTTAACAGTGCATACGGGCGTCCCTCAACCGGCGGCCCGCAATTGTCATAGTAGTTGTCGCCGGAGAGGTATCGCTGCTGGCGCGGCACGTTCGTCATGAAGCCTCGCGCGGATGTCGCAATGTCCTTCCAGGTATCGAGGCCGATCTGCGCGTAGAGCGCCTCGGTGCCGGCAGATTGGGCCTTGCCAACCAGGCGGCGAAGCTCCCTGACGTCCGACAGCAGCCAGGTCCAGCTGCCGTTCGCCGCGTTAAGAGCCGATACCACCGCGTCCGGATCGGCGCCCACTTCAACAAACTCCGTAGGAGGAAGCTTGCGCGCCTTATATTCGAAGATCGCCGCCTTGCTGGCCTTCCTCAGTCTCTCCATTTGCATGGTGGCAGTCTCGCTGATCGCGCTGAGCGCGCCGAAACGCGCCTCCAGAGCTTTGGACTGGGTTTCGAATACGCTGCGGTAGTTTGCAAGCTGAGCAGGATTGCCGCGGCCCTCATGGATCGCGGCAATCCCTTCGGAGGCGTTCTTCATCGCCGTAAGCATGTTTCCGTAGTCATCCCTGGCCAGATCGGCAGCGATTTTCTGCAAGTCCGGAAAGGTTTGTTCACCCCACTGGCGGCATGCCAGCCGCAGCTCTTTGAAGGAATCCAGCTTGCTCAAGTGGTGCTCGTAGGGAAGTTGCGTCCCGCCCGAACCATAGACATCAAACGCTACCAGAAATACGAACCGGTTGATGTTCGTCCAGACATTTTCCGGCAGCTTCAGCACGTCGCCCACTTTCGCGGGCCCTGGCGCAGCCGCCGGTTGAGCGACGCCCATTCCGGGCGCCGCCAGCAGAACGGCCACAACCAAAGCCAGGGAGCGGCGGGCGGCAGGCATCAAGCAACCTTTTCGTTAAGCACGACGCCCTTCATCGCGTCGTCCACATCATCGGCACGGCGCAGCTGGTACCGCAGATACTGCTCGGCGTCCCCCTTCAGGTCCTGCCACGTATCTTTGGCCGTTTGCAATCTGATATTCGCCACGTCCCAGTCCCCGGTAAGGGCGCTCTGGTTCGCGTTGGACAGCAGTCTGCTGTTCAAGTCGGTCAGATCGGATGTAATCTTGCCCCAGGCATTTTTGACCTTTTCGACCAGTACGATTGCTTTCTTCGCCTCCTCCGCGGTCGCGCCCGTGGTGTCCCTGCCGACAACATATTGGGCCATGAACTTCTCCTTCGGGCCCAGTTTGTCGTTGAGCTTGGTTGCGTCTTGCACCTTGTCCCAGATCCGGTTACGCAAGGTTCCCAGCGCGCCTCCGACACCCGCGAGAACGCCTGCCATGATGAAGTATCCAAAAAAGGGGATCGCGAGATACACGGGCGCAGTCTTCAGTACGATCACGAAGTCGTCCTCCTGCGTCCGCATAGCGGTCAGTTCCTTCTGGAGCGTATCCAGTTGCTTCTTCAAATGCTGCACTTCCGGGTTCAGAGCGCCGAACAGCTTCTCGTAGTTTTTGGCGTCCGCCACGAACTCGGCGTTGGACGCTTTCACGTTGCCGTGGAAAGTCGTCAATTTGGTGTGCAGCGCCGTCGCCTTTCCTGACATCGACTCAGCGTCCTGCTTCAGGATGCCGATATAGGTAATAAATTTCTGTCGAGCCTCTTTGGCGCCAGTGGACGGATGCGATGACTGCCAGGCCGCGGACAGCTCCGCCAGCGCCTTCTCCAGCGTAATGTTCACGCCAGGCCCCTGAGAGGCCATAATCGCGGCAGTTAGTGCATCATAAGTCCTCGGGACCCCGCGAGCGTACTGGATGACAGATGTCGCGACATCGCGCGTTCCCGGGATGATTTCGTTCTCGAATACCTCGCAGTGTTGCTTGAGCCGCGCGTACTTCTCGATGGTTACGACGAACTCCGGCACCAGTTTTTCGGCGGGCTTCAGATTAATCGTCGCGCGGAGCATCTTTTCCGTGCTTGGGTAAAAGTAGATCGCGTTGTCCGTAAAGGCCGACAAGTCCAGCCACTCTATGGTTGAGAGTACGGAGATCCCCTCGCCGAGATCTTGAATCGCGTTGAATGCAGTCTCTATTTTGCTCATGGTGGTTGTTCTCCTGGGCCGTTATTTTGCCGGGGTTGTGGCGCGGAAGTAGATATTCGGCTGACGGGGTTTTGCCGCCGGATCATCCTTGCAAACGCCCCTCGGGCACTCCTCTTTGCAGCGCGTGCCATAGGTGCTGTATCCAATCCGGCATTCCTGGAAGCAAAGATTGTTGCTTGACAACTGCGTCCCGGCGGGACAGCTCCTGCCCAGTTGGGAGTTTTTGTATTCGTCGTTGAACGCCGCCCACACGTAACTCGCGATCGATTGGTAAGCGGCGGCCAGAACGAGACCCGTCTGATCTTCTATCGTTTTCTCGTGTTTCTTGTCCAGAAAGCAGGGGCCCGTGTACGTCGTCCCGAACTCAGGAGTGTATGTACAGGTGCCACCGGTATCCATAATCGTCTTCAGAAGGGGCGGAGCCAGGGCGTTGGATGCTCGCGCCACGCTATCGAATACCTGGTCCGCGGAGGCCGTCGATCCGCCGGGGGGATTAATGTAGAGCTTCTTCCATACGGCTGTGCCTACAGGAAATTTCGTCTGAATGCGGGGGACATAATCCTCGAATATCGCGTGCAGCATGGTCGGATACTTGAATACGTCATAGCCGGAAGCATGAAAGGGTTCGGTGATATCGGTAAGGTAGTGAAGAGCCGTTCCCAAGTCATAGCAACGCTCGTCACCCGCCAGATTGTCGTCCATAAAGCCGCCGGGATAGTAAGACTTCAAAGTCATTTCGAGCAGGTTCTTGTCAGTAAGAACCTTCTCGCTTTCCGGTAGTCTGGACGTGTCACCCGGAAATTTTCCGTTGGTTTCAGGCAAGTTGTCGCCCGGGCGGCGCAGCATTGCCGCCAGCCGGTAACGGGCGTTCAGCCGGGCGTCGCCAAAATAGATCTTCTCCCCATCCTTGCGGCGGGGGCCTGCGATTAGCGTGTAGGTTCTGATCTCGGTGGCTTCACCCCAGGCGTCAATTCCGGTTGGATTGTAAAAGTGGGTGCCCAGGCGCTGACTGGATCCGAAGTTTTCCGCGAGGAATCCGTCATCGGCGTCCCACAGCCCGGACTCCCATTGCATTCGACAGGAGTTTGCGCCCTTCTTATTCATCCGCGCCACTACTTTTTTGGCAATCGGATCGTCGCTTTTCGCGAGCAGATCGAGAGCTCGGTTCACCACCCACAGGTGAGTATTTCCGCGCCATTCCCTCGCGGAGCACTCAGAATGTTTACAGTCTTTCGGCCCGGCATCCCAAGCCGGCACATTAACGGGATTCAGCACGACGTAAAGGCCCACCGCGACCGTCAGGATTCTTTTCAAGTTGTCCTCTTATTTCCAGTGAAATTTTGTGGCTCTGGTCTTACCGGGTAAGTGTTTTCCGCATGGTTGGCAGTGCCAGGGCGCGCGCTCCCGCTAACCAGCCAAAATGGTGGCGCAAAGGACTTAAAACATCCGACAATTTACAGAGGGCTAAGCGGCATAAGAACCGGGGCCAGATCAGCCTCGCCCGGGCGGAACGAAAATCAGGGGGGTGATGTCTCGTATAAGAAGGTCCGAGATCGATTCGGGCCGTTCCGGTTTTGGTGCAGCGTACGCGTCAGAGCACACTTTCGAGGCAGTCGGGCCTCCTTATGCGATAGCGGTATCTACCTGAGATTTCGGTATTGAATTTCCCCGCTTGGTTGAGTATATGTCAAAACACTGTCGTTTTTATCACGTGATTTGGATTTAATTTTATCTAAGTTGACCTGATTTTCACGAGAGTTAGCATCGCCGGCGTCTCTACAAAAGTAAGATCGGCTGCTGGTTGTCGCCGCGAGAGTAAATTAGACTTAGCGCTCGTCCGGGCACCCGGCGCCCGCTGCGGCCCAATGCTTCACTTTAGTGAGAAACTCATGCTGAGACATCGGAATCGGCGTCCTGCCTTCCCCTGGGTGCCATGCCCATAGCACCAGCGGCGTAGACATATGCTCAACGATCTTTTGCACAGTTCTGTGCCCGTTCCGATCGGCGATCCTTCAATAACTCACAAAGCTGCCGGTCCGTGAGGCCTTCCCAGATCATCGGCATCTCAGGCGAGGGCAGATGCCAGTCTGGCGCGCCGGGGGGCGTATGCAATCCGGCCGTATTCTGTTCCTGATGACACGTAGAGCATTTGACGGCATTCACTCCGTTCCCATCGGGACCGCGCCGCACTTGCATCGTATGCGGATGGCTGTCGTCCCCCTGACGTGGGAAATCTCCCCTCGAATGACAATTCATGCAGCGCGCGTGACGCAGGACAGGAACGATATCCTCGAAGGCGGCCGCCGCTGTCCCTTCCCGGCCTGTTTGTCCAGCGGCGGCAATCGCAGCCGACCAGGCCAGCAGGCAAAGACGGGATCCTCGCCGGGCTCTCATGCCCTGCTCACTGCACGTAGCGCAGCCTTCACACGGTCAGGAGTAAAGGGAAGATCCCGCAGACGAGCACCGGTGGCGTCGAAGATTGCGTTTCCGATCGCGGCAGGGGTGACGGTGATTGCGGTTTCGCCCGCTCCAGTGGCCGGTACGCCTTCCGGCATCACAATGACGCAATCTATCGTGGGCATCTCGTAATCGAGGTGCAGACTATTGTAAGTCTCCCAATCGACAGAGGTGATGCGCCGCGCGTCCCAGGTGACCTCCTCCACCAGCGCACGGCTCATGCCCTGCAGGATTCCTCCTTCGGTCTGGTTCCTCAGACCGTCCGGATTCGAGACAGGCCCGCAATCGACAGCCACTACGAAGCGCGTCGGACGCACCAAGCCGGTTTCCAAATTCACTGTCACCTCGGCAACGAGCGCCGCATAGCCGTTTCCCCCTTCGTAATTCACACACGCAATGCCGCGTCCGGATACCGTCCCCGTTTGCGCGGAACTCGCGGGGACGGAATGGGCGCTCGGTCCATTTCGATGCCTTCGCAGCAGCCTGGACCACACCCGTAACGCGGGCGTCCGCGAGATGCTGAAGCCGAAAAGCGACCGGGTCCGCCTTCGCGAGCGCACAAAGCTCGTCCATGAAGCACTCGTTCGCGAAGGTGTTCTGGATCCGCAACGGCGAGCGGAGCGGCCCGGTAAAAAACGGCGATCGCACCGTATGCGTCAAAACCCGTTCGCTTCGAATCGGTGCCTCCGCCCGCGCACAGGCCGTCGATACACCCGGCGAAGTAAGCGGGAACGTGGTTGCTCTGATTCTGAAACTTTCCCCGCGGCGCTTTTGCCGGGCCCGGTTGCGGGATCTCCGGTTCGTACCCGGCCAACATCCCGCTGATCACATTTCCAGGAGTGTCATAGCCGGGCCGGTTTCCCAGCGACGCCACCCAGTTCGCGCGATCCCACGCCGCGATCTTTCCATCCGGATCCAAGCGCCGCCCGGTGCTCCACGACGCAGGCCGCGCCGAGGTTCTCCCACATCATCTCGTCCTCTCGCGAAAACTGCAGACGTACCGGCTTTCCCACCGCCTGAGACAGCACCGCCGCGTCAAACGAAACCGCATCGGCGCCATTCAGTCCATAGCATCCCGATCCGCGCGTATAGATCACACGGACGCTATCGATCGGCATGTTCAGAAGTTTCGCGACGATGCTGCGCGTCGGGTAGACCGATTGGGTCGCGGACCAGATGGTCGCCCTTTCCCGCTTTGACATCGGCCACCGCGCACGACGAACCAACCGAGCCGTGCATCTGGTACGGATATGTGTACCGCGCTTGCAGGACCTTGCCGGCCGCGGCAAGTTGGCGCTCCACATCGCCGGAGTCGACGCTCAATGTGTCATGCGAAGGCTGCTTCTGCATATGCTCGAAGAAGCCGTCTTGCGCGGGAAGTGCGGGACCGGGGTTCCAGTCGAACCGCGAGTTGACGCGCAGCCAATCACCGCCTCGTGTTGCTTCTCCGCAACCACGCCGACGAAATCCTTGCGCACGACTACCTTCACGCCGGGGATATGCCGCACCGAGCTCCGGTCGACGGAAGCCAGCGTCGCTCCCATTTCCGGCGGCCTGCACCACCCGGCCGTGGAGCATGCCCGGCACGCGAACCGCATGTACGAACTCAAACTGTCCCGTCATCAGAGCGATTCTGTCCAGCGAGGGAACGGGCTTTCCCAGAACGGTCCACTGCTGCGCGGCTCGCCGTTTCGCGTCGAGCGTTAACCGTCAGATTGAACCGCTTTCCGCCGATCAGTTCCGCGTAGGTGACTTGGCGTCCGCGCGGCGCCTGCGATCGCTCCGTCCGTTATCCGCAGGCTCTCGACCGGCTCACCCAGCCGGTCCGCGCAGCCAGACCCAGCAGCGCCTCCCTTGCCGTGGCCGCGGCCAGAGCCAGATTTGCGGAATTGAAGTTGGTCGGCGTCGATTGACTACCCGATGTCGTTCCCTGGTCCGGAGTCACGGCCGTATCGCACTGGATCAGCTTCACGCGGGAGATCCGGCACGCCCAGTTCTTCCGCGACCAGTTGAGTCTGCGCGGTGAACATGCCTTGCCCGAAGTCGCACTTTCCCGTGTAAGCCGTGACCGTCCCGTCTGCGCCGACCGCCAGCCAGGAGTCCAGCTTTTTCGGATCGATGTGGGAGGGATGCGTATCGAAAGGCCCCTGGCCACTCAGCGACGGATCGATCAGGGCGCCGGCGGTGAAACTCACCATCAGGGCGCCGGAACTCTTCAGAAAGTCACGCCGCGAGCGCATGTTTTTTACTCGCATCGGCGTATTTCCGGATCGCGCGAAACATCCGAAGGTGGGCAAAGCAGCGGCACAGAACGCCACCCAACGCCGTCCGGATTTCCTCGTCGGACGCGTCGGGTTTTTGATCGAGAACTGCCTTGGCCGTAAGGATTACGCCGCTAAGACAAAAGCCGCATTGCGCGGCTCCTTCATCGATAAATGCCTGCTGGATCGGGTGAGGCTTATCCGGGGTGCCCAGGCCTTCGAGGGTTGTAACCTCCTCCTCGCCGACGGCGCTGACTGGCTTCACGCAGGATCGCACCACCTCGCCGCCAATAATCACCGTGCAGGCTCCGCACTGAGCCATTCCGCAGCCGAAGCGCGGGCCCCGCAGACCCAGTTCGTCGTTGAGTACAAATAGAAGCGGCGTATCCGGATCGACGACAACAGTCTGATGATGACCATTTACCTTCAACGCGATCTGTTTCATGAGTGTTCAGGCCGGCATGATCACCGTTTTATTTTGCGGTAACCTGCGCAGCAAATCCTCGCTGAGTCCGAGATGCTGACTGATCAATGCGGGCGGCGCATGGCTCATCCATTCCGAGAGCGAAAGGTCCATGAAACGGTCGGCTTTGAACATCTCGAGAAAGATCAGAGTCCGTGCCGCCCGTGTTCTCGACATAATGACCGAGCGTTTTCGGGACGATGCCGATATCGCCTGCATTGAAGTCCGCGGTGCGCCCCTTTGAGCCGTTGAAGAAAAGCGTCATGCGAGCCTGCCCCTGAATGTAATATTGCCACTCATCGGCGTTCTGGTGCCAATGCAACTCGCGCAAGCCGCCGGGTTTGACAACCACGTGTGCGGCCGCGATGGTGGTCGATACCGGAAAATTCCGCGTATCCACCACCCGAACCTCTCCGGAACCGGTTTTAAACGTCGGCGCCATCGAGCGCAGCGAGAACGAAAACTTCACCGGAGAGAGCCCTTTGGCGCCCGCGGCCGCACGGCGATCCTCTTCGAGCGATCCCGGAACCGGAACCTGAAAGATATAATGCCTCTCCGGGGGCTGCGCGTACACGCCCTGAATCGCGTTTTCCGGAACGCCCCAGTTTTTGGCGAGCACTTCGGGAGGTGTGTGCCGAACCCAATCCGAGATCAGCGTCGTGTCGGCTTCAGAGAATTTTCCGTCGTCAAACACGAGCAGAAACTCACAACCGTCCGGCTGCAGACCTTGAATCGAGTGCGGATTACCGGTTGGAAAGTACCAGAGATCGTCTTTGCTTACATCGTCGACAAACGCCTTTCCATCGTTATCGAGGGCTGTGATCCGCGCGTTCCCGCTGAGCATGATCGCCCACTCCCCCGCATTGTGCCAGTGCAGTTCGCGCACGCCGCCTGCGGTGAGCCGCATATTTACCCCGGCGATGTCCTTTGACAGCGGAAAATCCTGCACAGTCACCTGACGCGACCAGCCGCCCTGCTGAATCCGCCGATGAGAAGTCGAAAACGAGTTCCAGAACTCCGGCACTTCGCCGTGGTCCGTCGACGGCGGCAGAAAAGTGTTCGGGTTTGCTTCGCGCAGTTTTTCGGTTCTCAGGCCCGGCGTCGCTGGCGCTGCGATCATCTGCTTCTTGCAGGCTCCTGCGCCAGAGCATCGCCCGTCGCCAGCGCCGCCGTTACCAGTGCGGCGCCGGCGCCGAGGAAAGCGCGGCGATCCGAGTGGACGGTTGGATTGTTTCCCCTATCCACGATCAGGCCGCCCGTGTCTTCTCAGTATTGGTATAACTCCGTTTATCTCGTCGCGCGTCAGGCCGGCGGGGATATCCGTCTCGGTTTCGAGAGCATAAAGGTGGAAGAAATAACGGTGGGTTCCATCCGGCGGCTGACGTCCGCCGTAGCCTGATTCGCCAAAACCGTTTATTCCCTGGCGTGCTCCGTTCGGCAATTCCGGTGCAGCGGGTTGACGTTCTGCAAGACCGCTCGTCTTTGGCACCAGGCCGTAGACGATCCAATGTGTAAACAAGCCCTTCGGGGCGTCGGGATCATCGACGATCAGCGCAAGGCTGATCGTCTTTTCGGGTACTCCCGGTCCATTCGAGCGCGCCGGTGAAACGTTTCCACCCTTTTTGGAATAAACCTCGGGAATCGGCGCCTCATTGGCGAACGCGGCACTGACAATTTTGAGCGGCATATCGATTGACTGCCCGAGGAGCAATCCAATATCCAACACGCATCTTGCAAACACAATGGCTCGGCCGGTCTGCGGCGAACCATGACGGTTCACACGTTACGGTTCACGCCTTGGAATGCCGCTATTGGTCGAACGGGTTTCCGCTCGGCCGCCAGGTTCCTTCGGCCGATCCATACGGGCTGGCGACCACTACGACGTAACCGTCCGGGTCTCGCATCCAGCACTCCCAGTGATTCGGGCCGCCGTTCCCATCTGGCGGGTTTTGATGGCGGGGCAGGATAATTTCCACCCCCATTTCCTCAGAGCGATGGATGACTGCGTCAAAATCGTCGACTTCGAACCACAGCAACACCCCGTTGCCATATGGCCTGTCGTCGGGATCCGCAATCGGGCCGTGATGATGTTCTATTTCAAAGCTGTGAAGTTGAAGGACGAGCTGGCCGTTTGAGACCAACTGCTCGTAGGCGGAGCCGCCGTGATTGCTTTTACAGCCGAACAGACGCTGATACCATCGGCTGCTTGCTTCCACATCCGTGACGGCGATCAGTGGTTGAGGACGCATTCCGTCAGGGTGGAGAATTGAGGGGATCTGCCGAGATGTTCTCGCATCCCGGCAGAGCTAACCCGGGGAAACTACCAGCGTGGTTCGCGCCGGGGAGGCCGTCCGCCACCGCCGCCGCTGGGTCGGCCACCACCGCCGCCACCACCGCCAAAGCGATTGCCGCCCCCGCCGCCGCCGCCGAATCCGCCGGAGCGGGGCTCGCGCGGGCGAGCTTCGTTGACCGTTAAAGTTCTGCCACCCAGTTCAGCGCCGTTAAGGGCTGCCATTGCCTTATCCGCATCCGCATTGACCGGCATTTCGACAAAGGCGAAGCCTCGCGCCTGACCGGTATCCCTGTCCTTCACGATTTGTACTCGATCTACCTGGCCATATGCGGAGAATGCCGCATCCAGATCCTGCTCGGTTGTCTGGAACGAAATGTTCCCGACATAAATATTCTTCAAGGCTTACTCCTTATCAACTGCCGTCAGGCAGGGTTGGATTCATTAGAGCTAATCTCGGCCGGAAGCGTGTCAAGGCGGGCAAGGTAGCAGTCGGCGGCTTCGAACAGCCACGCAACTATGGTACCGCGCTTTTCGGGGGTTCGTTTCACCAAACTCCGGAGGTTGAGTTCCCCTATTGTTCGGTTGCCGACCTTTGCGCCAGTTCCCCGATGATCGGCAGGACATAGGCCTCGTTGTGGCTGGCCTTTACCATCATGAAAATGGAGACCGCCAGAATTACGGCGTGGAGGACGAGATCGATCGGGAAAAAGTGCCCCTGGCCGGAGCGTACGATGGGACCGATTACCCAGTCGACCACCAGCCAGGCGGCGAAAAGATACAGGCCCTGAAAGGCATGGAAGCGGATGAGATGGTCGTCTTTGAACTTGCGAGCGGCAAGTACGATGATGGCCGCGATCCAGCCGATAGCCGGAACGTAACAAAGGATGGAGGCCGCGCGGGGAGAGAGACCGGACAATGGATCACCCCCGAAGGTCGCCCCGGCTGAGCTCGCACCGGGTGAGCCCGCCCCGGATGAAAATGGCCGGCGCGGGGACTCCACCGGCTGCTGGCGGGCGCCGCAATGCGCGCAAAAGACATCAGTGCTTGACGCCTGATGGCCGCATTGTGTACAGAAAGGCATAACTATTAGAGAGTACGTTACGCTACAGACGTTTGTTCATGCAAACGTTAAAGCGGCGGTTCCATGGGAAGAGCCAGCGGGGGCTCGCGCAGAAAGCTCAATCGGCTCATCTGCTCCACGGCTTCCTGCACGGCCTGCTCCGAAGACGGCTCAACTGTAATTACAAACGGCAGATCGTCTTTGGCCGTGCTCGGCAGCTGCAGTACGGCCTCGAGACTAATCTGTTTTGAGGCGAGAATTCCGGCCAGTTCTGCAATGATGCCGGGCCGGTCGTCCACGCGGAACCGCAGATAGTACGGCCGGTGCTGGAACCGGATCGAGACCGGCTCGTACTCGCCAAGCCGCTCGTGAGCGAACGGGGAGACGCGCTCCGGACTCCCGGAGCGGATCTCGCGCGCCACCCGCATGAGGTCGCTTACGACGGCCACGCCGGTGGGATTCGCCCCCGCGCCGCGCCCGTAGTAAAAAGTATCGCCGCCAAACTGCCCTTTGACCCAGACGGCATTGTAGGCGCCCTGCACGCTGGCGAGGATCGTGGACTGCGGGATCAGCGCGGGGCGCACGGACAAGATCAGCCCCCGCTCCGTCTGCTGCGCTCCGCAGACCAGGCGGATGGTGTGGCCAAGCTGGTGGGCGTAGTCGAAGTCCTGAGCCGTGATGCGGCGGATGCCCTGGACGAAAATGTCGCTGGGAGTGATGCGCTCGCCGAAGGCCAGGGCGGCGAGGAGGGCAAGCTTCGACCGGGCGTCGTATCCGTCGACGTCGGCGCTGGGATTGGCTTCGGCGTATCCCAACGCCTGCGCTTCGGCCAGAATCTCATCAAAGGACGACCCCCTCCGCTCCATTTCGGTGAGGATGTAATTGCTGGTCCCGTTCAAAATGCCGGCGATGGCAACGATGCGGTCGCCCGAAATGCCTTCCCTGAGGACGGCGTGGATGGGGATGCCGCCGGCCACGCTCGCTTCCATCGCGAGATTGATGCTGGCTTTGATGGCCCGATCGTGGATTTCGGCGCCGCAAAGGGCCATGAGCTCTTTATTGGCGGTAACGATCGATTTTCCGTTGGCGGTTGCGCCGTCGATAATTTCTTTAGCGACGGTAGTGCCTCCGACGAGTTCGGCGACAACATCGACTTTGGGATTTGCGACCACCTCTCGCCAGTCTGACGTGCGCACGGCATCTTCGAGGCCCTGCGGGAGATCGAGCGACGCAACCGAGCGGCTGCAGACCGCGGCCACACGCAGGCGAAAGCCCAGCTTCAAGGCGATCTGATCGGCATTGGCGGTCAGAATGGAGAGCGTGCCCGAGCCTACATTGCCGAGGCCGATAACGCCTACGTGAACGTCTTTCATATGTTCTGTATTTGTCTTGTACTTACCGCAGGCGGGGAGCTCAACCTCAGCGTTCTCGCACCATTTCGATATGATATCGGAATGAGGGATTCGGCAACTCGATCCCGTTTGCGGCGCACCCTGATTCTGCTCGGGCCTGTCACTTTGGCGTCGTCGTTGCTTCGCGGACAATCCAAAGATATCGGCGGCGACATCTCTTCGATCGGTCCGAATCCGGAAGAAAAACCGGGGGGTATCCGCCTGCCGAACGGCAAGAGCCAGCAGGACGAGATCTTAAAAGCGGATTACCAGAAGAACCTTAAAGATGCGCGCGAGCTGCTGAACCTGACGAGAACGTTTGAAGAAAACCTTGAAAAAGACGACGCTTTCGTTTTTTCCGTGGCTTCGGTGAAGAAGCTGGAGGAGATGGAAAAGATCACGAAGCGTATTCGGGGCCGCATGATGCGGCTGTGAAGCTGATTTTTTTACCTGGTTCTGTATTCGCGTTGAAGAAGCGGGTACTGGCCAGCTTGCTGCGTGGTCTGGAAACAGGGATGAGACGCGGCCGATTGACTGCGTCTCTCCGTTCACCTGCCTTGAGTCACATTCTCAACGAAGTTTGGGGCGCCCCCATTACTTGATATCGTCCGGACGATGGCCTGATGTCGTTCAGACGGCCGCCGTTTGGTGTCCCGGACGGAACCGGGAGCGCAAATAACCGGCTCACGCCTGCCGGCCCATTGTTTCGACGTTATGCCACACGGAGCCTCGAGGAATCGCGTGGTTTAGTGCCCCCGTACGCCAATGGGTGCGACGAGGTTCTTTCGATTGGAAAGGTAGCATGCGTTTTTGGCGTCGCGTGCACTTACGCCCGGAGAGAAGAGCGCGGAAGTGCTTTGTTTTCAGAGTGCGGAATGGCGAAAATTTATTTTCGAAATCTGTGACCGTTAACCGGCCAATCGGCTGAAGGCAGGGATGGGATTCTTTTTCAGCGTGGATTCTGATATTTAGGAGCGAAGGCGGGGCCTTGGAGTCGATGGCCTTGGGCGGGTAACGATTCCGGGGCGTTGCCTTCGCCGCCCGTGATCGTTTTTATCCCACGTTCCAGGGATGGATGCAAGCCCGCCGGATTTGACGAAGAATGGCTGCCCCGGCGGTGTCCCGGTTGCGGCGTAGTTGCGGTCGTAGGACACGGGCGTCGTTCGCGGCACTCTCATGACCGCAGTCACGATTCAATCCGGATTCGACGTGGCATCTGTAATCACTGCCACCAAACCCTGACGGTGCTTCCCGCCTGGTGTGTGCCGGGAGCGCTTTATAATTTTCCCGCGCGCGAGGAGGCTCTCGGCCGTCTCGCCGACGGCGAGACGCTGGAAGAATCGGCGCCGGATTGCCGCGACCCGGACCGGATTGCCGATCCCTCGACGGTCAGGCGATGGTTTTGGCGGCGCATGGAAGGTCTGCGACTTTTCTTTGCGCCCACCATCCTTGCCTGGGATTGGCGAGCCGCCGCCCGCATTCTGATCGTGGAGCGCATTCCACCATGATGGATCGGCCTGACTACATCCACTCCGCGGGAATTTCACTGCTGGATTATCTTGCGCAACAAGGCTGGAGGCCGGTTCGCGACAACGGGCGCGACGAGGTCGCCGGACTTTGCCCATTGCATCGGGACAGCCGTCCTTCCTTCTATGTGAACCGCCGCAAACAGGTGTTCTATTGCCATGGCTGTGGTCGCGGCGGCGGCCTGGCCCGATTGATCCGCTGGCTCGGCGATTCAACCCCGCCCGTGACAGACCATTGCCCGGAACATTTGATAGAGGATGCCGGCGATTTCTACCGGCGGCAGTTGGCGCGATGCGATAACGCTCTGGCGTATCTCGCCGAACGCGGCATCCAGGATTCGTTCCGTCATCGAACGGATGCGCATCGGTTATGCGCCTGGCGCTTGTCTGCGCGGTTATCTGGCACGGCTTGGATACAGCCGCCAGGAACTGATCGCCCGCGGTCTGGTGGATGAGCGGGGCCGCGACTGTTTTTTCCGCCGTCTTACTTTCCCGCTGACCGAGGCGGACAGCCTGTATGGCCGCTCGATCGCCAACGGCCTGTGCCGCCACCGCTTCCTGCCCGGTTCCAAAGGCGATCTCTATGGCTGGGCGCGAGCCGCAGCCTTTGGCCGGGTGATTGTGGTCGAAGGCTTATTTGACCTCGCTGCTTGATGGCAAGCCGGTTTCAATAACGCCGTTGCCGCTCTGGGTTCGCATCTCAATAATCTTCCGATCGCCCAGTTGTCCCGGTTCGATGAACGTTGTATCTATATCTGTTTCGACGCCGACCGCAATGGCGGTGGTCACAGAGCGGCTCGCAGTCTGTCTATTCAACTGCGTCATGCGGGCGTTGAAGCGCGTCGCGTGGAACTGCCCCGGGGGCATGATCCAGCCAGCTTTTTCGCCTCCGGTGCGAGCCCCTGCGATTTTCAGCGCTGTCTGGATCGGGCGCGCCCATGACGTTCCGTACCATTTGTCGCACGGATTTACCCGCCAGCCAGTCCCCTTTCCGGGTGGTGGACGAACAGGGTCACGAACTGGAATGGGCCAACCGCTTCCTCGATCTGCAGCGCGTGCGCGGGCTGGCGCCGCTGAGCCTGCGCGCTTACGCCAACACCATATTGCATTTCGTGCGCTGGTGGTCCGCCCGGCCCGGCGTCGATGCCACGCGCTTCACCGCCGATCAATTTACCGAAGCCACGCTGGTCGATTACGTGCGCGATCAGCTCGACCAGCAGCCCCAACCCGGCCCGTTCAACATCAACAACCGGGCAGTCATGCTGCGGCGGCTGTTCCGATTCTATTTCCATGAGGACATGCCGCACGGGCCTTCCTGCCGGGTCGAGCGAATCTGGTTGCGCCGGTCGCCGCTCGGCTACGGCTTGGGACGCATGGCCGTGGCGCCCGGCCTGAAGGTGAAAGTGCCGCAACGCGTCATTGTTCCGCTGTCGGCCGAAGAGGTGGCTCGCTTCTGGTCGAGCTTCCGCACGGCGCGCGATCTGGCCATCGTCGCTCTGATGCTCCTCAACGGGTTGCGTTCGCGCGAGGTCCTGGGTCTGAAGCTCGGCGATCTGTGGTTCGGCGAAGCGCAGTTGCGCGTGCACGGCAAGGGATCGCGCGTGCGCCTGCTTCCGTTGCCGCCGGAAACAATCCGCATCCTTCAGTGTTGGCTGAAAACCGAACGGCCTTTAACCAATGCGCCGGAAGTGTTCGTCTCCCTGAAAGGCAAAGCCCGCGGGCGAGCCATGACTCCCGCCGGGTTGCGTTCCTTGTTTCGCCATCACCGCTCCACCAGCGGCGTTCCGCAAGCCAATCCGCATCGCTTCCGCCACACCTTCGGCTCCGACATGATCCGCGCCGGCGTGAGCCTGCCCGCGCTGCAGCGTCTGATGGGCCATGTTTACATTCACACCACGCTGCTCTACATCCAGCTCACGCCGCAGGATGTCTTCGCCGAATACGCGCGCGCCGTGGAGCGGATCGCCAGGCTGGAGCAACCGCCGCTGGCATGAAACGTCCGCCCCATCCTCTGGAAGAAGCGTTGGGAGCGCGCGTCCATCTGCTGGCCACCACACTGCGTCCTGCGACGGTGCGGCAGTATGAACATACCGTCAGGCTGTTCCTCCGATATATTCGGGACGGCTTCCCCGCCGTGCGGCGCGCCTCCGATCTGCGGCGCGATCCGCACATCCTCGGCTGGCTGGAACATCTGTGGCTGCGACGCGCGCGCCGTTCCGCCAAACCTTTATGCAGCCACACGCGCGGCGCACACCTGATTCGTCTGCGCAAACTCTTCGACTTGCTGGCCGATCATGCCTTCCCGCCCCGGCCCGGTTTGTTGTTGAGCGAAGATATTCCGCGCCCCGACCAGGTGCTGCCACGCCCCCTGACCCCGGAGGACGACGCCCGTTTGCAGACCGAACTGCGCCGCCGCAACGATCTGCTTGCCAATACTCTGCTGTTGACGCGTCTGACCGGCATGCGCATCGGCGAGACCGTCGATCTCTCCGCCGACTGCCTGCATCATCTCAGCGGCGGCGACTGGGCGTTACATGTGCCCCTGGGTAAGCTGCACAACGAACGCTGGACGCCGGTGGATGAACAAGTTCGTTCCCTTGTCGCGCGCCTGCGTTTTCTCGCTACCTTGCCACCCGCCGCCGCACCCGAGTTTCTACTGCCTCGCCCCAAAGGCCGCGGAACGCTCTGCGCAGAACTTCGCGCGTCGCTAAGCGAAGCCGCCGCCACGGCTGGTATTTCCGCGCACATCGTGCCGCATCAGCTCCGCCACACTTACGCCACCAGTATGCTCCGCGCCGGAGTCAGCTTGCCGGCACTCATGAAACTGCTGGGTCACCGCACCGCCAACATGACGCTGCGCTACGTCGAGATCACGCAGAAAGATCTTCAGCGCGAATTTCATCAGGCCCGGCAGAATCCCCGTTATCTGATTCCCTTGCCTGTTTCCACGACGGCTTCCGAGCCGGATCTGGCCGACGCCCTTTCCATCCTCAAGCGACTCTCCGCAGCCATTCGTCTTCTGGACCTCTTCCGACAGCAGCACGGCGCCGAACTCGACAAGGCCTTGCAGCTTCTCCTCCGGCGCCTCGCTCGCATCCGCTCCCGCTTTGAAAAAATCACATCCGAAGCCAAAACTCTGAAATAGGCTCAGATTGGCCGGATATGTGACCGGATTTTCGGGGCATTCCCGCTATTGCTTTCCCATAGGAACCATGAGACTCTACTATAGGTTTCCCATAGGAGCAAATGTGGCGGACAAAACCGATATCAGGCAGGGGACGCTGGCTTTGATGATTTTGAAGACGCTGGAGACGCTTGGGCCTCTGCATGGCTACGGTATCGCGCGCCGGATCGAGCAGACGAGCGGCGGAAAGCTGACGCTCAATTACGGTACGGTCTATCCCGCGCTGCTGAAGCTGGATCAGGAAGGTTTTATTGAATCGGAATGGGGCGCCTCGGAGAATAACCGGAAGGCTCGATATTACCGGCTGACGCGGGCCGGACGGAAGCAGTTAAAGAAAGAAGAGCGCGAGTGGCAGGAAACCACCGCCATTATGTCGCGCTTTGTCAGCCCCGAAGAGGCGTCATGAGCGGACTGCGCGCGATTCTACGGCGGTTGTGCGGGCAGTTCGGGAGGGCCCGGCGGGAACGCGAGTGGGCCGCCGAATTTGAGTCACACCTCGAAATGGACATGGCGGATAACTTACCCTCCGGGATGAGCCCGGAGGAGGCCAGGCGGCAGGCGCTGATCCGGTTCGGCGGCGTCGAACCGGTGAAGGAGTCGATGCGTGATCGCGCCAGTCTCGGGTGGATCGAGGAGGCTTCGCGTGACATCCGGTACGCGCTGCGCGGGTTGCGCCGCAGTCCCGGGTTCACCGTCATGACCCTTTTATCGCTGTCTCTGGGATTGGGCGCAAGCCTCGCTATATTCACCATTGCCGACAACCTGCTCGTACGACCGCTGCCGTATCATGACGCGTCACGGCTGGTGATGATCTGGGAAGCCAACCGGAAGATGGCCGGCACGGAACACAACGTTGTCTCGCCCGCCAATTATCTGGACTGGAAGTCTCAAAACGACGTTTTGGAGGGCATGGCTGCCCTGTCGCCAGTTCGCTCCGCAGTGTTCATGGAGAACGGGCGCGCCGAGGAGTTCGACGCGCAGAGCGCGACAGCAAATTTCTTTCCCATGCTTGGCGTTCGGCCGGTGCGCGGGCGCTTGTTTACTGCCGAAGAGGATCAACCCGGCAGTACGAGTTGCCCGGAGCTGATCAGTTATCGTCTGTGGCAGAACTGGTTCGGCGGCGATGAGAATATTGTCGGCCGGAAGGTGGTCATCAATTCGCAGCCGAGCACGATCGTGGGTGTCTTGCCGCCCGATTTTCATTTCCTCAGCCGCAAGACCGATATTTGGGGGTGTCTTGGCCTCAATCCCGCTCAGGACTATCGCAAGACTTCAGGGCGGTGGCTTCTGGTCGCCGGGCGGCTCCGGCGTGGCGTGAATATCGATGAGGCGAGAGCTCATATGACCGCGTTGTCCGGCCGCCTGGAAGCAGCCTATCCGGCATTCGATACGAACTGGACGGTCAATATCGAATCGATGCGCGACGCGCTATATCCCGAGACGAAGACGCCGCTGCTGGTGCTGCTGGCAGCGGTGGCGATGCTGCTGGCGGTGGCGTGCGCGAATGTCGCAAACATGCTGCTGGCACGGTACGGCGCTCGCATCCGGGAGATCTCGGTACGGACGTCTCTGGGAGCGGAGCGGCGGCGCGTGATCCGGCAATTGCTCACGGAAAGCCTGGTTTTGGGAGTTGGCGGCGGGATCCTCGGCCTTATGCTGGCGCGCTGGGCGGTGGCAGGGCTGGTTGCTTTGGCGCCGAAAGATCTGGCGCAGTCCGCCGCCATTCATGTGGATCTGCGGATCGTGGGGATCGCCGTCGGGCTTTCGCTGGTTACCGGCATTTTTTTCGGAATCGCTCCGGCGTTGGTAACGACGAGAATGGATCCGGCCAGGGGCCTTCGCGGTGGCGCTTCCGGACTGAGAGCCGGCAGACGTTTGCGAATGTGCCTGATCACCGCGGAAGTGGCGCTTTCGGTGATTCTGCTCGCCGGGTCACTGCTGTTATTCCGCAGTCTGGCCGGTCTTGAAGGAGTCAAGCTCGGCTTCGACCCTTCGAATCTGCTCACCTTTCGCGTTTCGCTGACCGAGTCCCGCTATATGAAGGACAGACCCACTGCGGACCCAGTTCTTTCAGCAGGCGATCGATCGAGATCGGCGGGTTGCCGGGAGTGCGCGCGGTTAGCGCCGCCAGTTTTCTGCCCTTCAGCGGTTCGGGGGCAGGCACCTCGGGTGAACATTGAAGGCCGACCGCCAGCGAAACCGGGAGAGGACCTCCTGGGAGCTGGTCCAGGTCGTTATGCCCGGATACTTCCATACGCTCGGCATCCCGTTCAAAAGCGGGCGCGACTTCAGCGAAGCGGATAATACGCCGACCTCGCCTTACCGCTTCATTGTGAACGAGGCGTTCGTACGGCGATTCCTGAATGGCGAGCAGCCGCTGGGCAAAAGAATCAGCGTATACATGGACGCCACCAATCCTTTCGGCGAGATCATCGGGGTAACGGGCAACGCGCAGGAGTGGTGGATCGATCGCGAGCCGTCGCCGACCGTTTACTACGTACATTCCCACCTCAATTTTCCGCGCATGGTTTTCGTGGTTCGGACGGATCACGATGCGCTGAACCTGGCGGAGCCCGCGAGACGAGTGATTCAGCGGCTTAACCCCGTACAGCCGATTGCGGAGGTCCGGAGGATGGAGGAGGTGCTGGGAGAGAATTACTCCCGGCAGAAGTTCAGCGCGTGGCTGGTTTCAGGTTTCGCGGCAGTCGCGCTGCTGCTGGCCGCAATCGGGATCTATGGGCTGCTGGCGTACTCGGTTACGGCGAGAACGCGCGAGTTCGGCGTGCGCGCGGCGCTGGGCGCCGACACCGGCCGCATTGTCGGCTTGGTGTTGAAGACGGGCGCAAGCCCTGTACTGTTCGGGCTGATGATTGGGGTCGTCGGAGCGTTTGCACTGTCCGGTCTGCTGAAGAGCCTCTTGTTCGGTATTGCGCCGCGCGATCCCTTCACTTTTGCCCTGGTGCCGCTGCTCTTCGCAATCGTCGCTTTGATTGCGGGAGTTGTGCCGGCGCGCCGGGCCACCCGCCTCAATCCCATGGAGGCTTTGCGTACGGAATAGCACGGTGAGCCTGACGCGCGGTATACTCTCCAGAATGGTCAGCGCCGGGTGACCAGTTCAGCGGCATTCTTACAACATTGAGAATGGCCCGGAGCCCAACCTGAGGGCGTACCTTTGGGCCGTTGCGGCCGGGAGTGTCGCGATCTTCATTCGATGACATGGGAGAACAATACGCATGGGACCTGGCAGGACGCTGAAGTACGCCTTTTCGTTAACGCTCGCTTACGCGCGCGGCTCGGTACTTATGGCAGGGACTCTGGCAGTATCCCCGCTTATGGCGCAAGGCGCCTCCGACTGGCCCATGTTCGGGCAGAATGTCAGCAACACCGCCTCGAACACCACACCTCTTTTCGGCATGGCGCCCCAGTACGTCACCAATCTGACGCCGAAATGGATTTTTACCACCGGCGGAGACGTGTCGGCCCGTGCGGCAGTCGTCAACGGGATCGTCTATTTCCCCGACTGGGGAGGCAACATATGGGCCGTGGGCGCGGCGGCTGGTCACGTGTTGTGGTCCCATCAGCTTTCGGATTACGGTCTGGCCCCGGGCACGATCTCGCGCACCGCGCCCGCAGTCGTGAACGGCGTGTTATACATCGGAACGCTGTACGCCAACTCGGGACCGACCGGGTGGGTGCTGGCGATTAACGCTTTAACCGGCGCGTTGATCTGGAAGGTTCAACCGACCACTTCCAATCCCTTTCCTCAGATCACCGGCGCATTAACCGTGGCAGCGGGCAATGTATACGTGCCAATGAGCTCAAAGGAGGAAGCCATGGCTTCCTCGGGCTCCTCGTCTTATCAATGCTGTTCCGTAAGCGGCAGTGTCGTGGCGTTAAATGCCGCCACGGGCGCTAAATTATGGGAGACGTTTATGGTCCCCTCGGGTTACAGCGGCGGCGCGGTCTGGGGCAGCAGTCCGGTTGTGGACATGGCTCGCGGAACCGTGTTCGTGACGACGGGCAATAATTACAGCATTCCGACGGACCCGGCATATGTCAATTGCATCGCCGCCGGGGGCACCGCTGCGTCCTGCGAGTCCCCTGACAATTACGCAGACTCGGTTGTAGCTCTCGATATGTACAGTGGTGCGGTGAAGTGGGTGTCGCGGCTGGAGAACTGGAATCAGACCGCCGAAGGCATCATTAATGGCAGTGACTTCTGGAACAACGATTGCTTCGCGACGTTGACCAACTGCCCGCCGGCCCCGGGTCCCGACTACGATTTCGGCTCCGCGCCGAATGAGATCACTTACACGATCGGCAAGACGGCGAAGACAATTCTTGGCGCCGGCCAGAAGAGCGGCATTTATTACGCTCTCGATCCGGATACGGGCGGCGTGCTGTGGAAGACCCAGGTGGGTCCCGGCTCCCTGGCGGGCGGCATACTGTGGGGATCGGCGAGCGACGGCGTGCGCATTTACGTTGCGATCTCGAATTTTAACGGTCTTGCCTACACGAGTCTCGGGCGCCCGGCGAGTCTGGGAAGTGCCGGATCATGGGCTGCGCTTAGTCCCGTGACGGGAAAGATCCTTTGGCAAGTACCGGATCCCAATGGAGCGGTTGATCTCGCCCCGCTTGCCGTGTCGACCGGCGTTGTCTATGCGGGCTCGATGGCGGGTTCGGCAACGGCTCCGACCATGTTTGCCTTGAATGCGGCCGACGGCAGTATTATCTGGAGTTACGCGGCAGGCTCATCCGTGAACGCCGGCGCCACAATCGTGGGCAATAAGGTCTTCTGGGGGGCCGGGTATACGAAGCTCGGCGTTCCGGAATTTACCGGCAATAACAAGTTCTACGCGTTCGGGAAGAATTAGAGAGTCAGAAGTGCAAAGGGCGCTCTCCCGCGCCGCCCGGAAACGGAAGGAACACGCATTTCGGCGGCGGCGCGGACGTGACCCGTTTGGCGCGTGTTCCTCAGAAGTGCGCGCGAGCACCCATGGCCCGGCCCCACTTAATAGCCGCCGGAGCCGGTGCTCAAACTCCTCGGAGAGATCCTGGTCATCGACAGAGTCGCAACACAATCCGACCATTGACCTTGTTCAGGTCAGTTGTCCGGGGCGTAATATCCCTGGCGCCAGTGCGCCTGAAGCCGCGGCAGACCTCGAGGCGGAGCCAGCTTCACCTGGATGCGATGATAGCGGCCGTCGCGCGCTTCGTCGCGCGGAACATAGCCCAGGAGATAACGATTGCGCAAATCGATGCCGATTTTATGCGCTCGCTCGGCAAAGGATCCGGCATCCGCCAGTGCCCGTCCGCCGCTCTCTTCCGCAATCCGCGTCATAAAGCCCGGGCCGTCGATCTCGCTTCCCGCTCCGGTGCCGAAGGCAAAGATCGAGTAAATCAGCACGTCTGTTTCAGTCAGGAATCGCTTCAATTCTGCCTCGGTATACCGGCTGTTGTTATCGCCGCCGTCGGAAATGATCACGAGCGCCTTTTTCGGCTTCTTCGATTTCCGGATCTCATTCAGGCCGAGGTAGATCGCGTCAATCAACGCGGTCGAACCGCCCGCACGCGAAAACAGAAGTCGATCGTAGATGTCTCCCACACTGCGCGTCAAGGGAATTTCGAGGCGCGCAGTGCTGTTGAATTCCACCAGACAAAACTCATCTTCCGGATTCGAATCCTCAAAGAACGCTTCTGCTGCGGCCCGCGCCGGCTGGAGGTCGTTTCCCATGCTGCCGCTGGTATCCAGAACCAGGCCGAGTGCGATCGGGTCGTCTTCCGTGCCGAAATAGGCAACGGATTGTTCCTGGCCGTTGTCGAAGATATGGAAGTTGTCCTTCTCAAGATCCACTACCGGGCGGCGAAACGGATCGGTGACTGTAACGGGCACCAGCACGAGATTCGTGTCTACCCGGAGAGTGGGTTTTGTCTGCGTTCGCTGCGCGTCTGGTCTGGGGCGCGGCTCGATAGTGACTTGCGCGGAAATGGATAGCGCGATCGGTATGGCAATGCAAAATAGCCATGCCATCTTGCCGGACATGATTAAGATTACCTAAGTTTGACGCTGTGGTGAAAGGGGCTGCAGTTTCAGGCTTCGGGGCTTTTTCGGACCAGCGCCGAGAAGAAAATGGTGTAGCCATTCGAAAGGACGCTCGCCAACCACAAACCCGCCAGGGTAATCAGACCCCGTGAAACTTTAGACAACGATATTCGCGGCGGCACCTGTGCCTCAATTCAACTCAGGCGGTTTTGATCTTGCGCGGGGCGCGTTTGCGTTTCGGCTCCTCGGAAACCGCTCAGCCGATTCTTCCTCACTCGCTGACGACCCGACCGCCGCTGGTCGCGGTCTTCGGAGGCTTCCGCGCCTCGAGGCTCTTCTTCAGCGCCTCCATGATGTCGATCACCGGCGCGATATGCGCCTCCGGCGTCTCGACCACCTTGTGCCCTTCGACCTTGCGCCTCGATCATCTTGCGCAGATTGTCGCGATAAGTATCGTGATACTTCTCCGGCTCGAACTCGGCCGCGAGCGATTCCACCAGCATCTTCGCCAGATTCATTTCGCGCTCCGAAACTTTGCTGGTATCCGTGCGGAACTCTTCGCTGCGCCGCACTTCATCGGCGTAATACATGGTGTGAAGCACCATGCCGCGCTCGCCCGGCCGCACGATCACGATGTGCTCGCGATTGTGCATGGCGATCTTCGCCACGGCGTAATACTTCGTCTCCTTGAGCGCTTCGAACAGCAGCGCGTAGGGCTTCTCGCCGCCCTCGTCCGGCGCCATGTAGTACGAGCTCTCCAGATAGACGGGATCCACGTCGCCGGCCTTGACGAACTCCTGGATCTCCATCACCTTCGCGGTCTTCGGCGCGACCTTCTTGATGTCCTCGTCCTGGATGACGACGTACTTGCCCTTCTCGTACTCGTAACCCTTGACGATTTCGTCGCGCGGAATCGGCTTGTCTTCCGCCTGGCAGTAGATCACCTGCTTGATGCGTGAGTTGTCGCTCTTGTGGAGCTGGTTGAAACTGAGGCTCTCGCTGCGCGCGGCCGTGAACAATCGCACAGGGAGCGAAACCAGCCCGAACGTCAGATGACCCTTCCAGACACTAGTCGCCATGTTCCAGCTATAACATGGAATCAGGAACATTTCCAAAGCTTTATGTCTCTTGAGGAATACGCAAGAAACGCGACTTCCGCAGAACTCCCGAGCCGAAGCCCGAAAAGCCGTGTCAAAAGCCCGGCGCACGGCGGCCGGTTCTTCATCCAGCGGCATAACGCAACGCGCCTGCACTACGACTTCCGGCTGGAAATCGACGGCACGCTGAAATCCTGGGCCGTGCCCAAAGGTCCGTCGCTCGACCCTTCGGTGAAGCACCTCGCGGCCATGGTGGAGGACCATCCGCTCGACTACGGCGACTTCGAAGGCAACATCCCGAAGGGCAACTATGGCGGCGGCAGCGTGATGCTATGGGACCGCGGGACGTTCGACCTGATCGGCGAGGAATCCGGCGCTGGCGCAGATCGCGCGCGGCGATCTCAAGTTCCACTTGCACGGCGAGAAGCTGAATGGAACGTGGGCGATTGTCCACATGAAGAACCGGGGCAAAGGCAACGAGTGGCTGATCATCAAGAAGAAGGAGACGACGCGCAGACTCCGTGGAATATCGAGGATTTCGCATACAGCGTGAAGACCGGCCGCACGCAGGAGGAGATCGCCGCCGATCTGCCTGCCCACAAGCCCACCGGAAAAAGCCGCGACCCGCTAAAAAAAAAGTACCAGCCGTAAGTCCTGACAAGCTTCCCGGAGCCGTTGAAGCCCCGATGCCGGGCTTCTTCGCGCCCGATGGGCGCGACGCTTACCGAGCGGTTGCCCAAGGGACAGACTGGATCTTCGAAGTGAAATGGGACGGTGTTCGCGGCCTGCTGCACATCAGCAAGCGGATCGGCTCACCATCTACACGCGCAACAACAACCGCTGCGAGACGCAGTATCCGGAGTTGCAGGTCCTGCCCGCACTACATCGATGCGGAAGAGGCGATTCTGGACGGCGAAATCGTTGTCCTGGACGAGCACGGCGTCTCGCACTTCGAGATTGATTCAGCCGCGGATTCATCTGAAAGACGCCAATGCGATGGCGAAGACTGGCGCAGAAGAACCCGGTCCATCTGTACGTCTTCGACCTGCTTTATCTGAATGGTTTCGATCTGCGGCGCGTCGCCGCTGATCGAGCGAAAGCGTCTTCTGCAGAAGATCGTGAAAGCCTTCCCGCTGCTGCGCATTTCGGAGCACTTCGAGAACGGCGGCGAAGAACTGCTCGAAGTGGCGCGGCAGAGCGGGCTCGAAGGGCTGATTGCGAAGCTCGGCAGCAGCGTTTACGAATCGCGCCGCAGCCCCAACTGGCTGAAGATCAAGCTGACCTTCGAACAGGAATTCGTCATCGCCGGATACACGCCGGGCGAACGCGATTACTTCGGGTCGCTCGCGCTCGGGCTATCTACGAAGATGGGCAAGCTGCATTACGCCGGCAACGTCGGAACCGGGTTTCAATGCCCGCAACCTTGCGGAACTGTGGTCTCTTGCTCGAGCCGCTGAAGACCGAGAAGAATGCCTTTCGCGAAAGCGGAAAGACGGAAAGATCCTGCCCGGAACGCTATGGGTGAAACCGAAGCTGGTCGCGCAGATCAAATTCGCCAACTGGACCGACGACAGGAAACTCCGCGCGCCGGTCTTTCTCGGCCTGCGCGACGACAAGGCGCCGGTTGAGGTCATGCGCGAGGAAGTCAGCCAGCGAGAGAAGTCCCGCCGCCGGCGTTTTCTGCCGGCTGATCAAGCAAGGAAGTGACGACTGAAATCGACGGGCACAGCTCAAGTTCACCAACCTGGACAAGATTTACTTACCCGGAAGACGGCTATACAAAGCGCGACTTGCTGAACTACTACGATGCCGTCGCGTCTCTGCTGCTGCCGTATCTGAAAGATCGTCCGCTCTCGCTCAAGCGCTATCCGAACGGGATTCATGAGCAGTATCTTTTTTCAGAAGAACACGCCGGCGGCTACCCGTCGTGGCTGCGCACGGAGACGATTGGCCATGAAGGAAAACCATCCGCTACGTGCTGGCCGATAATCGCGCAAGTCTTGCTCTATCTGACCAACCTGGGCTGCATCGATCAGAATCCATGGATGAGCCGCGTGGGGTCACTCGATCATCCGGATTACATTCTGATCGATCTCGATCCGCAGGAGTGCCCGTACGACAAGATCGTCGAAGCGGCGCTGCTGGTGAAGGCGAAGCTCGATGCGATCGGGCTTGCGGGCTATCCGAAAACAACCGGCGGCGACGGGATGCATATCTATATACCCGATCGAAGCCGCATTACTCCTACGAACAGGCGCGCACATTTGCGGAAGTGATCGCGCGAATGCTCGCGGAGCGACCGGCCGGATCTGTTTACGACGCCGCGCGCGGTTGAGACGCGGGAGAAGAACAGAGTCTATTTCGATTACCTGCAGATCGCGCGAAAGCAAGACGATCTGCTGCGCCCTACGTGGCGCGTGCCTACGCGGGCGCGCCCGTCTCGACCCCGCTCGCGTGGGATGAAGTGAAACCGGGTCTTGCATCCTTCGCAATTCAATATTGGAAATGCGCCGGAGCGCTTCGCGCGCGTGGGGGATTTGTTCGCGGATGTGCTGACGAAGCCGCAGGGTATGGAGAAGGCTTTCGAGAAGCTGCAGAAGCTGGTTCGACGCTAAGCGCGGGGCTGGGACCCGGCGGCATGCCGGGGGGCCCGCCCCACAAGTATGTGGGCTATGTGGTGGTCCGAGTGCCAGGCGTAAAGGGCCAGCACGCGGTCGAGCGGCATCGTGCCCGATTCGGGGTGGATGTACCGTCTTTGCCAGTCTTGTTCCGTCATACCGCGCATCAGAACAACCCAGCGCTGGTGCAGGCAATCGAGCAATCGTCAGCGAAACGTCGATGGGCGTGTCCGACGACTATCATTCAGTCGCGCCCAGGCCGCTTCATCGTAAGGTTTGATGACCGGATCCGTCTCGGTGAGCGCCAGCTTGAAACGAATGTACGCGTTCATGTGGCTGTCGGGAACATGATGCACGACCTGGCGAATGGTCCATCCGCCTTCGCGATAAGGGGTGTCGAGTTGCGCCTGGCGGAGAGTCCGGTCACCGCTGCGCGCAATCGGGCCGGAGCCGACGCGACTGATGTCGATATACCGCGTCCCGGTCTTCGGCGAAATGTGACTTCGGCGCGTGGAATTTTCCGATCGGGATAACGAGGATCCTTTTACCTTCACTCATACCGTTTCGCCTCTGATCAGATCCGCATAGCTTTCGCGTTCGCGGATGACGCGCCACTGGTTGCCATCCACCAGCACCTCGGCCGCGCGCGGACGGGAGTTGTAATTCGAAGACTGCGCAAAACCGTACGCGCCCGCCGAGGCGATCGCCAGATATTCGCCCGGCTGCACATCGGCCAGCTCACGATCGCGCGCGAGGAAATCGCCCGTCTCGCAGATCGGCCCGACCACATCGGCGACAATCGATCCGCGGTCGGCACGTGCCTGCAGCGGCAGAATGTCGTGATGCGAGCGGTAGAGCGACGGGCCGGATCAGATCGTTCATCGCAGCATCCACCACCACGAACTCCTTCGACGGAGTCTTCTTGCGATAGCAGCACGCGCGTCAGCAGCACTGCCCGCCGGGCCGACGATCGAACGCCCGGGCTCGACCATCACCGTCAAGCCGTCGCGGCCGATCCGGCTCCGCAACGTGCTCGATAAACTCCCGGATTCCCGGCGCGCGATCCGCCGCCTGATACGCGATACCGAGGCCGCCGCCCAGATCGACGTGGTCGATCGCATGCCCGTCGGCCTGCAGCCGCTCGATCAGCGCAAGAACCTTGCCCGCGGCTTCCAGAATCGGCGAAAAATCCAGAATCTGCGAGCCGATGTGGCAGCTCACGCCCGCCGCCCGCAGATGTTTGAATGCGCGCGACCGATGCGTAGAGCTGCTCGGCGTCCGCGATATCCACGCCGAATTTGTGATCGCGCAGACCGGTGCTGATGTAAGGGTGCGTTGCCGCGTCCACATCCGGATTCACCCGCAGCGAAAAGCGCGCGACGACATTCAGCTTCTCCGCGATGGCGTCGATCTCCGCCAGTTCCGCTTCCGACTCGCAATTGAAATTGCAGATGCCGTTCGCGAGAGCCAGCTGGATCTCGGCGGCGGTCTTGCCGACGCCCGAAAAGACCACCCGCGAAGGATCGCCGCCGGCCTGCAGTACGCGAAACAACTCACCGCCCGAAACGATATCGAAGCCCGCTCCGGCGCGCGCGAGCAGCGAAAGCACGCCGAGCGTCGAATTCGCCTTCACGGCGTAACAGACCATGTGCGGCACGTCGCCGAACGCATCGTCGTAAGCCCGGTACGCTTCGAGAATCGAGCGCGACGAATAGACGTAGCACGGTGTGCGCGGCCGATGCGCGCGATTTCGTCGAGATCGACTTCCTCGCAATACAGCCTGCCGCCCCGATATTCGAACATCAGATCTGTCGAGCTTCAGCGCTTCGACGCGCATCACGATGCAGCGTCTGATCGTCGAAACGATCCGTGTTGAAGCGTCGAGATCGGCAAAAATTTCCGCAACCATTTGCTTCGGTGTCAGACTGCAGCAGCGCGCACCACCTCGCCAGCCGCCCGCGGCCGTACTCTTCGCCCGTGGGGCTCAGATGGTCGGAGACGCCGTCCGAAAACAGCACCACCAGATCGCCTTCGCATCGCCTGAAAAACCACTTCATCGTATTCGCGATTTTCCAGCAGACCGAGCGGCACGCCCTCCACCTCCACCTTGAGAATCTCGTTGCCGCGGCAGATCATCGGCGGCGACCCGCCCGCGTTCGACATCGTGAACGACTTCGAGTGCGCGTGCCACAGCACGATCAGCAGCGTGACGTAGCGGCCTTCGACCTTGCGCTGCATCAGCGCGTCGTTCAGCGCTTTCATCAACTCGGCCGGACTGCGGCGGCGCGGCGCGAGCGTTCGCATGCGGCCATTCACCATGGCCCCGTAGAGCGCGGCGGCGGCGCCCTTGCCGCTCGAATCGCCGAACGCGATCGCGAAGTGCGAGTTCGTATGCTCGAAGAAATCGTAGAGATCGCCGGAGATCTCACGCGCGGGCCGCAAGCCGATCGCGATATCGAGACCTTCCACGTCCGGCGCTTCGGAGGCAGCAGGACGGTCTGCAGTTCGAACGCGGCCTTGAGATCCTCCTGCATGCGCCGTTCGCGTTCGCCGATCTCGTTATAGAGCCGCGCATTCTCCACGGCGATCGCGACCGACGGAGCCAGCAGACGTCAGCGTGCGCGCATGGTCTTCCGTGAAGTATCCGATACGTTCACTTTCCAGATTCAGCACGCCGATCACGCGATCCTGCAGGATCAACGGCACGGCGATCTCGGAACGAATTCCCGGATGCGAAGCAGATATAGCGGGAGTCCGTCGGTCGTGTCGTGGACTCGCACCACTTCGCGCGAAGTCGCGGCCGCGCCCGTGATTCCCTTGCCGACCGGGAATGTTGTCCAGATTGACCCGCTGATCGTAACGAATGCTGAACCGATGCCGCAGAAGGCCTGCTGCTCGGCATCGACCAGCAGAATGCTGAACGCATCGTAGTTGATCAGCCCGCGTACGCTCGAAGCCACCTTGCTCAGGAGCTCGTCGATGTCGAGAATGGAAGCGAATTCGTTCGAGACCCGGGACAGTGTGCGGATGGTCCGGTACTGGCGCTCGGCGCGCCGGTACAGCTGCGCGTTGTCGATGGCCGCCGCGACGCGCCCCGCGATCAGGCTCAACATGGCGCGGTCGTAATCCTTGAAGCGCCCAGCGCGCGTGGACTGCACGTCGATGACGCCGACCAGTCGCTGCCGCGCGATCATGGGCACGCGCAAGTTCGCTGCGCACGAATGTCGGACGCGCTCAGATAGCGGTCGTCGGTCTTGACGTCCGGCACGCAGAATCGGTTCGCCGGGTCGGCGGCAGCCGACCGACAATTCCTTCGCCCGAGAGCGAGCGCGAGATTGTGCACCACCTCTTCGCGATGGCCGACGCGCATAGCGAATGCGCAGGTCTTTCCGCTTGTCGTTGAACAGCAGGATGGCGAAAAGATCGTACGGAGATGACGCGGCGCACGATCTCGGCGACGTTGGCGAGCAACTCGTCCAGTTCGAGAGTCTCCGACGTCAGCGTCGCGACCTCGAGCAGGAAATCGAGCAGTTCGCTGCGTTCGCGGAACCGTACGGCCGGTTTTGCGCGAGGCGCGGTCATGGTCAGACTCGTGCCCGCTCTCCGCGGTATTTTCCTGAGCGCTTTCCTGCATGATGCGGACGCTCGCGCTGGCGCCGATCCGCGTGGCGCCGGCGGCCACCATCGCCTTGAGATCCGCCAGGGTGCGGATGCCGCCCGAAGCTTTGACGCCCATTGACGAGCCGACGGTCCGGCGCATCAGCGCAACGTCGGCCACCGTGGCCCCGGCCTTGCTGAATCCGGTCGATGTCTTCACGAAATCCGCGCCCGCATCCTGCGCCAGACGGCACGCAAGTGACTTCTGAGTGTCGTCGAGAAGACAGGTTTCGATGATCACTTTCACGATTGCGCCGTGCCCGTGGCTCGCCAGCACGACGCCTTCGATATCGGACTTCACCTGATCGCGCTCGCCGCCGCGCAGTGCGCCGATATTGATGACCATATCGATTTCTTCCGCGCCGTCACGCAGCGCGCCCAGCGTTTCGGCGACCTTCGCCGCCGTGTGAGTTGCGCCGAGCGGAAATCCCGCGACCGTGCAGACCTTGACGGGGATCCCTTCAATTCCGCCGCCACCAGTTTGGTCCAGAAGGCATTGACGCAAACGCTGGCGAATTCGAACTTCAAGGCCTCGGCGCAGACCTGCCGGACATCATCCCGAATCGCTTCGGGCTTGAGGATGGTGTGGTCGATCAGACGCGCGACTGAGCGGTCGAAATTCATGCGGGTGGAAGAATAGCCGGGAAACTCCACCGTAGCATACGGCCGCAGGGCGGCTTCCGCATCCGATACTGTGCGCCGTCACGCAGCTAACTGACTGGTACAGAACGCGCAACGTTTCGCCGAAATCGCGATCTCACTCATGCATTCCGGACATTTCTTCGTGGTCGGATCGGCCGGCGGCTCTTTGCGAGCGCGCGAAACCAATGCGTTCACCGGCAGAACGACGAAGTAGTAGACCGCCGTTGCCACGAGCAGGAACGAAACGATCGCGTTAATGAAGTCGCCGATCAGAAATTTGCTGTTGTTGATCGTGAACTGAATTGCGGAAAAATCCGGCTTGCCGGCGACCGCCGCGATGAGAGGGTCAGAAGGTCTTTCGTAAATGCGGTCACCACCCCGCCAAAAGCGGCGCCGACGACAACGCCCACCGCCAGATCGACCACGTTGCCGCGCAACAGAAATTGTTTGAAGCCGCCCGCCATGATTGCTCTCCTCGAACCACTATAATGGGTTAGCCAGAATTTTTTCGATCTGACCCAGATGATTCAGGTCGTGGCCGGCCATTGTGTCAACCACTACCTTCAACGTCATATCGCCACGCTCCGGATGATTCAGGGTTCGCGCGAGATCCGCCGCGCTCATCCCCTGTATCAGCGTAAGGTTCCATCGCCGAACTGCGGAAAACACGACCTGAGCAATTACCGCGTCGTTTCGGCCGTAAGTCACCGCCCAGGCGTCCTGATCGAATGGCTGAATGACATGATGATCCTCCGCCAGTGCCTGGCGTAAACGGAAGGCGAAGACGATTTCGCAATCGGCCAGATGGCTGAGAATGTCGCGGACGCTCCACTTACCGGGCGCAGGGGGGCGATTGAGTGTCCCTGTGCCGTTTTGCGTGATGAGACTTTCGGTACGAGCGGGGGTGGCCCGGATGACTTCCAGCGGATCTCTGTCGCCCAGCCAGGATGCGTAGGGGTTCATAGGATTAACCATAGTAACTGTGTTGCCGGCTGCACATCGTTGTTCAGCAGCGGCTTGCAGCTTAGCGGCGGGTCCTGAATGGGCCTCCGGGATTGATAAGAGGTCCGCCTACCCGGCGGGCACCGGTAACGGGCGGGGAACCGGCGCAGTGAAACGGTGGTGGAGCGTCTTTGGAGACCCTCCTGTAAAAAATTGCGGCGCCCACACAGAGCGCCGCTTTCATCATCGGTCTTGTCGGTCTGTGCTGGATGAAATTTAGTGGTGATAATAGCCCCGGTAGCCCCATCCATAACGGCCATAGTATCCGTAGCGGGGACCCACCACCACCGAGAAACCGCCGTAGACCGGATACGGGTAACCATACGCAGGGTACGGATACGGCGCATAGTAGGGTGCGGCATAAGGCGCCGGCGCGGGAGGCGGAGGCGCACAGTTATAGCATGAGATCGCAGGCGGTCGCGCGCCCTGTTGGGGAGCAGGGGTGGGTGGCGGCGCGGGACCGGAATCCTGTTGCGTATTCACATACTGGAAGGCCTGAGGCGAGCGATCCGTCGCGACCGTAGCCGGCGCAGTAAGCTGGAACGTCATAACGGTTTCCGGATAGACGACGGTCGGATGGCCGCGCGTCAAAAGCACCCCGATTATACCGGCGGCGGCCCCGGCGCCAGCGCCAATGGCGGCTCCTCTCCCCCAGTCGACGCCGGCGCCGATGGCTGCGCCCAATGCTGTGGTTCCCCCAATTGCAGCCGCGTCACGGCCATTCGAAGTCGGACCGGAGCGGTTTATCATCTGCGACTGAATCGGTTCCTGCTGCCCATCTGCCAGCGTCAAACTGGTCAATCGCATTCCAAGACGCGAGGTGCCTTCGACCATGCCGGCCTTCTGGGCTTCCGTGATGCGTCCGAAGACGCTTTGGCCGCGCTCAGCGACAACGATCCCGTCGACGATCACCGGCTGCTCGAGTGTGGCGGTAAACGTGTCGCCGACGTGATTCTGGTCCGAAGACAACCACTGATTCGTTCGGATAGTGACGTAAGTTCCCGGCCTGATCGTCAACTGAGAGGGAATGATGTAGTTCGGAGGAGGAGCCGCAGTTGGATATGGTCCTGCCGCCGGACCCGGGTAAGGCGCCCCCTGCCCGCCACCTTGCGGGCTATTAGAAAAGCCCGGATTTGGCGCCGCCTGACTGAACTGATCGGGAGCGCTCTGGGCCTGCGCTGCGGGCGGAGGATTGTCAACGCTGCGCCAGGCGTGCGGCGTCTCGTCCTGTGCGAGCGCAAATCCTGCTACCGCCATCATCCCGATCGAAAGACGGCAAACAGCCGAAATCTTTTTCATGTCCTGGAACTTCATCGTTGTGGCTCCCTGTCCCATGCTCGATTCCCTTTACGCAAATGAACAGCCAAAGCTTAGACCTGCAAAGTCACTGAAAACATTGGGTCTCTAAACGAAACGGACCCGACGTAAGCCACCAGCCTGGTGGTTTTCGGCCATGCTTCCGCTCTGGATTCGAATCGGGCGGCTCAGGGAACAAAATTCCCGACCGCTGATTTATGCACAAGGAATTCACCGGGAGAGCTCCTAACAAGCTGAAACTACAGCGTCACAAAGCTGAGGAAACCCGCTGAAACCGACCTCTTTTTCATTGACCTCAGCCGCGTTCGCGATCATGATCGAGGAAGTTCCAGGGTTTAAGGGACGATAGCCGGACGAGACGAACGGTAGTTCAAGCGATCCGAAGCGTAATCGAAAGAGAAACGCGGCGGGGAGTGAAGACTGATCGGGAGTCAGATCAGGCGAGCTTCATGCGATGAGGCCGGTCGAACGCTTTGATCTGGAGGGTTCAAAAACCCAAAGGGGAGTGGATGCGGGATGGCGTCGCATGAGTGCTGGATTTGGTCGCGGGCAACGGGTTCGGAGTGACGAATTCGCCCGGTATCGGCTTCGAAACCGAACCGAGTGGAGAGCTTCGAGCCGAACGGGTTCGCGGAGATTTTCCGGCGTGGAAACGAAGGGGCAGGCCAGGAACACCGACCCCGCAATGGTGGCAACATCGTCGTTGCGGGCGAGTGAAAGGCCGTTCCGAGTTTCCAGCTCCAGCGGTAATGCAGGCCGTGGAGGACGTATTTTGCGCATTGACCCATGGGACGCCAAAAGCGTTTCATGGCGAGCGGCAAATAACGAAATCCGGCGCACTTCCGCCGCAGATCGAACGCCGTGCATGCCGGCGGTTCGCTCAATCGTGCCGTAAACCCTGGACGTCTTTGTACGGCAAGCCGATTTCGACGATCAACCCACTCTCGGCGGCATTCATCGCGCGGATTGTTCCCTGATGGACAGTCACCGCGCGCTCGGCAATCGCGAGTCCCAGTCCGGCGCCGTCGCCGTTACTGTTCGCGAAACGCCGGAAGGGCAGGAAGATCTCCGACAGCATGGTTTCCGGAACGCCAGGCCCGTGATCGCGAATTCGAATCACCGCTCGTGAGTCGGCGACCTGGAGCGAGATCCCGACAACGGTTCCTTCACCGGTATATCGGATCGCGTTCCGGACGACGTTCTCGACCGCGCTCCGCATGACCTCTTCGAATCCCACCACTGTGCAGGCAGGGGCTTCGATAATCACCACACTGCGATTGCATGCGCGCGCCTCGAAATCGCCGTCGTTTGCCACTTCCTGGACCAGACCGGTGAGGTCGAACAGTACCGCAGAGCCTCTGTCCAGACCGCTATCGATTCGTGTCAGCGCCAGCAACTGGCCGATCATTGTGTCGAGTCTTCTCGCTTCCAGCCCGATTCGTTCCAGATTTTCCGAAGTTTCTTCGCCTGAGGCCTGCTTCACCAGACTCAGCGCGACAATCAGGCGCGACAGGGGTGAGCGCAGTTCGTGTGAAACGTCGCCAAGCAATCTTCGCTGCCCGGTGACCAGGGCGTCGATCCGCTCCGCCATCCGGTCGAAGTCGCGGGCAAGGTCGGCGATCTCATCGCGGCGGTGGAGGAGCGAAGGGTCTACGCGGGCATCGAGACGCCCCGCGGCAATGCTCGCGGCCGCCTCGCTCAGCTTATCGAGAGGCTTCGTCACATGGCGGCTGATGAAGTAACAAAAGATTCCGCCGGCGATCGAGAACAGCAGAAGGTCGTGGAGGGTCAGTCGCATGAGCAATCCGCGCCGCAGACCGAAATGTGCGAGGAATGACGCGACGACGAGCGCGACAACGAGAAGCGTGAACCAGAACCACAGGAAAATACTGGTAAACAGCCTTCTCACCGGACGACCGCTTTCGCCGGTAAGGCATACAGGTAGCCGGCGCCGCGAACTCCCTTGATGCGCTCTCCGCCGTCATCGAGAGGGCCGAGCTTCCGACGGAGGTTGCAAACGTGTGTGTCGATGCTGCGGTCGAACGGAGAAAAATCCCGCCCAGAACGCTCCGGAACAGATGCACACGGCTGACCGTAGTCCCGGCGACTCGCATCAGAGCCGCAAGGAGATCGAATTCGACGGTAGTCAGATCGATGGGCATCCCGGCGCGGCGCACGGTGCGAGCCCCGCCGTCGAGCTCGATGGTTCCGATGGAGATCGAGCTGCCGACTGGACGCGGCGAAGCCGATCTTCGCAGGATTGCGCGGATGCGCGCGACCAGTTCAGCGGGATCGAATGGCTTCGGCAGGTAATCATCCGCGCCCATCTCGAGCCCGTGGATGCGGTCGTGCGTGTCCCCGCGGGCAGTCAGCATCAAAACCGGGGTGCGGGAGTGTTGCCGGATGTGGCGCAAGACATCGAACCCGTCCCTGCCGGGCATCATCACGTCGAGCATGATCAGGGAGTAGTTTTCGGTGAGGGCGTGTTCGATGCCTGCCTCGCCGCTGAAGGCCCAGGTAATCTGAAATCCTTCGCCTGCCAGGAAGCGCGTTACGAGGTGACAGAGTGCGGCATCGTCGTCAACAACCAGAACGCCTTCCATCGAAACGGCAGGAGCTTTTATTCTAAGACCTGTTGCGGGCCTCGACCGTCAAGATGTGTCAAGGGCCTGGCGGTTCTTGACGAATCCTGGCATTTTCGGACAACGCAAGGGGACCGGGCACCTTACAGTCGGTTCATGACAAGAACCCTTACACTCGCGGCGCTGCTGTTTTTATCTATGGATCACGCGCACTGCGAGGAGGTCACCAAAGCTCAGGCCTTCGAAGTGGCCTCGATCATTCCGTGTAAACCGGGGACTCCGGCGCGCGCGGGAGAACATGCCGGAATGGCTCAGTTCACTCTTCCGGGCGGCCGCTTCAGAGCGAATGCGACGACCGTGACCTTTCTGCTGGAATGGGCTTACGGAATTCAGCCTTCTCAACACTCCGACGGCCCTTCCTGGATGGGGACCGATCGATACGACATTGTCGCTAAAGCCGAAGGAAACGCCACTGACGCGCAGATGAAAGCGATGATGCGGACGCTGCTGGCGGAGCGCTTCATGTTGAAGGTTCATCACGAGAGCAAGGAGCTTCCGGTATACGTGATCTCAACCGGGAAGACGCCTCCGCGGCTTTTCCCGGCCACAGACGGCGAGGTGCACGGCATCCGAATCGCTCCACAAGACGGGCCGGATCAGAAGGCACTCTCGTATCACATCGTCGCGACGGGATTCTCCCTTGCTCAACTGACGGACGTTTTCTCACGGCAACTCGGGCGTGTGATCGTGGACAGGACCGGCCTCGGCGGCGATTTTGATTTCACGCTGGACCTGACACCGGACGAAAGCGCGCCGAATCCTCTCGATCCCGCCCATATTATGAACGCGATTCGGGGGCTTGGTCTCACACTCAAATCGGGAAAAGCACGGGTGGAATTTTTTACGGTCGATAGCGTGGAAAAGGTTGCGGCCGGCAATTAATACGCGCGAGCTTATGCCCCGCGATCGAATTTCTTCCAGCGATGGAAAGTGAACGATTCTTTGCGCTTGCGGAAGCTCGCAAAATTGATGCGGCAGTATTCGCAGCGCAAGCGAATCGCTCCCAGGGATATCTTCAAACCCATAAAGAAGGGCGGTTGGAACGTTTTGCCCGTCCATCCGTTCAGATCCATCCGAAAGCAGTGCGGGCATCGCGCGTACCGCCAGTCGGCCCACGGAAAACTGCGCGTGATGAAGCGGTGCTCGCAATCAAGGCAGCGCAATGGCGCCTGAAAGCGGACGCGTCCGAGTGTTTCCGAAAAGCTGCGGGAGCGGGAAGGACGGAGATATCGGCTGCCGCACCGGGGACACTCGACCGACATTCGTCACAGGCCGCTCTTAAACGACAGCGGGCGTCCTTTTGCGCCTTGCGATGTCATTTTCGAGGTAAGCCTGGAAGGCGCTCGATAGCCGCTCGCGAACTCTGTCTTCGTCCTTGAGCTGTCGGCCTGCGATTTCGCGCACCTTCAATAAATTGCGGGTAGTGGACGTGATGAAGACCTCATCAGCGTTTTCGAGTTCTTCGACCGTGAGGCTTCTCTCCGCCATTTCAATGCCAGGAACATGCACTTCTTCGAGGAGAACTTCCCGAGTAATTCCGGGCAAACAGCCGTCGCTCAGCGGAGGCGTGAAAACGCGGTTGCCGATCGCCGCGAAGATATTGGCCGAAGTACACTCCGCCACGTTGCCGAATTCATTCAGCAGAACAACTTCATCGAGACCCTGCTCCTGCGCTTGTTCAAACCATCTGAGATTGGGTGCCCATGACAGCATCTTGGCTCGCGCGAAGTCGCTGGCTGCGTGCCGCGCGTGGGGCTGCACTCCCAGACGAACGCTGCTGCCCCACTGTTTCAAACCCGTGGTCAGCGCGATGACGTCGCTCTCGCGTCCGCTCGCCGGGCCTTCCCACAAGCCGCCGCCGTTGCGAACGACCACCAGCCGCAGCGTACAATCGGGCGCTTTGTTGGAATCGACCAGACGGACTAAGTCTCGCTCGATTGCGTCCGCATCAGGCGGCATCGCCACATTGAGAAGCCGCGCATCGCGCGACATCCGCTGCCAGTGCCGCTCCCAGGCGAACACGGTCCCGTCCATAACGCGCAGCGTGCTGAAGACGCCCCATCCGGCGAGCAAACCCAGTTGCCCCGGGAACAAGCCACCCTCCGACGCTTCGCGAATCCGGCCGTTGTGCAGGACGTATCGATGGATCGACATCGCAATTATTATTTCATTTCATCATTGCGTCGCGTTTGGCCTTGAACTCGGTGCCCGGTTTCCACTCGGGGAAAGCGGAGGCCTGGGCAACGCGGTCGCCGATCTCGAAAAGCACGCGCAGGTCGTCCACCGCGCCCGAGAGATCCCAGTCGGGCTTCACTTCATCGGAGGGCTTGTGATAATCGTTCTCCGTGTAGTTATCACGCTTCTCTTTGCTGTAACCTGGCGGCTTGCCGATGTAATCGGTACCGGCGTCCGGATCGAGGGCGGGGACTCCCTGTTTCGCGAACTCAAAATGGTCCGAGCGATAGAAGGATCCTTTACCCGGATCGGGATCGCCCACGACCGTTCGGCCGTGTTCCTTCAATACCGCAGTCGCGGTGTCATCGAGAGTTGAATTCCCCAACCCGATGATCGTCATGTCCTTCGTTTTGCCCCACGTGTTGAGGACATCCATGTTGATGTCCGCAAGCGTGTTCTTGAGAGGATATAACGGATTCGCCGCGTAGTACGCGGCTCCCAGCAGGCCCTGTTCTTCCGCGGTGACAGAAAGGAAAAGGATCGAGCGCTTCGGCGCGGGTGAGAGCTTCGTAAAGGCTCTCGCGATTTCGAGAAGGCCGGCGCTGCCGGACGCGTTATCCGCCGCCCCGTTGTAAATCTGATCACCCTTCAGAAGCGGATCGCGTCCCAGGTGATCCCAATGCGCGGTATAGATCACGTACTGATCTTTGAGCGCCGGATCGCTGCCTTCGAGCTTGGCGACCACGTTGTGGGACTCGATCTTGCGCAGCGTGTTCTCAACGTTGAACGTGGCCGTTGCGCCCGGCAGCGGGACCGGCTTGAAATCTTTTGAAATCGCCTGCTGCTTGAGCGCAGCCAGATCGAGCCCGGCCATGCGGCACAGTTGGCTTGCCTTGGGATAGGTCATCCAGCCTTCGACAGAGACGCGGCCCATATTGTTGTCGGGACGCACGATTCCGAAATTCTCGCCGCCCCAGCTTCCCGAGACAACCTCGAACGGGTAGCCCGCCGGACCGGTCTCATGGACGATGATGGCCGCCGCCGCGCCTTTTTCCGAAGCGATTTCGTACTTATAGGTCCAGCGACCGTAGTAAGTCATCGCGTCGCCCTTGAACATCTTGTCGTCCAGCTTCGAAGGATTATTAGGGTCCGGGATAGCCGGATCGTTGATCAGCATCAGGATAGTTTTGCCTTTGACGTCGACGCCCTTGTAATCGTCCCAGCCGTACTCCGGCGCCACCACGCCATATCCGACAAAGACGATGTCGGAGTTCTTCACATCGACCTGTGGGGTATAGCGGCTTGACAGGGCAATATAATCTGTCTTGCCTGCCAGCGGGAGCTTCTTGCCCTTGACCGAAAGATCGGCCTGCGTTTTCGAAGTGACGCCGGCGAGCGGAACGTTCTGCAGATAAGTGCCGTCCGGATTTCCCGGCTTCAATCCCATCTGCTGAAACTGCTGCTGCATGTACGCGATGGTTTTCTGCTCACCCGCGGAGCCTGGTTTGCGCCCTTCGAACTCATCGGAAGAAAGCGTTTTGATCTCGCTCAGAAGGGAATCGGAGCTGATGGCGTCGAAGCCCGGCTGAAGATTGGGCTTGGTGTCCGCCGGCGGAGTGCGAGAACAGGAACTTAAAATGAGCAGCGAAAGCAGCGCGATTTTCTTCATGAGATCTGCATTCAGAGTACCGAAGAGAGAGTTTGTCGTGAAAGCCATACTACAATTCGATTAGCGGGAGTTTTATCGATGCCAACGCTCGACATTCAGATCGCTCAACCGCCAGCCAGTAACGCCGCGGTTGAACTTGATCCCGCGAAACTGGAATTTGGCAAGACATTTACCTCAGACTGGTTCGTTTCCGAGTATCGGAACGGATTGTGGCAGAACGCGCGCGTGGAAGCGCTGCACAATATTTCGCTTCACCCGGCGGCTCTCGTATTTCATTACGCCCAATCGATCTTCGAAGGCATGAAAGCATATCGTCAGGCGAACGGCAAAGTCGCGTTGTTCCGGCCGCGGGAAAATGCCAGACGTTTCGCGCGATCCGCCGAGCGAATGGCGATGCCGCCTGTGGACACGGAGTTTTTCGTCGAAGCCGTTAAAGCTCTGGTTCGGACAGATGCCGAGTGGACGCCGCGTGAGCCGGGCAGCCTTTATATTCGCCCGACTATGATGGGCACCGAGGCGTGCATCGGCGTTCGCACGTCACAGGAGTTTCTCTTCTTTATATTGGCTTTGCCTTCAGGCGCGTATTTCAAGGAAGCCAGCCCCAGTTCGGTCAGCACCGTGAGCGTTTACGTTGCCGAGACCAGTTCTCGTGCGGCACATGGCGGCACGGGAGACGTGAAGGCGTCGGCCAACTATGCGATCAGCCTGCACGCGATTGAAGAGGGTAAGAAGAAAGGCTGCTCCCAGGTGTTGTTCCTCGATTCCGGCGGCAAGCGCCAGGTGGAAGAACTGGGCGGAATGAATGTTTTCTTCGTGGAAGGCGGGACCCTGATCACCCCGCCGCTTCATGACACCATCCTTCCTGGTATCACGCGCGATTCGGTAATTCAGCTGGCGCACGATCTCGGGGTGACGGTCCGGGAAGAGCCGGTGCAGATCGATGAGGCAGCCGACAAGATCGAATCGGGGAAGATCACTGAGGTCTTCGCGTGCGGTACCGCCGCCGTGGTGATTGGTTTAAAGGAACTGCTTTTCGAGACCGGCCGGCGCATCGTCATTCGCGATGGCAGCGCGGGTGAGCTGACCCGGAAGCTGAATTTTGAATTGCAGGGAATTCAGTTCGGCCACCTGGCCGATAAGCACGGCTGGATCGATATCGTTACTTAGACGATTCCCGGCGCATAAACTCGCCGATCCCGCTGACAAGGTTTGCGATGCGCGCGTCGAGCATCTTCATGCGCTCGTCCTGCTCTTGCATGCGGGCGTCATGCTCTTTCATCGCTTTGTCATGGGCTTCGAGCCACTCGCTATGCTCTCGCAGCGCGCGTGCCTGGCGGGCTTCGAGGGCCGCTGTGACCGTTACTGCGTCGCGCAACTCCCTCACGAGCGCATCCTGCGAGCCCAAACTCCGCTCAAGGCGATCCATCCGTTCATCAATGGTCACAAGGCCGCCTTTCTTTGAGTAGAGCGACATCAATCGCGAGCGCCGTCATGGTTATATTCAAATCTTCACATCGGCCTGCAGCAGGTCAGCCGGGCATCAACCCGGGATTCGAAGACGTACAGACCCGCGGCCAACGCCAGCATTGGGCGTATAAGCCACGATCAGGGCAGCACTGAAGTCCAGTTCATCGCTCCTCCGTGCACAAGGACACCAACCGATTTTAGCGGCAGCAGAGGGGCATTCGCTACCGCTTCCGTTAATTCAGCACCGCGTCAAGCCGTTGCCGCAATTCGGCTACTTCCTCCCGCAATCGCGCGACCTCAACCTCCAGCGCCGAGATCCGATCCTGACCAGAGGAAACGGCCGACTGCGCTGGCGGCGTGAATTCCACTGCCCCCGCCAGCGTCTGCGCATATCGCGGTTCTTTCGTCCCCGGAGCGTGCGGAAGTTGCTGCACCAGCGCTCCGTCCTCACGCGCAATCATTTTGCGCAGCACCGTCTCGGTCTCGTCAAGATCCGCGAAGCCGTACATCCGTTCTGTGCGCCCCTTGATTTCGCCCACTGTCTGGGGCCCGCGCAGCATCAACACACACAGAACCGCAGTCTCCCGGCGCCCAAGATTCAGCTTCTCGGTGAATCGCTGCGCGAATTTAGTGACCCTGCTCCCGCCGGTAATGGCCGCGGCACACCCACGCGCCTTCAAACCGTCGATCGCTTCCATCAAATCGTCGTCCGCGTACTCGGTAACCGGCCACCGGTTCGTCTTCTGATTGCAGGCCGCGACCAGAGCGTTCAGCGACATCGGATAATACTCGGGCGTCGTGCTTTCCTTCTCGATGAGAGCGCCGAGCACGCGCAATTCGACCGGATTCAGCGGGTTGTCCATCGTTTTCCGCGTTCACTTTGGTTCCAGCAACTCGATACGATTGCCAAACGGGTCGTCGACATACGTTCGATCATAGCCTGCCAGATCTTCGTCGGGTCTTAAGGTATAGCCCGCCTCGGTGAGCAAAGCCTTTAAGCGCGCGAGATTCTCGACGATCAAAGCGGGATGTGCTTTGCGGGCCGGACGGAAATCGGCCTCGACACCCAGATGTATCCTGAGATCGCCGCGCTCGAACCAGCAGCCGCCGCGTGCGGCGAGATGCGCCGGCTTCGGAACTTCAGGAATGCCAAGCATCCCGGTGTAAAACGCGCGCGCCTCAGCCTCGCGGCCCGCCGGCATCGCCAATTGCACATGATGAATGGCGATGACGCTACCGCTCACGTCCACATTCCTCAGACCAGCACTCGTTCCCCAAGCGCAAACTTCAGCGCTTCAATTCCCTGCCCGGTCGCGCTCGAAATCTCGAAAAACGGCAGTGCTCGGTTCAGCGGCCAGATCCCGCAAGGCCGCGACTTTATCCGGGTCCTGCGCTACATCCATCTTGCTGGCCACCACCAGCATCGGTCGCGTGGCGAGAGCTTCGTTGAAGCTCGCGAGTTCGACCATCAGCGTCTCGAAATCGTGGATCGGGTCGCGACCGGTCTCCGACATATCCACCAGGTGGACCAGAACCTTCGTGCGCTCGATGTGTTTCAGGAACTGAATGCCCAGGCCTGGCCCTTCGTGCGCGCCTTCGATGATTCCCGGAATGTCGGCGACCACAAAGCTGCGCAGATCGGGCATCTGCACGACGCCGAGATTCGGCTCCAGAGTGGTAAACGGATAATCGGCGATCTTGGGACGCGCAGCTGAAATGCGCGAAATCAGCGTCGATTTTCCGGCATTCGGATACCCCACCAGACCGACATCGGCCAGCAGCTTGAGTTTCAACTGCAGCTTTTTGAATTCGCCAGCCTTGCCGTCTTCGTGTTCGGTCGGAGTCTGGTGCGTCGCGCTGGCAAAGCGGGCGTTCCCGCGGCCGCCGCGACCGCCCTTCGCCGCAATCCAGGTCTGCCCGTCCTCGGTGAAATCACACAGCACGTCGCCGGTTGCCTCATCGATGACACTCGTCCCGACAGGTACCTGAACCGTCAGGCTCGCACCGTCGTGGCCGGTGCGATTACTGCCTTCGCCGTGGCGTCCGCGCTGAGCGGTGTACTCCGGATTGAAGCGAAAGTGCAGCAGCGTGTTGCGATGAATGGTCGCCACCATGACGATGTCGCCGCCACGGCCGCCATCGCCGCCGCTGGGGCCACCGTGCGGCACGTACTTTTCGCGACGGAACGCGAGGCACCCGTTGCCGCCATCACCCGCTTTTACAGTAATTCTTACTTCATCGACTAACATGACAAACCAGACATGAAAAAAGCCGCTGGCCTGGCGTGAACTTCACGCGTTGACCAGCGGCCGAACTCCTTTTGAAATTGTCAGCCCTTTAATAAACTGCGAGCCCGTTATTGGGCCACGGGTTCTGCTTCATGGGCTTTGATATTGACGAACTTGCCCATGCGGCCGCGATCACGAAACTCCACAACCCCGGTGATCTTCGCGAACAAAGTATCGTCCTTGCCCCAGCCTACATTCGCGCCCGGCTTGATCCGGGTGCCGCGCTGGCGAACGATAATCGAACCGCCCGGAACCAACTGACCGCCGAACACCTTTACGCCGAGCCGCTGCGCGTTCGAATCGCGCCCGTTCTTGGAACTGCCTAAACCTTTTTTATGCGCCATGACCTGATCTCGTCGAGAGCCTCCTTGCGATTACGCAACGAAGTCGCGGATACGAACCTCCGTGTAATGCTGCCGGTGGCCCTGCGTGCGCTTGTACTGCTTCTTGCGCTTGAACTTGAACACCAGAACTTTTTCGCCGCGATCCTGCGCGGAAACCGTCGCGTTGACGCGAGCCTCGCCCGCCTTGTCGCCGGTCAACAACTCGCCGCTGTCCTGAAACAGAGCGACCACCTTGCCGAGCGCGATTTCCGCTCCGACTTCGGCGGCCAGTTTTGGAACGCGAATCACGTCGCCCGGAGCGACGCGAAACTGCTTTCCGCCGGTTTCGATAATTGCATGCATTGGGAAATGAACCTCGCCTGAAAACTGCTGCCTGAGAACCGCTTGAATGCTCATGCGCACACTTCAACGCCAGAGCGAACTCGCAAAACTCTGATTTTAGTACAAAACGGTTACCAAAAACAACTTTCGGGTTTTGGCGTCACCCTTCGTCAAGAATGCAAACTTCCCGAACTGGTGGAACGTACCCCTTTCGCGCGGCATCCCAAGTGAAAGAACACGCAGCCAAAATGAAGGTTTTCCAAGCCACTGCTCTATTTCTGGCGGCCGCTGCGATGAACGCGAGCGCCCAACGGAACCAGATCACAAGACGGGTCGATAATCTCGAACGCACCACGCTTGCCGGCCATATTCATCCTAAAGCGACCGCCGCGAACGACCGCGGGCGCGCTGCCGCTTCACTACAGATGTCATGGGTCACCCTGACTCTGGCGAAAACCGCGGGTCAGCAGGCGGATCTGGACAAACTTCTGGCCGCACAACAGACTCCCGGATCTCCCGATTACCACCGTTGGCTGACCCCGGAGGAATACGCTGATCGTTTCGGCGCCAGCCAGGCCGATCTGGACCAGATCACCTCCTGGCTGCGCGCGCAGGGACTCGCGATAGCAGCTGTGGCGAGGGGCCGAAATTGGGTCGCCGCGAACGGAACCGCCGCGCAAATTGAAGCGGCTTTCCGGACCGAGATCCATCAATATCAGATCAATGGTGACACGCACTTCGCGAATGCCACAGAACCCTCCATCCCCTCGGCTCTCGCGCCCGCAGTCGCGGACATTCGCGGATTGAACGACTTCCGCGCCCGGCCGCACAAACGCGCGCCACGTTACACCTCCGGATCGCTTTGCGGCGGAAATTGTCTCGCGCCAGACGACCTTGCGACGATCTACGACATATTCCCGGCGTACAACGCGGGTGTGACCGGTGCGGGGCAGACCATAGCAATCGCTGGACAAACCGCGATCAACGTCTCGGATATTCACACTTTCCGAAGTACTTATAATCTGCCCGTCAATGATCCGCAAGCCATCCTGATCCCGAATTCCCCGGACCCCGGAATCATCAACACTCATTCCGACGACGAACTGGCGGAAGCGGATCTTGATCTCGAATGGTCAGGCGCCGTCGCCAGAAACGCTACCATCCTGTACGTTTATTCAACAGACGTCATGCAATCCGTGATGTATGCCATCGATAACGACCTTGCCCCCGTGGTGAGTTCGAGCTACGGCTCATGCGAACTCGAGAACTCGCATTCGGAAATGGCAGCTTTTCAGACATGGGCACAGGAAGGGAACGCCATGGGCATCACCTGGTTCAACGCCTCCGGCGATGACGGCGGGGCCGATTGCAATGATGCCCAAAACCCGGGTCTCGCCGTAGACACCCCGGCTTCGGTACCCGAAGTCACGGCGATCGGTGGAACTGAATTTGTGGAAGGCGGCGGCGCGTACTGGAGCGCCACGAATAATGCCAATGGCGCGTCCGCGCTCGCTTATATACCGGAAACATCGTGGAACGACAGCGTCGCCGATCAGACGCCGTCTGCCAGCGGCGGCGGCGTGAGCGTTGTATTTGCTCAACCGTCGTGGCAGGCGGGCCATCCCGGCGTCCCAGGCGACGGCTTCCGGCATGTTCCGGACGTGTCTATGAGCGCATCCGCCGATCACGACGGGTATCTTGTCTACACTGCGGGCCAGACGCAGGTTTATGGCGGCACGTCAGTTCCCACACCGGTTTATTCGGGTGTGGCCGCGCTGATCAATCAATACCTGGTCTCGACCGGCAAACAATCCTCCCCCGGTCTTGGAAACGCAAACCCGCAGCTCTATTTGCTCGCGGAAACCAACCCGACGATCTTTCACGACGTCACCACCGGCAACAACACGGTCAGCGTGTGTACGCATGGAAGCCGCAATTGCAGCACGGTTGCCGGCTATAACGCGGGGCCGGGATACGATTCCGTTACCGGCTTGGGTTCAGTCGACGTCTGGGGCCTGATCACCGGATGGAGCGGCGCAGGAATGGCCGTTACACCTCCGCAATCCAATGTAAGCCTGACTCTCACGAGCAATCTGACTTCGATGTCCGCGGCGGACACTGTTTTCCTGACCGCCACCGCCTCGAGTTCCGGCGGCATTAGTCCCGTCGGCGCGATCACCTTCGCCGACGGCACGGTATCGCTGGGTTCTGTATCACTGGTGGGATCGGGTGGAGTCGCCACCGCGACGCGGGCGCTTCACGGCAGTCAGCTGCCATTGGGATCCCAGACCATCACTGCGACCTGGAGCGGCAGTTCAAGCGCTGCGCCCGGTTCCGTCTCCCTTAATGTGGGAGCAACGGGCTTTAGTTCCAACGGAACCCCAGCAATCTCGGGCGTGACCAACGCGGCCTCCTTTCAGCAGGCCTTCGCGCCCGGAATGCTTCTCACTGTCTTCGGTTCCAATCTCGCCCCATTGCCGATGGGGGCGAGCAGTGTGCCACTTCCAGCGACGATTGCTGGAGTTGCCGTAACGTTGAACGGCCAGTCCGTCCCGCTCTTATATGTGTCGCCGGGTCAATTGAACGTCCAGATCCCCTATGAAGCGGCGGTCGGCGCCCCGGCCACGCTGGAGGTCAATAACAACGGACAGCTCGCATCCACCACATTCCTTCTCGGCCCCGCGGCGCCGGGAATCTTCTACGCGGCACAGTCCGGCACGGTCGCCAACGGTTTGCCTTCCGGAATCGCGCCTGGCCAGACCACCACGCTTTACCTGACCGGCGCGGGCGCTGTTTCACCCGCGATAGCGGACGCCAGTGCACCCGCTTCGACAAGCGCCTTGAGCGCTTTACCTGTGCCGAGCGGGAAGGTGACAGTAACGGTCGGAGGGATCACGTCGCCGTCGCTGCCGTTTGTGGGGATCACCCCGGGTCTGGTCGGCGTGGTCCAGGTTAATTTCGAAGTCCCCGCTTCCGTTCCCGGGGGCACGCAGCCGGTAATTGTTTCGGTCGGGGGCAAGGCGAGCGCCCCGGCGAATCTCGTCGTAACGAAGTAGCCGCCGATGCGCCGACCAGATCTGTCTGCAACTTCTGACAACCCCGACGCGTCAGTTGGGGTTTATCTAAAAGATGACGGACGCGCGCAAACGAAGGACGCTGGTGTGCTGCGCCGGCGCTCTCCTTTTCACCCTGGCTGGCTCGAACGAGCTGGCCGCGCAGGAACAAAAGGAAGACAACGATGAGAAAGTTTACGACATCGGGCCGGGGATCACTCCCCCTCGGGTCATCCATCAGGTGAATCCCGCGTACAAACCGGATTCGGAAGGGTTTCGTGTGTCCGGCACGGTATTAGTCGGCCTGGTGGTCAGTTCCAGGGGCGAACCGAAGGACGTACATGTTGTCCGTTCGCTGGAAAAAGTGGTCGACCAGACTGCTGTGGATGCCGTCCGGCAATGGCAATTCGAAGCTGCGAAGAAGGGAGACCAGCCCGTTGCGGTGAGACTCACGGTCGAGATTCGTTTTCACAGCATGTAGCGGCTCGGCTCTCCTTAACCCTCTTAATATGACAGGCCGCATAAGCTATACAGAGATGAAAAACATCTCTCAGCGCGCGTGGATTCCCTGGGCGTCAATCGCCCTTCTCGCGTCGTTGTGCGGCGTTCTCGGTTTCCTGCAGTACCGGTCGATTGGCGCAATTGCCGCCGCTGAAAGAAGCCGCTTGCAGGAGGAGTTACACTCCCGGCTCGCCGCGTTCTCACGAAGCTTCAACAACGAGATTTCCCGCGCCGTCTACGAACTTGTTCCCTCGCCGGACGCCCTGGATCGTCAGGGCGCGGCGGCTTATGAGGCGCAGTATGCTCGCTGGAAGTCCATGCATGGGGGCCTGCTGCGCCGCATTGCGATCGGCGTTCCGCACGACGGCGAATTACTCTTTCATGAACTCGATCTTAAGACCGGCCGCCTTGCCGCGACCGAAACGATCCCTGAAACGGCGTCGCTCGAGGCACCCGGCGCCGCCCTGATGTTTGACGTCGGGCGCTTCGGCCCTGGGAACCGGGGACCGGAGCGCAAGGCACGGCGTCAGAACCGCCCAGCGCAGGAGCGCCAGGCGCGACAATCGCAACTCTCAATCGAACTCAATCCCGGCTACCTCCGCGATGAGGTCCTGCCGGAAATGGTGACCGCATACCTGGGTGAAGTGGGCCATCGCGATTATGACGTTTCCGTTATCGACGCGCGCAACCCCGACCAGGTGATCTACAGCTCCACCATATCGGGTCGCGGAGACGTCTCGCTTACCAATGCGGATGACTCTGTCGCGTTGCTGGACCTGCATCCAGCAGGCCGGGGCGGCAGGGGTCCGGAAAGTGGCCACGGGCCGCCCGAGCTTGACGGCCGGGCTTTCCACGAGGTTCCCCACCCCGCCGGTTCTTTCGGGGATCCGCCGCCCTTCAGCGGGCCTCCCGGGCGCTGGCGTCTTCTCGCGAGACATCAGGCGGGCTCGCTCGATGCGCTGGTGGAGCAGACCCAGCGTCGCAACCTCGCAACGACGCTTGGCGTCCTGCTGTTGATCCTGGCTACCAGCGCGATGCTGGTGCGTTTCTCACGGCAATATCATCGGCTGGCCGAAATGCAAATCAATTTCGTCGCAGGCGTCTCCCATGAATTACGCACGCCTCTCACCGTGATCCGCACGGCTGCTTACAACCTGCGAAACGCGCGGCTCCGGGACCGTCCCGAGCAGGTGGAACGCTATGGCCGAATGATCGAAGCCGAGAGCGGCAAGCTGGAAGGCATGATCGAGCAGGTGCTCCAGTTTGCGAGCGCCAAAGCAGGCTATGTGATTCGCGATCGCCAGCCGGTTATCCTCACGGACCTGATCGAAGAAGAGCTACGGTCCAGCCGCGCTGCCCTCGAAGGCGCAAGCGTGGTCCTCGACGAGGAAATCGGATCCAGCTTACCGGTCACTCTTGCCGACAGCCGCGCGCTTCGCCACGCATTACAAAATCTGGTGGACAATGCCCTTAAGTACGGAACGAAGGGCGCCAACTGGATTGGCGTTTACGCGGAGGCCATCATCGACGAGCAAGGCGCGGCCACGGAGATTCGCGTGGCGGATCACGGTCCCGGCATTCCGCACGATGAGCAGAGCCGAATCTTCGATCCGTTCTTTCGCGGACGGGGTGCGGTAGAGGATCAGGTCCATGGCACGGGTCTGGGGCTGAATCTGGTCAAGTCGATTGTCGAGGCGCACGGGGGTTCGATACGCGTCGCCAGCGAACTGGCGAAGGGCACGGAATTCACCATCCGGCTTCCAGCAGCCCCCGCGGAGTTTCAACATGCATTCGCGCATTCTGCTGATTGAAGACGAGCCGGGGCTGGTCGTCACCATATCGGATCTGCTGTCCGCGGAAGGTTACGAAGTCGAGTCCGCGAGCGACGGTGATTCCGGACTGGCGAGCGCTGCGAGCGGCGGATTTGACGCCGTCATCCTTGATGTCATGCTGCCGGGCAAAAACGGTTTCGATGTCTGCCGCGAGTTGCGCCAGCGCGGCGTGGATACACCGGTCCTGATGCTGACCGCCCGCACGCAGGTCATCGATCGCGTGGTCGGGCTCAAGCTCGGCGCCGATGATTATCTGACCAAACCATTCGACCCGGCCGAACTGCTTGCGCGCATGGAGGCATTGCTGCGCAGAGTGCACAAGGAAAAGCGGATGCCGGTTCAAACCTTTGCCTTTGGCGATGTCGAAATCGATTTCAAACGCGCCCATGTAGTGAAAAACGGGCGTCCTGTAAGCCTCGCCGGTAAGGAATTGCAGTTGCTGCGCTACCTCATCGACAACCGGGAACGGGTGGTGCCGCGCGACGAGCTCATGAAGAAAGTCTGGGAGTATGCGAGCGACGTCTCATCCCGGACTATCGATACGCACGTTGCATGGCTGCGGCAGAAGCTGGAAGATAATCCGCAGATGCCGCAGCACATCCAGACCATTCGCGGCACGGGCTATCGCTTCACGGCGTAGTTTTCTGCGCCAGCTTGCGTTTAATTCTGCTCGCACTTGCCTTATCAGGCGCATGGGAAAGCGCATTGTTCCAGTCGACACGGGCATCGGTTACGCGATGTAACTGGAACTCGGCGTCTCCGCGAAGTTCAAGCAGAAAGGGATTCTGTGGCGCGCGTCGCTGTGCGCTCTCCGCCTCCAACAATGCGTTCGCTGCATCCCCGCTTGACAGGTACAAGTTCGCGAGCGCTTCATGCGCACCGAGCCAATCCGGCTTCTTCAGCAGCACGTCCTTATATTGTTGAATCGCTCGCGCCTTGTCGCCTCGCTGTGCGAGCGATTCGGCCCACGCTACCGGAGCTTCGATGTAATCCGGTGAATCCCTCATAAGATCGAGCCAGATCTGATCCGCGCGATTGTAGTCCCGTCCAGCGGAGGCAAGCAGCGCTTCGTTCTGGCGGGCATCGGGATTTCGCGGGTCAGCCGCGAGAGCCGCCTCGAAATAACGGCGCGCGGCGGCCGAATCGCGCCGCGCGCCCGCGAGCGTGCCGAGAGCATTCAGAATGCTCGCTCTCTCGGGCCATCTGCCATCCTGCTTGCGCGGATACGCCACCGCAATCCGATCGGCCGATTCGAACCACTGTTGGGCTTCGGCCGGGTCGCCGATGCGGATGTATAGCAGTCCCAGGTTGTAAGGCAAATAGGAATATTGCGGGGCAATATCGATCGCTATGCGATACGTTTTGATGGCGCCGTCGAAATCGCCGCGCTCCGAAAGCGTCAGCGCCAGGTTATGGATAGGGTAAGCCCAGTAGGGAGCGTATCTCATCGCCGTTCGAAAAGCATCCGCAGCCTCGTCGAACAATGAAGCCGCCGCCGCGGACGAAAGCGAAAGATTAATCTGTTCCAGACGTGAGATACCGATCGCATTCCACGCATATCCGCGTTTCGGCTCGAGTTGAATGGCTTCGCGAAGCAATTGTTCAGCTTCCTGGTAGCGGCGATCGAAGATTAGAGCCCGTCCGCGGCAAAACAGCGAGCGGCTGGTATCGAAGTTCGACGGATCAATCCGGGCGGCTTCCTCGAAAAGACGCGCGCATCTTGCAAAATCCTCACGGACCTGCGGAATCTGGTTTCCCTCCAGATAGCGGGAGATAATCTGCTGCCCTTCATCCTCCAAAGCCACACGGAGGCGTCTTTCAGCCGCGAGGCGGCCGGCCGATCCCGGCGCCAGCTGCGTGACGACATCGAAGGCGCTCGATGGATCCTCCGGCAGGATAGCTCCGCGTGCAATTGCCTTTGACAATTCATCCCCTTCGCCTCGAACGGCAAGCGAAGTCGCTTCGATAACCGGCGCCACGTAGCCCTGCCGGTTTCTGGCTTCGCGCTGATCGTTTTGCGAGAGCGGCTCCGCGGGAGGAAGGGCTATCCCCTGAAGATGAACATCCGGGACAATCACCAGATCGTCGCGCGACGGGAAGTCCCGCGGGCTCTGCTTTCCATTCGTATAGCGGAAAACCTGATCGTTCACATAGTGGGCCAGCTCATTCCAATGCAACGTATCGGAGCCCGAGAATGCGGCGGAGCCGTTCAAACCGGAGACCAGAAAGTAACTGAAGGCTCCGTGCCCTCCACCAAACGACGGAGATTCAAACGCGTACTTATTGGAATAACTGGCGACCATCAGATCCAGATCCCCGGCGCCTCCCTGAAAGACCTTTTTGACGGCGGCCTGCAGGTCACTGCCGCCGCCGATACCGGCGATGTTGGCGGCGTGGCAGACATCCACATACACCAGGACGCGCCCATAGCGCTGTGCCTGTTCCGCAATCATGGCTCGAAACTCATCCATGGGATAACCCGTCGTGTTGGCATCCTGCGGATTACTGTCGTAAGTAAGTATGTAGGGGTCCTGCTGGATTGTCCGCTTCGTCTGCGGGTCTTCTTCCGTCTTGAGGTAAATGCCGTGGCCTGCTACGAAGAAGATGAGCGAATTCTCCGGCGCCGCGTGCGGCACGACAAACTTCCTGACTGCATCGTCTATCGCGGCCCGAGTCGCCTCCTCATTCGACAGCGTAAAGATATTCTCTGGATCGACCCCGCCCAGCGGACTTTTAAGAAATTCCGCAAGGAGCGCGGCATCCTTATCGGCGTATTCGAGCGACTGCACCTTCTGATACCGCGAAATCCCGATGAGAAGCGCATAAGTCTTACCGCGGGCGGGCTGAGATTCCCGCACCGGCACTAATCCGCGCGTTCCGGGTTGTACCTGCGCCGACACTGCGGAAACCATCAGCGTGGCCGAGGCAGCGAAAAGATATGCGGAGAGGAAACGTTTATCGCGCATAACGCACAGATTTATATAGCAGAAGCGAATCCTCTCTCTTATAATTGATCACAATTCGGAGGTCCCGGCATGATTATGCGGCGTCCGCTGTTCACGATGATTGCGCTTTCAATGTTGCCTGTGAGCCATGCCATGGGAGCCGATCTGTTGCCCGATATGAATCCGGTAAGCTTCTCCGCCAATGCCGGATCAACGGCTCGGCTAACGGCTCAGGTTAATGTCGCGGCAAGTTCGGGAAACCTGAGTTTCACGGCGGCTATATCTACATCCTCGGGCGGAAATTGGTTGTCCGTCTCGCCAGCCTCAGCGAGCACACCTGCGGCCCTTACGGTCTCCGCAAATCCCACCGGCCTTGCTGCGGGGTTTTACACTGATTTCATCACTCTTTCCTGCACTGGTGGAGTCCCCTGCGCGGCGATTTCCATTGAGGTGGATCTCTTCCTGCAGGGAGTTGCCCTGACAGCCGCGCCCAATATGGTCACGGCCACAGTCGTTCAGGGATCGACCCAGAAGGTAAACATCACACTTGCGGGTCTGGCCAGTGTTTCCACCACCACCAATCAGAGTTGGCTGCAAGCTCCGGCAAATGTGGATTCGCCGGGGTCCCTCACCCTGACGATTGACGCAACTACACTCACGGCCGGCAAATATACCGCGGCCGCGGTCCTGCAATGCGTGAGCGGAACCCCCTGCTTGCCGGTAACAATTCCCGTCGCGCTTGCGGTGACGCCGCCCGGCATAAGCGTCAGCTGCACCGATTCAGAGCAATGTACGGGTCCGCCAAATCTGACGTTGACGCTTACCGGAACTCATAACCGGGACACCTTCGCCGGAGCGCTGATCGTTTCATCCTCGTCCGGAACGGTTCCGTTCACGGTCGCTTATTCGACCAGCGGCGGAGGGGGCTGGCTGTCCGGTGATTCGGCCGGAACGGCGACCCCGTCCGGCGCGGCCATTAACGTGGCGGCGAAGAGCGGATCCTTTGCCCCCGGCACCACTTACCAGGGAACCGTGACCATCACAAGCGCCGGGAATGTCGTTCCGGTGATCATTCAGTTTGTCCTCCAGGGAAATCAGATCGCCGCCGCGCCGAACTCGATTGCCTTTACTGTCGTCGCCGGCCAGACCTCCACTCCTGACCCGGTTGTCTTGACCTATGGGGACCTGACTCAGAAAGGAATGCTGGTTCCTTCCAGCGGTTTTCTTGCCGTAGATCAGAGCGGGGCGTTTCTGATAGCCGGGAAAACCATTAACGTCAGCGTCGCGGCGACCTCGCTAGCCGCCGGACAAATCACCGGCAGCATCCTGGTCCAATGCCTCAACGATGCGTCGCACACCGCATGTTTCGACACATTGATCTCCGTTAAAGTGACCGTAACCGCTCCCGCGATTCCTATTTCGGCAAACTCATCGGCCGTCGCTTTCGTCGCGTATCAGGGCCGGGGGGACCCGAAGCCAAAAACAGTAACCATCAGTTCCAGCGACGGCAGCTCCGTACCGTTCACCGTTAGCGGCGCGCCCTCATGGCTGACCCTTTCCAACACCTCGGGCTCGACGGGCCAGAGCTCCGGCATTTTGACCCTGAGCCCGGTAACGAGCGGTCTTCCGGCCAGCGGAGCTTCAACCACACTGACCATCACTCCCGGCAACTCTGCGCCGGCCCTGACGATCAACGTTGTGCTCTCTTTCGCTCCGTTCACCATCGCAGCCACTTCGAACTCTCTGAGCCTCTCAGTCCAAAGCGGAAAGACTCAGACCGCGACATTTGCAGTGAGCACCGTAGATACCCAGCCCGCCACCGTGAATGTTGCCGTCACCGGCTCTCCCGCGCTGACCGTCTCGAGTTCAACGATAACTGCGCCGGCTTCCCTAACGGCCACGGTAGATGCAACCGGCGTCCCGGCGGGAACCTACTCGGCCACGATTGGCCTCACTTGCGCGGCCGCCAATCCCTGCGCGACCGTTAACGTTGGCGTGCAGATTACAGTCAGCGCGGGGCCTTTGCTGCCAATAATAACCACGAACGGCGTTGTTCCGATCTACAACACGACTCCCGTCATTGCGCCCGGCGAGTGGGCCTCCATCTATGGCTCGAACCTCGTCACCGGCCCGAGCGCAAGCTGGAACGGCCCCTTTCCCGTTCCCCTGTCCCTCGCCGGCACCTCCGTAACAATCGATGGCAAGGACGCTCCACTGATCTATGCCGGTCCCGGTCAGATCAATTTTCAGGTGCCCGACGACCAGGCGACCGGCACGGTTCCGGTGATGGTAACGACTGCGAACGGAAGTACGACGGCGACGGTCACGATGGCGCCCTATGGGCCTTCGTTCCTCCTTCTCGACGACAAACATGTGGCGGCGGAAATCGTCCGCAGCGACGGCTCCGGCACACACGGTTCATATGACATTCTCGGACCAACCGGGACTTCGCTCGGATACCAGACGGTTGCCGCCAAACCCGGCGACATCGTTGAGTTGTTCGCGGTCGGGTTCGGTCCGACCAATCCCTCTATTGCCACGGGTCAACCGCCGTCCGGCGGCAACGCGCCCGCAATCGCGCTGCCGGTGATTACCATCGGCGGAGCGAATGCTCTCGTCAGCTACGCCGGAGTCGTCGCGGTCGGGCTGTACCAGATCAACGTCACGGTTCCACCGAACGCCGGTGGCGGCGATCAGGTGCTGATCGGCTCGGCGGGAGGAGTCCAGAGTCAGAGCGGCGTGGTCTTTTCGATGCAGTAGCCTTAGCGGCGACGCTCAGAATTCCAGGCGGGCCATGATCTGAATGATTCTGGCCGATTCCTTCAATGGCGCGAGCAACGGAAACCCGCTCGCGATTTCCGCGCGCCCTGCCAGCGCCAGACCGAAAGTGGTCGATCCCGGTATCCAGAATGAATCGGGGTTGTTCAGGTTGGCGTGGTTCAGGGCGTTATAGGCGTCCGCGCGCAGTATCAGGCGCGCCTGCTCCCGCAGGAATGGCAGCGGAAACGCTCTGGCGACCGACAGATCGGCGCTGAACAACCCCGGACCCGTAAACGCGTTCCTCCCGGTGTTTCCTACAATGCCCGCCGGATCGCTGAAAGCCGCGAAGTTCAGCAGATACCTGCCACCCGGTCCTGCCTGAGAGATACTCGGGTTAGCCGGATTCACCAGGTCCGCCCTCTCATTGATGATGTATTCGGTCATGCGGCCTGTCTGCTGAGTAGCGTATACCGAGTACGGCAAGCCGGACCGAATGGCGGACAGCCCCGAAATTCGCCAGTCCCGCAGCGCACGGTTCACCCATCCTTCCCGGTGCTGGATCGCTGGCGTCCAGACAAAATACAAGACCAGATTCTGGCGTTGATCGAAATCGGAATTCGCCCAGTCGCCGGAACTGTTGAACTGGGTAGTAAACGCGGAGCTGAACTCGGACGTTCCGTGCTGTTGAGAAAACTGATTCAGGTCGAAAAAGCTGTTAGCCAGCGGCTCACTCTGATTGTCCTCGGAATGGCTCCAGGTGTACGAAACTTGCGCGAAGAGCTTCGGGAGGCGAAATTTTACGGAACCCGTGAGGGCGGCGTACCGGGAACTGCCCTGATTGGCCCGGTAATCGAGCAGGCTGAAGGCAGAATTCAGGTACCCGGGAATATTGTCGTCGGTCGAGGGCACAGAATAAGGCCTGTTGACGATATCGGTGGTGATGAGGCCGTGCGCCGTGGACGCAAGCACTGCGCCTTCGATATAAATCCGGCGGTGCACGGGTCGCTCCAGGCCTGCGAATGCATTTCGCACACGCGGCGCGCGAAAGCTCGGCTGAAAAACCAGTCCGTTTACGATTTGGGAAGAGCTCTGATACCGACCCGCGGCCTGGATCTCCGCCGTCGAAGCGCCGGCAGCTACCGGAGATTCGAAGTCCTGGAACGCCGCGGTTTGATAACGATTCTGGATAACGTTCTCCCACAGGTTGTCGAACGGACGGTCGTAGAAGAGCCCATACGACGCACGCAGAATCGTATTGCCCGAACGCGGAATGTCCCAGGCGAGCCCTACCCTGGGCGCAAGATTCAAACCACCCGCGGGGAAAAGCGTTTGATCCCCAATTGACGCGGGTGTAACCGGGTTCGCACCGGCGATCGCCCGCTGAATCCCGCCAGTGCCCGAACCGAGGACGATCAGAGTGTCTTTGGTTTCGCCCGTGTTAACGGGCGAACCATAGCTTTCATAACGAAGTCCGTAGTCAACCGTGAGCCGCGAGCCGATGCGAAAACTGTCCTGCGCAAATGCATATGCCTGGCGATAACGATACCGCCGGTTCGGCTGCACGGGAGTAAAGCCACCCGCGTAACGATCGACTTCGACCTGTAACTGTCGCGGCACGCTTTGTGAAAGGTCGCCGAAACTGTTGAAGAGCAGCGAGCCTCCCGAGGCGAAGGCCAGGTTCAGATCAATATTCCGCTCCAGTAGTCCTCCTCCGGCTTTCCACAAGTGGCGGCCTGTCGCTCCGGTGAGGGTATCTCCGATCTCCCAGGTGGCGCCCCGATTGCGGTAATTATATGGATTTTGCGGACCGGGCAGAATAACCGGGTAAGTCTGTCCATCAACCGTTAACGCCGTATCCGGGGACAGAGTCAGTTGCGGTACGTCCGAATTGGGGGCGTTGAAACGGACGGAATCTCCGGAACGCGCTGCGCGCAAGTCGTTCTGAAGCGACGAGCCCAGCTGGCGCCGCCACGCCGCAGCAGAGGAAAGGGATGTCTGATGATAGGGCGTTGAGAAACCCGGATACGGGCTGAACAGGTAGTCAGGCTGGTTAAGGCTGTCGCGCAGGAAATGAGCAAACACACGATCGGCCGCGGACGGTTCGTAATCAAGGCGCGCATATACATCGGAACGGAAGAAGTCGGCCGGGGGTGCGATGGAGACCGTGGCGGCGTTGCCCTCGCCTGAGGGCGAGTCAGGCGATGGAAATTGCCGCAGTAATGCACCGGCGAGACCCGTGGAGTTGGTCGATTGAATGAATCCGGTGGTAGGAAGCGTATACAGGACGGGATCTGCGAGGCTCTTCGTGCGCAACTGGTCGAGACCGAAGCTCAGGAACAACTTGTGCGGGACGAGGGGACCGCCCGCGGTGAATCCACCCTCAACCTGAGTCATCGGAGTTCGCGGGAAGCCGCTCAGATTCTCCTGAAATCCGTTGGCATTCAGACGCCAGTTCTCCAGATGAAAGAACACGGCGCCATGCCAGACGGCGCCCCCGCTGCGAGTGATCGCGTTGGCCACAAATCCCGATGTGCGCCCATATTCCGCGGCGTAATTGCCTGTAGAAACCCGATACTCCTGGATGAATTCAGGCGCGGCGGTAATAAGCGGCCCGGTAACCAGCACATTATTGTTATCGGCTCCGTCCAGCAGGTATTCCGACGCCGACGGCCTCTGGCCCAGGGTGGAGAACCCCTGCCCGCGTGCTGTTCCGGTATCGGCGGTAACGCCCGGAAGCAGCAACAGCATGGTGTATACATCCCGGCCGGTCAAAGGCAGGTTATCTATTGCAATCCGGCCGATAACATCGGAACGAGAGGTCTCAAGGGGAGACGAGCTTGCGTTATTGAGGCTGAAGACTGCCAGCCGGCTGGTATCCACATCCGGACCATAAAGCGTGAGCGTCTGCTGCGAGCCGGGCAAATGCCAGGTCCCGAATCGTCCCGCCTCCCAAAGATCGGAAAGAGGCCGCAATCGAAAGTTCAATTCAACGCGGCTGGCAACGGCAATTTCAACCTGGCGTGCTTGTTGCGCCTGGTAATCGTTCGCGGTGATAGTCACCGAGTAAGTGCCCGGCGAGAGCGCCGTGACTGCATAAAATCCGAACTGGCCAACGGCCGCGGTAAATGTTAATCCGGTTTCCGCGTTTACGCATTCGATCCGGGCCGATTTGACGGCGAGACTTGTGATGGAGTCGCTAATTTGCCCCAGAAGGACGCCCTGCGTCGATTGCGCGCCGGCGGGTATTGCGCCGAGAACCACAAACACTGCGCAGACGAGCGGCGGTGCCTTCATCCGGCTTACTATAGCAACGTCGGCGCATATAGGGGCGCGGTGGCCCCATTGTGGCATGATGTGGGGAAGCTATGCCCGGGTGCAGGATACTGGCGCTGTTGGCACAGATCGCCGCTTTAATCTGTCCCGTGAGCCTCTCCGCATCGCAGCCTGTTCGGAGGGCCCTCCTGGTGGGCATCAACACGTATAAGTGGGCCGGAGCGGTTCATAAGGATCCCACGCAGAATTTCCAGAATCTCGCCGGCGCCCGCGGAGACGCGATGTGGTTGAAGTCGATCCTGACTTCGAGGTATGACTTCCGTGATGACGATGTCGTGGTACTTACAGACGGCGACGCCACTCGTACGGCGATCCTCAACACATTCCGAACGCATTTGATCGAGCCCTCCGCGCCGGGCGACGTCGTTTTGTTCTATTTCGCGGGGCATGGATCGCAGTTCCGCTCTGGAACCACCCTCGAAGACACAATCGTGCCTTTCGATTCGCGCGACCCCGAAGGAAAAGTTTTCGACATCACCTCGTCTGAGCTTCACGATCTGTTTGTGAGCCTTCTGAAGAAAACTCAGAATGTTACTTCGATTCTCGATACGTGCCACTCCGACACCGCCGTGCGCGGCGGAGGCGCGAAGCGATTTATAGCGGTGGATACGCGCGCGGCCACATCTCGCGGGACGAAGACCAGAGGATTGGGAGCAGCTCTGGACCCGATTACGCCCGTCGTCCGCATTTCCGCCGCGCGCGCCGATCAGGACGCCGAAGAGTTCGTTGACATCACCGCCGATGGAAAGAAGGCGCCGCACGGGTTGATGAGTTTCGAGCTCTTTCAGGAACTGGAGAGGGCCGGCGGCCAGACCACATGGCGCGATGTCATGGACCGGACCCGCGCCGAAATTGCAAAGCAGAACCCATTGCAGGATCCCCAGATAGAAGCTCCGAGTCCCGATCTGCTGGTCTTCGGAGGCGCGGGAGAGGCACCGCGGGAGCCATTCCTGCTGGTAACGCCCCAAAGACAGAATGTTCTGCTGAACGCCGGCTCGATGTATGCCCTCGCGAGCGGAACAGAGCTTGACGTCTATCCGCCCGGCGCACGCGATTTCACCGGGAAGGCGATATCGCGTGTGAAAGTTGTCGATGTTGGCGACTTCACGTCGCAAGCGACAGTAATGTCGGGCCTCTCCGCGAGAGATGTTCCCAATGGATCGCGCGCTGTCATCCGCTTCCGCCCGGCCATGGCATTTCGATTCAGGATTTTCTTTGACGGTGTGGACCCGGTGCTGGCCGATCTGCGTAAAACAGCCATCATGCAGATCACTGGGGTCGAACAAAGCCCCCGCGAGTCCGCAAATGTCGTGGTCGGCGTTCGCAGCGGCAACATCTACACCGAGTGGCCGGACGGAACCCCGATGTCGCCTCCTGTCGCCATTAAAGAAGACGGCGCGATTGACCACGTAGTCCGTCAACTAAAAGCCTGGTTTCGATGGCGCGAGCTGCTTACTGCGGAAGGAGCCGACCCTGTGCTTCAGATCCGGGTTAAAGACGAAGCGGGCAAAGATTTGTCGGAAGCGGCGGACGGTACTAAAATCAGGCTCGTCTTGTGCAATACCGCAACCCGCGCTTATTTCACCCGCGTGGTCTATTTTTCGAGTGCGGGCGAAATTACGCCGCTCGATCTCGCCACCGATGGTATGCAGCTCGCGGCGGGGGAGTGCGGCGCAGGAGGAAGCTTCATGATCACGGTCGATGGCGGGCGAAGGAGCGTCGACTTTTTTAAGGCATTCGCCTCGATCGACAAGCTGGACCTCGAACCGTTTATGGGGGCGGCGATTCGCGCTGCAAGCACCGCGCAATGGTCCGCAGTCACTCAATCGCTTGTGGTCGCGCCGCGCTGAGCGCATTGCCGCCTCGTAACGTCAGACCTCCCGCAATCACTAAAATAGGTGCGGGACTCTTTACGCCTCATTTGAACCTTTATGCCAAAGTTGCAGATCGCGATTGTTTTTGTACTTTCGCTGGGCGTCTGGATTCTTTTCAAATGGAAAACGCCCGAAGCCCCGCTGGGGCCGACCGAAACGCTGGTTGTGGTCGTTGCCATCGGTGCCCTGGTTTCGGCCGCAACCTGGCTTGTCAGAAAAATTTCGAAAAAAAGAGAGAAGGCCATATGATCCTGCGGCTGGCAGCGACCCTGGCAATAACCGCTTTCGGCGCGGCGGCCCAAAACGGAATGGTCTGCCTCCCCTCCGCCCCCGCGGCGCAGACAGGTTCGTCGATCACATTGAAGGCCTGGTATGCGGCACAAGAGGGCGCAACCGCAACGTTCAAGTGGTCGGCCACCGAGGGGAAGGTTCGCCTTTCCAAAGGAGCTACAATCTGGGATCTGCATGGCGCGCGTCCCGGCACCGCTTACGCCGATGCGGATGCGATTGTCAATGGCGCGAAGGCCGCTTCGTGCACTGTGGAATTACGGGTCGAGGGCGAGCAGGCGCCGCCGTCGCGGGAAGTTCCTCAGACTTCGACTTCGACTCCGGCGCCACCTCCTCCACCACCGCCTGCACCCGCCCCCGGGCCGGCGCCGGCTCCGCCAGAACGTATCGCCATCACTGGCCGCGCGCTCCTGGTTCCCGATCAAAAGGAACCTGACGGGTTCGGGCTCTACAGTTACATCCTGATCGGCGCTCCCCCAGCCGCGGCGGACCGGGACCGCTATACGGCCGTCTTCGAAGCCGCGCTCCGGCTGCTGCGCCCGGTCAACGAACTGGCGCACTACCTCAAAATCTCTCAACTGAACGCTACCTGGATTCCGGTAAAATCGCTTCCGGCTAACGATCCCGACCCCAAATGGCTTGTCGATAACTACGATTATTCAGAGGGCGCTGCGAATCTGGTCCGCGCGGGAATTCGCAATACCGCAGGAATTTACATCATTTCGGTTCGGGCGCCGTTGAGTCACGCGACCCCAATGCGTCCGTTCCTCGTGCAGGACCTCTCCCACATTCCCGCCCCGCTTGCGTCGACCTGGGTGACCCTGTTCATCAACCAGGCGGCGCAGGAACACTTCTGGACTCCGAATACCATCGACGAAATGGTGGCTAAGATGCGCCTGGTAATTGCTCTCTCCGCCGAGGGAGTTCCCGCGATCAAGACGGCGGTGGCTACCTGGATTAATATCTCGAAGTAGAGTTCTTAATCTTCCGACGGCAGCACTTCGCTCAGATTGCGAATCATTTTCTGCTCTGAAGAAGAAAAGCGGCTTCGAAAATCCTCGCTCTTCATATAACTCTTACGATCCTTATCTGGCAATGCCGTAATCCGCCGCAATTCCTGGTTAACCGCATTTTTGCGGTCTTCCGGCAGCTCGCCTCGATCTTGCATCGAAGTCCGGACATCCTTCTGGCGATCCGGCGAAAGGCTGTTGAACTTTTTCAGTTGTTCCAGTTGCCTCGACTGTTGAGCGGGCGTCAATTTCTGAAAGTTCCGGATCCGCTCCTCAATCTGATCGCGTTTGGCTGCCGGTAAGTCCGCCAGAGCCCTCTCCCGCTGCTCCGGCGTCATGCGCGAAAGCGTGCCCAGAATTTCTTCGCCCCTGGGCGCCTTCGGCTGGCCGCGACCGCCGCCTTCAGTCTGGCTCCGTCCCGTCGCCGGCATCGCCCTCGGGCCCGGAACAGCCTTAGCCGCCGCTCCGCCGCTCCGCTGGCCCCCTGCATGAGCGCCCTTCTGGCCCACCAGCGCCGGAACCAGGATCGTTCCAGCCATTACGGGAACCAATAAGACGGGAATCGGGCGCATAGGAAACGAAGCTTACATCCGCTTCGATGTGACGCCCCGGGGTGCGGTGGCCACATCCAGCTGATGCAATAGTTGAATATCGTCCAGCGTTTGTTCCACTTGATCTGCTTCAGTCACAGAGACGGAAGCACCCGGAACCGGGGATACTTTCGCGACTGGGTGATCCAGCAGAAAACCGGTCGCGATGATCAGGGCGGCCGCAGCCAACGGAATCGCCGGCTTCCACCTCGCGTATCGCAGCCAACCTGCAAGTGGGCGATACCACGGTTCGTTCGCCCCATCGATCCGATGCCACAGGCGGCGATTGAAATCCATGCTCAGAGGAGCGGGATGCCAGGCGTCCAGGGCATCCCAGACGGCCGTCTGCTCCATAGCGAACGCCGCGCACCGGGAGCACGTTGCCATGTGGCGCTCGAGACCCGTGGCCCTGACGGCATCCAGCCGTCCGGCCGCATAATCGAGCAAAATATCCGCGGTTTCGGGTTTTTGCAGGGGGCAGTTCATCGCGGGCCTCCCGTGGCCATGTAAGCCAGTCTCGCTCGCAATGTCTCATAAGCCCGGAATAGCAGGCTCTTCACCGCCGACTCCGAACATTCGAGCACATTCGCGATCTGAGCATACTCCATTTCTTCATATTTATGCATCAAGACCGCGGCCCGTTGTTTCTCCGGCAACAGTCCGATCGCATCCCTGATCTCTCCGAGTCTGGTCTCGTATACCATCCTCTGTTCCACCGACGGCTTCCGATCGGCGACCTCCCTCTCGTCGCCGAGCCGGTGTTGCCCGCGTTCGTTCCTCCCGTCGCGCAGCGAGTTCAGCGCGAGATGAGTGGCAATCCGGAACAACCAGGTCGTGAACCGGGCGGTTGGCTGATAAGTTCCCCGCGACCGGTAGACCCGCAGAAACACTTCCTGCGACAACTCCTCCGCCACAGCCTGATCCTGCACCATACGGTACACAAAACGGATCACGGGATTCCGGTGCCTTTCCAGCAAAACCCGGAAACTCTCCTCGTCGCCATCCCGGACCCGGAGCATCAACCGAGCGTCCAGATCAAGAGCCGGCGCCGCCCCCACGATACTGTTAACCCCTTGAACCATGATTAGTTGCGATTGGCGCAACGGCCGCCGGGAGCGGCCTCAAGAACTGGAGTAATCCGCTCGCTGCCATCATTCTGACTCCTGACTTCTGACTCCTGACTTCTGACTCACTGACTTCCTGGACTCCCGACCTCATCCGGCCTCGTTCCGGAGCGTGCGGCTCATCAGCCGGCGAATCGCCTCTTCCGGCGATCGTCCCCGATTCAAAACCGCGTCCATTTCGCGGGTTATCGGCAGTTCGATATGGTGCTGCATCGCGAGTTCCATCGCGGCCGATGTAGTTTTGACGCCTTCCGCTACCATCGGAGACGACTCGACAATCCGTCCCAGTTCCATTCCGGTGGCAAGTTTTAATCCCACCTGCCGATTTCGGCTGAGATCGCCCGTGCAGGTCAGCACCAGATCGCCCAGCCCCGCCAGCCCCGACATAGTCTCAGGCCTTGCTCCCACCGCAACAGCGAGGCGAGTCAACTCCGCCAGACCCCGGGTAATCAATGCGGCAATCGCATTATGGCCAAGACCCAGCCCGTCGCAGATTCCCGCACCGATCGCGATAACGTTTTTGAGGGCTCCACCGATCTCTACACCTGTCGGATCAGAGCTTCCGTATGCACGAAACGTCGGCCCGGAGAACGCCGCCTGAATTTCGGCGGCCAGACTAGCGTCCTCGGACGCAATCACCAGCGCTGTGGGACTTCCCGCCGCGACCTCGCGCGCAAAGGTCGGGCCGGAGAGCACCGCGATTCGATACTCCGGTCCCACCACCATCCGAATGACCTCGGAAACCCTCAGCAGAGTTCCGGATTCAAGACCTTTACTCGCGCTGACGATTCGCATCGCCGGCGTCAGCCAGCAGAGCATCTGCCCATAAATGGCCCGCACGGCATGGGAGGGGATAACGCTCAACACTACATCGCTCCCGGCCAGCGCCGCTTCGAGAGAGGTTTCCACGCACACCCCTTCGGGAAGGGGCAGCCCCGGAAGGAAGACATCGTTGATCCGCGACTCCCGCATGCGTATGGCGAGATCGGCTTCCAGAACCCAAAGATGCACCTGATCGAAACGCGCCGCCAGCACGCATGCGAGCGCCGTACCCCAGCTGCCGCCGCCGATAATCGCGAGGCGATTCACGGCTTTTCTGTCAACCGATGTCCCGCGGAACGGCGAAACCGGAAGATCCGCTCATTACCTGCCCTGATGCGGTCGATATTGCCGCGATGGCGCTCGATAATCAGAACCGCCGCCCCCACCGCCGCCACCAGCACTGGCCATGTGGGATGCAGAATCATCCAGCACGCGACCGGGAACAGCCCCGCGGCGATGATGGATCCGAGCGACAAATAACGAGTCCAGGCCACGACGAAGATAAAAAGCAGTACCACGGCCAGCAACGGAACCGGAGTGAGGTACGCGAACGCGCCGACAAAACTCGCCACTGCCTTCCCGCCTTTGAAGCGCAGCCAGACCGAAAAAGCGTGACCGAGCAACACCGCAAGCGCCGCGAAACTCATCCAGAATTCGCTGCCGCCGCTGAGCCGGTCAGCCAGCCAGACAGCGAACCAGGCTTTCGCCGCGTCCAGGATCAGCGTCAACACGCCCGCTAGCGGACCGCTCGTGCGCAGAACATTGGTCGCGCCGATATTTCCTGACCCGCCGTCACGCACATCGGCGCCGGTCATCAGCTTTACGACCAACAGACCAAAAGGAATTCCTCCGATCAGGTACGCCGCGACAACCGCCAGCGCGCCCATCATGCGTGAGGACCCAGGGGAAACGTCGCCAGCTTCGTATAAAACGAGCCCGGTTTACTCAAGTAGAGGTGAAACTCAGACGCTTGAAAGCTTCCAAAATCGAGGTTGGTCATCTTTGCGATATGTTCGCGCACCTGGCGCATATTTTCATTCCTGATCCGTGCCAGCGTCAAATGCGGAGTATAAGGGCGCTCTTCCCGTTTCACGCCCAGCGGCGCCACCGCCTCGTCGATTTGCCGCGCGAGAGCCGCAAGTTCGGCAGTCATCTCAACACCCGCGAAGAACGCCTTCGGGTGATGCGAGTTGGGGAAATATCCGAAGCCCGATACTGTTACCGTGAACTCCGCCGGTGCGTTTACGGTGTTCAGAGCCGATTGCAGCTCGGCAAGACGCTCTTCCGGCCATCCGCCGATGAATTTGCTCGTGATGTGCAGATTCTCTACCGGCGACCAGTTCAGCGGCGCCAGCGGACGCAATTCGCCCAACGCTCGCGCGAGGCTCTCGATTACGTGATGATCCGGGGCGAGGCCCGTAAACAGCCGCATCGTCGATTATTCTGGCATGTGATGGCTCGCGTTCGTGTCATTCACTGGAAACCGGCCGAATCGGGCCCGCTCATCGAGGCCTGCAAGGCTTGCGGGCACGACGTTGAGTACGACGATATCCCCTCCCCTGCCCTCGCGAAATCGATCCGCCACAATCAGCCGGATGCGCTGGTGATCGATCTCACTCGCCTCCCCAGTCAGGGCCGCGAAATGGCCATGGCCATTCGCCGCACCAAATTCTCACGCCACATTCCGATCATCTTTGTGGACGGCGAACCGGAGAAAATCGAAGGCATCCGAAACCACTTGCCCGACGCCACATTCACCACCCGTAAACAGCTCTGTTCGCGGATTCGAGCCGCATGCGCGCGTCCCGTTGGGAATCCGGTGGTGCCTCCACCGGTCATGGAGCGTTATGCCGCGCGCACGAAAGCGCAGAAGCTGGGAATCAAGCCCGGATCCGTAGTCGCCGTAATCGATCCGCCGCGCGATTACCAAACGGCCATCGGAGATCTTCCCGAAGGAGTCGATTTTGCCGAAAATCCCAGGTCCGTGCACCCGGTGACTCTATGGTTTATTCGAGATCACGAAGCATATCTCGCCGCATTGCGAGGCATGTGGGAGATCGCCGATAAAACCAGACTGTGGGTGGTGCGTCCCAAAGGTCCGAAGAGCCAGGTAAACGAAAACTTCCTTCGGACAGCCGGAAACGAGGTCGGCCTGGTCGATTACAAGATCTGCGCGATTGACGATTACTGGACGGGCATGGTCTTCGCACGTCGTAAATCATGAAAGCGTTCGCCCCTCGCAAATCATGAAAGCCCTCACCCGCTCCTTCTACGAGCGAGACACAGTCCAGGTATCGAGAGATCTGCTCGGCAAGGTTGTGGTTCACGGCACCACGGGCGGGATCATCGTTGAAACGGAAGCCTACCTGGGCGGCGACGATCTGGCTTCGCATTCCGCCATCGGCATCACGAATCGCACGCGGGTTATCTTCGGCCCTCCGGGTCACGCCTACGTGTATCTCTCCTACGGAATGCACGATTGCCTGAACCTCGTCGCGGAGCCGGATGGCAAAGCGGGATGCGTTCTCATCCGGGCGCTGGAACCAACCATGGGCCTTGATATGATGCGCGTCCGCCGGCCACTTGCACGCCGAGACCGAGACCTGACATCCGGTCCGGGGAAACTGACCCAGGCGCTCGCGATCACGCGGGCCCACAATGGCGTAGACGTTACTCGCGGAGATCTGATCGTGTGCGCGCCGAGAGCCTCCGTTCCATTCGAAATCGAAGTATCGAAGCGGATTGGGATCACAAAATGCGCCGACTTACCGCTTCGCTTCACCATCAAAGGAAATCGGTTCGTCAGCCGTTAACACCAATCGTTGAATATAAAAAGAATGGCAGGACAACTCTGGCTGATTCGTCACGGCGAAACCGAATGGAGCCTTTTGGGCGCCCACACGGGCCGCACTGATTTACCTCTCACCGCAACAGGCGAAGCGAAGGCCCGTGCGCTCGCCCCAAAACTCGCGGGGCACCCGTTCGCCCTCGTCCTGACGAGCCCGTTACAGCGTGCTCGCAGAACATGCGAGCTGGCGGGATTAGGGGCAGCCGCGCAACTCGAACCCAATCTCGAGGAGTGGGATTACGGCAAGTACGAAGGCCTGACCAGCGACGATATTCACGGTGAACGGCCCGGCTGGAACCCGTTTGACGACGGTTTTCCCGGCGGCGAAACGATTGATCAGGTGGCGGCGCGCGCAGAGGCCGTAATTCGTCGTGCGCTCCAGGCCAACGGCGACGTAGTCGTCTTCTCACATGGCCATATTCTCCGAATCCTCACTGCGCGATGGCTGGGCCTCCCTCCAGCGGATGCGCGCCTCTTTGCCCTCGGCACCGCCAGCATTTCGAAACTCGGATATGAGCACACCACGAAGGTGATCTCAGAATGGAATTTCCAATAGTTCAGCGCCAGTAGGTTACCGAAGGAAGACTTCCCACACCGTCACGATCAACGCGTGAGTCACCATGCTCGCCTGAACGCTGCGGGACCGCTTCCAGGCGAGGCCGCAGAAAATGCCCAAAATCCCGGCCACAATCGCCCAGCGCCAGTTGGGGAAGATTCTGTGGAAGCCAAGGTGGGCGCTGCCAAACAGGATTGCCGCCACCAGGAGAGCGGTAACCGTGCTTCCCGTCCAGCGTTCCAGCCACTGCTGCAGTAATCCCCGAAAGAAGAACTCTTCCGACAACGCGACCACCCACAGAATCCCCAGAAAAATCCCCAGCGCCTGCAGGATGTTGAGAGGCTGCGGCCGCAACCGAACCAGCCCCAGCGCCCAATAAGTGAAGCCGACCACCGGCAGTGTTAAGGCGAAGTAACGAAGTCCCGTCAGCCATTCCCCTCGATTCGGCAAAAACCGGAATTCGGCTTTGACGTTTCCGCGAACAACCAGCAAAGCCATCGCCGCCAGCCGGATCAGCATCAGATGCCCCAGCACCGAAATCGATAAGCCGCGAACGGGAGAGACGTAGATGCTGTCGAATATTTTCGAGAGATAGATTGCGACCAGCGCGGCAAGGAAGAGAGCGTCCGCTACCGGGGCCACGGGCAAAACCACATACCAGAACGCAACTATGAGAACGATTGCCAGAAGCTCGAGAAAATGCGGTGCGCTGGCCTCACCGGTCACCAGGGTATAGACGAGCCATGGCGAAATCCCGCTGGCGGTTAACAAAGCTGCGGCGCGCGCCTTGCCCCTGTCCGACAGCCAGGCGCGCGGACCCTCAAATCCCGGCGACAGGTAGAATGGTATTTCAAGCAGAAACGCGACCGCGAGCGGAACAGCGGCCCACTCCGGAATATCCTTCATGCGAGCGTATATCCACGCTCCCAATCCGAGCAACACCCAACCGACACCCAAGGCTGCCGCGAGTCTTACCCGCGCCTCGCGGCCCAGGGGATTTGGCATCGCGGCCATCATAGCATTCACCTCCGTCGTATCCCTTCGAGCCGCCGATCCACCACCCGACCTCGCCAGACGCGCTGCCCACCGCGAGAGCGAGACGGTGGCCGAACGGCGCGACTATGCTTATACCCAGTCGGTCCGGCTCCAGGAAATAGATAACCGCGGAGTTCAGACCGGCGAATACCGCGAGATCCGCGAAGTGATTTTCTCTCCCGATGGGACACGAACGGAACAATTCGCGGGCGAGCCCGTTTCGCGTCTCCGGAACCTCGTCCTCACGCCGGAGGATTTTGCGGATATTCGCAACATTCAGCCCTTCGTCATGACGGAAAATCAGCTCTTTATTTACGAAACCCAATACAAAGGCGAGGAGAATATCGACGGCCAGGATTGTTGGGTGCTCTCGGTCCGCCCCCGCCAGATCCTCTCCGGCCAGCGTCTCTTCGACGGTATACTCTGGATCCGGAAAGACGATTTTTCTGTCATCCGCAGCGAAGGCAAGGCCGTACCCGAGATCGTAACACTGAAGCAGGAGAACCTTTTTCCGCACTTCACCACGATCCGGAAGCAGGTGAACGGGTTCTGGTTTCCGGCGATCACTTCGGCGGACGACACCCTTTACTTCCGTAATGGCCCGATCCGCGAGAAATTAGTAATTCGATACAACGACTATCGAAAGTTCGGTTCCGATACCACTGTGACGTTCGACAAGCCGTAGGGGCCGCGCTGGCTCGGCTTCACCCCGCCTTACGGTGGCTTACCAGCAGAACTTCCTTGACCTTTTCAAGGAATTCCGAGGCGGGAAACGGTTTGGGAAAAAGATAAAAATCCTCAACCGCATTCTGAACGTGGACACGATCGTCGTCCATCAATCCGGCAACGATCAGAACCGGCAGTCCGGGACATTTCGTGCGCAGGTAATCGGCCGCCATATGTCCGGGCATGCTGCTGATATAGGGACGAATGAGCAGCAGATCCGGCCGCATCTCCTTCAGACGGTCGACCGCTGAACCCAAATCTCCCGCCGTAACTACCAGATAACCGGCCCGTTGCAGTGTTTCGTCAAATATGGTGCGCATCAGCGGATCGGACACCAGAACCAGAATCGTGGAATTCGCAGGGCTGGGATTCATATGGGATCTGTCGGGCATGGGCTGTTTTCGGCTGCGGAAGCTGTTCCCGCCTGCTCCACTGAATCATATACGCTCAGGTGTTTTGATGCCAGATTAGTACTAGTTCTGCCCTGGATTGATACAATTCGCGGTTTGCAATCGGGAGCGGGTTTTATCGTAATATTAAATTAATGCAGCATAACTGTGGCCCGATATGCGAATGTAAGCGCGACCTGAGCCTTGCTGCCGCCGGTCTGGCGGAGGCGTCAAAGCTCCTGTCGGAATCGATTCTCTTCGATTCAGACGACATTATCGAGACGTACTACGCTCTCGTTCGCGCAGCCAAAGCGAAGTTCCTGGGTGCCCGCGCAGCCTACAACGAGCACTGCGCAAGTGTCGCCGCCGGTTCCACTTCACAGGGTTGAATTCAAAGCATTTGATTTAAAAACTCAAGGGCCGCCGGACGCGGCGCACGAGCCCGTCCGTCCAGCCGCGTTTGGGCGGCCATAACTTGCGCGTGTTTCCTCGAGGCGCAAAGGCGCTGTCCCCGCGACGCCATATTCACGCCGACGATCCGGATCCGGTAAGTGTAGCGGGCGTGCCGGAAGAAGTCATCGCGTCCCGCATCGAAATACTGAAACTCGGTGACGAGGCTTCGTCCTTCACCGGCATTTCTTCGTTAACCGCGGCAAGGTGGGCGGCGACGACCGCACCGGCGTTTCGCAGATTTTCGGGATTGGTCAGCTCGCGGTGATGTCCACTCAAATAGTGGGTATAGAGGTTGCGTGTAACGACTGCCTGCCATCCCGGAACGAGGTTCTGGTGCGGCGGACGATCGGAAGCCAGCAGTAGAAGCACCCGCCCGTCATACCTCTTCGGCTTGAACGACAGGGCCGCCGCCTCTACCAGATCCTGCGCTACTTTCATTTCCGTACGCGAAGCTTTCGGGGGTTTGATCGCCCGCTCGCGAAAATGGACCCAACTCGTCCGCAGACCCAGCCGCGCCGCTCTTTTCACGCAGTACGGAAGATAGGTCAGCTTCTGCGTCAGACGCTCCTGCGGTTCCACGTAAGAAGGATTGCGCGCATCGAACAGAACCAGAAGAGAGATCTCGTGCCCGGCGGCTCGCAGTTGGCATGCAACTTCGTACGCCAGAATTCCCCAGGCGCAGTGGCCGCCGATAATACGCGGTCCTTCGGGTTGCGTGATCAGGATCTTGTTCACGAGGCACGCCGCGATGCTCTGAAGGCTTGCCTTCTCCCCCAACGCCGCGAAGTCGGCCCACGTAAGCACAACCGAGAAAAAGGGCTGCTCCTCTCCGATCGCCTGCGCCAGGTCGCCCTTCAGGTAATGCAGCCAGAAGATACTCTGATGCGCCCCTTTGGGCTGCATGTTGATCACTCCGGACGGCAGCGTTGTATCTGTCTGAGTGACTCTCTGGGCAAGCCTCGCCTGTTGGCGAACCGTGGGATTCTGAAAAAGCTCGGCCACCGAGATGGTCTGACCGAACTCCGTCGCAAGGCGGTGCTGTAAGGCGACAACCAGAACGGAGTGCCCCCCCATTTCGAAGAAGTTGTCGTTGGGGCCCACATTTTTGCGCCCGAGCAGCTCACTCCAGATCGCTGCCAGCCGTACTTCTACTGAAGAAGCCAGCGCCATCTGTACTGCGGGCATGGGCTCTCTTGCGGAAAGCTCCGGCAACCGCGCCCGGTCGACTTTGCCATGCGGCGTCAAAGGAATCGCATCCAGTTCGACTACATCCGAGGGGATCATTCCCTCCGGAAGGCTCCGGCGAAGGAACGTCCGAATCTCGGAAAGATTCGGCGCCCGACCGTCTTTCCCCACAATGTAGACGCTGAGCCGCAAGTCGCCGCTGGTTTCGGGCCACACACGCGCCGCCGCAGCAGCAATCAGCGGATGCCGAAGAACCGCGGCCTCCACCGCTTCGAGTTCGATGCGGTAGCCGCGCACCTTCACCTGATTATCGGTGCGTCCCAGAATTTCGATGGTTCCGTCACTTCTTCGCACGGCCAGATCCCCCGTGCGATACAAACGGGCTCCCCCTGCGGATTCAATCGTGAGAAATCGTTCCGCCGTCTTCTGAGGCTGACCCAGATACCCTTTCGCGAGCCCCGTTCCGCCCAGAAACAACTCTCCAGGAACGCCGACAGGCAGAAGCTGCAGCCGTCCATCGAGAACGAAGGTCGTCGTGTTCGCGATCGGAAGCCCTACGGAAACCGAAGCCCTCTCACTCGCCGACGCGGGCGTGACCTGGTGTATGGTGGACCAGATCGTAGTCTCCGTCGGGCCGTACATGTTCCAGACTTCCGCGCCGGTCGCAAGCAACCGGTCCGCCAGTTCGCGAGGCAAGGATTCTCCCCCGCAGAGGATGCGCAGCGGCGGCAGCGTACCCGGTGGCTGAGCCGCGGGGTCGCGCCAACCGGAAAGAAGCAGCGCCCGCCAGGTAGCCGGTGTCGCCTGAATGACCGTGCAGTTCGAACGATCGATGGCTTTCGCCAGCAGAAACGGATCCTGCGCCTCTTCACGGCTCGCAATCACCACTTTCCCACCGCAGATCAATGGCAGGAAGAGCTCAAGAGCCGCAATGTCGAACGAAATGGGCGTAACCGCGAGGCAGACGTCTTTCCCTCCAAAGCCAGGAGCCGCCTGCATCGACACCAGCAGGTTCACGAGATTGCGATGCGAGATCTCGACTCCCTTCGGCTCGCCTGTGGTTCCCGACGTATAAATCACGTAAGCCGTATCGGCGGGATCCTCCGCCAATGATCCAGGCGCCGATGCGGGCGCGACCGCCGCGCCGATCGCCTTCAAGTCCCGATTCGGAGTGTTCCCGTCCGCGAGCACCATCGGGATCTCACCCGATGCGACATGTTGCGCCATCGAGCGCTGCGTCAGAATGGCCGAAACCTTTGCGTCCGCGAGGCAAAGCAGGATCCGCTCCCGCGGCATTTGCACATCGAGAGGCAGGTAAGCTGCCCCCGTCTTCAGCACCCCAATCAGCCCTGCCAGCAAATCCAGCGATCGTTCCAGCCCGACCGCAACGATCGAGCCCGGCTTTACACCCGCGGCCTGGAGCTCGGCCGCGAAAAGCACGGCGCGAGAGTTCAGTTGCTGGTAGGTCCAGCGTTCGTTTCCAAAGCTGGCGGCGATCGCCCGCGGCGTCCGGCGAACCTGTTCCTCAAGGAGCGAACTCAGTGTCGTTTGCGGGAATGTCCTGGCCGTATCGTTCCAGCCGCCTGGCGCCATAAGAGACGCCGCCTCTTCCGGAGTGAGCATGGCCAGATCTCCCAGCTTCTCATTCGGATTCCGGCAGATCGATTCCAGCAACACACGCCAGTGCCCGGCCATTCGCCTTATCGTGTCGGCGTTCCAGATCTCCGTGTTGTAGAAGAATCGCGCCTCCATCCGGTCGGTCCATTCGCCCAACTCCAGATAGAGATCGAACTTGGTCGTCCCGACGGTAACGTCCGTCTGCGACAGGTCCCACCCCGGGGCGGGCGACGGCATGGGAGGCCGTATGGAAAAGAATGCCTGAAAGATCGGATGCTGGCTGGGATCCCGGCGCGGATTTACCTCTCGCACAACGCGATCGAACGGAACATCCGCCGCGGCAAGGCCTCCAAGCACCATCTCTCGCGTTTGAGACAAATACTCCGAAAAAGGCGTCTCCGCGAGCGGCCGCGTTCGGACCACGAACGTGTCGAGGAAGTATCCCATGACGCCTTCGAGTTCCGGTCGTCTGCGAGCGTCCGTCGCGCTCCCTACAATCAAATCATTCTGGCCGCTATACCGGAACAGCAGAGCTTTATAGGCGGCAAGCAGCGACATATACAAGGTCGCGCCGCGCTCACGGCTGAGCTTGCGCAGATTCTGAAGTAGTTCCTGAGGAATATCGAAACATTCCATCGAACCGCGGTGGCTTGCGACTGCGGGCCTCGGCCGGTCCTCGGGAAGATGGAGAATGGGCAACTCGCCTGCGAGTTGTTCGGTCCACCACGCGAGATGCTGCTTCACTGTGGAAGACTCTACATGGCGTTCGCGCCAGATCGCATAATCCGCATAATGAAGTTGCGGAGGCGAAAGAGGGATCGGTTTCCCTTGTTCCAGGGCCTCGTATGCCACCGTCAGTTCCGGCACGAAGATGCGCGAGATCGAGACGCCGTCGAAGATGATGTGGTGAAAAGTCAGGTAGAGACGATGCTCGTCGGACTTCATCCGAACCAGACGGGTTCGGAACAACGGAACCGTGTCGAGAGCAATCGGCGTCCGCGCATCCTCGGTAGCGATGCGAAGGGCCTCGGCCTCGCGCTCCGCCTCCGGTAATTCGCTGAGGTCTATTACCGGCAGGACCAGACGCACGGCCGGGTGCACGATCTGCTCCCCTTCCGCGGAAAAGCTGGTGCGCCACGCCTCGTGGCGTCGCAGCACCTCGCTGAGGGCGGCCTCGAGGGTCGCAACGTCGAAGCTGCCGCGCCTGTGGATGGTGAACGGCTCGTTATAGATCGGCACTTCCGGCTGCTGTGACGCATGCAGCCATACCCGGCGCTGTTCTGCAGAAAGAGGCACGCTCGCACCCGGCGCCCGAGGAAGGACACGATCTTCCTCCGCTGCCGACCCAACCCCGCGAATGCGCTGCTCGAGTAAACGGCGCTTCGACTCGGAAAGCCGCTCCTTGCGAACTTCGACTTTTTCGTCCTGATCGTGGTCTATCCGCATAGATTAAACGCCCACATTGGCATCAGTATAAGTGAAGCTGATATTGAGCGAGGTCAAACCACGCAGCCCCGCGTTACTCCGCCAATGCAATGTGTCTTCAAGCAATCCCGGTTCGACGAGCCGCCGTAAAAGCGTGCGGAAAGCGATCTGGCCTTCCAGGCGCGCCAGTGGTGCCCCAAAGCAAAAGTGAGCGGCCCAACCAAAGGCCACATGCCGATTGTCGGTCCGAAGCAGGTCCAGGCGATCGGGATCCGGGAAACGATTCGGATCACGATTCGCCGCCGCCAGCACGGCCACCACTCGCGAACCCTTCTTGATTGTTTTTCCTCCAAGCTGCATATCAGCGGGTGCAATTCGCGCCGTGTGCTGCACCGGCGACTCAAAACGAAGCAACTCTTCCACCGCTGAGCCGGCGATCTCGGGCCTGCTGCGGAATTGCTCGAGAGACTCGGGGTTCTTCAGGAGCGTAAGAAATCCGCTGGCAATCAAATTCGTGGTTGTCTCATGCCCCCCGATCAGCGTAATGATCGTATTCGCAATTACTTCATCGTGCGAGAGCCGCTGGCCATCAATCTCTGCGGTCATGAGCGCGTGAATCAAACCGCCCCTGGGGTTTCGGCGCTGCTCTTCCATTCGCGCGGCAACGTATGCCTTCAGATCCTCAAGACTTTCGACGATCTGCGCCACACGGTCCGGATGGTGCTGGACATTTCCCAGTACTTCGGCGAGATCGAGTACCCAGGCGTGCAGCTGTTTATGGTCTTCCACCGGCACGCCCAGCAGCCGCGCCGTGACGATCGCGGGTAGCGCATTGGCGAAATCCGCGACCATATCCATGCGTCCCGCCTCGATCACTTTGTCCAGAAGCTCGTTTGTTATCGACTCGACCACGCCGCGGAGCTCCTCCACTTTGCGCGGAGTAAAAGCGGCGGCGCAGATGCTGCGCAAACGGGTATGCGCCGCGCCATCCATGAACATCATCTGCTGCAGCATGGTTTCGGCAAACGGCTTCATGAACGAGAGCCCCAGCCGATCGAGGTGAGCGGGGGCCGGAGTGCGGTCGGCAGAGTAATTCAGAAGTACCGAAACTACTTCCTTATAGCTCGTGACCACCCACGCGTGCATATAAGGATCCCAGTGCACCGGCTCGTACTCCCGCAAAGCGGAATACAGCTTCGCCGGGTCCGCCAGCACCTCCGGATTCAGCAGCCGGAGAAGAGTCAGGTTCTCGTCTTTTGCGTCTTGGACCATCGTCGCCCGGGAACCTTGCATCGTCTTTTCTGTTTTCGCGTTTTTCTGTTTCGAGTTCTATTCAGTGAGACTGATTTCAGCTTCTTCGTCGCTTATGGAATTTACTTCGTCGATAAGCTTGTTCTCGATCAGTACAGCCAGGCGCTCCACCGTCGGCCCCTCGAACAATTGTCGCAAAGTAAGATCCAGACCGAATGCGTTCCGCAGCCGTATGATGAGTTGCATTCCGAGCAGAGAGTGCCCGCCGGCGAGAAAGAAATTGTCTTCGACCGAGATGTCCGGGTTATCCAGAAGTTCTTTGACCATGGCGAGGAGCTTCTCCTCGACCAGCGTGGCCGGTTCTTTTCGAGGGCCGGATGGCAGATGATTCGCATCCGATGGCTGCGGAAGTGTCGCAAGATCGATTTTCCCGTTCGATGACAACGGGAGCGAGTCAAGCCGCACAAAGGCCGAGGGGACCATATACTCGGGCAAACTGCGTAGCAGATGCTGCTGAAGGGTCTGAGCGTTCGGAGCCGGCTGATCGCCTGAAAAGAGCACATGAGCCATGAGCTGGGCCTCACCCGCGTCGGATTGACTCAAAGTTGCCGCAGCGAAATCAACGCCGGGGTATTGCATCAAAATGCTGCCGATCTCGTCCAGTTCGACTCGCTGCCCACGGATCTTTGCCTGCCGGTCGATCCGGCCGCGAAATTCGATTTCACCGTCCGCGCGGCGGCAGCCGCAATCGCCGGATCGATACATCCGGGCGCCTGGCACTCCCGCAAAGGGATCGGGGAGGAAATTTCGCTCCGTTGAATCGGGCAGATTCCGATATCCGCGCCCGACGCCGTTGCCTCCGATATAGATCTCGCCGATTTCGCCGTCGCGAACCTGCTCGCCGCGTTCGTTCAGCAGATAAACGCTCGCTCCCGTAATCGCGCGGCCGATACTCGGCGTCCCCTGTAAACCTGGTTCGAGAACTGCAGAGGTACTCACCACGGTGCATTCGGCCGGTCCGTAATTGTTGACTACTTGAAATGGCAATTGGCGGCGAGGAAAACTGTGGAGTTTGTCTCCGCCCGTGAGCATGTAGCGCAGCCGGGTCGTTGCCGGCCACTCCATCGCCATCAGCGGAGCCGCATGAACCGTCGGAACAAAGCCGATCGTTATACCCTCGCGAATGATCCACTGCTGCATCAGCTGAGGTGAAGACCGCACCTCATCGGTCGCGAGGCACAGCGTCGCCCCCGCGCAAAGGTATGGCCAGATTTCCCAAACCGCTGCGTCAAATCCCAGAGAGGCCAGGTGGCTTGCACGATCCTCCCGGCTGGTGCCAAACGCGGCGCGGTGCCACCGCACAAGATGAGACAGATTGGCGTGCGTAATCTCCACGCCCTTGGGAACGCCCGTCGAACCGGACGTATAAATCATGTACGCGAGGCTATCGGACGAAACTGCTTCTGGAGAGAGGCCTTCTTGAGAAAGCCCCCGCGGAGAAAGCCCGTCCGGAGAAAGAGCCGGAGCTCCGGCGATTGCAGCTGCATCGCGGCTGGGATCCACTCCGCGTGCCTTAACGCCAAGCCGGTCGAGAAGATCCGCGCGGGCCACCAGAGCCACTGCGCCCGAGTCCTCGACGGCAAAACGCAAACGCGAATCGGGCCATGCGGAGTCGAGCGGCACATATGCGGCGCCTGCCTGCATAATGGCGAGTGCAGCGACAATCCAGTCGATCGACCGCTCCATACATAAAGCAACCGCGCAGCCCGGTGTTACGCCGAGTTGTTTCAAATACTCGGCTAATTTCTCCGCGCCGAGGCAAAGGTTCTGATAGTTTACTTGCCGATCCCCACAGCTCAGCGCGATCGCTGCTGGGTTCTGCGCCCGCGATTTCGATATCTGCTGGAGAACGCACAGTAAGTCAGCCGATGAGGTTTCCACGGAAAGTTCTCCTCGTTGCGGGTTGTGATGAAAGAGACAGCTTTTATTATCGTAAAAAGACGGATTTTGTGTCAACATTGCCGGATCGTGGCAGGGCCTGATTCGTTACTTATAATACGGTTCCAATTTCCGTTCTCCGGTGTGCGGGAATCGACCGGAATGCTTCGCAAATGCGCGCGTAAACCATAACCGCCGCTGGTATTCAAAGGGGACTTCAACCCGCTTTCACCTGCCAAAGACATCGAAGCTTTTGGCTCGGCTTCGCGATAAGACAATGAGCGTGCCAAAAGTCGATGCTCCCTCCGCACTTGGATGCTTCCTCCGCACTTGAATGACCAGAGATAAGACGGAGAGAACACGTGATTGCCTGGCTTCCGCCGCGCGCTGCACCGGAGTGTCGAAAGGTTTACGATCCATTTTTCCCCAGTACCACGCGCGCGGCCGTTCAGGCCGATAGAGAAGGGCCCACATGGCCGAACTCTCTGCGGGTGCACATTTATGCGATACCTTTTAGACACGCCCGTGACACTTTTTCGACGCGGCGTACAAAAATTTACAGGGCTTTTGCAAGCCGAATACGTCGTTTGCCCGTGAAGTCCAGATAACTTCTTAATGGGTTCGGACTCATAAGAACCGGTTACATGGGCTAGTACTGATTCGCTGGCGAACAGTTCGGACTGCAAAGGCGCCGCATAGCGAGACAATCCCGAAGGGTGTTCACACCACGCGCCGCCTCGCGAACGACGAGCCAGGTTGCGAAACTGTCGAGCGACGGAAGATATCTCATGAGCGGCTGATTCTACGAACTGCGTGCGGAAGCGGGTCATTAGCATCGCGAGTCTTGCAGGGTTGGTCGGTGAGGCGCCGCAGCGCTTACTCGGAATTTCCTCGGCCCGGTGGCGACAGCGAAAAAGGAATCCCGATTATAGACGATATCCTTCCTATTGCGCTATTAATCTGAAAAATATCCGACCTATACGCGGTCACAACGGTACTAGTGACAACGGCCCACATTTTTCGAGTAAGTATTTCGGAAGCTCGTTCCGAGTAAATTTGAGACCCTTTCCGCCTCATCTTGATTTGTCAGGCCTCCGCGTTGTGTTACTTCATGGACTTAGTGTCGTCAGAGTACGGTTCGTTTCCGCCAGAGCGAGCTACTATCCCTGCGATCTTGCTGCACCCTTTTGAGACCGCAGTATCTTTACCGACAGCACCGGCGAAACGGCGAGCCCACATACCGGAAGATTCCCGTGGAATTGAGCAATCCGAGTCGCTCGGCGGTCGATCCAGTCGTGCTGGCCGGCTATCGAAAAGGCGCTCTCCAATTGTTTTTCCTGCGCTCTTTTATCGTTGGTTTTCTTATCCTGAACTTTCTTATCGCATTCTTATCCTGAGCTTTCTGATCTCGGGCTTGCGATCTGATGCTTCTCCTCGGTTTGCCGGTGATCGGAGCGTGTTTCACGGGAGATACACTCCGAAATATCCCGTGCCAAAGCTGCCGCATTCGACCCGTGAAGCATCGACCGATGATTTCCCGGTGTCACGCGAACCTCGAGATGCGGGTAGTATTTACTCCACACCTTGACAGGGTTGCACTGAGCGTCGTCGCCTGATTCCGACTTAAAGAAAAACATTTTCTTGTAATAAGGCGACGGGCGGTATTCCCCGACCAGAACAAACCCGTTATCCGTCACGCGCTGAATAGCGGCGGGCAGTCCGCGCGTGTAATAACTGAAGCGGGTTGCATAACCGGGGCTCCTCGGATCACTGAACCGAATTGTGAAGCGTCGAAGAAACTGACCGATCTTCCCGACGGACGGCGCCGAATCGGATCCCCGCGCGGCATTCCTTAAGCCCGACGGACCGCGCTCACCAGAAACGCGAGGCATCTTATTTCCCCTCGTAAAACTCGCACTCAGGCCTCGACCGATCGTCTGCGCAGCATGACGCAGCATGAAGCTCACCCATGTGTGAAACGGCCAATAACCTTCAAAGGGATGACTGTCAATCAAGCCGACGAAAGCAACGGGTTCACCCGCCATTTCCAGCTTTCGAGCCATTTCGACCGCGGCGTATCCTCCGATCGAATAGCCTGAAATCAAATAGGGACCGTGAGGCTGAACTTCTCTGATTACTTCGAGGTAGTGATCGACCATTTCGTCAATCGTGTTATAAAGCCTCTCCTCGTCGGTAAAGCCTCTGGGTTGAAGCGCATAAACAGCGCCGCCATGATTGATGGCGCGACCCGCGGGAAAGAGCTCCAAAGCCAGCCCGCTGAGTCCGCAAACAATGAAGAGAGCGGGCTGGTCGGATCTCCCGGCCTTCAAAAGTACCAGCGGAGAGAAAGTCGTGGTCTTTCCCGCAAATATCCAGCTGGCAAAACTTTCGATAGTCGGAGCTTCGTACACCATCGAAAGCGGCAGGTCCAGACCTGATTCCGCGCGGATACGGTCAAGGACGGCGAGCAAACGTCTTCCGCCGCGCCCCAGCTCCCAATAATCCAGATCATGAGGAATCGGTCCCACTTCCAGGACCTCTTCCCAGATTTCACTGATGCGGCATTGCAGCGCTTTGAGGCTCCCGCCTTTTTCCGCTCGATCCCAGACGTTTGGCGTCGAGACGTGTTCAACCGAGCCAGGTCCTGAATCATAGCCGGCGGTGGCCGCTCTATCGTATGACGCAGAGCTGGCGCGGGGCGGTAACCAGGAGCCGGAGCGTTTTGCCAGAACGTCCATGATCGAAATGCCCAACTGTTCTGCCCTCCTGTGAGTAAAAAAAATGAATCGCGAATCACCCTGGAGATAATGCCCTCGAGGATGCCCACTTCCGCGAAAGTCGCGGAGGTGGATTTGCGCGAATGCGACTAAGGCATTGACCGAGAGGCACGCTAAGCCCGTACCGCCGCCTCGCACGGATCGTCCGCGGAAAGCCGCTCAGTGTCGTCGCCCGCCCGGCGACGAAAGTGTCAATGGAAGTCTTGAAATCCGCGACAGCGCGTCTTCATCAGGCTGCCGGAAAGCTTCGGCTAAGGGACCGATCCCTCGCGATCATCGCTTGGGACGTCCGTTGCCACAAAACTCAGCACCCCTGAGTCAAAGCTGAAAACCTCAAACCAATATTCGCTGCACCAGGATACGAGAGCGTCGTCTATAACGGTCTCGCTTTGGAACAACGCGATCCATTCGTGAGTGAATTGTAGCTGGATTTTCCGCCATAAGTCACCGGCCGGCGTTTAGTACTAATAGGCTATGTATCCGATCTGATTCGACGCTCTGCCCCGGCGGCCACGATCGGACTAACGCTAATCGGATCGTTTCTAAAGTTACTGTTTACAGCGAAAGTTACACGGGCGTGTTCCTCAACCATGGTTGATGAGAAAGGCCGATAACGCATGCTTCCGCGCGCGACTCCGAAACGTCTCAGAATCGTTTGCAAACACTTACCTAGCTACTTTCCAGCGCAAAATTCGATTCTCCGGGCTCGGACCGCTCCGTTACCGTCGCGGCTCAGAATGAAATCTCGTGCTATCAACAACGGCTACCGAGCCACGCGCGTAAGCAAGTGGCCGTGCGGTCGGATTTGGCATTTTTGCGCCGGAAAGTAGCTAAGCTAGTCACGAGCGGAAGAGAGTGATGTTCGAACAGCTTTTCCGCAGATTGCCCGCTACAACGCAACGGCCGCCGGGCGCGGCAACAAAAAGCGGAAGAACCCGCCGTCCAGCGGCGTTTCGGCGGCCGAGACTTGCGCGTCTTTTTAAGAGCGGAAAGGACGCTCAAGAGCGGAAAGGACGCCGTGCCGCGCCGCCGGCAAACGGAAGGAACATGTATCTCGGGGGCGGCGCGGACGTGAGCCGTTTTGCTCGTCTTGCTAAAAGGTCCTTCTCTGGATGGACCCACCTCTTGGACACGAGGGAGCAACCGCCCCACCAGCTTTGTTCTGCGCATCGATCCCGCCCATGCTTGCAACAAAGAATTCCTGGCTGCAACCGGGCATTCGGAGCGGATATGAGGTAAAGACGTTCAAGGCCGACCCAGGTTGTTCGAGCATTCGCACCGTTTAATCAGGATTTTGCCTTCCGTTGACGCTGGAAGACGGTGAGAATTTTTACGATCACAGCCCGAGAAAATAAAGTGAACTAACCCGCTTCGCGGGATTTCCAGCAGAGCGGTTTCAGTAGCGGCCGGTTTTGTGCGTCCCTTGAGGTGGCGGGGGCGAGGCATCCTCCAGACTGGAAGCGGTTATTCCCGTAACCGTATTTCCATCCAAAGGATCCCGAATGACACCGCTCAGACAACGGTTTATCGAGGACATGCTGCTGCGTGGCCTCGCACCCACCACACAACGAAGTTACATCCATTACGTCGCTGAGTTCGCAAAATACTACAACAGCAGTCCGGAAAAGCTGGATCTGGAAGCGGTCCGCCAATACCAGTTGTACCTTCTGAATGAAAAGAAGCTGTCGCCGCAGAGTGTCAACAGCTTCGTCTCCGCCGTGCAATTTCTCTACCTGGTGACTCTGGAGATGCCGTGGGGCAAAGAGAACTTTTCCCGCGCGCGGTTGGGCAGCACACTCCCGGTCGTGCTCAGCCCGGAAGAAGTCGCGGTGTTTTTCGACCACATTCCCAGCGTGAGATATCGCGCGGTGCTGATGCTGTGCTACGGCGCCGGCTTGCGCATCGGCGAAGCCATAGCCGTAAAGGTCGGCGACATCGATTCCAAACGCATGGTGATCCGTATCAGTGAGGGCAAGGGACGAAAGGACCGCTACGTGATGTTGTCGCCCCGGTTGCGGGAAGTGCTCCGTTCTTACTATCGTGCAGCCCGGCCCACGGACTGGATGTTCCCCTCCTGGCGCCCCGACCGGCATCTGTCCGCGGCCTCGATCTCCCAGGCATGCCGGGAGGCCTCCGAACAATGCGGGCTAAGCAAGCGCATCACCGCCCATACGCTCCGCCATTCCTTCGCCACGCACCTGCTCGAAAACGGCACCGATACGCGTGTCATTCAGGTGCTGCTGGGCCATGCCCGAATTGACACTACTGCGCGTTACACCATGGTCTCCACGCACGTGATCGCGGCTACGCCCAGTCCACTCGACAGGCTCCTGATCAAGCCGAAGCAAAAGCGCCGGAAATAGATTCCGGATGCCACGGCCCACTCTGGAAGTGGCCGACATTTTTCGCCGGCACGGCGCTGCTTACAGGGAAGCTCACTCGCTTCCTCTGGAGCAACTGCGTGTCATGAGAGCCATCGAGGTTTGTCGCACCGCGGTCCTTGGTGGTCATCTCGAAGAATGCGACCACTGCTCGAAAACGCGTAACGCCTACAACTCCTGCCGCAACCGCCACTGTCCGAAATGTCAGGGTGGAGAGCGAGCCAAGTGGCTGGAAAGCAGAAAGGCCGAACTGTTGCCAGTCCCCTACTTCCATGTCGTTTTCACCGTTCCCGAACAGATCGCTCAGATCGCCTTCTATAACAAAGAGACGGTTTACAACATACTGTTCCGCACCACCGCTGAAACCCTGCTCACCATCGCCGGCGATCCCAAACATCTGGGAGGCGGTATCGGCTTCTTCGCCATTCTGCATACCTGGGGACAGAATCTTCTACATCATCCCCATTTGCATTGTGTCGTGCCCGGCGGGGGCCTGTCTCCCGATCACGAGCGCTGGATCGCGTGTAGTCCCGGCTTCTTTTTACCTGTGCGGGTCCTGTCCAGCCTGTTTAGCCGCTTGTTCCTTGAAGCGCTCGACCGGGCTTTTGCAAACGGCGAACTCGCCTTCTTCGGCGATCTCGAACCGCTGCGCAAGGCATCTGCTTTCTCCGCCTATCTGGATCCTCTGTGCGGCGCTGACTGGGTCGTCTATGCGAAGCCGCCGTTCGGCGGTCCTCAACAAGCCATCGAATACCTGGGTCGCTACACGCATCGCGTCGCCATATCCAACCAGCGACTGCTCTCCGACAAAGATGGCGAGGTTGCTTTCCAGTGGAAGGATTACAAACACGAAAACAGACAAAACTCAAGAGTCATGACGGTTGACGCCGCGGAATTCATCCGCCGGTTTCTTCTTCACACCCTGCCGCCTGGCTTTCAGCGCATCCGTCATTTTGGCTTTCTGGCCAACTGTCATCGCACCGCCAAACTGGCGCTCTGCCGCGAACTGTTGACCCTCTCCATCACCGATCTTCTGCCCCAGCCCGCCGAATGTCGGCAATTGCTGGACGCGATCACCGCAGAGAAACCCAACCGTTGTCCCCATTGCGGTGTCGGCGTCATGATCCGGATCGCCATTCTTCCCCGATATCCCTGGCCAGCCGTGCCACCCCCGGACACTTCGTGAGACCATCGCTGCTTCCCCGCCGATCAACGGACCTGCCGCCATCACGGCAACACATACCCGAAGTACGCCCATACGCAGGCAATGCCACCATCTCGATGCCATCCACCACCTTTTCCCATCGGCTCGCGGCCCCCAAACCGAGGCTCACGTTCCTTTTCCCCTCTCCTGCAGAAACTACATTGACCTCGCCGAGCCTCTTCAGAACCGCTGCTCCTCTCAGCCTGAACATTCAAAAGACATAACCGGACGTTTCGTTGCGGGTTAGCTCACTGCACGTTCTCTTCAGCTTGCGGCCCGTCGGTTCGTCCGCTCCCGCTGGTTTTGCCCCCGCAAGCTGAAGAGAACTTTTACAGTCACAAATTTTGAAAATAAATCCTGGCCATTGTGCTTTGAAAACAAAGCACTTCTGCGCCTTCCCTCCTGCCGATGCAGGCACCCGTTGCAAAAAACGCGTGCTAATTTTCAATCGAAAGAACCTTGTCGCACCCATTGGCGTACGGGGGCACTAAACCACGCGATTCCTCGAGGCTCCGTGTGGCATAACGTCGAAACAATGGGCCGGCAGGCGTTGCCGGTTACTTGCGCTCCCGGTCTCGTCCGGCGACAACAAAACGGCATTGGGGCGCCCCAAATTAACGAAAAGCAGGTAGCACCGGCGGTCGAAGCCGCCGGTGTTTTTATCACACCCGTGGATCAAACGCGTCGCGCAGATGCGTAATCGTGTCTCCCGTAATCGAGACAGCATCGAACCGCGTACGCGACTCGTCCGCGCCGAACCTCCGAACATAATCCCGCGCTGCCCGTCGAAGTGCGCTGATCTTTTCCGAGTCGATATCACGCTCAGGAGCGCTCCACTCGCCCGAAGTGCGCGATTTCACCTCGACGAACACCAGCGTCTCGCCTTCCCACCCGACAATGTCGATCTCGCCGCCGCCCTGCGGAGGCCGCCAGTTGCGAGCCACCACCGTAAATCCGTTGCGCCGCAGATACCGGTGCGCGAGATCTTCTCCATGCCGCCCGAAATTACGTTCTTTGCGATAACGCAGGCCGTCCGCGATCCGGTACAGGGGGGCCAACGGGTTCAAACTCGAACACCATCGCTTTCCCGCGAATGACATAGCAAAGGTAGAACTCCCAGAACTTCCGGAAGCGGGGAAAGCGGTTCACCAGAAATTCGAAGCCAAGCCATCTCCAGAACGCTAGTAGCTTGACGTGCACGGAAATCTCACGAAATCTCGCGGCCGTGTAATAGCCGAATCCGCCGTGGTTCTCACCGAAGTAGCGGAACGAAAAGCTATTGAGATGGTGCTTGTGTGTCGGATCGCAGAATGAGCTGAAATCGGTATAGTGCGGCGTTTCAATGCGCACCCGTCCCACCCGGTTTGACAAGCCGGTGGAACTCCTCCATCGTGCGGATCACGTCGGTCAGATGCTCGATGACGTGGATCGCGCGAAGCCCGTCGAAGGTGCGGTTCGCGAAATGGATAAGGGAAGTGGTCGAGATCGCAAATGACATCGGCCGCGCTCGCCGGATTCACGTCGATCCCGATCGACCCGGGCGTCTTGCGAATCCCGCACCCGACATCCAGCGTCCTGTGCTCCTGAGTCAACCCTCAAGCCTAACAATCTTGCTTTCCAACTATACGCATAGTAGAGTAAACTCAAATGCAAGTTGGTTGCATGGCACCGACAAAACGAACCAGACTCGAACTCCTTCTGGTCCTCGCACTCCTGCTTTCTTCCGGTTTGAAAGCGCAGCCCCCGAGCTGGATGGCCATTGGCAGGGCGTGATGGAGCGCGCAGGGCGCGTCGATGACTGTGCGATTCGATTTCCAAACCCGCCCTGGCGGTCCTCGCGGAAGCTTTACGTCTGAGAGCCAGCGAGCCATCGAATATCCGCTCGACAAGGTTGAATACTCCGGATCGGCAATTCATTGGGTTCTCGGCGACTCACTCATCTTTGACGGCAAGGTCTCCGCGCAAGTCAATCACAGGCACTTTTCAGGATGGGCCCGGACGCGGCACGTTTTCCCTGAAGCGGATCGCAATCGCTCCTCCTCCTTACCTCCGGCAAGACGTGACGTTCCGTCGCGGGAAGTGATTCTTGCCGGAACATTACTCTTGCCGCGACGCGCCGGCCTGCACCCCGGTATCGTCTTTGTTCACGGAAGCGGTCCGGAGACGCGATGGGGAACGTCTCTATTCTTCGCCGACCGCTTCGCCCGCGCCGGCGTAGCGGCGCTCGTATTCGACAAGCGCGGAACAGGTGGTTCGACGGGAGACTGGACGGCGATCGACTATCGCGAACTGGCCGGAGATTACGTAGCCGCCGTCCGCTTTCTTCAGACGCCAACACGGCGTGAACCCAAAGCAGGTTGGCACTTACGGTCACAGCCAGGGCGGCACCCTCTCACCTCTGATCGCGGACCAGGCTGGAACCGTCGCGTTCATTATCGCGGGAGCAGCTATCGGAACAGGGCCGCTTTATACCCAGGACCTCTATCGCACGCGGAACGAACTCGAAGACGCCGGCTTCACCGGACCGGATCTTTCCAGAGCCATGGACCTTTACCGCAAGTGGTTGGACACTGCTCGCACCGGCAAAGGCTGGGACACGCTCGGTCCCGCTATGGCCGCCGCCAAAAATCAGCCGTGGTTCGGCGCGCTGGATCTTCCCCTCGATAAGAACTTCTGGCTGTACAAGTGGTATCCTCCGGTGGGCAATTTCAATCCTTTACCCTTCTGGGAGCGGGTCAAAATTCCGGTGCTCCTTGTATATGGCGAGCGCGACCGGAATACGCCCATCGACCCGAGTCTCGCCGGAATCGGTCAGGCGTTGCGCAAAGCCCGGAACCCGGATTTCACGCCGCTCATCATTCCCGGAGCGGCGCACAACCTGACGATCCAGCGGCGCGCCGGAGAGCCTTTCTTCTGGTGGTACGGCGCGCCTGGCTATCCGAGCTGCTAACGGCATGGGTTCGATCGCGCTTCCCGGAAAAACAATGACGCGCATGACATCGAACCGACTCACCAGACTCGAACTTCAAATTATGGAAGCTCTCTGGACCAAAGGCGCGTGTTCGGTCCGCGAGATCCAGGAGACGTTCCCCGAATCGAAGCGCCCCGCGTACACCACAATTCAGACCACCACCTACAGGCTCGAGGCGAAAAAGGCCGTGCGCATTGCCAAGCGGATCAGCAACGCCAACATCTTCGAGGCGGCGATCTCCCGCACCGAAGCTCAGGGCAGGCTTGTCGACGAGCTTCTGAGCCTCTTCGGCGGAGGCTCGAAACCGGTGATGGCGCACCTCATCCGGACCGGCAAGCTGACGCTCGATGACATTCAGGACGCCGAGAAAGCTCTGCGCGACCTCAAGGCAAAGGAGGAAAAACGGAAATGAACTTCGCCATCAATCACATCTGGCAATCCACCCTGGTCGCGCTCTTCGCGTGTCTGATAAATCTGACGCTCTTGCGGAAGAACAGTCCGCAGGCGCGCTATGGCGTGTGGCTGGGCGCGTCCCTCAAGTTCCTGATCCCTTTTGCGGTGCTCACTGCGGCGGGCGGACGGTCAGGTTTCACGCGCCTGGCCGCACCCGGCACGCAGGCCACCTTCTACTACGCGATGGATGACGTGAGCCGGCGCGTTAGTCCCGCACTTCGTTCCTTCGGTCATGCCGGCGCACGGGAATCCGCTTCCCATGCTGGTCCTGATTATGTGGTGCTGCGGAACTGCGGTAGTGACGGCCAACTGGTGGCTGCGCTGGCGGCAGGTGCGCGCTGTTGCGCGCGCCGCAGCGCCATTGAGGATGGCAGAGGGCATCCCCGTTTTGTCCTCTCCCGAACGGGGCTTCGAACCCGGCGTCTTCGGTCTTCTGCAGCCCGTGATACTCGTTCCCGAAGGCATCACGGAGCGCCTGTCTCCCAAACAATGGGATGCCATCCTTGCCCACGAATGTTGCCACGCCCGCCGCCGCGACAATCTCGCTTCCGCGGTTCAAATGCTCGTCGAAGCGGTGTTCTGGTTTCATCCGCTGGTCTGGTGGCTCGGTCAAAAGCTGACGCAGGAGCGCGAACGAATTTGCGACCACGAAGTTCTGCGCCGCAGCAACGATCCGGCCGTGTATGCCGAAGGAATTCTGAACGTCTGCAAGTTTTATGTCGAGTCGCCGCTGCGTTGCGTAGCAGGCGTCACCGGATCGAACCTCAAGCAACGAATCGAGGAAATTATGACTCACCGCGCCGCTGAAAGGCTGAGCCCGGCGAAGAAGGCATTACTGGCAGCCGCGTTGGCCGTCACCGTCGCCGTCCCCGTCTGGATCGGCCTTCTCCACGCGCCGTTGCTCCACGCCCAAACTCCCGTAACAAACCAGCAATTCGAGGTCGCCTCGATCAAGCCCAACAACTCGGGAGAGAACAACCACAGCATTCGCACCAGGCCAGGGGGCCGAATGGTCGCATCAAACGCCTCGCTCTGGGCGTTGATCACGGCGGCATATCAGGTGCAGGACTATCAGATTTCCGGCGGTCCCCCGTGGCTAAAGTCGGCAAACTTCGATATCGATGCGAGAGGCGCCGTCAAGCCGAACACTCCGATTGACGATCAGATATCGCAAATGAGCCAGTCTCTCCTCGCCGACCGCTTTCAGCTCCGGCTGCATCGCGAAGCCCGGGAAATGCCCATTTATGCACTGCTGGTCGCGAAGAATGGACCGAAGCTTGTGCCGGCGCTCGGAGGGAATTGCTTTGACCCCCGCGCAGGCATTCCGCCGCCCACGCCCGATGCCCGGCCCTGCGGCGGCTTTAACATGAATCGCGACACGATGCTCGGCTCGGGCGTGCCGATGGCGCGCATGGCTTTGGCTTTGTCTCGTGTTGTCGGGCGGCCCGTCGTCGACAAGACGGCGCTCGCCGGGACATTCGACATCACTCTTCGGTGGACACCGGACGAAACTCAGGCATTCCTTGCATCCGCACAACCAGCCGCCGCTCCGCCGGATACTTCCGGACCGTCAATCTTTACCGCGCTGCAGGAACAACTCGGCCTCAGGCTCGAATCGCAAAAAGGTCCGGTCGAAGTTCTCGTTATCGACAGCGCTCAACTGCCCTCGGCAAATTGACGCGGGTCGTATTCTGTAAGGGAATGACCGCAGAGCCGCCCGCCCCGCCATACGTTGAGCAGGACCATAACCCTTATCCCCTTGAATTTGAAATGCCGCCAGGGGCCATCGACGCGCACATGCACGTCATCGGTCCTTTCGATAAATTTCCGCTCTCGCCAAAAGCGCAATACAAACCCTTTCCTGCCACCTGGCAGGAACAGAAAGAAATCCTCATCGACAAGTTGGGTTTCTGGGGATACGTGGTCGTCCAGGCCACCTGCCACGGCACCGATAACCGCGTCGTGGTCGACGCACTCGAACATATGCAGGGCAGGGCGGCCGGCGTCGCCAGCGTCACCGAAGATGTCACAACGGACGAACTGAAGCGCATGCACGAGGCCGGCGTCCGCGGCGTCCGTTTTGCCTTTCTCCCGCACATCGCGAGCGAAACCACACCGGCCGTCGTCATTCAGCGTATCGCCGAAAAGATCCAGCCCTTCGGGTGGCACACGGATCTCTACTTCCTTCCGCAGACCTTCGAGATCATGGATCCGCTCATCCGGTCCCTGCCGACCCCTGTCATCATCGATCACATGGGCCGGCCTGACGTCAAAATCGCGGTTGAGAAGAACGACTACTTCCAGCGACTGCTCGAACTCGGCGCCAGCCGCGAAGGAGTCTTCTGGAAGGTCACGTCGCCCGATCGCTACACACGTTCCGCCCGTCCGGAAGACTGGGACATCGTGCTGCCGTTCGCGCACACCCTGATCAAACATTTTCCCGGGCAGATCATCAGCGGCACAGATCGGCCGCGTCCCAACATGAATACTGTTATCGTCACGGGCCGCGGCAACCCGCCCAACAAAATGCCGAATGACGGCGACATCGCCAATCACTGGATCTGGCCCGCCGCCCACAAAGATCCCGCGGTGCTGCGGCAGATCCTCGTCCAGAATCCGCGTAAGTTGTACGAGTTCCGGGAGGCCTGATGCCGCATTTAAGAATCGAAGTTGCGCAGGAGTGGCTCACCGAAGACTTCAAGGCCACCACGGGTTTCGACGCAAAGAAGCTGCTGGATCATCTTGTGCAGGTGGTCGCGAATCTGCGCATGCCGAACCCCAAAGCGGTGGACGACCCGACACTGCCCGCCGAGGTGCCCATGATCAATCTGAGCAACCTGAAGCATGCCATCGTGCCGCTCTACTACGCGCACATGGCCGGGGACCACTCGAAACGCTTCCTGCATATCACGCTCTCGGCCGGCAATGACACGCCGGGCCGTACCGCCGAAGTCCGGCTGAACGCCTCGCAAGTCCTCGGCGATGAGGTCGATAAATTCGTCGGAGAACTCGCCGGCCTGGGTTCGGTCACTGTGCATGTTCAGGACATCAACCGCGACCGCGGCTATTCGACTACCGCCGAACGCAAGAAAAAGCGCGCTCAGCCGAAATAGAATGGGATTATGTCCCGTGGCTGGGAAAGTAAGGACGTCGAATTCCAGCAGGAGGAAGCCGCAGCAAAACGAGCCGCTTCCAGGCAGACACCCCTGACGGCCGAAGAAGTTCGCCTGCGGACCGAGCGCGAGAGCCTGCAGCTATCCCGAACGCGCGTTCTGAAAGACCTCGAATCAGCTACACATCCGCGCCGCCGCGAACAACTGGAATCGGCGCTCCGGCATCTCGATCGGAAGCTGGCCGAACTCGCCTGACTGAACTAACAGCGTTCCAGAACGGTTGCGATTCCCTGGCCGACCCCGATGCACATCGTGCAGAGCGCGTAGCGTCCGCCGGTCCTGTGCAACTGCGAAATCGCGGTCGTGATCAGCCTCGCCCCACTGGCCCCTAACGGATGGCCGATCGCGATTGCCCCGCCATTCGGATTCACCTGCCCGGCATCGTCCGGCAAACCGAGGTCGCGGGTGACCGCCAGCGCCTGTGATGCGAATGCTTCGTTCAGCTCGATCACGTCCATCGCGGAAAGCGCAAGTCCCGTCTTCGCCAGCACTTTCTTCGTTGCGGGAGCGGGCGCAAAGCCCATGATCCGCGGAGCTACGCCCGCGGTGGCCGTCGCCAGCACTCTGGCGCGAGGAGTAAGACCATACTTCGAAACCGCATCCGCCGAGGCCAGCAGCAAGGCGCAGGAGCCGTCGTTTACTCCGGACGCGTTGCCCGCCGTCACCGTGCCAGTCGGCTTCACGATGGGCTTCAGTTTTGTCAGTGCTTCGAGCGTGGTATCCGGCCGAGGGTGCTCGTCGCGCTCCACCTTTACCGGCTCGCCTTTCTTCTGGGGGATGCACACCGGAACCAGCTCATTCGCGAAAAAGCCGGCTGCCGTCGCCCTGGCGCAGCGCTGCTGGGTCCGGAAAGCGAACGCGTCCTGATCTTCCCTCGAAATTCCGAAATCCTCAGCGACGTTCTCGCCGGTTTCCGGCATCGAATCCACGCCGTATTTGGCCTTCATTGCCGGGTTCACAAACCGCCATCCGATGGTTGTGTCGAAGATTTCGGCAGTCCGGCTGAACGCGGAATCGGCCTTCCCTGTTACGAAGGGCGCGCGGGTCATACTTTCGACGCCGCCCGCGATCATCAGCTCCGTTTCGCCCGACTTGATCGCCCGCGCCGCCGTCCCGACGGCATCCATGCTCGAACCGCACAGCCGGTTGATCGTCGACCCCGTAATTTCCTTTGGCAAACCGGCCAGAAGCAGGGCCATCCGAGCCACGTTGCGGTTATCTTCGCCCGCCTGATTGGCGCAGCCGAAGAGGACGTCGTCGAGCGCGGCCCAATCGACGCCGGGGTTTCGTTCTACCAGAGCCCGAATGGGGATCGCCGCCAGATCGTCGGCACGCACGGGCGCCAGCGCGCCCGCATAACGGCCGAAGGGCGTACGAATCGCGTCACATATAAAAACGTCTGCCATAAAAGGAAATCCTATTCTATTCCGGCCGAACACCGGCGTAAGCCTTGCCGTCGCCAGATCCGCCGCGCGCTCGAGACCGCCCTCCGGCATCCCAATGTCTTTCAAAGCAAGCGGCGCTGCGACCGCCGCCGCCAAGTCATAGATGCCCTGCGCGGTGTCTTCGACTCCCAGCGCGACGGCAACGATGCGCATCACCTCCGGCGCCGCCTCGCGGTTTCGACGTCGCCAGGCGCCCGGACCACCATTGGCAGCGATCTGGCCAGGGCCCGAATCCCTTCAGCTGCGAAGAGCGAAATGAGCGGGTTTCCGTCAATGCGCGTAAAATGGTCGGCACTGCGAGAATCGGAAGTCCGCTTTCAAGCGCAATGGCTTTACCTGGAACCGCAGCCGATGGCGACGCAGTATCCGGCTTTCGGCGCGCGGCCGTTTCCCGGGCTATGCGCGCCGTCTCGACGGAAACCTGCATCACGGCTGCAGGCGCTCCAGAATATCGGTACCAAAAACTACTCTTGACGGAGTCGAATCGTAAATGAAGTCCCGCATTTTGTGGTGCACCGTCATCGTATTCCACATATTGGGCCGAGAGCGACAACTTCTTGGGGAATCGCTCCTTGACAAACGTTAATCTGGGGTTTATTTTGTAAATATCACTGAAGAAGGAGGTGGTCCAGAATAATGAGTTCAAGTAGTAGACCGCGCGAGGTGGCCGACTATTGAGTCGACCCGTTCTAACGTTGCCGATCTTGCTCTCAGTGGCAGGATCACGTTCCTGTGGACCGGTTGCCTCGTTGCGTCGTAGTTCGCGTACGTAGTAACTGCCTCAGTAATAACAGGCTGCGAAGCCCCCGCGAGCCACGCTACGGCTCTCGGGGGCTTTGTGCGTTTTTCGGCCATTTGACAGCCATGTTAAGATGAAAATTCCCGAAAGGTTAAAGAAATGAAAGCTGGAATTCACCCCGCCTACAACGAGGTCAACGTAATCTGCGCGTGCCAACACACGTTCAAGACCCGTTCCACCCACAAAGGCGACATCCGCGTCGAAATCTGCTCCAACTGCCACCCCTTCTTCACCGGCAAACAAAAGCTGGTGGACACAGCCGGTCGCGTGGATAAGTTTGAAAGGAAATACCAGAAAGTGCGCGCCGAAAAAGCCGCAAAGCTGGCTACGCAGTAACGCCGGCGAACTCAACCGCCGCCCAGCGGGATTCGGGCCGTCAATGTCGTTCCGCGATTCAATTGTGAAGTGATCTCCACCGTTCCCCCGCAGAGATGAATCCGCTCCCGGATATTCACGATGCCCAAGCCGTCGCCGCGCGCCTGGTCGGTTTCGAAACCTTTACCCTCGTCGCGGATCGTCAACAGAAGGGTAGTATCCTCTATCGCCACAGTCACTTGGGCACGCTTCGCCTGCGAATGTTTTGCAACGTTCCGAAGTGATTCCTGCACCACGCGGTACACGCAGACTGCTATATCCCGAGGGATAGCGTCATTGTCCCCGGGAACTGCGAGCCCGACTTCTATCCCTTCGAGCCGTTGGAATTCGTCCGCGAACGAGGCCAGGGCCACTCTCAATCCCGCGTGCTCGAGCAGCGCCGGGTGCAATTGGTGTGAAAGGTGGCGGACGTCGTCGGCCAGCCCGAAGATCCGCTGCTGAAGCGCGATTATCTCAAGAGCGAGGGGCTCCCCCGCTGGAACTTGCAGCTTCAGGCGGCTCATAGTGATCGCGAGAACCGCTATTTTCTGGACGATATCATCGTGCAGTTCGCGCGCGATCCGCCGTCTTTCTTCTTCCTGCGCGGTAATGAGTTTGCCGGCCATCTCCCGGATCTGTTCGCTGCTCCGGCGAAGTTCATCCTCGGCCTGCTTGCGTCCGGTGATGTCGGTCACCATGCCCAGAGCGCTGCCGAACGTGCCATCATCTCCCGGCACGGGTGTTGTGGAGACGATTCCCCAGAGATCCGACCCATCCTTATGGCGGAAATTCAGGTCGAACTGCTCGGCGATTCCCGCCCGCCGCCGCTCCATCCGGCGGTTCGCCTCATCGCGCGATTCGTCTCCAATAAACTCGAGCGCCGAACGTCCGAGCATCTCGTCCACCGAGTAGCCGAGCATCGCGGCCATCCTCTCGTTGACGAACACGATCCTGGTGTCGTCCTCCACAACCCAGATCCCTTCGTTCGCCGTATCTACGATCCGTCGGTACTTTTCTTCGCTGCGCCGGAGCGCGTGCTCCGCTCGCTGACGTTCGATCGCGATTCCGGCGAGGTGCGTGGCCACACCGGTCAGCCGCATCTCGCCGGCATTGGGACGCCGCGGCTCGTGATAGTACATGGCGAAGGAACCGAGTACGGCGCCGTTCGGTGAAAGTATCGGGGTTGACCAGCAGGCGCGCAGTCCGAAGGTCTGCGCAAGCACTCGGTAGTCCTCCCATAGCGGGTCGGTCATGATGTCCGTGACGATCACGGGTTTGCCGCGGTACATCGCGGTGCCGCACGAGCCTGCCTTCGGACCGATCGGAGCGCCATTGATGGCTCTGAGGTAACCCTCCGGAAGGCTGGGCGCCGCCCCATGGCGCACGTGCAGACCGTCTTCATCGAGCAGGAGAATGGAACATAACATTCCGTTCGACTGGAGTTCGATCAGGTGCAGAATGCTTTTCAGGGTCTCGGGAAGCGGAGCGGCGGACGCAATCATCTCAAGCACGCGCTTCTGCCCGGTGTGGAAAGCCTGCTCGTCTTCGCGAGCCGTGATGTCGGTCAGGACCTCAACGCCCGCGACGATCTTTCCCCGGGAATCGCGAACCGGGGCCGAACTGACGCTGACCTGGCCGGGGGTTCCATCGCCGCGCTCGATCCGGCATTCCTCGTTCCGGACGATCTCGCCCGTCAGGATCGAGCGGCTCAGCGGCTGCTCGTGAAATTCATATTCGGGGCCTTCGGCGGATAGCTCCCTGTAGTACCGGCGGCTCTCCTCGACCCCGGTCACATCCATCCGGGGCAGGCCCATCCCCGGCCGTCGCCAGATTCGCTCTGCTCCCTCACTCGCGATCAGGAGTTTCCCCGTGCCTGCTTCTACGATCGTCACGCCGCCGGGCATCTGACGAAGCGCCATCTCCAACAGCGCGCGCTCCTCTTCCGCCGCCCGGCGTTCGGTGATATCCACCATCACTCCACGTCGCCAGGCGGGGCGGTCGTCGCTCATCTCTACGGTCACGATGTCGCGGAGCCAGACAACACGGCCATCCTCGGCGATCATCCGGTATTCCAACTGATAATTTTCCCCCTTGTCCGTTGCCGCCTCGCAGAAATTCACGGCGGAAGAACGATCGCCGGGGTGAAGGTGGTCCGCCCAGAAGTTCGGATCTTCCCATTGTTTGAGGGGATATCCCAGGATACGCTCCGCCTGCGTGCTGACGAACGTGAACTTCGACGCCGTCAGGTCGAATTCCCAGGCGATTCCGTCAACGCAACTGAGCAACGCCTCGAATCGCTGGTCAGGCCCTCTGCCGCCGGCCTGCTTTTGTTCGATCGCGTTTTTCGGGGCGGCGCCTGCCATTTTGCCCCGTAATGAGGAGATAACGCAAATGACTCATTAATTTTAAGAGGCCGTTGCGACAGTCACGCCGCGAGCCCTTTTACCTCTGACCGAAACTTACTTGTGGCCGAACTTAAGATTCACGAACGCCGGTGCCGGGCCATAAGGATTTTCTGAGGGGGCCACTTCGTAAAGGGGGGCAGGGGGCAGAGTCCCGCGTTCGACGCTGACCCAGCTCCTGGAGCTGGAAGAGTGATTCGCAACAGGAGTAACCGCTGTCCACCGGACCGCCGTTGTTGCCGATGATAAGGCAGGCATCGGAAGGGAGGAAGACGCGAGCAGCTTTACCTGCGGGGTGTCAACGGGAGCGGCAGAAACCGGTGTGGGGACGGATTCGACGGCGTTGGGTTTTGTCGAGGGAATCGCCGAAATCGATGCGGGATGGGTCAGGGATGCGACGATCTGCGGTTCCTGCGGAGTGGGGTTTTCCTTCAAAGAGGTTGATTCGTTCCGGGCGGTTGTCTGGGCTCCGAGTGTTGTTGTGGCCAAGCAGAAGCAGGCGGCGGCGAAGATCGATTTGCGGGTCAGCGTTGTTTGATTCATGTTCAACCTCATGAATCCAGACTACGGGCTGACGTCAAAACCCAGTATCGGGAATTCTACGGATCTCGGGTGGCAAATTTACCGGAATTCAAGTTTCCGGTCGTCGCCACCCTGGGCAGCCACCTGCAGTCAGAACCCGCGCGAACGTTTTCGAGTCGAAGCGAAAGCGCGACACCAAGGATCAAGTTCGGGTTGCCGATCACACGCTCGTGTGCCTTTCGTCCTTCAGCACCCTCCCGATTGCCGCGCCAGTTGGCCAGCCGGTTTCCGAGTACGTTACGGGAGGATCAAACGCTATGGGTTCGTTGCCTCGAAGACGTTTCAGACAATAGAAGCAGTTCATCACCAGACACATCAGGAACGCCCCGAAACGCAGCCGGCCAAGCGATCTCACGACTCGCAGCAGTGAATACCTGGGCGAAAAGGCCTCACGCCAGAGGGCGCGGTGAGCATTGAGCAGCTGATCGGGCGACATGCCTCGAGGCTGGAACGATACGTTGTACCCGTTGTAGAATTCCCACCCGCGGCCGGGCAGGATTCTTCCTTCCTCCGCTAGTTTGCTCCAGGCAGGAGTGCCCCGATAGGGTGTCAAAACGCTCAGGAACGGAACATCGACGCCTGTTTCGTAGAGTTGCCGGGCCATGGACGTGATGCTCTCCGGAGTGTCGCCGTCGAAACCTGCGATAAAACCCGCCATGACACAGATCCCCCGGCGATGCAGCTCTTGAATGCGCGCTTTGTAAGTGCTGACTTTGTTTTGGGGTTTATGCGCCTCTCGTAGTGATTCGGCGCCGAAAGACTCGATACCGAAGAAAATTCCGATGCACCCCGACCTTTCCATAAGATTCAGGAGATCTCCGTCACTGCCTATATCGAGGCTCGCCTGGGTCAACCACCATTTCCGCAAGGGAATCATGGCGGTGAGGAGTTCCCGGATGTATGCCCGTTTTGCGGTCAGATTGTCATCCCAGAACCAGACCACCTTGCGCTGCCACCAATGGGAAAACCGGTCATACTGAATGTCTTTAATAACTTCGCCGGTTGGGCGAGTGCGAAAGCCGGGATTGATCGCGGGAACCGTACAGAAAGAACAGGTGAATGGGCATCCACGCGTGGCCTGCACCACCCGCGGGATGAAGAACTTGCCCCGCAAAAGGTCATATCGCGGGGTCGGCAAGCCGGAGAGCGGCTGGGCCGCGCCGATGTATCGGGGCCGAAGCTTGCCCGTCGAGGCGTCATCGAGGATCTGAGTCCAGATCGACTCGGCTTCGCCCAGCGCCACGCTATCGACATGATCCAGCGCCTCATCCGCATTAAAAGTGACATGCGGACCACCCGCGACGACAGGTTTGCCGCGTTTTCTGAATTCGTGTGCGAGGCGGTAAGCCTCTGATGCAAATCCCGTGAAGAAGGAGAGTGCGATGAGATCGGCGTCGGTATTGAAGTGGATCGGCTCTACCTGCTGGTGAATCACGCGAACCTGATACTCAGGAGGCGTCAGGGCCGCCAGATGAATACCCGTGATAGGCGGAACGAAGTCAGCTTCGTGTCCGTGCCGGTACCGAGGCATGTAAACAATCACGATCTCGACGCAGAAGGGCCTGCTGGCGCTCGCATCATGTGATGGTTGGGATGGCCGCTTTGAATGCTCGACTGAATACCGCATCAGTAAAACTTTATATTGCAAAGTACTATTTTTCAAACAGTATATTTCGGGATTCAGATGCTGTGTTTCTCGTGAGCCCGGCTGTGTCGGGTTTGAAAAGTACCGGTCAATAGGCTCTGGCAGGCTGCGCAAAAGGGAGCAGTAGTCGCTCCCTTGCGATCGCGGCTCAGAACATCGTGTGTTCACCTGGAAGGACTTGCCCGGCCGCGCGCGTCAGCGAAGCGTCAATGAATGGCCCTTTTCAGCACCTGCAACAGTCCATTGCAGAGGAAGAAGCTGGCGCCTGAGTTCTGAACCCGCGGTCTCACTATCCGCCGGCGGTTGCGACCTTTCCTATTGCGCGAGTGACGTTGATCTTCGGGTCTGACCACTCCGCGTCGTCGTTCTCTTTCTCCGGCTCAGGTCCAGTGACGAGCGGGGCTGTTTTTTGCAGGAGAGTTATCCCGTTACGCAGCGTATGGGAGCTGTGAAGATGGACTTGAGAAAAGTTGGGATACTTGCGCAAGAGGGTATTGACGAAGAGCCGTTCTGTGACCGCTTGCTGGTATTGGTCCGCGTCGATCCACCGACCCGTCTTTTTGCCTAAGTTGGACCCTATGAAGGCGTAGTGTCCGTCAGTGAAAAATCTCCGATGCCAGATGCCCGTGTCGTGAACGGCAAAGACCCCTTCTTCGGCGAGGTGGGGTTGCACCAGATCAAAGGTCTGGAGGTTGAGCGAAAGATCGTGGGACGCATCGAGAAAGCAGAGGTCGATTTTTCTATAGTCGATATCGGACGGCGAAAACTCGGCCTGCGATTTCCTGATGAAGCGAAAATTCCGGAACTGGCAAAGGCATCGCCGCGCAATTTCCTCCGAGTGATCAGAAATGTCGTAGCTGAAGACCCGGCAATCCGGTCGAGCCGCAAGCATGAAATTGAGCGCGCTGTGACCGGACAGGAATCCGAACTCGACAATGGTTTGCGGGCAGAGAATCCGCGTGAGGCCAAGCAGGGAGAGTGCCTCATCCCGGTCCACCGTACCTATCTGGTCCTCTCGAAAGGACATGACGTGCGAAAGATCCATAGGCAAACGTTTACCGGGGACCAGCCATCGCGCCATATAACGGAAGAGCCTCGATCGAAAATACACTATCCGAAGATTTTCCTTCAATGACATCACGATTTCCTTCTGAGACGGAGAGACGGGGCGCCTTTGTCGCGGCGCCACAACGTCGCAGACTTCGGGCTTTGGGAGCTATGCGGTGCATGCTTCGTCGCGGTTTGGATTCGGATCCCGGAAACGTGCACTACCAGCTTTTCAAAATTGCCCCCGGGCCGAAACTGCACATCTTTGATACACCTTGCAACGTGTCCTTTAGATATGAACGCGAACGGCATCACAGATACCCCGGCGCGGGGGCACTGTATTCATTAGACAGCAGCAGTGGGATTCAGAGAACCTGTCAGGTACGTACATCACGACTAAAAGCGAGACCGAGGTGTTTAACCGTGAACCTTGTCACGAAAATCGGGGAGCGGCTGGACAGATTTGTCCCGGGATGGTGAACAATGCGCGCGGGTATCGGCGCTACCCGACTTTGGCGAATCGCCTTGGGTGAATTGCGCCGACTGCAACGGAAAATAGTAACGACGGGGGAATGAGGCGGGAGGTCTATCGCTGCAAGTGCAAGTCGAGTGCACAGCGCGCGGCTGGAGTGATCAAGGCAGGACGGGCACTATTCGCCGGCGGATGTGCTTTCTCCCGTTGCGGCTCTGAGATTTTGCATGACATAAATACCGCTGGGAGCGATGACTCTTGCGCCCGCCAGAACCGTCTCGACTTTCACCGCCTGGGCTCCCGCGTGGTTCTTCGGTTCGAAAGTGACGCGGTATTGGTTTGCCAGTTGAAGGTTGACCTCATCAAGGAACGGGCGCAGAGAACAGTGACTGCTCGCGGTCGCGGTATAAAGGCGTCCACCCGTTGCGCTGGTCAGCTTCGAGAGGCTCGATTGCGCGGCGTTCTCGCCCGGCACAAGAATGGAGTACATCGTCATACCGGCGATCTGCGCATTTCGCCACGCGGCTTCGGCATAGGGGTCGCTGGTCGCAGACCCTGCGTATTCAGGGCTCACTCCGGCGGTAATGATCAGGACCGCGCGGCGCTCAGACTGGTCGTGCTCCGGCCACTGGTGTATCACGTCGAGAAGATTTGACCATGTTCCCGCGGTTCCCGAGCTTCGGAGCGGTTGCATCAGCGCGGCGGCGGCTTTTTCCCGATCGGCCGTGAAGGTCTGGTTCTTGAGGGAATCCCCGACGGCCACTCGAGTGGTTTCCGGGAGAGCCCGAATGAACTGCGCCAACTCCGGCAGGGCAGCGTCGAGCGCCGCTGAATCGAGGGAGCGGTCAAGATAGACGAATAACTCCATCCCGGCCCGGTCGCCCGCAAGACGCTCAACCCCGGTGACTACCCGCCGACCTGAGCCTTGAGAAACCTGAAGGTCGCCGGGCTTCACATCGGCAGCAGGAGCGCCGGAGGGGAGTATGGTCACAACCATTTCGAGCGACTGGGCGATGCCGGCGTATTCATTTCCGCGGCGAGAGAAGGATTAAACAAGCCCGAAACAAGGCTCATGGCCAGGGATGCCAGTGCGCGATGGAGTTTTTGGTTTGTGGTCATCGGAGTAAACCTCTTGTTATTTACGACCAAAGCTCAGATTCACGAACGCCGGCGCGGGGCCGTAGGGATTCGCGGAAGGAGCTTCCTGGTATAGCGGCGCCGGAGGCAAAGTCCCGGGTTCGACGCTGACCCAGCTCTTGCGGCTGGAAGAGTGATCCGCAGGCGGGGTAACCGCCGACCACCGAACCGCTGTCGCCGCAGACAGCGAAGCGGAGGCCGGCAGAAGGGAAGAGGCGAGCAGCTTTGCTTGCGGGGTATCGACGCCTGCCGGAGAAATCGGCGTGGCGACCGATGCGGCGGAGGAATGATCGGGAGGGGATGTCAAAGTGCCGGGAACCGCGAACGGCATGGCCGGGATCGAAGCCGGGTGGCTCAGGGATGCGACGATCTGCGGTTCCTTCGCGGAGCTGGCTGTCCTTCGAAGAGGTTGATTCCTGCCGGCCCGCGGTTTGAGCGGTCAGCGATGTGGCGAAGCAGAAGCAGGCGGCGGCCAGGATCGATTTGCGGGTCAGCGTTGACTGTGATTCATATTCAACCTCATGAATCCAGACTACGGGCCGCTCCCCAAATCGAATATCGGGAGTTTTACGGATCTCGAATTGCAAATTTACGGAATTGGGCATGAATTTCACCGCCTCCGTAATTTTGCGGATAGCCGGGACTGGACGCCGGCGGTTGTAATCGTATTGAGATGCAGCGCGGAACCTTGACAGAGAACGGAGCGGGAGTGAAGGCGCGAGTCCTTCTTGCCGACGATCATGAATGGATGCTGGAGGCAATGGAGGGTCTTCTCGCCGTGGATTTCGACGTGATCGGAAAGGTCACGAACGGCATCGCCATGGTCGCAGGAGGCGTCCCGGCTCAGCCCCGATCTGATTGTCACCGACCTCGCTATGCCAGGTTTAACGGGGATCGAAGCGAGCCGGGAGGCGCTCCGGATGAGACCTGGCCTGCCGATCGTGCTTCTCACGATGCACACCGAGAGGCAATTCCTTGAAGATGCGCTCAGCGCCGGAGTGCGCGGCTATGTCAACAAGCTGACAGCCGGCGAGGATCTGATACCTGCCATGCGGTGCGCGTTAAAGGGAGAGACCTTTATCTCGCCGGCCCTCAAGTGAGCCTGGTACCGCGTAACGTTGCGAGTCGAGGGAGTCAGAACCAGGAAAGCAGGTGTCAGCCCTGAGTACGATGCCCGCCTTCCGTTGAAAACGCGATTTTTACCAGGGGCCGCCGACAAAGCCGCCGGCGCTACCGGGACTGACGTAAAGCTGCGCGCCGAGGAAGCCCGGCTGTACCGAAGGTCTGCCCCGCAACGAATCCGCAGACGGATCGGACGGTTTTTCCTGGCTTGCTGGTGGACCGCAGGTCCATCTGGACAGGGCCGAAGACCCTGGCGTCTCAACGGCCGTTCGAACGGTCAAGGGAAGCCACAGAGGCCTGGCAGACCGAGGAGTACGCGAGTAGTCTGGAACAATAGAGTTTCCGCGGCGGCAAAGACAGGTCGAATGGCGATTCCCAAAGTTCTGATCGCGGATGACCACACAATCGTTGCACAGGGCCTCGAGCTGATGCTCAAGGAATCCTTCAACTTCATTGGCACCGTGACTGACGGCCGAGCCCTGCTGGAAGCCGCTGAGCGGCTCAAGCCGGATGTCATCGTGGTGGATATTTCGATGCCCCTGCTGAATGGCCTGGACGCCACGCGCCAGCTCAGAAGCAACGGAAGCACTGCAAAGATAGTCATCCTTACCATGCATGCGGATCCGCATCTGGCGAGCGAGGCATTTCGCGCAGGAGCTTCCGCATTTGTTCTGAAACAATCGGCCGGCGAGGAACTGGTCAGAGCGATCAACGAGATCCTGCAAGGCAGGGTCTACCTCACCCCGTTGATCGCCAGAGACATGATCACCGTTCTCATGGAAGCGAAGGGCGAGCCGGGCGGCGAGGTCAAACTGACTCCGAGGCAGCGGGAAGTGCTCCAGTTAATCGCGGAGGGCCGGACGATGAAGGAGGTTGCCACCATCCTCAACATTTCGTCCCGGACCGCGGAGACTCACAAGTACGAAATCATGGAGGTTCTGAGCGTTCGGACGACCGCCGAACTGGTACAACACGCAATCCGGCTGCGGCTGATCAGTCTTGAGTAAGCCCTGTCTTGAGTAAGCGGGGTCGGAAACCGATTTAGCGCTCTCAAGCGCGCGTTGCCGGAACGGGGGCGTCACGGGTAGATATCAGGTTGGTTAACGGGATTTACGGAGCCTGAGGGGATCGTCCGCGCGCTCGCGAGCAATCGCATGGGCGAAAGCGGATCCATGATGACACGGTTCGTTTCGGCCCCGCATCAGAGTTTTCCAGGAACTGAAACTTTCTTAAGTTAATGCGTTGCCGATTTGTGCTGGGACTGGGCTTTGGCGAGTGCGCGGGCGGCCCGCCAGTTGTCGTAAGCGATCCGCTGCTGGGGGTTCAGCAACTGCTTGATCTGATCGATGTGATCCTGCTGGATCTTGTTCTGCGTCGGCTTTTCCTGGGCGACGAACTCGTCTTCCTTCTTCTTGGTATCGTCCAGGATCTTGCGATTTCGGTGACCTGGTCCGGTGTCGCCCCGACCGAATCCCTCATTCCGTCCAGATACATCTTACGGAACTCGATGAAGCTCTGCCTGGAGTTCTTGGCGCTGGCCGTTGTCGCGGAATACAGGCGGTTGGAAGCGACTCCCACCAGAACTCCACTCCCAAAGACAAGGATCAGGTAGAGCGCGATACTTGTCCGCGTGCGGGGCATCATTGTTTTATTGGGGCTCCAGATAAGAAATCCGTTCGACACTCAGAGGTTCCAGCGTGGACGCATGTTCGGCCTGCAGGGCCTCGACGTATGTATCGTTCAAGTAGGTGTTCGACTGAACGCTCCGGGAAGATGCCATCAAACCCAGGATCAGGCAGGCAGCGAGTGCGGCCGTCACCAGCGCACCGGCCATCCGGCTAAACCAGGTAACCGATACTTCCCGCGCCTCGATCTTTGCCCAAACCTCCGGCATGAAATTCACGCCGGGATCGAGATCCGGACAGGCTACGCGATATGCCCGAAACAGTTCGTCGAGTTGACTCGAGTCACTTTCGCCAGAGCTGAGTCGTTCCATTGGACTATTGGACATAATATCGCTTTTCAACCAACCTTTTAATCCTCGTCAACTATCTTTGGCGCTCGGAGATGAAGGTCCGGTTACGTCCTTCATCTTTTTTAATACGCGCTGACGGGCGCGAAACAACCTGACCTTCAAAGCGTTCTCGTTAACATGATAGATCTTTTCGAGTTCCTTCAGGGAAAGTCCCTCTACTTCCTTCAGGGTGAGCAGAATGCGGTCATCCTCGGAAACCGCCGAGAGCAGTTCCTGAACCGTGTCTCTGACCCGCCGTTTCTCGCCTTCGTCGCTCTGCACCCGGGTGCCCGCAACTGCATCAGCCATCATGACTTGTTGTTCAGACAGGTCAGCCATGCGGGACTCCATGCGGCGCCGCCCCTTGCGCAGGTAGTCGTACGACGCATTGACCGTCAGGCGGTACAACCACGGCTCGAAAACTTCGGGGGTGCGGAGTTGCCCAAGGGAAAAGTAAAGACGGATGAAGACCTCCTGAGAAACGTCTTCGACGTCCTCAGGCCGGCCGATCAGACGGGAGATAGTACCGAGGATTCGCCTGCGGTAAGCCGAAACAATCTGGTTGAAGGCACTGGCATCGCCCTGTTGAGCCTTCTGGATCAGCTCGAATTCGACCAGCATCCGTTAATCGGCCAGTCCCCGCGGATATCCGCGGAAAGGCGGAGATCTACGGAAAGCGCGGCGCGATATATCAGAGCGTTGTAGGTATCGACGCACAATGTTGCTAAGCCGTGGTTTCACGCCCTGGTGCGGCGACGGCAAATCCTTTCACGGAACACGCGCAAGTTGTGGCCGCCGAACCGCAGCTGAATGCGCGGGTTCCTGCGCTTTTTGGCCTCGCGGCGCGGGATAGCGCCCGTTGCGCTCTTGATGGCGCGCATCGGCGTAAATATACCAACAACAGTCACTATAGCCTGGCTCGATAAACGCCTTTCCGAGTGCGCAGCGCGATCTATTGTGCTATTAATCACTAATCAGGACTGGCATAGCACATAACAAATGACGACACCAGCCGGTTCAGGGCGCGCAGATGCGGCGCCGTCGACGGAATCGCGCTTTAGCGGAAGAGTGCGCGCCCGTATGTATTACGGGTCGCCTCTTCGCGGTTACGCGCTGGCGCTTGGTTTATTCGTTCTCGCCTGGATATTACGGCTTGTGCAACTCCGGGGTGGCTTTCAGACTCCGTTTTTTGCGCTCTATCCCGCAATCGCGCTGGTTGCGTTTCTCGCCGGCGCAGGTCCCGGACTCGCCACAATCATTTTGGGCGCGCTCTTCATGAACCGTTTCTTTGCGCACCCGCTCGCCCCGGTGCACTGGATTGGGCTGGCAGTCCTCGGTCCATCGGTGGTCCTCGGATTTGCGCATCTTCGCCAGATCCGGGAGCAGGGTCGCGCGGCGGCGCGAGAACTGGCCCGCTTCAAGTTTATTGGCGACCATGCGTCGGACTGGATCCTTTTGCTCCGCGAGTCCGGACAGATCATCTATGCCAACTACCGCGCGTTCGGCGACCTTGGCTACGCCGAAAGCGAGCTGGCGGGACGACACATCGAATCCCTCGTCGCGAAAGATCAAAGAGCGAAGCTCGCCGACCTCATCGAACGATCCATTGCCCGTTCGGTGAATCCTATTGAGATCGCGTTCGAGCGCCGCGACAATTCGTCGCGACGATGGAACTGGGGTGCACCGCGGTTTTGACCCCGGACGACCGTGTCATTTACGCTATGGCCCGGGATATTGGAGAGCGGAAGAGCATCGATCAGAGAACTGCAGGAAGTGCGCCGATGGGACAGCCTCGGCGTGTTGGCCGGCGGAATTGCGCATGATTTCAACAACCTGCTTACCTCCATCCTGGGCAACGCATCGCTCGCGAAGGAACTCGTGCCCATGGAGCACCAACTCTCTCCGCTGCTTGGAAGCATCGTCTCGGCGAGCGAACGCTCGGCGGACCTGGTAAGGCTTCTGCTGGCGACCTCGGGCTATCAGTCGCGCTTCATTGAGCCGGTGCAACTGGACCAGGTACTGACTTGGGTACTGGCCAATCGTATGCTGCCACCCCGCGTGCGCGTTCTGCCGGACGTTTGCTCCGCGCCGTTGACCGGCGACCGCCGCGCCTTTGATACGCTGCTCTGGAGTCTGATCACAAATGCCGCGGAGGCCTATGGCGACAAAGGCGGCGATGTGCGCGTGACCATCCGCCAGGGCCTGCCTTCCCATTCCGCCGGAGCCAGCTTTGAGGAAGGCGATCCGGCTCCGGAAGAGTGCGTGTGTCTGATTGTGGAAGACGAGGGGGCAGGAATCCCGGCGGAGGTTCTGGAGCGCGCCTTCGAGCCGTTCTACAGCACAAAATTCACGGGCCGCGGGCTGGGCCTTCCGGCCGTTCGGGGAATCGTCCGCGCGCATTCCGGCAAGCTCTGGCTTCGGACCGAACCGGGGAAGGGAACGCGCGTAGAGGTTTGGCTCCCCGCAACGAAACGCGACGCCAGGGACTCACGGCTAAGGCGGGCTGACCTGCATAGTATCGTGTAAAGATGGCGGTGACATTTAAACGCGTCACCACGCTGGTTTCAGCGGCCCTGATTTTTGCCGCCACGCTGCCGGCGCAATCGCGGATCAACGTCGCTGCGGCAGCGAATCTGACCGGAGTTGCGCAGGAGCTGGGTTCGCGGTTTGAGGCGGAGGCGAAGATTCACCCCGTGTTCAGTTTCGGGTCGACGGCGCAACTTACGCAACAGATCGAGAATGGCGCGCCCTTTGATCTGTTTCTCGCGGCTGATGCGCAGCATGTGGAACAGCTCGATCAAAAAAAGCTTCTCGTGCCCGGCAGCCGCGCGGCATATGCGATTGGAGTTCTGGCGCTCTGGGTACCATCCGCGGCCACGCCGGTGAAGAGAATTGAGGATCTGGTTTCACCAAAGGTTCGGGTCATCTCGGTTGCTAAACCCGAACTGGCGCCTTACGGCGCCGCGACGATCGAGACTCTTCGAAGCGCAGGAATTCTGGATAAAGTGCAGTCGAAGATCGTGTTCGCCGATAACATCAATATGGCGAAGCAGTATGGCTCAACCGGCAATGCCGACGTGGTTTTTACCGCTTATTCGCTCGTCCTGAAGGAGAGCGGGACCGTTATCCAGGTGAGTGAGAAACTGCATAAGCCGATTACGCAGGCCCTGGGAATTATCGCCGTGTCTCCGAACAAGGCTGACGCGGGTAAGTTTGCCGATTTCATTCTCCACGGCAACGGGCGCGCGGCGCTGAAGGCATTCGGATATATCAGCGCCACACCGTGAGGGGGAAGACCGCTGCCTTCCGCGCCTGGCGAGATCGAAGCGAATACCTGCTCTACTGCAATGGCTGCAGTGAGCACGAGGTCGCCGCCTCGGTGATTTCGGGTAACACGGAATGAGCGCGAAAAGAAAAAACGCGATTCGAAAGAAACGCGCGCCGGCGGTAAGGAATCGACGGCGCGTGTCCCGAAATCCTGAGGAAAAACCAGCTTACTGCGGCGGTGTGCTTGAGCTCGAGCTGCTCGACGTGGTGGAACTTTTCACCTTGCCGTGTTTCTTCTTCGATTTGCTTGTCGATTCAGTCGTTGTGTTGTGGCTGGCGCCATCCGGGCCCGTTTGAGTGTTCGTGGCCACCGAATCCGTACGCGTCTTGTTGCCATCGCGTGTAGTGGTGGTGGTCTGGCTCGAATCCGAGGACGACTGCGCGAAACCCTGCCCAACGATCAGAGACGATGCCATGAACGAAGCAAGAATGAGTTTTTTCACTGTGTTTCTCCTTTCGGTGACTAACTCCGCTGTGGATTTTGCAATCGGGAGACCCACGTCGGGAAAAGCACAGACTTCAGGAGCAGATTTTATTCAGGTTCAATCGCGTCCCAAACCTTGCGGCTGTCGACGTATTGGACGAAACGCACAATCTTGCCATTTTTCAAATTGAAAACATGCGCGAAGGACGCTTCCATCGGCCGGTTGGTTTTCCGGTACGTGCCGCGATAAAAACCGGTGGCAATGATGGTCTCGCCCGCATCGTGGATTTCGTCCACTTCGGGTCTGAAGTTCTCCCACTCTGAACTGAGGCGCGAGAAGACGTTCTTCACAATCTCGTCGGCGCCGGTGTAAGTTCCTCCGTAAGGGAAACCGGCGGCTTCAGTCCATTGCACATCGGGGGCGAGCGCGGGCATCAGCGCGGCGGGCCCCAGCGTGTACGTGCTTTTGATCAGTTCCAGATTCGTGCTCATTGTCCGATTATCTGCCGCCTTCTGTTGCGTAGTTCGGGCTTCGGTTTGGCCTGCAGCTTCCGAAACCGCAGACGTTTACGGGTCCCTCCTGTGAATAGCCAAAAAAGAGGGTGAACAGGATGGCAGCTTCTGGAATTCAAATGATATGGACTCTTGTTTCGCGGGGAGGCGAGCCGTTTTCCTGTTGCTGGCGCTGGCCGGCAGCGTCTCGTTCGCTTTGGCGCAGACAAACGGCGGGATCAAGCTGGAAGTGAAGGATTCCTCCGGTGCTGGCGCGCCGGCTTCGGGAACGCTGCGGAATCTGGATTCCGGAGCGAACCGCGCCTTTCAGACGGATCCGCAAGGAGCCTTCGATTTTGCAAATCTTCCCTACGCGAGTTATGAAATCAGGGTTTCGAAGAGCGGCTTTGCTCCCCAGATTGTGCAGGTCGATGTCCTCTCAGCAGTGCCCGTCTCCCAAACCGTAATGCTTGAGGTGAGTTCGCAGAGGAGCTCGGTCGACGTCGTGTCGGTTTCGCCGCTGCCGGGCGGCGTGGTGCCAATAGCCGATCTGCCCATGAACATTCAGACCGCAAACGTCAAAGATATTGAGAACAGCGGCGCAATCGACCTTTCGGACTTCATGAATCGCAACCTGAACGGCGTCTACGTGAACAACAATCAGGAAAACCCTTTTCAGCCGGATGTGAATTACCGGGGCTATACCGCCTCGCCGTTGTTGGGAACACCACAGGGAATGTCGATTTATGTGGACGGCGTGCGCCAGAACCAGCCGTTTGCCGATGTTGTGGCATGGGATTTGATTCCTGAAGTTGCCATTCAGGACATGGCTCTGGTGCCGGGCTCAGACCCTGTGTTCGGGTTGAATACTCTCGGCGCCGCAATCACCGTACGTATGAAGGACGGACGCAATGCGCCGGGAACCTCGGTTTCCCTTGATGGTGGTTCTTTCGGGCGCAGGGAAGGCACCTTCGAACATGGCGGGTCGAACTCCAAAGGCCTGGACTGGTATCTCGCCTCCAACTGGTTCCGGGAAAACGGCTGGCGTGAATACTCGCCCTCTGGCGTCTTCCAGACCTTCGGCAAAGTCGGTTACACGAAGGGGCAGACAAATATCTCGCTGGGCTTCTCGTATGCCGATAACAACCTCACTGGGAACGGTTCGACGGATACGCGCTTTCTCGCCCAGAATTATAAGGCCGTCAACACGATTCCCGACGTTACGTGGAACCGGTCGCCCGCGTTCACTCTTAACCTGAGTCACGCTTTCAGTAATCGCTTCACCATGTCAGGCGCCGCATATTTTCGTTACATACGCGCCGACACCACCAATGGTGATCTCAACAATGATTCGTTCACCGAATCGCTCTACAATCTGAGCGCCGCGGATATCGCGGCGCTCACCGCAGCGGGGTACAGCGGATTTCCCTTAACCGGACAATCCCACCACACAACCGTATCCGTTCTGGCGCTGTATCGCGCAGGGCCTGGAGATGAGCGAGCCCTCCGAAAAATGCACCGGTGTCTTTACGCGGACCTGGGACAAACAGCATGCGTGGGGCGTATCGGGGCAGGCGCACTGGCTCAGCACACATAACAGTTTTACCGCGGGAATGTCCTGGGACCGGGGCAGTCTGACCTATCAGCAAGCGGGGCAGTTCGGCTATCTCAATCCCGACGGCGTCTCGATTACGCCGATAAACAGCTTCGAAAACGGCAGCACCAACAGCGACGGCGTGCCCGTCGATACTCGCGTTGATCTGCACGGAATTACCAACGCCATCGGCCTCTACGCGACCGACACGCTGCATCTGGCAAAGAACCTCGTAATCACCATATCGGGCCGCTATAACCACGCCGCGATCCAGAACATCGATCGCCTTCCCGTCACGGACCCCGACGCTCGCGGTTCGCTGGACGGGAACTACACGTTCAATCGTTTCAACCCCGCGGCGGGCCTGGTTTACACCCCATTTCGTCTGGCGAGCCTCTATTTCGGCTACAGCGAGTCGAATCGCGCGCCGACCTCGATCGAACTGGGCTGCGCCGATCCGACGCAGCCGTGCAACCTGCCGAACGCGCTGGTTGCCGATCCGCCTCTGAAACAGGTTGTGGCGCGGACGTTCGAAGCCGGCATCCGCAGCACGGGGGAGAGCAAATTGAAATGGAGCGCGGGCTGGTTCCGGGCGGAGAATACGAACGATATTCTGTTCATAGCCTCACAGCAGATCGGTTTTGGCTATTTCGTGAACTACGGAAAGACTCGCCGCCAGGGCGCCGAGGCCAGCATCAGCGGCAATTATCGCTGGTTTACATTGGGTGGTAATTATACGTTCCTGGATGCGACTTTCCAGAGCGCGCAGTTGCTGGGAGGGGGCAGCAACAGCACGAACGACGGCGGCCCCGGCCAGGACGGAAATATTCAGGTCCTTCCAGGCGACCAGATCCCGCAGACGCCGCGCAACATACTCAAGACCTGGCTCGATTTCCATCCGGGCAGGAAGTTCAACGTCGACCTGGATTTCATCGCCGTGGGCCGTGCGTTCGCCCGCGGCAATGAAAACAATCTCAGTGAGCCGGACGGAGTCTACTACCTCGGTCCTGGATTTTCACCCGGATACGGGGTAACCAATCTGGGAGCGCACTACCAGATCACCAGGCACATGCAGGTTTTTGCGCAGATCGACAATCTGTTCAATCATCGTTACTATACGGCGGGTCAGTTGAACACGACGCCGTTCGATAACCAGGGGAACTTCATTCCGCGGCCTTTTGCTCCCGACGATACCGATGCCGTACGGAACTCGACGTTCTATTCGCCCGGTGCGCCGAGGGGCTTCTTCGGGGGCGTGAAGTTTACGCTGTGATCGTACGAACACCGGCGACGTAAAGCTCAGCGCCGAGCGGAAGCTCGGCGGCAGGCCCGAAGGCCTGGCCCCACATTTAACGGCGATGCGGCTCGAATAACGCGAACCCAGCGCCTTGCGGATCGGAAAGGAACGTCATGCGCCCCACATTCTCCGTGGTCGTCGGTCCCATGTAGACGCGTGCGCCCAGTTCTTTCGCCTTCGCGGTACTGGCGTCACAATTGGCGACAAGCATATAGATGAACCAGTGCGGTGGCGCGTTCGGGTCGCGACGCTGCGCCGGCGGAATGCCGCCGATGAAATCCTCGCCGTTTTTGATATGAAGATAACCGGAAGCGTCCTTTCCCGGCTCGATGGACCATCCAAACAACTGTGAATAGAACCTCGAAGCGGTTTGCGTGTCGGGAGTGCTGAGGTCCGCCCAGCAAAAGCTGCCGGGTTCGTCCCTGATGCCGAGCCCGATATGCTCTTTGGCTTCCCAGATCGAAAGCACGGCTCCCGTGGGATCCTGGATGACTGCCATGCGTCCGTAATTGTAGACATCGAAAGGCGGGGCAAGGATTTTTCCGCCAAGCTCGCCCGCGCGCTTTGCCGTATCGTCGGCGCTTTCGACGCTCACGTAGAGATTCCAGTGCGGCGGAACTCCTATCGACACCTCGTCCCCGCGAATGGTGTATCCGGCCGCGACGATGTTGTCGTTTAAAGAAAACATGGTGTAAACATCGTCCAGACCCATCGGCGAATCCCGAAATGTCCAGCCGAAGAGCGTGGTGTAGAAGGTTTTTGCGGCGCCCTGGTCGCTGGTGCTCAACTCGATCCAGCTGAATGCGCCGGGCTTGTGTTTCTCGATTGTCGGCATCAGATGGAGTATAAGCGATTTTCGCGGGGCGCTTTGAAGAGTCCTTCCCACAGGGAACTCCGCGCGATATACACTGACTTTAAGATGCGTACGCCGTGGGTAGAAAAACGATCGTCCGATTCCATACGGACCCAGATGCATTATGCCCGCAAGGGCCTGATCACGGAGGAGATGGAGTACGTTGCCCGCCGCGAAAAAGTCTCGCCCGAGCTGATCCGCGCCGAGGTGGCGCGGGGCCGTATGATCATCCCCGCCAACATCCGGCATACCAATCTGGAACCGATGGCGATCGGGGTCGAGTCGAGCTGCAAGATCAACGCGAATATCGGGAACTCCGCAACCACGTCGAATATCGACGAAGAGCTGGAAAAGCTGCGCTATTCCGTGAAATACGGCGCCGATACCGTGATGGATCTTTCGACCGGCGGCGACATCCCGGAGATCCGGAAGGCCATCATCGCCAACTCGCCCGTGCCGATTGGCACCGTGCCGATCTACGAGGCGCTGTCGCGCGTGCGCCGCGTCGAGGACCTGAACATCAATGTGATGCTCGACGTCATCGAGGAGCAGGCGCAACAAGGCGTCGACTACATGACGATTCACGCGGGCGTCCTGGTGCAGTATGTACCGCTCGCGGCGAAGCGCATCACGGGTATCGTGAGCCGCGGTGGAGCGATCCTCGCCGAATGGATGGTCAAGAATCATCGCCAGAATCTGCTCTACGAGAATTTCGAAGCCATCTGCAAAATCTTCCAGAAGTACGACGTCAGCTTCTCGCTGGGCGACGGTTTGCGCCCCGGCTGCATCGCCGATGCGAGCGATGAGGCACAGTTCGCCGAACTGAAGACGCTGGGCGAGCTGACGAAGAAAGCCTGGGAGTATGACGTTCAGGTCATGATCGAGGGCCCGGGGCACATTCCGCTGGATCAGATCGAGCTCCAGGTGGTGAAAGAACGCGAGTTGTGCTACGACGCGCCGTTCTACACGCTGGGCCCGCTGGTCACCGATATCGCGCCCGGGTACGATCACATCACCTCCGCGATCGGGGCCGCGATGATCGGCTGGCACGGCGCCTCCATGCTGTGCTACGTCACGCCCAAGGAACATCTGGGGTTGCCCAACCGCGAAGACGTCAAGGCGGGGATTATCGCGTACAAGATCGCCGCGCATGCGGCGGATCTGGCGCGCCATCGGCCTGGCGCGCGGGATCGCGACGATGAGTTATCGCGCGCGCGATACAACTTCGACTGGAACCGCCAGTTCGAGCTCTCGCTGGACCCCGAGACGGCGCGTTCGATGCACGACGAGACTCTTCCCGAGGAAGGCTTCAAGGAAGCGGCTTTCTGTTCCATGTGCGGTCCGAAATTCTGCTCCATGAACCACTCCGCCAAGGTGGAGAGCTTCACGGCGGCTCAGGCAGAGGAAGTTTTGCATCGAATTTCGGGCGGCGGCGACACCGTCCGGCTGACCGCCGACGCAGCGGACTAAAAGACCCCACAGCGCGTGCCGATTTGCACTCCGCGTGCTGGACTCAGCGTGGTTGTGCATGAAAGGAGAGTTGCTTTGAAAGGAATTGGGTTTGTTTTGCTGATGGGCGCGCTCGCGATTCCGGGTTCCATCGCCGCTCAGGATAAAGGTCATCTGGACCCCTACGTGACTGGACCGGAGAACGAGGCAAAGCTGATTAAGGAAGTCAGGCGTGCCCTCATCACTCTGCCCTACTATGGCGTTTTCGACGACCTTGGCTTTACGGTGAACGGCGGCATGGTGACGCTGGTGGGTCAGGTTGCGAAGCCCGTCCTGAAGGACGACGCCGGGCGCGCGGTGAAACGGGTCGAAGGTGTTACCGGCGTAACCAATAACATCGAGGTGCTGCCACTTTCGCCGAACGACGACCGGATCCGCCGGGCAGTCTACAACGCAATCTACCGCGACCCATCGCTCGGGACGCGTTACGGATATCAGGCGCTTCCCTCGATCCACATCATTGTGAAAAACGGCAACGTGCGCCTTGAGGGCGTGGTGGCGAATGAAATGGACCGCAATATCGCGGGAATCAGAGCGAACGGCGTTTCCGGCGTCTTCAAGGTTGAAAACGCTCTGAAAATCGAAGGCAAGCAGAGCTAAGGCAGAGTTTCGAACCGTTCAGGACTTTTCAGGATTTCCGCCCGCGCGCCGGGATCGCCACGCAAACAGGACGATTCCGGTGGCAACGGAAACATTCAGCGACGCGATCTTCCCCGCCATTGGAATGCGCACCAGCACATCGCAGTTTTTCTTCACCAGATCGTGTAGTCCTTTGCCTTCGGCTCCCATGACGATTACAGTGCGTTCCGGCCAGTCTACAGAGTCGAAGGTCTGGTCGCCTTTCTCGTCGAGGCCGTAGACCAAGTACCCATCGTCTTTGAGCGATCTCAAGGTCTGATTGATATTGACCGCGCGCACCACCGGTAGATGCTCAAGCGCGCCAGCGGCGGCTTTCGCCACCGTTTCCGTAAGGCCCGCCGCGCGGCGTTCCGCAATGATTACTGCGCCGGCGCCCGCGGCATGGGCTGTGCGGATGATTGCGCCCAGGTTGTGTGGATCCTCCACGCCGTCAAGGACAACCAGAAGTTCGGCCGTGGGGGCGATCTCGTCCAGTTCCGCGTATTTCTTCTCCGCTCCGAGCGCGACCACTCCCTGATGCGATTTCACTCCGGCAAGGCGGTCGAGTGCGCCCCGATCCTCGAACCGCACCGGCGTTCCCGTGCCGCGGGCGAGGTCGATAATTTCCTGCAGGCGATGGCCTCCGGCTCCGCGAGCCACGAGGATACGCTCCAGCGGGCGTTTTGCCCGAAGCGCTTCAGCGATGGGATGAACTCCGATGAGAACGGCCAAACATTGATCATCCCACCTGAATTGAAGCCACCCGTATAAACCAGCGGGTATTAACCAGCGGGTATTAACCCAGGGCGGGTGTCGATAAGGGGGCGCTTCCGGATTCGAGAGGAACCGCCAGACCGTTATTGAAGCGGTTCGTGAAGTTCGCCATGGCGGCGATCATGGTTATGGCAACGAACTGTTCGGGCGTGAAGCGTTCCTCGACGGCGTGGCGCGTGCTCCCGTCGGCGGAAGCGGTGCGCGTCAATTCGCGAACATAATGCAGGGCGGCCTGCTCATCAGGGGTGAAATTCTGGTTATTCTCCATCTCGATTTCGCGGATTTCATCGTCGGTGAGACCGGCTGCGTGCCCCGTGGTGATGTGGTGCGAGGCGCAGTAATCGCATTCATTTACGAAGGAGACCGCGAGGTAGATCATCTCCCTGAGCCGGGTTTCGATAACCCGGGCGCCCATCACGGTCGCATACAGCGGCACGAATTCACGCAGCGCGTCCGGTTGATGCGCCATGACGCGAAGGATATTCATGGGGCCCGTCTTCTTCTCGATCTCGGCGAGGGCGGGGTTCAGAGCGGGATCTACAGGTTTTGCGGGATAAGCCATTACTCCAATATAGGTGTCGAGGGGCCGGCGGCGGCAGGTGGGCCGAGTGCGAATGGATACAAATCGCGGAATGCGGCTCGACGGGTGAGCCAGGCTATACTGTTGATATTGCGCCCGTAGCTCAGTTGGATAGAGCGTCTGGCTACGAACCAGAAGGTCGGGTGTTCGAATCACTCCGGGCGCACCACATATCCGTTTTTAATCAGCTACTTAGCTCTCTTCTTCATTCTCCTTTCCAAAACTTGTGTTCAATTGTGTTGACATCATTTTAAGGTTTGGTCCTGGGGAACTGCTTTGAGCAAGTTGTCGAGGCTTTCGACGTACCCTCCATCCAGAAATCCAGTTCCATCGTTAGTAGATTGGGAAAGCCAGACGTATGCGTCGCTGGCATCCGTTTTCGGCGTCACGACTCCAGAAATAGGGAATACAGATTCATCAATCCGAATCTGATCAGGCCCGACGCGATCATCCCGACGCAAGGCGAATAGTTCGCCCGTTCGCAGCCCAGGCAACAGGAACATTCGGACAATCAGTCGGTCGCATCCGCTCATCGTTCCGGGCAATTGCGCGATTTCCTCCACCCCCAGCACTCTACGGCTCGGCAGTGGCAGCGATCGAGCTGCGAACCATTTTTACGATCCTGAAGGAATACTGGAGCAACGCTCCCGACGCACCCCGCGAACGTGAATCACCAGTCTGTCCTAAGCAGGCGAGACAGTCATGCCGACTCAGGGGTGGCACGTCGCACTGCATTCGCCCGGACACTCTTGACTTTAATCACCAATAGAGTAGCCAGCCTTCGTTAAGTTTTACGCCGTGTCCTTGTAAGGTTATCCGATATCCTTCAGACGCGATTGATCCGAATCCGATTGCGTGCAAAACCAATCCGTCATGGGCAACAACTCTGCCCGGAATGTAGTCCACCGTCCGAAATGCATGAGACGTTGCGTATTCGCCGGCCGAGACACCGAGGGCTTCGAAGGCCGAGTAGTGAATTGGCCAAACCGCCATGGATGCCCCACCCGACGGCAACGCGATCGGTAAGGTGAAAGACAATGTCGCATCAGGTATTCTTCCCTTGAGTACACTCCTCCACTGAAGGTCGAAATGAGCCCGAGCGGCAACATTTTCCTTTCCTCTATCTTCACCGTGGAGCGTAAAAATATGGAAACCCGGCAGGGCAAGCGAGTCATCGAAGAATGCAGGCTCACCCGTCAGTTGTTCCACGAAAATGCGGACGCGATGGAGAAGGGATTCGAAAGAATTCAGCAGAAAAGGATTCTGCATTTTCGCCTTTGCCTCATAGCTGCTCGCGGAAGAAGCTGCATCCATGTATGACGCTGTACCTAGAGTGAAGAACTGGTTCCCTCTCTGAATCCAGCATTCAGTAAGCGCATGGACTCGTTGGGTAAGCTCGACGCATTCATCACTCCCAAGCAGATCATGCTGGCTGAGCCAGGAACGATGGTCCAGGGTCATAGTTCACCTCGCCCCTGAGTCGAGCTGCGCAATCAACAGGTCGGAAATAGCTCCACTGCTGCGAATGTCGTAAGGGGAGTAGCCAGGCATCGGATTGGCTTCGAGGCACCAAAAATTGTCAAAGTTGTCAATCTTAAAGTCCCATCCGGCAAAGCCAAGGCCGAGACTGCGCGTCGCATCAACAACGCTGCGCTTAATCTGTTCGGGTAGATCGAATAGTTCCATGGTCGATATACCGCCTGCTCTTCTATAGTCAACTTGCGAGACCGACACTCGTTGGGCGACAAGCTGTTCACCCACAACATGAATTCGGGCGTCAGCCCCCTGAACATATCGCTGGACATGAATGGGACCACTGCTGGTCTCGAAACACTCCAGCTCAGCCGCCGTAATGGTACGCGTGTCAGCTCTGGTTCCACAAACTGTCTTTGATATGCAGGCGCCTCCCCGGAGAAAATCCAGAAGTTCGGTGCGATCACTGCTCGTGATTGAAGGTGGTACCTGGAGGCCGAGGCTTTTCAGAATGGTTTCATGGAGCGGTTTTGAGCTGTTGTGAGCGCCCGACAGGCTACGATTAATGACGTTCCCCCGCACACTGTCGAGCCAGACTTTCAAAGCACGGAGAAGGCTTCGCCATCGATCGCGGACAGTCTTATCGTTGTTGCGGGTGGACAGATCGATGATTCGACAAAAGTATGAATATTCCGGTCGGAGTTCGATTCTTTGGTCGTGATAATATAGCCTGGCGATTCCACCAGGAATTTCGAAATTCCAATCTCCTTCAACCGCGGCTCGTAAATTCACCGGTTGAATGGAGCAGCCCTTTTCGGCCGCATAAGAGACGAAGCGGACGAAAGTATCATCAACGTCTAACCCAATGGCTGCAATCATAGCAGTGTTCGGTATAGAGCTATTGAGATGTCGCTCCATGCATACTGGACCTCATGATCTTCTGGTGATGCGTTGACCCGCACCGCCACAACGTCATTCTCTTCGACCGACCACGTGACGGTCGCGAATCCTAAACCCAACTCCTTCACCACAGCCAGGCTTCTTTCTCCCAAACCAAACTGCGTCGTTCTCGGATCGGTCGTAGCTGCGAAAAAATCACCCGCAACAACGGTGATAACCTCATAAACGGCGGTATCGCTAATGCGGCGCGCCCTAACGCAGGATGTTTGGCCAAAAGTTGCGAGCGGCGCTGAGAGATAGTTCGCGTCCTCGCCCCACATTCCTTGCGGACATCCGATCAACGTTGGGTCGCTCACGTGAAACTCCGTAACTGACGATGAGTATTTGCCGCCGCAGATTGAGGCGATCTCGCCAGTGGTGAGATAGCTTGTAGTGCCGTGCCTTCCAGGTCGATTAATGACGGGTGCCGGCGAGAGAGAAGCTGCAGCCCAGAATGCGGCATAGGCTTCGGCCCTTAAGAAATCCTCGTCTTCATCATGATTGCAGTCTTCATGCCACCAGGCACTCGACCGAATCAGCATGGGCAATACGGGAGTTACCAATGTCGTTTCCTGCTCGACTCGAATGGTGAACAAGCGTGCTGCCGAGAGGCCATCTATCAGATGCACCCTTTTGCCTGCATTCGTCACAAACTTTCGAAAACGTTGAGCGAATCGGTCGTGCGTTGCCGCGACGAGAAGCAAATCAGGCCTGTCAGTCATTGTCGCTAAACAATTGGTGAACGAACTAACAGTGTCGTTGATCTTTTGTCTGCCTTACCGGAAGTGCCCACATTCAGCGCGTCATGGGATCTATTCCGTTGCTGTCGAAGAGCCGGAAAATTGTCTTCGTCGCCCTTTTCAGGGTCCCCTTGCTTTTCCAGCTGACTGATTTTCTCAATTTCGCCTTCCTTTCCTCCGTCTTTGTCGTCTTCCTTTCCTCCATCTTTGTCGCCATCTTTGTCGCCATCTTTGTCGCCGTCTTTGTCGCCGTCTTTATTACCGTCTTTGTTTCCGTCCTTGCCGCCCTCCTTTGTTTCTTTAGGCGAATCCTTTGAGTCTTTCGAATCCTTACCTGTCTCCTTGCCTCGATCCTTAAATTCTTTGTCTTCTTTGGCTTCTTTGTTTTCTTTCTGTTCTTTACTCTCCTTGCCCTCTTTGTGCTCTTTCCCTTCTTTGCCCTCTTTCCCTTCCTTGTGTTCTTTACTTTCTTTGCCCTCTTTATGCTCCTTGCTTTCCTTGGACTCTTTACTCTTGTCCGTGTCCTCTTTATCGTCCTTGTTGTCCTTGTGAAGGTTCTTGTCGTTGATAGGCTTCGCTGAGATCTCGAGTATTGAGGCAATTTCGAGAAAGTCAGAAACGCTTAATGCTGCTTTTCTCGCACTGGCTTGGCTGGCAAGTCTTGCAACGATGTTCATCCGTCTTCCGGCATCGATGAAAGGCACAGGTACATTCTGTTCCGAAGCGCCGTCTTGCATATGGATCTCACTTTCTACTACCAGATGTCGTTCGTACGGAATATACCAGATTTTTATCCGACGGAGGAGATCTCTGAAACTCTGGCGTTGCGGCTGAAGCAGCCATCCTCTATATTATTGATTCTTTTAGCGCCTCGCTCCTCTTTGTGGGATCTGTTCGTGTTCCTCCGGCGCTTAACGCAAAACGTTCTGAACAACTTGTTGCTTTGACAGGCTCAGGAACCCTGCGGCACCCGCTGCCCCGCGCATCCGGGTCCGCGCGCCAGGCCCTGTTTCTTCCTGCAAACCGGCGCGCAGGTAATTGCCCGCATTGCTCCGCACCGAACGCTTCAATGTCGGGGAAAGGAATCGACTATGAGCAGCCCGTCCATCGAGTTCCATAAAGTCTGGATCGATCAGTGCGCCGCGGCCGAAGACATCCGGAAGAGCTTTGGGCTGAAAAAAGCCCTGGATTATCTGATCGGCGAAAAACTCTTTACGTTTCTGATGGCTTCCGAACAAGATCCTGAGTTCGCCGCGGCAGTGATGGCATTCGTCGACGAAATCCGGAGCATCTTTACCAGTGCGGAGATCCGCACTTATCTCGACCATCTGGAACGAACAAAGTTCCTTGCATCCCTCGATCCGGACCTGGACATCGAGGGTCCGGACGGCGAGTTCCATAAGCCCGGGCACCGAAATCCTGTGATGGGCGCCGAAGAGTTGCTCCGCTTCTCACGTGTCCGGCAGCTACTTCAGCAATAGCCGAACAATACCTTAGCTGCACGATGGCCAAACGCAGAAAAGGTCCCGTTCGGGAAGAGCGAATCCAGGACGAAGCGATCGTCGGCGCGCTTATGGGCCGGAAGACCAGGCCATGAGCTGGTATTACTACCTCGAAAACAAGATCCCGAAATACGGCGTCGAATGAGCTGGAGCATACGAAGTTGCGATTACGGAAACAATATCGTCGAATATCGCTTGCTATTTAACCTCCGGGGCGCTGTTTGCGTCTATCATTGCCCTGAGAGCAGTTTCTCAATCCTGAGTGGGGGCGAAGATGCCAGACTCCGACGGAACCATGCAGCAGAGCAAGACGACTCCGTACCGACAGGAAACGGGGGAAGTGATAGCTGCGTTTGGAAGCGACGCCCATCGCGGTTTGACCCACCAGGAAGCAAACCGGCGACTCCAGGAAGACGGGAGGAACGAGCTGGCCGCAGAAAAGCCGATTCCCGGTTGGCGGAAGTTCCTCACGCAGTTTCAAGATGCGCTGGTAATTCTATTGCTGATCGCGACAGCTATCTCGGCGAGTCTGTGGCTATACGAACGGGAATCAGCGCTACCGTACGAAGCAATCGCCATTTTCTCCGTGGTGCTTCTCAATGCGGCCATGGGCTACATTCAGGAATCGCGAGCCGAATCGGCGGTGGCTGCATTAAAGCAGATGGCCGCTGCTCATGCGAACGTTATTCGAGACGGCGAGCGACGCAGCGTTGCCGCGGCCGAGGTGGTGGCGGGCGACATCATTCTGGTGGAGGAAGGAGACACAGTCCCCGCTGATGCCCGGGTGATTCAATCGACCTCACTCAAGTGCGCTGAGGCGGCGCTGACGGGAGAGAGTTTGCCCGTCGCAAAGGACTCAACTCCGATTTTGGCTGAGGTCGGCATTGGAGATCGCGACAACATGATCTTCAGCGGCACGGCCGCGACTTACGGGCGAGGCCGTGCAATTGTCGTTGCAACCGGAATGGCTACCGAGATGGGGCGCATCGCGGGAATGCTCAGAGAGATGCCCGACGAAGCGACGCCTTTGCAGAAGGAGCTGGACAGCGTCGGCAAGATGTTGGGCGTTGCAGTTGTGGCGATGGCGATCGTCATGATTGCAACCATCATCCTTTTTGAACACGTGCGAGGCTGGTCGGCGATCCTCGACGTCCTGATCCTCGGTATCGCGCTCGCGGTGGCTGCCGTTCCGGAAGGTCTCCCGGCGGTGGTGACCGCGGTTCTTTCCCTCGGCGTGCAGCACATGGCCAAACGAAAGGCGATCGTGCGCAATCTCGCCGCAGTGGGAACTCTTGGCTCGGCAAATGTGATCGCATCCGATAAGACGGGTACGCTGACGAAGAACGAGATGACGGTGCAAACAATCGTCACAGCCAGTGGCCGAGTGAAATTTGCAGGAATCGGCTACGCTCCCGACGGGCAGGTGCAGCGCGAAGAAGGAGGACCTGTCGATGGCCTTTTGTGGACAGAGTTGGAGCGTACACTCGCGATTGCCGATCGCGCGAACAATGCAGTCTTGCAGCACCATGATGGACGCTGGAGTGTCCAGGGCGACCCCACTGAGGGTGCGCTTGTAGTTGCCGCAAGGAAAGCGGGTCTCGCGGCAGAGAGGCTGAGCGATCGTTTCGAGCGGATCGGAGAGGTTCCGTTTTCTTCCGAGCGCAAGTTAATGAGCACCTTGCACACGGATACCGAGAGGAAGGAGCGGCTGCTTGTTCTCGTCAAAGGCGCGCCGGACGTACTCCTGTCTCGTTGCTCGGAGGAACTCACTGGCGAGAACACCAGACCTCTGACGGATGATCGGCGCGCAGAGATCAAAGCCGTGAATGAAGAGCTCGCAGCACGAGCATTGAGAACGCTTGCCATTGCGTACCGTTCGGTACCCGCGGGCACGCTCGACGTCGAGGACGTTGATGAACGTGTGGAACACCACTTGATCTTCGCCGGCCTGATCGGAATGATAGACCCGCCACGCACCGAGGCGAAAGACGCGGTTGCGCGGGCAAGACGCGCTGGAATACGGCCGATCATGATCACGGGCGATCATCCGGTAACGGCTCAGGTCATCGCCCGCGAACTGGGGATTGCAAGCAACGGGCGGGCTGTGACTGGTGCAGAGTTGCAAGCAGACCTCTGATGAATCGCTCGTACAGCTCGCAAAGAACGTTTCGGTGTACGCCCGTGTCAACCCTGAGGACAAACTGCGAATTGTCCGGGCGCTTCAGAACGAAGGCGCTGTCGTTGCCATGACCGGCGACGGTGTAAATGATGCCCCGGCGCTGAAGATGGCCGACATTGGCGTGGCAATGGGAATCACTGGTACGGACGTCTCGAAAGAAGCGGCCGACATGGTCCTCGCCGACGATAACTTCGCGACGATTGTCGTCGCAGTCGAGGAGGGCCGCTCTATTTTTTCGAACATCCGGAAATTTCTGCGCTTCCTGCTGTCCTCGAATATGGGCGAAGTGATGACTATGTTCTTTGGCGTGCTGCTGGCGAACGTGATCGGCCTACCGGCGCAGGCGAGCGGAGTTGTGCTTCCGCTGTTGGCAACCCAGCTCCTCTGGATCAACCTGGCAACCGACGTGGCGCCGGCGCTCGCGTTAGGCGTCGATCCCGCAGACGATGCGGTAATGAACAAAGCACCTCGTCCGGCGAGCGAACCAGTGATCACCCGGCGCATGTGGGCAGAGATCTTTTTCGTGGCAGTCGTCATGGCGGCGGGAACGTTGGCGGTGCTCGACGCGTCCTTGCCCAACGGGCTCATCCCCGGCTCCGGCAACCTGCGCCATGCCCAGACGATGGCGTTCACGACGCTGATGATGTTTCAGTTATTCAATGCCCTCAACGCACGGTCAGATGAACACAGCGCATTTGAGGGCTTGTTCAAGAACCGCTGGTTGTGGGGTGCCATCGGACTCGCGATCATGCTGCAGATAGCGGTGATCTATGTTCCCGTCCTGCAGCAGGCGTTTTCGACCGTCAGTTTGACGGCCGCCGATTGGCTACGCTGCACCTTCGTGGCCAGCTCGGTCTTATGGCTGCGCGAGATCAGCAAAGCGGTGACCCGCATGAGAGATCGAAGGCGATGAGGTGACGTATTGCGAGCGGAAACGGCATCGATCAAGACTCCCGAGATGCTTCAATACCTGCCGGGTGCACCAGCGGCGGCGTTAAGTCAGCAGATCGGTAAGTATTCTCCCGCGGCGACCTGGCTATTCCCGAGCCTGGACCGGCAGGCCAGGGCGCCTCACAAGGGGGTTCCTTTCTGCACGGGCGACTCATTTGTGGAGTCGGGCACCGGAGGTCGGGTTTTTAGACCGTTCAAAGACCTTTTATCGGAAGCTTCACGGGGAGGCTCAACGGCGGCTGGTGCGGAGCGACTGGGAGTTCGCAGGGTTCCAGTAGTCGGACGCAACGTCGAGCACGCACAGGGTGGTATAGAGCGCGTGCGGTCCGCAGGCAATTCCGACGTAACGCCACGCCGGGTTTAGCAGCGCAACCGATGGCCGCGATCAGCGCCCGAAATCAAGGAGTGTTCGAATACGGCGTCGCGTGGGCTGGAGAGGCCATAGACAATGTTCTCACCTATGTGTCGCGACCACCTGCCGGTGTTCGATTCTTTGACCGAGGCTTGCTGCCGTCGAAGCCTTTAGTGGCCGGTGAGACCTGGCTGCCTGTATCGCTCACGTAGTCCGCAGCAGCGCGCGACGAGGAGGACGAAAATTCGACTCGGGGGAGAGCACTGGCAAACGCGTAGCTAACCTATTAAACACTTATTCTGAAATGCCTCGCAGTGAGCCGGATTGCAGCCGGCCTGCGTCCCGATCAAAAACACACTGAACCGGCTGTTTCCAGTTGTGTTTCCGAAAAATGCCCAAGCGTGGCGAAGTGTGGGTGTTGGCTGTCGAATAACTCCGGCTATTGTCAGGTCCGGCTGGTCTTCGGCACCGGTTTTGACGGGCGTTTTGTCGATCAGGGTTGTTTATGGAGACTTGGCTTCGTGAGCGGGGGCCGCGTACCACTTTTCCTTCGGAACGATCTTCGGCTGGTCGGGGTCACCCTCATACGCAGGAGTCATGATCTGCACGCCATAATCGTTGAAGACGTCGAGAATGTTTCGATGCAACTCACCATATAGGTTCTGCATGTAATTAGGGGTGTCGCAAAAGACGTTAAGTTCGTAGCTCACATAAAAATCCCCAAGCGCCTTTGGCAACACGAACGGAACCGGCTCCCGCGACAGTCCGGGCGTGCGGGCCGCGGATTCGAGCAACATCGCTTCGACCTGCCGCCATGGTATTTCGTACCTGATGCCTACGTTCGTGTGCAGGATCAGCCCTCGTCCTTTGGCCATCGAGCTGTAATTGGTGACCTCGGCGCCGATGATCAGGGAGTTCGGTACGATCACTTCCTCGTTTTTTATGGTGCGGAGGTGCGTGACCATCATCCGCACTTGCTCGACTTTGCCCATTTGTTCCCCAATTTTCACCAGGTCACCGGGCCTGAAGGCACGACGATAAGTCATACTGTAGCCGGCGGTCAGGTTGCCGATGAACGAAGAAGAACCGAGGGAAAAAATGATTCCCACTAACAGCGATATGCCCTTGAAGGCCTCGGACCCTGATCCCGGGATATAGGGATATGCGACGACCACGGCAAATGCGATCACGAGGATCCGCAGCAGCCGGTATGTCGGCGGGGCCCACTCGGGGTCAAACCCCTTCAAGGTAAATGTTCCGTCGGCGATTCTCTCGAAGACGATTCGCATCAGTTTGAGAGCATAGCGTGTGATTACCACCAGAACCGCAAGAAAAGCGAGCTTGGGAATGATGCCCAGCAGTCCCTGGCCCATCGTCTGCAGCGGATCGACAGCAATCGCGAACAGACTTTTCGCAAGCCCTCGCGTCCATGGAAATAGCCCGAGGACATGACTGAGGTAGGCGTAGACCATCACGGCGATTCCCACGCCCCACGCAATGTTCAGCAGGCCCGCGAGAGCCCTCCAGACCTGTTCGACACGGATAATGCGATGAGCCTTGCCCTCCATAGCCTCAATGCGCGTCCCGTAACGATGTTCGAAACCGGCCCGCAGCCTGGTGACAAAACGGCGGCCGACAGTTGCGGCGATGAATAAGGCGACCGTCAGGCCCAGCGCGTAGAGTGCGTCCAGCCACAGGACTCCGGTACCTCTCCGTTGGCGATACGCCTCGATGGATTCAGCGATTCGACCTTTGTAAAGTTCCGCCAACATGGGTCGAGCGAGGTCTTCGACGGCTGCGTCCTCATCGAATACGGCCATAACCCGTTGGCCACCGACGAGAATCCACGTTGCCCCTTGGTGGTCCTCGGTTTTTAGAGATTTCGTCTCGACGTTTGAATCCGCTGCGAGCCGAATTCTATCCTCGATCTGACGGGCGCGCACTTCTGCCGGGTGGGCCGTGACGCCACGGACGGAGAACAGTGTCTCCCCGTCTATGGTTACCGGCGCCAATGGCACGTCAGATTCTTCCGCGGCGGCGTCTCTTTCCTGGCCGAATACTTGTGCGCTTTCACCGAGCACCAGCGCGACTGCCAGCAACAGAATATGCAAACGAAAATCGCGTATAAACCCGGGCTTCATCGGAACACCGTCGATCTCTGGAGGTCTGTTTCCGGCGTCCGGTAACAGTCTCCTCTCTCCCAATGATGCGAGGCTCACCGGTCGGGTCCAATATTTTTGCGTCCGAATGCCCCGACTCGTCGGGGCTGTTTTCGCGGCAAGGAATACGCCAAATGCGCTCTGTAAACCTGATCCCTGGTTTCTCGCGGGTCGAGGCCTTCGTCAGCCATACATGCGGGAAGGGAAACGATTAATCGATTTCCACGCCATCCGCCTTTCTGACGATCGCTCAGATGCCGGCGGCTTACGCCCTTCACTGATCCACGAAGTCTCTTAGTGCCGGGTGATGAACGTCAGTACGGTGCGATTGAACTTGTCGGGCGCTTCCCACCAGACGGAGTGCCCTGCATCCGGGATCACGACAAACTGGGCGCCTTTGATGCGATCTGCTATGCGGCGCATCAGGGCCGGCGGCGCGTACAGATCTGCATCACCAGCGATCACTAACGTCGGAATCCGGATGGATTCCAATAGCTCGAGAGTGACCCGGTTCTTAGCAGGCTGAGCGGGGCCTCGTACGGCTTCCGGGGCGCGATTCCTGCTTTGAAATGCGGACCAGCGCTCCGCGCCCTCCGCATTCGCAACGCGATAAGAGGGCGAAAGTTCGCGAAAACTTTCCGGCATTTTTTCGAAGCCTTCCGGAGCCAGCCGCTTGACCGCTGCCCGATAATCCTCGTCCTGAACGCCGCCCTGCGAGCAGAGCAGGGTAAAGCTACGCACCCGTTGCGGATACGAAATCACGAAATCCAGCGCCACAAATCCTCCGCCTGCAGTGCCAACCAGGTGAAATTTGTCGATCTTCAGATGATCGACCAGGGCGAGCAGATCGTCGGCACCAGTGGAGGCGGGGCCATTCTCATCGGCGACAGTGCGGCCGAACCCGCGGCGCTCATACGCGATGAACCGGTATCCCGCGCGCGTAAAGGCGGGTATTTGCCGCTCCCACACTTCGGTGCTCCCGGTGAAGGCGTGGAGGAAAATAACGGACGTGCCGTTGCCGCCGGAGTCCTTGTAATAGATCCTCGCTCCAGGAACATCGACGAATCCCTCATGCAGGGTCAGTGGCTGTGATTGTGCCAGGGCCAAACAACCGAAGAAGGCAGCTATCCCCGGGATCAGGAAAGGTGGGCCGGGGAAAGCAATTCTCATATACTCAACAAGAATAGCGAACTTCCTGGAATTACAACTGGTCCTGAATCCCGATTGTCCATGGTGCCGCCAGGGTCTGGAGGCCAGCGCGGGGATAGGTTCTGAGCACCAACGCGATTGACGAATCGAGGAGAGCGAAGATCTGATGTAACGGGCGTATAATCGACCCGGAGTGGGAATGAAAGCGTTCGTGACATTTCTGGTCGCGCTCGGATTGGTGCCGGTCGCCGTGGCGCAGACTGCCGACGATTATCGCGGCGGCTGGAGGACGGACAAAGGTGAAGCTCACACCTATGAGTTCTCGATTCGCGGCGATAAGGTCAGAGGTATTTATTGCACGTACTGCGCAGATGCGACGACGCTGGCATTTATCGATGGCAGCTTGGGAGCGGACGGCATCACCTTCGTAGTAACCCACGTGAAAGCGACCGGCAGCACGGCTTATCAGGACAAGGCGACGGCCAGGTTCGATCACGGCAATCTGATCGTGGCCGGCAGCAGCGGCGCGCCAGGCGGGGGCAAGTTCGTGCGCACCCTCATTAAAGATCCACGAGGGCCGGATCCCATTCCGGTAATCGTGTCAGTACTACCCAAGGGTCCTCCCGTTCCCGCCGTGAGAGTCAATCAGCAAGGGGTGGGGGCACCGTCACCGCGCTACATTCAGCCGGGACCATGGAAGTCGCAGTTGATCGAGAAGGACGTTATCGGGGTCTGGCTGGGCTTCGGTACAGGCGCGCCCAAGCAGTACTTCATCATTAAGAAAGCTGGCAACAAGCTCCGCGGTATGGTCTGCGGGACTTGCGATAACCCCTACACCATGGCGGCATTGGACGACTTCGAAATCGTGGGCGACACACTGAAGTTCAATATCCTTCACGAAGACTGGGGCGACGGGGATCTGCCGACGTTCTACAAGCACGTGACGGCTCACGTCGGATGGAACGAAATGCGGTGTACGACGACCGCGGACCATCAACCGTCGCCACCACCAGGACCGAGACCTCCGGGGTTTGTACCTGGATTTTCGCTGGAAGGGCCCATTTCGATCGAGGCGACAGCGGGAAATGAATGGCCCGAATGGCCCCCGAAGAATACTTCCCTGCCTCATTAGCGATTCCGCTTGAGTTGCCGGGGTGCGCACATGACCGGTCACTTCCTTTCGTTACCGATAGTGGACAATATCGCGCTGACTCGATCTTCCACCCGGCATTGACCTGCCCGGCGATGCTCTCTGGATTGTGATCAATCGAGAATTGTTCGCGCAGTCGGGCGGGATCGCTGTTTCTTGATATACTCTCCGACGGCTGGAATGGAAGGCCGAATCTTAAGATTTGCGGCAGTGCTTGTACTGGGCACGCCACTTACGAACGCGCAGTGGCTGAATTATCCATCCGCCAATGCGCCGCGCCTCCGGGATGGGAAGGTGAACCTCGCGGCACCAGCGCCGCGCGCCGCAAGCGGTCATCCCGATCTCTCCGGCATCTGGGCCACGGCAGACGGGAAATATCTCGAAAATCTCGGCGTCGAAGGCGCCGACATTGCGATGTTGCCCTGGGCCGCCAAAGTATACGCCGAGCGTCAGGCCAACGATTCCGCCACACGGCCCAGCCTGCATTGCATTCCTCACAGCATTACCGATTTCGATGCGCTTGCCCAGCCGAAGAAATTGATTCAGATGCCGAGCGAAGTCATCATGCTTTTCGAGGCCTATCATTCCTATCGCCAGATCTTCACTGATGGGCGACCGTTGCCGAAAGATCCCGATCCCGCGTGGTTCGGCTACTCTGTCGGCCACTGGCAAGGTGACACTCTCGTGGTCGAGAGCAACGGCATCAATGACATGACATGGCTGGATGACGGCGGGCATCCGCACAGCGATGCATTGCGAATCACCGAGAAATTTCATCGGCGCGATTTCGGTCACATGGCAGTCGAACTGACGATCGACGATCCCAGGACGTACTCCAGGCCGTGGCAGGTCACGCTGCCGTGGAACCTCCTACCGGATACCGAATTGCTGGATTGGGCTTGTCTAAACGAAAAAGATGCTCAGCACACCATCGCCAAGTAAACCCGCGCGCAAGCTATCGATCATTCTCTTACTCAACTGATGCGTGAGATGTCGACTTGATCGGAACGGCCTTATGGGAGCGCTCCAGATCGGTAACGGAGAGATGGTGCGGATGGCGCCCTCTATTTCTCACGTTCGCCTGGATATTCCCCTCTGCCGTGGGCCCCGAGAGCGATCTCATGGATGCGCCTTCCTCTTCTACAGGTTCAATCGGGTCTGCCATCAGCATGGCGATCGAGTCCCACCAGAATGCAACGACCGACAAGACTGCTTGCACAGCGAGTATTATCCCGATGATGTGCATAGCCACGCCAATCTATCGGCTATTCACAGGCCCCAAGGTTTTGGCAAAGCCTGATCGGATGACTGAAGTCGAGCAATTGCAGCAGGATTGCGGGCAGTGACTTTGACAGGTTTTTGGCACAGCCTGTTTAACTACAGCCCTGATCTTTCTGGCGATTGCGATGGCAGCGTCAAAACCTGAGAGCACTTTGCTACTTGAACTGGCTGGATAAATAATTCAGGATCGCCTCGCGGTCCTGAGGTTTGATCGGAGCGCTCCAGCCTGTCATTTTCTCGATCTCGCGATCCCACTGGGCGGGGGTGAGATGCTGTTGCTTCATCATGTGATCGTCATGACAGCCGAAACAGGCTGATTTCAAGGCGTCTGGCTGAGCTTCCGTGGCGAGCGAAGCTGACGCGAGCACTGCCGGGGCTTTCGCGGAAACGGTTATGTTGACGGGCTGCGCCACATTCCATAAGTAACCCGACGGGTTCCACTCTTCGCCAAGCGGCTGGGTCTGGCCAACCATGTTCGTCGCTCGCGAGATCAACTTGTATTCGCCTTCAGCCGGCTTCCAATCGATTTGCCAGAGTCGCCAGCCATATTGGGTCGGGCGCCCTCCCAGCTTTGCCGGCTTCCAGGTCTTTCCACCATCGGTGGACACATCGACTTTGGCCACAGGGGAGGCGTTGGACCACGCCGTACCTTGCACGCGCAACGATCCAGGCTTCGTCCACGCGGTGGGAGTCGCAATGACCGATTTCACGTTGAGGTCCGTTACCGGAACCATGTCGGTTGCGCTTACCGCTGTGCCTGGTGCCACAGGCCGCGGCGGATGCCGGTACGCGGATTTCATCCAGAAACCATCGAACTCGTGATCGAGCACCTCGATATGCTGAAGCCACTTCACCCACGAGTCGGACGCCCAACCGGGCGCGATCACTCGCAACGGGAAACCGTGCTCGACAGGCAGTGTCTGGCCGTTCATTTCATAGGCGAGCAGTGTATCGGGGTGCAGAGCCTTGGCCGTCGGGATCGTACGTTGAAAATCCGGCATCTTTCCCAAAGGGACGTCGGCGCCGTCGAACAGAATCTCCTTTGCGGAGTTCTGGATTCCGGCTTTCTGCAGGACATCGCGCAGACGTACGCCGGTCCAGCGCCCGTTGCCGACCGAGCCGAAGGCCCACTGCGTGCCCGCAACGCGGGGCTCATAGAAGCTTCGTCCATTGCCGGCGCACTCCATGACGCTCACGATCTCCGCTCGCGGAAGCTTCTTCAGATCGGCCAGGCTCAGCGTCATAGCGCTGTCGACCTTGCCGTCGATTTTCAGACTCCATTCAGCGAGGTTCACTGTTGGCGTGTAAGTGTGGCAGCGGACAAAAAAATGATCAATCGGCGTAATCCAATCGAGGAAACCGTCCAGCGGCATTTCCAGATCTTCCGGACGCGGCGAGCGAACGATCATCCGCGTCTGATCCTCCCGCCCGATCGGCGCCGCGCAGGACATCTGAAAGCAGCGTTGCGGCAGTACCGGCGAAAAGCCCGCGACGGGTCATTGAAGTCGGTTTGTTTTCCATTTCCGGTTACCTGCCTCTCTATTTCAGCTCATTCGAATCCAGCCGGCGTGAACTCGCAAACAGCGAGAGTTCACACGGTCGCTCTTGCGGGTGCTGCTCTTAAGAAATGCTAACACTCAAAGAAAATCATTTTCTGCGATATTTGCTTAAAACATTATTTATACCAATCATTTACCTGCTCGAATGAGCTGCCTGCGGTTGACGCTCCGCAAGCCTTTGAGAGCAATTGCAATGACACATCTGCACTCGCTCTGGCACTCGCCGGGGAGCTGTCCAGGTAGCGGGATTCCTGCGGCTTCTGCCCGGCTTCCAACAGATGGCGCGGTATTGAAAAGGGCGACCGGGACCTGGTCGTGCTCGACGGGCCTTTGATCACTTGCTAGAGCGGCACGGTGATGTCGAGGCGTGTCCCTCTTCCGGGCGGCTATCCAGGTGCAACTCGCCTTTGATCCGCTCCGCGCGTTCGCGCATTCCGATGAGCCCGAAATTTCCTCGTTTCGACGTAAAAGCATCGTCTGGTTCGAATCCGGAGCCATCGTCCGCGACGCGCAGCAGCAATTCCTGGGGCCCGATTTTCAACTCCATTTCGATGTGATTTGGAGCGGCGTGTTTCACGGCGTTAACAATTGCTTCCTGTCCGATGCGAAAAACGTGATGAGCAACCTCTTCCGGCAGCGTGGAATCGTCACCGCTTATCCTTACCTTCACCTGAGCATTCGAGTTAGCGGTCCAGCGATCGGCGCCTGCTTGCAGTGCCGCTGCCAGATTCTGATTTTCAGAGGCGGATGCACGTAAATCCATGAGCGAGCGGCGTGCTTCCGTCAAGCTATGGCGGACCATTCGCCGCGCGAATTCGAGGCCCGAACGCGCAGCATCGGCATCAGGAGGCATTGTCATTTCCACCACATCCAGTTGCGATGCGATACCTACGTATCCCTGCGCGATCGTATCGTGAACCTCGCGGGCGAGGTGGGCGCGTTCTTCCAGCACCAGCGCGAATCGGGAGCGGACCTGCCTCTCCCGGAATCTTGTACGTTGCAAAGATCATGGTTGTCAGAAGCAGAACTCCAAGAGCTCGAAACCAGGCGGTTTCATAAAAGTGCGGCTCTATAGTGAAATCGATGGATGATTCGTTGAATATTCCGCCGGGCAACTCGGCCTTGACCCGAAAGCGATAATTGCCATGACTCAAGCTGTCATAGTTCACGGTGCGTGATTCATCCGCGTTGGCCCAGTCCGAATCCGAGCCGTCCAGCATATATGAGTAACGGACGCGATCCGGAGCGCGCAGATAAATGCCCGTGTAACGGATCTGGACTCGCCCGCTGCCAGGAGGCAGCTCGGGATGATTGACGCCGAAGGAACGCCGATCGGTTGAAAGATCAAGGATGTGGATAAGAGGAGGGAAAGAGGTCACGCTGTCGGCTCGCCGGTCATAAATGGCGATGCCGCGGCTGGTTCCGAACCACAACTCACCGTTGTTCAGACGCAGCCCATCGCTGGTGTGGGCACTCCGCATACCATCGTCGACTCCGTAATTCAGAGGGAGCAGATGTTGAATACGGTTTTCAGCGAAATCAGTAAGTTGCTGCCGCGATATGCGGCAGATACCACGGGTAGTACTCAACCACAGAGATCCGCCATCATCCGTGATCGCATTGACGTTATCGCTGAGCAGGCCATCCCGCGCCCGGTACTGAATAAACTTTCCGTCACGAAATACGTTCAATCCCCCGTCCTGAGTGCCAATCCAAAGTGCGCCGGCGGCATCGGCGTAAAGTGAGCGTATCTGTCCGCTGCTGAGACCCGTGGCGGCGGTGTATAAGTGCTTTTCGCCGTTCTTATAGCGCCAGAGACCGTTTGACAGTGTACCGGCCCAGATCGCTCCGTCGGAAGCTTTCGCAAGAACATAAAACGAGTCGTCTCTAAAGAGAGGGCCGGCCGGAATTACGATCCGGAGATGGCCATGATCCAGTTGGCCGAGCCCGTTCGGCAGGGCGAGCCAGACAATTCCGTTGCTGCCTTCAACTGCATCGAATACTGTTTTGCGGCCTTGCGGATCAGGTGAGGCAAACGTTCTCTTGGTGTCACCCTTCAGGTAGATCAGTCCCTGAACGGAAGAAACAAGCAGCTCTCCCGAACGTGTCTCGCGTATGTGGTGCACGAAAAGCCTGGCGCTCAGCAGGGGAATCGCGGGAAGTCGTGACTGCTTCAACATTACCAATTCATCGTTATAGCCGACCCACAGATTGCCCGCATGGTCTTGAAATAGAGTTGACGGACCGTTGTCAGGAAGCCCTTCCGGTTTACCGAGGAAAGTGAACAGATCGTCCCGGTACCGTGTGAGGCCAATATCGCTGGCGACCCAGAGATTTCCTTCGCGGTCCTCGAAAATAGAATTCACCGCCCCGCTATCGCGGGATTCCGGTAGATTCTGAAAGCGCGACCCCTCAAGCCCTGCGAGTCCCGAGGGGGTGCCTGCCCAGATGGTGCCGCCCCGTCCCTCTGCTATGGTGAGCACGCCGAACGTATCCGACAGCCCTTCCTTTTGGCCATAACGGATCAAGGTGTCATCGGGCCGGCGTTCGATGAGGGTGCGCGCCCCCGCGATCCACAGATTCCCCGCCCCGTCAGCGAGGATTTGCGCGGGGTAATCGAATGACAGAATCGAGGGACCAATCACCGTGACGAAACGCCCGTTCACCAGCTTTTCCACCGCGCTGTTGCCGCAGATGTAAAGTTCATGGTCGCGGGTCTCGGTTACGCCGCGGACGATGCTCGAGCTTACATCCCGTTCGCGCAGGAAGTTCGAGAAGTGAGTTCCGTCGAACCGGCTGAGACTTCCGCCTGCGACGATCCAGACGATTCCCGCGTGATCGACGAAAAGGGTGGAGACGAGATTGTCAACAAGGCCATCTTTCTGCGTGTAAGTTCGAAAGTGCCCGTTTTTGTATTGAGTCAACCCGCTGCGTGAACCGATCCACAAGGAACCGTCGTTTCCCGCGGCAAGGGCGGAAATGGCGTTTGCAACAGCGGCGCCCTGTTCGCGGCTGAAGGAAACGAAATCATAGCCGTCGAATCGAACGAGACCTCCATCCGTGCCGAGCCAGAGGAAACCATCCCTCGTCTGGGCCATCGCGCGGATCGTGTCCTGAGGCAATCCCTGCTGCTGCGTCCAGACAGACGCGGAGTATTGCGTCAGGCCGTTCAACGGATCGAGCGCAGCCACGGGACCGGTGCAGACGACGTTTAATACAACCAAAAGCAGGGGAGCGCGAAACATTCCGAGTAACATTATGTACCCCGTTGGCGTTCACACGGGCACTGGGCACGGGCTAGCTCGAAGGGCGATTCGGCTCGATGATCCAAACGGATCATTGAAACCGTCCCTCATTCCAAATACAATCTCCACTCGTAACCAAAAGGGGAAAAGGGGGTTTCATGATACGAGGATGGAGAATGCTCGTGGCAGGGGTGCTGGGCATTCTGATTTCGGCTGGCGCCATGTTGGCGCAGTCCACGGCTCAGATTAATGGCACGGTACACGACGAAAGCGGTGCCGCCGTGCCGGGTGCGGAGGTCAGAGCAACGAATACCGGAACGGGTAACGCCCGGACGGTCACAACCGAAGATACCGGCGCTTATGTGCTGACAAATCTTTCCATTGGCAGCTACACGATCGAAGTAACCAAGCCGGGATTCAGCAAAGCGGTCGAGGCGGGAATCGTACTCCAGGTGGACTCAAATCCCACGGTGGATGTTGGGCTCAGGGTCGGCGAGTCGAAGGAAGCCGTTACCGTTGAGGCTAACGCTCTCCAGGTTGAGACGCGGTCGACCGCTGTGGGTCAGGTTGTCGACAATGTGCGCGTTGCAGAGATGCCTTTGAACGGACGTAATCCGCTGGAACTGGTGCTCCTGACTGGAATGGCGAGTCTGCCAGGGCCGGGCGCAATCAACAATGTTCGCAATTATCCCACTATCGTCATATCTGTTGCGGGCGGTCAGGGCAGCAACACGGCCCTTTATCTTCTTGACGGGGCTATTCACGAGGATCCATACAACAACCTCGCGCTGCCTCTGCCATTTCCGGATGCTCTGCAGGAGTTCAAAGTAGAAACCAGCGCCCTGCCGGCGCAATACGGCTACCATTCCGGTTCGGTGGTCAATGCCGTTACGAAGTCCGGCACGAACGATTTTCACGGCGATCTCTTTGAGTTTTTGCGCAACGGCGACTTTAACGCCCGGGATTTCTTCGCGACTGCCCGGGACACTCTGAAGCGCAATCAGTTTGGAGGTGTTGCGGGCGGCCATATTATCCGCGACAAGCTCTTCTACTTCGGCGGGTACCAGCGAACGACCCAGCGATCCGATCCGAATTCGCTGACCGCGTTTGTGCCGACGAGCGATATGCTCGCCGGAAATTTTACGGCAGTAACTTCGCCCGCGTGTCAGGCCGGCAAACAAGTCACGCTCGCCCCGTCACAGGGATTCAACAACAACATACTCCCGGTTTCGCGTCTCAACCCGGTCTCGCTCAATATCGCCAAAACTATTCCTGTAACAGCAGACCCGTGCGGGCGCTATATTTATGGTTACAGAGCGGGTCTCGACGAAGATCTCATCGTGGGCAGGATCGATTACCAGTTGAGCGAAAAGCAGTCGATCTTCGGCCGTTACAATGCCGGGCACCTGAACAATGAATCGACTTACGACGGTCACGATCCACTTTCCATCAACAATTACGGCGTCCATGACCTGAACTACGTCATCGCAATCGGCGACACGTATCTGTTTACCCCGAATCTCGTTAATTCCTTCCGCATAGCGGGCAGCCGCACCAATGTCGTGAAGCTGCCCGACGCTTACAAGTCACTCGCCGATTTCGGCTCGAACTACACGCCAATCGGCGGCTCCGTCATAAACATGACGGTGGCCGGTGTGGGCGGCGGCTTCGCGATCGGCTCCACGGCATCGGTGCCCGGAGAGGCGCACACGGGCCCGAATATGTCCATTACTGACGATGTGAGCTGGGTGAAAGGGTCTCATCAGTTTGGCTTCGGCGGCAACATTTACAAGCGCATAATGAACTACTGGTCCGGCGTTAACGCGGTCGGAAGCAGCAGTTTCAACGGAACAGTGACGGGCCTCGCCCTCGCGGATTTTCTGATCGGAGATGCGGTCTCCTTCAGTCAGGGAACGAATTATGGCATGTATCTTTACCAGTACTACGGATCGCTATACGCTCAGGACTCATGGAAGGTTAAGCGTCGTTTAACGATAAATTACGGGTTGCGCTGGGAACCATACCTGTCAAACGTGAATAAATACGGGCAGCTGAATCACTTCGATCAGTCGCTCTACAATGAAGGTTTTCGCAGCAGCGTTTTCGTGAACGCTCCGGTGGGTCTGGCGTTTGCGGGCGAACCCCAGTACAAGTGCGCAAACGGATATAACTGCAATGATTACAACAAATTCTTTCCGCGCGTCGGTCTGGTTTTCGATCCCAGCGGCAACGGCAAGATGACGATTCGCGCATCCTATGGAATGTTCGGCGACCGGCTGCACCAGTTCTTTCCCAATCAAATGGGATTCGGTCCGCCGTTCGGTAACAATATCGGCATCTCCAATGTCAATATCGCGGATCCCTGGGCTTCGTACCCCGGCGGCAATGCGATTCCGTACCTCGAAACCTGCAGCCCGATAGGACACGCCAATCATAACTGTACGTTTCCGACTGCGGGAGCGTACGTCCGGTTCAATACGGACGATTACAAGCCCATGTATTCGAACCAGTGGAACCTCAGCGTCCAGCGTCAGGTAGGCGACTGGCTGTTGAGTTTCAACTACATTGGCAACACGTCGATTCACCTCGGAACGTCCGAAAACATCAATCAGTCGGTGTTTCTGGGCTTGGGCCCCTGTACCCTGAACGTGGTGTCCGGGTCATCCGTTGTTCCGCAAAACTTCCCTGTCTGTTCTACCACGGGAAACCAGAATCAGCGCCGGGCACTTTATCTGCAGAATCCCCTGGCCGGCCAATACTACTCCGGCATCGGCGCGTACGATCCAGGCGGCACGGGCTCCTATAATGGCCTGTATCTTTCTGCGAACAAGAGGCTTAATCACAATGTGACCCTGAACACGAACTATACCTGGTCGCACTGCATCAGTGATATTTACGACCAGCAGACAGGGTCGGGAGGTGTTTCACCCCTGAACCGCAGACAGGGCAGGGGAAACTGCGTGGGCGCCGACCAGCGTCAGGCTTTCGTACTGAATCTCGTCGCGCAAACTCCGAAGTTCACGAACACCTGGCTCCGGCGGCTCGGAAGCGACTGGCAGATCGCACCGATTCTCGTGCTGAGATCGGGACAGTTTTTGACAGTCGTGCCGGGAACCGATCGCGCGTTGACGACGGAGCCCGCACAAACCGTCAACCTGGTCGATCCGAGCGGAGTTTTCATGCCGAACCCGACGGTGAACCAATGGCTCAATCCTGCCGCATTTTCGCTGCCGGCACTCGGGACCCACGGCAATCTGGGCCACAACAACATCGAAGGTCCAGGCATGATTCAGCTCAATGTGGCGCTATCCCGGTCTTTCAAAGTCTGGGGAGAGCACAGGATCCTGCAGCTGCGAGCGGAGGCGTTCAATCTGCCCAACCATATGAATCCGAGCAACCCGGTTAGTAATCTGTCGTCTTCAACTTTCGGCCAGGTGTTAAGCGATATCAGCGGTAACAACGGACTCGATGCCGGGGATCCGCGGATCATCCAGCTTGCGATGAAGTTCGTGTTTTGATGCAGTTTGGAAAGAATTTCCGGATAATCCGAATTGATCATTGAATCCGGCTCACGCGGGGAATAAAGTTTTGGTTAGCGCCAAAATTGGGGCGGCGCGAAGGCTCCGCCTCTGCTCCCCGCGCAAGTTGTTGTTTTTTATGTTTTTAAGCGTTTCTGGCAAATTTCAAAATGGACGCACTATGAATCTGATGTGGACCGCCGTAACCGTTCTCACGGGTGTTGTTTGCATTCCGCTCGCTGCTCAGGCACCCGCCGCAGCGCCGCCGAAGGGCGGCAACGCACCTGTCCGTGCGGTGTCTGCAACACGGGCGCCGGCGGCCGCGTCGCCAGCCGCCACACCTGCTGCGCAGCGGGCGTTAATCAATCAGTACTGCGTCACATGCCATAACGACAAGACAAAAATCGCGAATTTCTCGCTCCAGACAGTCGACCTTGATACGGTCGGCGACCACCCGGAAATCTGGGAACGTGTGATACGCAAACTGCGAGCGGGCATGATGCCTCCCCCGGGAATGCCGCGTCCGTCAACCGACAAGTATGACGGCCTGCGCGACTGGCTCGAGGCTCAAGTGGATCAGAAGGCGGCGCTTCATCCCAATCCGGGCGCGGTAATCCTGCATCGCCTGAACCGGACGGAGTACGCCAACACGATACGCGATCTCCTCGACCTGCGGATTGATGTTGCCACCCTGCTGCCTGCGGATGATTCGGCGCGCGGCTTCGACAACGTTGCCGGATCTCTGACGATTTCGCCTACTCTTCTTGAAGCCTATACCACGGCAGCGGCGCGCATAGCGCGGACGGCAGTGGGCTATTGGAAGTCGCCCACCGAAGCGGCCTATATTGCCCCCGCGGATACCTCGCAAACGGACCATATTGAAGGGCTGCCTTTCGGAACCCGGGGCGGCATGGCTGTCAGGCACAGCTTTCCCTCGGATGGAGAATACAAGTTCTCGGTTGCGAATTTCGGTCTGGGCAAGTTCGTACCTGACGAAACGCTTGAATTTCTGATCGACAACGAAGTCGTCGAAACCCGCAAGTACACGGGCGTGGGTCTGACTGCGCAGAATTCGGCCGACGGCGACGGTTCGATCGACGTAACCCTGCCAGTGAAGGCCGGATCGCATATGGTGGGCGTGACCTTTATTGCGACAAATTATCGGCCGAGCCTCGACATGATCCGCCAGTTCGACCGGAAGTCGCTCGAAGACAATCCGATTCCGCAACTGCAGTATCACCCCGCGATCGGCAAGCTGCAGATCCAGGGTCCGTTCGAGCCCACGAGACCCCAGGATTCGAGCAGTATACGGAAAGTCTACACATGCCGGCCTTCGACTAAAGAGCAGGAGGAGCCCTGCGCAAATCAGATTCTCAACACTCTGGTGCGCCGCGCGTTCCGGCGGAATTCTACACCTCAGGATATGGAATGGGTTCGGGGCTTTTATCTGGAAGGCCGGCGCCAGGGCACCTTTCAGGACGGCATCGAGCTGGCGCTCCGACGGATCCTCACCAGCCCCCAATTCCTGATTCGCGCCGAGCGCGAACCTGCTGACGTTAAGCCGGGTCAGCCTTACCGCATCACCGACACGGAGCTTGCATCCCGCCTCTCGTTTTTCCTCTGGAGCAGTATTCCGGATGATCAGCTGATTGAAATCGCCAGCCAGAATAAGTTGCACACTCCGGCCGTATTGGAACAGCAGGTACGGAGAATGCTTGCCGATCCCAAATCCGAATCGCTGGTGAACAACTTCGGTGATCAACTCCTGTACCTTCGAAATCTTCCTTCCACCTCCCCGGACGGGGTTTTCTACCCGAACTGGGACGACGAACTGCGGAAGAGCTTCCGGCGTGAGACGGAGTTGCTGCTCGAAAGCATCATCCGGGAAAACAGGAGCGTCAAGGATCTTCTGAATGCCAACTATACTTTCGTCAATGAACGTCTCGCGAAGCATTACGGTATTCCGAATATCTATGGTTCCGAGTTCCGCCGGGTTACGCTTGGGCCCGAACTGGCCTACCGTCGGGGACTGCTGGGACAAGGCAGCGTGTTGGCGTTAGCCTGGCAGCAGAACTTCCGGACCTCTCCCGTGAAGCGTGGTGTCTGGGTATTGGAAAACATCCTGGGATCGCCTCCCCCCGAGCCTCCCCCGAATGTGCCGCCGCTTGAGGACTCCAAGAGTGGGGATAACAAGATCATGACCTTGCGGGAGCAGATGACGATGCACCGCAAGAATGAACCCTGCGCAAGTTGCCATAAGCTGATGGACCCGATCGGTTTCGCGCTTGAGAACTTCGATGCGGATGGAAGCTACCGCACGAAACAGGGCGGAGAGGGCGGGGTTCCGCTCGATACGGCGTCGGTTCTTTGGGATGGGACGAAGGTAAACGGGCCTGTTGAGCTGCGCGAGGCCTTAATGCACTATTCACCGCAGTTCGTCCGTTCCATAACCGAGAAGATGATGACGTTCGGAATCGGCCGCGGCATGGAGTATCAGGATATGCCGGTAATCCGATCGATCGTTCGCGACGCGGATAAGGACAATGACAAATTTGTTCCTCTGCTGATGGGTATTATTCGGAGCGCACCCTTCCAGATGCGCACAAAAGAAGTCGATTAGAGAAGAGAATCAGGAGTCCAGCCAAATGTTTATTTCCAAAAAGTTCATTCCACGACGAACCTTTCTCCGCGGAGCGGGGGTGACGATCGGGTTGCCTCTGCTGGATTCGATGCTGCCGGCGCAAACGCCGGCGAGTAAGACCGCCGCGGTTCCGGCTCGGCGCTTCCTGGGAATATGGCACCCTCATGGGGCGGCTCCCGGCTACTGGAGTCCGTTGCAGGAAGGCGCGAACTTCGAATTCTCATTTATCACGAAGCCCCTTGAGCCGTTCCGAAACCGCCTCACCCTGATCAGCGGCATGGACATCCCGGAGGCAATGGCAACCACCGAAGAGCCGGGCGGCGATCACGCTCGCGGCGCGGTGCTTTTGTCGGCAATGCGTCCACGGCGGAACGCCGTGAGTCCGTATCTTGGCATCACGCTGGACCAGTTGGTAGCGAGGAAATACGGCCAGGACACAATTCTCTCTTCCATTCAGCTCGGCGTCGAGGAGGACGGGAACTATGGTAACTGCAATTGGGGCTACAGCTGTGCTTACACCAATTGCATTTCCTGGACTTCACCCGTGCAGCCGCTGCCAACCGAAGTCAATCCGCGTGTTGCATTCGAACGGCTGTTCGGCGATGGCACCAGCAAAGAAGAACGCCGCACGGGCAGGGAAGAGAGCGCGAGCGTTCTCGACTCGGTGACGCAGGAGATCTCCAGTTTCAAGCGTCCGCTCGGCGCGGGCGACAAGGCGCTCCTGGACAATTATTTTGAGAACATCCGCGAGATTGAGCGGCGCATCCGGATTGCCATGCAGTCGACGGTGGCTGAGCCTTCAGAGGAAATTCCGTTCGGTCTGCCGGAGAGCAAACACGTCCACTACCGGCTGATGTACGATTTGATGGCGCTTGCCTTCCAGGGTGATCTGACGCGGTCCGCCACCTTTATGCTCGGTAAGGACCTCTCCGGCATGAGCTTCCCCGAAGCGGGTTACAATGGCGCCTGGCACGGAACTTCTCATCACGGCGATAAGCCTGATAACGTTGCCAACTACGCCAAGATGAATCGGTATCATGTCCAGAATCTCGCCTATTTTGCGGACAAATTGAACAAAATTCCTGACGGCGACGGGACATTGCTGGATCACACCCTGATTTATAAGGGAAGCAATATGGGTAACTCCCACAGACACGCCCATGTGAAGGTACCCATCATCTTGCTGGGAGGCCTCGACGGAAAACTAGCCGGCAACCGGCACCTTGTGTTCCCGGACAACACCGAACGGACCTCGAACATGCTGCTGGCGCTGCTTCACAAATATGGAATCGAAGATGTTCCGAAGTACGATGCGGCCGGCCGCGAGGTTGGGACCCAGAAGACCTTTGGATCCAGCACGACTCCGATTTCCCTGTAAGTTCACGATGCAGTGGAAAATTGCCGCGTTCATTGTTGTGAGCCTCCCGCTTCTCGCCCAGGTGGGCGGGCGGGCGGCTCGTCCAAAGGTTGTGCGACCCGAGGGTCCCGTCTGGGACGTGATTCGCAAGAACTGTACCGACTGTCACGGGATTGACGATTATGCCTTCTATGCCATGGACCAGGCTGGATGGCAGAAGTTAATCGAAGATAAACACAAGGGCTTGGGCGTGAATCTCTCTGACGCCGACCGCGCTCTGCTGGTGGGCTGGCTAGTGGAGAAATTCGGACCGGCCTCAAAGCCGTTCCCGAGAACGTATGTCCCACCCGAAATTAAAGTATTCTTCTCGGATCCGGAGGCCCGTCGGCTGATGAATCGGGCCTGCACGAAGTGTCATGGGATGGATCGGATCCAAGGCGCGCGAAAAGCCGAGGAAGCCTGGCGGGTCACTTTGCTCGATATGCGTGAACGCGGTGCAGTTCTTTCCGACCAGGAAGTGGAGCAGCTTACTGAATGGCTTGGCAGAGTGTGGGGTACAAATCAGGACAAATGATCCGCACCTCTTTTCTGTTTTCCGCAAGTCTGCTGACGGCCGCGTTTATTTATGCCGCGACGTCTGCCGGCACCACGCCGGGATCGATCGCAACTTTCACAGGTACCACTGAGAATGTCTCCGGAGCACCGGATTCGATCCGAATCGATATTTTGCGCTGGTCGAATGATGCGGACCGCGAGAAAATTCTGGACGCCTGGGAGCTGAAGAAGCCGGAGACGGCGGCCAAAGGGGAAGGGCGCGCTGGTGCTGCGGGTCGTGGTGCTGCTGGTGGACGCGGTGGTGCGGGTCGCGGTGGTGCTGCGGGCCGTGGCGGCAGAGGGGGAGGCGACGCAGAAGCAACTCCCAAGGCGTCGCCCGAAGAGATGCTCGCGAAGGCGCTGAAGGAGACTTCCACTGTAGGCTATCTATGGTCGCGGGAAGTCGCCGGTTACGCGATTCGATATGCGCACGAAATACGCAACCCTGATGGCTCGGAACAAATCACGCTTCTGACCGACAGGCGTTTGGGCTCCGCCAATAATCTCTGGAAGCCGGGCGGCGGTCAAGAGCAACCCTATGATTTCACTTTGATCGAGTTGCGCCTGAAAGCGAATGGACAGGGCGAAGGAAAGACCTCTTTAACCGGGAAAGTGGCTCTCGATGATGGCATGAAGACTTTCCTTGTGGAAAGCTACGACTCTTTACCCGTTGTGCTCGGCCATGTTCAACGGCAACCCGGTGGTACGCAGTAGATAAATGATCCGCAGTAGATAAGTGGAACGATTATGAAACTCCTATTCAAAAGCGCAAAGGGCGTTGTCCCGCGCCGCCAGGAACTGGAAGCAACACGCATCTCGGCGGCCGCGCGGACGCGACCCGTTTTGCGCGTGTTCCTTAAAAGCGGTGCGGTAAGCCTGATCGCCATTCTGTCTGCCGCCGCCGCGCCCAATAGCGATGTGGCGGATGCGGCGATGCGGGGCGACAAGGCCGCAGTCAGTGCGCTCCTCCAGCGCAAAGCCGATGTCAACGCGCAGCAGATCGATGGCACGTCGGCGCTCGCGTGGGCCGTCCGGCTCGGTGATGCCCAGATGGTCGGCATGCTCTTAAGCGCGGGAGCCAAACCGGCAGCCGCGAACGAGGCTGGCGCCACGCCCGTGATGCTCGCAACCCAGAGCGGAGACGCCGTGATCCTCGAGCGCCTGCTGGCAGCGGGAGCGGATCCGAATGCTCCTTTGACGAAGACCGGGGATACTGCGCTGATGATGGCTGCTCGCACCGGTAAAGTCGAGGCGGTGAAAGTCCTGTTGGATCACGGAGCGAAGGTCAACGCACAGGAAACGTGGGGCGGTACGACGGCGCTCATGTGGGCAGTTTCGGAGCGGCACCCGGACGTGGTAAAGATGCTGATCGACCGTGGGGCCAACGTGAATGCCAAATCTTACTACGTTCCGCCTTCTTCAGGACGCGGGTTTGAGGGGACCACGCCGGTGCCCCCGAAGCCGAATCAGCCGTTTGAGGAGTTCGCGAGCGGAATGCTGACGCCGCTGATGTTCGCTGCCCGGGAAAACGCCATAGACTCCGCCAAAATGCTGGCGAAGGCAGGCGGTGATTTGAACGCTCAGGCGGGCGATGGTAAAGATGCCCTCTCCCTGGCTTTTTTCAATGGCAGCTACGACGTCGCGGATTTTCTGTTGGATAGCCACGTCAAAGTAAACCAGCAGGACGCGCAGCGGTTTACACCATTGTTCTGGGCGGTTGACCGTCGCAACATGGAAACTGCTCCCAATTTTCCCTGGATGGTGACGAGGGATCCTCTTCCTTTGATCGTGAAGCTGCTGGACGCGGGAGCCGATCCGAACGTTGTCGTCAATTCGACTCCGCGTGCCCGGATGCGCGAAGGGTCGCCCCGGATCGTGTACGCGACGGCGATCATGCGTGCTGCTTTCTCGGGAGATATCGAGTTGGTGAAACTGCTTCTCGCACATGGAGCCGACCCCAAAATTATTTCGTCCGACAGAGAAACTACACTCATGGCGGCTTGCGGTACCGGGTTTATCAATGGCTACCACCGGGCGAGACCTTCGGCGGAACGACTCGCCGTTGTCAAACTGCTCGTTGGATTGGGCGAGGATGTGAACGCGGAGGACAATTACGGCATCACGCCGCTGATGGTCGCGGCAAATCTGGGTGATCTGGACGTAGTGAAGTATCTCGTGGAGAAGGGCGCGGACTTGGGAGCACACGATCTCGGCAAAAAGAACGACGGCAGCTTCGGGTCGAGCGTCGAGCCGCTGATGGCGATCGATTACGCGATCGGCGTCGGAACGTTTGTGCCAAACAATGCTGTGATTATGCATGATGAGGTCGTGAAGTACCTGACCGGCGTCATGAAGGAGCGAGGCGTCCGGCATACGACCTCGGAGTGTACGCTGCGCGGGTTTACGTGCTCGCAGGCGAACGTCGATCCGAAGACCGCAACGCCTGCTGAGATTGCAAAAATCAGAAGAATCCAGATCGGCTACCAGGTGGATGGCATCACCGGCGGTCTGGGGGCGGTGAAAGATAAGGATGCGTCGGCAAACAAGGATGCGGCCCCCGACAAGGAATCGCCGCCAAAATAATGTGACGTTTCGCCCGATTTGTCGTCACCTGCGCCGATAATCCGTTCGGACCATTGCTCCGGACGCGCTAAGCATATATATTCACAGCGTTAGCTGAGGGATAACATTCGCGCCCGGTGCGCCTCGGGGATGGTGATGCCGCTCTACGAATATCAATGTCGAAAATGTCAGCAGCAGTTTGAGCTGCTGATTCTGAAGTCTTCACCTGCCCCACAGTGCCCGGCCTGCAGCGGCGAGGATCTGGAGTTGCTCATTTCCAGGTGCGCAGTCAGTTCCGACGCCAGCCGGCAAGCGAACCTTGCGACGGCGCATCGCCGAGCTGCGGCTGTGCGAAGTGACAAGCACCGGGAAGCCCACACTCATCTGCACGAACATTTCGAGGATAGCTCGACCAAACGAGCAGATTGACGGCAGGCGGTGTGATCGTGGTGTGATCGTATGGCAGCGTGTCTTTTCATCTCGTCCGTGACGCCGGGTTTGTGTTTGCGGGCGAATCGCACGTGAAGCTTTATCCTGTAAGTGCTCCCCGTCCATGAGCCAGGCAATACGCATTCTCGTAGCAGAGGACCATCTGATCGCGCGCGTCGGTATTGTTTCCATTCTGAACATGCAATCCGATATGACGGTGGTAGCGGAGGCGCTCAACGGTCAGCAGGCGATCGACAAGTACAGAAAGTTCCTGCCCGATATCGCGCTCCTTGATATGAGAATGCCCGTGGTGTCGGGATTTGAGGCGGCACAGGCGATCAGCAAAGAGTTTCCGGGGAGCCGCATCATTGCCCTGACCACATTCGAGGGTGATGAAAATGTTCGCCGGGCAGTCAACGCGGGTGTACGGGCGTACCTCACGAAAGACGTCCGGCACGAAGAGCTCCTCCGAACGATCCGCGCCGTTTATGCCGGAGAAGTTGCTCTTCCGGACAGGCTGCTCAATTCAACATTGCCGCCACCGCATTTGAGCGCCCGCGAAACTGAGGTATTGCGGCTGGTTGTGGAAGGACTCTCGAACAAGCAGATCGCCGCCAGACTGAACATCGCGGATACCACCGCAAAGAATCACGTTCAAAATATCCTGAACAAGTTGTGCGTTCAGGATCGAACGCAGGCTGCGACCGCTGCTATTCAACGGGGAATTATCGATCTTGCCGGCTACTAATCCGGCACGCCGCGGAAAACCTTTCGAACACTACCCGCTCCGGCGTTGCGCCGCAAAGTGTGTGCAGCGCAGGGACTCAAAACGAGTTCCGGCGTGAACGAGCCGGCCGCGACCTTCGCGAATTCCTCAAAAAAGCAAAGCAATGCCGCGGATGCCAATCGCACAATGTTCCTGAGCCGCGGTGAGGGGCGAGGGTGTCGATGCTAAGGAAGAACAAGAGTTGCGCTGCGCTTCGGCGTTTCACCGACTGGTATCCGGGCGATCTCCCTGAACGTCTTCGTATCGATCGCCGACACGGAATTCGATCCCGCGTTTGAGATGTATACGAATTTGCTATCGGGCGTGAAAGTCAGCCAGTCCGGAACATCTCCGATTACCGTGTGCCCCAGCAGTTTCAGGTCGGGAAGCGAATAAATAAACACCGCGCCTGCCACTGAGCTGTTCACCCAAAGCGTCTTGTTGTCCGGGGCAACGGCAATCCCGTGCGAAGGCGCTCCGCTCTGCATTCCGACCAGGCTGATGGGCTCGTCGGGCAACTTGACGCTGCCCTTCGATTCATGCGTTTTGAAATCGATGATCTCAAAGCCGTGAATATTGGACTTCTCAACGAACATTCGGCTGGTCAAGCCGTCGGGTCCTTTTTCGAATGCGACGGGCCGAACGCCGGCGTCGAATTTGACATCCCAAAGCGGCTCCAGCGTATTGATGTCGATGATCGTGATGATCTTCCCGGCAACGGATGTCGCTGCGATGTACTTTCCATCGGGAGTCAGATACGCGTAGTGCACGGCGCCCTTGACGGGGATCGTCTTTATGTTTTTCATCGTCGCGGTATCTATGACATCCACGCCGCCGGGATTCTGAGCGATCGCGACGAACACTCGCTTTCCGTCCGGACTGGTCGAGATGCTGTTGGGACGTCCCGTCAGGGGAGCCTTGCCGACAATCTTCCCGGAAGTCCGCTGGACGAAATCGAGCGTCCTCTCTCCCTCGCAGCTGAAGTAGATCATCGAGCCGTCGTGAGAGAAGTCGACCCCGCTCGGGATCTCTATGCCCTTGATCTCCTCCACGACCTTGTTCGTCGCAGGATCGATTACGTGAACTCTGTCGCCGGCGGCATTTGTCACGTAAATCCGAACGGAACTTGCTGCCAGAGGCAGCGCGAGAAACGGGAGCAGATATCTGACATATCCAACGCTGTTCCGAGATCGTTTCATAATCTATCCTCCAAATTCAATTCGGGAACTTGAGGTCCGGATATCGGGGATGGACAGTTCTTGGTTTTCCATCCCCGCGGTGACACGTATAGCAGCTGATGTTCCCTGCGCCCAGCTTTGTGTTGAGTTCCTCGGTCATCTGCATCATCTGCCGGGCCATCAATTTGGTGGGTCTGGCATCGCTGGAGAAATCCGACGCCACATGGCAGTACGCACAGTCTTCCCGGAGTGAGAGGTTGAAGGACCGCATAACGTCCAGCAGGTGATCGCCGGACTTCAGGACTTTCAGGTTCGTGTAGTCCGCCGGCGGTTTCTGGCGCACCCATGCAGCGAGTTCCTGCCAGTCGGGATCGTCCTGCGAAGCGAATTGATGTCCTCCCGAGTGAAAGACATCGCCACCCGCGTCCGAAGCGAGAGGATGCATGAGGAGTTGACTCGATGTCGGCTTGCCGGGTTGAACCAGGCGCGAGGCCGCGGCAAAATTGCGCATCGTTTGCTCTTCGGTCCAGTTGGTTGTCCCGGCGGCAAGGGGCTGAAGCACGAAAGCGCCTCCGTTGCCCCCGCCGTGGCATGTCACACACCTGCCGTGGGTGGCGCGGGTTTTCAAAAAAATCGGCTGGACCCGTGTCGTGAAGAATTCATAGTCGGCTGACTGCGCCGTTGCGATCGGCACGAACGCCGGCAGGCACAACGCGCCCAACAGGAACGTCGCTGAGTCAATCTGAATCGCGGAGCGGGAACGCTTCAGGAATGTGATCACCAATCGTTGCGTACCATGCCTCCATGCCGTGAGATGTAAGGTCGCGCAGGCGTTCGGCGCTGCCGAATGATTACATCACGGCGCGGCATAGGGCGCAAGCGGCAGCCTGCATTGATCGCGAGTAGCACAGGTCGAGCCGGGCAGTGCCTGAGTCCCTTGCCGGCAGATTTGAAGCAGCTCACTTACTTATTGCCGAGGGCAAGTGAACGTCGTTGCCCGGTCGCCTGGCGGTCACCCCGAGCCAAAGCAGCCGCCAAGGAGGTTCGTCGTGAACATGAAGACTGCGGTGATGGTGGAACCGGTCTCATCGAGAAGCTGAGGGCGCACCAGAGCTATCGCCGCCGCAGCCGCGAAGGTCGCGGTTCGTGCGCCGCTGAACGGCATGGTGGAACTGTGGGGCCGCAGCTTTCTCGCTTCGATGAGTTTATCCGACAGGGTCTTCGCGCTCAGAAGGATCCGGTGTAGTGGCCGTCAACCCCAATGTGGCGATATTTCGAGGCGAAACCGGGCGGCGCTGCTTGTCAATCGGCAGTACTGCGGGATGGGAAACGGTAACCTCAAAACGGAACATATATTGAAAAACCCATACGTCGCGATGCGGACTGGTTCCTGACCGAAGCGATCGATTGGAGAGGCATTTGTTCGCCTTCGAAATCGAAATACGAAATGACGCGACAGTGATTCGGATCGATGTGATGTTTTCAAAGTGCCGTCACCCTGGTGCAAACAGGTCCAACCGAACAACTTGCACGATGGCCTTGATGCCCAACAAATTGGAAGCATGGGATCGCATTCACTGCCTGTGCACGGGAGAGGTACATGTCGAAGGGAAGGTTGGAGGCATTCAGCGATGGAGTGATTGCGATCGTCATCACTATCATGGTGCTGGATTTGAGAATACCGCGCGGCGCAGGTTTGGGAGACTTGGCGCCTCTGCTGCCGGTGTTTCTCAGTTACGTCCTGAGTTTCATTTATGTCGGTATCTATTGGAACAATCACCATCACATGCTGCAGGCCTGCACCGCCGTAACTGGCGCGATGCTCTGGGCCAATCTGCACCTGCTGTTTTGGCTCTCATTGCTTCCGTTTGCCACCGGGTGGATGGGGGAGAACCATTTCGCCGCTGCGCCAACCGTACTCTACGGCGTGGTGCTTTTGATGGCTGCGACTGCGTACTATTTGCTGGAACAGACGATCATCCGCGCACAGGGTCGCGATTCAGTGCTCAAGAAAGCAGTTGGCCATGATTGGAAGGCCAAAGTGTCGCTCGTGCTGAATGTCGCGGCAATCGCCGTAGCGCTGCGTTGGCCCCGGATCGCCGACGCAATGTTCGTAGCCGTGGCGCTCCTCTGGTTCATTCCGGACCGGCGAATCGAAAAAGGTCTTGCGATGTAAACGGAGCATGACGATCCGACTGCGAGCACAAAAGCGCCGCCGTCGCCGGCCAGACGCCTGAAACACCATCGGGCTATAGCTCCGTACACGACGGCTCGAATCGATTTGTCCGGACCAACTTCCGGCAAATCGCCGGCGCGGCGTTGACCAGAGTCGTTCCGCACTCCCGGTGAGTTCAAGCGCGCCTGTCGGAGAATGAAAGCGTGCGGCGTCTCCCCGGCCGAGTGAAGACGGGACCGGAGGCGAACGGCTTCCCAAAGGTTGTCAGGAGGGCCGCTAAAATGCTGACTTCGGGAGGCGGCTTTTGGCCACAGATCTTCCTCACGTGGTGATTGTTGGCGGCGGATTCGGCGGACTCTACGCCGCGCGCGCCCTGGCTCGCGCTCCTGTAAGCGTTACGCTCATCGACAGGCGCAACTACCATCTCTTTCGTCCGATGTTATATCAAGCTGCGACGGGCCTGCTCTCGGACGACGAGATTTCGGGACCGCTGCGCTCCATCCTTAGCCATCGCTCTGTTGAGGTTTTGTTGGACGAGGTAACGGGTGTGGATTTGCAGGGGCGTCGCGTCCACGTTCACCAATATGATCTGCCGTACGACTTCTTGATACTTGCCACCGGGGTTCAATATAACTATTTCGGACACGATGAGTGGCAACAGATCGCTCCTGGCCTGGAATCTTTGGAGGATGCTGACGAAGTGCGCGGCAAGGTGCTGCTGGCTTTTGAGCGCGCGGAGGAAATCGCTGCGCTCGGTGGCGCCGCGCCAGAGGCCATCCAGCAGTTACTAACTTTCGTGTTGATTGGCGCTGGAACCGTTGGGGTCGAAATGGCGAGCACCCTGGCCGAGATGTTCCAGATGGCGCTGGCGCACGATTTCCGCCACATCGATCCCCGGCGCCGTCCTTTCGAGGCCGCGCCGCGCGTCTTCCCGTATCCGAACCCTTTCGGCCAGGCATAGCGCCACCTCGAAAGCTGCGTAAGTTCATACGAACTCGCGTACCCTGTGATGTAGCTCGTGCGCGGCGGGTTTGCAGACGTCTTAGCGCTGAGTGCGCCTCCTGCGCCTCGGGCGGCACAGATCCTTCTATTCGAGGCCGCGCCGCGCGTGCTACCCACGTATCCGGAAGCGCTTTCGGTCAAGGCGAAGCGTCACCTGGAGAAGCTGGGTGTGAAAGTCCACACGAACACTCGCGTGACCCTCGTGGATGCGGAAGGTATCGTTGCTGGCGGCCAACGGATCTTTGCGAGCACGGTACTGTGGAGCGCTGGAGTGCAAGCCTCACCTGCGGGACGCTGGCTCGGCGCGGCCACGGATAAGTCCGGGAGGGTTATCGTCAATCCCGACTTGTCCATACCTGGTCATCCCGAAGTATTTGTGATCGGCGATACGGCGCACGTTGTCGCCCCCTCGCGTAATCTGCTGGGCATCAAGTCAAAGGAAACGATGGTAATGCCCGGCGTCGCGCAGCCTGCAATTCAGGAAGGCCGATACGTCGCGCGGTTGATTCGCCTCCGCGTGCTTGGAAAGCATACACCGCCCCCCTTTTGGTACTGGGACAAGGGCGATTTGGCCATCGTCGGCCGCACCTATGCAGTCGCCGATTTGCGCTTTGTGCGGTTCGCGGGCTTTCCTGCCTGGATCGTGTGGGCAGTCGTCCACATTTACTTTCTGATCGGCTTCGCAAACCGTTTTTTCGTGCTGTCGCAGTGGGGTTTTGCATTCGTTACGAAGCGTCGTCAGGTGCGCATCCTGCCAAGGCAGGCGCAGCGGGAGGAGCCAGGAGGGAAACCGGCAGGTTGAGACCGATCTCGCGGCCGAGCCGGCGACGGGTTTGCTGCGGTTCGGATTGGCTGGAGGCTTTTGAAAGTGGGGAGAAGAACTTCACAAAAACGTAGAGCGCCCGTACAAGCCGTGGCGGGAAGCGCTGCAGCAACCAATTGAGAAGCCGCCGCAGCAAAGGACGAATGTGATCAGCCCCCGCTTGCTCCCGACCGTCGCCCGGAGCAGAAAACGGATCGGGATTCCCCGTCATATATTGGGCAGCAGATCGAAGTATTCGTCATCTTCGTTCTTGCCGCCCTCCCCTTTGCCCAACAGCTTTTCCGACTCGATAAACTCGATTCGCTCGATCCATTTGACCATCTTGTAGCCAAGCTGGTTCTCGACCCGCAGTCGAAGCGGCCCGCCATATACATCAGGGAGCCGCTGTCCATTCATCCGAGAGGCCAGCAGGCATTGCGGCTTAAGCACATTCTCCAGACTTTGCGTATCGTAATAGGGGCCACCGTAGAGAGCCTCACCAAAGGAGAAAAAAGCAACCGCGGCAGCTTCCGGCTTTGGCCGCACCAACTCGATGAGCGTCTTCATAGGGATGCCACCCCATTTGGCGATGCCGCTCCAGCCCTGGATGCAGTGATGCATGGTGATGTGCTCCGTCTCGCCCAATTTCTCCAGATCGGCGAGAGAAAGCTCAACCGGCGTCTCAACCAGGCCTCCCACTTTTAGCCGGAATCCCGCGAACCCTCCGCCAGCCAGGCGCTTCCAATCGTCACGCACCGGCATTTTTCCGTTAGGCCAGAAGTACGGTGATATCTCTTTTTCGGCATACTTCTGCTGCGGAGCCAGCCGGTTCAGCGTAAGAAGCTGCATTGGATAGGTAACGGACTTGAGCGCATGTTGCAACACGCGCGGGCAGAGCCAGGAAGCGTAGTGAGCCACAACCCAGGAAATAACTACCAGTCCAATCCCTGCAAAACCCAGCACCGCGCCCAGCCGTCCCTGATCGTCCGTCCCCAGGACAATGTGATTCATGTTCCGGGCGAACCCGGTCATCACGATCAGAGTCACATGAACCACGAGGAATCCCAGGAATCCAAGCATGGTAAGGAAGTGAATTGAGCGCGCCGACTGCCTGCCCCCAAAGATCTTCGCGTACCACTGAAATCGGTTCACTATCGCGGGCGACATGGCGATGCCGGTCAGAATTGCCAGCACGCCAAAGACGAAGACTGCAACAAAATAGGCGATCTGCTGCAAGGCATTGTAGCCGTAAAACCCGTTCGGTTCCGCTGGCATGTGAAACGTCGCATAGCCCACAAAGGTGTTCCAGGCCTGTAGAAGCACCAGCGGTGATGTCGGCACCAGACGCCTCCATTGCTCGGTAGCGAAAAGCATGGCGATGAAGAAAACGCCGGTGACGATGAATCCGTGGACCGTGATGAAATGCCAGATCCGCGCGATTCCGATGGTGTGCCGGTATCCGGGAGTGCCGACCAGAGGGGAAATGTACCGGGCATCGTCTTTTGCGGTCCAGATTCGATCGCGAGGAACCTCGAGCGGCGTAAACCGGATCCATTCGCTTCCGGGCGTGCAGTGGTCGTTAAAGTATAGCCGTGGATGATCCATCAGGATGGAAAGGCCGCTGCGGATCAAAAACGTTACGAAAAAGAAATTCAGGAAATGACAGTATCGAACCCAAACGGGGAATCCATGCGGCCCGGCGAAGTTGTTCGGATAAATCTGGGGAACGGGCGGAATGCCGGGCATGCCGATCACGGCAACCTCGACCCAGGCCGCTGCAACCAGCGCCAGGATCGCGCTGGCGGCTCCGATCAGGATTGACGGCCGAATCCAGGTACGAAATCGGCGGTCGGGCGGATAGTGGACAGCTTTGTGCGCTGCATCGAAGGCGATCATACGTGCTCAGTGGGACGGTTGCATCAGGTGAGCCGGTGGACGCAAAAAGGTCATCCCCAGGTTCCATGCGAAGATCGTCACGGCCGCAAGTTCGATCACGGCCGACACTGGCAGCACCGACCATGCATGACTTGCATACCCCTCATAAGCCGTGATCTCAGAACAAACGCGCATAAGGCAGCCGGCATTCAGCAAGATCAGTGAAAAGAACATCAGCTTCGGGCTGAAGAGAATTCGTGCGCCGCCAAATGCCGGGAGAATCTTCGGCCCGATGGAGAAGACCATGGTGGCCAGAAACCCGACGGTCAGGGCGTGCCGTGAGGCGCCCCAGATTCCTCCCGCCCGGTCCGCCGGAGCCGCGACGACCGATAACAGTGACGCCGTCAATAACCACATATAGGCGATGCGGATAAAAATCGGGAAGCTGTGATGAACGCCGTTAAGCTTCGCTGGTTGTACGGACCGCTCGAAGATTCCCAGCGCGAAAACGGCCAGGACCGCGGCTATGGGAAGAAGCATCGTCGAGTACAGAGCATTACCGGACAACATCACGGCAACCGCCGCCCACGCCGTGAGCACTGCCGCATATAAAGGTCTCGCCCTGGGCGCCCTCAGCCCAAGGAACGTCTGCAGCCAGCGGGCGTTGAAGCCCCAAACCGTTGGAACCAGGAAACCCCACGTCGGAAGAACAAGAAGCCGTTGGTCGAACCTGAAGGGTAAGGCCGGTGAGTCACTGAATAGGGAAACATAGATCGCCGCGCCGAAATTGACCAGCAGCGTCACCAGAAACGCGATGGTCGACCCGATGACCGCGATCATCCAGGCGTCCTTCTTACGCGGCGGACCGTTCGCCGGTGCCGGCCTGTGCCTGACCACTGTGAGAAAGAACAGGAGAAAGCCGGCCAACTCGAATGCGGCCGAGAGCGGTAGCAACCCGCGCCAATCCCAGGCGGTAATGTTTACCGTCCACCGCAAGGAGACTCCCGCGGTCCACAATCCGAAGGACAGCCACCCTCGGGAGACCGCAAACGATGGCAGGTTCCCCATCTTCGAAAGCGAATAGAAGCCGATGCCCAGAATGAATGTCCCCAGCCAGCCGAAGATCTGCGCATGCCCGTGCGCCTGCAGCCACGCGGGCGACAGGGTGTCCACAGTGTGCCGGGCGCTGATCGAAAGCAAATTCCACACACCGAGGAACGTGCCCGGAAGCAACAGAAACAGCAAGCCGGCGACGACGTAAGCGGTGACCAGTTGCTGCAGGCGCCTCTCGCGCTGCACAAAAGGCGCATTGTCCTCGATTCGTGCCGAAATATTAACGGGAGACATGCGCCATCTCCTTGAGCGATCGTTCCATCTCCGCCGCACGCGGAAACAGGATGTTGTTTTCCAGGTGAACGTGATGGTGAAGATCGCGTTCGAAGTCTTCCAGAGCCTGATAGAGCCCGCGATAGCTGGGGCAGCTTCCCTCAGGCGCGCCATAGCCGCCGGACAAATCCCGCAACTTGGCGAGTAGCGCGCCGGCGTCGTCGTGGTCTGCCAGCATCCGGCTGATCGGCAACTCGACCGATGCAAAACATCCGGGCGGCGCTGGCCGCGCCTCCGCGCGCGGCGATTTCCATTTCGTCCAGAAACGGAAAAAGGACACGCTCTTCCTTCATCATGTGCGCAAGCAACTCTTGCGATAACGCCACGAACGTTTTCTGGATAACGTCCAGCTCCGGATGAGCATCTCCATGGCGGTTCACGACTTTTTGTAGCAGCACTTCGATCCGTGGAACCTCTTTACGCACGTAACTATGATGGCGCCCGATAATATGCGCCATTAGATCCGCTAAAGAGCATTGGGCCCAGGGCCTCTCCTCAGTTGCGATGTTTGACGCCTCTAATTCATCAAGTGCCTGCAGCACCTTGTCGATAGCCGCGTTTGCGCTGTGGCAGGCCTCCCGGAGCGGACGTTTCCCGCCGCAACAATAATCGATTCCGAAGTTCTCGAAAACACGCACAGTTGCGGGATTATTTATGGCAATCTCTCGCACTGTCTGGCTCTCGTCGAATGTCATTGTAAGGCCCCGAATTCAGATTAAGACGCGCGTGACGAACCTTCAATGACTAAAGTCACAACGCAAAACCACTAGACCGTCGAGCTCAAATCCGCCTCGAGTCCCGCCTCGTCGAGGATCGTAACTTCCCTGCCGCTGACGCTGATAAACCCCTGCGCCTGCAATCTCGTCAGGTTACGCGAAACGAGTTCCCGCACCGTTCCGATTTGCGAAGCAAGTTCCTGCTGACTCGCGCTCAAAAGGACGACTGGCCCGCGATCGCCTTGGGTTCTTTCTTGTCGCAGCAGCCACGAAATCAGCCGATGACGTACGGTGGTGAACGATAGCTCTTCGATGATGCCGACGAGTCGCCGGAGGCGGCCGCCGACGACCTGAAGCACCTTGAGCGCGACCTCCGGGTGTTCGAGGCAAACGTTTCGGAAGTCTTTCCGAGAGACGAACAACAGGTCTGTAGTTTGCAAGGCGGCCGCCGAGGCAGGATAGTTTCCGCCGTCAAATACAGGAAGCTCGGCGATCGAAGTGCCGGGGCCTTCTATGGCTAAGACCTGTTCACGCCCGCTCGACGATTCCTTGTAGATGCGGACGCGGCCAGACACGATCAGATATAACCCAGCACAGGGGTCTCCCTCGGAAAAAAGCGTTTCTCCAGCCGAGTAGGATCGCATGACTGCTCGAGCCGCCAGGGACTCGATTTCCGCATCCGTGAGCGCGGCGAACAAGGGTGCCCCCTTGAGAATCGCAGAAACTCTGGGCTTTATCTCGGCCATTGACTCCATTGTGATCCCAAAGGTCTCACTGAGGTTTGAATCTGCGGCGCTCTCATTAATGTTGAACAGCAAGGACTCGCCAACCGCCCGGCGGCGTTAAACCTCGCAAAAGTCCGATCAAGAGCACATAGTCCGCCGCGCGTTTCTCGGCTAGACCTGTAAGCTACTGAATCTAAAAGGTGTGGCTCCCCGGCATGGATTCGAACCACGATTCACGGCTCCAAAGGCCGCTGTCCTACCATTAGACGACCGGGGAAAGAGCTACTTGTCTCAGTCTATCGCAGCATGGTTGGCCAGTACTCTATTGAGCCAAACGGACTTGCGGCGGCGGGGCAGTTCAGATACTGTAATCCTCAGACTCCAAAATGTGTGATTTCTCATGATTGCGTCGCACCGCGCGGGCGAAATCACGTTTTATGAAGAACTCGGAGTGTCGCCAGGCGCGTCGCCGGATGAGCTCCGGGAAGCGTTTCGCACGCTCGTGCGGCTGCTGCATCCCGATCAGCAGACCGATGCGCATCTGAAAGACGCCGCCGAGAAGCAGATGCGGAAGCTGAATCGGATCTATTCTGTCCTTTCCGATCCGGATCGCCGACGGCGCTACGATCGGTCTGTGGACGGCGGTTACCGGCCCGCGGTCATCATTGCGGGGCCTGTGCCAAAGCCTCGTCGCCGGTGGGGAGCGGGACGGATCTCCTGGGCAGCCTTTCTTTTCATTGTGGGCGCGTTGAGCATCTGGGTTATTACGAAGGATACGATGGCGGCCCCGCGCTCTTTCGATCAGAGCGACGACATCTCATGGAGCTCCGCGTCAACGCCGGGAGCCTCCGATCTTACCGTTGATCAGGTTTCGCGAATCGCTCAATTGCAGGGCGATCTGCGCACCGTTACGCTGGAACGCGACGCGGCGCTCAGCGAATTAAATCGCCTCCGCAGAAACGACAAGCTCCCCGTGCCGCCGGATCGACCAGCAGCACTGGCAGATCTGCCACTAACCAACCGGGCGACGGTGCTGATCAGCGCGGCGCCCATCCCAGCCGATCATTCCGCCGCGCGACCGATCTCGGGCTTCTGGTACTACTCAAAACCCCCGCAGGGTCAACTCAACAGAAACCATTCGCTCTATCTGCCGGAATATATTGAAGCCACGATCTCGGACGAAAACGGCGTGGTCCACGGCAAGTATCGCGCGCGCTTTCACATCGGCGACCGCGCGATCTCTCCCGATGTGGACTTCTCGTTTTCGGGCCCTTCAGACACGAACACCTCCAGCGGGATGACGGTAACTTACCCGTGGACTGGAGCCGCCGGCGCGAAAGGCGAGTTGACCCTGACGCTGGTCTCGGAAAACTCCCTGCGGGTCGACTGGACCACAACCGATCCTGGTAACCACCAGGGTCTCGCTTCAGGCACAGCCGTGCTGACGCGCCGCGTTCCGTAGCGCGTTACAGCTTCAGTGCCGCGCTTTTATCGAGATACCAGGTCATATCCGGTGACGCGATCTGCGAAGGCACGCGCAACGGATCGAAAGGTCCCCGCAGCACGGAAAGAAGCGCATCCGCTTTCTCCGTGCCAGTCGCGAGACAAACCGTATATCTTGCCCGCAGCAGGACTCCCGGAAGCAAAGTCACCCGGTGCTGTTTCATCTTTTCGACCCACACCGCCGCGGCGATACCGGTGCGATCTGCGATCAACGGTTCGCCGGGGAAAAGGCTGGCGGTGTGCCCGTCCGGTCCCATTCCCCGCTGAATGACGTCGAACATGGGAAGCTCTCCGGAGCTGAGATGCAGGGTCTGGCAGATCTCCTCGATGTAGATCCCGGCAGCTCGGGTGGGCGGCAATTCGCCCAGCACGCGATGGAACTGGCTTTCCGGAATCCCGGCGGGATCGAGCAGTGATTCCCTCGTCATGCGGAAATTGCTCTGCGAATCATCGGGCGGAACGCAGCGTTCATCGACCTGGAAGAATTCGATGCCGGACCAGTCGAACCGGCGTTTCGCCATCCACTGAAACATGATCCTCGGCGTGCTGCCGCCCGAGAGCGCGACGGCCGCCGAGCCGCGGTCCCGCCTCGCCTTCTCGATGATTTCCATGATGCGGGCGCCGCAGGCGTCGGCGGCGGCTTCAGCGGTATCGAAGGTCAGGATCGCGGGGTCCATATCGTCATCCGCTGGAGAGCGCGTTCGAAGGCGGGGTCGCGACTCATGATGTTCAGTTCCTCTGATAACAGCTCATCTTCGGCGCAACTGGTCAGATTGGCGCGCTGGTGCAACGCGCCTGTTTCGTACTCCGCGCAATTCGAGGAAACACGTATGTTGAGGTCGGGTGCGATTTGAATGGCTTTGATTTGTCCGCGGCCTGCGGAACCGTCTTTCCGCAGATCCACCGCTGCGGAGGTGATTTCAGAACGGAGCCACGCCTGCATGTACTTTGCCGCTGGCGAAGGATCGGCGCCGCAATGCAGGATCGTGACGGCGCGGATGGCGGTCAGATCGTGACCGTCCAGCAATTGGGCGAGGAGTTCGCGAATCCGCGTGAGGCGGGTCCAGGCAAGATCGGCCACGATGTATCCGGCGCCAACCAGAACACGCATATCAGCGAACGCGGGCGATCCGGGGCGGTTGGAATCGACGATGATCTTATCCCCGAGCGCGAGCAGTTCCGCAATGCCAGGGGCGCGATTGACTCGGGCGGAGCGGAACCAGAGGACGCGAGGCATATCGGGCGCCGTTAATGGATCGATGATGGTGGGAAGGTCGGCGAGCCGATTAATAGAGACCTTCAACACCACCTCTTCGCAGCAGATCTTTCGATGATTGCCGTCCGGCAGCCAGCATTGAACCAGAACGCGGGAGGAGAGAGTTCCTGGCTCGTCCCGCAGCCGCACAACAATGGCCCGGCTGGGATGGACATGCATGATCCCTTTCAGGGTTTCGTCGAGCACCGCGGCGTCGTCCTCATCGTCGACGAAGACGATCAGGGTCATGGCGCAGGCGCGCAAAGCGTCGGCGCCTTTGGCTGCAGTCCCATCGGGCTCAGGCTTGAGCAGGTTGCCCCACAACTCGGATATTTCGTGGAGAACCGAGTCGGGCTTGACGGTTTGGTTTGCGATCATGGCCGCCTCCAGGTGTGCCCGCGGCGCGCGAGCATTTCGTCTGCCGCGGCAGGTCCCCAGGTACCCGCTGCGTAGTTCGGAAACGCGAACTTCCGGGTGCTCCAGTAATCCAGGATCGGCTGCACGGCGGACCAGCTGGCTTCCACCATGTCCTGGCGAGTATAGAGGGTCGCGTCGCCCGAGATGGCGTCGAGCAACAGGGTTTCGTAAGCCGATGGGGAGCGCTCCCCGAAGCTGGACCCATAGTTAAAGTCCATTGAGACGGGCCGAAGGGTCATCCCTGCGCCGGGCCTTTTGGAAACGAACTTCAATGAAATCCCTTCTTCCGGCTGAATGCGCAGAATAAGAAGGTTCGGCACAGCTTCGGCGCTTTCCCCCGATTCGTCCCGGAACACCGACAGAGGCGCCGACCGGAAGTGGATCGCGATTTCACTCACGCGCTTGGGCAGGTATTTGCCCGTGCGCACGTAAAAAGGAACTCCGGCCCAGCGCCAGTTCCCGACGGTGAACGTCGCCGCCACGTAGGTTTCTGTCTGGGAATCCGGGGCGACACCTTTTTCCTCGCGAAATCCGGGAACCGCTTCGCCGCCGACTCGCCCCGGACCGTACTGCCCCGGGACAGTGTTGGCGGCCACCTCTTCGGGCTTCATGACATGAATCGAGCGCAGCAATTTCGAACGTTCATCGCGTACCGCGTCGGCCGAGAAGGTGGCACTGGGCTCCATGGCAACGGTCGCCAGCACCTGCAACAGATGATTCTGAATCATGTCGCGCAGGGCCCCGGCTTCCTGATAGTAAGCGCCGCGGCCTTCCACGCCGATCGATTCGGCGGCCGTAATCTGCACGTGCTCGATGTAGCGGCGGTTCCAGAGCGGTTCGAAAATGCCGTTGCCGAAGCGGAAGGCGAGGATATTCTGGACGGTTTCCTTACCGAGGTAGTGATCGATGCGGTAGATCTGGCTTTCATCGAAGACCTTCTGCAGCCGGTGGTTCAGCTCGACCGCGCTCTTGAGATCGTGGCCAAAGGGTTTTTCGATGATGATGCGCTGCCAGCCATCTGCTTTGGCAAGGCCAGCGCCTCCGATTCCCTCGGCGATCGGCGCGTACTGGCTGGGCTGGGTTGAAAGATAAAAAAGCGTGTTACCGGCGGTCTGGCGCGATTGCTTCACTTCGTTGAGGCAGTCGGCCAGACGCTTGTACATGGCCTGGTCGCCCACATCGCCGGCCATATAGAAGAGGCCCTGCGCGAAGGACTTCCAGAGATCTTCGTCGAACGGCGAGTTTTCGAGGAATTTGGCCACAGACTCTCGCATGCGTTCGCGAAAATCGTCATCGGACATGGCGGTTCGGGAAATGCCAACGACCGCGAAACCGGGCGCCAGGCGACCTTCAAAAGCCAGGCGATAGAGTGCGGGCATCAGTTTTCGTTTCGTGAGATCACCATTGGCGCCAAAGATCACGACTGCGCAGGGAGATGTTTTGCGACTGAAACGAAGAGGGTCCTGCAGGGAAGGCTCTCGCGACATTAGCCTCACAGTAGCAGATGAGGATGACAACTCCGACACTTCGGGATAGCTGTTTGCGAGCGGTCGTTTTTGGAAGAAGGCCGGCGGCTGCGACCGCCGGCGCTTCAGGAACACCGGCGGCTCCGACCGCCGGCGCCACCGTCAAATTTGGGGCGCCCCAATGCCGTTTTGATTCTCAGACGAGACTGAGACCGCGTGGTAACCGTCAGCGGCGATCGGCCCATTATTTCGACGTTATGCCACACGGAGCCTCGAGGAATCGCGTGGTTTAGTGCCCCCGTACGCCAATGGGTGCGACGAGGTTCTTTCGATTTGAAAGTTACCACGCGTTTCTGGCGATGCGTGCGCACGGCATGAGAAAAAGCGCAAAAGTGCTTTGTTTTCAATGGGCGAATGGCCAAAATTTATTTTCAAAATTTGTGACCGCGTTTTCGGGGAGGATACTGGTTCAGGAGATGGGCCTCAAGACACAGATCGAATGGACCGAGACCACCTGGAATCCGTTGACGGGCTGCATCAAGATCAGCCCCGGCTGTAAGTTCTGCTACGCGGATCGTCTGGCAAAGCGCCTCAAGCTCATGGGGCAGAAGAATTACAGGAACGGCTTTGAATTGACGCTGCACGAGCACATGCTTGATGCTCCGTTGAAATGGAGACGGCCCCAGCGCATTTTTGTGAACTCGATGAGCGATCTATTCCAGGCCGGGGTGCCGCTCGATTTCATTCAGCGCGTTTTCGAAACGATGCGAGCAGCGCATTGGCATCAGTTTCAGGTGCTGACCAAACGGTCCGATCGACTGCTTGACATGAGTCCCCTGATCGAGTGGCCGCCAAATGTGTGGATGGGAGTGAGCGTCGAAAATGATCAGTACACGTTCCGGATCGACGATCTTCGAAAGACCGGCGCGGCGATCAAGTTTCTATCGCTGGAGCCGCTGCTCGGTCCTTTAAGGAATTTGAACCTGGAAGGGATCGACTGGGCGATTGTTGGTGGCGAGTCCGGGCCTGGCGCGAGGCCCGTTGAGACGTGGTGGGTTACCGATATTCGCGATCAGTGCGAGGCGGCGGGGGTCGCGTTCTTCTTCAAGCAATGGGGCGGTGTGAACAAGAAGAAAACCGGACGCCTGCTGGAGGGGCGTCAGCACGACGGTATGCCGCGCCGGGCAGCGCCACTGGTTCAGATCGGCGCTGGCCGGTGCGATCAGAAGCATGGCGATCAGAAGATGACGCCGAACAACACCTCACCCTGACTCTGCTTCAGGCGCGCCACATCCGTGTCCGGTGGTTCGCCCCATCGCAAATATCGCGCCTCGGCTGAGAGGCGCAAGCGTTTAATGCGCAGTTCCAGCCCGAGTCCCGCGACAAATGCGTTGTGCGTTGCGGTGACACCCGGCTGAAGGTTGTCGAAAGTACGATATGCCCCGCCAGCCACGACGAACGGCTTCAGGAGGGGAATGGGAAAGCGGAATTTCGCCAGGTAAGGAATTTCCCAGGAACTCGAGTTGATGTTTGTAAACCCGCCGGTTCCATTCGTTACCTCATAGCTGGTACCGCGGTACAGCCCATCTGCTTCAATCGCGAACCCGAAGGGAAGACGCATCTCGACCACGGGACCGATGATGTAGTTATCCTGTTGCGAGAGACTTCCCGACAACCCCACACCCGCTTCCGCGAGAGGGATAAAGGGAACGCCTCCTTTTACGCCGACTCCGAAGCCGAAATCGAAATGTTGAGCGGGGAGCAGCCCTTCCAGAACAAAGAGGGCGAGAGCGATCGAGCTTAGTTTCATAGGCTTTCAACATAGACGCTCGAAACAGGTCAAAAGATTTTAAACAGCAGCCTGGCGGGTTCGACGGGAGCTTCATTTCGTACGATAAGGCACCATGCGAAGCGCATCATTCGCGTTCGATGAGGGGGTTGGCGATTGATCACTCTCGCCACCGATGCGCGGGATCGCTCCGCCTTACCTCAAGGGGGCGCGCGGCTCTATAGCGCAACTCATCTCATGTGGCGATGAAAATGAGATGAGGTTAAAAGTGCTTGAGCACTTTCGTCCATGGGGGAAGCCGTCATCTGCCCCCAAGTGAGGCACGATGCTTTGGTTCAGTACCTGGCGGTTATGGTGCTTTCGCGTTTGGGTGGATTCAAACGCGGATAAGCCCGTGTTGGCGCGGGAACCGCACTACGGATAAGCCGCTTCCTCAGCCGAGGTTCTGCCGCCGATAAACCGCAGGAGTCACGCCGACGTTTCTCGAAAACCAATCTGAGAGATGACTTTGCGACGAGAAACCGGTCGCAGCGGAAATATCCGCTACAGTCAGATCCGCATTTCGGAGCAGATCTTTCGCACGCTCAATCCTGCGCGACAACACATATTGGTGCGCCGATTGGCCGAAAGCATTTTTGAAAGCGCGCGGCAGATAGAGCGGACTGATGCCGATCTCCTGCGCCAGAGCCGTAAGGCTCAGGTTCTGTTCCAGATTGCTCTCAATAAACTCCTTCAGCCGGCGCATCTTCCAATTGGCAATGGCGGGAGCCGACGTACGCGCCGGTTTCGAACAATTGGAATGCATGCGCGCCAGGTGGGCGGCAATCATCTGAGCCAGAGACTGTACATAGAGCGTGTCGCTGTGGTCGCCATCGCGCAGGGCCGAGATCACCGCGAGAGAAAGCTGTTCGAGCAGTGGATCGGAAATCGCAAACCGGGGCGATACATCGGCCTTTTCCGGATCGCACCCGAACATCTCGGCCGCCGCAGCCGAAAATACATCGCGATGCACATACACTTGCAAAATCTCGGGCCGCCCGCCATGCGACCACCACGCCGAAGGGCGTCCAGGCGTCAGGGTAATGCAGCGCGGGCCGATCAGGGCGCGTTCGGGCTTGCCGGCGTCAATCCGGCGCGTCACCTCTGTCGGCCGGCTGACGTGATAAATAAATGAAGGATGTCGAACGCCCTGTTCGGTCGCTTCGAATGGGGCCTCTTCCATCAAAGCCGCGTAGAGCGGCCCCCAGCCTGCATCGGTGCTGTGTGCGAGAAGCCGGTTACCACGACGGATCGCCCGACCGTGCGTATCCGAAACTGCGAAAATCTGCGCCGGAGCTGGTATCTCCAGACCCATAGGAAACCGAAGTATATCGCGATTTTCAGGCTTGCTCCGGTTGCCTTTGCCAGGGGCGAGTGCCCGCCGCATTCAACATCCGGCCCGTTGCCCGCTGGTAGTACTCCGCGACGGTCGGCCGTTCGGCTTCGTCGCAGCGATTCAGAAATGCCGCCTCAAATGCAAACTCGAGATCACCGAACGAGCGATAATTCTCCGCCCAGCAGATGACCGTCCGCGGCGACATCAGGGTGGACAGGTCTCCCGCTTCGAAGCCGGTACGGGTCAGTTGCGCCATCCGGACCATTTGAAGAACCATGCGCGCGCCTTCTTCATCGCGCATCCACGGGGCGCGTGCACGCACCACAGCGGCCTCTTCTTCAGCCGGGAGGTAATCGAGTCGCGCAATCACATTCCAACGATCCAGTTGTGCCTGGTTCAACTGTTGGGTGCCGTGATACAACCCCGAGGCATCGCCCAGCCCGACAGTGTTCGCCGTGGCAAACATCCGGAATGAGGCATGCGGCCGGAGCACCCGGTTTTGATCGAGAATCGTAAGCCGTCCTTCAGCTTCGAGCACACGCTGAATCACGAACATCACGTCCGGGCGCCCGGCGTCGTATTCGTCGAACACCAGCGCTACCGGGCGCTGATACGCCCATGGGAGGATTCCCTCACGATATTCGGTGACCTGCTTCCCGTCACGCAGCACGATGGCGTCTTTGCCGATGAGATCGATCCTGCTGATGTGGCTGTCCAGATTGACGCGTACGCAGGGCCAGTTGAGGCGCGCAGCGATTTGTTCGATATGCGTCGATTTACCCGAGCCGTGGCGGCCCTGCACCAGCACTCTGCGGTTTTCGCCGAAGCCGGCCAGAATCGCCATCGTCGTCGCGGGATCGAATCGATAGGCCGGATCGCTGTCCGGCACGTAAGACGTTCGCATCGTGAATGCCGGCGCCAGAACTGATGTATCCACGCCGAATACGTCGCGAATAGAGACGACCGTGTCCGGGCGAACCGGGAGATCGTCGATTTCGTGCAAACCCTCCGTCATAAGTTGCTGATGACGATCATGCCATCTTCGACATGCACCGGGACCGGATCGAGCCAGCAGCCCTCGGCCGCGCCACCGACGCCGTACCCGTCTTCGATCCGGAATTCGGCGAAATGGGCCGTGCACTGGATGCGTGTGCGATCGCCGTTCAGGAACTGTGCTTCTCTGCAATTCAGGCGCGAAGAATAGTGCGGACAGAGGTTGAGGTATCCGTATACCTGCTCGCCGCGGCGCACCACAAACATGGAAAACACCGTGGTTCCCCGGCCGAAAACATACTCGCGCGCCTCGCCATCGGAAATGTCCTCGAGGGGTCCCAGGTTCGCGCCCGGCATGGGCGCCCGCGGGCGTGTTCGCCAAACGCGCGCGTCGGGTTTGGACAGTGCGTCAGCCATGCGTTAGTTCGGCAGAATGTTACGGTCTCGTTTCCTGCGGCTTCTTGCCGTCGTAAGCCTTCTGCAGCATCTCGCGCACGGCCGCGCGTTCTACCGGCTGCGGATTCCAATACGGATTGGCTACCGCCAGATCGGCGGCACGATCCAGATCGGAGTCATTCAAGCCGAAGTCGCGCAGGCTCTTATGGGTCCCCAGCTGCAGCATCAGGTCATACAAAGCAGAGGGGGCATCTGCCGCGCCGAGGGCACGGGCAACCCGCCTCATAGCGTCCGGAGCGGCATCGCGGTTATACCCGGCGGAGTAGGGAAGCATCAGGCAATGGATCCCGGCATGGTCCAGGTTGAACGTGCCACCCAACGTGTGACAAATTTTGTGATGCAGCGCCATCCCGACCGTCCCCAGACAGATACCGGCAAGCCACGCGCCGTAAAGCGCCTCCGCCCATGCGGCTTTGTCGTCCTTCCTCTTTATGACGATCGGCAGGGACGTGCCCAGCGCCCGAATCGCCTCCTCGGCGATCAGCAGTGACACGGGGCTTACGTCGGCTGGATAAAGCGCCTCTACCGCGTGAGCGATGGCGTTCATTCCGGAAGGACCCGCAATTTCCGGCGGCATGGTCATCACAAGGTCGGGATCGTAGATGACCGTTTCCGGAAGAACTTTGGCGCTACGGAGCGTCGTCTTCAGGCCGCGCTCCGTCTGCCCGAGAATCGGCGTCATTTCCGACCCCGCGAATGTCGTCGGCACCACTAACTGCGGCAAATCCAGCCGCAATGCGATGGCTTTTCCCAAGCCCGTGGTGGAGCCGCCCCCGGCGGAAAGAATCCCGTTCGCGCCCACGGATCGCACCGCATCGAGGGCCGATTCCGTTACTTCCACCGGTGTATGCATCGCGGCTCCCGGATATACGATCGCCGCGCGCTCACCAATGTCTCTTGCGAACTCCGCCGCCAGATCCGCCTGCTGCGGTGTGGAGAGGACGATCGCCTTCGTGATTCCGAGTCGGTCCAGTTCCTCGCGAGCGCGGGTGCGAGCGCCCGGTCCGAAGATTACCCGCGAGGGGTTCGATTCATGAATAAAACGCAGGCTTACCTCTCATAAGGCGGCGTGGCGTTTGGAGTCCACGTTGAACCATACCGACTTCGCCATTTCTCAGAATTCGACGGCCTGATTCGGAGCCTTGCCCTCCCGAATCAGATCGGGAACCTTGGGCGAGCCGTTCTCCCACACCAGCAGCATTGATCGCTTGGGAGAGAACCCCTGGTGCCGGATGTCGGCGGGCATACACGCCACATCGCCGGCCTTCTGGCGCACGACGGCCTTGGGCCGTCCCGTCGATCCGTCTTTGATGTTCCAGACCAGCTCGTCGGAAAGGAGAATGAACCACTCGCAGCGGTCGTTACCGTGTTCCACCGGAAGAATGTACTCTTCCGAAGTGGGGCAGAACAGACTGTCTTTGACAACAGAGCAGACCGAAGGATTCCACGTCACATCGGATCGCGAGAGATAGCCAAACAGATTGAAAGCCGAGACTTCGTGCTCGAATCCAGGCTCAGGGTACACGTCCGGCTGGTCCTGCGGCACATCGGGGAACATGCGGTTCATCGGAAAGCCGTTTTGATCGGTGCGGACCGGCGTATCTCCGGGCAGGCCGACCATTCGTCTCGCAGTTACTCTCTGTCGCTGCACCGCGCGATCGTTGTCGCCATTCTTGACACCCCACGGCATGCCGGTCTCCATCGGAGCCGCGAATGGATCATAGCCTTCGTTCGTCCAGTCCGAGATCATCTGTTTGAAGATGTTCATGAGATCGCTGGATTTGAAACGTTCGATGAATTCGCGTCCCGCCGACGTGTAGGCCTCGTTGGTGGCCCCGAGGAACATGTCGACCTCGCCGTAATAGTTGGTTGTGCCGAATACCTGGTCGAAGTTGACCGTGCCGTAGAAAAAGCCCCAGGCGACGTCCCGCATTAACGCCCGCAGAAACGCATCCGCGGGAACGGTGTGGCCGCCCCTGGGCGTTTCGATCTCGACAAAATACTCATTGCGCCGGAACCTGAACGATCCCGCTTCGAAACTCTTGTAACCCGTGACGTTGTCTGCCGGATTGGTCCGGAAGCTCGTGCTGACGGCCAGACCCCGCGGATTCACGATTCCGGCGGGAGCCGTGTTCTCTGCTGCCAATGCCATTGCCATAGTCGATTCCTTTCAGTGTGGCTTCTACTTCTGACAGATCTCAGCCCAGCGGTGTATGGTCTCCGGACCATCGATAGTCTGGATCATGGCCGTGCATGGCTGCCGTGCCGCAAACCGGTAAGCCGCTCCTACCGGCAACAGCGCCATGTGGCCTTTACGAAGAACAATACGGCCCATCTTCTGCCCGTCGGGATCATCCGGCAGCTTGTGGGCTCCCTCACTCTCCGGGTCCACAACCGCGTCCGGATTCGCAAGTTTTACGAGATGAACTTCGATCTCGCCATCCATAGACAGGATGAACTCGTCATGCGCGGCCGTCCACCACGGCGAAGTGCCTTCGGCTCGGATCGTTTCCACTACATATTCAAAATTTTTGCCCACCGCGACGCGTTCATACGGTTTGGATTTCGCCGCGACTTCAAAGATATTGGAAAATGCATAGCGCCTGGGGTCTTCGTCGATAACGGTGACCCCGCCCTTTTCATAATTCTCTATAGATCCGAAATACGTTGTGTATCGTGACATGAGCCAGCTCCGGACCCGCTCAACGGGCCTTCTTCATGAACGCAGAACGGAATGCGCGACCTGCTCCGCCTCAAATCTTACTAAAGGCGGCAGCGCAAAGCTTCCAGAATTCTGCCCGCAGGGGACAGAAACCTGACGTACGATGATGTCTTGAACCCCAACCGCCCCCGCGATCACGTCCGCAGCACGATTCAGAAGCGAGACGCTAAAGGTGTGATCCGTCATGGGGCGGAATGGCTCGCCTTGTGGTCCGATCCCGAAAGCATGAAAACAGGCGCGGAAAAGCAGCGCGAAAGCGCGGGGCTCCGCGCGCGCCTCGAATTGGAGAAGCGCCTGTCAGCGGCGGGGCGCTCCGTCGCCGCGGACCCTGAGCTTCGCGTCAGTCTGGATTCCGCGCTCGATGCCGAGGTTGAGAGCTGCAACATACCCGCGCTTCGGGGACAAGTGGATTCCGCCGCTCTTCAGCGCAGGTTTCATGACCCGGTGTTGCACGAAATGCTTGCGCCCGTTGACGACCGGGCGCGACGTCTGTTCGATCTTTGCGAGCGCATCCGCTGTCACGCTTGCGGCGTCGCCCTCTTTCCCGGTGTACGGGCTAACCTCGTGGCCCAGCAAACGGATCGCCTTGAGCGAGCCAATCTGCTCAACGCGCATCTGGCGCTCCTTGTGCCGTTGACGGAAGGGCTCAACATGGTCCTGCGAGATTTTCTCGCCGGTGCGGATGAACCATCCATCGCTTCGTCGGCTTTGTGGATGTGGGATCGCTGGATTCGCGATCGTTTCCCCGGCGTTCTCAGCGCGCTGAAGGCGGCGCAGTCCGATCAGACGGCCTTCTCGCGTGCGGCCATCCCGTTTATCGGTGCGCTGCTGGAACAGGTCGGCTCGGACCAGGATTTGAAAACCCGGCTCCAACCTTCCCCTAAGGCCTCCGACCAGGGAAACACTGGCCCGGACGAAAATCTTCGCGAAGATGCCGAGGGGTCGATCCAGAGGCCGGGAAGCGATATCGTCGAAACACAGCCGCGCGAGCTTGTATTCATAAAAGGAACGGAACCGGCTGAGGTCTTTCCGTATAAAGCCTTTACGACATCGCACGATACAGTTGCATTCGCGTCCGACCTCTTCGATGCGCAGCGCCTCCGGGAACTCCGTGAGTCGCTGGAGACGAGACGCTCTGACCTGCGGCGCGATCTTGCCCGCCTCATCGCGCGTCTGCAACGGCGATTGCTGGCGCGCCAGAATCGCGACTGGGCTTTTGATCTCGAGGAAGGCTTGCTTGATGCGTCCCGGCTTGACCGGGTTATCGTGAATCCGGGCTTCGCCAGCGCTTACAAGCAGGAGCGGGAATCCAGTTTTCCGGACACAGTGGTCGCGATCCTGATCGACAACTCCGGCTCGATGCGTGGTAAGCCTATCGAGATATCCTTTCTCGCGGCGGATTTGATATCTTCCGCTTTGGATCGTTGCGGCGTCGCCAGCGAGATACTCGGATTCACCACCCGTCAATGGAAGGGCGGTCAATCGGCCAGGGACTGGGTGCGGGCCGGTCGGCCGTCTGATCCGGGGCGCGTGAACGATCTTCTGCATATCGTCTATAAATCCGCCAGCGAACCGGCCCGTCGGGCGCGTGCGAGCCTCGCGGCCATGCTCGAACCTGGCTTGTTGAAGGAGAATATCGACGGAGAAGCATTGCTTTGGGCTTCCCGCCGGCTCCTCATGCGGACGGAAAGGCGCAGGATTCTAATTGTGATTTCGGATGGCGCGCCGGTCGATCAGTTCACGCTGGAAATCAACAGCGACAAACAAATTCTTGATCGCCATCTGCGGCAGGTGATTGCCGGCATTCAAAGCTCAGGCGCAATCGAACTCACAGCTATGGGCGTGAAGCATGACACCGGCCAATATTACCCAAACTGTGTTCGCATCAATGAGGTGGAGAATCTTGGCCCCGGACTCATCCGCATGGTGGATGAGTTACTGCTCTCTCGATGAAACACCTGGGCCCGGACATGGTCATGCACCAGATGGTGTAGAAATTAACGTGGACCGGGGTACCGGTCAGAGCCGGAACTTTGGAGGTAGTATGTCTCGGAGATTGCTGCGAAATTTTTCAGGAACCCTTGCGAGCGCGGGTTTGTTCATTTCGATCGCTATCGCGCAGACTGGCGCGAAGGACGGCGAATGGCATACCTACGGCGCCGATCTGGGAAACACGAAATACTCGCCTCTCAGTCAGATTGACGCAAGTAATTTCAACAAGCTGCATCTCGCCTGGCGATTCCATACCGAGAATCTGGGTTCCCGGCCCGAAACGAATATGGAAGGCACGCCGCTCATGGCGAACGGCGTCCTTTACACCACAGCCGGATCGCGCCGCGACGTTGTGGCCCTCGATGCCGCTACCGGCGAGCTTCTCTGGTTTCATCGAGAGAACGAAGGCCCGCGTGGCGCCGCGGCTCCCCGTCAGCTTTCGGGCCGCGGCCTCTCTTACTGGACAGATGGCAAAGAGGAACGCATTCTCTACGTCACGCCCGGTTATCGTCTGATCGCGCTGGATGCGAAGTCGGGAAATCCGATACCGTCCTTTGGCAAATCCGGAGTCGTCGATCTCAAGCAGGATGACGACCAGCAGATCGATCCGCTGAGCACCGAGATCGGTCTGCATGCGACGCCATTGGTTGCGGGCGACACGGTCATCGTGGGCGCCGCGCATCTGGAAGGCAGCGGCGCCGAAGAGCAAAACCAACGTAAAAGGTTATGTTCGCGGTTTTGACGTCAAGACCGGCAAGCGGCTCTGGATCTTCCACACGATTCCCAAACTCGGCGAGTTCGGCTACGACACATGGGAGAAAGATGCCGCCGAGTACACGGGAAACACCGGCGTCTGGGCGCAGATCAGCGTCGATGAACAACTGGGCCTGGCATACCTCCCGGTCGAACTGCCGACCGGCGATTATTACGGCGGCCATCGACCCGGCAACGGACTCTACGGCGAAAGCATAGTAGCCGTCGATCTGAAAACCGGGCAACGCAAATGGCACTATCAGCTCGTTCACCACGGCCTGTGGGATATGGACATCCCTTGCGCGCCGATACTGATCGATATCGCGGTTGACGGAAAGCCGGTCAAAGCGCTGGCGCAGCCGACCAAACAATCGATCCTGTACGTCTTCAACCGCGTGACCGGCGAGCCGATCTGGCCGATCGTGGAAAAGCCTGCGCCGAAAGGCGACGCGCCCGGCGAGTGGTATTCGCCGACGCAGCCCATGCCGGCGAAACCGCCGGCTTACGGACGTAACGGGTCTTCGCTGGACGATCTGATCGATTTCACTCCCGAGCTGCGCCAGCAGGCTTTGCAGCTCGTTTCGAAGTACAAACTCGGCCCGATCTTTACGCCTCCGGTGGTGAGCAAACCCGAGGGGCCGCTCGGCACTCTCATGATTGGATGCTGCCAGGGTGGCACCAACTGGGCCGGCGGATCGTTCGATCCGGTCACGCACATGCTGTACGTTTACGGAAAAACGGAAGTCGGCGCACTTGGTCTGATCCCGCCCGACCCCAAACGGTCGGATTTTAACCTGGTGCGCGGCGTCGCCGCGACAAGCGATGCGCCGCAAAACGATGGGCGTGGTGTATTGACGGTCCAGGGGCTGCCTCTGATTAAGCCGCCTTACGGCGCGATCACGGCTCTCAACATGGACAAAGGCGAGATCGTCTGGCAGATCGCTCATGGGGAAACGCCGGACAACGTTCGAAACCACCCCGCCCTGAAGGGGCTGAACATCCCGCGTACAGGCCGTTCGGGCAACATCGGCATGATAACGACTTCGACGCTGGTAATTGCAGGCGAAGCCGGTTTCATCACGAACGACAAGGGTGAGCGGGGCGCATGGCTGCGCGCTTACGACAAAGCTACTGGCAAGGACGCCGGCGCCGTGTGGATGCCCGCCGGCCAGACTGGCGCCCCAATGACCTACATGCTGAATGGCAAGCAATACATTGTGCTGGCGGTTGCGGGAGCAGGTTTTCCGGCGGAACTCCTGGCCTATAGCCTGCCCAACTGACGCCATTGTTCTTCCACCGATTAATTTTCCGGTGGATTCTGGCGGAGCCCCGCGCGCCAGCCTCAACTGACTGAGCTGCCCGCCACTGGCATCAGACGCCTCGAACGCAGAGGCGAATTACGTAATAGACGATCGCCGCAGCCACCGCGGCTGCGGGAATGGTCAGAATCCATGCCGTCACAATTTCGCCGGCCACGTGCCAGCGCACGGCACGGGTTCGCTGAATCGAACCGACGCCTGCGATCGCGCCAGCGATGGCGTGGGTGCTGGAAACGGGCAGCCCGAGCCAGGTAGCGAAAAGAATCGAGATCCCGGCGCCAGTTTCCGCGCAAAAACCGCTACGCGGCTGGAGTCGGGTAAGCCTCGTTCCCATGGTGCGCACAATGCGCCAGCCGCCGCTCATCGTACCCAGGCCGATGGCGGTGCTGGAAGCCGCGATCACCCACGAAGGAACGTGGAAGTCTTTTTGCAATCCGCCGGCAAAAAGAACCGCCGTGATGATTCCCATCGTCTTTTGTGCATCATTCGTTCCGTGCGCACAGCTGAGAAAGGCGGCTGAGACGAGTTGGTATCGCCGGAAATGGCGGTCCATTTGCGAAGGAGTAAATCTTTGAAACCCCCAATAAACAGCAACCATGAGCAGATATGCCGCCACGAGACCGATGAGAGGGGAAAGAACAATGAAGGCCATCGTGATACCCCATTTTCCAGCGATCAGACCAGTGAAACCGGCTTTGGCGAACGCGGCGCCGGCATAACCACCGATCAAAGCGTGAGAAGAACTGGTGGGTAACGCCAGAAACCAGGTGAACATATCCCACAGAATGGCGCCAATGAGACCAGCCAGCAAAACCCAGGGCGTGACGAGACGGACATTCACAAACCCGCTGCCAACGGTTGCGGCAACGCCGGTCCCGAGCAGATATGCCGCCAGAAAATTGAAAACGGCGGCCCAGACGACGGCTACTCCCGGAGTCAATACGCGTGTGGAAACCACTGTCGCGATCGAGTTGGCGGCGTCGTGAAAGCCGTTGATGTAATCGAAAATCAGCGCGAGGCCTATGATAAGAACAACCAGATCGAACGAATTCATTTGCGTATCAGTTGTTCTTAACCGACACGTTTTGAATAACGTCGGCGACATCCTCACACCGATCGGTGGTTGCCTCCAGCAGTTCGAAGATCTCTTTTTTCCGGATGAGCTCGATGGGATCCCTTTCGTCGCGGAAAAGCTCGCCTATGAGGTTACGTTCCAGTTTGTCAGCTTCGTTTTCAATCCGGTTGATTTCGATACAGAAGTTCAGGACAGGCCTCTTCTTATGCAATGCCGTGATAGCGTCCGCCAGAATAGAGCAACATCTGGATACCATCTCCGCGAGGAGCAGTACCGCTGGCGGAATGGGCTTGAGCCGATAGGCAACGATCCTGAACGTGACGTCTTCAATACCGTCAAGGACATCGTCGAGCTTGGTGGCGAGGGCCTGAATGTCTTCAGGATCGAAGGGAGTGATGAATGTGGATCGCAGGTGGCGGAAAATATCGTGAACGACGCGGTCCCCCTCATCTTCAATTTTGCTGATATCCTCTTCGATCCGGCAGACGCCGTCATAGCCGTCGCTCAGCCCGCTGATGAAGAGTTTCGACGCTCGACAGAGAATTTGGGAGTGGCGCTCGAAAAGGTAAAAGAAATTCTCGTCCTTCGGTAACAGATTCATGAGAGTTCAACAATAGATTAACGGACCAGTAGTCCTGGGGATTTAATTACCGCCTCCGGACCGGGAGTGTGAGAGGTTCACCTTGAAAGCGTGGCTATTGCCGCGCCGCATGAATTCTTTGACCTTCCGGCGTGTGGGCAAGGGCCGGCGTTTGAGGTTCTTGCCCCACCTCAGCGCTGAATTGACCGAGAGGGCTCATGCGGCGACGATCCACTCTGCGGGAGCAGGTGGCCGCAGCCCAATTAACTACGCTGACGCCGGTGTTGTAGTGCACGCGCCGTTGCTCGATGATGATCTGAGCTTCCTTCAACGAGTAGAAAGATCTCATCGTTCAAACACGCGTCGCGCAGCTTGCCGTGAACGAAACTCAGCAGCCGTTTCCCCATGGACTGCCGGGCTGGATGAACAGCACGCGATCTGCCCGCATCTCCGGGCTGTTCTCCCAGCGTACATGCTCCTGAACCCCGTGCCGCAGCCATGTCGGCTCCTGCGATCGAAACAACCCAAACACCACAGCGCTTCAATCCAACATAAGCAGCTTCCTGCTGCTCATGGCTCATCGCTCTCTTCCTTGACAAAAAAGGCTCACAATCGCCTTCCTGAGAGCCTTGTCTCGCGAGGAATGCCCGCTCCGTTTGCGCCACCACAGCACTATAACGTGATATCGTTCGGGCCCCTTGCGATCCGGGACGCTCAATCTGCAGGAACGCCGTTCTCCGAACGGTCTGGGACCGTCTTCTGCGGCGGTTGTTGACGTTGCGCGGTTCATATATAGTCGCAAGAGGCCGAGGGTGCCCATGAAATCGAAGACACTCGGATGCGTAGCATTCACGACGCTTGCTACGGCGTTCGTTTTCGCGGCGGGCGGAGTGCCAAGGTTCGAGTTCGACCCGTACTGGCCGAAACCGCTTCCAAATCAATGGATGCTCGGTGGAATTGGCGGAACGTTCGTCGATTCTCACGATCACATCTGGGTTGCGAACCGGCCGCGAAGCCTCGACAACAACGATAAGTATGCTGCGCTCGATCCGCCGCAGGCCGATTGCTGCGTTCCCGCGCCGCCGATTCTGGAATTCGACGCAGCCGGCAATCTGATCCAGGGATGGGGTGGACCCGGTCCCGGATACGAATGGCCCGACACCGAACACGGCATCTTTGTCGACTACAAGGACAACGTATGGATCTCAGGCAACGGCGACAAGGACACGAATATTCTGAAATTCACGAGGAACGGAAAATTCCTTCTACAGATTGGCCACCACGGAAAGAGCGGAGGAAGCAATGACACGGAGAACCTGAACCGGCCGGCCGGGATCGCCGTCTATGCGAAGACCAACGAAGTGTTCGTTGCGGACGGCTATGGAAATCGGCGCGTCATCGTTTACGACGCGGACACGGGAGCGTACAAGCGGCACTGGGGAGCTTACGGAAAGAAGCCCGACGATACTGCCTCGAACGCCCGCACCTTCGCCGGCCCGGGCCCGGCGCAGTTCAACACGGTGCACGCGATTCAGATTTCCAGGGACGGCCTGGTTTATGTCGGTGATCGCAGGAATAACCGCATCCAGGTGTTCCGGCTCGACGGCATGTTCGTGAAGGAGGGGTACGTCGAACGGAAAACGCTGGCGGAAGAGGGCACGACATTCGGGATCGCCTTCTCTCAAGACAAGCAGCAGCAGTTCCTGTACGTGCCGGACGGAAGCAACAAGAAGGTGCAAATCCTCAATCGCGACACGCTCGAAGCCGTCGGCTCCTTCGGCGGACATGGCGGACGAGGCCCCGGGCAGTTCTTCCATGTGCACAGCATTGCCTCGGATTCAAAAGGCAACATCTATCTGGGCGAATCGTTCGGCCAGCGCGTGACGAAATGGACTTATCGAGGTATGTGAGATGACGAGAACAATTTCAGCGTTTGTCATCACGGGCGTGCTGCTGGCATGGATTCCGGCAGCCGGACAGAAGACGTGGACCCCGCCCCGTACGCCGGATGGCAAGCCGGATCTGCAGGGAATCTGGAACAACGCAACTCTGACGCCACTCGAAAGGGGCGCTGAGTATGCGGGGAAACCAATGCTGAACGAGAAGGAGGCGGCGGACTTCGAAGCGGCTATGCTCAAGGATGTCGACGCCGATCGCCGCGACGGCGCGGCTCTTGCGGACGTTAACCGTGCTTACAACGAATTCTGGCGAGACCGCGGAAGGATCACGCCGGACCGACGAACGTCGCTCATTATCGATCCGCCGGATGGCCGTGTTCCCCCGCTGACGCCCGCGGCGCAAAAGCTCGCCGCCGAGCGCGCTGCGCAGAGTCGCGGGCACGAGTTCGACGGCCCCGAGAACAGGTCGCTTGCCGAGCGTTGTATAGCCGTACCGAATGCCGGTCCTCCGATGATGCCGGCGAATTATAACGCCAACTATCAGATCGTACAGTCCCCTGGATATGTGGCGCTGCTGAGCGAGCAGATCCACGACGTTCGCATCATCCCCACCGACGGGCGGCCACATCTTCCACAGGAGGTTCGTCAATTGCTGGGCGATGCGCGAGGACACTGGGACGGCAACACGCTCATTGTCGAGACGACCAATTTCACAGACAGGACCAGTTTCCGCGGGTCTGGCGAGCACATGCATCTGACCGAGCGCTTTACCCGTACCGGCGACGATACGATGACTTACGAGTTCACTGTAGATGATCCAGAGACGTTTGCCCGGCCCTGGACGGCGCGTATACCGATGACGAGAGCGAAAGGGCCGCTGTTTGAGTACGCATGTCACGAAGGGAATTACGGACTCGAGGGCTCACTCGCAGGCGCTCGCGCCGAAGAGACAAAGACGAAGAAGTGAGGAACGCATTCGGCGCCGGTTTCTTCCATCGGAGTCGCGCCCCAAATCGCTTCCTGGAGCAACGTCAGGCGGTAGCGCCGAGACCTGCCGATTCGTATTTAACGCTTGCGCTCTTTACCGTCGCGCTGCGCGCTACTTTGATTGGACGCCGGAGTTCGCGCGCGACATGCGTAGGGTTCTCGACGACTCCGGCATCCCTGAGGCAGGGCGGGCATTCTTTGGAAGCTGGACCGCAGGACGGGCAAGTTCCGGACTTGACGCCGATGGTGTTCCAGAACGTTTTCGACAGCATCAACAGGAAAACGGGCGAGGTGCATTACCGCACCGACATCGTCGAGCAGCGCGCCGAGGCGTGGGTGCAGGCCTGCCCTCCACCGAAGGCGGCCACAATTGGCAGCCGATGAGCTATGTGCCGGAAAGGCACGCGATCATCGCGCCGCTGAGCCAGAGTTGCAGGGAAATGAACGGCAACGTGGTGAAGTTCGAGGAAGCTTCGGGCAGGACGGCGGCGCAGCGCCGGTTCTTTGAAATACCAGGATCGAACGGGAACATCGGCAAGCTGGCGGCATATGACGTGCGCACCCTGAAGGAACTCTGGAAGTACGAGCAACGCGCGCCGTTCATGACGGGCGTGCTTTCAACCGGTGGCGGCATTGCTTTCGTGGGCGATCTTGACCGGGTATTCCGGGCAGTGGACGTGAAGACCGGCACGACACCTGGAAGATACGCCTGGGAACTTCGGTGCAGGGCTTTCCGATTACGTTCAGCATCGGGCAACGGCAATATGTGGCGGTGACGACTGGGCTGGGCGCCGGAGTCCGCGCCGGTACCAAACACGATTGCGCCGGAGATCCGGCCACCCGCTTCGGGACAGCACTGTATGTGTTTGCGCTGCCGGAGAAATAGCGCTGAACACATGCCTCTCGTTCCGAATAACCGAATGGCAGATTCACTACTTCTGCGCCCGGAAGTAAAGATGCACGGCTAAGCCGATCTCGTTATCCTGCTGGTTCGTCTTTTTGCCCGTGTTGTTTTCGTGCTCGTAATACGAGTCAAGCTGTACGTATTTTCCAACCGGGAACAAGCAGCCCGCGTAGAGAGCAGTGGTGCTCCATTTCTTGTACTGACTCTCATAGTATGGTTCGACAGCGATGTACGGAATGAAATGCAAGGAGCTGATCGTGACGGTTCGTTCGAGCATAAACTTGTTCCGATAGCGCCAGGTGAAACTGCCGTTTTTCCAATCCAGATCGGCGCGGTTCCGGTCCGAGATCAGGACCCCACCCTTCAGAGGAAAGTGCGAGGTGATGGCGAGCAACATACGGGTTTCCGTCGGGGCATCGGGTGCAGTGATGTAGCGATATCCAGCTTCCGCGACCAGAAATCGTGCCTTTGCGTCGTCCAGATCAAAGGCTGTGACGTTTTTAAGCCTGAGCAGAGGTTTAAAGTACAGCTGCACGCTCGGACCTATTTGAAATTGCACGGGATCACCCCCCTCGCGCTCTCCTTTTGCCTGAAGATTCATGCGAATCATGGAGTTCAGTTTGACGTTGGTGTCCAGTTCCGGCAGGAATTGAAATGTTTGTGCCCGGGCGGGGATCAACGCGCAAAAGATGAGAAATGCCCCGACCCATACGTTGTGTAGCTGTGTTACCAGCGTTGTGGTTCGGGACCATTCCTCGTTCCTCGAATCGGCCATGCGTTAAATCCTTAGTCCCGGTAAAGCAATCAGATTCTGCGACCGGTTGTGGGCGACGACCACACCATCCAGGGTGTTGATGCCGGCAGAGAATATTTCGACCAATAGAAAGCCTATGGCAGGCCGTGTCATCAAAGAAGATGAACACCCGGCGCTTCTGCCACGCGACCCTCCTCGGCCCGGTGTCATACCGTGCCGCTTGTAATCGACGCAGGGGTGCTTTCGGCAACGATGAACCACAATGGCCTGCGTCTTTTTATTTTAAGGACGGCAGCACGGTATGTTCGCGTCTCCCCTTTGGGTCGCCGTTTTCTCCGTTCGGTTGCGAAGATTGGAGTGAATTCAAACCCCAATATCCAACCAGGGATCAGCGGTATTCGGGGCCGGAGCTGGCGGTGCTGATTGTCGACTTCCTGCCTATTGCACTCGCTGCCCGAAAGAGCTCAGCCCAAAGAGCGCAGCCCGAAAGAGCTCGGCATGTATGCTTCAAAAGTGCAACAAGAACGAGCAGGCGATCAGCACGCCGGAGTCCGGACGCGGCGTGGATTCTTCTCGAACAATATTTTAGTGTTCACGGAGATTCGTGTTGCTGTACGGAGGGCAGTTACAGGGCCTGCAGGATGGGTGATGATCAGAAGCAGACGCAGGTAGAGGCATTCATTCGCGACCGGATTGACAGCGTTCTCATATCGAAGCCTTACAGCTGCTCTGGAACCAGCGCCCGCAGGCTCGAACTATCGAGGAAGTGGCGAGCGCGCTTTTCGTTCCGCCTGACGTTGCCAGGAAAATCCTGCACTCACTCGGCAGTCGCTGCTTGCAGCCGCGGCGGAACCGCCGCAACGATATTCATATGCCGCCGGGTCCGCCGACCGTGACCGGCTGATGGCTGCCGTGGATGAGAAATACCGGCGCGAACTTGTCCGGCTGACAGGAATGATTCACGCGAAAGGGTCGCGAGCAGCGCGCCAGTTCGCCGCGCTTTCCGTTTCACAAAGGACAAGGAAGGGAAATAAAGATGGCACGGGCAGTTTACATTCCTGGTGCTTTGACGAGTCTCGCTTGTGCCGTGCTTCTTTGGCGCGGATATGTTCGCACCAGGACGCGTTTGCTGTTTTGGAACGCCCTTTGCTTTTCCGGACTGGCGGTCTCAAACAGCCTGCTCTTTCTCGACCTTGTTGTTTTGCCCGCGACCGACCTCTATGTCTGGAGGCTTGTAACGGCGGCCGTCTCCTTGTTGCTTCTGCTCTTCGGCCTGGTCTGGGAGAGAGCATGAGGCACATGATCGAGGGCTTTCTCCTCGGCGTAATCTCCACGGCATCGCTGGCGGCCGGAGTGTTCTTTTGGAAGTTCTGGCGCGACACGCGGGACTCATTCTCTCTTCTCTTCGCCGCCTCTTTCATCGTTCAAGCCTTGAATCGCGCGGTTCTCCTCCTGCTGCCCCGGCCTAACGAGGGGCTTCCGTCGATTTACCTCGTGCGTCTCTCGTCTTTCATACTTATCCTGGTCGCGATTCTCAGGAAGAATTATGGCTCGAAAAACTGAACAGCCGTGCTGCTGAGCAGAGTCCCCTGCGGAATTTATTTGCACATGCGGACGCTCAACGTTGATGTCCAGCAAGCGGCGCATGGGTGGTCAGTGATCGCTCGTTCCTGAACAGCCTGAGGTATCAACCTTAAAACATAAGCTTCAGGGCGAACTGAATCTGGCGCGACGAGGTGGTGGTCGCCGTGATCTTGCCGAAGGTCGGGTTGGGGGCGCCGCCACCGTTCGGAGTTTGAATGAACACGTTCGCATTGGGAAGCGCGAAGTTGGCGTGGTTCAGCAGATTGAAGAACTCGGCGCGGAACTGAAGGTGAACCCTTTCTGTGATTGGCGTATCCTTCATGACCGCGTAATCGAGAGTTGTAATTCCGGGACCGGGCAAAAAGTCTCTTTGCAGATTGCCCAGCGTGCCCGGCGCCGGCAGCGAGAATGCCGCCGGGTTGGCCCATTGCGTCACGTTGCTTCTGATGATCTGGGTCTCGGGCAGTATCACGTTGGGCCGCTGATTACCGACCGCGCTTCCGCTCTGGTCGAATCCGATCACAACGTTCCACGGCGATCCGCTCTGCGCCGTAAGACCGCCGCTCATCTGCCACCCTTTGACGAAAATGTTTCGATTGAAGGGCAGGGCATAAACTCCGCTCCACCGCAAAACCTGTGGACGGTCGAACAGGCAGCGCCCGTGGTCAAAAGAGCCGTTCAGCGGATTCGACCACGGAATGCCGCCTTCCAACCCATAGGTGCCGGAGGCGTTGTCGAGGCACTTCGACCAGGTGTAGGAAAGCTGAGACTGCAAACCGTGCGAGAAGCGCCGGTTCAATCCTACCTGCAGCGAGTGGTAATTCGAGTCGCCTACGGGAGCTTCGCTGCTTAACGCCGCGCCGGCCGGATTGAGGCGCGGGTTACTGACGATGCCTGCGGCCGTCGGCCCGCGGGGAACGCCAAAAACCGTCACGCCGTTGACGACTGAGGGCTGCACGGGATTGATATCGCGGGCCGCATACAGATGCAGACCCCGCGAACCGACGTAGCCGACCGTCAAAGTGGTGGACGACATGAGCTCGCGCTGAACGTTGAAATTCCACTGATACATATGCGGAGTGACATGGGTGTTATAGTCCACGCCCACGAGTTGCGCCGGTGGCGGCAGTGCGCCCGGGAAGGGATTGGGAAAGGCGGGCAGGGGAACGAAAGCCAGCGCGTAAGGCGGATTGAAGTAATAACCGGACGCGTAGCTTCGCGCGCGAATCGGATCGTAGAAGATTCCGAATCCCGCGCGAATCGCGGTCTTGTGATCGCCGAACGGATCATAAGCGAATCCAACCCTGGGGTCGAAGTTCCTCAGCGAGGGATTGGACGCAAACACGTGCGGCACACGCTGGAACGTTCCAAAGGGCGGATTGATTAGTGTCTCGAGCGGGTGCAGGTCGGTCACGGGATTGGTCACAAACTCGTAGCGGACGCCGATGTTCATCGTCAGCTTCGGACTCATTTTCCATTCATCGTGAATATAGCCGTCCACTTCGATTTCCCGGAAGTCGCGATAGGAATCCGTTTGTCCCGGCTCCGGCCCCTGAAAGAGGCTCGGGGGTCCCTTGCAGGAAGGCGGCCAGCCCGGGGAAGGTATAGAAGCCGCCCCACCATCCCTGTTGCTCGAAGTTGCTCCGGACGCGACTGAAAACCCCGCCAAACCGCAGGCTGTGCGCCCCGTGCGTCCAGATCACGTCGTCCGACAGCGGAAACTTGTTTTGCACTTCCAGAAGCGGCGCATAGATGCTGGTACCGAGCGGGCTCAGGCCGGTGACATTCACGCCGCCGTTCTGACCGCGCTCCGGAAAGAAGTTCAGCGCCGATGCCTGATTCGGAGTTTGTTGCACGTCGGTTTCCCGGGTGCGGGTGAAGCTGAAGCGCACCATGTTCACCATCGTCGGCGAAATCACGCGGCGGTACTCGATCGTGGCGAACTGGTTGCCTGTCGAGCCGACCTCCGGCCATCGTGGAGGCAGGGGCGAACCGAGAAACGGCTGGATGATGTTGCCATAGTCCCGCACATAGCGGACGAACAGCGAATCCTTCGTAGAGATCGTTGTAATCGACCCGCGCCAGCAGGTAATTCTCGTTGCCGGTTGTGCTGTCCACTTCGGCGATCGAGCCGACGCCGGGCGACAACTGCGTCGTGGGGAGGGGATAAAGCGCCAGAAGCGGCGCGATCAATGGGTTGACGCCCACGTTCACACCGTTCACGATTCCATTGTGCGCATTGGCATCGGGCACCAGTGCGACCACGGTCTGGCCGAGCGACTTTCGCAGCTCCTCGTCGTTAACGAAGAAAAACAGCTTGTCCTTCTTGATCGGGCCGCCCAGGCTGCCGCCAAACTGATTCTGGCGGAACGCAGGGGTTGAGGCGCCGTCGAAGAAGTTGCGCGCGTCCAGCGCGCTGTTGCGCAGAAACTCATATGCGGATCCATGGAAAGCGTTGGTGCCGGACTTGCTGACCGCATTCACCACCGCGCCGTTACCGCCGAACTGGGCGCTATAGGTGTTGGTGAGAACCGAGAACTCCGCAATCGCCTCAATACCCAGCGTTGTGCCCATCACGCCCGATCCGGAGCCGTGGTTCCAGAAACCTTGAATATCGGTACTGTCCAGAAGATAAGCCTGGCCTTCCGACCGCGCGCCGGAAACGCTGAAGTTGTTCTGCGTACCGTAGAGCAGATTCGCCCCGCCGTTTCCGATCTGAGATCCCGACGACACTCCGGGTATCAGAGACACCAGATCCGTGAAGTTGCGGCCGTTCAGCGGCAGGTCGTTGATTTGCTTCTGCTCGACAAAGGACGCCACCGCCGTCGAAACGGTGTCGACCTGCGAAACCTGAGCATCCACTGTTACCGTCTGCTGGCTCTGCCCCACCATTAACGAGAAGTCCACCACGGCTTGAGCGCCCACCGTCAGGCTGATGCCGGGGCGCACAGTGGTCTGAAAGCCCTGAGCGGACGCCTGCGCTTCATAATTCCCGACGGGAAGATCCGCGACAGTATAGCGGCCCTGAGCGTCTGTCGACACCTGCTGCACCTTGCCGGTCCCGACATTTTTCACCTGCACCGTGGCATTCGGAACCACGGCGCCGGCCGAATCCGTCACGGTTCCCAGCACGGTAGCGCTGGTGGCGCCCTGACCATTCAACCGGTTTGGCGTGATGGCTGCCAGCGTCAGCAGCAATCCCGCCACGAGAGCGGGGCGACAACGGCGGCGAAAATCCGAACCCATGCAGATTGGCATTCTGCGAGGCTATGGCTCCGCTTCGTCGGAGTCAATGGGAACTTCGTAATATGCACTATCAATCGGGATGATAGCTGCGCGAGGAGGTGCAGAGCGTCCCGGCAGCCTCAGCGCAGAGACTGAGCGAGACTTTCCAGATTTTGCGGACGGACCTTGACGACGCCGCGCCGCGGACTGTCGATATCTGCTATCAGGAAAAATGCGATAGATACAAGAAACGGCAGAGTGAGGAACGGAAGGTATTTCGTGTCCTTTCGATGCAGGTTGTACCCGATGAGTATGCTGCAAAAGACTGCTATCGCCTCCATGAGAATCCAGGCGGCCGTCGGGATCGTGTTGCGCCACGCGGCTAACGCGTACCCCTGGGAATTGAGCACGTCGTTCATGCCCGACGTCGCAAGAGCGGTCAGCGGTGTCGGCTGCGCGTTGGCGGGCGCCACGGTAGCCGCCCACAGTTTCACCTGGAGTTGCTCGGTAACGTTGTCGTTCTGCTTTAATTGATCCGCATCGCGAACCGTATAGAAGATAAGACGCTGATCGAGATAGGTCTTTAACAGCGTGCGCACCTTCTCCGCATCGGCGGCTGGCAATAAGTCGGCGCGCACATACTCCGTGCCGATCGCGTTAGTTTCTTCCTCTTCATACTGCTTGCGCAGGTCGTAGCGGCCGATGGACATGGAAAAGCTGAATCCGATGATGAGACCAAGAAGCGTCAGGCTGGCGGGCACGATGACGCCCAGGTCGTCGCGCTCCGCTTCACCCAGGGCACTGGACCTGTCACGAAAAAAAACGCCCACCCTTATCGCAAGCCACAGCACGACAAGAGAAAACAGGAATACGGCGGCCGGGAATCGCCAGAGAGGTGTCGTCATCACTTCGCTTTTCTACCTCGTATTGTTCTACTCAGATGCGCGCCGAGGGGAACCGCTTTACAATTGCGACCGATTTCAAAGCATGTGCCGGCCGCCTCTGGGGTGAACCTGGATGCAGAGGACCGCTCAAAGAATCAGAGAAATGAGCACGGCCCCGGCAAGCCCAGGCGCCGACACTCCTTCAAGCCAGGCTCCCACTCGGTGAACCGGATCGGCAGGGCCACGAGAACGATTGCAAGCACCGGGTCCGATACCAGCAGACCAGCGGCGCGGCCCTCCGCGTACCCGCTTTGCCCTGGCAGGATGCTGAAAAGCGCCTGTTCGCAACCGCTTTTGCGGAAGCGCGACTTGGGAAAAACATGCGCCAACCCTCGATAATTCTTTCGTCCGGGCGATGACGGTTCCACGTTGGGGTTTATTTCCCGCGATATGCCGATTGCGCATTTCCGAAGCCCTCATTTGTTTTCCTGGAAGTTTTTGAGCCGCTAAGAACCCCGAAGCATCGGAAGCTCGCAGACTACCTGTGCAATCACAGCAGGAGGAAACTTAATGAAGCGATTTATCGGAGCAGCCGCCATCCTGTTCTTGCTCTCTGCCGCCTTTGCAACGGCGGTGCGGGCACAGAGCCCGGCGGCGGACGAAGCCGGAACCAAGGAACCGGGGGCGCTCAATGCCCTCAAGGCGATGGCCACCTACCTGGGATCGCTGAAGGATTTCCAGGTGCGCGGCGAAATCACGGACGAAATTGTATTAACGGACGGCCAAAAGGTGCAAGTCGCCAAAACCACGAACCTGCTCGCCCGGTTGCCGGACCGACTCATGGCGGATATCGATGGGGATCAGGGGGCGAAGACGTACTTTTACAACGGCCAGCAATTTACCATCTTCGCGAAGGAACAGGGATTTTACGCCAGCGTTCCCGCACCTTCCACGTTGAAACAGGTGGTGAACACATTGGATGACAAATACGGCCTGGAGATCCCTCTGGCCGATCTTTTCCTCTGGGGGGACGACAACGCCGCGCGTCTCAAGTCGGCGATGGACATTGGCCCGAGCGCCGTCGATGGGATAACCTGCGAGCATTATGCGTACCGCCAGGAAGGCCTGGACTGGCAGGTCTGGATCGAGCAGGGTTCACACCCGCTCCCGCTGAAGCTGGTCCTCACCACGACAACGGACGAAGCTCGTCCGCAACACGAAGCGACTTTGAAGTGGAATCTTGCCCCGTCGTACGACGAATCTTCGTTCACCTTCGACCCACCCGCAGGTACCCACAAAATCATTCTTGCCACCCTGGATACGGACGCAAAGAAATAGGAGATCAGCGATGAGAAGCTTAACTTCCACAATTGCCGTGTTTGTCCTGGTGTGCGTTCTCCCGTTTCGGTTGCCCGGGCAGGCACGGGCCGCGCGATCTGAATCCCGCACCAGTGTAAATCAAAATGCGGGCGCAAATCGAAGCGCTAATGCGACTAACAATTCGAACGTAAATCGAAATGCAAACGTGAACAATAACGGGAACGTAAATCGCAACGCGAACGTGAACAACACGACCAACGTAAATCGGAACGCAAACGTGAACAACAACGTGAATGTAAACCGGAACGTGAACGTGAACAACAACGTGAACGTGAATCGCAACGTTAACGTCAATAGCGGCTACTACGGGGGCGGGGGGTGCTGCTACCACCCTGTCGCTACTGCCGCGGCAGTAACGACCGCAGCCGTAGTGACTGCGGCGGCGATCGGGTCGATAGTAAATTCCGTCCCACCCTCGTGTACGGTGGTCGCGGTGAACGGCGTCTCTTACCAGCAGTGCGGGAGCACCTGGTACCAGCCGCAGTTCTCGGGCGGCAATACAACATATGTAGTCGTAAACCCGCCGCAATGACGAAGGCGCTTGTCAAATAGAAACCGGGGAGTCGCGCACGCACTCGATACCGGGCTCTCTTCGAGGGTTGTCAGGAATTTTTCGAGCCGGTGACCGATGGATCGCGCACGCGGCACCCCGATAGCCTTACCTGCCGCGTCATTGATGTCGGCGTACCCACGGTCATCGTCAGCAATCAAAAGGGAGTCTGTGGGGTCGTCGACCGGTGCTTGCAGCAGGCGTGCCGTGGCGGTTGCAGGAGATGTCGCCCTGCCCGGCATCGAGCTCTTGAAATATCTTCGGAGCATCTGAAACCGATTCCGGCAATTGGGCGTTGGCTGCCGGCTGCGTAGTTTCCTGTTGGACTGCTGCAAGTAAATCCCGTATAGAAAAAGGTTTTCGAATCACCCGCACTTCCGGGGGCAGGTCTGCACGCGAGGTAGTTACACCCTTCATCAACATGCGTGCCGTCTATGGGAAACGTCCGAAGAAACTCCTAACGAGCTCAACTCCGGTCATTCAGGCATAGCGACATCGGACAGGACGACGTCGACGGGTCCTGAAACTCTGAGCGCCTCCAGCGCCTGATGCGGTCCATAGACTGTCAGGACGTGTTCGCCGTTGCCCGCGCAAGACGTAGCTCACGGAGCACGAGAAACCGCTGATCGTCAACGAGGAGAATTCGTATACGGCTCAAGACGCGCCGACTTCATGAGGATAGAGCGTGGACGACGTTCATGTCTCACTGTACTAAATATCACGCCAGCGTCCTGGCGCACGCTCCTCATAGAGGCAGTTCCGTACAACCATCGAATCTTTTTTTGCTGCTGCCAGGAGCCCGCAACCGGTGGCGCCCTGCTGCAGCTGCCTCGGAAATGTGTCTCACTAGGTACGGTGGCCCGCTTTCCAGTGACGTAACAATCGACGGGTGTGATACAGCATTACTCCACCAACCTATTGATTCTATTGACAGTATTTGATGTGTCGGACACGGCAGACGGCATGCAATACGTTTCTCGCGCTTCTGCGCAGAACGGTGGATTCTTATGGCGTGTGCGGCGATGGCTCCAATGCCGGTCGCAGACTTACCTGAAGGTACTCTTGTGCGGCTTGCGCAACAGGGAAATCAGGTGGCTTTCCGGGAGTTGGCAGGGCGAACGCGCGAAGGCTGCCTGCGTATGGCGATGACCATTCTAAGAAACCGCGACGATGCCGAGGACGAGGTTCAGAATGCGGTATGGAAGGCTTACACGCACCTTCCGCTGTTTAACCACCAGTCGACATTCAGTACGTGGATGATTCGCATCGTAATTAACCATTGCCTGATGCGTTACCGCCGCGTGCGCAGAGTGCGCTTTGTCTCCTACGAGACAGCGGGGTCCGACGGGGAATGGTACGCGTTACATGAGCCGGTCCAGACCGAAACGCCGGAACATTCACTGGGCCGCGAGCAGTTAAATCAGCTGCTTCGGACCGAGATTCGCCGTATTCCTCCCTTCTTGCGGGCTCCGCTGGAAATGCGATATTTGCAGGATCGCTCCCTGGAAGAGGTAGCAAGCACGCTCGGTATATCCGTGGCCGCAACCAAGTCGCGACTCCATCGGGCGCAGGGTTATCTGAAGGACCGCATGCTGCCACATTGCGGGAGGCGGGGCGCCGCAACATTGATGACTCCTTTATGACAAACCGCAGACAAGTCCTTCCTGTCGGAGGGGATCGCCCTTAATAATTTAAAAGCGCTACATAGCGCTTCAGGCATCAAAAGCGTGCGAAGGCAAAACGAGTTCCGGGGGGGAGAGTGTGTTAGGCAACAAAGCTCGGTTTCCCTTCCCGAGCCTTTAGGCGAAGCAGGCTCATCGTGCGTATTGACGATCCCAAAGGTAATCCGTCCATCAACCGGCGTTGGGAAGAGGGCCGCTATGCGAACTTCTTCCAGATCGGGCATAACGCCTTTGAATTTCTCCTTGAGTTCGGCCAGCAGGAAGGTGAAGAAAGCGCGATTCATACACGGATCTACGTTAGTCCCCAGCATGCGCGTATTCTGGCGAATTTGATGCTTGATAGTTTGCAACAACATGAGCGAATTTTCGGGAAGATCCGGAACGCCGGCGCCTTGGGAAGTGGAACGAACGAATCGGAGTAGCCATGTGGCGGAACGATCCATGAAGGATTAGCTCAGGCTTCCGGCGCTTTGTTGGTCTCAAACGGGCTGCATGTTCAGATCCGCCACCAGAGTCTGAAGTTCCTCGAATCGCACCGTTGTGTTGTGCGCATATTCGCCGTAGCGCGGACTCGCCAACACGTCGGCATCGAGGATTCGGAGCGTGTCGGTCTTCTCGAAGCCGATTTTCCCGATCACAGCGGGCGCCATGACATCGAGGCGGTCCGCCAGGTTTAGCCGTAAAGCCGCGAGCCGCCGATCGTCCAGAAAGTCGCGGTCCTCTTCTCGGTGGAACACCGCAAGCTGGTTCCAGAACATTGCCACGGCCTTCAATGCCGCCGCGACGATCATTTCGCCCGATCGCCGATGATCTTCGATGTTCACTCCGAACTCGTATATAACCGTGTCGTTCATGGTTCGCAAACCGGCGACAGTCTTCGCCACGTCATCGCGCAGGGCGTCCGCCGCGCGCAGACGGCCTGGCGTATCCCCCGTCTGCTCGGCCAGCCGCAGCAAGGCCGCCTGTTGGCGGAGCACGGACGCGAGCGACCGCCGCATCGCGGTTACTGTACGCACGGGCCAGAGCTGATCGAACACGAACCAGACCACGACCAGAGCCACGAGAATTCCAATCAGACGATCCCGCGACGGGGCGAGCTGAGTCGGCGCGCTGAATCCCTCAAACGCAACGATATAAAACGAGAATGCGATCTGCGTCCCCACATAGCTGAACGTCCTTCCCGCCGCAATCCAGCACGAGATGAACGCCACGCCCGCGACGACCGCTACCAGGCCGGTGATCGAATCGATGTAAGGAAACACAAACGCCGCGGAGCCGATCGCGAGGAAACCGCCGATCAGCGCTCCGACCACGCGATAGGCAATTCTCTGGTTGATCGCTCCGGTCGGTCCGACCGCGGATACAAAAATTGTCGTCACGGCCGTCGAAATCCCGGGCCAGTCGACAGCATGGTAGAACACGTAACAGATCGTCGCGCAAAGACTCACCTTCAACCCAAAGGTCACCGTAGCGCGATCGGTCAGAGCGCCCGGACGCCAGAACGGAGCTTTTTGCGCCGGCAGATAGACCAGCGCTTTGTCGGCTTTGGAGTTGGCCGCTACGCGGCATCGCGCGAATGGCGCGGACGGTCTCTTCGACATGATCGAGCAGGCTGTGACCGGCCGGGCCGGGGCCAGTCTCAGGCGGCGCTGCATCCGGGGCCGGCTCCTCGCCGCCCACGCCGTCCATCATCTCGCGGAACTGAGCCGCGATGCGGGCGCACCGTTCTCTCGCTTCGGCGTTCGGGGCCGAATCGTTATGCGTTCCGAACGCGGCGGCGTCATCCATCAGTTGCGCAAGCATCGTAATCCGCACGCGGGAACCTATGGGCAAAGTGCCCGTATCCAGATCGCGTTCCACAATCGCTTCATAGAGGGACTGCATTCCTCGCTGCCCCGCGGCAGCGAGGCGCTGCACTGCCAGAACGGTTTCCGCGATCTCTTCCGATGAGGCGCCTCGCGCATATGCGCCGAACATTGCGGCCAGAGCGTTGTACCGGATTCTCCTCTGCTCCTGAAGTTTGTCTGCAAGGCGCTCTGAAGCGAATAGATACTCGACCGCGACTGAGCACCCCAATGCAACGGCAAATGAGGCGAGTACCCAAAGGGAGGCCTTCACGAGCGCATCGGAAGGCTCCGGATTCTCCCATAGCGCTATCAACGTGCAGAAGATCAACCCGTAGATCGGCCCCAGTTGCGGAAGGTTGCTGCCCGCAGCGACCATCCCCGCCACAAAACCCACGACGGCAACGCTCAGCACACGAACGATCGGTTCGTTATCCGTCAGCACCACAATTCCGATCTCGAGGGCGACTACGCTCATGACAGTGATCAGGGAAACGACGCTCGAACGAAACGATAACGCGGGACTTTCTCTCGAAACAAAAAATACGAAGAACAGCCCGACCGGAGCAGACGGCACCTCCCAGACAAGGAGCAGGATCAGGCTCACCACAGTGGCGAGCACCATTCGCAGCGTGATCGCGAGACGCCCCGGCACCGGGGCCAGGTCCGCGACCGCCATCTGTACCCAGTGCGGGCGAGGGACCATGTTACCTCACGATGGTTACAGCGGTCGCGCCGATGCGGAACAGGTCGGGATCCGGATCCTTTACCCTGACGCGAACGGGAAATCGCGTCGAAAGATGCACCCAGTTGAGCGTTCGCTGGATGTCGGGCAAACCCCCGGCGACCTTGCCGTCTTCAGGAAAAACGCCGAAGCCGACGCTCTCCACGATTCCCTCGAACTTCCGGTCCGGATGATCCAGAAGATATACGTCCACCTGAGTTCCGACCTTTATGTGCCTCAGCTTCGACTCCCGATAGTTTGCCACCACCCACCACTTACGCGTATCGATCAGCGTGAACAGTGGACTTCCCGGCCGGGCGTAGGCCCCTTCCGAAATGTTCATGTTGGTGACGTATGCGTCGAACGGAGCCACGACACGGCACCATTCGAGGTCGAGCCGCGCGGCCAGAACTTTGGCCGCGCGCGAAGGCCTTTGCGACATCAGCGTGTCTACGGTATCGACCGTATGAATCGCCTGCCCGAGCCGGGCCTGCGACTCCGCCGCGCGCGCCGCCGCCTCTTCGTGATGCAGTTCCGACTCGATCTCGGAGGCCTTTGCCTGCGCCAGTGCGCCCTGCGCTTCATCGTATTGCCCCTGAGCCACGCGCACCGCCGTATTGGCCTGATCGACCTGCTCGACGGTCACGTACTGCTTTTCGAGGAGCGGCTCGATCCGATGCAGGTTGTTTGTTGCGAGCTTCAGCTGAGCTTCCGCCGACGCGGCAGCCGCTTCGGCCCGAGCGACCGTGGCCTTCGACGCGTCCACGGTGCTCGACGCCGTACGAATCCCCGTCGTGGTGTTCGTCACCGTTGCGCGGGCTGCCTCAACGGCGCTGCTCTCCGCGGCGATCTTCCTTTTCTCGTCGATAATCTGCTGTTCCAGAGCTTCCTGATCGGAAAGGGCCTGCTTCAACGCGTATTCGTAAGGCCGGGAATCAATCTCAAAAAGAAGGTCGCCCTTTTTGACGAAGGCATTATCCTTTACCGGCAGTGCAATCAGACGTCCGCTGACTTCCGGCGCAATCTCGATGAAGTTCGCGCGCACGCTGGCATCGTCAGTGCGGGGATTTCGGTCTGTCTCGGCGATAGCGATAAACAACGTCAGGGCCGCGCCCGCGACGACGGCCACACCGATCGCTCGCCCGATCCACCTGCGATATCCGTTTGCGCTTTCGACGGCCATATTCGTTATCGGTACAACATCAGCCACAGGCCGCAGCTCAACAACACCACCAGGCTGGGATAAAAGAGCGCAAGCGGGCCTACTTCCGACTCCAGCCGGACTCTCACCAGAACGGCCCTCACGACGAACGTGGCCACGATTGCCGCGGTCACGCACACCATCCAGGCCGGGAAGAAGGACCCGATCACATCCACCGACGGCGCGCGCACGCAACCCGCTTCGACTATGCAGCCGCCCAGGACGAACGCGACGAGGCGAGGCTGTATCTGCCCGCTCATTGATGTGCCTCCGCTGGGGGCTGGTTCCGCAAGAGGTTTCCCGTCACGAACTCCAGATTCACCGCTTCCAGAAACAACTCCGATCGGGCCGCAACCCCGGAGAGCCGCGCTTGCGCCAACTGCCTTTGCGCCGTCACCACGTCGATCAGGTTCTTAACTCCATAACGATAGGCATCGAGCGACGCCGAGTACGATGTAGTTGCCGCTTCCATCAAAGCGACGGCCGCCTGCTCCTTCCGCACCGCAGTGCCGAACAAAATGTACGAGGACCAGACTTCGCGAGTCGCCTCATCCCGCTTCCCGGTCAGTTCGTCCTGCGCTTCACGCTTTTTGGATTCCGCCGCCTCCACTTGTTTCGCGCGGGCGCCTCCATCCAGGATTTTCCACTGGAGAGCCAGAGCCATGGACCACGTCGGCTGGCCCGCGAAACCCAGCACCCCGGGTGGGAATGCGGATGGCCATAAGAACGTCTGCGCCACATCCCCGGTGAATCCTACCGTCGGTTTGTATTCGGCGCGGGCCTCGCGTACCGCATCGTCAGCCGCTCGAATCCCGGACATCTGAGCCAGGAGGTCCGGTCGGTTCGCCATGGCGCGGTCGATCAGCGCATCGATCGACAGCGTGAGAGTTTGAGGCAGAAGAGAGTCTTGCGGCGCTTCGATCGTTACGTTCGGAGAAGGCTCGACGCCGACCGCTTCGGTGAGTTGCACGCGCGCGATCCTCGCGTCTCCGTCTGCCGATTCCCGGTCGAAGACCGCCTGGGAAGTCTCGGCGCGCGCATTCAGCACATCGGGAAGCGTCGCCCGCCCGTTGCTTAACTGCGCTTCGGCCGCTGCCTGCGTGGTTCGGGCCGTGGCGAGGGTATCCTCCGCGGCGCGCAAACGCTCCTGCGCCGTAATCAGTTTGTAGTAGCCGGAAGCCACTCCATACGCCACCTCCTGGTTCGTTCGAATGAAGCCCGCTCCGGCCGCGAGTTTCTCCGCCGTCGCCTGATCGACCCTTGCGGCGCGGCGGCCAAAATCGAATAGCAGTAGTCCAGAGTAAGTTCGGGCTGGATTTGCGTCGCGGTGATAACGGTGTAGCCCTTCGGGGCGCCCAGAGGCCTGGGGAACGGTTCGATGATGCGCTCGTTCGCCACAGCAGCAATGCCTGCCAGAACCGGGAAGTATGCGCTCTTTTCAATTCCGAGTCTGTCAGCGGATTGTTTTGCGCGTTCCCAGAAGATGCGCGTCCTGGGGTTATTGTGTTCGGCGAGATCGATCAACTCGGCGAGCGAGTAGGTGTGGGCTGGGTCGAGCGGCATCAGCGAATTCGATGGCTGAGACTGCGCCGCGCAATCGGAGGCGGCCTGGGGTGTTCCGGCTTGTCCCGCGCACTGAGCTTGTGCTTTCGCCGCCAGACAACAGCACCAGAACATAGCCCAGGTTGCTCGTAATCGCATTGTTGCCCGCAGTAGTGGATTAGTATAGCGCCATAATCGCACCGCCATCATTGGCTGACGGGGATCGTTTCAGCGGAACATACGCACGTCGAATTCAAAAGGCGCGGGGGCGCGGAATCGGATACTTGAGAAGTCTCGATGAGCTGGGTTCAGCAGGACATTCCATTCCCCGCGTATTGCGGCGGACGGAACGAAGAGTGCCACGCTGAATCCCGGGCGAACCGTTTCGTGCCAGTCTGGCGGGAGCGTGTTGGGCTCAAGCCTGGCAATCTCGATCACGTCCGGGATCTCGCCTTCAACGTGAAACGAGGTCATCAGGCCGGAGGCTCGGTTCCAGATTGACGAACGTTTCCATCGCGGCGAGCGCCAGCGAACTCGATGCATAGACGCGGCGGTAAAGACGCCGGCTTTCAGCATTCGCACCGCCACAACTCGGAGCGTCAGCAACGTAGGTTCTGCGCCAAATTCGCCAGAAACGCGTCAACTGTAGACACCATGGGCAATACGGCCGAGAAGATCCTTAACCGTTCGTCTGCCCATGTCGGTGTCGAGCTGATCGAGAGGCTTTTCGCCGCCCAAGGCGCGATTGGGAGTGTTGAGCCACGCGATGGCCTTTTTCTCGTCGCCGATCATCTCCACGGCGGCCTCGTATACCCCCGAGATGCGGGCCCTGCGATCCGATTCGGCCGGCGTCAAAAGGATGCCTCGCTGAGCCCCTGCGTGAGTGTGCGTTGTGGGATGCCGATTTCCCGCGACGATACGGCGTTTCCGAAGTGAATTGTCTCGGCTAACGAGGTGACGGACCCCGCGGGAAGTCCCTTTCGGATAAGGCGCGCCAGATCGTCCGACTTCTCCATAGTTCGCCCGAAGATCTTCCGGACGCCGAAAATCCGAACAATCGCGTGCGTTTTCCAGCTCGGCCTCCTGGGTATTGATGATGCGCGATTGGTTACAGGCGGTGCGGATAAGATATGACCGTGAGTATTGGACAAACATGGCCGTGGCCGGATTCCCTCGACGCCCGAACCGCCGCTCCCCGGCATCATTCGCTCGTGCTGGAGAACGAGCGCGTTCGCGTGCTGGATACGCGGATTCCCGCGGGGGATACCGTCCCGGTGCATACCCATTGCTGGCCTGCGGTTTATTACACGATTTCGCCGGGCCATTTCGTTCGCCGCGACGGCGAAGGCAACGTCCTGTTCGATTCGCGGCTGCACCCGCGGATGCCGGGCCATGGCTCGTGGATTGAATCGCTGCCGCCTCATTCGGTCGAGAATGTGGGCGATTCCGAGATTCACCTGATCAGCGTCGAATTGAAGCCTGCGCCCTGAAGACCTCTCAGCCGCTTTCGCAGCGCCGCGGTGGCTTCGCGGTGACACTTGAGGCAGAGCGTGCGCATGTTGGCGAGGTCGCACTGGCCTCCTCCTTCAGCCACCGGCAGGATGTGGTCGGCGTCCCAGAGCGATTTCCGGCTGCCTTCGCGCAGATTCCAGGCTTTCAGAAACTGACGACGCGCCGCATAGTCCAGCTTCCGGAGATCGCGGCGCAGCGCGATGGTGTCGGCGCCGCACTCGGGCACAGACACCCCGGTCGCGCGCGAAGACCTTTTCGCGGAGATAACCGGGATCGGTCCGGAGCTTCCATTCATGGACGCAGGGTTCCGAACAGAAGGTCCGGCGGCCTTTTGGCACTTCAACGCGGCACCAGCGGCAGAGGGTGCGGCCGCGCCTGTCCGCGTTCAAGCTTCGAAGGCGCGATCCAGCCGCCGGCTTTGCGTCGGGCGGGTTTATCGGGCTTCGTTTTATCGAACTCTGAGGTTCCCGAATCCAAAGACTGAACTTACCACCTGATTGCGATCGGTCACGGTCGCCGCCGCCTGAAAGCCGGGCGATGAAGGGGTTCCGAATCGCAGATCGACAAGGCGCACCTCCGTGGCGTGCTCGAGATCGGGCGAAGGTTCGACGATCCAGAGCGGATACTGCACGAATTCGAGGAATCGCTGGAAGGGGAGGGTCTGCATCGCGGCGAGCGCCGCCGGTGTGCGTTCGGCTTTATAAAGAGTCTCGCCGGCATCCGGCCGGAAGGTCTTTCGAAGATCGATCGGGGCTTCGACGTAAGCGTTGCCCAGTTCCGCAACGCCGGTCCAGAGCAGAGGATTTACTTCGGGAAACGCCCCCGTGCGTAGAGGCGCGGATTGGTTGTAGAGCCGCGAATCCATCAGAGCGACGGCCCGGCTATGCAGTACGCTGCGGCCGTAATCGTAAATAGCGAACAGCAGGAGCGCCGCGACGGCCCATCCGGCTCCGGGACCGCGGCGGCGCTCGCCGATCTCCGACCCGACCAGACGGCCGAATGCCGGAGCCGCCACGCCCAGCAGCAGCATGGCCCAAATGCTGAAGTCGACGACAGGCGTGAGGTCCCAATGAAACCAGTGCCCGGAAAAAGGCAGCAGCAGGCGCACGCCGTAGACGTTTGTCAGGTCGAGAATGAGGTGCGACGCCACCGCAACCGTCGCGATCACGAAGGCCGGAAGCCATCGCACCTGTTTTCTTCCGAGCGCACGCACAATGGCGACCGAAAGCAAGGCCATGAGCGGCAGCGCAATCAGAGAATGCGTGATGTTGCGGTGCCAGTGGATGTAAGTGGCCGGGCCGCCGAACCAGACGACAGCATCGAAATCGGGGGCGTTCGCGGCGAGGATCATGATTGCCGTGCCGCGCGGCGTGAACTTCTTCAATCCCGCTCGTGCGAGGAACAGGCCGACGAGCGAGTGGGTCAGATTGTCCAATTGAGGAGCTTACCGCGATACCCTGAAGTTTGGCCAGTCGCGAGCGCACGGCGGGAGTTCTGAAACAGATCAATCGTTCGAACGGCGGCCTTCCGAAGCGCGCCGTCAACCGCGCCGTCCTGCTGAATGAGGGTGGGGTGGAGGGGGATCGGCAGCGCAATCTGAGATACCACGGCGGTCCGGCTAAAGCCGTGCTGATGATCTCCGCGGAACTGGTCGACTGTCTGCAGGGCCGGGGCTTTCCGGTTTTCTACGGCGCTCTGGGCGAAAATCTTACTGTCTCCGGTCTCGATCCGCACATGTGGCGCGCGGGACAGCGTTATGGAGTAGGAGAAACCGCGGTGATCGAACTTACGACGCTCCGCAAGCCCTGCCTGAATCTGGACGTTTACGGTGCGCCGATCAAGCGCGAACTCTACGACGCGCAATGCAAAGCGGGCGATTTCAGTTCCGCGCGATGGGCGAACGGCGGTTTTTACGCGCGCGTCGTTCGTTCCGGATTGATTTTTCCGGATGCTCCCGTCATTCTGTTATCGGACGCGGCATGACTTCCCGGCTCACATTTCTGGTCTTTGCGCTTGCCGTTTTGAGTACGCGCGCCCAGACGGATCTCAATATCATTGTCGATTCGACGCTGGTGGTTATTCCGGTGACGGTAACCGACCCATCAAATCGCTTTGTGCTTGGCCTCGATAAGGACGACTTTACAATCCTTGAAGACGGCGCCAAACAGAAGATTACGCACTTTTCCGGAGAGGACGCGCCTCTCTCCGTGGGGCTGCTGATCGATACCAGCGGGAGCATGGGACTGAAGCTCGACACATCACGTCGAGCCGTGAACGAATTTCTGAAGACCATGAATGCGCAGGACGAGGCGTTCCTGATTCAGTTCAGCGATCAGGCCGAGGTGGTGCAGGGGTTCACCGGCGATATGAAGGAGATCGGGAACAGGATGACGGGGGCTGCAGTCCGGAGGATTGACGGCGCTGCTCGACGCGGTGAATCTCGGGGTCCGTGAGATGAAGAAGGCGAAGAATCCGCGCAAAGCGCTGGTGATCGTTTCCGATGGGGGGGACAACCACAGCCGTTACACCGCGACGGACATCAAGGATCTGGTGCGCGAAGCCGACACGCAGATTTATGCGTTCGGGGTATTTGAGCCGATTCTATTTCCGCAGCTATCGGCCGAAGAGATCAGCGGGCCGCGGCTTCTGGCGCAGATCGCGGACCAGACAGGAGGCCGCGCGTTTGGCGCATCGCAGTTCGATCAGTTACCGGGAATTGCGGAAAAGATTGCGATCGAGCTGCGCAATCAATATGTGCTCGCCTACTCCCCGACGAATGGGCAACGCGACGGCAAGTACCGCCGCGTGGAAGTAAAGGTACGGCAACAACCGGGGCTGCCCAAGCTCAATGCCCGGTGGCGACAGGGCTATTACGCGCCCTCGCAGTAATTGCGGTGTGGTCAGCCGATCATGAATACGGGTGAAATCCAGCCTGCCGAAACTACTGTCATGATTAATCCCACCATGACGACTACGGCTGCCGATACGACGGGCAACCACTGAAAGGCACCACGGCGCGCCGTGCGCCTGGATTCGGGAATCAGCTTTTTCGCGTAGAGGACCACGATCCCGATCGCGGTGAGCACGAGCGCGAGGCCTGCGCTGAACGAGACGAGCAGGAGCAGTCCCAGGCCGACGCGCCCGAGCGCGATCATGCTCAGCAGGAGGACAAGCGCCGACTCGCAGGGCACCATGCCACCGCTGATGCCGAGAGCGACAAGGCTTCCGAGAGAGATTGTTTCGGGGATGTGAGTGTGGCCGCCCGGCCCGTGGTCATGGTCATGGGAGTGACCGTGATGGTGGTGATGATGGTGTCCCTCGCCATGCGCATGGGTGTGCGAGGAACCGCGCGAACTGCGGAAGCGCTTCAGCAGCATCCATCCTCCGATCGCGACGATCGAGAGGCCTGAGATGACGCCCAATGTCTGGGTAATCTTTTCCGGAACGATGTACTGGAACAGAAACAGGGTGGCTAGCCCCAGCGCGAAAACGGAGATGGTGTGGGTGAACGTCACCATGGCGCCAAGGAATGCCGCGTGCTTCAATGTGCCGCGCGCACCGACGAGGTAGGCGGCAACGATGGTCTTGCCATGGCCTGGTGTCAGCGCATGCAGACCGCCCAGACCGAACGAGATTGCCAGAGCCAGCAACATCATCGAGAGCGTCAGTTCTTTGTGCTGTAGCAAGCGCGAGAGGAAATCTCCGCGCACGATGGTTCCAGGCTGCGCTCCCTGCGCGGTCATGGTGACAGGTGAGGATGGCGCGGGCGCGTTGTGCGGCTGCTGGACAGATGTCGGGATGGTCCGGTGTGTAATCAGTTGCGGCTCGACCGTCCAGGTCAGCTCGGCTCGCAGGTCCTGCGGCGGAGCGAGCGTTGGGTCGGGAGGGTAATCGGTAAGGGCTTTGCTGAGGTCGGTCGAAGTCTGACTGGCTTTTGTCAGGGTGGCGCCGTGGCTTGCGGTTATTACGATTTCCTTCCAGCCGGAGCGATCGGGGAAATTGAGGTCTTCGTATGTGAGATTGCCGGCAGGGGCGTTCACCCGCGCGGTCATGGTGATGCGGACGATCGGTAGATTTCCGGCTCCATCCGCGATCAGCACATCCGCGGATTGGAATTGCGGCTTGATGGTAGCCCCGTTCGAAACGATCTTCAGATTCGACAGCCATTCGCGGGCTTGTTCGGCAGCTTTACGATCCAGATCGACCCGCGGGCTGTCTCTTTCGACGCCCCAGTTTCGGAGAAGGTCGAGCGTGGGAATTTCCGCCAGATCGAGAACATATTCGAGCTTGACGCCGCGATCCGCGACCTCGACTTTCGAGTAATGATTCACGCTGAAGTTGCCCATGGGATGCGCGGAAAGGCCTGGCAAGGCGACGGCCGCGGCAACCCACGTAAACAGGAATCCTGAGAGCTTTTTCACTTTGCACCTCTCGCGAGATAAATTTTTGGATTGAGCGACAGCAGGCGCTCGGAATATTTGAGAGCCGCTTCGCGGTCTCCGGCCGCGGTTGCGATGGCATTGGCGTGGTAGTAAAAAAGCGGCTCCGGAGTGTTGAACCTGAGCGCTTTGGCGCTGGCGCTCATTGCTTCCGGAACGTGCCCGCTGCGGAAGAGAACCCACGCCAGAGCGTCCCAGGTGTAGACGTCAGGCCGGGTGGGGATCTCGGCCTCCATGAGTTGCAGGGCGAGCTTCAGGTTCCGGTTATGGTCCGCCAGAACCAGGGCCAGATTTCGGTTCGTTTTTTCGTTTGTGGCGGCGCCGATCTTTTCGAGAGCGTCGATGAGTTCTTCCTGCTCACGCGCTTTTCCTGTCATTCCGGCCGAGGTGTACAGGTCCTCGAGTGCGCCCGCGTACTCAACCATGGGAACAATCGACTGCGCTCGTTGATAATTTTTAATCGCCTCGGCTGTGCTGCCGCGCGCAGCCTGAATCCTTCCCATCCCCGCGCTTGCACGATGCATCGACGGAAAGAGATTTAATGCTGTCTTCCAGGCATTCTCAGCTTCATCGAGCTTGCCGGTTTTGAAGTACATGTCGCCGAGTTCGGCCCAGCACCACGCCGTATTTTCGGGAGTCGAGCTGCCGGCTGCGATCGCCTGGTTCATGAGATCGATCGCGGCATCTGCGTTGCCGGTCACGAAGCGCAAATACGCCAGGCGGTTATAGCTGCCGAGGTTCGGCCGGAGTCCGAACATCTTTATGTAGGCATTCTGTGCGTCCTCGTATTCGCCGAGTTCCATCAAAGAATCGCCCAGGTTGCCCCAGATGCCAGGGTCCGAGGCGTTGTAACGGATCATGTCGCGCGACCGTTCGGCGACTGCACGAAAGTCGTGGCGTTGGAGGTCGATTTCGTTCTGGAAGCGCAACGTCTCAAAGTTCCCGCCATCTCTTTCGAGCATCCGGTCGACAAGCTGCGATGCGCGATCGAGATAGCGGTAATCGGCCGTTTCGCGAAGTTTCTGAAGGTAGGCGGAGATGAGTCCGGTCATCAGTTTCGGATCGTCCGGGGCGTTTCGCAAGCTCGTTTCCCAGGCTTTGACCCGCTGGTCGGTCGTTACAGCCGGCGTTTGCGCCCAGATGGCGGCGGCAAGGAAGAACGTCGGGAGGGCGCTGAAAAAGGCCAAAAATCGCTTGCTTCCGCGCGCGGCTCGGAAATGTAGCCGCATGTTTGGAGACACCTGCCGAGCCGCGACCGGGAGGGAGTGTTTCATTACTTCTTCGCCTCCTGAATCGTTGGAGTCGATGGTTCGAGTTTGCACGATGAGACCCGGCTGGCCCGGCATTCCGCCCAGGCGAGTGAGGCCACGGTTCGGGAGTCGTGGCGAACAGCGCTCTCGCGTCGGGCAATCGCCAACGCTTCCGCCGGTTTCGATTCCTGTTCCAGGTAGTATTCGATTAATTCGATGTTGGCGTTGTGAGGCTGCTCCGTTTCAGCCAGCGCTTTGGTTTCGAACTCCCGGAAGGCGGTAGCCGCTTCATCCTTCCGGCCGGCCTTTTCGAGAGCGCCCGCGAGGTCGTAAACGCTTCGCGCATCGTGAACCGCTTCATAACGTTTTCCGAAAAGCAAGGCAGCTTCGGTGTAGTTGCCCTGTATCATGCGCAACCTTCCCAGGCCGGCGATTGCAACCTGAGACTCCGGGTTGAGCTTGATTGCTTCGACAAGGAGTGTGTCGGCGCGCTTCAGGTCGCCAGACTGCGCGGTGAGCCTGGCGATCTGCACGAGAAGCCATGCGCGTTCTTCGGCATCGCCCAGCGCGGTTCGCCGGCGAGCTTCCTCATAGAACTCGATCGCGCCTTCAGCGTCCCCATATGCCTCCCGCAGACGGGCCGCTTCGGTGAAACCGAGAAGGCTGCCCGGCCGGATGTTCAGAACCCATTGGGCGTCGCGTACCGCTTCCTCGTAATTGCCAAGCGCGGTGTTGATTTCCGCGAGAAGACCCCAGAGAGCGATGTCGTCCGGGATCTTGTGGTTCAATTCCGCGGCCATCTTCAGCGCCGCATCGAACCGGTTCTCGCCCAGCAGGATGGTTACTTTCAGCTTTCGCGCATCGAAGTTATCGGGCGCTATCTTTAGCGCGCTCTCGACCTCAGCCGACGCTTTGTCATAGTAACTGAGGTCCTCGCCGTCGCGGGCCCTGCGGCAGTATTCCGCTGCGAGGTCGACATGCGGCTCCGGCGATGACGGGTTGTTCTTTAACCCCTTCTCGATATCCGCTATCTTTTGAGCCGAGGGATTCACGGGGGCCGGAACGTCCGCCGCCGCGAGTAACAAAGGGGCTGTACACAGGAGAAAAGCGAGTTTGAGTCTCATGGGATTATTCCGTGAAATGGGGCCATCCGAACAGAGTTCGTTTCGAATGGCCCGCGTTTGAGCTATTGAACGGGGCAGTGGTTGAGCGGTTGCGCCAGGCAGCCTCGCTCGCCCGGATCGATGTGACGGCGGTCACGCCCGCTGTGGGCGAACGCAACGTAAGGGAACGTTTCCTGATAAGGAAGGTCGTTGGTGTTGACGCCATCGCCGATCAGCGGGACCTGAGATCCCGTGAAGGTGACTCCGGCGGCGTCTTTGCAGGGAGCTGTGGCGCCGCAAAGCACGCCTGCTACCGCGCGAGCCGAGATGTCGGTGACATCATCGGAGACCCTGCGGCCGTTGGGGTATCCGGCATTGTCACCGGCCAGAACGCCGAGCCGCTTGCGGCTCGCCTCCGGCGTTGGGGGGACTCCTGTGTTCAGGCGCAAGAGATCGGCTACCGGTCCTGCGGGAGTTCCGGCAGCGGCGATCGGCGGGAGGTACTGGACCAGCGGCAGGAGATCCATCCGTGGCGGCGCCGGAATGTCGATTCCATATGCGGCGTTCAGGATTCTCGCGAGCACGGGATCGAGATCGAAGCTGGCGAATTGAGAATCGTCCACCGGGTGGCTCATGCTCCAGTAATCTTTCATGCCGGTGCCGATGATCAGTTCGTTGATCAGGGGGTTACCCATCCGCTGTACCTGCGAAAACGTCCCCGATGTGAGTTCGGGCGAAGGAGCGCGAAGCACGGTCACCGAGGGACGCGAGGTCGTTCCCCAGACTCCGAGGGTGGCGGCCGGGCTGGTGGCCGGTACTCTGGTACCGGTGCTGGTAAGCATTGCGATCGGCACTTCAATCGCAATCGTGTTCACGTTGAAGCCGGAGACGGCGTCGGGGGCGAGGTTCACGTTATCCGCGGCGTCGGCCGCGGCCGTCATCACTCCGCCGCCCGCCTTGGCGCGGAAATTAAAGGTATCGAAAGCGGCTCCGAGATCGATGTAGAAGGGGTCGTCCACCGTCCCGGCAAATACCTTAATGCCGTTGCCGAGATTGTAGATTCCCTGCGCGGCGAGTGCGGAATAGTTGGGCATCGTGCGGGAGCCGACATTGGTCGGAACGGCATAGAGCGGGTTACCCGTAACATTTGTGAGCGTGGTGCTCACGCCATTCTTAACCATGGTTACGGTGTAAGTCTGACGGAGACTAAGGCCCGCAGAGCCTGGGCCCTCGAGCGAGGTAATCGCCGGGGGTATGACCTGACCTCCGGGTCCGACTGTCCCAGGTCCCATTGCCGGGGGCGCGTTGGGGGGAGCATTCACGCCGTTGCCGTCCCCCGCGAATCCGGTGAAAAGGTTGGGGGCGCGAATCTGAGTCTGAAACTGGACGAGGAACTGAACCGCCGGAAGCGCGGTATTGTTGTTGTCGATATCAATCGCATAGAGAACGTTGGGATCGAACGGGTAGTAATTGGGCCCGTTCGCCGGTTCCAGGAGCGGATCGACATTAAGGATGAATGTCACCTTTGATGGATCGTCATAGCTGACGAACGCATAGATATCGGTGATATCCGCTTTGTGGTCGAGTGCGGTGATTGGCGCTTCACGATGACTGGCGCCGAATGCGGCTGCAGGGACGATGACGAGGGCCGCCGTTGCAGCGCAGGCAAAACGCTTGAGATTTACCATGTTGCTTCCCATTTCCTTTCGGTAAGTGTTGTCTGAAAACATCGCCTGACTAAGTGGATGCGGAATTGTAATTACCTCCCGCAATCCTGGTAAGCATTACTCCTGGTGAGGCAAAAACGGATTTAACTTTTTTTCGGATTGAGTGAATGAAGCGAGGCTTATGGATTACTTACAATGCTCCGCCCAGGCCGCGTGAAATATTCATCTTTGGAGCGAATCCAATCGCGATGGGATATCGTAAAAATTGCTGGAGAAGGGCCTGCGCGGGCCCGGTACAACGGAAAATGCACATACCGGATGGATATCTCAGTCCCGCAACCTGCGCCGTGCTCTATGGCGGCGCGGCGCCCTTTCTGGTATACGGGCCTGCAGCGGGTAAAGAAGGCGTTGCATACGCGGCTGGTACCGCAGATCTCCCTGTTTGCTGCATTTTCATTCGTGATCATGATGTTTAACCTGCCGCTTCCCGGCGGCACTACGGGACACGCCGTGGGGATCGGGCTTGCGACCGTTGTTCTTGGACCGTGGGCGGCGATGCTGGCGGTCTCAGTGGCGATCGTGATTCAGGCGCTCTTTTTCGGCGATGGCGGAATTACGGCAATCGGAGCGAACTGTTTCAACATGGCGATTGCCGGGGCGCTGGCCGCTTACGTGGTCTATCGGGTTATGGCCGGCCGGGCCGCAATCGGGTCGTTCCGCCGCGCTGCCGCGGCCGGTATCGCGGGTTATGCCGCAATCAACGTGTCGGCGCTTCTTGCGGCGATCGAATTCGGCATTCAACCTTTGCTGTACCGAGATGCTTCCGGCGCGCCTCTTTATTGTCCTTATCCGCTCGGCATTGCCGTCCCGGCGATGATGATCGGCCACCTGACCATCGCGGGTCTGGCGGAGCTGGCCGTCTCGGCGGGAGTGGTCGCGTTTCTGCAGCATTCCGATCCGTCTCTGCTAAAAGCCACTCTGCCAAAGGGCACGGGCTGGGAGGGTCCGCGAACAGCACGCGCGCGTTCCCTTCGTACTTTATCGGCGGGCCTGGGGATGCTGATGATTCTGACGCCGCTCGGCATTCTGGCTGCGGGATCGGCGTGGGGCGAATGGATGGCTTCGGATTATTCCAACCCCGCGGCGCGACAGCAGATCGCGGCCTCTTCGTTGGGTGACGCTGCGCCGCTCGAAGCTCCGAAAGGCCTGCGAACAACTCTCTTCTCTGTGGACGGCGCCATTTGGCCGCTACGCGCCGCCGTACATCCGCAGCGCGACCTTCGGATATCTGCTTTCCGCAATGTTCGGCGTAGGGTTGATCACGACTACGGGTCTGGTGGTGGGACGATTCACGCGAGCGGTCACATGAGCGCGGGGCACGTCCATCGGCGCAGACGCGGCGGATTCATCGAAAACACCATCGAAGGTCTTGTACTGGGCTATGGACCGGGCCCTCTACGCCGAGAACGCCGCGAACGCCGGCGGTCTACTGCAGCGGCTTGACGCGAGAGTAAAGGTAGCCGGGCTGTTTGCGCTGCTCCTCGCATCGGCATTATCCGCCCGTCTCTGGGTGATTGCGGCCATTTTCGGTCTGGCCATAATGCTGGCTGTCTGTTCCCTGATTTCGATCGACACTTTGGCGTCGCAGGTGTGGGCGGGCGCTTTCGCGTTCACCGGGCCTCTTGCTTTGCCGGCGATCTTTCTTACACCCGGAACCGCCGTCTTCCGCCTGCCGGGATTGCACTGGACCGCAACCGCGCAGGGCCTGCACACGGCCGCCTATTTGATTTTGCGCGTGGAGACCGCGGCGACACTGACGGTGCTGCTCGTCTTCACCACCCCCTGGATGCATGTGTTGAAGGCCCTGCGGGTATTCCGCGCGCCGGTGGTTCTGGTAGTCATCCTCGGGATGACTTGCCGCTATATTCTGCTGCTGCTTGAAACCGCGCACGAAATGTTCGAAGCGCGCAAGAGCCGAACGGTGGGGCGATTCACGGCCGCCGGGTATCGCCGCCTGGCCGTATCGAGCGCGGGTGTGCTGATGGGCAAGACCTTGCACCTGAGCGGCGAAGTCTTTTTGGCGATGCAATCGCGAGGCTTTCGCGGCGAGGTGTATCTGCTCGACGATTTTCAGATGCGGCGCCTCGACTGGGCCGCGCTGATTGTGTTCGCGGGTCTGGCCGCGGCGTCAATATGGGCAGGCCGCTGATGCTGTTCGAAGTCGAACACCTCACTTACAGCTACGAAAATATTACCGCGATTGACGATCTCACGCTCTCTATCGCCGAAGGTCAGCGGATCGCGCTGCTGGGGGCCAACGGTTCCGGGAAATCGACGCTGCTTCGCCTTTTGGATGGTCTTTACTTCGGGGAGTCGGGTTACGTCCTGTTCCGCGGCGAAGAGCTGTGCGAGGAGCATTTTGGAGACGACGCTTTCGCATTTGAGTTCCGCCGCACGGTCGGCATGGTTTTTCAAAATCCCGACATTCAGCTGTTCAATCCGACCGTGTTTGATGAAGTGGCCTTCAGCCCGCTACAGCTTCGATGGCCAAAGAACGAGGTGAAGGATCGCGTCGCCGAGATCCTGGACCGGCTGCGCATCGCTCACCTGAAAGACCGCGCGCCCCATCGGCTTTCCGGCGGGGAGAAGAAGCGGGTAGCGCTGGCGAGCGTGCTGGTGCTGGATCCGGCGGTTCTTCTGCTGGATGAGCCGACGGCTGCGCTCGACCCGCGCAGTCAGAGTGAGTTCATCGAGTTGCTGATGGATTGGGGCGGGGGCGTCAAGTCGGTAATCACAGCGACTCACGATTTAGGAGATCTCGAAGACATCGCCGATCGATGCTTCATTCTGGACGGCGGCCGGTTAGCCGCGGAACTTTCGCCATCCGAGGCGTTGCGGGATACGGATTTGCTACGCCGCACCAATCTGATCCATGCGCACCGGCACAGCCATGGGACAGGGATGGCACATTCGCACGCGCACGTTCACCATTGATCGGGGACAGACCCTCCGTTGAGGGCGGCTTGGCAGGGTCACCGGCGACAGATCACCGGTGCTACCGGCTGACGTAAAGCTCCGCGCCGAAACGCTGGACCCACAAACGGCTGCGCAGCGTCTTCATTCGATTTGGCAGGGCCATAGTCACTCCTTCCCGGTCGTGGCTCAGAACAGAGTGTGTTTATTTGGAAGGACTCGCCGGGCCGCGCGCGTCAGCAAAGCTTTGATGACGGGCCCTTTTCAGCACCGCGTCAGCCTTTGGGTTTAAGTTAAAGAGCGGTTTGTGCGAGGGGGAAACTATCCTCAGTGTGAGCATCAATCGCGGTTGTTAAAGGGTCGTGCGTTGAGGGGACCGCTGCCTGGACGTAACCATGGGACCAGGAGTTTCACCAGCTATCAGATCAGGGCGGGAGTCGCTACCATGGGGCGCCCCGCGATGCCTGAAGCCGATACAAGACGACCCGAGATCTCGATAAATCTGAACGAGCTAATGGTCGATGCCCCCGAATTTTCTGAGATTACGGGATAAATCCAGCGCTCTCCGTGCTCAGAATCAGGCTGCGCTGATCCGATTTCTCCGGACGGATATCGAGATGTCTCTGTCACTCCTGGAGACGGCCCGGATTACTCGCGATTCCGATCGCAGGGACGTGCTCATTGAGACAGTCCGAAAGTCCATCGCTTCGATTCGACACCTCGCCGAACGCATCGAAGACCTGAACAAACGATCTGAGATTCAAACGGGCAAAGACAGCCTTGAAGAGTCGCTCAGGGAAGCAGTAAGCGGACAGCCAAGGGGTTTCCACTGCTGATGGTACGATGAGTGAGTAATGGCGGCACGGAACCAGGAACAAGCGGCCCGTTAGAAAATTGCTGGAACACGGGGCAGGGCCATCCCTGTCCGGCACAAGCCAGCACCTACATTGCTTGTTACCGCTTTCCCGTTCGCAAGTTGTTGTAAAAGGGCTGGCGTAGCTCAGCTGGTAGAGCATCTGATTTGTAATCAGAGGGTCGGGGGTTCAATCCCCTCCGCCAGCTCCAGCTATTTGTTTTAAAATCAGTTATATGTGAGCCTTTCGGCGGGTGAGCAATGGGGGATTTTTCGTGCCTGTGCCCAATTTTTTGCCCACCTTTCGCCACTTCGACCTTTTCCATCGCTGCTCGAACATCATCACCGTTTAGGTGGACGTAACGCATGGCGGTGTTTAGATCGGCGTGCCCGGCCAGTTTCATCAGCGTGAACGGGTCCATCGTCTTCGCTGGGCTGCGAAGAAAGCCGCGGCGCAGGGTGCGGGGATTTCCGCTCGAAAAGAAGCGCCTGCCAAGCGGAAGAGTAACTTTACCCCGGAAGGCCGTAAACGGCTGGCCGAGGCGATGAAGCGCAGACGGGCAGATAAACGTTCTGCGGCGTCGGTCAAGAAACGCCCGAGGCGGCCTCAAAAAGCCTGATCGTTAATATAATTCGGTCCGGTACCTGCAAGATAAGGTGAAAACGCAGGTCATAGACGCCGATGGGAAGACGTGCAAGTGCAGGTCATCCGACAAGAGAGAATAGCGCCCAAGCGATAGCCAATATGGCCGCTTCGACCGACAATCAGTTCGGGCGGTCCTGATATGCGCTAATATCGCTAGCTGTTTTTCGAGGAAGCGCTTTCGCCCCGGCAACGAGCGACATCGTTCCCATTCTGCGTAACCGCGTTTCGCGAGACTAATCCGGGAGCGCCCCAGCGTCCAGCCCGAACGAGCCATCTCCGACCTGGCGGGTTAGCCGCCGAAGGCTCCCAGTACCGGACATATGGAGCAGAACGAGATGGCTGAAAAACCACCAGACGGGAAGAGTGCGATATAAGTAAACACAAAATGACCGCTCAAGAAGTTCGTACACACATCGGATATTCTGGCTGGGCCTCGCGCAAGGTGCTGGAGGCCACGCTCGCCCTGCCGCCCGAGGACCGATCCAAGCCGATGAGCGTCTCCCACGAAAGCATCGCGAAGACGCTCGCTCACATCTATTTCGGAGACGCAATCTGGTTTTCGCGGATTGCCGACCCCAGCTATCCGGTGCCGGCCCATGATGCGCTCCCGTTGCTCGATTTCGTCATCGAAGAATGGCCTCGACTGCAGGCCAAGTGGGAAGCCTGGGCAAATGCGCTCACCGACTCAGACCTCGCCCGTCAGGTTCCCTTCAAATCACGCTTTGTCGGCAACGCCGGCCTACCTGCGTGGCAGATCGTCATGCACGTGGTGAACCACGCCACGCTACACCGCGGCCAAATCGTCGGCATGCTGCGTCAGCTTGGCATGAAGCCGCCCGCCACGGATATCTTGTTTTACTACTACGAACAAGTCGCGCCTGTCGCCCGCTAGCGAGATTCGGTCCCCGCGCCGGGTGGCTGTTTTCAGATCGCCAACGATTCCCAGACCCGGACTTCATGCGCGTGTGGCAGAGCGGCGCCCACTCTCCGAGTGGCCATTCAGACAAACATGCCAGAGTGAGATTTCTTTCCTCCATACCGGAATCGGAAGCCTCCTTTTGGGAACCGTCATACATTCTCAATCTCGTCGTAGCCGGATCCGGTGGTATAGAATCGACTAACAATGTCGCGATCGGTTGACTAAGCTCGGACCTTACGTGATCGTCGGCGGCTCGGTCAGGGTTGCATAGGCGAGGTGAATCGAGCAAATACAAGCCCTGACGCGAAGTCGCCATCAAGGTCTATCGAATGAACACCGATGCTTTCGAGGCCGGAGAAATGGGAAGCCGCAGATGAGGCTGGAGGACGATGATGAGTTGGCGTAGTCCATTGCGCCGGTTTGTGCTTTTGGGTGGCGCGGTTTTGTGGTTGGCTGGGTTTTTCGTACTGGCGCAGGAGCAAAGTTTTTTTGCCGCCGGCCCGGCGGTGGGGCTCACCGCAGAACAGGCGAGCCGCGGCAAGACGGTCTATGACGACAATTGCGCCAATTGTCATGGCACCAATCTCGACAACGGACAGTTCGGCCCGCCGCTTCGCGGCTCCGCTTTCAAGATGCACTGGGAGAACCAGTCCGCGAACGCGCTGTTCACTTACATCGCCACCAAGATGCCGCCGGCTGCGCCGGCCGGGCTCGGTGACCGCGCCTACAGCGATGTGGATGCTTATATTCTTCGCGCCAACGGTGTTGCCGCAGGCGACAAGGAGTTGGCGCCGACGCGGTCACAGTCCGATATCACCGTCCGCACCACTAATCAGGACGCGACCTACCAGTCTGCGATGGCGGCTCGTAAGAAACTGCTCGCTGGTATTACGCCCGTAACTGAAGAGATGCTGCAGCATCCCCCCGATGGCGAGTGGCTGGTGTGGCGGGGCAGCTATCAAAATCTGGCTTTCAGTCCTCTCAAGAAAATTGGTACGACCAATGTCCATGATCTCGGTATCGCCTGGACCCTGGCCCTACCGGTCAGCGCCAACGAAATCACGCCATTGGTACATGACGGAGTCCTGTTTGTGGAAAGTGGCGCCAGCATCCAGGCGCTTAACGGTGCGACAGGCGAAGTGCTCTGGCAATATAACCGGTCACTGCCGGAATCGCTGCGCAATGGCCAGCAGTCGCGGATGAAGAACCTCGCCATTTATGGCGACGCGCTCTATGCGCCCACGCGCGGATGGACATGTCATTGCGTTGGAGACCAGGACCGGTAAGTTGATCTGGGATCATGCAGTCATGAGTTCGCATGAGGATGAGGCGGGTAGAGCTCCTTTTAGTATGACTGGCGGTCCGGTGGTAGCCAAAGGTAAGGTGATCATCGGCACCAGCCTGGGCATCAACACCGGCGGCGGCAACTACATTGTCGGGCTGGACGTCGGCAACCGGCAACGAAGCATGGCGTTTCAATACCATCGCGAAGCCCGGCGAGCCAGGAGGCGATAGCTGGAACGGCGCGCCTTTTGAACAGCGCTTCGGAGGTGGCGTCTGGACCTCGGGTAGCTACGATCCCGCGCGGAACCTGGTCTATTTTGGCACCGGCAACACCTATGACATCGGAACGTTGATGCTGCCCCAGCCGCGCGTCGGCGAATCGAGGGACGCGCTCTATACAGACTCAACGCTTGCGCTGGATCCTGATACGGGGAAGCTGGTCTGGCATCGTCAGCATATGAAGCGCGATGTATGGGATCTGGACTGGGTGTTCGAGCAGTCGCTCCTTACCGCTGCCGGTGAACGGCAAACCGACCGAGCTGGTGGTTACGGGCGGCAAGACAGCGATCTTCGACGCCATGGACCGCGCCACTGGTAAATATGTCTTCTCTCGCGACCTCGGTCTGCAGAACATCGTGACCGCGATTGATCCAGTGACCGGAGAGGAGACCACCAATCCGGCGCTCGAACCCGAGCCAGGCAAGACCAAGCTGCTGTGTCCCAATGCCAACGGCGCGCGAAACTGGCCGACCACGGCTTTCGACCCCGCGAGCTACATCCTGTATGTACCGCTGGTAGAGACGTGCGCCGACTATAGCTGGACGCCGCGTAGCCCAGGTCAAATCGCGGCGGGGGGCGACGATATTCATTTTGCCCAGCGGCCGCGCCCAGACAGCGACGGTAAACTCGGCCGTATCGAAGCGATCAATCTGGCGACCGGCAAGGTGTTATGGATTCACCGACAGCGCGCGCCCCTGGTCAGTTCGCTGCTGGCGACTGGCGGCGACCTTGTTTTCGTCGGGGCGCTGGATCGTTTCTTCAGTGCGTATAACGCGGCGACCGGCAAGCTCCTTTGGCAGACTCAGCTCAATGCGGCCCCAAATTCGTCGCCCGTGACCTATAGTGTCCAAGGCGAGCAATATGTCGCGGTGGTAGCGGGCGGCGGCGGCCCGCTCAGCTCCGCCTCGTCCAGTTTGACGCCTGAGATCGATAACCCCGCGGGTGGCACGACGCTGTGGGTGTTCAAGCTGCCGTCGCGCTGATCCTGGTTCCACTGGTGCTTATCCGCTAGTGGAGGCCAAGTCTACGGTCTCGGGTCACTTGAACGCCCGCGAGGCAGAAAGGCTAACGAGGCGAAGACGGGCGTCGGGATCGGTGTTTGCCATCGCCACGTTGCTCCAGCTTATGTCAACAAATCGGTAGTTTTTCTCGCTCTCGCGCGACGATCCATCACCTGACGCGCCGACGCTCTTCCTCGACCGTGGCGGGAACAGAGGTCGTGCGGTTGGCTCGATCAGCCATCCACACCCCAGAACGGCAGTACTCGCTCAACTGCCGCAGCGCCCACGGCATTGTGCCGCCACAGATCCCGATGGCGCCGCAAGAGCCCGCCGCTAATTGATACAAACCAGCTGCCCATCGATATTTGAGATGCTGCCCATGCGGCAACCATTTCAACTGCAGCGAGGTCTGCGTCAGGTTCCCGCCACGGCCTTTGCATGATGCCCGCAGAACGGCTCCGTAGACCTCCGTATACTCGCAACTGTCGAAGTAACTCCCACGCGGGATAGCTCTTCCGTCTCCCCACGTTGCGGGCCGCGCGTCGCAGTAAAGGGGGCCGTATCATTCCAGATGTCCCCGACACAATCGTCACATTGATGGTTGGCCTAATTTGGTTATGAGTAATTACTTCGGGCAGAGAGCACGACGCCGCAAGAGTCGTACCGTTGAACTGAATTTGGCTACACGTCTTGAGATAGGTCCCGCGGCGGTGCTGCCGATCCGGCCTGGGGCGTCGCCGGTAGCGCCGAAAGCACACGCATCATCGCACCCGCACATGCGACTCTATTTCGCTGACCGGTCATAAATTCTCCCTGATTCCTTTCGACGGTGGAATGTTCAAGTAATCGATGAGCTGGGCGCTGGCACCACGTGCGGAGCGAAACAAAGCGCGGCGTAACAGCTGATTGTTGCGCGGATTTGATTTGAAGCGCTTTCATGACGATCTCCTTTGCCTCTGAAAGCTGGATAACTTCCAGTCGTGAGGGATAGCGGAGGATCTGGCTGAAACACCGCCACGCAGGCCGATATTTAATCGGGCACCTCAGAACTCGGAGGGCGCTGCGGCCCATTCAATTCTGGCTGGCAGAAACATTACGCCGTCCGTCTGGCAAGTCAGTGCGCAGTCATCGATGGTGAAAAGGGAGGCGAAGTCGCAGCTAACTCGCCCCTTCGCGATTACCCGCGAGGCGATTCTCTCTGCCGCAGGCCGGCTTGCTGGCAGTCCGCAGATGCCTTTTCGTTGGCGTAAAAAGTAATACCATGAATGATCATGCGCAGCCTGATGGGTGGTTTCACTTTGTTCACAGCAGGAATTGTCTGCGGCGTTTTCCTGATGCAGCCGATCTCCGGTCAGCAGAACCAGAATCCAGGCTTACGCCTGAATCACGTCGGCATTTACGCGAAGGACTTCGATGAATCCATGCGCTTCTACACGCAGACGATGGGTTTTCGGGAAGCGTTCACGATCAAAGACAAGGACGGCAAGCCGACTCTTGCTTATCTGCAGATAACCCGTGACACATTCCTTGAGTTGGCGCCGGCCACCGCCGAACGCCCCGTTGGACTCAGCCATATAGGCTTCTGGCCGGAAGATCTGAACGCGACGGTAGCGGCACTGAGGCAACGTGGAGTCAAGGTGGACGACCCTCGAACCGGCAGCACAAAGACGAGCATTACGAATGTGATCGATCCCAATGGTGTGCGGCTGGAGTTGCTGAATTTTCTTGCTGATTCGCTTCCGCGAAAAGCCATGGACTCGTGGAAGTAGGAGGTCCTTATGAGAATTGCCGCAACGCTGGTTGTGATGCTCTCGATTTTTTGTGGAACCGCGGTGCTGGTACAGGCTGCCGGGGATGAATTCCCTGTAATTCAGGGCAAGGCTTACAAGTTCGAAAGAGTCGCGGACGGCGTTTATTATGCTTCGGGAGGTGTGGGCAGTAATAATGTCGTGATCGTCAACGACCGCGCTGTGGTGCTTGTGGACGACGGCACGACTCCCGCCGCGGCAAAAGCTTTTCTCGAAGATATCAAGCTGATTACGAACAAGCCGATACGAGCCGTGGTCAATACTCATTTCCATTACGACCACACGGACGGCAACTCGGTGTTTCCGCCCGATGTGCAGATTATTGGACATGAGTATGTGCGGACTGCGATTCTGGGTTTTAACGTGCTCGATCGGGAGCCCTTCAAGACGTCCCAGAGCGCCCGGTTGCCGGTGCAGATTTCTTCGTTGCGGACGCAACTTGCGGCGGCGAATGACGCAGCGCGGAAAGCTGAACTGGCAAAGGAGCTGGCCCTGGCGGAATCTCTGAATGAACAACTCAAGGACATCAAGCCGACGCCGCCGAACGTGACCTATACGTCAAAGATGGTGCTGCATGAGGGAGGCCGTGAGATCCAGCTTCTTTTTCTGGGCCGCGGCCACACAGGTGGAGACACTTTCGTTTACCTTCCGCAGGAGCGCATTGTCTGCACCGGGGACATGGACGAAGGGAACCGGATCGCCTATATGGGGGATGCGTTTTTCGATGAATGGATCGCGTCGCTCGATGCCGTCAAAAAACTGGATTTCGCCCTGGTGCTGCCCGGGCATGGTACACCTTTTCGCGATAAGGGTCAGATTACCGCGTTTCAGGTCTATTTGAAGGATCTGATGGCCCAGGTGGCGACTTTGCGCAAGCAGGGAGTTACCGCGGATGAGGCGGCGAAGCGCGTGGACCTCACTTCGCATCGGAAGGATTTTCCCGATATCCAGGGAGCCGGGGCCGACCTTCGGGGGGTGCGCAGGATGTATCAGTGGATGGAGGAGATTCAGAAGGAGTGATCGATGATGTTGTGAATTCCCAGATCATGAGCTTCCCCCTTAAAGAGCAACGACGCTGGTTAGGCGCCTCGCGATCCTTTCTTTGCTGTACGGCGCAAATGGTGTCCCAATCGGGACATTGGCTGGAAACGCAACAATACAGGCTTCTCAGCGGAAATTGAATTGCTCGGTTTCCAGAAGGGAGAGATTTATGCCCGAACCAAAGGAAAACCAGAAAGAGCAATCGCCGAAAAAAGAACATCAGGACCGAGAAGGGATGGCGCAGGGCGCCGATGCCGCCGATCCTTCGTCGTTAAAAAAGCAAATTGACTCCGAAGGGCAGAAGCCGAACCGGCAAAAGAAAGCAAGCTGATTCAGGACAACTTCCATCTTGGACACGCGGATCGTATTCGGGTCCAGTCTTCGAGGACGCGAATACGATCCGCGTTTCCAGAGATAATCCTTAGGCAGAGTCGGCTCAGCCGGAGCCGCTCAATTGATTTCTGGGATTCACGCGCATGTCTGGCAAGATTCGAAAGACCGGCCGGTTCATCGTTAAGCGAAAGACGATCCGTAAGCAGCTGGCCGCAAAGCTGAAACAGCCGAAGGAATAGCTGCGACCCTGCTGGCACGAGCCGGTGGCCGAGGTCGGGAAGTGGTTACGATCAGTCGTTCGTTCAAGCTACTTCATCTACCACGCGGTACCCGGCAATATGGATAGTCTGAACAGCTTTCGAGCTCAGGTGATCTGGCGTTGGTATCGGGCGCTACGGCGTCGGAGCTAGCGCGACAAGATAACCTGGGCACGGTTCTGGTCGTTGGTCGATCGATGGATTCCGAGTGCGAAGATCACGCATCCGCATCCAAATGTGCGCTTCGACGCCATTCATCCAGGGTAGGAGCCGTATGCAATCCTGCACGTACGGATCTGTGCGGGGGGCGTTCGGGCAACCGGCGTCCCTACCGCGACAAAAATGCTTTTACGGCTGCGTTGGAGACGCGGTTGGCAGCGTCTCCGACGACGAGATCGCCGGCGCTACCGGCACTAGCGTAGAAGCGCTGTCCCCCCAACGGCTGCGCATCCTCTTCATTCGATGTGGCGACCCGCAGGTACCGCTCAGGCTGCGGCGCGCGCCCGGGCCGAGCCGAGAATCCGAAGCAATTCCGCGGAAATCACTTCCGGATTGCGGTCGCCGTCGATCAGGTGATAATCGCCGTGATGGTAATACTCGACCAAAGGCGTGTGTGACGCCGCAAATTCGGTCAGCCGCCGCAGGATGGCGGTGTCGCTGTCATCCGCGCGCTGCACCAGAATCTCGCCATCGTTCTCGCAAAGCATTCCGCGCGAAGACGGCCGCAGTAACAGGTTATAGATAGCACCGCATTTGCCGCACTGCCGCCGCGCCGTCAGCCTTTCGAGGAGCCGTTCGACCGAAACATGCAGATTAACGACGACAGGCCGCGGCATTCCGAGGCTTTCGAGTATCTCGTCGAGGCAGACCGCCTGCTTGAGCGTCCGCGGAAACCCGTCGAGAATGATGCCTCGGGCCGGTAAATCGCCTCTGAGGCGGGAGGCCACCGCTTCACATACGACTTCGTCGCTCACAAGGGAACCCGAAGCCAGAATCTCTCGCAAACGCGCGCCCGCGGGTGTGTTCTGCTTCGCCTGGCTCCGGAGCATGTCGCCGGTCGAAATGGCCGGAATACCAAGGTGCGATGCCAGCCACGAACTCTGCGTTCCTTTGCCACTGCCGGGGGCTCCGAGAAAGAGAATGACCCGGGAGTTCGGTTGGTGCGACTGCTTGAGGGCCTTCGGCATAACTTTTTCAGTAGATACGAAAACGGTTTCCGGCTCAATGGTTATGGGTAGCCCGGTTTTAGTAGTCCGTATCGGACTACTTTCTGGTACGCTATATCCCACATGCAACTGGACTTACTGCAGGGATTGCGATGCGACCTGGGGATGCGCCGCATCGGCAGCGGGATGGCCCGGCTCGACGAATACTGGGCAGAGACAGGTCGTCTGGACGCCGACGAGCCTGATGCGGCCGGTCTTCTGTGCTATATCGCTCAGTGGGTGGATGCGGGGTGGCGCGATATCGATGTGGTGCAGGACGGCGTGGGCGCATTTCCGAAGGGGCGCCGGATTCGCCTTCCCATGCTCGATTTCGCTTACGTTCTCATGGCCGAGGGGATGATCTGGGTCGCCGAGGAAAACCTGGAGCGCGCTCTGGCGAACTTTGGCCTGGTGCTCTCGCTGCGGTCGGAAATCTCGGATCCGATGGTGCTGGCGCTGGCCCATTTCTGGAGTTGCCGCTGCAATCGCAAAGCCGGCGAGTACGACAAAGCGCTGGAGCATGCGGCGGAAGGCTACCGTTATGCGTGCGACGCGGATATGGAACCCATGGCCGCCGCAATGCGCGTGGCGGAGAGCTGGCTTCTGTTCCAGAAAGGACGCACGAAGGATGCTCTGAAGCTGCTGGCTGAAGCCCATGCGGTCCTGCAGGAGACCGACGACTACATTACGCTCGGAAATATCCAGTCGAGTTTCGGACGCATGTATCGGCGCGAGGGCCGCTACGATCTGGGGCTGCGGCACTTTTTCCAGGCCATCGAAGAATACGGCAAGAGAGACCCCGAGCACCGAAACCTTGCGCGTACTTTGGCCAACATGGGATATGTGGAACGGCTGATCGCACTTCAGCTGCGCAAGGGCATAGATGCCGACGCTGCACAGCGGCGCCGCACCGCCCCCGAAGCACGGCGGAATTACGAGAAGGTCCGCGGCGATGCGCTGGCGCATCTCGACCGCGCCGGAGAGATTTACAGGATCCATTCTCATCACCGGGGAGCCGGGACCGTTTACGTCAACCGCGGGCACCTTCATCTTGACAGCGGCGACCTGCAAACTGCGGACGATGAGGCGCGCCAGGCTTATAAACTTGGGGAAGAGAAGAATGACTACATCCTGATGGCTCGGGCCCGCTTGCTCGAGTGCATGGTGGAAAACACCAAGCTGGAGGAGGGGATTGAGGATCCGGCCTGGGTCGCCCATCTTGCGCTGGAGGCGGCGAAAGAGGCTGTCGAGCTTGCGCGCCGCACCGAGAACCGCCGTCTGCTTTCGCGGGCGATCATCTGGCATGGCCTGACGATCTGCAGCGTCTCCCCGGCGAGTCTGGACGTTGCGCGTGAACTCTGCGAGCAGGCCGGTGGGCTCTTAAAGAACGAGGTGCAGGACCACATCTGGGAAGACCTGCAGACGTTGAAGGCGAAAGTGGTGCATGGCGGAATTCTCGATTCGACGCTCCAGGCCTGGTCTCAAGGCGTGGTAGGGGACCGAAGCTTTCAGCAGCTGACTGAAGATTTTGCGGATCTGATTATTCCGAAAATCTGGGAGCATGAGAGCCGCAAGGTCGCGCGGGTCGCCAAACGGCTCTCGATTTCGCCCAAGAAAGTCCGGCGGGTTTTGTCGCGACTCGGGCTGCACGGGGCGTGACAGGTTAGCCCAGATACTGAACGTGCACGTAAGTTCCGAGCCTCGAGTTATAGGCGAGATACCAGCCCGGATGGTCGGGATCTTCGTAGATTACGATCGGGTCTGAATTCCACAACCAGTCCGAAACATATGCCAGATCGAACGGCGCAACGCTCCAATAGAAGTCATTGAACCAGAATCGCGAGGGGCCGCCGCCCTGAAGATGAAACACGTGTCCGGGCCCAAAGCCGCCGCTGAAGTGGCCGTGCTCGAACGGATGTTCCAGATGGAAGCGCGGGTCGTTGGGTCCCGCATCGTGCCCCACCCAATGGCCGTTATTTTCGACGTGGGGTGCATTTGGATGTCCAGGCTGGTCACGGAAGTCCCGATGCTCCTGAGCCTGATGCGGGGCTGGAACCTCGTGCGGGGCGGGAGCCTGACGGGGGGCGGGCGCCGCAAGCATGGGTTCAGGCCCGCGCTGCGGTACGTACCCTCCGCCCACTCCACCTCTGCCGCCGCCACCTTCGCGGTGCTCCTGGGAATACGCGGAAACCGCGGTCATTAGAAGCACGCTGGCCGCGATAGACATTAATCTCTTCAACATGACCAGACATAAAGCAATCATAAGGCCAGTGGCGGCGGAGAACTCCGGCGATTGTGAGATTCCGACGCGGTGCAGATCTTGATTACAACGGCGAGTCGGGTCTGGCGAGGGCGCGCCACATGTGCGCAACAGGGCTGTTGTCGTAACCGAGTCCCTCTTTCGGCTGCTTGAAGTGCCGGCCGATGATGTCGAGGAAAGGTTCTATGCTCACGACTGCGTTCGGGTTGAAGGAATAGAGATCGTTGATCGTCACCAGGCGAGGCTCCATGTACCATTTGTGCTTGCGCAGCATCTGATATGCGGCCTCGATATGTGGCTCCGGAACGTAATCCTCGCCGAACAGGTACCGGTATAGCTCAGGGTATTCGTAACCCATTTCCTTGTCGGGATAGAAGCGGAGCGTTTGATGGTAACGAATGGCGAAAGCGACTTTCTCCGGCACATAGGGCTCATAGAGCTGGCCGCCCCACCAGCCATGATCGCTGCGCATTAACTCTGCCGCCGTGTCGTGCAGCAGACATGCCAGAATAATCTCTTCCGTCATACCATTTTTCATGGCAAGCGTCGCGCTCTGCAGGCAGTGGTTCCGTGTGGTGCTTGCGCCGAAACGCAGGTCGAAATAGTCGAGCAGCGTCGGCTTCGCAGGCATTCGTGGAAGCTTTTTCACATTACCGTTATGGGAAACGAAGAGAAATCCGGCGCCCACTCGGTACGGACGAGTCTCAATCCGATTTTCGACTTCAGCCGCGGTCGGATAGTGTTTGTCGCCGTTTGCCGAATTGCCGGCAGGTGCGCCCGCGGCCTTTAATTGAATCGCCAGAAAGTCTTCGATCGCGTCGACCTTAGCCTCCGGCTCCAGTTTGCGGGCCGCTTCTTCGCCGCCCAGGCTTTCGATAAAAAGCTCTTTATCGACCTGCATCACGTCAAAGGTCCCGCCTTAATTGTAGCGAAATCGGGAAAGCGCCGGTTGCCACCTTTGCCCTGCTCACTTGATATCCTATCGAGAACATTCATGAACAACCGGCCCGGTTTTGACTTGGGAAGTCTCGTCGCGATCGACACGCACGTGCACATGGAATCGGAGGTGGAAGACAACGCCGCCGATCAGGCGGCGCGCAAGTACTTTGGCGACTCGGGGGTCCCGAGAAGCCCCAACGAACTCGCGGCCTATTATCGCTCCCGCAAAATCGGATGTGTTGTCTTTTCGGTAGACGAGCGGCTCACCGGAAGGCCGCAAGTCTCAAACGACATAGTCGCCGATTTCGCCGAGGAGAACAGCGACATCGCGATGGCCTTTGCCAGCGTGGATCCGACGCGCGGTCCGGAGGCGGTAAAAGAAGCCCGAAGGCTGGTTGCCCGGGGCGTGAAAGGCTTCAAGCTTCACCCGCCTTTACAGCAGTTTCACGCGAACGACCGGGTTGCCTATCCGTTCTATGAGGTGATGGCCGAAGCGCGATTACCGGTGATCTTTCATACCGGGCATAGCGGCATTGGAACCGGTATGCCCGGAGGCGGTGGAGTGCGGCTTAAGTATGGGAATCCGATGGATATCGATGACGTGGCAGTCGATTTTCCGGATATGAAGATCATCATGGCCCATCCCGCCTTTCCCTGGCAGGATGAGGCCATTTCAGTGTGCCTGCACAAGCCACAGGTCTACATCGATTTATCCGGCTGGTCTCCCAAATACTTTTCGCCCGTCCTGATTCAGTATGCGAATACCCTCCTGAAGAACAAGATGCTTTTCGGGTCGGACTTCCCGCTGATTACGCCGGACCGATGGCTCGCGGATTTTGAAAAGATCGCCATCAAAGATGAAGTCAGACCTCTTATTCTCAGGGAAAATGCGATCCGATTATTCGGACTTTCCTGATATCCAGCAGTCAGGATTTGGACTTCTTCTTAGGGATTTTAGCGCCGGACTTGCGCGCTTCGCTCAAGGCGATAGCCACTGCCTGCTTCCTGCTCTTGACCTTCTTTCCGCTTCCGGACTTGAGCGTACCCTCTTTATGCTCGTGCATCACCTTGTGGATTTTAGCTTTGCCGGTTGATTTCTTTGAAGTCATAAGTTTTCCTCCCTGCCGGAAATGCTGGCAATTTCATTTCCGTTTGTTATCCAGGATCCTTATCCGGGTCGCATTTCACGCCTGCAGGGCGTTATCTTCAAGGCGGGAGAACGGCTTCGCGTGCATTTATCCATAACATGGTCAGAAATTGGAATCCGTCTGCTGTGCGCCCTGGCCGCCGGCATCCTGATCGGTCTGAACCGGAGTTATCATGGCCGCACGGCGGGACTGCGGACCATGACTCTGGTCGCGCTTGCGTCCTGCGTGGCGATGCTTCAGGCCAATCTCCTGCTGTCGAGCTCCGGCAAGGCACCCGATTCGTTTGCCACGATGGATCCGATGCGCCTGCCGCTCGGCATCCTTTCCGGAATGGGATTTATTGGAGCCGGAGCCGTTCTGCGGCGGGGCGACTTCATAGTCGGTGTGACGACGGCCGCCTCAATGTGGTTCGTAACCGTACTTGGACTGTGCTTCGGCGGTGGTCAAATATCGCTGGGACTGATCGGGCTTGCGCTGGGATTTCTGGTCCTGAGCGGCCTGAAACTGGTTGAAGACCGTATCCAGAAAGATCATCTGGCGAAACTGGGGATTGTGACGGAATCATCCGGCCCGACCGAAAACGAGATTCGCGGGCTTCTGTCAGCGGGAGGCTTCCGCATCATTTCCACCTCCGTCACGATGCTGCACTCGGGGGCGGACCGGGAACTGAATCTCAGCCTCCAGTGGCGCGCAAACACGGACCAGACGGAAGTGCCGCAAACCATCGAGGCGCTTGCCAGATACCCGGGGGTCCTTCGGCTTGCCTGGGACCCTCAATCGAAGTAGGGATCAGGATACAACGGCCTCGATGGTCATGGGCGAGTTGCCCTCCAGCCTGTTGTTCACGTAGATATAGGCAGGCATTCCGTCCACGAGAGCGATGTCCACGAGCTTCCGTAAATCGTCTCGGACTTTGGCGTTGACTTCACAAGTGCGGTTATAAGGAGCGAACTCCCGGACGGCATCGGCGTAGGGTCTGCCGCGCTTCAGCAGCGCCCGGGCGACGATCATATCGGAGGTTACCGACGCAGGCAGGGCGAGTTGCTCGCCGATTTCCGGCATGCGGGTCCAGGCGTTAAATACGTGTGCGGCATTGTGGGCTTTGAGGCAGTCGAAATACCCGGCGACGAGCAACTCGGGGTTCCTGACTTCCACGGCCAGGCGCCATTCGGGCGGGAGTTCTGTCAGAAACCGATCGAGCGCATGAATGAAATCTCTGATATCGGAAAAGGCCTGCGAGGCGCTGCTTCCGAATTCGAAAATCAACACCCCTACCTTTTCCCGGAACCGTTCAAGAGGTTGCAGAAAAGCGGCGCATAAAAGCTCCCTGTTAAGGAAATCAGGATTCTCCCGGCCCGCGGCAGCACCGTATCGGGGATGCACGGGCCAGACGGGAACGGTGATCTGCTCGGGGATCTTGAAACCCCACTTGAAGCCGGACGGAGCCTGCCGGAACAGCTTTTCCCAGAAAGTTTCCGGAGGGAACTGGTAGAACGCGAAATCTCCGCAGACCGTTGGAAAAATCGAGGCGTATTCCTGAAGACATGTCTCCTCGAACAGCTTCTTTGAAAACCTTCCTCGCGTCAGATAACGGGATCTTGAATAGATCTGGTCGATCCAGCCTTCGTATTTCCAGGAACTGCCGCCGATCCGTATGCCCCGCCCGGCGAGGCCTTGCAGACGGTCTCTGAGCTGGTCGCGATCAAACTCGGGATTGTTCCCCAGATCGAAGAGCGTGTCCACGCCATCAGTTTAGACAGGCCGTCTCGCAGGTCAATGACGGACCGGGACGAACTAAACTGATGTTGTGCCTGACACGGGACAGCCAATGCCGTCCCCGAATCTTGAGATCTCAAAAATCGGACCCGAGTCGGACCTCCTGCTGCGGAACTTGTTCGAGCATTATTGCTACGACATGTCAGAGTTTTTCGAGGTCGATACGGGCGCCGACGGAACTTATTCTTACGATACGGCCTCCATCTGGAGGAACGGTTATGAGGCGTATCTGGTTAAAGCCGGCGGATCAATCGCGGGCTTCGCACTGATCGGGTCGGCCGACGAGTGGCTGGGCACGAGTGGCACTCATGACATTCATGAGTTCTTCATCATGCGGAGGTTTCGGCATTGCGGTGTCGGCAGGCGCGTGGCTACTTTCCTCTGGAGCGAATATCCTGGAGAATGGCTGATCAGGGTATTTGAAGACAACGCGCCGGCAATCAGCTTCTGGCGTGCCGCGGTCTCTCACTATGCGTCGGATTCATACCAGGAGGAGCGGCGCGTCGTGAATGGGCGCGGCTGGAGATTCTTCCGGTTTGTGTCCACAGCTGACCAACGCTGCTGAAAAGCGAGTCGCGGGCGACAAGATCGCCTGCCCTACCGGCCGGGCGTCAAGCTCCGCGCCGAGCGGAAGCTCGGCGGCAGCGCCGAAGCGCTGGCCCGAAGTCGATTGCGCCGCGGCGGAGCCGCGGTCAACAAATTCAGTTGGCGGTTGGCGTCTTCTCGGCACCATCGATCACCAGAATATCCACTGGTCCCTTGCTCGGATCGAGCCTCAGCCCGAGTTGCTCCTGCAGCGCCGTAAAAATTCCGGGAGCGTTCTGTCCGTCGGGAGAGTCGGCATCGGGGCTCCCTCGCCCGGCCCCAGGTCCCGGAGGCGGCGCGCCGAGCGCCGCCATTTTGCTTTGCATCAGGGCCATATCCGGAGCGAATTCGAGGGAGATATCGTACTTACCTTTGAGTCCCGTCATATCGAGCACCGGCCGGTCCACCTGTGTTCCCAGCATATCCACGAACCTCGCCATGGTCTGACCGCCGGACACCATCTTCATGCGGCCATTGTTGAACATCATTCGCATCGCGCCTCGCGGCGTGGCAGGAGGCGCCGCCGCAGGATCTCCTTTTCTCATCAGCGGATCGCCATCGGCGTGCTGCGCGGCTTTGCCTCCTCCATCGCCGGGAGGAAAATCGGGCGCGAGCGGGCCATTGGGATCCTCAACCGATTCCTTCAGTTTCAGTCCGTTCTTCGCCACCATCAGCGCGTATATCGGCTGCTCTTTGGTCGAATGATGCAGCTTCAGGTTGAACCGTTCCTGCAGGAAATTCTGCAACATCAAACGGGACTGTTCTTTCGTGGCCCCTTTGGGAACTTTGGCGACAATGTCGAAACGCTGCGACTCCAGCGAGTTCGGACCCGTGATCTGATACGCCTTAACATCCCACGCGGTCCCGATAAGATCTTTCAACGAGACGTTGTTAAATGTCATCTGTCCGGGATCGCCGGTCCCCGGTCCACCCCGCGAACCGATCATCACGAAGCCGTTCCCGGCCGGTGCCGCTGGTTTGATCGACGCCACCTCGAAGGAAGGCAGCGATTCCGCCGTCTGAGCATAAACCGCGCTGAAAGCGAACAGTGACAGACTGGCAATCGCGATCGTTCCTGACATTTTCGAACCCTTTCTCTTTCGGCCCGCGAATACGCGAATATCACATAGACGTGCGAAGCGGCTGTTTTGTGCTTCCCCATCTTTGCGAAACTTCGCCTGGAAATAGACTGCTAAGCTGGCATCAGAGCGCTTTTCATCGCGATCTACCTTCGCATGCTGTCTCCCCGAACGTTCTGGCTGGTCGGCCCGGTGGTTCTTCTCGCCATGCTCGCGGGCTGCCAGACCAAACAAAAGCAGACGCCCGCCATCGGAACCGCCTGGGCGGGGCCCGCCTCGCTGAAGCTTCGCAAAGACATCGATTCCAAATCCCCGGTTGTCGCGACCGTCGCCCATGGAGAGAAGCTCGACATAGTCGGACGCCGACGGCTCTGGTATAAGGTACGCACTGCGCAGGGAGTCGAGGGATGGACCAGCGACCGCCAGCTGCTCGACACATCTCAGATGCAGCGCCTGCGGTCGCTCGCCCGCGAAACGGCAGGCATGCCATCTCAAGGCGTCGCCACCACGTTCGACACGCTCAACGTTCATATGGAACCGTCGCGTCTCTCGCCGAGCTTTACGCAGGTCGCGCCAAAGGAAAAGATCGACGTGATCGCGCATCGGGTCACCCCCCGGACCGCTGAAGCCCCGAAGCGCCAATTAGTTTCTCCCGCCGCAAAGCCGCAGAAGAAGCAGACCAAAAAGGACGCAAAAGCTTCGAAGATCCCGACACCGCCCTCGCCCCCGGCGCCGGCGCTCCCTGCTGACTGGCTGGATCTGTCTCAGCCCCGCGACCCGGAGCCTGCTGAAGCCGCCGATGCCGCGCCGGTTCGAACCGACGACTGGACGCTGGTTCGCACACCAAACGGGGAGAGCGGCTGGGTATTGACGAGCGGCCTCTATCTCGCGATTCCCGACGAGGTGGCGCAGTACGCGGAAGGCCACCGCATCATGTCCTACTTTTCTCTGGGCAAGGTCGACGACAATGGCCAGAAGAAAGACATCTGGCTTTGGACTACGGCGGAAAGGTTGGGCGAGGATCACGATTTCGACGGGTTTCGAGTGTTTGTCTGGAGCCTGCGCCGTCACCGCTACGAAACCTCATACATTCAAAGGCGCGAGCGCGGATTTTTTCCGGTCCTGGCGAAGCAAGGCGAGTTCTCGGTGTGCCTCGAACAGGACGACGGCTCGCGCGTTCGCAAACAGTTCACGATGACGGGCAATGCGGTACATCTCTCGGGCGTGCAGCCATGTGAAAAAACTGCGGAGCAGGAGGTCTCGCCCGAAGAACTCCTTAAGGCCGCCGCAAAGGATGAGGCCTCGAAGAAAAGCCTCGTAGATCGCATGAAAGATAAGGCAAAGGGTATCCTCGGCGAAACCGGGCCGTAACAGGCCCTTTGGTTGCAGGGATTCCCACATGCTTAAGTTTGCGCTGTACGTTCGCCTCGAAGCAAAACCCGGCAAGGAAAACGAGCTCGCCGCCTTTCTTGAAAAAGGTCTTGAACTGGCCAATCGGGAAACCACCACGCCGCTGTGGCTCGCGTTGCGTCTCGGGCCCTCCACTTTCGCGATATTCGACGCATTTACCGACGAATCCGGCCGCCAGGCTCATCTGAATGGCCCCATCGCGAAGGCTCTGATGGAAAACGCGCCGGACCTTCTCGCAATGACTCCCGTGATCGAGAAAGTGGAAGTGGTCGGGGCCAAACTCCCCCGTTAGCAGGTGCTGAAAAAAGGCGATTCGAACATCGCTTCTGAGGGGTCGCTCCAAAAACAAAGGACTTACGCGACGCCCTCAAGGTTTTACCTTGCCACAAGCGAGAGCGTCGCTCCCTTCCGGTCGTGGCTCGGTAAGTGTTGCGAACATGTGGATACTATTCTGAGCCGCCATCATCCCGCTGAAGAAGATTCCGGCCAGACCGCCTTTCGCTCAAGTTAGAGTGAGATACGGCGGATGCTGAGAGCCCGGAACTCGTCGATCAGAAGAAGACTGACGTGGATGAACATGCTGGTCAGCGGCGGCGCTCTGCTGCTGGCCTGCATTGCCTTTGCCGGTTACGAGCTCACCGCATTGCGCCGGGAACTGGTACGCAACCTTTCCATTCAGGCCAGCATTGCAGGCGCCAACAGTGCCTCCGCCCTGCTTTTCAATGATCCGGATTCGGCACGAGATACGCTCGCCGCGCTGAAGGCCGCTTCGAACATTCTGTTCGCCGGCATTTTCACTCCGGAGGGGGCGCCCTTCGCACTCTACTCGCCCGATGGCCGCGCTGGAACGCCGCAGTTGCCCGATCTGGTTACCGGTCAGGCGGAAGCTCATTGGTTTTCCACGACACGGCTGGTACTCGTTCAGGCGATTGAATTTCAGGGCATGGACATCGGCACCGTAAAAATTCAATCGGACCTGAGCGGGGTCTGGAACCGGCTGGCCCGATACTTCGGCATCGTGGGCGTCGTGCTGGCCGTTTCGCTGATGGCCGCATTCGCGTTCTCCTCGATCCTGCAGAAGGCGACGGCAAGGCCAATCGTGCAGCTGGCGGAAACCGCCCGTATTGTATCCCGGGAAAAGAAGTATTCGGTTCGTGCATCGACCGCGGGACAGGAAAATGAAATCGCCGTCCTGATTGACGCTTTTAACGAAATGTTGAATCAGGTTCAAGAGCGCGACGGGGCTTTGCAGGCGGCGCGCGATCAGCTGGAACAAAGAGTCGAGCTTCGCACGGCTCAGCTCGAAGTAGTCAACAAGGAACTCGAGTCATTTACGTATTCGGTGGCGCACGACCTCCGCGCTCCCCTGCGGCACATCCAGGGTTTTTCGGACGCTTTGATTGAGGACGTTGGCGACAATCTGGATCCCGTCGCCAGGAAGCATCTCAACAGTATTGTGGAGAGCACGCGGCATATGGATCAGCTGATCCGCGACCTGCTGGGTCTGGCGCAGCTCGGCCGGCAGGAATTGCGTCTGCGGCCCGTAGGGCTGAATTCGCTTGCGCAGGACGTGATCGGGGATCTGGACCTTGAAACGAGCGGCCGGAATATTCTCTGGCGTACGGGCGATCTTCCGGTAGTGGACTGCGACCCCGGACTGATGAAGCAAGTGCTGTATAACCTGCTCTCTAATGCCGTCAAATATACGAGGCCTCGCGACCCCGCCATCATCGAAACGGGACAGACGACAGTCGATGGCCGGAGGGTTGTCTTCGTAAGGGACAATGGGGTGGGTTTCAATATGAAGTATTCCCACAAGCTGTTCGGCGTCTTCGAGCGGCTGCACCGCCGGGAAGAATTCGAAGGGACGGGGGTCGGGCTCGCGACTGTGCAGCGAATCATCCACAAACATGGGGGCCGGATCTGGGCCGAAGCCGCGATCGACCTGGGAACGACGTTCTTCTTCACCATCGGCTCGGGCGAGCCGGATGTGAATCCTTCCGTCAGCGACCGGGAGATCCCGGAATAATCGCGGCTCAGGCCAAAAATAATGGAAGACGAAGCCGGAATTCTACTGGTAGAAGACGATCCGCAGGACGCGGAACTCACTTTGAGGGCATTAAGAAATGAAAACTTCAAAGCCGGCGTTCACGTCGTGCGCGATGGGGAAGAGGCGCTCGATTATCTCTTTCGCCGGGGCGATTACAGCAATCGTCCGTCATATTCTTCGCCGACCCTGGTGCTGCTCGACCTGAAGCTCCCCAGGATCGGCGGCCTGCAGGTAATCGAGCAGGTGAAGTCGAGCGAGGAAACGCGCTCGATACCGGTGGTGGTCTTATCCTCGTCCGGCGAACAGCGGGATATCCTGGAAAGCTACAGGCTCGGAGTGAACAGTTACATTCAGAAGCCCGTGGATATTCGGGAGTTCCGTCAGGCAATCAAGATGCTGGTGTTTTATTGGATGGAGGTCAATCGATCCCCGATATCCCGAAAGAAGGAATTGAAGTAGCCTTTCCGCGCACTTGATCTCCTATGAAAGAGTCGATCCGGGTTTTGATTATCGAGGACGACCCGATCGACGCGGGCCTGATGGTGCGGGAGTTGCAGCGGGCCGGCTTTGTTCCCGAGTGGGTGCGGGTGGAAACGGAAGAGGAATACGTCGCGGCGATTGACCGGTCGCCGGATGTCATTCTGTCGGATTCCAGATTGCCGCTGTTCGACGGTTTTGAAGCGCTCGACGTGCTGAATCGGAAGGGTCTCGCAATCCCTTTCATTCTGGTGTCGGGCCAGGTCGGTGAAGATCTGGCCGTCGAAGCCATGAAGCGAGGCGCCTGCGACTATCTCTTAAAAGACCGCCTTGCGCGTCTGGGCGAAGCGGTTCGCAGAGCGATCGAACTGCGGCGGATGAGCGACGAAAGAGCCTGGGCAATCGAGGCCTTGCGTCAAAGCGAGGAACGTTACCGGCTGGTTTCCGAGGTCAGCTCGGACTTCGCCTATTCACTTCGAGTGGATCCGGACGGAACCCTCAGATGCGAATGGATCAGCGATTCGTTTCCACGGATCACGGGGTTTACGGCTGATGATGTCAATCTTCGCGGCTGGAGGAGCTTGTACCACGCGGACGATCTCGGTGTATCGAGCCGGCATTACGAGACTCTGACGGCGGGGCTGCCGGACTCGATCGAGATTCGTATCGTCAGAAAGGATGGTCGCGTCCGATGGTTAAAGGTCCATGACCGTCCCGTTCAAAACGCCGAAACGGGCCGTGTTGAGCGCATCTATGGAGCCGCGCAGGACCTCACCATACAGAAGCAGATGGAAGATCAGCTTCTGCAGGCCGGGAAGATGGAAGCGATCGGACAATTAGCCGGCGGGGTGGCGCACGACTTCAATAATCTTCTGACGGTGATCTGGGGATACTGCGATCTGCTCAAACACCAGGCGCTGGACGAAACGTCGCGCGGATATCTGGATGAAATCCTCGAAGCCGCGGCGCGGGCGTCGGATCTGACCCGGCAGCTTCTCGCGTTTGGCCGCGGCCAGACCTTTGAACTGAAGAACCTGAACCTCGACACCGTAATCTCGGGAATGGGCAAGCTTCTCAGAAGATTGATCGGGGAGGATGTCGAGCTGCGCATCGTGAGCAATCCGCGCACGGGGCTCGTTAGAGCGGATCCGGGACAGATGGAGCGGGTCGTCATGAATCTGGCGGCGAACGCTCGCGATGCCATGCCGAGAGGCGGCAAGTTGACGATCGAGACTTCGAACGTCGAGCTCGATCAGCAATACGCGGACCACCACGCGAAAGTCGAACCTGGGGCCTACGTCATGCTGGCAGTCAGCGACAGCGGCACAGGGATGGCTAAGGAGACGGCGTCGCGTATATTCGAGCCTTTCTTTACGACAAAGGGAACAGCTAAAGGCACGGGGCTGGGTCTGGCGATGGTTTACGGCATCGTCAAACAAAGCGGAGGAGACATTCGGGTTTACAGTGAACCGGGGCTGGGAACAACCTTCAAGATCTATCTGCCAAGACTTATGGAAGGCACGGAAAGCGAAGCGGAATCCCCGCCCTTTCTTTTACGAGGCGGTCAGGGCTCCGAAACCGTCCTGGTTCTCGAAGACGATAACTCCTTGCGCACCCTGATCCGGCAGGTGCTTATCCGAAAGGGATATGAAGTGCTGGACACGGGGGACGCCGACGAAGCCATTCAGATCTGCGACCAGCACGACGGCGAAATTGCGCTCCTGATCACCGATGTGATCCTGCCGAAAATGAGCGGACCTCAGGTTGCCGGGCAGGTTCTGGAGCTTCGCCCGGAGATCAAAGTCTTGTATACGTCCGGTTATACGGCGAACGCGCTTCTCCATCATGGGGTGCGGCAACAGCAGCCGACGTTCGTGGAGAAGCCTTTTACGCCGGACGTCCTTGCCAGGAAGGTTCGGGAAGTGCTCGACACGCCGGCGATCGCATCCGAGCTTCCGGAATAGAAATCAAGCAGACCGACGCCCTTGGCTTGTTGGCTCCCGGGACGCGAATTTGAACCCGAGAATCGTAGTCCTTCACGCTGCTGCCGCTGATGGCCACGATGTCGGGTTTGCGTCGCCATTGATGGCGGCGACCATAAACTCCTGACCCGGCCTCTGATCCTTATCCAGCATCTTATGGCGCCACTTGGCGCCATAGTCGTCCTGAGAGTAGAAAATAGGGACGCTGGGGGGGCCGGCCTCCTCGATTCGTAACGTCCACAGCGACGATGTCGTCGCAGCCGTTGCCATTGCGAGCGAGCCGGCATCCCGCCGGAACGGCGGTTGCCACGGACGGAATCCGGAATTGTGGCCCGAATGACCTTCGGAAGTGCGCCCCGCTGATGTCATCAGGCGGGCGGCGAACGGAACAGATTCGATTCCTGCTCGGCCGCACTTCGGTTCAGACCACACAGCGCTGCGTCGGCTACTAACAAAGGTCGCCACACGGTGAAACGACGCTATCGGTCTGAAGGATGCTTGAACGCGTCCTCCAGCGGGACTTCTGGCTCTCGCCGGACCGGACACATCAACAGTGTGCGCGTTATACGACCAGGTGGCAAGCTGATCTCCGGACGCGTCTCGATTCATCGAACACGGATTCGGCCTTCCGAAACCACGGTTACGCCATTCGCAAGCTCCAAAACAAGAAGCTCAGCCAAATGCGATCTTATGAAATCCAGCACTGCTGAGCGGCCTGACGCTCCGGGACGGAACAAGACCACCCCCGCATGAGTGTTCACGGGATGCTGGATCAGACTGGCTATTCCTTTGTCGAGCGTCAACAGGATGCGTCCTTCTCGAAGCGCGGCGGCCACGACGATCGGATCGGCCGCTCCCGCCAGGTTCTCGTCGAGGACTGTGTGGGCGTCGTGTCCGGCCCGATGCAGATCCGCGACGAGATCGACGGGCAGGTTCTCATCGACCTTGAATTTCACCGGGCCTGCAAAGGGATCAGTCGTTCTTCATGCGCCAATTCGGCAGCATACGCAAGGGCTGCGTCGATGTGTTCAAGTCGCAGGGTAGGGTAGCTTCGGAGAATCTCGTCTCGCGAGGCGCCCTCTGCCAGGTTATCGAGAATCACGGTGACAGGAATTCGGGTGCCTCGGGCGCAAAGATCGCCGCCACAAATGGAGGGGTCGCTGCCCAGGTGTTGCTGCCACACCGTCATGCCACGATTGTACCCCCGGCGGGCAGCCACTCGAAGTTACGTCTCAGGGAAGCGGGTCATACGGCGAAGCGGCCGGGATAGGCATTTCACTTTGGGAATCCGGATCGAGCTTTCTCCGAGTCGCCGACCATTCGGAAGCAGCCAATCCGGCGGCGGGGCGTGCAGGGAAAAGTTGCACCTGTCGGAGCGGCAGCGCAGGTGAGTCCGGTTGCCTAAGCGCTATGACCAGCACACTGCAGCACCCCCAGCCAGGCGCTCCACGGCCCAACTGCGTTGCGATACTGGTGGGCCATCACGCGAGATAACTGATGGATATGAGTGAGGTCGTGAACGGCCCATGTCGCCACGAGTTCCGACAGCGTCACCACTCCCAGCGAGGGATGCTTTCCTCGCCGAGTCCAGTCTTCGTGCCGCAGATTCAGCGTCTGCAGGGCAGCCAGATTCTCCCTTCGCAGTCGGGCGAAATCGTCCAGGAGCTGGTCGAGCGATTTGCCTTGACTCTCTTCGAACTGCGCAAGGCGGTCAAAGGGATCGAATTGCCGCGCTTCGCCTTTCTCCAGGATGATCCGCAGCCGCGGTATCCAGTCGGTGCGCTCCCCGACGATCAAGTGGCCCATGATGTCGAACGCGCTCCAGGTATCTCTTCCTTCGTTGCGGCGCACCCACATGTCGGGTAGCCCACGCAAAAGCGCACTTAGGGTAGCGGGAGTGCGAGTGAGAAGTGCGAGGGCCTCGGCCAGGCTGAATCCAGTCAAAATTTCCATCATGCGTAGATGCATGTCCCGGCGCTTTGGACTCAAACGACTGAGTGCAGGTTCCATGAAAATCGCTGATCATCCGGCCTCCTGAGACGCAATTTGAGCGATTTAAAGAGGGCAATTCACTTGCACCCCTGGAGCGTCAGAGGAAGAATGGTTAGGACATGCCTGAAGCGACTCGGGAACCTGACGAGAAACACGGACGGCTCACGACGGAGAGTGACCTTCCAGCCAGCGTTTATGCATTTCCCAAACAGCGCAAAGAACCGCTGACCGACGCAGAGCACGTGCGTAACGACGTCGCCCGGTTCGATCAAGTCATCGACGTCTCCGATGAAGATCGTGATTTGGCGTTCGCGAACATCAAGAAAGCTGCACGGCACTATGGTGTCAACCTCTCGGAAGGGTCGTGGTACGATCTGGGCATCCACCGGCGGAAGAGAAGAAAAGCGCCACCAGACGCGCTGTGACGTGAACCGCGGAGGCATGAAATGAAGGCAGTCGTCGTCCACAAGTATGGCGGTCCGGAGGTTCTGAAGTTCGAGGACTATCCGGATCCGGTGCCAGGTGCAGGCGAGGTGCTCGTGCGAGTCGCCGCCGCGAGCGTGAACCCGCTCGACTACAAGCGGCGTGCCGGGTTAACGGACGATTATTATCCGATCCATTTCCCGGGCCTCATAGGGGTCGATATGGCGGGAACCGTCGTGAAGATCGGGCCGGAGGTGGAAGGGTTTTCCGTCGGCGATCAGGTCTTCTCTATGGCGGACAATACTTACGCTGAACTTTGTGTCGTCAGTGCGGCGATCCTGGCGAAGGTCCCAAGGGGCTCGATTTGATCCAAGCGGCGGCGCTGCCGCTGGTGACGATAACGGGCAACCAGCTCCTTTCGGCTACGGGAATCAAAGCGGGCCAGACGGTTTTGGTCGCAGGCGCTGTGGGAAATGTCGGGCGTTCGGCGGTATTCACCGCCAAGGAACGCGGGGCGACTGTGATCGCGGGGGTCTTGAAGAGGCAGATGGATGAGGCGAGGACTGCCGGCGCGGACCAGGTGATCGCAACCGACGACGACACGCGATTGCGAATCTTCCGCCGCTCGACGCGGTGGCGGATACGGTCGACGGAAAAACCGCCGAGAAGCTGATCGCCAGGGTCAAGCCAGGAGGAGTGTTTGCCACGGTTCTCACCGCGCCGCAGAACGCCGCGAAGTACCCAGCTGTGAAGGTGGCGCCGGTATTCTCGAAATTCGACAGGAAAACGCTCGAGTTCATGGCCGAAGCCGTGCGAGACGGCAAGCTGGTGATCCCGATTAGCGAGACCCTGCCACTCAGGCAAGCGGCCGAGGCTCACGCAGCGGCAGAAAAAGGTGTCGCCGGGAAGATCCTGCTGGTCGCTTGACATTATTTTGCGAACAGAGGTCACGAAAGGAAAATCGGAAATGAGCAAAGAGTCGCAGTCATCAACGAGCAGCGTACAAATCGAACAGAAGAGCTACGAGATGCCCCCGCGAGAGGGGATCAGCATCGCGCACTTTCTCACCGTCGCCGACATCGAGCGATCGGCTCGCTACTACGAAAAGGTCTTCGGTGCTCGCATCCTGAGCCTGGGTGACGGCAACGCGCCTGCGTACCTTCAGCTTGCGAATATCTGGATGATTCTGAACGTTGGAGGCGGCCCGACCGCGGATAAGCCGACCGTAACGCTCAGCGTCCCCGACCCGAATCACATCAACAGCTTTATGAATTTCCGCGTTGCGGATATTCAAGCGTGCTACGAATTATGGACAAGTCGAGGAGCGGAGTTCATCACCGAGCCGATACCCAAGTACGGCGAGATTCGCTGCTACATCCGCGATCCTGACGGTTACATTATCGAGGTCGGACAGAGCACCGACCTGAAGTACGGTTAACGCTCGGCCCGGAGGAGATGCGATTTCAACGCTTGCCGACGTCCGCCAATCGGTCGTGGCTGATGTTCGGATTCCCGCAGCCATAACCTGCATCGACCGCGGTGGATTGTCCTTGCGTACTTGAGATGGAGCCGTAGACAGACGCAACGTTACGCAATTTCAAGGAATGGGAATTAGTGACCTGGGATCCGATGGACTTACTCGCCCATGTCGCAAACAGATTGATTTCAAAGAGGAGAACAAAATGACAACAAAAGGAAAAGTCCTGGTGCTGGTCTCGAGCGGTCACGGCTTGCCATTGAAAGATGGCAAGGTTTATACCGGCGCTGGCTACTATCTCAACGAGTTGACGGTTCCGACTCGCGCCCTGATGAAGGAAGGCTACGAAATCACTTTCGCCAACCCCAAAGGCAACACACCGCAACTGGATGTCAATTCCGCTGTCCCCGATTTCTTCGGCGGGGACGAGGCCAGGCTTCAGGACTATCTAAAATTCCGCGACAGCCTGACTGGGCTCAAGAATCCAACTCGCATCTCGGATGTCATCGCATCGGGTCTGGATCAATATGACGCTGTTTTCGTCCCCGGCGGTCATGGCCCGATGATCGATCTTCTCGATGATCCCGACGCCGGCACCGTGATGAGACACTTTCATGAAACATCCAAGCCCACGGCAGTGCTCTGCCATGGCCCGATTTCACTTCTCTCGGCTCTTCCGAATTCGAAGGAGGTGGTCGCAGCGCTGGCAGCGGGCGATGCCGCTGGAGCGCACGCAAAGGCTCAAGGATGGATCTACTCCGGATATAAGATGACCATCTTTTCGACCGCGGAAGAGCAGCAGCGGGAGCCGCTTGAGATTGGTGGTAAAGTTCTCTTCTACCCGGACTTCGCCTTGCGTACCGCGGGCGGTGACGTAAGTGTGCTCGCCCCATGGAAGAGCTACGTCCTTCAGGATCGCGAGTTGATCTCAGGTCAGAACCCGTTCTCGGACGAAGCGCTTCTGAAACTTCTTCTGCCGGCACTCGATCGGAAGAGGAAGTCGGTTTCAGCGGCGTAGGAATCGGGGACGCCGATCGTTTACACGATCGTGTTGCCATGCCTGGCTCCAGTCGAAAGTGCAAGGAAAGGAATTGCCGATGAATCTCGTGGCATTTCGCACCATTCAGATCGATGGCCTGTCAATTTTCTACCGGGAAGCTGGTCCGAAGAATGCGGAGACGCTTCTCCTGCTCCACGGACTTCCATCGTCGTCGCGTATGTTCGAACCGCTTTTCGCGCGGCTATCGGACCGCTACCATCTGATTGCGCCGGATTATCCTGGCTTCGGACACAGTGACTGGCCGGACCCGAAGAAGTTCGCATACACGTTCGATCACTTTGCCGAGATCATGAACCATTTCACTGAGGCGCTGGGACTCTCGCGCTACACCCTATATATGCAGGACTACGGTGGCCCCGTCGGCTTTCGCATGACACTGGCGCATCCGGAGCGAGTCGAGGCGCTGATCGTGCAGGACGCCGTCGCGCACAACGAAGGCCTGGGAGCAAACTGGAAAACGCGTCGGGCGTTCTGGGCTGATCGCGCTGCCAATGAGAGCGCATTGCGCACCAATCTCTTGTCGCTCGAGACCGCGCGTGCGCGACACGTCGGAAACGATCCCGACGTGGAGCGCCACGATCCCGACCTCTGGACCGACGAGTTCTATTTTCTGAATCGGCCCGGCCAGGCCGAGATCCAAAGCGATCTTTTCTACGACTACCGAACCAATGTGGAGTCCTATCCGAAGTGGCAGGCCTGGATGCGCGAAAGACAACCGCGGCTGCTCGTGATCTGGGGCAAGTACGAATCATCGTTTGACCCGAGCGAGCCGGAGAGCTACCGCAAGGATGTGCCGAACGCCGAAGTCCACATTGTCGACGGTGGGCACTTCGCGCTGGACACGGCTGCCGATGAGATTGCTGATTTTGTGAAAGGCTTTATGACGCCGGCCGGAGGTGAAGCCTGATAACTCCCCCTCGGACCCGGCATAGAAAGGAGCACGCGATGAAACTAAGGAGACCCCGCCGGTGAGTGCCGCCATCACGTCGAGCACGCTTGGTGTCAACGTATTTACCGCCCCGGGAAAGGTAATGGCAGGCGAGCGGCCAAAGCCTTTCGGCGAACCGCTCGGCTTTGACCCGATGACGTCGACTCTAATCTTCGGCGAGTACGATGCCGTGCTGGTAGACGCAATGACGACTGTGGCTGAAGCAGAGGCGCTCGCGGATTGGATTGCGCTGCACAACCGCAACCTGGAGACCATCTATATAACGCACGCCCATTTCGACCACTTCTACGGTTTGAGCATTCTGCTCGACCGTTTCCCGGGCGCTCGGGCGATCGCAACACCCAGGACGGTGAACGCCATGCAGATGTCTTTCACTGCCCCGGTAGAGCGGTTAGCCCGCCGGTTGTTTCCTGGGCAAATGGCCGCTAAATTCGTTGCGCCTGAGCCCTATGAGCACGACACGTTCACTCTCGAGGGCCAGGAATTGCGCATCATCGAGCAGGGCCACACCGATAGTGCTGATACGACGTCTCTGTACGTTCCATCGATCGGCCTGGTCGTCGCAGGCGACGTAGTGTATAACCAGTGCCACATGTACGTCGGCGACACCACCCCGGAGAGCCGGAAGAACTGGGTCGCGGCGTTGGACCGGTTGGCGGCGCTCGAGCCGTCGATTGTTGTTGCCGGTCACAAGAAGCCCGGCGCGCCCGACTCGCCGTCGGCGATCGAGGATACGAAGCGCTATCTGCTCGACTTTGATCGGCTGCAGAAAACCGCGACGTCCGACGAAGAGCTGTTCAACCAGATGACGGAGCTTTACCCCCATTGGGTAGCGAATCAGTCGTGGTTGATGTTCGGATTCCCGGGCGCCTGAGGGGAACGCTCGCTCGCGTATTTAAAGGTGGCCGCAACCGGCCATGAGGCGGTGATAGCACTCCGTCCGAGTCGTCCATTCGGAAAATGAAGCCTTGCGCGTCGTTCGACATGAGTCCCGTGAAGTCGTTCACGGCAGATTGACGAGAACGGCCCAATTGCTGACATGCGTAGCGATGCCTGCAACCGCCTCGAATGGTCTCGCTACGGAGTTGTAAGCCCCGAATCGCGGCGGCCGCAGGAACGGATAATCGGCACTTGCGGCGGAAGCGCGGCCACACGATCGGTGGCAGGACGTTATGTACGAAATATCGGTAGGTATTTCGGGATGCTTTAGAGTTCACGCTTGGCTACGCTCGCCCGTTCATCCGTGTCGTCATCCACCACATCGCGCGGCACCAGACCAGCAAAGGTGACCGGGTATGCTGAAAGTTCGTCCCGGCCGTCACCAAAGTCTGGCATCAACAACCGCCGCACGCAAAAGTGCTCTGACTGCGGCTAACATTTCAGGTAAAGCCGTTCTCGTGAATATGCATTTGGCAGGGCGAATAATCATGAAGATACAAGTCGGCTACGAGTTCGTTTACAGCTTTCCTCAGGCTACTCCGATGATCCTGACGACCAATGTCCACTACTCACGGGCATCGGAGATCCTGGTTCAGGACAATCTGAAAACAGACCCCCCGGTCCCGGTCGCCGCATATCGGGATGGATTTGGAAACTGGTGCAACAGGATCGTCGCGCCGGCGGGGCGAATGCGCATTTACTCCCGCGGCGTTGTTAGCGATTCGGGAATTCCGGACGTTGTGGCTCCCTCTGCAATCCAGCACGCCGTTGAGGATCTCCCGGAGGAGACACTGGTGTTCCTGCTTGGTAGCCGTTATTGCGAGACGGATCTTCTTTCGATGATCGCCTGGCAGCTGTTCGGAAACACCGCTCCGGGTTGGACACGGGTGCAGGCGATCTGCGATTTCGTGCATAACCATATCGCCTTCGACTATCAGCAATCACGGCCTACGCGCACTGCTTGGGAGGCATATCATGAGCGGATCGGCGTTTGCCGCGATTACACTCATCTCGCTGTGGCGTTCTGCCGATGCCTGAATATTCCGGCGCGGTACTGCACCGGCTTCCTGGGAGACATTGGAATGCCGCCGCCATACGGCGTGCCGGATCTGGCCGCGTGGTTTGATGTGTATTTAGGAGGCCGATGGTATACGTTCGACGCGCGCAATAACATGCCGCGCATCGGACGTGTGCTGATAGCGCGGGGGCGCGATGCGGCCGATGTCGCCATCATCACCACGTTCGGCCCCAATACTCTCGAAAGCTTTCAGATCTTTACCGACGAAGTCTGACCAGTGCGCTACAGCATGATGGTGGCACGATCCTCTCGTACTGCAGTCCGGGCGCTGGATTGCTGCGGCTGCCTGTTTGGTCGCCTGGTGGGGAACGCGAGGGATGATCGCCTGCCTGCCGATCCTCGTTCCCTGAGATGTTGACGCCGATTCATTGTCGACAATCCAAAGCTTATTCAAGCGCGTGCTACCGCTGCGCTTCTACAGGCCCCACTCGCCAACATACACTTCTTACGACCGCCGATCACGCATCTCTCAGCGGGTCCGCTCGCCACCGCAGACCACGATTTACGCCTCTCACGCATCTTCAGTCGCTCCGTTCCGCCACTGAGCGATCCTTTCTTTTGCCCCGAACCTCTTCCTCCTCGTTGGAAAACCCATAGCGGCCTTGTACCAAACCCGGAGAGGCTTCCTTCATTCGGCCGTATCGCCCCCCCACGGCCGCAGCGAGCAACGGCGTCCCTTCATCCATCCCGCGGCCGCGGGGACTCCGATACGGTCCTAACGAATATCGATAGGTATTCGCAGGCTCCCGACGCTCGATGGATTCGCGCACCGACGCTTTTGTCACGAGATATCAACAATCCAGGTCGCTCGCGCGCTTCAGAACGGCGGCAGAACATCCCTGACTTTCAGGAATCTGCCGAACGGTCACGTGCTCTCCCCGCTGAGAACCAGAGAGCGTTGATAGGCTTTCTCTGGACGGTCGGCATCTACGGTGCGTAATGCGTGAAGACGAGATCGCTGGCCTTGGCCTGATTGTGGCAGGGAAAACAGGATTTCATTGACGTGGCGGCGGCGGGTTTTCCGTCTATGAAGGTAGCGAACCCCCAGCCACCCGTCGCGTCGTACTTCGCGGAGTCTTTCACCATAAACTGAATGTTCGTGGGCGGACCAGGGACGAAAGATTGGGCTTGCCCAAAGACCTTGTTGTTTTCCGCCGACGGGACGTGACCGTAGTGTAAAGCGGCGATGATCGTGCCGTCTGGGTATGGAAGCTTCCCCTCGCGGTAGGCCTTGATCGCCACATCATTGCCCAAAACAGCGCCAATACTGTTCAGGTTGCCTGCTTCGTGGGAGACGGAGATCAACCTCCAGTCTCGGTATCCGAGGGGAATTTTTGTGACGAAGAGCGGGGCGGCCGAGTCATCGGCGTGTAGAGACGCCGGCGCCGTAAACACGATAAGACTTGCCAGAAGTACAACCGCAACCAGCAGCAAGGTAATCCTTTTCATAGAGGTTTCTCCTTCAGGAAGACTGCGCTCCTAATTTATGCCCAATTGACGAGTCATCGAAATGACGAGATGGAAGGGTTTTTGAGTACCACTTTCGTTCGAAAAGCACTCCCATTCCGTGTCCGAGGCGAAAAGACTGAATCCAGGCTGCGGTTACGATTCGAGACAGGGTGCTGGGGCTGACGATTCGCGGACGGCTTTCTCGGAGATCACTCCCGTAAAGTCGCGGTTCACGTCAACGGACGCGAACTCCCAAGCGAATCCGGGTCGTCACTCGTTTCGTCGGATTAGGAACGATTAAACGCGCTTCCGTGAGCTCATCCAATTTGACGGATTGTCGGCATTTCGCCGAAGTTCCCATGCCAGGCTCCCAAGATAGGGCCTTCGTGTCCATATCGCGCGGAGCGCAGAAGATCTCGGAATCTGCCGCCCAGGTTTGACCAACCGCCGACCAATCGATCGCATCGATACCTTCGCCGGCAAGGAAGGAAACCCACAACGGGCTGAGGTTCATATCGATCAGCCCCTTCATACAGCCGGAAGTGGCAGTTCGATTTCCTCCACGCGCCAGGCGGCATAAGCCAACGTCCGCCGGATATCTTCATCCTCAGATACGAATAAGCAGCCAGGATCTCGTTGAAAGTGTCCTGAGGCCACCAGCCCGACGATCATTCCGACGGTCGCGCGCATGCCGCGGACACAGGGCTTGCCGCCCATCACTGCCGTGTTTCGCGTGATTCGATTCAATTCGGGCATACTAGCTTCACCTCATGTAATCCCGGGTCGGGTCGGCCTCTCACCGAAAACGAAATCTTTCGTGTTTCCAATACCCGCCAAAACCCAGTGACAACAAATGTGATCAATGGAATCAATAACTTGACATCAGAACTGTAATTTCGTGTGCTTTAATCTCGGTCGAGAGAGGGAATTCGCGCACAATGATTTCAGAAAAGCAGCTCGCAGCCAATCGCGGGAACGCTCAGCGCTCCACAGGTCCCCGTACCGAAGAAGGAAAGAAAGTCGCCGGCCTGAACGCACGGCGTCATCACCTCACCGGCCAAGTCACAACGATGACCGAAGCGGACCGCATCATGCACGATGCCTTCTCCGCCTCGATCGTCGACAATCTCGCCCCCGAAGGAGCCATGGAAACCCAACTCGCCCAGCGCATCGCCACCGATAGCTGGCGTCTGAACCGGATCAGCGCCGTAGAAGACAACCTCTTCGCCCTCGGCCACAACGCCAAATCGGATGACACCGAGACGGAAGACCCGGAAATCCACGCCGCTCTCACGGCCGCGAAAGTCTTCAAAGAGGAATCAAAACAGCTCCAACTGCTCACCCTCTATGAGCAGCGCATCAATCGCAATATCCAGAAGAACCTCGCCACCCTCCAGGCCCTCCAGTCCGCGCGCCTGGCCCAACGCGAAGCTGAAATGAAGGAGGCAAAGAAGCTCCTCCAGCTCAGCGAAATGAAGGGTTTACCCTACGACCCCATCAAAGATGGCTTCGTTTTTTCAACCGCGCAAATCCACGCCGCCCTCGACAAAGAACGCCGCCTCAACCGCGCATATCAAACCGATTTCAGCCGTCACAACCCGCAAAAATTCCACTCAAGGGCCGCCTGACCAGGATCTTATTCGTGTTTATCCGTTTATTCGTGGCCAAAATGAATTCCTTCGCGGCTCGCACGCCGGAAGTGTGCCGTCGCGCGCTCCAGCCAACACCCTACCCGGCCTAATATATACTGGTCAGGACATTTTTGGTCACCGTTGGGGGCAATCTGCCCCGATGCGGTTCTTGAGGAGAGTTCACCAAATGAAGATCATCCGCTCCAGCAGGGCTACGGCGGCCTTGTTGTGCACAGGGGCTATCGGCCTGGCCCTGCTTGTGACACTGCCGACCCATGCGCAGCAGGCGAACACTAAAAAGGCGGCCGCTAAATCGCACTACGTGAGCCCCCCTGGATACATCTCCGGTACGGTGACGAGCGATAAAGGGCCCGAAGCCGGTGTCTGGGTCATCGCCGAAACAAAGGATTTTCAAACGCCCATGATCAAGATCGTTGTGACCGACGATCAGGGCCGTTACATGCTCCCCGAATTGCCCGGAGCGACCTACAAGGTCTGGGTGCGTGGGTACGGTCTGCTGGATTCGACGCCGATCGATGCGAAGCCCGGCGCCACCCCTGTGGCATTGAAAGCCGAAACTGCCAAAACCCCGCAGGAAGCGGCCAAAATTTATCCCGGCGACTACTGGCTTTCCATGATGGCGCCGCCGCCCCCAAGCGCTTTCCCCGGTACCGGCCCGAGCATCGGCATGACCGACCAGGATCACTGGATCAACTCGCTGAAGTCGGGCTGCAATTTCTGCCACCAGCTGGGCACCGGGCTGACCCGCGATGTGAAACACGTTTTCGCCGCCAAGCCCGAGCTCAAGACCCATACGGAAGCCTGGGAGTGGCGCCTCGGCGTTGGCGTTCGCGGAACCAATATGTATGGGCTCCTGGGCCAGATGGGCAAGGATCCCACGCTGAAGTCGCTGGCCGACTGGACGGAGGCTATCGACAGAGGCGAAATTCCGGAGCTGAAGCCCTCTCGTCCGACCGGAGTTGAGCGAAACGTCGTAGCGACGTTGTGGGATGTGGGCGACGACCACTCCTTCATGCACGACCAGGTTTCGACGGACAAGAACCATCCGACGGTAAACGGCGGGGGGCCCAATTACGCTGTAAACGCGGGGCACGGCCAGTTGGTCATCCTGAACCAGGCCGACAACAGCACGCTCTCGCTCGACATCCCGACGCGCGAATCCAGGGACAAGGTTCCGTCGCGCTTCCCCTCTCCCAATCGCCCATCCATGTTTTGGGGCAACGAGCACCTGTGGTCCAACCCCCCCTACGATCCGGCGGACCCGCACAATCCCATGATTGACAGCAAAGGCCGCGTCTGGATGACGTCCAAAATCCGCAGCAACGCGGACCCGGCGTGGTGCAACGATCCGGAGAATAAGTACGCCGCCTGGTTCCCGATGCGTAACAGCGCGCGCCAGGCATCTTTCTACGATCCGGTCACCAAACAGTTCACTCTGATCGACACTTGTTATTCCACGCATCACCTGCAGTTCGATAACGACCCTGACGAGACCGTCTACTTCAACGAGTTGGGCGGCCCCATCTTCGGCTGGATCGACACAAAGGTGTACGACGAAACGCACGACGAGCAGAAGGCGGTCGGCTGGTGCGGTCAGGTGCTCGATACCAATGGCGATGGCGAAATCACCAAACCGTTCCAGGTAGCTCGAATGGGGCGCGCAGGTGATGCCTCGATTCTCTATTCGACCGATACAGCTGCCGGCGGAAACCAGGCCGCGGGCGGCGGGGGCCGTGGCAGAGGCGCAGCGCCGACAGGGAACGCCGAGGCGGATCCCAAGCTGGACACCCTCGTAAGCTACAACCTGTACGCGATCATCCCCAGCCCGGTTGACGATTCGGTGTGGGGCGTTTCCGAAAGTCCTTACCCTGGAATGCTCGTTCGCATGCAGCGCGGGAAAAACGCGCCATCCACCTGCAAGACGACGCTCTTCAAAGTACCGTCCCCGGGCTACGATCCCCGCGGCGTGGATATTGACAGCAACGGTGTGGTCTGGACCGGTCTCGCGGCCTCCAGCCATCTGGCCAGCTTCGACGTGCGCAAATGCAAAAACCTCAAGGGACCGGCGAAAGTCGATGGCAGCCAGTGCAAGGAAGGCTGGACGCTTTACGAGACTGAAGGTCCGAAGCTGAAAGGCACTCAGATACCGGCGGATTTCCACTATTACAACTGGGTAGATCAGCACAACGTCATGGGCCTGGGAAAGGACACGCCGTTCTTAACCGGGTCGAACTCCGATTCGGAGATTGCCCTCAATCCGCAAACGAAGAAGTGGACGTACTTCAAAGTGCCGTATCCGCTCGGATTTTACTCACGCGGTATGGACGCTCGCATTGACGATCCGAACCTCGGATGGAAAGGCCGGGCAATCTATTCGAACTACGGTACGCATTTCGTCTGGCATATCGAGGGCGGCAAGGGGACTAAGGGTAAGATCGTGAAGTTCCAGCTCAGGCCCAACCCGCTGGCCAGATAAATGCGAAAGGCGGTTCTGGCTTCCGCGCTTGTACTGACTTGTGCGACCGCGTTCGCACAGCGCCCTTCCGATCCGGCGCTGCTGATACCGCAATCGGCGCCGGATCTGGATTACATAGCTGTTCTCAACACGCTTCCGGTTCCCGAGGGGCCGCCTTCGGGAGCCCCCGCCAGCGTGGCTTTCGACTCCAAAGGCCATCTGTTTGTCCTGTATCGGGGGCCCCGGCCTCTGATGGAGTTCGATGAAAATCAGAAGTTCGTCCGGACCTTTGGGGACCCTCTTATGCGGGCGCACGGTTTTCGTCTGGATGGCGATGGGAATTTCTGGGTGACTGACGTCGGTGCGCATCTCGTGGAGAAACTGGATCCGCAGGGAAAGGTCCTTTTGACGCTGGGAACCAAAGGCCAGGCTGGTGAGTGGAACGAAGCAGCCGGGTCGCGGCGCCTGAACGAGCCGAACGACCTCGCGATCGGCCGTAATGGAGACATTTTTGTCGTGCAGGGACATACGCCGGGAAAGGGAGATCCGCGCGTACTTAAGTTCGACAGGAACGGAAATTTCATCAAGTCCTGGGGCGGCGAAGGCACGGAGGTTGGCAAATTCAACGTGGCGCATGGGATTGCTCTGGATGCCAAAGGCCAGCTTTGGGTTGCGGACCGGGAGAATCAGAGAATTCAGGTCTTCGATCAGGACGGGACGTTTGTCAAAGAATTGAAGTACGCGGGCCTGCCCTGCTCTCTTCAAATCGGCAGCCAGAATATTTATATGGTGAACGGCTTCACGGGACAGCTTCTGAAGCTGGATCTGAACGGCAATGTTCTGGCCGTCACGGGAAAACCTGGCAAAGGTTTGGGCGAATTTGGAGAAGCTCACTTTGTTGCGGTGAGTCCAAAGGACGAGATTTACATAGCCGACACTGTGAATGCCACGCTGCACAAATTCGTAAGAAAATGAAAGCCTTGATCCTGGGCGCGCTGATTTTCAGCGCGGTGCCCGGGTTCGGTCAAATTAATACCGGCGAAATCGGCGGAGCGGTCAGAGATCTCGCCGGCGACGTCCTCCCGGGGGCGACGATCGTCGCCGAACGGCGGGCGACCGGGCTCAAATATACCGCTGCCGCCAACAATGCGGGCGAGTACCTGCTCGGGGAATTGCCCGTGGGCGAGTACACTTTGACGGCCAGCGTCGATGGATTCAAGCAGTTCGTTTTTTCGGGAGTTCAAATCCACGCCGGAGACAAACTCCGACGCGAATTTTCGTTGGAAGTCGGTGCGCGCTACGACGTGGTAACTGTCGTGGAAATGCCCGGCTCCGTCGACTTCGGCTCGGGCGCGGTCGCGGATACAATCGGGCGCCAGCAGGTGCTGGCATTGCCGCTGGTGGGCAGGCAGTATCTCGACCTGACCATGCTGAGCCCGGGCGTCGTCCGGCCGCCGGGGGGAACTCGCGGCGATGCGTTGCAGCAGGCGGGCACGCTGGTAAACATCCTCGGGCAGCGCAGCGGACACAATCTCTACCTGGTGGACGGCGTGTCGGTGACCGATGAGCACTTCAATAACATGGTGGTTTCGCCCTCTATCGACTCCATCGAGGAAGTGGACATCGAGAAAACATCGTACGCGCCCGAGTTCGGCGGTAAATCCGGAGCGGTTGTCAATGTGGTCACGGCATCGGGATCGAATAACGTCCACGGCAGTCTGTTCGAGTTTGTGCGAAACGACGTTTTCGACGCGAAGAACTTCTTTGATTCTCACGCCGCGCCCATTCCCCCTTTCCGTCAGAATCAGTTTGGCGCGAGCCTGGGCGGCCCCATTATCCGGAACAGGACGTTTTTCTTCGCCAGTTACGAGGGGCAGCGGCTGCGGAAGTCTTTGACGCAGACATTTTCGGTTCCACCGGCCGAGCTGCGCACAGGGAATTTTGCGGGCCTGCCGACCATCTACGACCCCACCGGCATAGAGCGCGTTCCTTTCCCCGGCAACTCGATTCCGGCCAGCCAGCTCGACGCGGTCGCTTTGGCGCTGCTTGCGAAGATACCTCTGCCAAACCTGCCGGGAAACGGACAGAACCTCCTGTCCACGGAGGGGCAGAGCATCGACCTCAACGAATACAGTGCGCGGATCGATCATCAATTCACGGCGAAAGACACGACGTTCGTCCGGGGTTCTCTGTTTGACGCGAACGAGTTCGATCCATTCGGGTCAGGTGTTCTCCAGGAATCCCTTTTGCCTGGATTCGGACGCAATCTGAAAACGCACTCGATCAATGGCGTCGCCGGCTGGACGCATGTCTTCGATGCGAACTTCCTGAACGAAGCGCGTTTTGGCTGGCTGAGCGTCGCCGGGGGACAAACGAGTCCGAACGCGGGGAATCCATTCGCCGCGCAGACGGGCCTCGCCGGCGTCACAACCAATCCATTGGATATGGGTTATCCGCAATTCTCGTTTGGCGGGGAGTTCAGCACGATGGGCGACCCCGCGTTATTCACGTATCGCGACAATAAGGACTTCGAATTCTTCGATAATGTGATCCGGCATGTGGGCGCCCACACCATCAAGTTCGGCGTTTATTTTTTCCATTTCAACTTTCAGCCGGTCAATCCGAATGGAGCGCGCGGCATCTTCACCTTCAGTCCGCGATGGACGTCGTCCGCGCCGGGGTTGGCTGGCGGAAATGCCTTTGGCGACTTCCTGTTGGGTTATCCCACAACCGCGCAAGTGGGCCTCGGCCGCGCGGCCATGAACGCCAATACCAACTGGGCCCACTTTTACGTACAGGACGACTGGCAGATCACGCCAACGCTCAAAGCCGACTTCGGCATCCGCTACGAATACAACCAGAACATGACGGATTCCGGCAATCAAATCGCGGCCGTGGATACGGGCGTACCCGGCGGCCGATTCGTCATTGCCGGAAGCGGTGCCGGCCCCCTGTTATCTTTTATTCCGATACCATATGTCGCTGCCGGCGCAGCAGGTTGGAATAATAGTCTGCTCACCCCGCAAAACCTGCGTCTGGCCCCTCGCGCCGGGCTTGCCTGGGGTCTGCCGGGCAGCAGGCGGACCGTGATCCGCGCCGGTTTCGGGATCTATCCGAACCAGGCCGCTTACAGCATCATCAGCAACCTTGCACAGAACCTGCCTTTCTTCGGAACCAGGACAGTCAATACGAGTGCGACCGCGTTAACTCCAACTTTCGTCACGGACAGCATTCTTACCACGAACGCCCTGGGAACCGTCGGCGCGAACAACGTGAATCATGACTTCAGGATCGAATACAACGAGGTCTGGAACTTCAACCTGGAGCGCGAGATCGGATGGGGTTCAACCTTCTCTGCCGCTTACGTCGGCTCCCACACCCTGCACGCCGATAGTTCGACAGTGCTGAATGTTCCCACGCCTGGGCCGGGGGCCGTCGCATCTCGCAGGCCGATCCCGCAGATGAGCCAGTTCAACACCATTCGCTGGGACGGCTGGGCGACTTACAATGCTCTTACTTTGAGAGTTACTCGCCGGGTAGCAAACGGCCTGATGTTCGATGCGAACTGGACCTGGTCGCATTCGATCGACGACGCATCCGACCCCGGTACTACGCTGAACGAGACCAACCTGCCGCAGAACGTCTTTGATACCGCTTCGGAGAAAGCGAGTTCGAGCTTCGATCACCGCCAGCGAGCCGTCGTTCAGTTCGTTTATGCAGTGCCTTTGGCGAGGCAATCCGGCGGGTGGAGGCGCGCGATCCTTGCTGATTGGCAGGCGAGCGGCAATTTCACAGCGCAATCGGGCGCACCGTTCACGGTGAACGTCTCGACAGATCAGGCCAACATCGGGGCCGGGCCCGCGCAGCGTCCCAACGTGTCCGGTAGCCCGAATGACGGACCAAAGACGCCGCAGGAATGGTTCAACACGTCGGTATTCTCTTTACCCGCGTTGTACACGTTCGGAAATGCGCCGAGAAATGCCGTCATCGGGCCGGGAATGGCTGAGTTGGACATCGCACTGCAGAAAAGCTTTGCGGTAACCGAACATGCGAAGATTCTGTTCCGGTCCGAAGCGTATAACGTTCTGAATCATCCGAATTTCAACATTCCCAATCGAACAGCGTTCACTTCGAACTTTGGGACGATCTCCAGCGCACAGGATTCGCGTCAGCTTCAACTTGCGCTGAAGTTGATCTTTTGAAACCTGGTTAAGAGAGCGTGGGCTCGATTGCCGCAGGGGCTCGCCCTGAACCCCGCTGGACATAGTGGGTTCACTCGGTCTGATCCGGGCCACGAACGACAATCCGCTCCAGGCCATCCCGTTCGTCGGTTGGAGACAGGTTACGAGGTTTCGAAAGTCAAAAAGGACGGAGAATTCGACGCGTTGATGAAGCGCGCTGACGGCATTCGTCGAGCAGGTGCGGGATGAAACTCACCTTGCAATATTCGAGAATCACTTACTGGCTGGGGTCGTCTTGAGCCTGCACCACGACGCTGCCGCAAGAGTGGGATGTGACTACAATCAAAATAGTATGAGAACTGCTGTCGCGACTTTTCTTTTAGCCGCAACTTTTTCCGTTTTTTCGGCGAGCGCTGCGGAACCTGACCCCAAGGCGATTGTTTATACCCTTCCTGACAAACTGGACTGGAAGAAAGGGGCCATCACAGATTCGGTGATGCTGCAGGGTGATTCATCTAAACCGGGAATTTATATTCAGCTGCTGCGCTGGCATAAAAACAATATGAGCCGTCCTCACAGTCACGATATGCCTCGCTATATCACGGTCATCTCCGGAACCTGGTGGGTCGGGACGGGCGACAAGTTCGATCCCAACAGCACCACACCGATGCCTGCCGGTTCTTATGTGGAAGACATTCCGAATGAGTTGCACTACGACGGCGCAAAGGATGAAGACTGCGTGATCCTGATTGTCGGCATGGGACCCATGAAGACTTCCGGCGCAGTTAAGGCTGGATCGATTAAGTGAGACCTGCGAGATCCCTTCCGGGCAGAATGATGCCTGCCTCCGAACTCGGCTAATTGGATTGACTGCAGAGCGCTTACCGACGAGACCCGAGATCAGCCGGACTATGTGCGACGCTACTTTTGGCGGTTCCGGGATGACTGCAGCGCGTTCAAAACAGCGGCCTTCAACGGTGGCAGATCGTCCGTGATCGTCTGCCAGATGATCTCCAGATCGACCGGCATCTCCAGAATATCGACAATGCGTAACCGGAGGCCGGCGAGTGAAAACAGTGTCAAGCGCCTGGAGTGGTCGAAATCAGCGAGAACATCCACGTCTGACGTAGACTGAACAGCCGTTCCGCGTGCATATGAACCAAAGAGCGACAGGTGCTGGAGCCCCGCGTCTTTCAGCTCTGCTTCGTGCTCGCGAAGTTTGGCGATAATGTGTTCCCGGTCCATATCTCGTATGCTGCCATTGCAGGCGCGCGAAATCACGTTCATTGGTTATTTTACCCGCTTGACGCGGCGAGGTCTGTCAGTGGAAGGCTGGAAATCATGACGAATCGTGACAGCTTGCCTGGTTGCTGAACCGTCTGAGCCGGCAGAAGCTCAGGCTCATTTCATCGCAAACACCTGAACCGTTGCTCTCCCGACTGCCGTCATTCCGCCGATGACTGCGCCGTCGAACTCAAAGTATTCGCGCCAGACATCCCTGCGAGGGTGAAAGAGTCGCACGACATCGCCGGTTTCGGTGTCACGGCCTGCGATATGGGGACCCTTGTGGCGGTTACAGTGAATGCAACAGAGAGCCAGATTATCGGCTTCTGAGCTTCCGCTTCCTCGTGGGCTGAGAGCCCACCCTCGCGAGATCGCTCGGCGAGCAGGTTCATGCGATCGACATCCTCCGGCTCAAAGTCAAGCGAGAGAAAATGTTGAGCAACGTGCGAATCCATCTCGGTCCTCGACTGGATGAGCCGCGCCAGAATGGCAGCTTCCGTGTTCCCTGGCTGGATCTGTAAGCCCATCTCTTCTAAACATGAAACATTTTTCGCTCACGTGCAGATAGGCGGCTCTACAGGGAGCTGCCTGCCGCTCCGCCCACGCATCGACCGTGTGACGGTAAAATATCGGCACCAAGACAACTTGCAAATATGCGCACGCCATTCCTCAGCTTTCTAATCTTCGGGATGACCATCACTTTGAGCGCGCAGTACCAGAACTCGTTCAAAGTCACCTGGATCGAGCCGGGCAGCGGCGGGATACTGCCTGAGTTCGATGCGTTCGACAGCTCCGAGGGAACGCTCGGTGTTCTCAATGGATCGGGACCCGTCAACACGGACGGACATCCATTCTTTACGCCGCTCGGAACTAACGGGCGCGCTTGCGTGAATTGTCATCAGCCAGCCTGGGGTATGAGCGTCTCCGCCGCGGGCCTTCTCGATCGTTGGCACGCGACCGACGGCAAAGACCCGGTATTCGCGGCGTTCGACGGCTCGAACTGCCCAAATCTCCCCCAGGACAAGGAAAGCTCGCATTCGCTGCTGCTCAAGCGCGGCCTGTTCCGGATTCCACTGCCGTGGCCGCCCAAGAACGTCGACGGCTCGCCGAAACCCGTCGAGTTCACGATCGAAGTCGTTCGCGACCCCACCGGCTGCAACACCAGCCGTGAATACGGTCTCAAGAGCGCCCATCCGACCGTCTCCGTCTACCGTCGCCCGCGCCCGGCGGCGAATCTCAAGTACGTCGTTTCCGGTGGCACGCCTATCGTTCTCAAGACGGGCACGCTGGCCGACGTCGATCCCGAAACCGGAAAGCCGGTAGCGATGAATCTCATGAGCGATGCGCGTGAGCCGACGCTAAAGACCCAGGCGGTGAACGCCATTCTGGGCCACGAGCAGGGCCGTGTTTCCCCTACGCGTCAGCAGCTTGACAAGATTATCGAGTTTGAGTCGCAGGTCTATGTGGCGCAGGCGGCCCACATCTTCGGCGGCGCTCTCGCAGTCAAAGACGGACCTCCCGGACTGGGGCCGGCCGCGCTGCGCGACCACAGAGCGGGCGTACTCGGCGACAACGATTACGATCCCGTCTTCGGCCTCTTCGATTCGTGGAAGGGCGCCGGCAAGGGTGACGATTACTACCGCGCATCCGTCGCTCGCGGCGCGGACATTTTTATGTTCCGCCAGTTCTGGCTGCGCGACGCCGCCCACATCAACTCCATCGGTCTGGGCAACCCGCTGAAACGCACCTGCGCTACCTGCCACAACGCTCAAATGACCGGCCAGGACCTGTCGGCCGGATGGGTCGACGTGGGCACCACGAATTACCCCAGCTGGACCGAACCCGCCACCTGGGCGGAATCGAGCGAGCTTCCGGTGTTCAAGATCACCTGCGCTCGCGACGCCGATCCGCATCCTTACCTGGGACGCGTGATCTATTCGACCGATCCCGGCCGCGCCCTCATCTCAGGCCGGTGCGCGGATGTCGGCTCGATTGTCATGCAGCAGTTGCGCGGACTGGCTGCGCGAGCCCCTTACTTCGCGAACGGCTCGGCCAGAAGTCTGCGAGAGGTTGTCGATTTTTACGACCGCCGTTTCGATATGAAACTCCGGGACGAGGAGAAGGAAGACCTGATCAACTTCCTGGGTGCGCTGTAGTGCGCCACTTCTTGATGCGGTGCAGTTTAAGTGCGCCTTGGTTTGGCTCGGCATGATGATGCCGGGAGCCGTCGCCCTGCCCAACTCAATAGGCCGCCGGCAAGGTGGTCCGGCGAACCCGCAGCGTACTCCCGGGCGATCGGCGCCTCGAACGCAAAGTCGCCGGATCCGCGGAGCCACTGTCCTGTCGAATGAAGAGCGTCTCGTCGAGAAAGCCGGCCGAAGGACGGGCAGAAAATCGCTTGCTTCCGCGCGCGGCTCGGAAGCGTTCCTCATGGTTTCCAGCCACTTGCCGAGCCACGACCGGCAGGGAGTGTCTTTCGAGCGGCCCTTTTCAGCACCCTGTTGGAACCAGGTTTGCTTTCAGCCTTAGGGGCTGACGCAACGGAAGCCGACGTTATAGTCTGTATCTCCGTCCTCGAACCAGCTCCGATTCGAAGCGCGTACGAGTTCGGGATCGTCGTACCAGCCGCCGCCGCGGAGCGTCCGGTACTCGGCTGCGCTGGGTCCCTTCGGATCGATGTTTTCCTGCGAAAGTTGGACTGTGAAATATGTATTGGTCCACTCAATCACGTTGCCCAGCATGTCATACAACCCGAAGGCGTTCGGCTGCTTCTTCCCGACGGGATGAGTAGTGAAATGGCTGTTCCCGTAGTACCACGCGATCTTATCCAGATCGCCGTAACGGGCCGATGTGGACCCGGCGCGCGCCGCGTATTCCCACTCAGCTTCGGTCGGCAGTCTCCCTCCGATGGCGCTGCAGTAGGCAATGGCGTCAGGATAGGTAACCTCTTCCACCGGCATGTCTGGTCCCGGGAAAATGCTGGGATTCTCTATTTCGGGCACCACCTTTTCCCACGCGGATTGCGGGACTTCCGTCTCGCCCAGCCAGAAACCTTTGGTGAGCGTGATGTGGCGATTGGGCAGTTCCTCTTTGAAGCACTGTTTGTCGCCCTGTGAGCATCCCGAGGTATAGCTTCCCGGAGGTATCCAACGGTAGCGCAGTCCGTCCTTCGGATTGACTTTCGAGTCTCCAGGTTTTGGAGTGGCGGCCCTGTCGGTCTTGTCACTGGCCTTGTTCTGGAACGCCACCACACCGGATGGCATCGCCGTCGCCAGCAAGATCACGGCCATGCCGAAAAGCCCTCGTCGACCGGTTTTCATGTGTGGATAAGCCTTAAAACTGCAATCTATCACAGGTCCCTGATAATCCGGTTTTAGCGCGCTTCAGTTCCGTGCCCGCCGTCACTCCCACAAACAAGCGCTCCGCGGTAATATCACGATTTCGAACCAGATTATGCCTCAAAAAACGACGCGCCGGGATTTCCTTTACGACCTCGCCCTCGGTACCGGCCTGACGCTGGCCGCCTGCAATCGCCCTGGGGTTCCAGCCGCCTCAAACGCTGAAACAGGACCAGCCGATGTCACGCTTCGCATCGGCCCCGCGCTCGCCGACATCGCGAAGGACCATACGATTGCCACGACAGCCTATAACGGCCAGATCCCCGGCCCGCTGATCCGTTTGCGGGAGGGCGTCCCGCTGACGGTCGATCTGTTCAACGACACGGATGTGGCTGAGTTCGTGCATTGGCACGGCATGGTTATTCCCGCCGATGTCGATGGCGCCCCCGAAGAGAAGAGTCTCAATGTCCCCGCGCATGGGCATCTGCGCTACCGCTTCACGCCACAACCGTCCGGCGCGCGCTTCGTCCACTCCCACGTGATGTCCATGTCCGATTTGAACAGGGGCACCTATACAGGACAGTTCGGGTTCGTGTATATCGAGCCGAAGAATAATCCCGGCCGGTACGACCAGGAGATCTTTCTCGCCACCCACGAATGGGAACCGTTCTTCACGGCCGCCGAGGAGATGGACGACGAAGATGTAACCCCGGCCGAAAAGGCGCGCAAAGAGGAGCAGGATAAGAATTCGCCGCCCAACGGATGGGAGATCGGGTATCAGCGCTTCACCATCAACGGTAAGGCCCTGGGTTATGGCGAGCCCGTGCGTGTGAAGGAAGGGCAGCGCGTCCTTTTTCACATCCTGAATGGAAGCGCCACTGAGAACATTCAATTGGCTCTCTCCGGCCATCGGTTTCAGGTGGTTGCGCTCGATGGAAATCCAGTGCCGAGTCCGCAATTCGTCGATGTGCTGGAACTGGGCACGGCGGAGCGAATCTCAGCAGTGGTCGAGATGAAGAATCCCGGCGTGTGGATCCTCGGCACCCCCCACGACGACGATCGCCGGGATGGCATGGGAATCGTGGTCGAGTATGCCGGTCGAACGGGCGCGGCGCGCTGGGTGAAGCCGCAAAGGAAACCGTGGGACTACACGATTTTTGGAAACGATCACCCGATTCCCGAGCCCGTCGAGACCATTCCTCTCGTCATCGGGAAAATCAACGGTGGCAAGGGCGCCTTTAACCGCTGGACCGTTAACGGAAAAGGCTTCGACGAAAAGGACCAGCCGCGCGCGCTCCGGAAGGGTAGCCGCTACCGGTTGATCTTCGACAATCAGACCGACGACGCACACCCGCTTCATCTGCATCGGAACAGTTTCGAGCTCACGAATGTCTACGGAAAGCCGACGGCCGGCATCATGAAAGACGTCGTGCTGTTGAAGGGCTTCCGCAAGATCGCAGCGGATTTCGTCCCGTCAATCGAAGGCCTGACGCTTTTCCACTGCCACCAGCAACTACATATGGACTACGGTCTCAAGCTTCTCTTCAACGTCGCATAAACGATTTCGGTTGCCTTCTCCGCATGATATAGTTGCGCCGATGGAACGGAGAACATTCTTAGCGGGCGCGGCTGTCCCCCTGATCACGGGTACTGCCGGTATCCTGTCTGCGCAAACCCCGGCGACTCCCCGTGGACGCCTCAAGCAAAGCGTGATGGCTTCTGTCTGGACGGGCTCGAAGGCTTCGTTCGAAGAGAGGTGCAAGATTCTCGCGCGCATTGGTTTCAAGGGCGTAGATCTTCCCAACGCCCAGCAGATACCGATCCTGATGCAAAACGGCCTCACGCCCACCCTGATGGTTGGTACTGGAACGAGCTTCCAGAATGGGTTGATCCGAAAGGAACTCCACGACCAGATTGAACAAGCCACTCATGCCGGGATCGACATGTGCGTAAGCGTTGGATGCCCCATTCTCATCGCGCTCCCCGGCGAGACGGCGGGGTATGTCCCGGGAAGAAGGCGCCGATAACGCAGTCGCGATACTGAACCGCGTGAAGGGCTATGCCGAGCAGAAGAACGTTACCCTCTGCATGGAAAATACGAACTCGAAGATCGCGGCGGACTCGCGTACCGATCAGGTCTTCGATCGTACGGCATGGGGACTTGATGTGTGCAAGCGCGTCAATTCACCACGCGTAAAAATCCTGTATGACATCTACCACGCTCAGGTAATGGATGGCGACATCACGCGGACGTTGCGCGACAACATTGACCACATCTGCCACATACATGTCGCGGGGGTGCCCGGCCGCCTGGAAATCGACGACACACAGGAACTCAACTTCAGGTTTATCGCCAACGCCATCGCCGATCTCAAATACACCGGATTTGTGGCCCATGAGTGGCGCCCTTCCCCGGGTAACGATTCGGTGAAGGACCTTGAGCGGTGCTTCGAGATTATGAACGTTTGATTGACCGGCAAAGGCGAACCAATCTTGCCCGCGGCACCGAGTATCGTAAGAGGTGAGGATTGGCCTCATGGCGAAGGCGAAGGAACTCACCGTAACGATTGAAGACAAGCCGGGAGCCCTGGGAAAATGCTTTTTGGCGCTTGCCGAGGCGGGTGTGAACATTCTGGCCTTCCAATCCTTCGTGGAGGAAGGCGAGAGCCTCGCGCGGCTGCTGGTGGACGATCTGGCATCCGCAAAAACGGTGTTGGGCCGTCTCCGTATGATTTTCGAGGAGACGGATGTAGCCGTAGTCCGCCTCCCGCACCGTCCCGGTCAGCTGGGCCGGGCAGCCTCGCTGATCGGCGATAAAAATATCAATATCGACTACTCTTATTCCGGACTGGAACCGGGATCTTCGCTTGCGCTGCTGGTTTTCGGAGTGGACAATCTAAAAGCGACGGCCGCCTTGCTGGATGAACTGGCCGCTGAATCGACCCTTCCCTGACCCCGAGTGCTTCCGTTACTGCAAGACAGACGGGCGGAGACGCGAGAGTACTGGGCCCCCCCTGCGCAGGTGGCGGCTGAAATCGGTACGGAATTGCACCGAACCATTCTCGATTTTCGTACCATCAGTAGAGACTCGCTTTTTCCCCAGGAACCACGCCGATAGCGTCGCAGTGGCCTGCATTCAGCGACTCAGGGCTTCTTCGAAACATGCAAACTCTAATTCCGCACGCCGCAACCGGCCTATCGCCGTGCCGCGGCTTCTTATACGGACGGGTGACCGGCCAGAATGCGTTGATCGCCTGCAACGACTGCGCAGTCGTCATCCGGATTGTTCCGGCCGCCGATCTTCAGCGGGTGCTGGATGACATGAAGCTGCAACTCGATCTCGTCAGGGCTGCCGCCCGTAGCTCTACCGGTGGCATCGAGGTATCGGGCGTCCGGCGAGAGAACGCGTGCGACACGAGCCGGAGTACCGGCCTCTCCGCGGTCGATATTTCAACCTTGCCGCGCAGCCAGGCCCGGAGTTCCGCCACCCGACCTGTTCCCCCCGCGGCCCCGATGCTGTCCAACTAATGAAAAGCGCTCCCGGCGCGGAGTTGTCCGAAAGAGCGTTCGGGAGCGCTGACCCCTGCTGAATAGAGACAAAGCCAGGGGCCATTACGGAACAGGTTCATGAACGGAATGTTTGATGCGCTCGAGTTTGTGGAATACATACGCAGGCGCTGGCTGACCTTCGCGATCGCATCTGGCGTGGCCCTCGGCATCGCGTTGACCGCGAGTCTGACGCTGCCGAAACGCTACACAGCCACCGCCAGCCTTATCGTGCAGGCGCCCGGAGGAAACGATCCCCGTGCCTCGACGGCCGTAAGCCCCGTCTATCTGGAATCGCTGAAATCTTACGTGAGTGTGGCTTCCAGCGATAAGCTGTTCGCGCAGGCTCTTACCGCGCTCCATGTGTCTGAAGGCACAGACCGGGCTTCAGTCTCGTCGCTCAAGAAACGGGTTTTGAAAGTAACAAAGCCGGCCAATACGGCGATCCTCGAGATTTCCGCGACCCTCGCCGATCCCCGGAAGGCGCAGGCCGTTGCCCAATTCATCGCCGAAAGAACGGTGGAGTTGAGCCGGTCGCTCGATAGCCGGTCGTCAAATGACCTGAGCGGCGAATTTCGCTCGCAACTCAATGCCGCGCTCCTGCGTTACACGAAGGCGAAAGAGGCGCGGGCGGCTTATGTTGCGGGCCAGCCGATCGAGGATCTGGAAAACGAAGTCGATGAAAACACCCGGCTTCGCTTTGACCTTGAGCGCGACCTCCTGACGGCGCGCACAGATCTTGCGGAATATAGCGCCCAAGGCACGTCTGAAAATCCCGGCGGATACGCCGCGCAGATCGCTTCGGCGAAGGCGAGAATCGCCTCGATCGAGAACCAGGTTCGTGAGCTGCGCGGAGCCGTCGCTGAGAAAGCCGGGCAGCTCGATCAGCGCAAATTCCGTCGGGATGCGCTCGAGAGCGAGGAACGCTCCGCCGAAGCAGCATGGGAAAGCGCCCAAACGCGGATGAACGAAATGCTTTCGTCCGCGGAGTTTCACGGAGAACGCCTTCAGATCGTCGATCCCGGGATCGTTCCGGACCAGCCGAGTTCGCCGAATATAGTACTCAATCTGGCGGCTGCTTTGATCTTCTCTCTCGCGGGCTCCCTCATCTGGCTCCTGATCCGGTTCAGCCACGCGCGTCTTGCCGATGCGCGCGCAGCGCAGGCCTTCCGCGTGCGCGCGCTCCGATGACATTCGCGCTGAAACGCGAGGTTCTCGCCCCCGCTCTCCTGGGTGGCTCCGCCGCTGCGGTCGCGGTCGCGCCTGATCTTACTTCGAAGCTGCTGATCGCCGGTCCTCCGGTCGCACTCGCGCTCGCATGGTGGACTGTCCTTTCACCCGAACGCTGGCTCGGCCTCTTTTTCTTCTGCGCGATTCTCCTGCCGCCTCTGCCGGGCGCTTTCGGAAATGCCGGTTTGAACCTGGCGCCTGTATGCGCGCTTGCCGGGATTTTCGTGGGCATCCTGCGAATCAATGAATGGCGCCGCCTGCGCGGATCGCTGCCGGTCGCGTTTTTCGTCTTCCTCACGATCGTCACCGGAAGTGTCGGGTTCGCCGCGCTCTACTCCGGCTGGACTATAGCGGCCGGCAGTCTGGCGCGCGTGATGCTCCTGGCTGTGGGCGTCTGGGTTTTCTTCTACACGCTTGCGGGCCCCCGTAGCCCTGACGCGGAGCCCGTACGTTTCGCACGTTGGTTGTTCCTGGCCTCCGCCGCCGCGGCGCTGTTTGCCTGCGTCGACTTTTATTTGCAGCTACCCACACCCGCGGGGTACGGCGCCCAGTTCATCTGGGTCGGTGAGGACATGCTCCGGCGCGCCCAAGGGCTCTTTTATGAAGCCAGCACGCTGGGCAATTTCTGCGCATTCTTCCTCGTCATGATTCTCGTCGCCGCTTTTCGGCCTTCGGAGGAACGGCCGTGTTCGGGAATCGTACTCGCCGCCGGCGGCGTCCTCTTTGCGGCCGCGTTGCTCCTCTCCTACTCGCGCGCCTCGCTGGTAACGGTCGCGGTCGCCGCCTGCGCCTTTGTGTGCGTACGACGCATGAACATCCGGCGGGCCTTCCTGGTTATGTGCGGATCGATGCTCTGCGCCGCCTTGTTGTTCCAGGTTGCCCTGCCGGAGCTCTCGTCGCACTACTGGAGCCGCATCGAATTATCACTCCAATATCTCTGGTCTTCGCCGGATGGCGTTCTTTCCGGCCGCCTCTCGATCTGGAAAATGATGGCCGATGCCCTGATGGAGCACCCCTGGCACGCGGTGTTCGGCATCGGGTACAAAACTTTGCCCTATACCAGCCTCGCAGGCCCAGGTCTGCCTGCGGACAACACATATCTCAGCCTGCTTCTGGAAACGGGAGTGGCAGGTCTCGCCGCCTTTCTGTTCCTGAACGCCGCGATTCTGCGCGCTTCCTTTCACGCCGCGCGATCCGCCCGTCCTCGTGCCTCGTTCTTCGGTACCTGGATCTTCTGTTTCTGGTGCGGCGAGATGGTGCAGATGCTTTCCGGCGATCTCATTACTTACTGGCGTGTCCTTCCCGTCTATTTCTGGGTGCTGGCGACGGCCACGCGTGAATCCGCCGAATGAATATTCTGTTCATCGATCAATTCACCGACCCTGGCGGAGCGCAATGCTGCCTGATGAATCTTTTGCCGGAAGTAAAACGCAGAGGCTGGCATGCGCGCCTTCTCGCCCCCGGTAACGGGGAACTTGCGAAGTGGTGCAGCTCCTGTGAAATACCCGTTCATAGTCTGCCGCTCAGACCCTGTTCGAACGGCACGAAGACGGCGATGGATCTGCTCCGGTACAGCTTCGATGTTCTGCGCATGCGTGCGGCGATCCGCCGCCTGATCCTCAGTCACGCGATCGATGTGATCTACGTGAACGGACCGAGGCCGCTGCCGGCGGTAGCCCGCTTGTCGCGTTGTTCCCGGAGCAGGGTCCCGGTGATTTTCCACGCGCACAGCGACATCGGCGGCGGCTTTATCCGAAAACTCGCCGGGCGTTCTGTCAGGAGCGCGAAAGCCACCGTGATCGCCGCGTCGAAATTCGTTGCGGCCGCGTGGCCTGAGGCGCGAGTCATCTACAACGGTGTTCCCGATCTGTCGATGGGACCGAGGTCATTCGGAAATCGCCAGCCACGCATCGGCATTCTGGGCCGAATCAGTCCGGAAAAGGGCCATCTGGATTTCGTGCGCGCCGCGCGGCGCGTACCGGCGAGTTTCCACGTTTACGGCGCCTCTCTCTTCTCGGACCCAGCGTACGATCTGGCCGTGCGTGCCGAGGCCAGAGACGCCCCGGTCGAATTCTGCGGCTGGACGAACGATATCGGCGGCGCGCTCCAGAAAATCGACGTCCTCGCGGTCCCTTCGGGCCCGGCGGAGGCGGCGACCCGGGTCATTATGGAGGCATTTTCCGCCGGAACGCCTGTGGTCGCTTACCGCGCGGGAGGCATTCCGGAGCTGGTCGAACATAGCCGCACGGGAATCCTGACGGAATCGCCGGATGCCGAGGCTCTGGCCCGAGCTCTCAGCCTTCTCATTGCGGATCCCGCTGAAATGGCGCGCCTTTCCATGGCCGGCCGCCGCGAATGGGAGAGCCGTTTCCGGCTCGAAGCCTTTCAGCAAAACGTCTGCGATTTTATTGAGAGCGTGGCTGCGCGAGCCACCAGCGCATCCCGCTCCCGATCGCCGGTGGCAACGCACGCAGATGATGAACTGCGCGATTCGCAACAAACTGTGTCTCGATAGCGATTCGCCGAGCTCGCACTCGAGGCGTGACATTTTCCGGCGTGAGGTGCGCGTCCGCAACAACTCGTTCGCGCGAAACGGGAAACAGGCGGCGCATTGCAATCTCCCGCCGATGGGCGGCGTTATTCACGAGAGACCAGTGCAGCCATAGTTCATTTTTATTCGGCCGCTCGATCGCCAGCGCGGGGGACATCGTGAACAACTCGAACCAGCGTTTCACCCGGTTCGGGAGCTGCTCCGTAGCCGCCCGCGCCGTAGCGTGCATCTGGCAGTGAAACCATTCTTTTGCGAGCCGGAAGGCGATTCCTTCGGTGTGCCGCGAGCCCGCCGGGTCCCGATTCTCCCACTCTCTCCAGAACGTGTTATCTCCCGAGGACCGCTCCAGAAAATGCGCCAGCTCGTAGACGTGATAAAGCCGCAAATCGCCCCGCAGTAAATGGCGCATCAGGTGCCAGGTGGCATAAGTCAGCCCGTCGGCCGCGCTCAAAGAGGGCAGATACAAACCGGAAACGTGGCGCTGCGCACGGCCGCTCCAGAACTCGTTGCCATTGCCGGCCTGGAACCGTTCCGTCCGGTCATCCCAGAAGCGAAAATGAAGTTCGACGGAGAGAGGCATCGCCGGGTCGAAGTAATCGCCCCGCCATTTCCATCCGGTCTTTCGGATCATCACGGGAAAATGGTCCGTCGCGGCGGCCTCGCCTCTCGAGAGGGCCTCGTATCCAAGCGACTCGATCGCGCGCATCGCGCCCGCACTGTAGTACTGCGGGCAATAAAGATCGATATCGTACTGAGGCCGATGGCACGCTTCCGCCGCGTAATAAGCGCCGTGCGTGAGCCCCTTGAGCACCAGAAACTCGATTCCGCTCGCCCGCAGAGCGTCAGCAATCTCGCGATAGGCGGTAATCAGACAAGCGTGCCGCTCTGCGTTTTGCTCAAGATTGCAATCGATACGTTCCGCTACCGCGCTCGGAAGCGAATCGCGGCACCGAAGGCCCAGGGCCAGCGTGAGCCGTTCACGATCGGTCATCGCGAGCAGATCCGGCCACTCGGCCGGCTTGAGCGCCCTCAGTCCCGACACGCTTCGGTCGTGAAAGCGCAGCGCCCGCAGCGTATTCAGCACGAGGCTCATGAGACCAGCCCCCGAAGAGCCCCTTCCGCACTGTCCGGATTTCCGTAGGTCAGTTGCATGATCGGAAGCTCTGTAAAGCGCCTGAATGTTGCGGTCTGTTCCGCTCTCATGGCGTCGTCGCCGAAGCAGGCGGCTCTCGAAAACTCTTCGAGTGCATTCGCTGCCGGGAAGGGATCGATACGGGGTCGCGCTCCCCGACTTTGCCGGTCGAGAAAAACCACACCGCACGCCTTGCTTTCGAATGCGGTCGCCAGGCCCAGGTCGCTGGTATTGATTTCAAGGTCCAGCTTTCCATTCGGGCGCCGCTCCGGAGTCCATGCCTTCAGTTCGGGGAAAAGATTTCTCGCGGTTTCGCGGAATCGAATGGAAAGCGGGCGGCCTGTAACCGTGTGATCTGACCGCCCTCTCACGATGTGGGTGGCGTCGTCCGAGAGGTACTTCCAGCCCTTCCTCGCGCAGGCATAAGCCAAAGTCGTCTTGCCCGCGCCGGAACTGCCGCAGAACACGAGCGCGCGTCCGTTAAGTTCCACACAGGAGGCATGCAACGGGCTGAGATAGCGCGCGTTGATCATCACATATACTGCCGGTTCCAGGAAGTGATAACGAAAATATGCGCTGTCGCCGGCGACGTCCCGCGTCAGCCGGGCAAAAGCGAAAGACGTTTTCAGATCGCAGACGGCGAAGTTCGACGGTCCCTGAACCATTGTCACGAGATGGCCCTGCCCCACAGGCATGGAGGGAAATGGCGCAATCGTGGCGTCCCGATCGGACACGGCGATTCGGAATGTAACTGCGGACCCGTCGGCCAACGCTCCTCTGTGGGCCAGAGCTCCTCTGTGGGCCAGAGAAGGATAACCGCCCCACATCTGCTCCGCTACCCTGAGAACGGCCGCCGAGTTGGTTTCGATATCGACGGGTACACCCATGGGATAGTACCGGGCCGTCAACGGCAGGGCGACGCGGTACTCCAGCGGGTCTTCTGGGGCCGCGTCCGGCGGCCCTTCCGCTTCGAAAGAGGCCGCAGAAGACTCAGGCTGCGGATTTACCGACACCGGTGTGAACATTGGCTGGCCCGCGGGCTCTCGAACGAGGCTCATGATTCAGAGAAGCAACCGCCGGTGCGGCAGCCGCGATTGACGTTCCATTTTGGGCATGCCTGCGGATCGCATGACCGAGTTTTCTCCGAGCATTGACAACGTAAGCTTTCGCGCCGCTGGGATTCGACAACGCCAGCCTTTGCGTGATCGTCGCCAGCGGGATCTCATACCCATAGTGGAGCGCCATCACCCGCGCCTCCATGGGCTCCAGTGTCGCATGGATCATCTCCCACATCCGCCGATTTGCCTGCGCGCGCTGGATGTCGCGATCGGGCTCTACAGTCAGATCCCGCAGACCGCGCGGCATCTCCTCGGCCAGTTCCGCCGGGTCGGCCGATCTCTTTTTGATCGAGCTCAGGCAATGATTGCGCGTAATCGCGTAGAGCCAGGTTGAAAGTCTCGCGTCCCCGCGGAAGCTCCGGATATGGCGAAATGCCTTGAGGAAAATCTCCTGCGCCAGATCGAGCGCCCGGCTGCGGTCGCGGGTAATGCGGTAGCACCACGCTGTCACCCGCCCCTGATATCGCCGGAAAATTTCGCCAAACAGATCGTCGCGGAGCTGGTTATCTTCCATACCACCGAGCATCAGCATCAATTCCTGATCGGTTAAAGCCTCGGGACAGGTCGCCGCCATTCCCACGAGCGATTCGTTTTGCATACCCGATCGTAGGGTCGGAAAGCTTCGGGTGTCGTTTGGACGGTGTAAACACCTTGTAAATTCGCTCAGTAAATCGCTCAACGCAAGCCAACAGCCGCCCCGGACTCCTGTCCGGCTGAACGCCAGGCCCTTCCGGAGAGCGCGGAACGGAAACTCTCGTCGAACGCCGCTTCGGAAAATCGCTCCGCCCGGCAGCTCAGATTGAGCGGGCTGAAAGATGGCTGGACTCTGTCGAATTCTCGCAAGGCCTCGCTCAAAGAGGCGATAGACCAATCGGGGTACAGCACGCCGCAATCCTCCCCGACGATTTCCAGCGCGCCCCCTCGCCCCAGCGCGATCACCGGTTTACCGCTGGCGAGCGACTCGACCATGGTCATTCCGAAGTCTTCTTCACCCGGCATAATCAGCCCGAGGGATCGTGCGTACAGCTCCCGCAGGTCTGCGTCCGGGACATGACCGCAGAATTCGATGTTCGGCGCGGCGAGTTTCCGCAGTTTCTGGTACTCGGGTCCGTCTCCCACCACTTTCAGCCGCCGCCCGTTACGGGCGAACGTGCTGATGGCATAGTCCAGACGTTTATAGGCCACCATTTCCCCAACCATCAGGAAGTATTCCTCAGGAGGACGATGAAAGAACGACGTGGTGGCGATGGGCGGATAAACGACGCGCGCCTTTCGACGATAGGTTTTCCAGAGCCGGCGGCGGACGTTCCAGCTGTTGGCCAGAAAGCTGTCGACGCGCGCCGCGGTCGAGTAATCCCAGACCCGCAGATAGTTGGCGAAGAGCGACATCAGCGCCCCTTTCATCGCCCCCTGCCGGAAGTCGTTGCAATATGCGGGATAAAGCTCCCAGAGATAGCGCATGGGCGTATGGCAATAGCAGATATGCCGCGTTCCCGAAGACGTAATTACGCCCTTCGCCGGCCCCGATTCGCTGCTGATGACAAGATCGTAGGAGCGCAAATCGAAGGATTCGAGAGCCAGCGGCATGATTGGCAGCAGACCCCGGTAATACTTCCGAAGCGGGTTCAGGAACGACGCCTGCACGTTCTTCGACCGGATCAGTGGCGAAACGCGCTCCGGGTCGTAGAAAAGCGTGAAGATGTCGGCGCGCGGCAATATCCGGCAGATCGCTTCAAGAACTTTCTCACCGCCTCGCGAGCCGAGCAGCCAGTAATGTACGAGTGCGACACGCATTACGCCATGCCGCCAGTGCCACACGCCCGTGGGGTACAGGCTTCGTTCCTGCGGTCGGGCGTCCACCCGGCGCGGAACTCTACCCTACCTCGTACTGCCGGCGGCTTTGTCGCCGCTTTTTGAAGGCGCCCCCCGGGGTCGAGCGCGGTTGGGGCGAGCGCCCGCTTCAATAACTGAACCACGCTTCTTTTGACAACCGAAGGCAAGACGACGGAACATCATGGACCCTTGCGGATCGCGGTAGCGACTTTAAGCAGCTCGGAGCTGACACTCAGCGAGGAGCGGTGGGCCGCCGCCAGATTAATTTCAAACCGGACCTTATTCCCTTCCAGGACAAACTGAATCATGCCCCCGAGTCTGGTGAAGTCGGCAGCATCGCTCACGGTCAGAACGGTTGAGGTTCTGAGCGCCGCAAGAGCGGCTTTCAATCGGCCGTCCGTCGAAGAACCGATATAAAGTACGCGGCAGCTTCCGGACTCCTCCGGCCCGGCGATTCTCTTCGCCATCATGGGAACGCCGCGGATCGTCTCCCCTTTGAGCGCGTTATCCAGCAACGGTCCGAACGGGTCCGTACCGAGCACGCAGACATTGAACTGAACTGAGGCGGCGGATGCGCTCGTTGCCGGCCATTCGACAAATCTGCCGAAGTTCGACAGGTACGCGGCCTCGACCTCGAAGTCGGTGGGTTTCGGAGTCTGCGCCTCCAACTTTGCGCCGCCCGTAACCCCGCAAATCAGGATCGCGGTGAGCAGGCGGGTCGCAAGGGCGAGGGCAGCCGGACGCGGCGCCAGGGATTGAAGGAACCGACGGGCCCGCTCCCGGCGGAAGCAAACCGTTCCCTGAACATTCTCCGCGGGGCTGCCCGGACCAGTCATCTTCGAAAAGTGATCGAGCCCAGAACGCTGCGCTTGATACCAACCAGGGTCATCGGGTCGCTTCCATATTCGAAATGGTGCGGCTGCAGCAGATTTTGGCCGACAATCGACAATTCCATGTGTGCAATCGGGCGCCACGCAATCCGGGCGTCTCCCGTCTCATAACCGCTGATCCCGTAAAAAGGAAGTGCGCCCACATAGCGGAACGTGACACCGAACTCGACATTTCGCGACAGATCGAACGATGATTGCAAGCGCGCCTGGTGATGCGGACTGCTTCCCTCGTTCTGAACGACTGTTGTCGTATCACTGCTCGCTTCGCTCGTCCGCAAATTCATGTGAAGCAGTGAGTAGGAGCCCTGTATACGCCACCAGGATTTTGGTTTCCAGTCGGGAACGATCTCGAATCCGGCCGTTGTTCCCTGTATCCCATTGCCGTTGAGATAGGGAACAATCAGCGCGGGCGTCCCCTCGACGTTCTCCAGAAAAGGCGCACCGTTGGACTCAACGCTTGCCAGGTGATCGTAATTGTTATAGAAAGCCGCGAAATCCAGTGAGAAAGTTTTGGTCACCAGACTCCGATATCCCGCTTCGTAGCCAAGCAGTGTTTCGGAAGTGAATCGTCCATCGCCCTCAGTGACTGAGAATGTAAGCGGATTGGTGGACACCAGCATCGTGTTCTGCAAAGTGTCTTCGATGTCCGAAGGCGTCCTTACCGCGCGCGTAACGGCGGTCCAGACGCTTTGTCTCGCGGTGAGGGTCCAAAGCAGCCGGACGCTGGGCTCGAGATCGAAGCCGGCGAAACTGCTGTGCAGCAGCTTGGCTCCGGCCGTCAGCGAAAGTTTATTCCGAACAAGCGAAAAGTCGTCCTGCGCATATGCGGTGTAGAGTTGATCGGTCCGCTGATCCGGCGTGAATACATAGGTGGGAACGATCGCGGGAACGCTTGCGGGACTCAATCGCGCTTCCAGCCCCCAGGTAAACGTCTGACGTTCGAGCGGAATGTGATGCACGAAATCCACGTCGAACGTGTTGCGGTACTCCGCCTGGTTCGACTGCAGGCGATTTACGCGGTCATAGTAGGCCTCTACCTGGATATCGCTCCTCCCGCGTAGCTTTCTCTGCCATCGAGCTGTGATATTGCCGCCCGAAAGTTCCGCATTCTCCTGCACGTTCGTGGCATACGGTGGCGCAAGGCTGGTGACACGAACATCCTCTCCCGCAACTTCGTCGTAGATGTCGCCCTGAATGGTCAGTGAGTCGCTCGGGCCGATCTTCCAGTCGGTCCGGAAACCGCCCTGTGCTCTGCGCCAGTCGTCGAAGTTCTGTCCATTGGGGTGATACTCGGGACCGTTCTCGACCCCCTTTCCATAGATTCGATAGCTGAACTGATCCGTCCCGCCGCCCTGACGGACATCGAGGAAACCCTGGTCCACTGTCCCGCCGCCGCCGGTTACGAAGGTGCCTCTGGTGTCTTTGGAGTTCTTCGTAATAATATTGATCACCCCGTTGACCGAATTCGCGCCCCAGATCGTGCCTCCAGGGCCCCGGATGACTTCGATCCTGTCGACATCTTCCAGCAGCGTGTCTTGTACCTCCCAGTAAACGCCATGGAAGAGAGGGGAATAAACGCTGCGCCCGTCAATCAGCACCAGAACGTCCCGCGAGAGGCGGCTCTGAAAACCCCGAATGCCGACCGCCCACTTGACCGAATCGATCTGCGCCACATCCACGCCTGGAGCAAGCCGTAAAGCTTCTGTAAGGCTCCTCGCGCCGACGCGCCGTATATCTTCCTGGGTAATCACGTAGACTGCGGCCGCGGTTTGCGAAAGTTTGACTGGACTCTTCGAGGCGGTCGTGACTTCTATGTTTCCCAATTCCTCAAGACTAAGTCCCTTCAAGCGGCCTTCCTCTCCCTGGTCCGCCTGCTGAGCCTGCAAAACCGCAACCAGCAGCAGCGCAAGGGCTGCCGGACGAGGCGCAAAAAAACGGAGGAAGCGCCCTTCGAATCTGTCACTCCCGCCTTCCCGACCACTCACCGAGCCGCGAACACTTACTGAGCCGCGACCGGGAGGGAGCGACAGCCGGGTAGCGGACCCACAGGTGTGGCCTCTGCGACCCGTTTTGCGCGTGTTACCCAAGAGAAGCGAAATAACAAACTGGATAGTTTTGAGACGCAGCGAGGACGTCCAGGACACTGTGGCCGGAAGGATCAGTTCACCCTTATACCATGCGTCACTCCGAAATCATGCGGACTTATGAACGCGTTATGACTCTCGATGTGAATGGCAGTTGACACACTCTGGGGGCGAAACCCCTCACGCCATCCGGGCTGACGTCCCGACGCTGCCGAATGCCAGCTTCTCGAGCAGGACGGCCGCTTTCTCCCCGCCCGAATATTCGGTAAAACTCTCGGCAAGGAGAGCCGCTCTCTCCCGAAACCGCTTGTCTGCCAAAACCGTTTCAACGGCTGTGGCGAGCCTCTCGGGCGAGCAACTCCGAAGCCGGAGCCTCAGTCCGGCGCCCATCGCCAAAACTCGCCAGGAAATCTCCGGCTGGTCCAGAATTGCGGGCGCCAGCACCATGGGGAGGCTGTGATGAAGAGCGGTCATCACCGTTTCTGAATCGCCATTTGTCACCACCACGTCCGCTATCGGAAGGATATCGCTCAGGGGAATTCCCTGTTCCAGGCGAACGTTGGGCGCGAGCGAGCTGAGGTTCAGTTTTTCGAGACTCCGTCCTTCGCCGGCCAGAAGAATCACGCTACAGTTTCGATTCGCCAATCCTTTTGCGGCCGCGCGCAGGATTATCGGCTCCTCGGGATACATCGATCCCTCAGTTACGATTACGCAAGGACAGTCCCGGGAAATCCGGCCAATCCATTCCGGCCGAGCCTGCTCGCGATTCTTGTCCCAGAGACAGGGACCCACATAAGAGACAGACGGCGGCAGGTCATTCCGAAGGCCATCGAAATCGGGCGTTCCCGGCACCAGGTAGAGCGGAAGCTGTGCCGTGAACTCCGTCACCGTCCCGCGCATCGCAGGCAAGCCCCACGATCTGCGTAGTTCGTTCGCCGCCCGCGGAACTCCGGCAGACCCCATGCGCAGCAGACTCGCAACGATTCCGGCCAGAGGCCGCGCTCGTGCTGCCCGAAGCATCCAGCCCATTCCCGGAAGCCGACTCTCTCTACCGGGCAACAGACAAGCGGCCACGTGGGACAGAACGGCCACCGGTATTTCGCGCACTTCATGCGTGACGAGAATCGGTCCCCACATCGCCATATCGCAAACAATTGCTTCTGGTTCCCACTGTGGCCAGAGAGTATCCAGATCGCGCAATTGATCGGGCACGGTGCCCAGCACAACTTCGCGCCACGCGTTCGGGTTCAAGTTGCGCGAAGTTAATTTTCGGAAGTTTCGTTCCACGCGTGAATCGTTGACGGCATCGAAGGTGAAGCATCGAAAACCCTGTTGCAGGACTATCGACGTGACGGCCGCGCCTGTATAAAATGCCACTTCGTGGCCCCGCTGACGCAGGCTTTGAGCCACACACATAAACGGATTCAGGTGGGACCGCAAGGGCCACACGGTGAACAGAAATCTCGACATAGTCAGAGCACTTCCCGAAGTGGCGCGATCCGATTCCCGACGTTTCCCAAGGATAACTTGATAGGGAGAATCCGCACTTGCTATCGAACGACTAAGCCTCCCTCACGGATCGTCCAGAATCGCGATAAGCCCACTCATAGACAACCGGCAGAAGAAACAGCGTCAGCATAGTGGAACTGAACAATCCTCCGATAACGACCGTCGCCAGCGGCCGCTGAACCTCGGCTCCGGTTGAAGTAGATAACGCCATCGGAATGAATCCCAGGCTCGCCACCGACGCGGTCATGAGAACCGGCCGGAGCCGTCGCCGCGCGCCCGCGAGCATGGCCTCGCGGACGGGGGCGCCGGCCGCAAGCGTCTGCCGGATCGAACTCACCAGGACAACGCCATTCAGCATCGCGACGCCGAACAGAGCCAGAAAGCCGATCGACGCCGAAAGATTGAGATTCATGCCTCGTATCCAGAGTGCCGCCACGCCACCCACCAATGCGAAAGGAACGTTTCCGACAACCAGAAGCGCCAGCCAGCCCGACGTGAAAGTAAAGTACAGCAGCACGAACACCAATCCGATCGCGACAGGCACGATCAGCATCAGTCTGCGCATCGCGCGTTCCTGGTTCTCGAACTGGCCGCCGTATTCGATGAAGTACCCGGGCGGCAAGGCGATTTGCCGGTCGATCTTCGAACGCACCTCGGCGACGAAACTCCCGAGATCGCGGCCGCGAACGTTCGACATCACCACGATCCGCCGCTGTCCCTCCTCGCGATTGATGATTTCCGGCCCGCGCTTCACCCGGATATCGGCCACGCGGTCCAGGGTAACCTGCTCTCCGCCCGGAGCGCGCAGCACGATACGCCGCATCGCGTCGGGATCCGTCCGGTATCGCTCCGGCAGGCGCAGTGCAACCGTATACCGTCTAGGGCCGTCCATCACCTCCGAAATCACATCGCCCGATCCGCCGCTCGAAACTGCCTCCTCGACATCAGTGACGTTGAGGCCGTAGCGGGCAAGAGCGGCGCGATCGACCGCGATCGACAAATCCGCCACGCCGGACGTGATCTCCATCTGAGGATCAGCCGCGCCGCGAACGGACGAGACCGACCGCAGGATCTGCTGCGCGATCGAGTTCAGGGTACGGAAATCCTCGCCGAACACCTTGACCGCGAGATCGGCCTTAACGCCGGAAATTGTCTCGTCGATGCGCATGGCCATTGGTTGCGTGAAATTCCAGGCAATGCCGGGAATGGTCGCCATTTCCTTATCGACGGCATCGATAAGCGCCTCCTTGCTGTGAAAGCGCGTCCACGTGTTCATGGGCTTCAGCGAAAGATACGTATCGCCTTCGTTGATTCCCATCGCTTCGGTGGCGAAGTCGGGACGGCCGATCTTGATGACCACATCGGCGATCTCGGGAAAGGATCTCAGTCGGCTCTCGATGCGTTTGCTGATCTCGACCGATTCAGTCAGCGAGATACCCGGCAATTTGCGCGTCTCCACCAGGATCGACCCTTCGTCCAGCTTCGGCATGAACTCGGTACCGATGAAGAAGAGCGATCCGAGCGCGACGCCCAGCACCACGGCGGAAAATGCGACCGTGATCAGGCGGTGGTTCATCGTCCATGTCAGAGCGCTCGTATAGGCACGATCCAGGATCTTCATCAAAGCGTGCTCGTGCTTCACGCCGCGCCTGAATTTCCGGAAGGCGAACGAGGTCAGCAAAGGCACCAGCGTCAGCGCCAGAAACAGCGAGCCAACGAGAGCCATGCAAACAGTAATCGCCATGGGACGGAACATACGGCCTTCGAGGCCCTGCAAAAAGAGTATCGGCAGATAGACCGCGATGATGATGACCACCGCGAAAGTCATCGGGCGTGCGACCTCATGTGCGGCGTGGCGCACCGATTCGAGAATCGACCCGCCTTCGCGGCTCCATTCCAGACGATGCACGGAATTCTCCATCATCACCACGGCGCCGTCCACGATCATGCCGAAATCGATCGCTCCCAGGCTCATGAGATTTGCGCTGATGCCGAAGAGCCGCATGCCGAGAAAGCTGATCAGCATGGAAAACGGAATCACCGCGGCGGTAATCAGGGCCGCGCGAAGGTTTCCGAGAAATAGCAGCAGCACCACGGTGACCAGAAGGAAGCCTTCAAAAAGGTTCTTCTCCACCGTATGAATCGTGCCGTCGATCACGAAGGCCTGATCGTAAAAGGGAAGGATCTTTACTCCCGGCGGCAGGCGCAGGCCGGCGATCTTCTCTTTAACGGTTTCAATCAACCGCTTGCCGTTCTCGCCCTTCAGCATGATCACCATGCCGGAAACGGTTTCGCCGTTTCGCAGGGTCGCCCCTTCGGCAGGAGCCGCGCCGATGCGGACCTCGCGACATCGCGCAGCAGCACAGGCGTGCCTTTGTGGGCCATCAGAACGATGTTGCCGAAGTCGCTGGTCGTGGTGGCGCGCCCGGAACCGATCAGCGTGTACTGCTCCGAAGCATGCTCGATATAACCGCCGCCGAAGTTCGTATTGTTGTCCTCGACGCGTGAAGCTACGTCGTGCAACGTCAGCCCATACTGGTCGAGCAGCGCCGGATCGGCGACGATCTGAAACTGCTTCGTCTGGCCGCCCCAGGCATTGATCTCGCTCACGCCGGGCATCGTTCGCAATTGCGGCTTGATCACCCACTCGTGCAGATCCTTCAGATCCATCGGGCTCATCGGACCGGAGAGAGTGTACTGATACAACTCGCCGAAGGCCGTGGCGGGAAGCCCGAGAACCGGCTGGACTCCGGCCGGCAATGAAGACGAGATCTGCTGCAGTCGTTCACTCACAAGCTGGCGCGCGAAATACATCGCCACCGAATCGTCGAAAACGACGGTGACCATCGAAAGCCCAAGCTTCGAGAGCGAACGAACTTCCTCCTTATCGGGCAGTCCGAGCATGGCGCGTTCGATCGGATAAGTGACCAGCTGCTCCACCTCCGTCGGAGGCAAAGACGGAGCATTCGTCACCACCACCACCTGGTTATTGGTGAGGTCGGGAAACGCCTCCACCGGAATCGTGTAGAGCGCATAACCGCCTGCGGCCAGTAAGACCGCAATGCCCGTCAATACGAGCCACCGCCACTGAAGAGTAACGTCAATAATGCGATTCAGCATGGAGTTACTCTTCCTCCATCGTCGATTTCAGGAGCTGTGACTTGAGCAGGAAACTACCGCGGCTTACGATCTGTTCGCCCGGTTTAATCCCCTCCAGAACGGTGGTTTTTCCGGCGAGCGTCGGTCCAACGCGAATTGGGCGAATCAGGAAATGCCCTGGCCCGGTCATCACAAACGCGACATCGGCGTCGTCGATCTGTTGAATGGAATCCGACGAAATCAGCATCGCCGGTTTACCCGTTCCCCGGGGAATTTCCGCGCTGACCAGCATCTCCGGCCGAAGCAGATTGCGTGGGTTATCGAGGGCGATACGCACTTCGATCATCCGAGTCTCCGGATCGAATTGCTGCCCAAGGCTGGTAATACGACCGGGAAAACGCTGCGGAGGGTCGCCCGGCGCCACTACAGTAGCTGCGGTTCCGACGCGTAAACCGGCCAGATCTTCCTGACTTACCGAAGCCAGCATCCAGACCTTCGATAAATCGCCGATCACGAATGTCTCAGACGTCAGGTCAACGGTCTTACCCGGCGTCACGTTCTTCGTGATGATGTAACCGGACTCGGGAGCGAAGATCGGAACATCGTCCGCGAACTCACCTGCGCTTGCGGGCGGGGGTTCGACCTTGACTTTAAGGTCGTCTTCCAGCAGATCTTCTCCCCGATCCACTTCGATCTGCGCTCTTTTAATGGCGGACTGCGCGGCCACCAGATCCTGCTGTGCCTGTTCCACTTGTTGCACGGAGCCGGCTTTCAATTCCAGTAGTCTCTGAGCGCGATCGCGATTCCGCTGCGCCTGTGCCGCCGTCGTCTCGGCCAGACGCAATTCCGCAACAGACGCGCGATACTTGGCCCGCTCTTCGCGGACCTCGTCGGCGTGGTATCGCGCAAGAACCTGGCCCTTCCTGACGTAATCGCCGAGCCCCGCATAAACCACCATCACCAGGCCCTGCGAGCGAACACCGACTCGCCAGACGTGATCGTCCGCTAATACAATGCGGCCTTTTGCCTGCAGGATTGCGGGCGCGGAACTGAGCGCGGCCGTTTGCGTTTCGATCGCCGCAGCCTGCATCTGCGCAGGCGTGAGAACGATCTCCGATCTCGCGGCCTTCGCTTCCGGCGCAGCCTTCTCCGCCGGCGAGGTCTTACTGCCGCAGCCGCACCCCATCAAGGATAGGAATACGATAGAAATGGAGCTGAAAGTTCTCACCGGCTGACTCCTTCCGCGGCTTCGAGCCGGACGATGCTCTGGTGATAATCGCTCATGCCTCGCGCCCAGGCGAGATCCGCGTCGATCCGCGCGCGCTCGGCATCCAGCAACCTCAGCAGATCCGTCCCGCCTTCGACATACGCGTTGTTTGCAATCTGCGCCACGTTGCTTGCCTCCTGACGGAGCAGTTGAAGGGTACTCGTTGCCTCGTCGCGCCTCGTCCGGTACTCCTGAAGAGCGCTTTCGTATTCCGCCCGAACATCCGCCTCGGCCCCCGCCACCAGTTGCTGCCGCCGCCGCACCTCCGCCCCGGCGGCCTCGCGATTGCCCTGATTCCTGTTGATCACCGGCAGCGTGATCTGAAAACCCGCGATGATCGTATTGACCCCATAAGTGGTATCCGGCAATTCGGTTCGCTTGTAACCCGCAAATACACTCAGATCGGGACGCGCCAGAACGGCCTCCAGACTCTCTTTCGCCGTCGATTCCGCCAGGCTGGCGCGTGCCAGTTTGACTTCGCTGCGTTGCGCAAGCACCTCGTCGAGGGTCGCTTCGCGGAAGTTATCGGCAGGCTCCAGCGGTTCTGTCAGGACGACGTCCCGAACCACTGGTCTGCCCATCTCTTTAAACAAAGCCATGGTGGCCCGGTCAGCTTCAACTACCGCGAGATTCGCCGAAATCTTCAGCCGTTCGCTCTCGAGCCGGACGCGCAGCAGGTCCTGCTCAGCGATCGCGCCAACGCTGAACCGGGCGGCATGGTAATCGACAGTCTTCTGAAAATTGGCGACCGATTCCCGAAGCACCTCGCGGACTTCATGTGCGCCGCGGGCAGTCCAGTAAGCCAGCTTGACAGAGTTGATCAGCTGAACTCGCGCCAGATCGTATTCACCCTGCGTACGAACGACACCCTCCCGCGTGGCCTCCATCCTGTGGGTTCGCTTGCCCATGAAATCAAGGGGTTGAATTACATAGGCCACCGTATCCACGTCGCGGGTATACGTCTGGCCTGGCCGGAGGTTCTCATTTTGAAAAAGAAACTCAGGATTTTGCCTCAGGCTCGCCTGCTTCTCAAGACCGCGCGCCGCCGCGATACGCTCGTTCTCCGCTTTGAGCGAAGCCCGCGATTCGATCGCCTGCGTGATTGCGTCGTCGAGACTAAGCCTGGACTGCGCGCTCGACACCCCGGCAAAAACCAGGCCGATGGCTAATAGCAGAGTCGGTTTACCCGCTCTGCATCTGATACTTCCGTTTCGTCTGTTCACAAAAATCCTTCCCTGGGCTGATACACGAGCAGATACATGAATAGTCAAGCCCGGCGTGCGAGCGCAATCCGGACACACTACTGGTGTTGGAGGGGAAAGATCAGGCGGGAGGGGCTCTGGGCGACGAATCTGCGAGGCGCGGCGGATCGTGGCCGCGCTCTTCGACCAGCGCGAAACTTGACCGCGTCTCGGCCGGTTTCGGAAGGATGCCCGGCGCTCGCGCCGGAATGAACGGTGAGATGTGTGGTGTTAGTACAACGATAAAGGTGTCAAGCGGCGATGCCTGATCTTCATCGGGACTCTCGATCTCGTGTTCCCCGGGCTTGTCGACGTGATCATGGTGCGGGGCGTGAAGATGCGCGTGAATAAAGGGCGAGTGGGCATGCCCTTCATCACGATGCACGTGCTGCAGCGGCGCAAGAACAAATCCGATGACGAGCGCCAGACAGCACTCGATCGCCAGGGTACGCCGCATGAGAAGTAGTTTATCCAAGATTACTGATCACCCGGCGCATCGTTCCATTCCGCGACCGATGCGCGCGGAATATGGCTCATCGCTCTCTCGGTCAAGGCGCAGATCGTCAGACTGGGATTGACGCCCAGGTTGGCCGCTATCACGGATCCATCGCAGACGTACATGTTCTTATACCCGAACACGCGATCCCTCTGATCCACGACACCGTCTTCCGGCGAGTTACCGATAGGGCTCCCTCCCAGGATATGCGCCGTCCCGGGAATATTGAAGAGGATCTCGGTAATCATGCTCAGGGCGATGCCGTCCGTCATATCGGCAATCCGGTTCGCGAATTCATTCGCCGGGGGAATAAAGGTCGGAACCTTCCTCCCGCGACTGACGAGAGTTTTCCGAAACGGCCAAAACCAGCGACGGCGCAGGCGCATATCGATATGACCATCGAGAGTCTGCATACAAAGCAGAATCAGCGTCTCTTTCGCCCAGCCCGAAGGCCGGAGGCTTCTCCAGGTCCCGGCGGGATGGCGTAGCAATGAAACCGCCAAAGTAGCGAGCCAAAGCAGAATGCGTCGCCAGCCCGGGCTTCCTTCAATGAGCAGTGTCGATAACAGGCTCATTGCGTTGGAACCCGCCGGATAGCGAACAACCTCGATATGGGTTTGATCGTCAAGATAAATGCCCGATCCGACGGCGATGCCTTTCGACAGGTCCTGCAGGTTGCCCGGAATCCGCACCCCGATCAGAGACTCCGCATTCGTGCGGACCCGATTCCCGAGTTGATCGCTGATCGCCGGCAAAGATCCTTTTTGTTTCAGCCGAAACAGCAAATCCATCGTGCCGAGCGCGGAAGCCGCGAACACTACCCCGCGGCAGGTGAGGCGACGCGCCCTGCCGAACGGGGCTGTCGATTTCACCGTACTCACCTCATATCCGTCGCTCCCATCCTGCGTCCCGTTCAGACAGACCACGTCGACGACCCTGGTCTCGGGGAATACTCGGCAACCACGCTTCTCCGCCAGGTAAAGGTAGTTCTTGTCGAGGGTGTTCTTGGCGTTGTGGCGGCACCCCATCATGCATCCACCGCAGCCAATGCACGTTGCGCGTTCCGGACCCTCGCCGGCAAAGTATGGGTCGGGGTAAGTTTTGCCGCCATCTTCCCCCTCCGGAGGTTGAAACACGGCTACGTTGGTGCGATAGAACGTGTGCCCCACGCCGGCCGCATCCGCCGCGCGGTTGAGGATTCGATCCGCCGGCCCCAGGATCCGATTCTCGGTGACGCCGAGCATGCGACTGGCCTCCCGGTAGTGCGCTGGCATCTCGGTTTTCCAGTCCGCCAGTCCAGCCCATGATCCGCTTTCCCAGATGGAGTCTCGCGGGATGAGCATCGCGTTCGCGTACGTGATCGATCCTCCACCAACGGCGCAGCCGTGCAGGATCATCACATGGCGAAAAGCCGAGATATTGAAAAATCCTCGCAGAGCTAATCGCGGCCGCCAGATCCAGCGGGAAAGCTCCCAGTTCGATTTCGGCAGATCTTCAGACTTCCAGCGCCGCCCCATCTCGATAACCGCGACCCGATAGCCCTTTTCAGTCAAACGGTGGGCGCTTACACTGCCTCCGAATCCCGAGCCAACCACGATGAAATCGAAATCCCAGGACGCGTCACTGATCACACGGCTGACCGAGTCCCTGGAAGGAAAGAACGTAAATGCGAGCGGTGTCTCCCTGGCCGTTCAGGACACCTTTGGCCTGAACCTTATGCCCCACCTGAGTCTGTAGTTCAGACGCCGGATGATCGTCGTCAAGATTTTCCAGACGATAGCTGTGCGTTCCGGGAACGACGTGAGCCGAGAGTTTCAGCTCCTTCTCGTCCGTCTCCGCGCCATTACGCACGCGCGCTGCGGATGTTCCGCGCGTCAGCGTCCAGGAATCAGCAGAGGGATGTGTAAAGCAACCCACAACGCGAACGGTGGCGCTCGGAGGCAAAGCCTGAGGACCTTCCGGGCCGACAAGAAGCGTCGTGTCAATGGTCTGCGGAGTCAATTCCTGTTTCCCCGGAAACAGTTTGTTTACCTGGAGCACATAAGCAAGGATATCGACGTAATCGCTTTCCGGCAGACTATTCTCCGCGCTTCCGGGCGGCATTCTCGTCTGCATATATTGAAAAAGGCTCGAGAGATAATCCTCCCGCCACACGTCAAGGAAAAGGGTCGTGTGCAGAGGCCGCGCCTGTCCGCCGCCGTCGAGTTCGGCGCCGTGGCAGCGGCTGCAGGAGCGCTCGTAAGCAGCTTGTCCCCGCGCCGCCTGGGCTTCCGTATAGACGCCGTCGAGCACGGTCTTCGGAGTTTCGCCGCAAAGAATGCCCGCCACGCCGCATGCCGCCAGAAGACCGCTTGCAAGGTACGCGAGTCTATTTGTCACAACCCGCCCCTGCGCGCGCGAGCGATTGCACGCTGACGCTCATCTTGTCTCCCTGTCCGCTGAGAACCCCCTTGGCCTGAACCCTTTGACTTTTCAAGGTGTCGGCGTGCTGGTCTTCAGCGTTCCGCAGAATGTACGTGGAGGAGCCTGGTGGCATGGCCGCGGATTTTGCCGTCTCTTCCGCTGTCGTTTGATCGGCTTCGCTGACACGCGCCGGCGAAGTCGCCGTCGTCAGCTTCCATTCGTCCGCAGATCCTCCGGGAGTCAGGCATCCGACGACCCGGACGAGTGAGTCCGGAGGCAAAGGGCGCGGGCCTTCGGGGCCTGTCAGCAAAATGCCACCCAGTTGATCCACTGTCAGATCGGAGTTCCCGGCCGGATAACCGTTCTCGCGCAACAGGTACGCCAGGATGTCTAAATAAACGTCCTGGCCCAAAGTTCCGGGCGCGTCGGCCGGCATTTTCGTCCGAATGTGCGTAAACAGAAAATCCAAAGGAGCTTCCCGCCAGCGATCAATAAAGGGCTGCCCCTTCGGCGAGGGCGCATCGGGCTCAGCCCCCTCGTGGCATTTCGCGCAATGCGCCTCATAAGCCTCCACGCCGCGGTTCGCCTGGCGAGCGGCATAAACCTTGTCAAGAACAGTGGCGGCGGAAGAACTCAGAGGATTCACAAAGAAAAGTGCGGCCCCAATGAGGCCGCACAGGGTGTTCTTACTCATTAGATCTCGGCTACTACCTGGCGACAGCCAAGCCTCCTTTGGTGCTGGAAAGACCTTTGACTTCAATGCCGCGTTCCTTCATCAGCTTTGAAACCATTGCCACAGAATCGGGATGGTAGATGGAAGACTGCATGCCGATCTGCACGCCCGTCGCCCAGTCCAGTGGCGTATTGCCGGGGTTGCCCACGCGTTCGAACGGGCTGGCGCGATGACTGCGCGCCGTAAGATCTGCGCCGTGCTCGACCAGCATCTGGATACCCGCCACAAAATTCTTATGCGCAGCGCCGTGAAGGGCTGTCACGTCGTCGGTGTTCTTCGCGTTGACATCAATGCCGGCGTCGAGCAGGAGCTTCATCGCTTCCAGCGACTCCTCAGGCGTTCCGAAATCGTGCATGAAACCCTCGGCATAACCCACGCCGGAAAGCGCCATCAAAGTGGTAGTGCCGTCAGCCGTGGAAATCTTCGGATCAGCGCCATGCGCCAGAAGCAGCTTCATCACTTCCAGATCGCCGCACAGCGCAGCACGCAGGAAAGGTGTCGCGCCCGCCTCGCGAAGCCAGGTAGCCGCAATACCGTTGTGAATTTCCGTGTCGGCTTTCAGCCGTGCGTTCACATTGGCGCCCTTGTCGACCATCATCCTGATGTCTTCCATCAGCCCCTTTTCGTCCACCTCGGGATTCGGCATGGTTCCCTTTTCCAGAGTGCGGGCTTTGATCGCCAGATAAAGAGGATTCCATCCTTTGCCATTGGCAAGATTCACGTCGGCGCCGCGTTCAATAAGCAGGTGCGTCATTCGGGCGTTGCCGTTTTGCGTCGCAACCAGGAGCGCGGTGCTTCCGTTGCCGGATGTCTCATTGATGGGAGCCCCGCCATCCAAAAGAGCGGTTACCGCTTCGATGGCATTCTCACGCACGGCCAGCATCAACGCTGTGACGCCGCCTGTCGAATTAGCGCTGGCTGGCAGCGGTTGCGCCGGCGCCTCTTCCTCTTCCTGACCGTCGGCAGCAGCCGCGGCCGCGGCTTTGGCAGGTTTTCGAGCTGGCCGAACGGCGCCGGCCACAACCTTCGTGCGCGCATCCGCGGGCGCATGATGATCCAGAAGCAACTTGACGATATCGGCGTGATTTTGTTCGGCGGCCCACATGAGCGCCGTTGTGCCGCGCAACTGATCTGAAACGTCGACTTTTGCTCCGGCATCCAGCAGAGTCCGGACGCTATCCAGATTACCGGAGCGGGCTGCAAACATAAGCGAGGCTTCCCCGTGCTCAAGAATCTTCTCGTTCGGATCCGAGCCCGCGGCCAGAAGCTTCTTGATTGAAACGGGATCGCCCGTTACGGATGCCAGGTAAAGCGGGGTCGCGCCCAGGCGCGTCGCAGCCTTGGGATCTGCTCCCGCTTTGAGAAGCGCGTCGATCATATCGTGGTTCGAAAGATGCACCGCCCAGTGAAGTGCCGTGGAACCATCCGGCTGCGGCGCGTTGACGTCCGCTTTCTTCGCGATCAGAGCTCGAACCCCGGAAAGATCGCCCTTCATCGCTGCATCGGCGACCGGGCTCGGGGCGGGAGCCGCGGCAGGCCCCACCACGGGGCTGGCCGCGAAGCTGGCGGACGGCACTCCCGCCGCCAGCAAAAACAAAAGTAAGGGAGCTATTCGACTTCGCATTTGAACTCCATGCCGGACTAAGCGATTGCCACCGGTCCGGTGCTGTCGCCAATGCTGTTGTTGGGAATTCCCATAACGTTGAGCGTGGTGAGCAGGAAGTTCGAGGTAGGCCCGCTCGCGTTGATATTGAGTTTGGCTTTGTGACCGCCGGAAGCGCCGCCTATGAGCAAACTGCCTACGTTCACGTGGCTGTGCTGATTGGCGTTCCCCATATTGCTGGTCCACAGCACCAGCGAATGGTCCAGAAGATTGCCGTCCCCGTCCGGAGTCTCCTTCATCTTCTTCAGGAAATAGGCAAAAGTCTTCATGTGGTAACGATTGATCTTGGCCCAGTCTTCGCGGCGTTTCGGATCTTCGCCGTGGTGCGAAGCCGGATGATTCGAGGTCATGACACCGGACTCCGGATACGACGTGGAGCTCTCATCGCGGCAGAACAGCATCGCCGAAACGCGCGTGATGTCGGCCTGAAACGCGAGTAACTGCAGGTCCCAGATCAGCTTGATGTGTTCGTCGATCGAAGGCGGCGGCCCGAACGGCATGTCCATCCCGGGAGCACCCGTGGTGCGCTTCGCGGCGAGTTGCATCCGGCGCTCCACCTCTCGAACGTTGTCGAGATAGTCACTGAGACGGGTGCGATCGCTCGAAGGCAGATCCTGCTGAAGACGTCCCACCTTCGTTGTAACGGCGTCCAGAATGCTCGCCCCCGCGCGCTTGCGGGCGATGCGTTCTTCAGGCGTTGCACCATCGCCGAACAGCCGTTCGAAGATAACAACAGGATTCACTTCGTGCGGCAGCGGCTTGTTCGGGCCCGCCCACGAAATCGAATTGGTGTAAGCGCAGCTATAGCCCCAGCCGCAGACGCCTGTGGCTGAACCAGGATCTTCAATGCCGACCTGCATCGAGGGAAGCAACGTCTCCTGACCGTACTTCTGTGCAATTACCTGATCCACGCTGACGCCGCACCAGATGTCGGGACCGCCTGTCTTCTTCGGAGACGCGCCGGTGAGCGATGCCGCCGCGCGGGCGTGGTCGCCGCCGCTGGTTCCGGGAGGCGGCATGGACGAAGTCGCATCGAGACCGCTGCAGATGGTCAGCTGGTTCTGGAAAGGCTCCAGAGGCTTATGGACGAAGCCCAGTCCCACGTTGCGCCCCTCTGTGGGAGGAATTTCGTCACGCAGATCGTTCCAGTAGGTGGGCGACCATCCATGCGAGGAAAAGATGCCCAGGAAACGCGGTGCAGGGGTTGCAGCCGTCTTCGCCAGCGCCGTGTGCGCGGGCACCATCGAATCCAGAAGCGGCAGCGCCAGTGTGACGCCCATGCCGCGCAACACAGTACGGCGGGAAAGGTGAGTTTTCTTTATATACATTTAGGATTCTCCCTGGAATTTGACAGTTACTACTTACGGGCGACAACCTCACCCACGGCCTGATTGGTTCGAAATGGCTGGCTCTCGACCACGCCGAGCACGAGCGAAGAAAAGCGGTTATTGTGAGCGGCGGCCTCTTTATCGATATGGCGAACCGTCGGCATATCGTAATACTCCAGCCCGCGGCCGAGCCCGTAGGAGAGCAGCCGCTGGGTCATCGTGTTCACGAATTGCGGCGAGTAGCGCAGCAACTGGCTGCGTAACTCTGCAGTGCCCGCGAACTTTGAGCCATCGACAAGTTGCCCGGTCAGATCCAGCTTGATGCCGCTTTCGGCCATGCGAAATTGACCGATCGCATCGAAGTTCTCCATGGCGAAGCCCAACGGGTCCATCATCTTGTGGCAAGAGGCGCATCCCGGATTCTTGCGGTGCATCTCCATACGCTCCCGGATCGTGGTTACCTTGCTGGAGTCGCCTGCGGGAAACGGCGGTACATTCGGCGGCGGATCCGGAGGAACCATGCCGAGAATATTCATCAACACCCACTTGCCTCGTTTGGTAGGCGACGTCCGGTCTGCCACTGACGACGAAACCATCAGAATGCTTCCCTGACCAAGCAGACCTCTGCGCACATCGAACTCGGGACCGAGGTGTACCCGACGGAACTGGCTTCCGTAAACGTTGGGGATTCCGTAGTGCTTCGCCAGACGTTCATTCAGAAACGTGTAGTCGGCATCGAGCAGATCCACCACGTTTCGGTCTTCCTGAACCATGCTGTTGAAAAACAGTTCAGTCTCGGTCTTGAAAGCCTGGCGTAGATTGTCATCGAAGTCCGGAAATATGTCGGCTACCGGCGATGCGGCTGACAGGTTTCGAAGCTGGAGCCACTGGCCGGCGAAGTTATCCACCAATGCTTTGGATTTCGGATCGGCCAGCATCCTTCTGGCCTGCGCTTCGAGCACCATGGGATTGTGCAGCTTGCCCTGCGTGGCCAGCTTCAGCAGTTCCGCGTCGGGAGCGCTGCTCCAGAGGAAGAACGAAAGGCGCGAGGCCAGTTCCAGATCGCTGATCGGATAAGCCTGTCCCGGCTTCACTCCCGACGGAACGGATTCCGTACGATAGACGAATTCCGGATCGGTCAGAATCATCTGCAGGCCGCGTTCGATACCGGTCTCGAAGTCTCCGTCATTGCGGCCCTGCTGATAAAAGCCAAGCAAGCTCTCGGTGTCGCGATCGGTGGCCGGTCGGCGGTAAGCCTTCGTGGCCAGAGTGGACAGGATCTTCCGGGCGCACGGCAGTTCCTCGGCGGCCGACGCCGGATGGCAGACAAAGATGAGATCCCGGCTGGCGGTGTGATCCGGCCGCTTCGCCTCAAACGGTCCGGTGATGGACATCGAATTCACATGCAGAGCGAACGTGAACCCGGGGATGTCCTGGGTCAGGGTGGTGCGCTCAAAGTGCTTGTTCAAGTCATCGCTGGGCAAGTCGGTGGTCGTGATAAATCCGAGGCCGATCGTTCTCAGGCCGGCTTTGACTGCAACGCGCACCTCATGATGGTCAGCGTCAGTGCCCCCACCCCGGGGAACGTCTTTCACGGCATCCCAAACCTTGACCTGTCTGCCATCGATTGAAAGTTCAAGAAACTGGCCGGCGGTGACGCCGAACACGCCGCCCGCGTTCGATCGGACCGGTTTCCAGTCGAAAGCATAAACTCCATCGACGGGAAAGTAGTGGTGAACCAGCAAACCGCCCCGGGTACCGAACGGAAGACCTTCAACATGACGATTTTGCGAATTATCCGGCGGGGAACTGTAGACCTTCTGAGTTGTCGCCATCTCGTGGCCCAGAGCGAGGCGGCTGACTTTGGCGGCCGCCGACACATAAGAATCCACCAGCGCCGGCGAGGTGCCCAACGTACCCGCCATGTTGTCGAAGCCGTAACTGGAGTCGTCGACGGGCAGGATCGCAGCCGGATCGATTTCGAGCGCCAGAAGATCGCGAACGCCGTTTGCGTACTCCGTTCTGTTCAACCGGTGAACGCCAGGCGGCGGAAATTGGGGTTTTGCCCCAGTCGCAAGATCCAGTTGGTGTTCCAGCGAAGTTGCCACCATATTGTATGTAGCTGCGTCAGGGCGGGGAACTCCCGAGGGGGGCATCATGCCGGCCCGCAGCTTCAGAACGATCTTTTCCCCGATCTCGGCGTGATCGCCGATGTGCGCCAAGTCGAGGCCTTCGAGATTCAAACCGCCCGTCTTCAGTTTCTGGTTATGGCAGCTGACGCAATACTTGTCGAGCATTGCGCGCGCGGCTGCAGAATTTGCCGGAGCTGTCGTTCTTACGGAGTTTGCACTGCTCGGCTGGGCCGAAGGCAGCGCCGCAAGAAACAACAAGGACGCCAGAGGCAGCGTCGATTTGCGGAACAAAAGCAAGATTTTCTTCAAAGCATCTTCAGTTTCACCCGGCAAAACTGACTATCGAAGAATAAAGGGGTTATGCAATTGTTTGACACGCAAAACCATGGCCGGGAGGGCAGTGTTACCCCATGAAATTCCGTACGATACGTGTTTGATACTTATTGTTTTCATTAACTTATCGGCGGCGAGAAGCCGCGAACCCGAACAGATCTTCTGCGAGAAGAATTCCGCCGGGAAACCAACCCCCAGAGAGGATTTGAGCTCCGTAAAGCAGGTTGTGACGGGTCACCATCCGAGAAAGCTCCTGCACCACGCCGGGTCCCTGGAAAAACGCAGGAGTGGAAGCTGGAGACGGCCAGCCCGGATACCTCGCAAAGCATGGTATGAAGCAAGACACCTTCAAAACCGCCGAAAAGGTGACTGTCAACGCCGACCGGGCAACCACCGAACCGAACGTGGGCTCAGCACGTGTCGTAAAGATGGCGAACGGCAAAAGCATGCAGGTTGCCGACGCCTCGGAAGATGGCGGTCCGGCCAAATAACTTCCCGATGAACCATTGCCGCAACCGAGGAGACCTCAGGTCAGCTTAAGCTCGCGGCAAAGGACGTACGAGGTTTGAAGCGGAACGCCGCCCTTGAAGTTCACCTTCAGAAGCACCTGGTAGTAGAGCGGCATTCCGCCGGATTTCTTCTTCATCTCGCCGACCAGTGTTTGAGCGTGCGCCGGGTCGGTCAGATACTGGATTGCGGCCAGCCGCCCCGAGGTGGAACTGCTGGCGAACGTTATCACGGTTCCCGTTCCGGCCGGACCCGGCAAATGGGTCACAAGGGCGTAAGCCTCTCCGTCGCCGGCCGGCCCTTCGGGCAGCTGATCCACATAGGAAGCGGACTCACCTGGTCCGGAATGCGGGTTCAAAACACCGCGGCCGGTTTGCGTGAGCTGCGGCTGGAGAGGCAGAGGTTTGAGCAGGTCGGCGATAAATCCTGCGGTGCCCGAGTAGATAATATTGCTGTCGCCAAGCCGCCTCCAGGAGAGATCCCGGGTGCCCGTTAGCGATAACCCCGGAACACGGGACCCAAGCAGCCGTCCCAACAGGAATGATCCGGTAACCTCTCCCATCGGCGCGTAATAATAATTCGGCTCGATCCCGGGATTATTAAGAGCCTTCCTTATGGCCGCGACGCTCGGCGACCGCTCGATGTCGTCCCAGCGATTCAATCGCAATTCGCGATAAACGCCGAACCCGGTCAACTGGACGAAAGGAGGCTCCTCAATGGCGATCACCAGAGGTCTTGTCGACGCCAGCATGGGGCGCCACAACTCCTCGAGCGCGGGAGTCCAAAGATTCTGGAACTGGCTGGATTTGGCATGTTCACGCCAGAACGCAACGGAAGCGACGACCGCCCAAATCAGCGTAACTGCAATCGTCCATTCAAGATATTTCCGGGAAGCCGGCCGCGCCGGTTCCACGACCGTTGGCGAAACCGGCCTTTCCTTGCAGTTGAGCCGGAAAGTACCCTTCGGCAGTTCGAGGATGTAAGGATCGTCGCTACCTTCAGTGCGTTCATATTCCGCCAGTTTCTGCCGCAAGCGGCTCATCTGCAGCCGAACGATGGAATCCTTTTTCGGATCGAAGGTCTCCGCCTTGCCCAGCGCGTCGACGCCGATCGAATACTCCTTGAGTTGATCCGCCTCACCGGCAATCAGCTTGTCGGTAAGGAACTTCAGAAGCCGTCGCAATGCCGGCGCATTCCGGAAAGCGGCGCTGTCCAGAACGATCTTCACCTGATCGGACGTCGCCTGCTCTTCTTCGGTCATCGGTCGATCGGGAGATTCGGAGGTCTTCATCGGCGGCCGCGGGCGCGGGGATCCCGTTCGGATACTAACATGAACATAACCTGGTAAACGCCCGCCAGACACCGCATATACGGTCAGTGACCGCGCCCGAGGCCCCGGATTCAACGGACACGGTTCCGAACCGCGACCGTGAAGGGTTTACCATCGCTCTGCGGGTGGGGCCAGCGCTTCCGCGCTGTCCAGACGGACCTGCGGTCCACGAGCAACTACGAAAAACCGTTCGATCGCCCGGCGCGGAGCTTTCCAGTCACTTCGGGGCGGTTTTTCAATGGTGCCGCCCGAGCTTCCGCTCGGCGCGGAGCTTTACGTCACTGTCGGTAGCGCCGGCGATCTTGTCGCCGGTGACCCTGCCAACCGCGTCTTCGACAGAGCGGTAAGTGGTCCTTTTAGCAACCCTGTTAAAACGCCAGCAGCTGATCGATCGTTTTCACCAGATCCTCCGTCTGCGGCAGAATCTTCGCTTCCAGCTGCGGATGGTAGCCGACCCACGTATCGAGCGCGCCCACGCGCTTCACCGGAGCATCCAGCGACGTAAACAGCTCGTCGGCGATCCGCGCCGCGATCTCCGCGCCGTAGCCGAAGCTGAGCGTATCCTCATGCGCCACGATCACCCGGCTGGTCTTCTCGCACCTGTCGCGGATCGCCTCCCAGTCGTAAGGCGACAGCGTCCGCAGATCGATCACCTCGACGCTCCCGCCGGATCGCGCTGCTCGACCTGCCTGCGCCGCCTGCAGCGATTTCTGCACCAGCGCGCCATAAGTGACGATCGTCAGGATCTGCCCCGGCTTCACCACTTTCGCCTTGCCGAACGGAATCGTGTAATCCGCGCCCGGATGCGGCGACCGATTGTACGGCTCGCGATACAGCTTCTTGTGCTCCAGAAACAGCACCGGATCGTCGCAGCGGATCGCCGTGCGCAGCAATCCGCAGGCGTCCAGCGCGTTCGACGGAAACACCACGCGCAGGCCCGGGCAGGTGCGTGAAGGTCACCTCGCCGCACTGGCTGTGATAAATCGCGCCGCCGTTCAGATACCCGCCGATCGGCACGCGCAGATCACCAGCGGCGCCGAGAACTGCCCGTTCGACCGCCAGCGCAGCGTCGCCAGTTCGTCGCGAATCTGCATCATCGCCGGCCAGATGTAATCGAAAAACTGAATCTCCGCCACCGGCTTTAAGCCCGCGCGTCGCCATGCCGATGGCGCGCCCCACAATCGACGCCTCCGCGATCGGCGTGTTGAAGCACCGCTTGCTCGCCGAACTCGGTCTGCAATCCGTGCGGTTACGCCTGAACACGCCGCCCTTGCCCTTCACCTCGCACAGATTCCCTTCGCGGCTGCAATCGGCCACATCCTCGCCGAACACGATCACGCGCTCGATCGCGCCGCATCTCTTCGCGCAACGTCGCGTTGATCAGGTCGACCATCGTCTTCGGGTCGCCGCTCGGTTGCGGCGCAACTTCAAAAACCGCCGACGTCGGATCCACCGTCTCCGAATAGAGGTGAACCAGCGCGCTATCCGGTTCCGGCGGCGTCGCTTTCAGAGCCGTGTGCGTGTCTTGCAGGATCTCGTGGTCGATCTCGCCGCGCGATCTCTTCGAGACCCGTCGGTCTGATAACGCCTTCTTCGATCAGGAACTTCGGGAACGTAACCAGCGGATCGCGCAGCGCCTCTTCCTCCCGCTCATGCTTTGTCTTGTACGACCGTTCGTCTTCGCTGAACGAATGCGAATAGGGCCGGATGCAGTGCGCATGCACCAGTGCCGGCCCATGACGTTCCCGGCACCACGCCGCGGCGGCCCGCATCGCGCGGTAAGACGAAATCAGATCCGTCCCGTCCACTTCGATCGTCAGCAGATCGGGAAAACCCGCCATCAGCTTCGAAATCGACCCGCCCGGCGTCTGGAACTCCGCCGGTACCGAAATCGCGTACCCGTTGTCCTCAATCAGGAACAACACCGGCAGCCGGTTCAGACACGCCTGATTGATGGATTCCCAGAACTCGCCCTCGCTGGTCGCGCCCTCGCCGGAACTCGCCAGCACCAGATTGTCCCCGCCGGGATCCAGCACCCGGCAGGCCTCCGCGCAACCGACCGCCTGCACATATTGAGTACCGGTCGCCGACGAACTGCTTACGATATGCTTCGCCGCGCTCGCCCAGTGCGAAGGCATCTGCCGCCCTCCGGACGACGGATCTTCGGCCGCTCCCACCGCCTGCAGAAGCATGTCGAGCGGCGTCATGCCCAGCGTCAGGCAAAGAGCGCGATCGCGGTAATAGGGATAAAACCAGTCGAGTCCCGGGCGCGTCGCGAGACCCGCCGCCACCTGAATCGCTTCATGCCCTGCGCCGCTGATTTGAAAGAAGATACGCTGCTGCCGTTTCAGCATGATCTCCCGGTCATCCAGCCGTCGCGAAGTATGCATCAGGCGGAAAGCTTCGATCAGAAGATCTTCGCCAAGCCCCGCATCCCGCGCCGCTTTCAGCCTTTCCGTAGTGGTGGGCGTGGCAAACGACGTCGTCATAATTAATAGACCTTAATCAATATAGCAACTGATGCGCACCCAAGGTTATAGGGTAGATCCACGGGGACGAGGCCCCAAAACCACTCGCGGTAGCGAGAACCCTGGAATTCGGCGCGGTACCATAGTAGCGTGAAAGTTTTCGCAGCCTTTGTGGCTTTATCTACCATTTCACCTGTCTTTGCGCAGGCCCCGGCCCCGCCGAAAGCCGTGACCCCGCCTAACTTCGCAGTGCCACCGTCCGCCGCCGCGCCGCCGGCCGCTCCCGTGGACCCCGCAAAAGTTATTTTGACCATTGGGGACCAGAAAATCACCGCAGCTCAGTATGACGAACTGGTTAACTCCCTTCCGGCTCAATATCAGACCATGGCCCGGGGTCCCGGAAAACGGCAATTTGCCGAACAACTCGTCCAGGTCAAGCTGCTCGCAGAACAAGCCGAGAAGAGCAAAATCGCCGATGAACCCAAAATTAAGGATGAGCTGGCGTTTCAGCGCGAAAACCTCCTTGCCGGCGCCATGTTTCAGCACCTCCAGGAGACCGTGAAGGTCACCGACGCCGACGTCCAGAAGTACTACGACCAGCACCAGAGCGAATTCGAGGTCCTCAAGGCCCGCCACATTCTGATCCGGGTCAAAGGCGCTCCCATGCAGGCGACTCCCGGCAAACCGGAACTCACCGACGACGAAGCCAAAGCCAAAGCGGAGGAGATCCGGAAACGGCTCCTGGCGGGCGAAGACTTCGCGACCCTCGCGAAAGCCGAGTCTGACGACAAAGGTTCCGGCGCCAATGGCGGCGACCTCGGCGATTTCCATAAGGGCATGATGGTCCCGCAGTTCGAACAAGCCGCTTTTGCGGCAAAGATCGGTGAAGTCACCGAACCGGTCAAAACACCATTCGGTTACCACCTGATCAAGGTGGAAGCGCATACCACCAAACCGCTGGCGGAAGTGAAGCCCGAGATCGAGAAGAAGTTGCGGCCGGAGCTCGCCCGTCAGGAGATCGACAACATGCGGAAGGCGGCGACCGTCCAGCTCGACGATTCCTTCTTCGGCCCCGTCCAGCAGCCCCGGCCCGGGCTGGCGCCGTCGACCGGTAATGCCCAGTCGGCTCCCCCGCCTCCCCCGCCGCCAGCGAAATAATCGCTCGCAGATGGCGCAGCTCTTCGCAGGTACTTCGGGCTTCTCGTACCCTGCGTGGAAGCCCGACTTTTATCCGAAGGAAGTGCCTTCGAAGAAGTTCCTCGAATACTACGGCACGCGGCTGAATAGTGTGGAAGCCAACTACACGTTCCGCCGCCTCGCCGGAGCCGGCGTCTTCGAAGGATGGCTCAACGCGACACCTCCCGGCTTCGCCTTTGCCTGCAAAGCGCACATGACGCTTACCCACGTCATGAAAATGAAGGAAGCGGAGAGCTTCACCGACGTCTTCCTCAAATCGCTCGAACCCCTCCGCGTTGCCCGCCGCCTCGGCCCTGTGCTTTATCAGCTTCCGCCGACATTCAAATGCGACACGGCGCGTCTGGACGAGTATCTTCCGCTGCTTCCCACCGACATCCGGTTCGCCTTTGAATTCCGCCACGCCTCATGGCTGACCGACGCGGTCTACGAACGCCTCGCCGCGAAAAACATCGCCCTGTGTCTGGCAGAATCGGACAAGCTCGAAATCCCCGAAGTCCTCACCGCCGACTTCTGCTATTTCCGGCTGCGCAAGGGCGATTACTCCGATGCCGGCCGGGCCGAGATCGCCGCGCGCGTCGGTGAACTGCTCGCCGGCGGACGCGATGCTTACGTCTACTTCAAACACGAAGACGATCCTCGCGGAGCCCTCTGGGCCGAAGACCTCTTGAAATCCGCCCGCCCGGCTTAAGCCCGCTCAACGAAATAAATCCGATCCTTTAATTGGCCTATAATTCAGGAGACCTGCTCGCCAGGTCCGCGAATTGACGAGTCAGAGTTGAGGGAAATATCTATGCGACGGTTCTGCTTCGCGCCGGTCATTTTAACTGTTCTGACGGGAAGTGTCGCGCCGGCGCAGCAGTCCACTGGCCCGTACAAAGTCTTGAAAACGATCCAGCTCGGCGGGGCTGGCACGTTCGATACTGCCTTCGCGGATGTTGCTTCGCGTCGCTTGTACATCCCACGCAAGAATCCGGGACGAATCACGGTCTTCGATCTCGACACACTGCAACCTGCCGGAGAGATTCCCGATGCGGCGGCCAATGGCGTCGTGATCGACCCGAAGTCGGGCCGTGGCTTCGCCGGCAGCAAGCCGGTGGTGATGTGGGACGCCAAAACGCTCAAGGTGATTAAGACAATCGACGTGCAGGGCGGTCCCGACGCTATGCTCTTCGATCCGTTCAATGAACGCGTCTACGTTTTCAGCCATGTCGCTCCGAATGCAACGATCATCGACGCGACTGCGGGCGCGGTGCTCGGGACCATCGACCTCGGCGGAATGCCGGAACAGGCCGCTACCGACGGCAAGGGGCATGTTTACGTCGATATCAGAGACCGAAATGACATTGCAGTTATCGACGCGAAAACGATGCAGGTATCAGGCCGGTTTGGGCTCGAAGGCAAGGGCGGGAGGTGTTCCGGACTCGCTATCGATGTGAAGAACAGCATTCTCTTCGCGGGCTGCCGTGAGCCCCAGAATATGGTGATCCTCAGGACGGAAAATGGCAAAATTCTCGAGACGCTGCCCATCGGCGCCGGTGTCGATTCGGCGATCTTCAACCCCAAGACAATGGAAACGTATAGTGCGCAGGTTGACGGAACACTCACGATTGTAAAGGAGGAAAGCCCAACCTCCTTCGCCATCGAACAAACCCTGCAAACAAAGCCGAGCGCCAAGCAAATGGTCTGGGACAGCAAGACTGATCGAATTCTGCTGGTCGCGGCGGACGCCGTACAGCCTCCTGCGCCAGCCGGCGCGCCCGCTGGAAGTCAATGGGTACCCGGATCGTTCTCTGTTGTGATCGTTGGCAAGTAACCGCTTTCCGAGTTTTGGCAGAGGATAATCGGTCGTATATATATGAGCCAGGTACTATGAGCCATGTACTATGAGCCCGGCCTGACAAGCCACAGCCTGCCCTGGGATCCTTTCAAGTCCTGCGTTGTGCCGCGCCCCATCGGCTGGATCTCCACCACGAGTGCCGACGGAATCGATAATCTCGCGCCCTTCAGCCAGTTCCAGAACGTGACCTTCGATCCTCCGACAGTAATGTTCTCAGCCAATCAGAACACTCGCGGAGAGCGCAAAGACACCGTCGTCAACGCCGAGGCCAGCAAAGAATTCGTCTGGAACATGGCGACATACGACCTTCGCGACGCAGTCAACCGCTCTTCCGCGGAACTCCCGCCCGAAGTCGACGAGTTTGCCTCGGCGGGGCTTACCAAGGCGCCGTCGCGGCTGGTTCATCCGCCGAGAGTGGCGGAATCGCCCGTCCATTTTGAATGCGCGTATCTGCAGACCGTTCGGCTTCCCGGAAACGGCAAAATGGGCATGGTGGACGTCGTGTTCGGCAGAGTCGTCGCCATTCACATATCCGATGAAGCTTTCACCGATGGGCGCATCGATATTGCCCGCATCCGCCCTCTCGCCCGGCTCGGCTACTACGAATACACTTTCGTCGATCACGTCTTCAGCATGAAGCCCCCCGGAAACGAGGGGCTCGCAGCAGGCATGGAAGGCTCGGCCGAGAAGATCGCGCGGCTCGGTTTGCGCTGAGAATCCCCGTCGTCAGACGCGCGCGGCGTTCAATGCGGCAAGCACGCGTTCGTCCCGGAAAGGAACCCTGCGGAGCCGGACGCCTGTCGCATCGTAAATCGCATTCGCCACCGCTGCCAGAAGCGGCTTGCACGCCGCCTCGCCGCCGCCATACGGAGCAAGGTCGGGCCGGTTCGGATTGGGATCTCCATTCACCAGCACCACATCGATCTTCGCCGGAGTGTCAGCGTGCCGAAGGCTCGGATGAGTGAACCAGTCCACGCTCGTGACCTTCTCCGTTGTGAACTGCACCTCTTCATGCAATGCCCTGCTCAACGAATGCAGCATCGCGCACTCACAGGTGTGGCGCAGCGCGTCCGGATTAATTACCAGTCCGGCATCGAACGCGCATACCAGCCGCTTCACCCAGACGCGGCCGGTGCGGCGGTTGACCTCGACCTCGGCGATCTCCGCGGCAATACTTTGTCCGCGGAATGAATAAGCGAAACCACGCCCCGTAAGGATGTCTCCCGTCCCCACTGGCTTGGGCGAGGGACGCGCATCCCAACCGTAAGTTTCCGCCGCTGCCTTCACTGCCGCAATCGACCGCGCCCTCCGGAAGCCCGTATCGTCCTTCGTGCTCGCCGTGAGAAGCTTCATGCGAAATTCCACCGGATCGGCTTTCGCGGCCACGGCCAGTTCGTCGATGAAAGACTCGGCCGCGAAGGTCGATTGCGGCCCGTTGGGATCTCGCAAATTTCCCGTGCGAACCGGCGTCTCCCAGATAAGGGGCATGCTCACCACGTCTCTCGACATACGGCGATGAGGAATTTCGTACACTTCCGCCGGTACTTCCGAGCTGCCGGCCGCCGGCTTGTCGCGCCTGATCCCCATGAGCTGAGCAATCAAGACGCTGTCGGGCTCGTTGTATCCCACGTGGTTGTAGTCGGCGGCGCGGCCATGATAGTCATACGCCACCAGATTCCCGGACGCGTCCAGTCCCCCGCGAATCTTAATCGCGAAGGCCGGACCCTTGGTGTCCCATGCGGTCTCTTCGTCCCGCATCCATTGCATGCGAACCGGGCGTCCAATCTCCTTCGCAATATAAGCCGCCTCGAACCCCGCATCGTCGGCCGCCGTGCGGCCGAACCCCTGCGGGCCTTCCATCCAGATGACCCGCACTTTCTCTTTGCGGCATCCCCAGGAAAGTGGCCACGCCCACGCGCATCCCGTAGGACTTCATGTCGTTCGAATAGATCGTCATCAATCCATTCGACGGGTCTGCCATCGCGTGCGCCGGGCTGAACGCCGTGTGTCCCTGAAACGGGACGTCGTAATCCGCTTCGATCACCTTTGCCGCGCCTGAGAACGCTGTGTCCGGGTCTCCCACCAGGATCGGTTTGGAAACGCTGGTCGGCGTCGCCGCGCGCATGTACTGGAACAAATTTTCCGATGACGGGAAGGGCGCTGTGGCCGGCTTCTCCCATGTCGCCTTCAGCTTTCTCGACGCGTTGATCGCCTGCTCTTCCCGCTCGCAGACCACCGCGAGATAGTTGCCCTTGCTGACCACCTTGACGAACCCAGGCATGTTCCGCACCGACGATTCGTCGACACTGATCAGCTTCGCCCCCGCGAACGGCGGCTTCACATTGCGCGCGTGAACCATGCCGGGCAGCTTCATGTCCACTGCCCACTTCAGCGAACCGTCCACCTTGGCGGGAATATCGTAGCGCTGCGGCGACTGGCCGACGATTCTTCAGCGCCTGCACCGGTTTGACCGCGGCCACCCCGGTAATCGCGTTGATATTGTTCCCCTTGACCGGGACGTTGAATCGCTTCCCGCCGATCAGTTGTCCGTACGTCACGCGCTTCGAAGGATCGGCCTTGACCGTAATTACGCCCTCGCTCACGCTCAGCTGGTCGACAGGCACGCCAAGCTGGGTCGATCCCATTTCGAGCAATACCCTGCGGGCTTCGGCCGCGACGCGCCGCATCGGCCAGCTGTCGCGCTCCATCGCGGTCGAGCCGCCGGAACCGCCCTGGTCGACCGTGATATCCGTGCTGCCCATGATGCATGTGGTCTTCGCGAAGGGGAAGTCCAGTTCGTCCGACATGATCTGCCGGAACGCCGTTCCCGTGCCCTGACCGCAATCCGTCTTGCCGACGTAGAAGGTCGCGGTGTCGTCCTGATGAATTACGATCCACGAATCGACCTGCCGGAAGTCCGGGTCGGGATACGGACCGCCTCCGGCAGCCGGAGCCGCAGCGGCAGTCTGGGCCTTCGCTTCAGGCGCGAGTGTACCCACTGCAGCCGCCGCGCTGAAGGTCACGGCAAACATGCCCGCGTTCCGGAAAAATTCCCGGCGCGAGGGATTGATGCTCGACCTTTCCAGTTCCTGTTCGACTTCCCGCGGAATACCCCTGAGCTTCTTCATGCCGTCACCCCCGTCTTCGCCGAATGCCGCGCATCCGCGATCGCCTTCGCGCCGCGCTTGATGGCCGCCTGCACGCGGTAGAACGTCATGCACCGGCACAGCACCCCGTTCATTCCCTCGCGAAGCTGCGCAGTCACTAGGATTGGGAATCTTGTCCAGCAGCGCCTTGGCGGTCATGATCTGGCCGTTCTGGCAAAAGCCGCACTGAGGCACCTGTTCGTCGATCCAGGCCTGCTGCAGCGGGTGGAGTTTCCCCCCTTTGGCGAGTCCTTCGAGCGTAGTGATTTCAGCTTTCACGGACGAGGTCGGAGTAATGCACGACCGAATCGCGACGCCGTTCATGATCACTGTGCACGCCCCGCACTGGCCCAGCCCGCAACCAAATCTCGGCCCCTGCAGGCCGAGGTCGTTGCGAAGAATGTAGAGCAGAGGCGTCGAGGGATCGATATCCAGAGTGTGCGTACTTCCGTTCACCTTAAGGGTGACTTTGCTCATTCTCGGTACTCCTTGCGCATCGGCGAATGCGTCGATGTGATGCGTACTATTCTATCGGGTTGCCGCTCCGAAATTCCGCAGCTCGGCAGCCATTCCATTCTTCCGAGTTACCATAAGCATGACAGGCTTACTCGAAAGCGCGCTCCGGCGCGTTGAGTGTCTCTCTCAAGAGGAGCAGGATGCACTGGCGTCCCAGATCTCGCCGCCCTGGATGATGAGGAAGACTGGATGCGCAGTCTTCGAAAATATCCGGCGACTCTGCGATCCCTGGCTAACGATGCCCGAGAAGAACACCGTCGCGGCGAAACACGCCCGGCCGACGAACTGCCTGGATTCAGTCGTTCACCCCGCGTAGCTTGTTCAGAAACAACCCTTCGCACCCGGGGCTGAGTTTTAAGAAGGTGGACGAAGAGAACAACACCTGGTCCGTTCGTATCCGCCTCGGTTATCGCGCTCTCGGTCAACTCGACGGATCCCACGCGGACTACGACAAAATGGTTTGAACGATGAAAACCGATCGGGAAACCGGCGCCCCTCCAAAAACTGCCGGAATTCTGGAGTCATCACTATACGTGACTGACGTCACCCGCTCTGCCCGGTTCTACGAGAAGATCTTCGGTTTTCAAATCATCAGCGACTTCGGGGAGCGCGGCTGCGCCATGGACGCCGGGCGCTGCCATGTATTACTGCTGTTCACGAAAGGCGGCTCACGCGACATAACGTCGCCGCATGATGGCGACGGCGAACTCCACATTGCCTTCGCCATAGACGCCCCCGACCTTGCGGCCTGGGAAACGTGGCTGACCGAAAACGGAATCGCGATCGAAGAGAAACGCGTGTGGGATCGGGGCGGCTGCAGTCTTTACTTCCGGGATCCGGACCGGCACCTTCTCGAAGTACTAACACCGGGCGTCTGGTTGATCTACTGACCATCGGTCTGGCGACGGAGTCCACTCAAGATAGAATGCGCGAGTGCTTTCGCTTACGAATGATGCTGAGAACGTAGTCATCCGTTGTGAATATGCCGATGACCGAACCGCCATTCGCGCCGTCAACGAATCCGCGTTCGGACGGATCGACGAAGCCAATCTCGTTGACAACCTGAGGAACGAAGCCGCCGTGCTTCTCTCCCTCGTAGCTGAAATGAAAACCGTAGCCGGGATAAACAATCAGATCATCGGGCACATTGTGTTCAGCAGGATGTGGATCGATACCGCCGGCAGCCCGATCGACGCCGTCGCTTTAGCGCCGATTGCAGTCTTGCCCGAACATCAGCGCAGAGGCATTGGAGGAAACTTGATTCGTGCCGGCCTGAATCGCCTGCGCGAACAGGGCGAGCAGATCGTCCACGTCCTGGGTCACCCCGACTACTACACCCGGTTCGGCTTTTCAACCGGTGACGCGCGCGCACTGGCAAGCCCTTTCCCTCCCGAAGCCTTTATGGCGATCGAACTCGGCCCAAAAGCTCTCGATGGGATCTGTGGAAGAGTCAGATATCCGGCGGCGTTCGGCCTCACGCCCTTATAATTGTCTCTGCATGAGGCGTCGCATGAACCGGTGTTTGGTTGCGAATGCCTTATTGATTCTGACAGCCGCATGTAACCTCCTCGCTCAAAAGAAGCCATCCTCGTTAGGCGGCCTTGTGCTTTCCGAAACATCCGCGCTGGACTCAACTCCGGATCTCGGTTCGTGGCGTAATCTCCATCCCCGCGAACGCCTGAAAAAGGCGGCATGGGACAACGAGTATGAAACTCAGGGCTTATGGTGCGCAGCCAGCGTCACAGACACCACGTTCCCCGGCGGTGTGCACGTCACCCGGCAGGCATTCTTCTACATTCCGCCGGCAAGGCCCACCGATCCGTTACCGGGCCGCCAGGATGCAAGCCTCTTCCCGAAGTGCCGGCTATTTGCGCTTTGGTACGAAGTGAACAGCCCGGCAAATCCCGGCGAGCTCGCAGGATCCGTTTCCGCGGACCTCTCCGCATCACTCGGAGCCGTCGACGAGCCTCCTCGTTTCAAACGAGCCGACGGGGATTGGGGATCGGGTTACTGGAGTCCCTATCGGGTCTGGGAACCCGCGAATCAGCGCGTCGTACTGGCCGTCGATCCCGGGGGGCCTCTGCCCGGCGCGTCCACTCACCGGCGTCTGCTGGTCATCGCTCGTTCCTCGCTCGCTCCACGCGGATTGTCATTCGGTTGGTCGGGCGATGCCCCGAGGGGCCAACCTGCACTAGAAAATGCTGCAGAGAGCGGCGGCGTGGCCCGGGTGGAGAATCCCTGCTCTTTTGATGATGGTCACAACAACTGGCAGGGCGGCCTGGTCAGTTTCGGAGAGAAGCTGCTGCGTGAATTTCCGGCGAGTCCGTGGAAACCGTACGTCCATCTGACTCTTGCCCGCACCCTCGCCGCCCAGCTGACTCTCGCTTATCCCGAAGTTGACCTGAATGGCGCAAACAGGCCAACCAATCCCGACTTCCTGCGGCGCGACGCCATCGCTCATTTCCGCGAATTTCTCAACGAGAATCCGGACTCGCCCGAAGCGGGTTCCGCATGGCGCGAGGCATGGCGATTACTGGCGGGCCTTCCGCCCTCGCCCGTACATTTCGCCTGCACAGACTGAGGATTTCTGGCAACGCACACCAGCAGCCCCGGCCCATATTTGTTGGTGCTCCCGGTGTGAACTGCTCGCATGGCGCTTCCCTGCAACCTTCAAAAGCGTAACGACGGATGGTGTGGGTCGCGGCACCATAAACGGTAGTTCCTGGCGGCTAACGCCTGAACATCCGCTGGCAAGGCATTGAACAAGACCCAAAACCGCGAGTCGCAACCGACCTCACTTCACGATCGGCCAGTCGCGAACCAGGCCCTGCTCAGTGTCAGACTCGGCCTCGGCAAACAGGAAGTCAAGCTTCCCCGACGCCGAGTCCTTGTTGATCCGATCGTCCCAGTTCGCCGCCTCACGGGCGCGGAGCCATTCGATGAGACGAAGGTACTCCCGCATTGGCAGACTGACGATGGCGGCTTCAATCTCCTCCACTCTCTCCATGCGCGAAGATTAGCAGCCGTGAGACCCAGCAGTCATGCGGTCCCGCCGTCGCGCGATCGTCGATTCTATTTCCGTGTTCCGTGATTGACGGTGCCCTGCAGACCCGCGGTTTATGACTCGATCTCCCGGTTATTTCCGCTCTCGCTTTACACTATCCTCTAATTTGCAACCGACCATTGTTCGCTAACCCAACCGCGCAGCGACGCTAACGCGGCGCCGCGCTGGCCCGTGACTTTGCGCGAGTTCTTTGGAAGACAAGGGCCGCGGGGTCACGCCGCCGGAGATTAGAGGAACCCGGTCGCGAGCAGCCATTCTGACTTCTGGCTCCTGACTTCCTCGACTCCCGCGTTCTTAAAACACGTCTTCCATCCCTCACCCTTAGTTTTTTCAGGAGCGAAGAAGCAATGAGTTATCTTTCGGGAAGCGATCAACCAACGATCTATTCTTCCGATTCTCTGGTCCGTGCACGCGTGTGCGCGGCATCCCAGGAACACTACCGCCTGCGATTTCAAACTCAAGGGCCGTTGGACGGTGCCGAGTGCGACGCCGTGCCCGCGGGCGCCCTGCGCTGGAACGCCGACCTCCCCGCCGTGGGTGACTGGGTCCGAGTCCGACGCGTCGACGCCACTCTGGCGCTGATCGAAAGTGTCGAGCCGCGCACCACCTGCATTTCGCGCCGGCGCCCCGGAGACGGTGGCGAACAAGTATTGGCGGCGAACGTCGATCTGATCCTCATCGTGATGGGCCTCGACGGCGACTACAACCTCCGGCGTCTCGAACGCTACCTCGTACTGGCGGCTTCGGCACTGGTGCCGCGGCGATGGTGGCCTTGAACAAGCGGGACGTCTGCCCGGAATGGCCGGCGTGCCTTGCCGAAGTACAAGCGCTGATGCCCCTTCTCCCGCCAGAAAGTGCCGCGGTCGCGCTCTCAGCGCACGAGTCCGTAGCGCCGATCGCCGAAGCCGTTCGCGGACGTACCGTGGTGCTGCTCGGCTCGTCCGGCGCGGGCAAGTCGACCATCGCCAACGCCCTCCTGGGTGGAAACCGCCAAACCACTCAACCCGTGAGGGAGTCCGACTCGCGCGGCCGGCATACGACCACCCGCCGCATGCTCATCGAACTTCCTGGCGGCGGCGCTCTGATCGACACGCCCGGCTTGCGCGAACTGGCCTTATGGGCGGGCGAGGATTCGGTGGACGAAGTGTTCGACGGCATCGCCGCGCTCGCGCATCAGTGCCGGTTTCACGACTGCGCGCACGCGGGCGAGCCGGGCTGCGCGGTGTCCGCGGCGCTCGAAACCGGCGAGCTCGATCCGGCGCGCCTCACCGCCTGGCAGAAGTTACGGGCCGAAGCCCGCTATCATGAGCGCTCCGTGGATCAGCGTGCGGCTGCCGAAAACAAGCGTAAATGGAAAGTGATCCACAAGGCCATGCGGCATCATCCCAAATACAACCAGTGAGTTGCGGCGTAGCCCGGTTTACTTAAAACGCGGTATAGTTGGGGCCTCAAATGCGGATCCTGATCAGGGCAGCCCTTGTCGCGGCGTTGCCGCTCGCGCATGGCGTGAGTAGCTTCGCTCAACAAAAAACCGGCACGGCGAGCGGCTCTCATCAACCACCGGCGTGTTTCGACGGCACGCCACACAAGAAGATGCTCTTGCAGGTCGACCAGGGGGTCCGGCTCCAGGTGCTGGACTGGGGCGGCGCGGACAAATCGCGCACCATGGTGCTGCTCACGGGGCTGGGCGATAACGCCCACGTGTACGATCAGTTTGCATTCCAGTTCACCGATTATTTTCACGTCATCGGGATTACCCGCCGGGGATACCCTCCCTCCAGCTTGCCTGGACCTGGCCCCAACCAGGTGACAAACTATGATCCGGCTACCAGGGCACGCGACGACATCGCGGTCCTCGATTATTTAGGAATAACCAGGGCCGTCTTTGTTGGACATTCGGTTGCTGCTTCGGAATTGAGTACGATCGCGGTGAGGTATGGACGGCGCGTAGAGAAATTGGTCTACCTGGACGCTTTTGACTTATCGAAGCGGTTCCAACTCCCTGAAATACCATCTGCACCGGACACAGAGGCGGAATTGAGATCGTTGCAGACGCTGCTTGCATCCTCCGAGCGGGTGGACGATATTCTAAGACCTGCCCAGGCGGTCTGCTTCGCTGTGCAGTTCGATCAGAAAGGGACGATTACCGGCGGCACGACACCGAGCTGGGTACCCGCGGCAATTCTTCAGGGTGTCAAGGCGCCGGCCAGTCCACCAACGGAGTGGGCGAAAGTCGAGGCGCCGCGCCTCGGCATTTTCAGCCAACCGTCCATTCAGGGCAGGGTGGCGTTCTACTGGTATCTGAGTGCGGCGGACAAAAAGAAATTTGATCAGAATTGGCCTGGGATTGTTCAGTGGTACGCGGATACGAGTCGCGAGTTTGCCGCTGAACAACCGGGCAGGCCCGGCCCGGTTGTGTACAGGCTGCCGGATGCTCCGCACTATTTCTTCCTCAACGATCAGGCGTTCGTGGTGCGCGTAATGCGGGAGTTCCTGCTGGGCAGCGTGCAACCATAACAGCAATGTGGAAGTGGTGTCCCTGCCCCTCTGACGATCGTTTCTTACCTACGTGATCGACAAAGGCCCATCGGCCCGGGAAAGCTGCATCAGCATCGGCTCGCGTCCCTTGACGGCGCTGTTCGCGGCGGAATCCAGCCCCACCATATAGAAAATGGCGCCCAGTATCGCCGAGATCAGCAGAATCCCAACAAAGACAAGCTCGTTCTCGAAGACGACCCTCGCCCAGTACGCCAGAACGATCGGCAACAGCAGCAGCGGCGCCGCCCAGATGCTCAAAGCCTGTATCTTGTTCGCCATCTGATTCATCTTTCCCGGATCCATTGCGCGCGGTATCCGGACGGAGCAGATGTTACCCATCGCAAACCAGTAGAGCGACGCGATCAGGATGACGATCACCGTCTCGAGGAATTTCCCCGGCGACAGCGGAATGTGAACCGCCTTCCCCACCGCTGCCACCACCAGAATCTGCGGAATCATCAACAGAGCGACGGTGATGTTCTTGGCCACCAGCACGGAACGGAACTTGACCGGCCAGGAAAAGTATCCCTGAACCGCGGACCGATCGAAGCCGAAGGCGTTCCAGTAGCTGATCGGCCCCAGCATCAACAGCCCGTACAAAGCGATCAATGTCAGGGCATTCTGCAGGAAGAACGAATCCGTATTCTCCCTGCGGAGAGCCGGCAGAAAGAACGCAATTCCGAAAAAACAGGACATCGCGTAAATCATCCGAAAGCGAGGAATTCGCGTTAATGTGCGCAACTCCTTCTCGACCAGAGCGGCGATCGGATCGGGCAGAATCCGGGAGGGCAGCCGGAACAACCGTTCGGCGACGCCGTCGCTCGCGACATCGCGTTCGCGTCGGCCGGAATCGTTCTCCTCCACTCGAATACCGCGTTCGAATTGCCATCTGCCCCAGACATAAGCACCAACGAGGTAAGACAGCGTTACCGCAAGGCCCCATCCGGCGGGATCCCCCAACATCAGCCGCGCGGTTGCCGCCCAGGGCCAGAAAATCTGTGCAGGCGCGAAGCGGACGAAACCTGCCTTGCCGACGTGCATGAAGATCAACGCCCGAAAGCCCAGCCCCGTCGCGACCAGCAGAAGCACGATCGCCTCTTTGAGCCGGGTCCGCTGAAAGAATCTCTCCATCACGCTGCGAGTCCCGGCCGAAAGCAGAACATTTACCGCCACGAAAATCGCGAACCCGGAAAGCACCAGCGGAGCAGTCCTGGCGCCGTACAAAGGGTTCCGCAACAAGCCGATCGCCGCGGCGGCCGTGAGAATCACCATTTCCGGCACGTTGGTCAGCCGCAGCAGGATTTCGACGGTAAACAGCTTCCCGCGCGGAATGGGATAGATCATCAGCTTCTGCGTATCGAGGGAGGCTCCAAACCCGGCCGTCACCACCGGCGTAAGCTGCCAGTAAAGCATGACAAAGAGCAGCCCCGAGGAGAGCGCCGGGATGAAGTTCGAGGCCTCGTCCGGATCGCTGAAAAAGAACATCACACCTGCCGCCAGAAACGTCCAGAAACCGTAGAACAGCAGGCTCGTGACAAGCGAAAATACAACTCCTCCGCGACGCGACCGGCTTCGCGGCCGCATGCTCAGGAACTGCGCACGCAGGATCGCGCCGATTATCGGGAACCGCCTGAAGCCGGCCGTGGACCGGTTGTATGGGGCCGAATAATATCGGCGATCAGGTCAGGTTTCGCCTTGTCACGCAGCACCTGGTTCCAACTCAACACGGCGAGCTGTGACGTGATTGACGAGCCCGAGGAAAAGCCCCCTGTGTCCGGCGGCGAAATGAAATCGATCGCTACGTCCAGCGTCGAGACACCCTGCGGCACGTCGACATGGAACTCGAAGATATTCACGTCATCGCGATGCCAGGGAACGGCCTTGCCATTCACGGTCATCCGGATGCCCACGAGATCTTCGATGGGTCCGGTCGGCGAGTGCCCTCCGGCGATCCACTTCGCATAAAGCAACGACATCGGCCCCGGCCTCACCGGAAACTGCATCGTCGCGTGCAGCAGGCGTTGGGGCGCATCGCTCGCATCCACGTTCAGCCGAATCGGACTAAGCCGAATTGGCGGAGCCTGCGCGAAGGCAAAAGCCGCGGCGAAAAAGGGAAGCGCGTATCGAATCTTCATGCCAGCCACTCCAACTTGTCGTATTCCCGTCCGCCGCCAACAGTGCGGACAAAAACGTCTTCCAGGGTCTCCGAACCGGTCCGCAAATCCTGCATCCGGCCTTCCGCCACGATTCTTCCTTCATTAATGATTGCGGCGTAATCGCACAGACGCTCCACGACTTCGAGGACGTGGGAGGTCAGGAAAATGGTTGCGCCGTGCCGCACCTGATCGAGCAGAATGTCTTTCATCAGACGCGCGCCCACCGCGTCGACTCCCTCGAACGGCTCGTCCATCAGAAACAATTCCGGCCGGTGGATGAGCGATGCCGCCATGGCGATCCGCTTCCGCATGCCCTTCGAATACTCGGCGATCAGCTTCCGGCGCTCGTTCGCCAGTTCGAAGAGTTCGAGCAATTCCTGGGCGCGCTGGCGGGCGAGCGGCCGCGGCAAGCTGTACATGCGTCCCGACGAACTCCAGGAACTCCGCGCCGGTCAGGCGGTCGAAGAGCAAGCGACTCGTCCGGCACCAGCCCGATGCGCTGCTTGATCGTCATTTCCTCGCCCGGCATCGGCAAGCCGAGCAGTTCGATCGATCCGGAAGTGGCCGGAATCAGGCCCGTCAGCATCCGGATGGTGGTCGACTTCCCTGCCCCGTTCGGTCCGAGGAAGCCGAAAAATGAGCCGCGCGGAACGGTAAGGGTCAAGCCGTCGACTGCCGCTTTACCGTCGTAAACCTTCCGCAGATCCCGGACGGCGATAGCGGGCGTTAGGTCGGGCATGGAAAGAATATGGTACCTGCAATCAGGGATGGGGGACGGGCGACAAGTAGAAAAGATAAAAGAGGACGAAGACAGTCCAACCCAGGACCAGCAACCGAAGTCCGGCCGTCAAAACAGCGGGCCACCGGAAGTGGTAAGCCAGAACGGAAAGCAGCGCCGCGACAGCGATGACGAAGGTTCGCGGTTCCAGGATTCCTGGTACGCCGGAAGCGCCGTCAGCCGCAGGTAAATTGCCGCGACGAACAGCGCGAGGGCGACGACAAGCTGTATGTACCGGAAGGCCGGATGAGCGTTCTTCGGCGGTTCACTTAAACTGCCAATCATCCCGGTCCATCGACTCATTTGTCACTCACAGCGTGAAGCGTAACAACCCGGTGCCTTCCTGTCCGGATATGTATCACTCAGCGAACGACATTTCATCCGAAATTTATCCGCCAGCCTGTTAACCTAATCAGTTAAATGACAATTGAAGAGATCCGCGAGCTGATCCAGCTCGTTACCGATACAGGCGTGGCCGAACTGGAAGTGCAGCGCGGCGAAAACCGGGTGCGGATTCGGCGGTCATTTGGCAACGAAACAACCCCCTTGTATCAGACCCCAGGCCGTCTCTCCCCTCGCGCCTGCGGCCCCGCCTGCGCGGCGCCGAAGGCGGAGACTCCCGAACCGGAAACGCAGCTCGTTTTCGCGAAGAGCCCAATCGTGGGCACCTTCTACGAAGCGGTGTCGCCCGATTCGCCGCCCTTCGTCAAGATCGGCGAGCAGGTCACGCCCGGCACGGTGCTCTGCATCATCGAATCGATGAAGCTGATGAACGAAATCGAGGCCGAAGTGGCGGGAGTCATCGAAACCAAGCTCGTTCAGAACGGCCAGCCGGTGGAATACGGAGAAGCCCTCTTTGGCATCCGGCCCGTTTAGCAAAATACTGATCGCCAATCGTGGGGAGATCGCGCTGCGCGTCATCTGCGCCTGCAAGGATCTGGGCATTCCCACGGTCGCGGTCTATTCCGAGGCGGATCGCAACAGCCTGCCCGTCCGCTTCGCCGACCAGGCGATTTGCATCGGTCCGCCCAAAAGCGCGCGCAGCTATCTGGATATTCCTTCGATCATCAGCGCCGCGGAAATCACGCACGTCGACGCGATTCATCCCGGATACGGATTTCCTCAGCGAGAACGCCGCTTTCGCGGAAGTGTGCAAGGAATCGGGCATCAAATTTATCGGACCGACGCCCGACGTGATCGCGTCCATGGGCATCAAGGAACGCGCCCGCGCCATCATGAAAGAGCACGGCGTGCCGATTCTGCCGGGTTCCGACGGCGCGCTCTCCAGCGCCGAAGAAGCCCTGCAAACGGCGGAGAAGATCGGCTATCCCGTCATCCTGAAAGCTTCGGCGGGCGGCGGCGGCCGCGGGATGCGCGTGGTCAATAACGCCGAGGATTTGCCGGCGCTTCTCGCTCAGGCGCAACAGGAAGCAGGCGCATCGTTTTCGAGCGCGGACGTGTATCTGGAGAAATACATCGGCGCGCCGCGGCATATCGAATTTCAGCTGCTGGCCGACGAGCACGGCAATGTGGAAATTCTCGGCGAACGCGATTGCAGCATTCAGCGGCGGCACCAGAAGCTGCTCGAAGAGTCGCCTTCTCCGGCACTGCGTCCCGAAGTGCGCGAACGCGTTGATGGCAAGCCTGCGCGAAGCTTTCGCGCGATCGGCTACAGCAACGCGGGCACGGTCGAGTTTCTGATGGACGAGAAGGGCGACCTCTATTTCATTGAGGTGAACGCGCGCATTCAGGTGGAGCACCCTGTCACGGAGGTGGTCACGGGCGTCGATCTCGTGAAGGCCCAGATTCGCATCGCGGCCGGCGAACAGCTGGAGGACATTCTGGGCGGCCCGATTCAGTTCCGCGGCCACGCCATCGAATGCCGCATCAATGCCGAACATCCCGAAACGTTTACGCCTTCGCCGGGGCGCATCACGGCGCTTAACCTTCCCGGCGGGATCGGTATTCGCGTCGACACGCACGCCTATCAGGACGGCGTGATTCCGCCCTATTACGATTCGCTCGTAGCCAAGCTGATCGCACACGGGCGCGATCGCGCGGAAGCCATCCAGCGGATGAAGCGGGCTCTTGATCTGTTCGTGGTGGAAGGAATCCAGACGTCGATCCCGCTGCACAAGCGGATTCTCAATGAACCCGATTTTGTGGCCGGGAAGTTTCGACACGAATTTCATCAAACGTTGGATGCCTTGAGCGGCGCCGGTTTGTTTCCTGACAAATCAAAGCCAATTGAGACCGACTTGGGCTGCCGCGCGTAATTCTTAAGTTTTCAAATATCTGTGGATCGAATCCGCAACCCCTTTCGGCTATTCGGAGTGTTCCGTTGTTTCGATGAATACACCGGCGGCAAAGACCGCTGCGTTACCTACGCGGCGAGGACGGCGGGAGCGTTCGGGCCGCAACAGCGTTTGTATTTGGCTCCGGAACCGCAGGGACACGGCGCGCCGCGCGGGATGGGCGTCGCCGACGGCAGGGGAGCGTTTCGCGATTCGGTTACCGCAGTGGTCATCTCAGTCTCATTGGGCTTGTGCAGCAGCAACTGACGGCGGACGTCACTTTTAAGAATCGGCGCCATGTTCTTGCAACTGGCTAAGCCGAGGGTCGAGGCGTCGAAGTCTTCCGGGAGGGTCTCGTTGCGGATCTGGCGTTCGGTCTGGATGCGGCGGAGTTCGGCGGTGGCTCGCTGGAAGTGGCGCAAGGCTTGTGTGCGGGCGCGGTCGATCGAATTCTGCGCGTCACTTTTGCCTTCAATTCGATCTTCAATCGCGCATTCCGCTTCGGCGCAGCGGCGCAGGCGCCAGGCCGCATGGATGATCTCGGCGGCGAGGGTGGTTTCCATTGCGCCTTCCGGGACGAGGTCGTGCTCGAAGCCTTCGCAGAAAAGGTGTAGTGGGTTGTTCTTCGGGGCGAACGACGTCGCCGGCGGAATAGATGCCAAAGATGGTGGCGTTGCGGGACACGCGCGCTTTGCCTTCGATGGTCTTTGGACCCGTCGAGGTCTGGGCGTTGCGCCGGTTGGCGGCGATCTGGGCTTCTGTGGCCATAGGTTTTGATCTCTCTCCGGGTTCAGCATAGCTGGCGATTTTGGGGATGCCGCAGGGTGGTGACGGTAAGGTGTTGAAATTGTTGATTAAAAAAATCTGGATTTCCTGAACTGGCGGGGAGGACGTGGGTCAATTAGGTGGGCACAGGGAATCGCCGACAATGCGGCCGCAAAACATGACATCGTCTTCGTTCTCAGATTGATTCTGAAAGGTGGTTGTGTTTCAGCAGCGCGAACCGTTTATCGGCTCGGGTGCGAAGCCCAGGAGGAAGGGCACTATAGTCGTTCCAGAAATCCGCGGTGGCGCGGTGTGTCATTGCGCGAGCGCTTAGAGGAAGCGGGTGTTTCCGGCTGTGTGGATCGGCCAAAGCGCGATTCATCCGGTCGTCGATGCGCCCGGCGGCAAGATCCGCTCTCAGCCGCGCGTCGATGGGCTGGGGATGGCGCTCGTCCAGCCAGACATATAGCTCTTCCCAATCTGCTGCGGGCTGAGGTCGTCTATCGCGCGTTCAATTTCCTCGACGGTGCTTAAATGCATGGAACCCTTCAGCATTTTAGCGGCAAGACGATCGGTATGGCGTCAGCGCGGACCAGACTTTATCGTTGTCCCTGCTCGAGAGAGCGTCTCCGGGGCCGCGGGGTCAGCGCTCGATTAGAGTGACATGAACGCGAGATGAGGTCCGACCAACGGCCGTTGACGGCTCTCGAGTCCTTAATTTTCACCGCGCAGGAACAACTGGGACGCAAACTGAGACGCGAAAAATCGAGTTTCGAATTCTGGCTGGTTTCCGCGAGAGGGTACGCCTCAGAGAATGGAGCCATCAGAGAAGCAACAGGGATCGCGCGCAGGCCGGGGACGCGGGCGAGCGAAGTGCGGTCGCGGCCGTCCACGGTGAGTTTTGCGCCATTTCCTACGAAGCGGTACTGACGTCCGGTGCCCTGGCCGACTACGGTCAGGACCCGGTTTCCGACGTACTCGAACTGCGCGGTGGCGGCTATGGCTATCGGCGCGACACGTGCGGTCTAGTGGCTGGGCGAGGGCTGTTGAAGTGCTCTCTTCTGTCCGCAACAGGGCATCCGGGTTCGTCCTCTTTCATTTCTGATATTGATGTTTCTTGCCAAAAAGGCGCTGGGGCGGACGGCGTTGGTTGCGTCGCTCGCTCCAGCAAGATGGCTGCGGCGGAAACCGCGGGCCAGAGCAAAAGGCGATGCTTTGAGTCTGCGCCGAGGAACCAGGCGAAGGGCGCCGCGATCCACAGGCTCAGGCAGTAAAAGCAGTCGAGCAGGCGTCCCCAGAAGCGTTGCCCAGGGCACACCGGAGTTGCACGACCAGGTCCCCGGGGGCCATCCTCGGCCTGGAGCAGATGGGTAATGCGCCAGACGCCGAGGATGCCGGGGATGAGGTCGTAGAAGGTCATTCGCAGTCAAACGGTTTGGAAAAATGGCGATGATATTGCCGGTGCTCGCGGGGTCGCTCCCTGCCGGTCGCGGCTCGGAATGGGTATCGCGATCGGAATGGCTGTCGCGGTCGGTGTGGGGGTCGCGGTCGGTATGGGTGTCGCGGTCGGCATGGGTGTCGCGGTCGGCATGGGTGTCGCGGTCGGCATGGGTGTCCCGGTCGGAATGGGATGTCGCGGTCGGAATGGGTGTCGCGGCTCGGAATGGGTTCAGCATGTAGTGAGCGCTGGAGGGACTTCCGTTTCACGGGGATTTATCGCAGGACGTTGCTGTACTCTGAAAAGTGTTCATCATGAAAACGCTATTTGTAGCCTTGTTTGCACTGGCGTTGGCCGGCGGCGCTGCAGCGCAGAGCCCCGCCGCCGAGACTTCGATTACGCTCGATGGCAAGACGATCAGCATTCACTATGGCGCGCCGTCAGTTCGAGGCCGAAAGATCTTCGGGCCCGGCGGGCTGCTCTCAAACGATCCGACATATCCGGCGTGGCGCGCGGGCGCGAACTCGGCCACGGCCTTCCATACCGATGCCGATCTCGATATCGGCGGGCTACGGGTTCCGAAGGGCGATTACACGCTTTATGCGTGGATTGCCGATCCCGACAACTGGCAGCTCATCATCAGCAAGGAGACCGGCCAGTGGGGTTTGACATATAACGCCGGGAAGGATCTGGGCCGCGTCAAGATGACGATGAGCAAGCCGCCGTCTCTGATCGAGAAGTACAAGATGACGCTTTCCGGTACGGGACCGAAGTCGGCCACGCTGCGGCTGGAGTGGGAAAACCACATTGCCACAGTGCCGATCACGCTGAAGTGACGGGTTCGATTTTTCGTGTGCCGTCGATTGCAAGCCACATGATCAGGCCTGCCAGATAGACGGCCGCGCCCATCGCAAGCACGGCGTTCCAGTTGCGGTTCGTATTGTGGAGAATGAGTCCGGCGGTAAGTCCGTAGAGCGCACCGCCAAGATTGCCGGTCATGTTCATGGCGCCGGATACGGTGCCGCCCCAGCGGCCCGCAACTTCGGTTGCGGTGGCCCACGCGACAGGCATCACGAGATCGTTGCAGAAGCTGGAGAAGGAGAGGGCAAGCACCGCGGGTATGGGGTCGCGGAGAAGGGCGGTGAGTATCAGGCCCGCGCTTGCGCCGACGAACCCACAGCCTCCAATGATTTGACGTGTACGCCGCAGGCTGCCGGTCCAACGGACGACGGGAGCTTCGATCAGGCCGGTGGTCAGGGCGCCGAGGCCGCCGAAGAAGAGCGGCAGAATTTTGAGAATCGTGCCTTCGAGGTGCGCGGGGCGGAGATGCTCATCGATGAAGGTGGGGGCCCACGTGATCAGGAAGTACCACTGAAAGACGAGCGCCAGGTATTGGCCGCAGAGCAGCCAGAGCGTGCCCGAGCGCGCGAGGATTCGCCATGGGGTGCTTACATGCGCGGTGGGGTGTGCGATGTCTCGCGAGTGGAACCGGCGGTAGAAGAGGATGGCCCAGACGACGCCGAAGACACTGAGGGCGGCGAATGTTTGCCGCCAGGTGAGGTAGCGGAACAGAATGGCCACCACGATTGGGGTCGCGGCTCCGGACCAGCGCGAGGTGAGCCAGACGAGTCCCTGGGCGCGGACGAGCTCGGATGGCGGCAGCCCGTTCGAGAACATGCGCGCGATGTTCGGATAGCAGCCGGATTCTCCAGCGCCGAAGAACAGCTGGGTCAGGTAAAGCGACAGGAAACTGAAAGCTCTGGCCGTGACGAGCATGAAGCACGACCACCATATGGCGATGCGCAGCATCACGGGGCGCGGGCCGATGCGGTCTCCGAGGTGGCCGCTGGGCATCTCGCAGAGCGCGTAGGCAGTGGCGTAGGCGCTGAACACTACGCCCATTTGCGCGTCCGTCAGATGAAGGTCGGATGCGATTCTGCTTCGGGAGAGAGACAGGACGACGCGGTCGATGGATGTAACGACCCCGAGTGCGAGCCCGAAGCCGACTATGCCGTATCGAATCCGGGAGGCCTGCGCTGGCATGGTCCTGCAATCATAGCTTGAGGGGTGGGCTTGAGGGGTGGGCTTGAGGGCTTGAGGACCTCATTGCAGGATTTCATGGATTTTCGCTACATCGCCGATAATCTACGGCAGTCTTTTCGCGTCCTTGCCGACGGCAGACCGCGCGGGGAGGTGTTCGAGCTTCCGGGTGTGAGTGTTGCTTCGCTCGGGGTCAGCTTTCAAATGTTCAACGCGGCGTTTCTCAGCGAGCCAGTGGAGAGGCAGGCGCAACTCGAGGCACGATTGCTTGCGGCAAGAAGGCACTTCGAGTCGCGGAAATTGCAGTGGTCGTTGTGGATTTGCGACGACTGGCTGACACCCGCGATTCAGCGGAAACTCTCGCGCATCTGCGAGGCGTTTGGGCTGCGGTTGTCGGCCGAGATGCCAGGGATGACCGCTGAATGGATTCAGGCGCCTGTGCGAAAGCTGCCGGAACTCGAGATCCGGCGGGTGGAGAGGGTCGGGACTTTAAACGATTTCCGAGCCATCGGATCGACCTGTTTTCACGTGCCGATCGCGTGGTTCGGAGAAGTGTTTAACGAAGAGGTCATGGCGCGCGGAACGTTTGCCTGTTGGGTGGGATATCAAAGCGGCGTGCCGGTTGCGACCGCGGCGACGGTTGCGTCCGGAGAGGATCCGCATCAGGCGACGGGGATTTACAATGTCGCGACCGCGCCTGAATACCGCCGGCGGGGGTATGGGGAAGCGATTACGCGGTATGCCATTGACGCCGCGCTACGGGGGGGAGATCCCGGCCGGCTGGTGCTGCAATCGACATCGTTGGGGCAGCGAGTGTATCTGCGCATGGGGTTTGAGCCCGTGGCGCGGGTGCTGGTCTACAACTCAATTCGTTAGTGTTGGGTTTCGCGGCTTAAAATCCAGATAGTGCTGCGTCGCGCGATCCTTTATCTCTCGGGTCAGAAGACCGTGCGCCGCTGGATGGAAACTTCGGCTGCGGCGCGGAAGCTGTCGTCACGATTCGTCGCGGGGAGCCGGCTCTCAGACGCGCTTGCCGTCTGCCAGAAGATTCACGCGGACGGGATCACGGCAACGCTCGATTATCTCGGGGAAAACGTGACATCGCTTGAAGAGGCGGCAGCGTGCCGGGATACTTACATCGAGACGCTGCACGCGATGCGGGAGGCGGGAGTGCAGCCGAATGTCTCGCTCAAACTGACGCAGTTCGGGCTGGATCTTTCGGCGGCGGTGTGCGAGGAGAATGTGGGGGCGCTGGTGAGGGCGGCCGCGGCGATCGGTGGATTCGTGCGGATCGATATGGAATCGAGCGCGTATACCGAACGCACGCTGGCGCTTGTCACGCGCCTGCATCAACAGTATGGGGCGTGCGGGACCGTAATTCAGGCTTATCTGCGGCGCAGCGCGCGGGATATCGAGTGTCTGGAACATGAACGGATTCGCGTGCGGTTGTGCAAGGGCGCTTATCTGGAATTGTCCGATGTTGCGTTTCCCGATAAGGGGGACGTGGACCGGAATTATCTTGAGCTGGCGGAGTCTCTGCTGACACGCGGCGAGTACCCGGCGATTGCTACGCACGACGAGCGGATTATCGAAGCGGTGGAGAAGTTCGTTAGGGAGCGGGCGATCGGGCGCGACCGGTTTGAGTTTCAGATGCTCTATGGAATTCGCAGGGATTTGCAGCGGCGGCTGGTGAAGGAAGGATATCGGCTTCGTCTGTATGTGCCGTTTGGCGAGGCCTGGTATCCGTACTTCATGCGTCGGCTGGCGGAGCGGCCGGCAAATCTGCTGTTTTTTGCGCGCAGTGTGGTGCGGTCTTAGGGCGGAAAATCGCTTCGTTTATCGCTTCTTCTGAGGGTCGCGCCAAAAACGAAGGACTTACGCGATGCCCTCAAGGTCTTACCTTGCCACAAGCGAGAGCGTCGCTCCCTTCCGGTCGCGGCTCGGAACGGTCGTGTTGAATCGGAAGCGGTTGTCGAGTCACGAGTGTCGGCCAGCGATCGCGGCGGCGTATGCCTCGGAGAGTTTTTGGCACAATGTTGTCTTCACCGGTTGATCGGCGAAGGCGGCCTGGGCTGCGAACAGGTTTGTCTGGTGGAAGTCCGCGACGGCCCAGCCAAACACGTTATAAACTTCTTCGTACTCTCTGGTGAGCGTGGTGGGCGTGAGCGTTCGAGTGTCGGTGTTGATGTTGAGCGAGACGCCGGCGCGATAGAGTTTGTCGATCGGATGGTCGGCGAAACCTTCGATGGACGGGATGATCTGCACGTTCGAGGAGGGGCAGAGCTCGAGGTGAATCGCGTGTTCGCGAAGATGTGCGACCAGTTCGGGGTCCTCGATGCTTCGGGTACCGTGTCCGATCCTTGTGGGATCGAGGAGGCGAAGCGTTTCCCAGACGCTTTCGGGACCCACCGCTTCACCGGCGTGGGCCGTCCTGTTCAGATCGTGATGCCGGGCATAATCGTAGGCTTTGACGTGTGCGGCGATGGGAAATCCGGCTTCGTCTCCGGCGATATCGAGGGCGACGACACGGCTACCGTGGAAAGCCTTCACGAGACGTGCTGTGGCCATGCTCTGTTCTTCGGTGAAATGCCTGAGGGTGCAGAGGATCAAGCCGCAACGCACTCCGGTGTGGAGGCTCATGCGCTCGGCGGCGGCGTTCACCACTTCGACCACGTGCTCGGGAGTTAATCCGCAGTCGGTGTGAAGAAGCGGCGAAAACCGGAGTTCCGCGTAGACGACATGGTCGGCCTGTAGTTGCTGAAAGACGTCTTCGGTTACGAGTTCCAGCGCATGTTCGTCCTGCATAAGGGCCAGGGATTTCGGGGCGCGTGTCAGGAAGTCGGCGAGATTGGTGCAGCGGGCCGGTGCGACGTAGTCGCTGAAATACTCTTCACGAGTGACGCCTGGCGCGAGACGGGAAACCGCGGCGTAGCTGAGGGAGCAATCGAGATGCAGATGGAGCTCGAGTTTCGGCAGATCGGCGAGCACAACCCTATTTTAAGAAAAGCCGTCACTTGGCTTTATGGAACGAAGTGAACCCGTCTTCAACGTGAATGCGAACGCTCCAGACCAGCACTGGTCCGCGCACGCTGTTGTAGCCTGGATCATTGACATGCTGGACGTCGCTGGCGACAGAGATTCCGCGCCAGATGTGAGCGGTGTAATAAGACTCGAAGATCTTTTCGGGTGAGTAACTCAGCCCGCCGTCACCCAGGATGAATCCGAGCCCGCCAAGCGCCAGATACGCGCTATGCGCAGCGCTGATACCGTTGACGACGAATGCGGCGCCCAACTTGTCCTGTGGCCGCTTCCACCATTTCCCGCGAAGATCCGCGCCGAATTGCGCGGTACGGTCGATTTCCGTATAGGCGAACGATTCGTTCCTGCCATCATTCCACCCAAGCCTGCCGTATACGCGCAGCGTATCCGTCAACTCCTGTTCCGCGTTCAGACCGAACCCATATTTGATACGGCCCTGCTGGCGGGAAAGGGTGATGTCCGGGGTTGTGACCTTCCCGCTGAGGTATTGGTTAATGGCGTCGCTGTAATTGCCCATTTCGGCGCGATTCGCGTAGACAAGCGTACGAACCACGGTTTGCCGCTGCTTCAGCAGTTCGGGGTGAACTTCGGCCTCGAAGTTCTGCCCCCCGCCCGCACGATATTCCAGTCGAGATTGAGGCCATTGGCAACGGTGGGCATCAGCATCTGGCCATAACGCACGGCTCCCCATTTGTCGTAATACTCGATGAGGAGTCCGTAAGTGTATCCACGGGTGTCGGCCGCATAATCGAAAGCGCCGTTATTAACGAGGGCCCAATTCATGAACTGGAGGTGGCTGTCACTGCCCACCGAGTTCAGATCGAAGAAGTCCACCGTGCTCATCTTGCCGAGGCGGAATTCGAGACGCCGCACGGGGACGCGTGATGCGAGGTCCAGCGGGTTGCGCACCGCTTCCACCGTCTCCCCGCTGAGCGGAAGCGTGTAGTGAAGCATTACGCGCGAAACGTAAGGGGTCTCTCCCAGCGTGGGATTACGGACAACATCCACGTTGGTAAATCCGGCGACGCCCAGCGCATGGCTCAAGCCCGTCGCCACCCGCGCTTTCGAGATCGAACAGGAATTCCAGATTTTTGGTGAGCCTGACGCCCGTGTAAAGGGTCTCGATGCGGGAGGTGGCGTGTTCTTATCGGCGACTCAGGCTGTTTGGGCCGCTGTACGCGGCCGGGAAACGAGGGATGCTGCTGCCGGATGAAGTTGCCCTGAATGGTAAGCCAGAAGCGATCGTTGCGCCAGTCCGACTCGTCGTTTTCCTGGCCTCCGGTTTGCGCCGACAGCAACGCCGGGACGAAGAGCATCCAAAGTATGAGCCAGCGCCGCAACTTTCAAGATTCCGGCCTGCCGTATAAGCCTGTCAATGCGGCCCGGCGGATGACATGAAATATTATCCGATCTGTAACCGATTCGTGATTCAGGCGCAGGAGAACCACAAATTACACTGGAACCAGTGATCCGGCTCGCCCTGCTCCTTTCTTTTGCCAGCATTCTTTCCGGACAGGCTCTTTCCCGACAGGCGGCGGCCCCGATTCAGGTGAAGAACATCTTTGTCGGGTCATTCGGCGATAAGCCGGGAGCCGCGAAGCTCCGCGATGCGGTTGTCGGGGACCTGACGAGGTCGGGAAAGTTCCACGTGGTGGAAGACCCGGCAGGCGCGGATGCCACGCTCGACGGCAAGGGCGAGGTATGGGTCAGCGGCTACTACAGCATGAATCCGAGAGAGCGGAGCGTGAGCGACTCTCATGCCGTATATACCGGGTACTTATCAGTCGAATTGAAGAATAAGAAAGGCGAGACGATCTGGTCTTATCTCGCGACGCCACACAGCTCGTCGGGAGAGGTGAAACGCGATCTGGCGCGGCTTGTGGTGCGGAAGCTGAGCGGCGCAACCTCCGACCCGGATCCGGCAGCCGCTCCGGTCACCGGTTCGGCGGTTCTGATGGCGGCGGGCGCGACCTTCCCCTATCCGGTTTACCAGAAATGGTTCGAGTCGTTCCACGCTCAGTTTCCGAATGTCGAGATCCATTACGATCCGGTCGGTTCCGAGGAAGGAATCGCGCGGTTGAAGAGCGGCGGGGTCGATTTCGCGGGCTCCGACGTGATGATCAGTTCCGCCGAATACTTTGGCGGAGGCAAGCCGAAGTTTCTGCGATTTCCCACCGTTCTCGGCGGTGTTGTTCCCGCATACAATCTTCCCGGTGTGACCCGTCCGCTCAGGTTCACACCGGAGATACTTGCAGGTATTTATTTGGGTACGATCCGAAGGTGGAACGACGCTCGGATTCGGGAGGTCAACGCCGGCGCGGCGCTGCCGGACCGGGACATCATAGTGATCCATCGAGCCGACGGCAGCGGGACGAGTTACGTCTGGACATCGTATCTCTCGCAGGTGAGTTCGGATTGGAAGGCGCCGTCGGAATGAGCAGCAATCCCAAATGGCCTGTGGGCGAGGGCGCCGAGGGAAATGAGGGCGTGGCGACCCGAGTCGCGCGACGCGGTGGGATCGATCGGATATGTGGAGTACATGTATGCGATCACGAACCATATGAGTTACGGAAGTGTGCGGAACAGCGAGGGCAAATTCGTATCGCCCGATCTGGAGAGTATTCTGGCCGCGGCACGGGGATCTTCCGGAAGAATTGCCGAAGATTTCCAGACCTCCATTACGAATGCCGCCGGAGCGGACGCATATCCGTTGGCGTCCTTTTCGTGGTTTGTGGTTCCGGCGCAGATCGATGATCCGGAAAAGAAGAAGGCGCTGAAGGAATTCCTGCAGTGGATGCTCGGGCCGGGGCAGAACCAGGCGGCCGCTTTGGGATACGTTTCGATCTCGTCCGACGTTTTGCTTCGCGAGCAACATATGCTTGATCGGTTCTGAAAAGGTCGGGAGCCAGAAGTCGGGAGCCAGAAGTCGGGAGCCAGAAGTCAGAAGTCAGAAGTCAGAAGTCAGAATGACGCCGCTTCTCCAGTCTGTGCCTGAACCACGGCGCTTTGCGCTTGTTCGGGAATCATCGCAACCCTTGCGCTGTTTCGCGCATCTTTCGTTCAAAGCCACGCGTATGAACGAGTACCTCTCCCGGCGAACGTTCCTGGTACTGGCTGCGGCAGGTGTCGCGCGAGCCCAGGAATCCAATACGCAGCAGGCAGCGGCGGCACCGTCGTCCGATGCCCAATTCTCAACGGATGTAAAAGTAGTCACCGTGCTGGCGACTGTTCATGACAAGCAGGGGAAGATCGTTTCCAATCTGACGAAGGACGATTTCGATCTCACAGACGAGGGGCGGCCGCAGACGATCCGGTATTTCTCACGTGAGACCGACCTTCCGCTTACGCTGGGGCTGCTGGTCGATACCAGTCTCAGCCAGCGACTGGTGTTGAATGAGGAACGAGATGCCAGCCGGCGCTTTGTGGAGAAGGTACTACGGGAGGATCGGGATCAAACGTTCCTCATTCACTTTGATCACGATACGGAGTTGCTCCAGGATCTGACGTCGTCGCGAGCGAAGCTGGAACGCGCTCTGGATCAAGTGGAGATCGCTCAGGAAGACCGTCCGCAAATGAGCCGGCGGGGCGGCGGATATCCGGCGGTGGTGGATACCCTGGCGGCGGGTATCCGGGTGGCGGCCGTTATCCGGGTGGCGGAGGCGGCGGATACCCTCGTGGCGGCGGAAGGCGAGCCGGCACGACGCTTTACGACGCGATTTATCTTGCATCCAACGAACTGATGCGGAAACGTCAGGGCCGGAAGGCGCTGATCCTGCTGACGGACGGTGTCGACAACGGGAGCAAGACTTCGCTGCCGGAAGCGATTGAGTCCGCGCAACGCGCCGATACGCTGGTTTATTCGATATTGTTCAGCGGGGAGGAGCAGGTACAGCTGGCATTTGGCGGTTTCGGGGGAGGACGCCGCGGAGGCGGCTATCCCCGGCAGCAGGAGCAGAGGCCGGAGGGAAAGAGGGTACTCGAACAGCTCTCGGGAGAGACAGGCGGCGGGTTCTTCGCCGTTTCGAAGAAGCTTTCGATCGATCAGATTTATGATCGCATCGAGGAGGAGCTTCGTAATCAGTACAGCCTCGGATTTTCGCCGGAGAAGGCGGATAGCGTCGGGTTCCGGAAGATCGCGCTGACGGTGAAACAGAAGGGGCTGGTAGTGCAGACCCGCGAGGGTTATTATTCGGGCCGTTGAGTCAGGCTCATCTTTTTTTAGCTGAACAAGGGCATGAGTCGCTCCCTTCCGTGCCAGCACCCCTAAAGGGGATGCTGGGTCGCGGCTCGGTAAGTGCTAGCGGCGGCCGACCGGATGAACTCCTCCCATGTGCGACGCCGAGACTCCCGGACGCGCTCCACCGAATGTTGAGCCGGAAGATGCCGGCCGCGGAATTGTGATTCCGCCGGAGGGGGCGGGGCGGTTTGCAAAGACCGAAGTGCCTCCGTATCGCGGATTGGCTATGCCGAGCGGTCTGGAATAACTGGCGTAAGCCGGCACTCGAAATCGCGGATAGACCGGGTTGGCGTAGACCGCCCCGGCATAGAATGGCGCAACACCGTAGCCGAAACCGTACGAGCTGTAGCCCAAGCCGAGTCCATAAGGACCGTACCCGTATCCGCCGCCATAGGCGTAACCGCCACCAACCATAGTGGGGGCGCCGGCGAGGGGGATGTAACCGGCATACGGTCCCAGCGCGGCCGTGAGATCCGCCGAAAGATCGGGTCCGTTGTCGGTAAGAGGATCGGTGATGGCTTGAGAATTCACCATTTTGTCCGCGATTAACGAACTTCGTTCGTCAGCCCAGATGTCGAGCAATCCGTCCGAACCCTGGGTAAATCTCTTCACGACGGGAGCTCCGTCGAGGGGCATGATCTGAGCCGCCTGAATTTTTGTGGAGTTGCCGTCGCGCGCGACCTCCGCCTCGCCTTCGAAGACGCGGAACTGGGCGGGTTCGGCATCGACCCGATAGCGGCCCGGCTTCAGGATGCGAATGGTGGAATCCTTGAAGACGACCTTTACAAAATCACCGGCCGGCGCATTTGCGGAATCAATCGAAGCGGACCCGGCCATCAGTTCGACGCGCGTGTCGGACAGGCTGTCGGAAAGCATGCGCATCGTGCTCTTCTCGCCGATGCGGAAGTAAGTGTTCGGAGTGAGCAGCACCTCCGCGCGGCCATCCGCCGTCATCAGCGTGGACCCGGGCTTTAGTTTCGCGTAAATGCCGGGTTTCGACGCCAGCGGCTGACCGTCGACAAAGACCTCGCCTTCGAAATAATTGACCAGACCTGAGCGGGCGGAGATAACTGATTGGCCTGAAGCGTACGGCAAGAGCGAACCAGCCAGCGCAAGAAACACAGTCGCGCGCAAACGCATGGAAGCACCTCTCTTCATGAATAATCGCATAATGGAAGGGAAGGGCAAGATGAAATCGCTGGCTGCACTGGTTTTTTCCCTCGCGACGGGTCTTTTCGCCCTGAGTCTCGCGGCGCAGAGCGTTGCTTATCAGTGCCCGATGGACCCGGACGTTCGCTCGAACCAAGAGGGTTTCTGCTCCCGATGCGGGATGAAGCTGCGGGCAGGAGTGCCGGAACCCGTCGAGTTTCCGGTGGATCTGAAGGTCACGCCGAAGGCCATCAAGGTGGGCGCGAAGACCGAGTTGCAGTTCACGGTGCACGATCCGCAAAACGATCGCCAGATCGAACACTTCGAGATTGTGCACGAGAAGCTTTTCCATCTCTTCGTGATCGGCAGCGATTTGCAGTTCTTTGTGCATGACCACCCGGTCTTTGGCGACGATTCGCGGTTCCGCTACGACATCGCTTTTCCGAAACCCGGTATGTATCGGCTGCTGGGCGATTTCTATCCCGAAGGCGCGACGCCGCAACTGATTGCGAAAACCGTGATGGTGCCCGGCGGCCAGCAGCCCACTCCCGTGCTGCAGCGAGATTATTCGACGAAACAGACTGAAAACATGCGGGTCTCGCTGACTACGGACCCGCCCCAACCGATCGCCGGCACGAAGACCATGATGTTCTTCAAACTCGAACCGGCCGACGGGATCGAAAAGTACATCGGCGCGTGGGGCCATATGCTGGCTGCGAGCGATGATCTGATCGACATGATGCACACGCATCCGTTCATCGCCGATGGCGGCCCGGAAATGCAGTTCAACGTCTACTTTCCGCGGGAGCGCGTGTACCGGATCTGGGTGCAGTTTCAACGCAAGGGCGTGGTGAATACGGCGCGCTTCGATGTTCCGGTCGAAGATTTGAAATAGCCTGGCAGGAGAAACAGCTTCGCTTCTGGCGGGACGCCCCGCACGACCGTTCCAGCCGGCAGATCGAGAGGCCTTTTCAGCAGAAACTCATGGGCGAACTGTTTCTTGTAGTTGTGCAGCCAGAGCAGCGGCTCGACGCTGCCATCCGGCAGCTCGGCGGTGATCTGGAGGTTCGCGTTGTCGTCGACACTTTCGGGCCAGATGCCGTCGAGTTTCAGCGGCTTGTGAAGGGTCGTGTCGCCACTGATGGCGACGTCTTTGGGGGAAGGCCGAAAAGGTTCGGCGGCTGGAGACTTCGCCGGCTTCGGAGGGGCCGGAAGATCCTTCGGGTCACCCTCGGGCGCGCCGCCTTCTTCCCAATCGACGATCAGTTCCAGCTGCTCTTCGGTCAGTCCCTGATCGTTACGGAAAGCGCCGAAGCCTTTCACGGCGCCCCACGGCGGCATGCGGCGCTGCAAAACTTCCTCCCCGATGGCTTTGGCCCATGGGCGCGCTTCTGCCCAGGTCTCGAGCGAGAACGCCTTTCCGCCTTCACGGTGGCAGGAATTGCAATGCGAGTTGAAGAGCCGCACAATCTCGCGGTCGAAGGTGACTTTGGTCGTGATGATGTCGTGGCAGTATGCCGGGACGGCGGCAGCCAGCAGGACCAGACCCGGCAAGACCAGAAAATGTTTGGCAACCATCGCACCAGAATCGTATCAATGCTGTAACTTTACATTGCAAAGCCCTCTCTGATCGCCGTATAATCCGGCTATGAGCCCCGTCCGGCCTGGTCGCCGCGAAGCTCCGGAAGCTATCGGCCTGCATGTGCAGGCGATGGACAATCTCCGCTTTATCCGCAACACGATGGAGACCGCCGGATCCTTCACCGCTGTACCTGGTCAGGGCGGCATGTTCATGGGCGCGACAGCCCTTTTCGCGGCGTTTGCGGCGCACGTAAGCGCGAGCCCGCGGGCCTGGCTCGAGGTCTGGATGGGAGAGGCGGTTCTGGCGTTTGTGATCGGCCTCGTGTTCTCGCATCGCAAAGCGATCCGGAACAGCACCAGCTTGCTTTCGAGGCCATTCCGGCGTTTTGTGCTGGCAGTGGCGCCATCGGTATTTGTGGGCGCACTGCTCACGTTTGCTCTTTACTCGGAGGGCGGGCGGCGGTTTATCCCGGCGATGTGGCTGCTGCTGTATGGCGCGGGTATTACGTCCGGCGGAGCGTTTTCCGTGCGCGTAATTCCCGTTATGGGGATATCATTCCTGGCGTTGGGTTCGCTCGCCGCGCTCGCGCCCGCTAGTTTCGCCGATCCGTTACTGGCTCTCGGTTTCGGAGGGTTTCACATTTTCTTCGGATGGGTTATTGCAAGGCGGTTTGGTGGGTAAGTCAGGCATAGCAAAAGCGCACAGCCCGGGGCCGACCGTAGTGGCCGGAGCCGGAACGAGTGCGCTCGACCGCATCATTCACGAGCGGTTGCGGCTCGGGATCGTGAGCGCGCTTTCCGTGAGCGAGAGTCTTACGTTTCGTGAGCTCAAGAAGATTCTGGACACGACAGACGGTAATCTGAGCGTACATGCGAGAAAGCTCGAAGAGGCAGGCTACATCGGTTGCGAGAAGAAGTTCGAGGGGCGCTTGCCGCGCACCGAGTACCGGCTTACCGAAACCGGCCGCACCGCTCTTGAAAACTACCTGACGCACATGGAAGCTCTGATTCACGCAACGCGGCATCCATAATCTCGAAGGCGCTTTGCGAAAATCGGAATTGCAAACGCGGCGCGGCCAGTTCATCACATTCGAAGGCATTGACGGGTGCGGCAAGACAACGCAGCTGCGCAACCTTGCAAGATCGCTGCGCGAGCGCGGCCGCGAAGTGGATGAAACCGTTGAGCCGGGTGGGACCGCGATCGGCCAGCAGATCCGTAAGACTTTGCTCGATCCGGCGAACACTGCGATCCGCCCGCGCACCGAACTGCTGCTCTACTTCGCGAGCCGCGCGCAGAATGTCGACGAGGTGATTCGCCCCGCGCTCGATCGCGGCCACATCGTGCTCTGCGACCGCTTCACCGATTCGACGCTGGTCTATCAGGGATGCGGACGGGGGCTCGATCGTGGCGTGGTGCTCGATCTCGACCGCATTGCGTGCCGGGGTCTGCGGCCGGATATTACGATCCTGATCGATATCGATCTCGAAACCAGCCTTGCGCGCGCGAAACGAAGGAACGAGCGCGTGGGGCAATCGGAATCGCGCATTGACGAGGAGAGCGCCGCGTTTCATGAGCGGGTCAGGCGGGGCTACCTCGCGCTGGCCGCTGGCGAACCGGACCGCTTCATCGTGATTGAAGGCCGCGGGGGGATCGGCGAGGTGGGATCGGCGATTCGGGAGGCATTGCGGGACCGTGTTTGAGAACTTCCGGGGAAACCTGCATGTGCAGCGCGCACTCGAGGGGATGATCGCCCATGAGCGCATTCCGCAAACGATGCTTTTCGCCGGCCTCGAAGGACTCGGCAAAGCGACACTCGCGCGGCGCTTCGCGGCAAGCCTCCTGGGATCGCCCGAAAAGATCGAGCAGGACGACCTCAGTCTCCCCGAGAACGCCAACGCGATTCTGGCTCGCGAAAAGCTGCCGGCTGATAAGCGCAATGACGATCCGCTGTTCTTCGGCACCCATCCCGATTTCCTGACGTTCCCGCCGGACGGACCACTGCGGCAGATCGGCATTCCGCAAATGCGTCTGCTGAAGGAGCGCGCGCAGTATAAGCCGTTGCATGGCGACCGGAGGGTTTTCCTGATCGATCATGCGGACCGTGCCGGTGAGCAGGCGGCCAACTCCCTGCTGAAGACGCTGGAAGAGCCACCCGATCATCTGATCATCATCCTCACGGCTGAGAATGTGTACGACCTGCTTCCGACCATACGCTCGCGCTCGGTTGTGCTCAACTTCTCGCCGCTGCCCAATGCCGAAATGCAGGAGTTCGCGCGCGAGCGAAAACTGGACCACGCCGAACGCCGGATCGCGCTTTCGGGGGGCAGTCCGGGGCTGGCGGCGTCGCTCGATATCGAGTTGTATCAGAAGCGTCGCGCCGCAATGCTCGCGCTGCTCAAGACAGGCGCCGGGGTGTCGCCCTTCGCGGCCTGGCTTCCGATTTCCGAGGCGCTCAGCCGGAACAGGAGCGAAAAACTTGAGCTCTATCTCAAGCTGCTGTATGAGCTGCTTCGGGACCTGATCGTACTGGGCGAAGGCGGAAGCGCGATTCGCAACCTCGACCTGCGCAACGATCTGAGCGCGCTTTCGCAGAAGATTTCCCGCCGGTGGATTATCCAGGCGGTCAAGAGCGTTGATGGAATTGCGTCACTGCTCCGGCGCAATATTCAGAAGACAATCGCGCTCGATGGCCTTCTAATGGATCTGCGCACCGCTCCGAAATAGGTCACTGACAAGCCGCTGCTTCTCCTGTGTGCCATAACGACAGGACGATTTGAGCGGAGAATGACGCCGCCGCCACGTTCTTTTCCGACCCAGAAGACAGACGATTCATGAACCGGGCGTGCACCAACGGTCATGGCCTGGATAGAATCGAAACCAGGCGAAATACGCAGAAGGAATTGGCGAGTGACCCTGGTAGACATGAGCAAGCGGGGACGCGCAGCTTTCTGACGAAGAACTGGAGCGACTGGTCGAATGGCTGAGCAGAGTGTGGTCGATGAATCAGGACAACTGAGATGAAGATAAACCTGGCGATTGCGGTTAGCGGGATCATACTCGCCACCGCGTGGGTAGCAGCTCAGACATCGCAGTCTGGAACGGTCCCGAGTTTCACTGCCACTACGGCGAACGTGGGCGGTGCGCCGGATTCGATTCGGATTGAATTGCTTAAGTGGTCTACCGATGCCGACCGCCAGACTTTAATGTCGGCCTGGAACATGACCGGAGGCGAAGGACGCGCCGGGCGGGGCGGCGCTCAAGGAAGGGGCGGTGGCAGAGCGGGGCGCGGCGGCAGGGGGGGGCGCGGCGCGGAGTCTGATAACGCCCCACCCCCAACCCCCGAGAGCAGTCTGGCCGCGGCGCTGCAGACCGCGCCCACCGATGGCTATCTCTGGTCCTCCGAGATCGCCGGATATGCGATTCGCTATGCCGGCAAAATGGCGACGGCTGATGGCGGAGAACGGGTCATTCTGATCACGGATCGGCGTCTGGGGAATACGAATAACCTGTGGACCCTGCCAGGCGGCGTTGCGCCGGATCCGCGCGACTTCTCCGTAATCGAGCTGCGCCTGAATGCAAAGGGCGAAGGCGAGGGTCGGGTTTCGATTACCGGAAAGCTTTCGCCGGATTCCGCTGCTAAGATCGTCGTGCCCGAGAGTTATGACGCGCTGCCGGTCGTGCTGAAGAATGTCAAACAGCACGCCGGCTCGTCCGAGCGGCAGGAGAAGTAAAGGAGCGGTCGTGTCAGTCGAACGCCGAGTTGTTTCTGCCTGGTCGTCGTGTTGACGGCGGCCAGTCTGGCCAGTTCCGGGTCAGGCCGGTTGCGGAGTCGACGATGTGAAGGTCCGCAAATCGACGCATTCCCGCGGGGGCGAAAGTCTCAAATAACAGAAGTGTTGCGAGCCATCGGGAAATGCAGGTCAGTTGCGTCCGATGATCAGCCTTCGTAACCGCAAACCTTCCGGACCATGTGAATCAGAAGACTTTCTTGACGGCGTGCCCGACCCCTTTGCTGACCTTCTCCACTCCTTTGATGGATCCCACGGTGACATCCTCACCCGCCTTTACGGCACCGCTTCCGAAGGCGGCGCCGGCATCGATCGGGTGAAGCGTCGCGAGGTCGACGGCGCCCTTGCAACACCGCGCGATTTCAGCGGCAGTGCCTTTGCCGTGTTTCTTTGATTTCTTTTCCTTCCCGTGCGTCGTTGTCGGGACCTCGTCCTGTGTTGGTTGAGAAGACTGTTGAGCGGCAGCTCGGCCGAACGAAACGGATCCCACAGCCAAAACGGGAACAACGGCCCACGTTTTCATTAAAGTCTGCTCCTGGTATTACTCGTTCGCAGCCTGGTGCTCGTTTGGTCCGCGTGTTGGAAAATTTGCAACTCATGCATCACGTGCGGCCAGTCACGCGGGGAGCGCGGCTGGCTTCGTTCTTCTGGATTCAGAGCATGGTGCGAGACGACGGGCAGCGCACAATCCTTTTCGATCTCGACTCCGCGATTCAAAGGTTGAATTTCGACGTGCGCGACCATCCGTCCACCGTCCAGTTGACGGGGGTCTATCACAATCTGCTGCGTCAATGGGCAAGACGCCTGATAACTGAAAAGCCACTTACTGGGCCGCGACCGGAAGGGAGCGACCTGACTCTTTACGCGCCGGTCTCCGTCCGCTAATGAGGATTTGTATCCGAAGCCTTATGCTTATGCGGCAACTTCCGCATGATGTCAGGCGCGAATTCTTTGAGAACGTTCGAGGCCATGTCCACGCCGATCTGAGTTCCCAGCGAAGTTACGGCGTCCCCTACGTCGCGGCGGTCGGGATAGTACGCCATCGAGATCGCTACCGCGGATGAGTTGCCAAGCACTTCCGAGAAATTGAACTGGGTGTGACCGGTGTCTCCTTTGGTCAGAAAAACCCGCCCCGCGGCGTAAAAGAGCCGGGACCAGCCACCGCCATGTCCGCGCCGGAAAAAACGCGGATCCTGATGCAGCATAGTCGGAAAAATCGCCTCGGTCAGGTAGTCGCCGATCAGGAAATCGCCATATGACGTCCCGAAGTAACGCGCATACCCTGCCACGCCCTGGCCAAAAGAGGGGTCGGAATTCGTCAATTGACCATAGCCTGCGAAAAGAGCGGCCAGCACGAAGGTTCCAGGATCGAAAGCGTCCCGTGTAGCAAGCTTGAACTTCTGGGATGTCGTAAGCGGCTGATAAATTGCCAACTCCTGCGTGGTCCGAAAATTGGGAATAATCCAGAAGATCCTCTTGCTGTTTTCGTCCGGGGTATTCTGTGGGGTCGCGTTCTGCGGGGCCGTGTTCTGAGGATCCGGGGAACTGCTTTGCTGGCAGAAGGCGACCGGCGCCAGGCCTCCGAATGCGGCAAGCAGAATGGGCAGGATCGCGTGTGGCCTGGATGGGTTGTTCAAAACATCGCCGTTGCGCCTTTACAGGCCGCTACGATTAAGTTTATGGCTCGAAGACGAATCATGCAAGCGCTGGTGAAGAGCAGGCCGGGACCGGGTCTCTGGCTGGAAGAGGTCCCGGTCCCCGAAATCGGCATCAATGACGTTCTTGTACGGGTCAAAAAGGCCTCGATTTGCGGGACAGACGTTCACATACTCAAGTGGGACGACTGGGCCAGGCGAACCATTCCAGTCCCGATGGTGATCGGCCATGAGTTCACGGGCGAGATCGTCGATGTCGGTTCGAATGTCGTTGATTTCTTCCCCGGCCAGATGGTGAGTGGAGAGGGCCATGTCATCTGTGGGCGTTGCCGGAACTGTCTGGCGGGGCGGCGTCACCTCTGCGCGCACACCAGCGGCGTCGGGGTGAATCGGCCCGGCGCTTTCGCCGAATACATCGCGTTACCCATGACCAACGTCTGGGTCCACAAGAATGCGGTCGATTCCGATATCGCCTGCATCTTCGATCCGTTTGGCAATGCGGTGCACACGGCTCTCGCGTTTCCGGTGCTCGGTGAGGACGTGCTGATAACGGGAGCGGGGCCGATCGGAATCATGGCGGCGGCCGTCGCAAAACACGCGGGCGCACGGCACGTCGTGATTACCGACTTGAACCCTTATCGGCTGGAGCTGGCGCGGAAGGTGGGCGTGAGCCTCGCGATCGATCCGCGCCAGAGCAGCCTTAAAGACGTACAAAACGAGTTAGGCATGACAGAAGGGTTTGATGTCGGGCTGGAAATGTCCGGCAGCGGCGCCGCGTTCCGCGACATGCTCTCGAACATGGCGCACGGCGGAAAGATCGCCATGCTGGGAATTCCGCCCGGCGAAATTGCCATCGACTGGAACACGGTCATCTTTAATATGCTGACCATTCATGGCATCTACGGCCGCGAGATGTACGAAACCTGGTACAAGATGACGGTCATGCTGGAATCGGGTCTGGACATCAGCCCCGTGATCACGCACCATTTCGCCTTCAAGGATTTTCAGCAAGCATTCGACCTGATGCAGTCCGGAAACTCGGGCAAGATTATCCTGAGTTGGGAAAAACCCTGAGCAGGTATTTAAAGCCGCCGTCGCTGGTCAGGTATGGTGTCGCCGAACGGATATAGACTTTATGGAGGGGAGCGTCGATGAGACCTGACCGAATCGCCGCCTTATGTGTTTGTCTGCTGGTCATCCGCGCAGGTGACGCCCAGACCTCGTTGAGCCCGGCGCCGGCCGCCGCGAATGAGCTGACACATGCTTTGGTGGAAGGTCAGCCGATCGAGAAGCGTGCGCCGGAAAAGAGCGACAACAAGCCGGAATTCCCGGAGCAGACCCGGGCGCCATATCATGCATCAGCCGGCTTCAAAGTCAGCACCCTGATCGACAATCTGCCCGCGCCATGGAGCCTCGCATTCCTTCCGGACGGAAAGATTCTCCTCACCGAAAGGCTTCCCGGCCGGATGCGCATTTTTGACCCAAAGGGCGGGGCAATGGCGTCCGTGACCGGGGTGACCGATCTGGCGAGCCCTGACGCAAAGGATATCGGCCTGCTGGACGTGGTGCTGGACCCGCAATTTCCCGCGAACCACCGAATCTTCTTCACCTTTTTCGATTTCGTCAATGGCACGAACAGCAATACTTATGTAGTGCGGGCCCGGCTCGACGAGGCCCGTGGGGCGCTGTGCTGACGTGAAGGTCATTTTTCGCGCTCAGCCGGCGATGCCATCGAAAAGACTGGGCGGAAAAACAGGCGGCCGAATTGCAATAGGGTCTGACGGCAGCCTGTTTGTGACCATAGGCGACCGGTCGGATTCTCCGCCCTGGGACGTCGCCCAGCGCCTGGACAACGATCTCGGCAAAATTATCCATATCACTGCTGAAGGCGCGCCTGCGAGAGAGAATCCTTTCATCGGGAAACCCGGCGTTCTCCCTGAGATATGGGCGTCCGGCACGCGCAGCCAGGAAGGTCTGGCATTCGATCCGAAAACGGGAAAGTTATGGGAACTTGAGCATGGCCCCCGGGGCGGAGACGAGTTAAACATTATCGAGAAGGGCAGGAATTACGGATGGCCGGTGGTGGTGCACGGCATCGACTATCCCGGTACGGCCATCGGCGAAGGTGTCACGCATAAGTCAGGCATGGAATCGCCGGTGTATTACTGGGACCCGGTGATCGCTCCCTCGGGGCTCGCATTTTATAATGCCGGATTGTTTCCGCAGTGGCGCGGCAGCCTCTTTGTCGGTGGTCTCCGTGCCATGATGCTCGACCGTCTCACGATCGTAAACGATAAAGTCGTCGCGGAAGAGCCCCTCCTGACCGATTTGCACGCTCGCATCCGGGACGTGCGCGTTGGGCCTGATGGCGCCGTCTATGTGTTGACGGACAGCGGAACCGGAACAGTGTCACCCAATACGCCACCCACCAGCAGATTGCTGAAATTGACGCCTGAGTAGCATTCAAGCACGGTGTTCCGGGAGGCCAACGGGCGCCCACCGCCTCACGGGATGAAATAATGTCTGGCATGAAACATCGAGGCGTGCTCGCCTTGTCATGCGGGATCTTGCTTGCCGCCCTGCCGCTCTATGCGCAGGCGCCTGCAAAGCCGGATTCGCCCGAGGTCGTCCGCCATCTTGAGAAAGCCCGCTCGCTTGCCGGTACGCAGTGGACATCGGCTTATCAGTTTTTCTGCGTCAATCCCCACGCCAACAGCAACGACGATCCCGCAATCGAGCCGTCAAAGATTTTTGACAACGTCTACGTCATCGGGAATACGGGCACAGTCGCCTACGCCATTACCACGTCGGAAGGAATCATCCTGCTCGATGCGCTGGCGGCCAATCAGGTGGACACGGTTCTGCTGCCGGGAATGCGGAAACTCGGACTCGATCCGGCTCAGGTCAAGCTGATCGTCGTGGCGCATGGGCACGCGGATCATTTCGGCGGCTCGGCATACTTCCAGGCGCACGGCGCTCACGTTGCGATGTCGGCCGTGGACTGGGATTTCATCGCCCCGAAGCCGGGCGCGCCTGCGAGAGGTCCCGCTCCGCCGTCCCGCGATATTGCTCTCGTTGAGGGCCAGACCGTCGGTTTGGGGGATGTCAAAATCCTGCCGGTGCTGACGCCCGGTCACACGCCCGGTTCCATGGCTTTTATCTTTCAGGTGAAGGACAAGGGAAAAACTTTGACCGCGGGCATGTTCGGGGGAACGATGCTTACGGCTACCCGGCCCACACCGGAACAGATCAACCAGTACCTTGCCTCGATCGCGCATTTCCGCAATGAAGCGGTGAAGGCCGGCGTCGAAGTAGAGCTGCAGAACCATCCATTGATGGACGATCTCCCCGGCCATCTCGCGCAACTCCGCGCGCGTGGCGCCAACGGTGCAAATCCCTTCGTCGTCGGCCGCGAGAATTATCCCGTGTTTCTTGACGTCATGTCGGAATGCATGCAGGCGCAACTCGGACGCCGGGCCGAATAACCAAACCGTCGGAACTCGGCCGCGACCCTGACCAGCTGCTGTTGTGGGGCCCGGGCGCCGGCCCGGCGCCGAGCTTCACGTCACTGCCCGTAGCGCCGGCGATCTGGTGTGTGCCCTGGCCCGTGATCAATCACTTCGCACGAAACAGGCGTGACTACAGCTCCCGACGCGGTGACACAAGCCACTCCGCGCCTACTTCGCCGTGATATCACCATAAGGCCGGTACGACTGATCCGCTCTCTTGGCGTCCTCGGGGGAGAGCTCCTCCGAGGAATCGAGGAAGTCGCGGACGCGCTTCGCCCAGCCGTCGAAGGCGTCGCGCGCTGCCGCCCATTTTTCCCCCCTCGAGAAGTTCACAGCGCCAATCTCGGCTCCCCCGCCCAGATTCTCTCGATCCACCATCGCTGCGATCTGCTCGCCGGTCTGCGAATCGACGAGTTCCATCTCCACGCCGACCTTCCCGATATTTACCGTGCGGTCGAGCGCATTGTCCGCATCCGCAGCTTTGTCAGCCGCCGAAACCTCGCCGCCCACGTCGACGCCAACGATGGCAGAGCGCAGGCGCAGCACCAGCGGACCAGGCTGCGTGACTATCGGGAACGCGCTCGATACCGCATTTTCAAGCGCATTATGGAAATATCTGGCGCCCACCCCTTTCGCCTTATCCGGCATTTTGGATGCATCCGCGTCCGAGGCGAGGTAGACCTGAACCGGATCCACAATCACGGCAATGTAACGGTGCAGGTTCTTCTGCGCATCGTTGCTGACGAAGGTCATGGCCGTACCGTCGAGATTCGGATTCGGCTTGAGGTTCGAATAATCCTTCAGGAACCCGGAATATTCCTTCCCGGCCGGCATTTTTTTAAGCTCAATCGGCGGCTCGGCGGCCTCAGTGGAAGCCGTCTGGCTGCTCCCGGTACTGGCAGTCTCGGTTTGTTGCCTGGCGCAGCCGACGGCTACGGCGAAAGAAAGCGTCGCGGCGAGAACACGCGAGGAATTCTGGAAGCTGACGTTGAACATACCTTAGCCTTTCTTCTCCTCGCTGGCCTGAACTCTCAGCAGATTGAAGACGTGAAATACTCCGGGCACCGAGTTGAGCCTGATATTCGCAAGGTCTTTGTCACTCTGGCGGCTCACGACTCCGAGCAGGATCACGTCGCCGCCTTTCACAATGATCTTGATATCCGATCCATTGCCCCAAAAGTATCTCGACAGATTCTGCTGCAGGACCGCCCTGGCTCGCGCCCGGATTTGCATATCGAAGGAGCCCAGGGGCAGTACGTCGATATTGTTGATGATCGTGCCCACACCTTCGATGTTTTTCACTATGTTTTGGGCGTCACTGCGATTTGTCTGGCGCACGGTCCATCCGGTCAGAATCACGTCGTTGCCCTCCAGCGTGAAAGAAATGAAGTCGAATTCGCTGATGTACGGCATCATGGCGAGTTCATGCCGGATCTTCTCATACATCTGCGGGGAGCCCTTGGCGCGATACATCCGCACATCGAGCTGTTTGCGAGCCGGATCTCCCTGCGGAATCGAATCAATCTGGATCGGGGTAACTGACTGAAGTTTTACTTCCCCGTTTTTGGCTTTGAGCTCCCCGGACACATCCACCACCTGGCCCACCAGGTCCTTGATCATTTTGTCTTTGTTGACCACGAGGACCATGTTGTTGCTGAGCCGTACCAGTACCGGGTCCGAACCTTCTTTGTGGGTTTGCTGGCTGCAGGCGATCCGCTCGGCTGTGACAGGCCCGAGCATCAGGCGCGCGCAAAGATCCGTGTCGACATACGCCTTGAACATTGAGACTTCATCGGCGGAGCAGCAGATTCCGCCTGCCAGGATAAGGGGCACAATTGACAGGGCCCTTTTCATATGGATCTCCTTATATTTCCCGCCGGCAACAGATGGGGCTGACGCCCCACGGCAATCTACCCGATTCCGCGCAGCGGAATATTACTGCGCCTTCGATGTCCCGTCTGGCCTGCCGATTCATTATTTTTGTTCACTTTAACGAGGGAAGAACCCTCTATCGGCAGCTTTCGAGCAGGATGAATCGATGGGCAAAAGCAAAATATCCGAACGGCAAACCGGTACTTCGATAAAGTACACCGAGTTTGATTGTTGACGCCTGCTCGCCTTCGGAGCGTCGTCATTGGGGGGAGCTGGGAACGCAAGACAGCACGGCGGCTCCCAACTCCCGCGCCGGGACCTACGGTTTCAGAACCTTCACCATGTAGTAGTTAATGGACTTCGGGACTTCCTTGAACCAATGCGGAGTGCCCGCCGGAATCGCGATCACGTCTCCTTTGGCAAGGTGATGTGTCTCCCCGCCTTCGATGTTCTGTCCCAGCCATTGATCGGGCCGGCTCTGTTTGCCCCCGATCATCTTTCCGCCTGTCACGAACGTCGCTTCACCATCCACGATGTAGAAGATGTCCGTCTCCTTTTCGTGAACTTCCACCTGACCGGGGCCGGTCCGGCGCGCTCCGGAGACTGTGAAGTCATCGCCCTTGGCCAATGCCCCGCCTTTTTCCAGCGCGGCCGCCACTTTCGCACTGTCGACATAAGTAACCGGCGCCGGTTCGCCTGCGAACAGCAGTCCCGCTATGGCAATCAGAAATAGTGGCTTCATTCGTGTCCCTTTCTTCGACTGGCACTAGGTCAGGTTCAGCGGATCCGGCGTCAGGCGGCCAGTACTGTCGCCAAGCTTCTCGACAGGCAACCCGACTTTGTCGAGCAGGCTGACCAGCAGATTCGTCATCGGTGTTTTGTCCGGATAGTTGATGTGCCTGCCGGTGCGGACCGTTCCGTTGAGACCGCCGGCGAGCAAACAAGGCAGATCGAAATGGCGGTGCAAATTGCCATCGCCCATCCCGCTGCCGTACAGAATCAGGGAGTGATCGAGCAGCGTGCCGTCTCCATCCTGCGCCGTGTGGAGCTTCTCCAGAAAATACGCCAGCAATTGCGTCTGGTAGACATCGATTTTCGCCTTCTTCTCGATCAGGTCCGGATCGTTCCGATGATGCGACACCGCGTGATGCTGATCGGGCACGCCGACGAATGCGAACGTTCGCGAACTCAGCTCCCGCGACAGGATCAGGCTGAATACGCGCGTCAGATCGGCCCGGAAAGCCAACGCCTGCAGATCGAGCATCAGCTTCGTGTATTCGTCGAAGCTCTCGGGAATATCTACCGGCCGATCGATCAGATCGATGGTCTGCGCGGACTGCGACGCCGTATTCGTGATGCGCTTCTCGATCTCGCGGACTGAATCCAGATACTCGTCGAGCTTCGTGCGATCGCCTGGTCCGAGATCGTTCGAAATTCGCCCCACTTCATGAAGCACCGAATCCAGAATGCTGCCCGTATCGCGTGCGCGCTGCTTCATGGCTGCTGCGTCGCCCCCGTCACCAAACAGCCTTTCGAAGACGACGCGCGGGTTGGTTTCCGCGGGATTCGGTGTCGTTGGGTTGCGCCACGAAACGGTATTCACATAGAAGCAATCGCCCGAATCGCAGGCGCCCTGCGTCGGGAAGTCGACCGTCAGCTCAAGGGACGAAATACGAGTGGACTTTCCGATGTGATTCGCAGCCAGCTGATCGGCGGTTGTAGCCAGCCGCACCTCCGCTCCGGGCTGCGTACGGTCGTAGGCATGGACGCCGGTCAGCCAGGCGGCGGAAGCGCGCGGATGATCGCCGGTGCCGTCACCGAATGTATCGGCCTGCTCGTGCGCCAGGCCGGACAGCACGGTAATCGAATCGCGAACCTTTGCGAGCGGCTGCAGCGTCCGGCTGAGTTCAAAGCCGGCCCCCGTCGTGGCCGGGGTCCAGTTCTTCTGAATAACGCCGTTGGCGATGTAGATAAATCCGAGCCGCGGCGGAGCCGTAGTCGCCGCCGAGAGCGCCGGAGTCATCGCATCCAGCATCGGAAGCGCGACCGCAGCTCCCATCCCCCGCAGGAACATTCGCCGTGGCAGTGCTTTCCGCGTGATAAACATCAGTTCGCCTCTCTCATCTGAAATGCCGGGGTTTTGACGACTTCCTCGACCACGGTTTGGAACGGATACGGCTTGTCTTCGTTGCCTCCCACTGCATTCCCTTTGGCCGCCCGCACAATCTGCCGGACCGCCGGCTCATCATAATACTGAATATTGCGTCCCAGCGCGTACATCAAAAGGTTTTCCGCAGCCGCGGACACGAACTGGTCCGGGTTCCGCAGCAGCTCCTTCTTCAATCCTGCAACGCCTTCGAACTTTCTGCCATCCGGCAAAACGCCGGATACGTCGATCGGATTCCCGTTATCCCGGTCCCGATATTTGCCATCCGCATCGAAGGTTTCCATCGCGAAGCCAATGGGGTCCATGCGCGCGTGACAACCGGCGCAGGCCGGATTCGCGCGGTGCGCGGTCATGGCTTCTCGCATCGTCAGCGTAGTTCCCGGGTCTTTCCCTTCCGTTTTCAGCGACGGCACATTGGGCGGTGGCGGCGGTGGCGGCGAGGCCAAAAGATTCTGCAGCACCCACTTCCCGCGCAACACCGGCGAAGTCCGGTTCGCGTACGACGTAATCGTCAGGAAACTGCCCTCACCCAAAAGCCCTCCGCGCGGGCTCCCCGGCGGAAACGTGTAACGGCGGAAATAGCTGCCCCGAACGCCTGGAATCCCGTAGTGCTGCGCGAGCCGCTCATTCAGGAAGGTGTAGTTGGCCGAAAGCAGATCCAGAATGCTTCGGTTTTCCCGGAACACGCTCGATAAAAACAGTTCCGTCTCCTGCCGCATGGCTTCACGTAATGTCTGATCGAATTCGGGGAAGAGGATCTCATCGGGCTGTTTCGACTCTATGTCGCGCAGATAGAGCCATTGCGCCGCGAAGTTGTTTACGAGCGCTTCGGAACGCCGGTCGGCGAGCATTCGTCGAAGCTGCTGTTCGAGAATGGCGGGCTCGTGCAGCTTCTTTTGTTCGGCGAGGTCGAGAAGCTGATCATCCGGGATGCTGCTCCATAGAAAGAACGACAGGCGCGATGCCAGTTCGAGATCGCTCACGCGCCACGTGTCCCCCGGCTTCACATCCGCGGGTTCACGTTCGATCCGATAGAGGAACTGAGGACTCACCAGCAGACGCTCCAGCGCCTTCTCAACACCGAAATCGAAACTCCTTGCTGCTTTTCCGTCCTTGTAGAACGGCATCAATTCGGCGATATCCGCTTCCTTTGCGGGACGGCGGTACGCGCGACGAACCAAAGTAGTCAGGATGCGCCGTGCGCAGTCGTCCGTGCCATCTGAACAAACGAAAATCCGTTCGCGGCTTGCCGACTGCCCCGCACCGCTGATATCGTTTGGTCCCGTCACCGTGACTTCCGCAATTCCGGCAAGAGTCCCCCTGCCGCGCATGCGAGGCCGAACCGTGGATTCATCGAAGCCCTCTGAATGCTCGGCGAACGTGACTCCCAGCAAGTGGTGACCAGCGTTGACGGGGATGCGGAACTCGAGCGGGCCCTGGGCCGGGGCGCGCCCTTTGCCCGGTCCGCGGCCCGGCGCCGCGGGACCCGATCCCAGCGTCGCGCCATCCACCCGCGCGCCATCCACGAGGATATCGAGCTGTTGAGGATCCCGAATTGCTCCTGACACCTCGACCTTCACCACATAAGTGCCATCGACGGGAAAATCGCTGCGAATCGCAAGGCCACCGCGCGTGCCGTAAGGAAGGTCTTCAACACGCTCGTCCTGCGGGTGCTCCGGATCCATCTTGTAAATATTGACGAGCACCGGCATCTTCGGATCTCCCACCACGAAGCGGCTGATCTTGTGCGCGGCTTCAATGTAGCGCTCCATCGTGCTGGGTGACGTGAAAAGCAGGTCGGCCAGATTATCGAATCCGCTGCTCGAATTGTCGGCGGGCAGCAGCAAAGAGAAATCGAGTTCTTTCGGCAGCGCCTCGAGATCCAGCAGGTCGCGGATCGCGTTCTCGTACTCCGTCCGGCTCAGGCGATGCAGCAGCGGCAGCTTGCCTGGCCTCGGGTGGTCCGCGGCGGCGCGATCCAGTTCGGCTTCGAGAGATGACCGCAGCGCCTTTGCGGCGACAGGATCCGGCTTGGGTGCTCCCGCCGGAGGCATAGCGCCGGCCCCGAGTTTGCGAACGACCTTCTCCCATGTCTCCGCAGTTTCGCCAATGCGGCCCAGATCGCCCGGCTTCAGCACCAGCCCGCCGGTCTTGAGCTTCTCGTTGTGACAGGTGACGCAATACTGGTTCAGCAACGCTGCAGACGGCGATTGAGCGTACAACCCCTGAACCGAAACGAAGGCGACCAGTAACGCGACGAAGCGCACTCACCGATTATATTGATTCGGAACGCCAGGCGACACCGGCGACTCGCCGAAATCTGTACTATACTGATGCCGCGATGCCCTCTCGATGGATTTTCCCGTTGCTGGCTGCCGCAACGCTCAGTGCTGCCGGTTCGCCCTCCGGCGCGTCCCTGATCGATGCCGTCAAACAACAGGACATATCAGCGGCGCGAGCGCGCATTGCGGCGCATAGTGACGTCAACGCGACGGAAGCGGACGGCTTCACCGCCCTCCATTGGGCCGCGCAGCGAAATAATCTCGAATTCGTCAATCTTCTGATCGAGGCAGGCGCCGACGTAAAAGCCTCTTCGCGATATCACGTGACGCCGCTTTATCTCGCCTGCAATAACGGCAACGCAGTCATGGTCGAGCGCCTGCTTGCGGCCGGCGCGGATCCCAATGAGGTTTCGCTCGAAGGGCAGACCGCGTTGATGACTGCCGCCGCCAGCGGTAACCCGGAGGTTGTACGGCTCCTTCTGAAGCGCGGCGCGGATGCCAATGCGATCGAGCCTTCCCGCGGGCAGACGGCGCTGATGTGGGCCTCTGCCGAGGGGAACTCCCTCGCCGCTGGGGAGTTGATCGAATTCGGCGCTCACATGGGAACGAAATCCCAGAGCGGCTTCACCCCGCTTTTGTTTGCGGTGCGGAACGCGCATATCGACACGGTCAAAACACTCCTGAAGCACGGCGCAAACGTGAATGACGTCGCGCCGGACGGCACGAACGCCCTGAACATGGCGGTCGTGAACGCATATTACGAACTCGCCTCGGTGCTGCTCGATGCAGGCGCGGATCCCAATATGCCCGACCCGCGCGGCTCCGCCCTTCATACGATCGCCTGGCTGCGGAAGCCCGGCACCGACGGAGCTGCGGGCGTCGGCAACACGCCCCACGGACCTCCTCCGCCAACCGGCGATATGAGCGCGCTCGATCTCGCGAAGAAGCTGCTGGCTAAGGGCGCCAATCCAAACGTCCGCATTGACTGGAAGGAGTCCCGTTTCGGCAAGGAGGGCGGTATCGCGCGCAATCCCCCGAATATTCAGCTCGGACGGCACTTCCTCAGTTACCGGGGCGCGACGCCGTTCTACATCGCAGCGAAGAATGGCGACTACCAGTACATGCGCGTCCTGCTCGATGCCGGAGCCGACGGTAAGATACCCACCCTGACCGGCATCACTCCGCTGATGGCTGCGGCGGGCCTGGATTATTGGGAAGGCGAAGCGCCGGGACCCTTCGCCGGGCTCTCCGAAGCCGAACGCCTTGAAGCCGTGAAGCTCGCCATCGAGGCCGGTAACGATGTGAATGCCCAAGCCGATTTCGGCAAGTACCCGATGACGGGGGACCCCGAATATACGCTTCTTTACTACCCGCACAACATCGACGACCTGCTCGACCTCGGCGTCGGCGATCCGCGGTGGGACGGCAGCACGCCCCTGATCGGCGCAATTATCTCGGACCAGCCTTCACTGGTTCAGTATCTGCTCGATCACGGGGCGCGCCCCGATACGAAGACGAAGCTGGGCTGGACTCCGCTCATGGTTGCGCAAGGCGTGTTTTTCGCCAATGCCAAGAAGGAATATCCCGCAGCCGCGGAACTCGTCCGCAAAGCCCTCACGAACTCGCGCTGACCGCAAGGCCGCCGAAATTGGATTCCGAGCCGCGACCGGGAGGGAGCGACTTCTAAAGTCGCGTTCCGTTCCTGAGGATCGACGCCCGGCCAATCTGAGCGATCGATGGCGTCCCGCACTGCCGCATGGTAAGGGTCAGTTCGGCGCGCAGGATATCGAGTACCTGTTCCACGCCCTCCTGCCCGAAGGCCGAAAGGCCGTAGATGTAGGCCCGTCCGATACCCACGCCGCGAGCGCCGATGGCCAGAGCCTTATAGACATCGGAGCCGCGCCGGACGCCGCCGTCCACGAACACAGGGAACTGCGGACCCACGGCATCCACGACCTCGGGAAGTATATCGATCGTGCCCCGGCCCGTTTCGGCGGAGCGGCCTCCATGGTTCGATACGACCACACCATCAGCACCGTTTTCGCGGGCGAGCTTCGCATCCTCGGCCGTGTCGATGCCTTTGAGCAGCAGCTTCATCCGGGTCATCTTCTTCAGCCGCTCGACATAGCTCCACGTCGCGCCCGGCGGATTCATTTCGCCGGAGAGACCCGCGAACATCGGCTTTCCCTTGTTGCGCTGGGTATTGGATCCGGCTGTGGGAGATGTGGCGTGACAGCTCAAACAGTCGCGCTGGTCGGTACGCGTGAAACGGGCCGCCGTTTCAGTGTTGCGTCCCGCCAGCAGATCGATGGTCCACGCCAGCACCGGACACCCGGCGGCCTCCGCCCGCTTCACCATCTTTTCGGTATCGTCCCATTTGGTGGGCATGTAGAGTTGGTACCAAGGAGCTGTGCCCAGCGCGTTCCCGACTTCTTCCACCGGGACAGACGTGACCGTGGACAGCATCTGCATGGTCTTTTTGGCTTTGGCTGCTCGTGCCGTGGCGATTTCGCCTTCCGGATGGAACGCCTTCTGACTGCCCACAGCACTGATGTAGATCGGGGTCTCCCATGTGGCGCCGAACACCTCCGTTTTCAGATTGGCCTGAGTGACGTCGACGAGGCGGCGCGCGCGAAGCTGGTAGTGATCGAAGGCCTCGCGATTCGCTCGCAGAGTTTTATCGTCGTCCACGCCCGTCGCCATGTAGCCCCAGTGCGCCGGTGGAAGAGCCTTTCGCGCAGCCGGTTCGAAATCCATGACGTTCAACGCGTCCTTTGGATGAGTAATGCTGAGATCCGGGTTCTCCGCCCAGACGCGAGCTGCAGGGGACTAGCTGCGAGGAATCGCAAAAATCGGCGCCGAGCGGAAGTCATTGCTACATTCTAGCCAGCATTTGCCATGGATGCGGCCCCCCCTTTCGCGATTGGAGCAGGCTGGATGGCGTCCAGGTACGATGTCCGCGGCAGGGCGGATCCGCTCCGACGCTTTTCTCGCTGCCGTGCAACGGTCGCGCTGTCGCCGTCCTGTGAGTTGATCCTCTGACCGCGCTAAGTTGCGGATCGGGCCCATCGAAGATTTTCGTAAAACGTTGTGACTGGCGCGACGCCTCTCGGACCCGGAACTCCCGACTCGACTGGGCGCGAACGCCAGGGGATACTCGTGGAGCGCTACCAGATCTGCTACGCTTTTCTGCTGTACGCCGGCTCCATCCGGCCGAAGTGGTCGCGCAGCCTTCCAGCAGGCTTTCGAGGTCAGACGGAGCTGAGCCAGTTGTTTCTTTGCCGTCGAATTGGATCGTTTGAATCCCTCCTATGCCTCCGGTCAGATCTCCTTCGTCTCCGGCCGTCCAATCCCTCCTGCGATCACCAGGGGAAGTGGGGTCTTTCCGCATCGCGACTTGCGATGCGGTCCTCCGGCCTGCAAAAGACGCCCGCCGATGCGCGCCGTCCCGCGGATCCGCCTCGCCTGTAGCAATTCAGTCGATCGCGCATAACGTTCTGGGGCGACGGTAGCTCTGATAGTATTGGCAGCCGTGCCTGCTTCAATTTGGGACGCGTGCACCAGCGGCGTCGTAAACATCACAGAACCTGCGGACCTGAAGGCTCAGATTGTGGACTTTACGCACAATCTGCCCCCTGGTACCATGTGTCATATGGGAGATTTCGATACTCTGGCTGATCATCGGCGCCGTGCTGGCGCGTTTTGCGTTCCTCAGGGGCTGATGCGGTGAGGGTCTCGCTGTTTATCCTTTTCGCCATTACTGCCTTCGGTCAAACCCCGCTCCTCCGGCCGGTCATCAATGGAATCGTTCCGATCTTCGGAACCGCGAATACAATCCAGCCGGGCTCGTGGTTTTCGATCTACGGAAGCGGTTTGACCTGTGGTGTCTACAACTGGAACGGAGACTTCCCGACCCGGCTGGGAATTCCCCAGCTTTCCGGGACGGTGACGGTGACCGTGAATGGAAGTTCAGCATATATCTGGTACGCGAGCCCGACACAGATCAACGCGCAGGCGCCCGACGACACGACGACCGGGCGAGTCGATGTGCATGTTGATTTCGCATGCGCGAATCCCGGTGTGTATGGTGGCGCCGATGCGACCGTGACGCTCGGTCCCGTCTCGCCATCCTTCAGTCTCTTCGACGCCACGCATCCCGCCGCGCTGATCGCTATGCCAAACGGATCCGGCGCCTATGGCAACGGGACGTATGATCTTCTCGGACCGCCGGGGATATTGACGACGCCGACGCGATTGGTGAGGCCTGGCGAAGCGCTCGTGCTGTACGGTATTGGATTCGGCCCCACTACTCCAACGGTTTCCGCGGGCCGACCATTTGTCGGCGCGGCTCCGACCAATTACCCTGTGACTGTGACAATCGGCGGAAAGAATGCGCCCGTCGCCTTTTCGGGGATCGTCGGGGCTGGCCTTTATCAGATCAACGTGACCGTCCCGGACCTCCCCGCCGGTGATCAGCCCCTGACGGCACTGGTCGACGGGGTTGGGACTCAGGCGGGGATTATGGTTGCGGTGGAGTGAAGAACGGGCAAGCTTCTGAATTGCCTGTCCCTGATCGAGGGGCTCTTATGCCAAACGATCAAGACCGAACCTCGCGGAGGTCCGCCCCGATGAGGCTCGCCTCGATATCGTAGTTGCCCTTGCGCCATCGATTCCACTTCCATGCTTAAGCGCTACTCTCACATGTGGCGGCAAAACGGGACGCGGTTGCCGGAGTCACCTGCGGTCAAAGGCTTGAGATCTCGGAGGTATCCCTGTGAAAGCCTGGCGGAGACAGCTCAGTAAGCGGCCTCAAGTTTGGCGGAGAGCGAAGACTCCAAAGAAGATCCGGGGAAAATGGGGGACGTCGGGAGTCGGAAGGTTTTCAACGGTGCATCGTACACGGTGGGTGGCTGGACTCTGAGGGTTGGGCATTAGCCCATGAACCTGGTCATGCCCTTGGCCTCTTTCTCGAGCGTTTCCAATGATTCATCCGCCGAGGCCGCCACTACCAACTGGCCGGATAATTGCGTCTCCCTGTTAGCGATGAGACGAAAATCGGGCGTTTTCCTGGTCTTCCTTACCGTTTTTCTGACTTGCCCGATAACATACGTACCTGGAACCGCCGCCGCCCAGAATCCCGCGCCCGATCCTCTCCAAGCCCCGCCTTTTCGCGTGGAAAGCGGTATCGTGCAGGTTCCTGTAACCGTTACAGGCAAGCACGGAACCGAGATCGCAGACCTCCAGGCGAGCGATTTCCAGCTTCTCGTCGATGGCGTTCGCCGCCAGATAACCCTGGATCGGTTCGATACAGGTGTCGCACCGATCTCACTGGTGGTGGCGATCCAGTCTGCCGGAATCTCCGCTCCCGCGATCGCGAAGATCCGCCGCATTGGAGGCATGATTCAACCTCTGGTGATTGGATCGAGAGGCGAAGCCGCCGTACTCGCATTTGACAGCGAGGTCAAATGGCTCCAGCACTTCACTGCGGATTCGGGCGCGATCGATAATGCGGTAACGAACGTGAAACCAGGCGGATCGATGCAGGCCTGCATGTTCGACGCGATCGTGGAGGCGGCGAACCGGTTGAATCGGCGCGAGGGACGTAAGATTCTCCTGCTGATTTCCGAAACCCGCGATCGTGGAAGCAAGGCGAAATTTGACGAAGCCGCTGAGGCCGTCGAGCGGGATGGCATCGAAGTTTTCGCGGCCCATTATTCGGCATACGCAACCACCTGGATTGCCAAGCCGGAGGACGTGCCCCCCGCCGATCCCAATCTGATCCGGATCTTCACCGAAGTGGGCCGCCTCGCCACCGTAAACGCGGTTCAGGCGCTCACCACCGCCACGGGGGGCTCGGACTTCGCCTTCGCCAAAGAACGTACCCTCGAAAACGCCATTCAGAAGCTCGGCGCAGAAGTACACAGCCAGTACATCCTCAGCTTTTCCCATCGACCGGACGCCGATGAACCCGGCAAACCCGGATTCCATCGGATCGAGGTTTCGATCCCGGATCGGGGCGATCTGCGCATTCGTTTCCGCCAGTCTTATTGGGCGAATTGAAATTCCCTATGAGAATTTTTGCGGGGTATACCACCAAGTCAGTGAAAATACGATGCAAACCCTGCAGCCTGTTTCGACGAAACGCATCGCGTGCGCTCCCCGACGCGAGACCATTCTCGTAGTAGACGAGGAAAAGATTGTGCGCGACGTGGCCTGCGCCATCCTCACCAGGGGCGGCTACGACGTAATGGAGGCCGAGAGCGGAGAGGCCGCCCTCGAGATCGCGCGCAACCATCCCCGGCGGATCTCGCTGCTGGTTCTCGATCCCGACGTACCCGGGGCGAATGCGAAGCGGAGTTTCACCGAGCTTCTCGCAATCCGCCCCGAACTCGCCCTGGTGCTCTGCAGCGGGTATCCACCATCCAATACCGCCCAGTCATTCGGAGCCAACCGAGTCAGCGACTTCGTCCAGAAACCCTACACATCATCCCGCCTTCGGAGCGCGGTTGACGCCGCGCTGATGCCGCACGCTTTCGCCGCCTGACACCCTGTATTCCGGGAACATTCTTTACCGAACACCCCGAACCGATAAAGTAGAGCCGGCGATCTTGTCGCCGGCTCTTTTTCTGCACCCGAGCCTGGCTCATCCTGAGCGACACTCAGGAATGTGAATGATAAGCCGCTCGCGCTGATTACAGGCGCCTCCAGTGGTATCGGGGCCGTCTTTGCCCGCGAGCTCGCCGCCCGAGGCTACAACCTGATTCTTTCCGCCCGCCGCGAGGACCGGTTGCGGACCCTGGCCGCAGAGCTCCCGGTTGCGGTCGAAACACTCCAGGCCGACCTTGCCACGGAAGCGGGCATCGCCGACCTGGAACGCGCCATCCGCGAACGCTCGCGCCTCGATCTGCTCGTGAACAATGCCGGCTTCGGAACACTCGGGCGGTTTTGGGAGGCGCCCGTGGAAGGCCAGACACGCATGCACGAAGTACACGTCATGGCGACCATGCGCCTGAGTCACGCCGCGCTCGCCCGCATGGTTCCCCAGGGTCGCGGCGGAATTATCAACGTTTCCTCCGTGGCGGCTTTTGCGCAAAGCCCGGGAAACGTCAGTTACTGCGCGACCAAAGCCTGGATCAACAGCTTCACGGAAGGGCTTGCGATCGAGCTCGCCAGCGCGAAGTCCCCGGTCAAAGTTCAGGCCTTATGTCCCGGCTTCACCTCAACCGAGTTTCATGAAACACTGGGGCTTGATACCGGCGGCATCCCTCGCTTTCTCTGGATGAAAGCCGGCGACGTGGTGAACGCGTCGCTCGACGGCTTCGACCGCGGACGCGTGATTGTGATCCCCGGCTCGAAATACAGAATTGTCGCAGCGGTAATGAAACATCTGCCCTGGTCGATAAGGCGGCGCGCAAGCCGCCCGGGAGGAAGCCGGATTTGATCGTCGAGTGCGTACCAAATTTCTCGGAAGGGCGTGACCCCGTGATCGTGGCTACGATCGGCAGCGCCGTCGATTCCGTGCCGGGCGTCTCTCTGCTCGATACCACGTCCGACCCCGACCATAACCGCTCCGTTCTGACCTTCGCCGGATCCCCGGAGGCGGTCGCCAGGGCCACCGTCGAGGCGGTGCGGACCGCAATCGAGAGAATCAACCTGACCCGTCACGCCGGCGTACACCCGAGGCTGGGCGCCGCGGACGTGATCCCGTTCGTCCCCGTCGCCGGCATTACGCTTGAGAGTTGCGCACAGCTCGCGCTCGAGACCGGCATGCGGATCTGGAACGAACTGCGCGTCCCCGTCTACCTCTACGAGGCCGCCGCGGTAAGGCCCGAGTGCCGCCGCCTGGAGAATGTTCGCAAGCTGGGGCCGGCAGGGCTGCGGCCCGATTTCGGCGAAGGCCGTCACCCCACGGCCGGAGCCAGCGTTGTGGGTGCCCGCAAGTTCCTGATCGCCTGGAACATCAACCTCCGAACCACCGATGTCCTGGTCGCCAGGCAGATCGCCCGCGCCATCCGTCAGTCATCCGGAGGCCTGCCCGCCGTAAAATCCATAGGTTTGCCGCTCGAATCCCGCGGCCAGGTTCAGGTCTCAATCAACCTGGTCGATTTCGAAGAGACGCCGCTCTTTAAGGTCTTCGAAGCGGTCGCGCAGCTTTGCAACGAAAAAGGCATCGAAATCGCCGGCAGCGAGCTGATCGGCATGATCCCCGAAGCGGCGCTCGCAGCGTCGGGCCATCACAACCTGAAGTGGGAAAACTTGCGGCCCGAACTGATCCTGGAAAACCGGCTGCGAGCGGCGGGCCTGCTTTGATTCCTCAGCGCCCGGCCGCGACCGTTTGCCGGTTAGCAATCTCCACCGCGTCGAGAATAGTCTTCACCGCCGCCTCGTCCCCCCCGTCGGTATTCAGCATCATGTTGTAGAGGTGCCGGTCCGGCCAGTCTTTCCCGTAATACTTCTTTACAAAGGCGGCCCGCTCCCGATCCACCGACTCCAGCAGATGTTCGGCATCCTTCTGGCTATCCCCCTGAGCCAGGACCCGCCTCAACTTCTCGCCATACGACGCGTAGAGGAAGACATGGAAACCGTCCGTGCGATCCCGCAGAAACCACGCCGCTCCCCGCCCGATGATCACCGCGTTGCCCTTCTCCGCAATCTCCGTCACGACTCTCTCGAACAGGATCGCCAGGTGCTCCGCATCCAGCAGCTCGACATTCGCCATATGCAGGCTGGGCTCAAAGCTACCTCGCATGAAGACCTTCACCAGCCGGTAGAACATGGAATCGCACCGCTCCTCGCGCGCCTGCACCACTTCGGCCTTACACTTGAGCCGCCGCGCGATCTCGGCCGTGATCTCCTGATCCCAAACCTTCCACCCCAGCCGATCCGCAATCATCTGGGCGATATGCGGCGCGCCGCTTCCGTATTCGCGCTCGATACTGATGACTCTGGTCACAGGAGGTCTCCTTTTAACCCAAAACTATGCCCGAAAGCTCCACTCCAACCCACCGATGTCTAATGTATCTGAAAAAACCTGTGCGCGATAATGGCAATAGTGCTAGTTACCCTAGGTCCGCAGACGCCGGAGAGGCCCAAATGGCTTCGCGCACCGGCTCCCGTCGGGCCGAACTACCGCGAACTCAAAGAGCTCATTACAGATCTGAAGCTGCACACGGTCTGTGAGAGCGCCGCGTGCCCGAACGTCGGCGAGTGCTGGAACCGCCGCACCGCGACGTTCATGATCCTCGGCAACGTCTGCACCCGCCGCTGCGGCTTCTGCGCCGTGCAGAAGGGCGGACCGTTGCCCGTCGATTACGACGAGCCCCGCCGTGTCGCCGAAGCCGTCGCCGTCATGGGCCTCCGCTACGCCGTGGTAACGAGCGTGAACCGCGACGACCGCAAGGATGGCGGCGCGGAACTCTTCCGCCTGACAATCGAGGCCATACGCACCCGCATTCCCGGCTGCAAAGTCGAGGTCCTGGTGCCCGATTTCCAGGGCAGCCACACCGCCATGAAGCTCGTGATGGACGCCCGCCCGGACGTGCTCAACCACAACACAGAGACCGTGCCGCGCCTCTACCGCCAGGTGAGGCTGGGGGCGCGTTATGAACGCTCACTCGACATGCTGCGCTACGCGAAGGAACTAAGCGACGAACTCGGTTTGGATACGCCGGTGAAATCCGGCCTGATGCTCGGCCTCGGCGAAACGCAGGAAGAGGTGTTGAAAGTGATGCGCGATCTGCGCGATCACCGCGTCGATATCCTCACCCTGGGCCAATATCTGCGTCCGTCACCGAAGCATCTTCCGATCGTGCGCTACATCCCGCCCGAGGAATTCGACGAATACCGTCGCGCCGGAGCGGAAATGGGTTTCGCGCACGTGGAAGCGGGACCGCTGGTGCGCAGTTCGTACCACGCGGACGACTCCCATGCAGCCGCGATCTGTTAGAACGTAAGGCCGCCCCGACGCGGCGGTCTCAAAGCACTCACCGGCTGAAAGCGCTCACCGACGCGCGCGCGTAAGCAAAGCGAAAAAATTGTTCGTTTTCCCGTTTGTCACGCTGGCGCCGTGAACGGGCAACACACCTTGCGCCCATTAGGACGAGGTCGGCGAAGACCGCCCACCTGGGCTTCATATATAAAGGTGGATTAGAAGACTGATGGTTGCGAGTTAAAGGATGGAAATCACGATCCGGGTCCGACCCGAGAGAACTGCCGGGACGATAGATTCGCCCCAGCAGTATCAAAGTCGCGGCAGAAGGGAGCCGATTAAAAGGACTTACTGTGTTTTCGCGTTGTGCTTGTTTCGGTAAATGTCGCCGCTGACCTTATTTTGCTGGTGATTGACGGTCGCTTTCTCGCCGGGCGTCAGATGCCCCCCATTAGCTGCGCGGTCGGCTTTGGTTTCTTTATTGATCCGGTGCTCCTTATTTTCGACACGAGCGGTTTCACCAGGAGTCAACTGTCCCGATTTCACTCCCTGGTTGATGCGCGCCTGCTGATCGACTTTGCGTTGAGCAGCCTCCTGCGCGGGCAGAGTAATCGCGAATACGGCTCCCAGAGCCAGTGTAGTGAACAGCTTATTTTTCATTGTTATTCCCTCCGCTCTTGTGGGAAGCAAGGCAAGGGCCAAAGTCGACTACTCCGCAGAGAACTCAGGCCGCACATCGCATCGGAAAAGGTAAGCCGAAGTCCAGGAGAACGCAGCAAGCAGAGGTGAGTGCGCGAGAGTGTGGGATACACACTCCGCCTGGGCCACAACTTGCGCGTTTCCTCAAACGACCGCCGTTTACCGGTTCAACCCCGGACGTCCCTTTTCCCCAACGCGCCATTTGGCCCCGCCAGCTCACGCGAACCAGACCATCAGTTTCCTGTCGTGAGCACTGCACGGAAGCGGACCGTACCGTTCATCATTCGCTCCCAGGCTTCATCAACACGCTCCAGCGGGAATACCTCGTTCATCGAACGCACTCCTGAGAGTGCACTGAAGGCCAGAGTGTCTTCCGAATCGCTCGAAACTCCGGAATACCATCCCTTGACCGCTTGCGATTTTGTGAGCATCTGTACGGGAGATACTTCGAGAGAAGGAACGGCTCCGATGAGCATCATCGTGCCATTAACGGCAAGGCCACCGAGTACGGACTTCATCGCTTCGGCGGCGGTAACGGTTGCAAGTATCACTTTCGCGCCGCCCAGCTTCTGCAGTTCTTCAGAGGGGTCGTGCGCCTGGTTGTCGATATAATCGGCCGCGCCCAGTTTGCGCGCGAACTCTTCCTTGTCCTGACCGCGCGCGATCCCGACCGTGCGGAAACCCATCTTCGCAGCGTACTGCACGCCCAGATGGCCAAGCCCACCGAGCCCCAGGACTGCAACGAGATCTCCGGGTTTCGCGCCGCTGTTGCGCAGACAGTTGAAAGTCGTAACTCCGGCGCACATCAGCGGCGCCGCATCGGCAGCCGCCAGACTTTCAGGCACTGCGGCCAGCGCCGTGGCGGGCGCGATCACATAATCGGCATAACCGCCATCGGACGTGATGCCGGTAATCAACGTGGAGGTTTGACATGCGAAGGAATTGCCCCGGCGGCAGGTGTAGCAGTAACCGCAATACCCGCCGTTCCAGCCCACGCCCGCACGCTGTCCGGCAGTCCACGGAAGCACGCCCTGCCCGACGGCATCGATTACGCCGATGACCTCATGGCCGGGGACGCGGGGATATTGGAGGGGAAACAATCCCTCCTTCACGATCGAATCGCTGTGGCATACGCCACAGGCCTGTACTTTGATCCTCACCGTGCCGGGACCGGGCTCCAGAATGTCGCGTTCGACGATTTCGAATGGCCCTTTGGGGCGGGACACCTGAACGGCGCGCATTTTTGCCATAGGCTTCCAGTATCACCCGGCTTTGTTTAAGAGCTTGATTTCAAAATAACGACAACTGCCGGCTCGACGGGCGCTTGTCCGTCTCTACAGTGCGGCCGCCGATCGATGGGGAAATCGCGCGTTCGTGACGGATCACCGCCTCGAAATCCGCCTCCGGCTGCACCCACTCCTCGACCACTCTGACAAACCGGTCCAGACGGCGGAACCCTTCCAGCTTTTCGCCGCCATCCACCTTCGCCGCGTCCAGGGAACGCCTGAGGACGTCAATCGATTCGTCGTACGTCTTCAAAGGCACCGGGAAAGGATGGCCGTCCTTTCCGCCCAGAGCAAACGAAAAACGCGCCGGGTCCGAGAATCGCACCGGCGCGCCGTGAACCACCTCGGCGACCATCGCCAGTGTCTGGAGCGTGCGCGGCCCCAGATTTTCGACCAGAAGCAAATCTGCGAACCCGCGGAGCTCTCGTTCATAAGCGACGGCGAGGACGGCGCCAAGACGTTTCTCGTCGACATCGCGGGGCCGCACGTCGTGGTGCCGGGGCATGCTCAAATGCCTGACCTCGCGCAATGTCGCTTCGGGATTCTCGCGCGCCATCGCCAGCAGAGCATCCCGGGCAGGCCCCGCCTCGCCATCGACCAGGTTCAGGATCGTGCCCTGGTGTTCGCCGGCGATGCCGGTGTGCGGCGCGTCGACGAAATCGCGGACGTTCGCGGAGTGCCAGTGATACCGCCGCGCAAGGCCCGAGCCTTCGTTCATTCCCTGTTGCACCACCGCCCATTCGCCGTTGGCCGCAACGACGAACGAATGCAGGTAGATCTGAAATCCATCGGCAATGCAGTTGTTATCGATTTTCGCGGTGAGACGGCTGGTGCGGACGAGCGTGTCGCCGTCCAGTCCCCGGCAATCGGCAAGCTCCCGCAGCTCATCCGGAGTCCGGCGCGATTGTTTGCCCCGCCCGCCGCACACATAAAGCCCCAGTTCCCCGGCGCGCGGATTCAGGCCGCGCTTCAAAGCGCTCATCACGGAAGTAGTAATTCCGGAAGAGTGCCAGTCCATGCCCATCACGCTGCCAAAAGCCTGAAACCAGAAAGGGTCGCTCAGCCGCGAAAGCAGTGCGGAATGCCCGTAATGCAGCAGGATGCTCTCCGTTATGGCCGTCCCAAGCCGGGTCATCCGGCTGGCCAGCCATGCAGGCACGTGACCTCCGTGCAGCGGCAAGTCCGCGAACCCGGAGCGCTTCATGTCGAGCCTTTCCCTGTCCACACGAAATGTTCGGGCGCGGAACGCGACATAGGATGTGGGGTCAGGGCTTCGGCCCTGCCGCCGAGCTTCCGCTCGGCGCGGAGCTTTACGTGAGTGCCGGTAGGGCCGGCGAACTTGTCGTCGGCCCTTGTAAAAACCGCGCCTTCAACGCAGCGATAAGCCGCCTTCGTCAGCAGCCTGTCAGATATTGCCCCGCGCTTTCTTTGAAGCGCAAGGGCCGCCGGACGCGGCGCCATACAATGCAGGAACCCACCCGTCCAGCCGCGATTCCGCGGCCACAACTTGCGCGTGTTCCTCATAAAGGTGCTCCCTTACATTTCTACCGCAGGGTTCGCGCTGCAACGGCGGTCGTAGACTCTTCCGGCGCGATTCCGGAACGGAGTTCGCGCGCACACCACGCCGCGAAAGGGGCAGGAGGCATGTTGCCAGCAGGCGGAGCCGAAACCTGGGCGACGCGCCGGAAGGCTTTGGAAACGCAATTCGTCATCGGATGCAAGGCGGCTCATGCCGACGGCGTGGTTCTCGACGCAAATATCGTTCAGCCCTTATGACACCTGCGGTGCTGGCATGAAGAGGCCGGCTAATTCACGGATTGTGTCCGTCAAAGACCTTTTCGGACGCCAGCCGTAAACCTGTGCGATCTTTTCAATGCTGGCGCAAAGGTGCGGTCGGTCCACTTTGCGGAGCCTCGCCTTGTCCACGTCTATCGGGATCGGACATCCTATTTCCCGTGAAAACAAATCCACGAGATCGCTCACCGAGTACTCCATTCCGCTGCCGATGTTCACCACATCGTATGAATCGTCAGTGTTTGCGTTCAGCACGGCAAAAGAGGCCTCGGCCAGATCGCTCGCATGTATGTAGTCGCGTTTGGGAAAAACGTTGCCCAGACGCAGTCTGGGACGGGATATACTTGCCCGAAGCTGCTCAATGATTTCCGGGACGACGTGCGGATTTGTTTCCCGGCTTCCGACCGCGTTGAAATACCGGCCCACGCGAACTCGCACCGGCGAACGCCGCGTGAGAATCCAGCCGATCCGCTCGGCGGCGAATTTGGTTGTGGCGTAGATATCCATCGGCGTCGCGCGTTCTGTCTCTCTGTGCGGAGCGTCAGACGGCCCGTATACGGCCGCGGTTGATGCGATAAAGAGGTTTTTCACACCGAATCGGGCACAGCTGTCCGCAACATTTTGTGTACCAATGATGTTGACCCCGATCGCATTATTCGGGTGATTATCGCAATAAGGTATGAAGTGATGGGCCGCCAGATGGTAGACGTCCCGAGGCCGCGTCTCTTCGAAAATCTGGTCAAGCGTGGCGGCGTCTGAGATATCGTACTCGTACAACGACGATACGCCCTTCGAGATGGGCGGCGTGAGAGTAGTCCTTGTGGAATTTCGAATCGATCACGGTACATTGCCGGTGTGCGGCAAGCAGTGTATCGACGAGATATGAACCGATAAAACCCAGGCCGCCTGTTACCAGAACTCGCCGCTCAGAATTTCTCATTACGTTATCCCTCCGCCAAAAGTGCTTGCCTGGAGCTCGCTATTACTTCCTGATACGCCTCCATGGCGCAGCGGGCAGCGCCCGACCACCGGTAAACCCGCTCAACCCGTCTTCTTGCCGCAATTCCCATTTGGCTCCTGCGCTCGGGCGCATCCAGAAGCGAATTGACGCATATGCTGATCGCCTCTGCACATCCCGGCAGCGTTACCATGCCGCTTCCGCCCTCGAGCATGCATGGGATTCCTCCAATTGCTGTGGAGACAACGGGAGTGCCGCACGCCATTGCTTCCAGAACTACAAGGGGGAGGGTGTCACCCTGGGTGGGATAGACGAAGATTTTAGCCAGGTGGTAAAGAGCGCGGAGTTCCGCGTCGCTGACGCGACCGGTAAATGTCACCTTCGAAGCAATCTCATCGGACACCCCTGAGGCTCGAAGCAACTGAACCGGTTCTTCGCGGTTCTTGAAAGAGCCGGCCAGCACAGCCTGGAACGGCTGATTTACGGATTCGAGAGCGCGAAGGAATATGTCAGCCCCTTTGTATCGATGCAGGCTTCCCATGAAGAGCAGGAGGGGGTCGTTGCCAACATTGAACTTCCGCCGGCATTCGGACATTTCGATCTCCGCCGGGGGCTGCAGGTAATACTCGTTTACGCCGTTGGTCACTATGTGGATTCGCTCCTCCGGCACATGGAGTTGGTGCAGAAGCGGGGCCTCACATTTGCTCAGAGCGAATATGGAGGCGGCGCCCCGTACTATCCGTCGGAAGGGTCTCGCGATCGCGATCCCCGCGAGCGCTGTTGTCACGGGTCCAAATCCGTTGATTTCGGCGTAGTCCGCGAGTTCGACAAACCCGTGAGAACTGATCACATAAGGAATACCCGAACGGCGGCACTCCCGTGCTACCCGCTCCGCGGCAAACGTGGGGATCAGGTTATGTATATGGACGAGGTCATAGCGATTTTCGCGAATCAACTCCGGAATTCGCGAGTCGTACAAGGGTATCCGAAAAGAACGTGGAAGGAGTCGTTCCAGAACGCCCACACTGCTGAAGCAGCGCAGATGGCGCACATCGAGGCCGTCGATTTCAAGTTCTTCATCAGCGTCCCACATAATCGCGAGTTCGAGTGGAACCAGTTTTGCCGTAGCAATACTCAGCTCCCGGCCCGCATTTGTCGCGCCGCAGACCTTTCGGTGAGGATGCGCGATGATCACTGCGAGGACTTTCATAGAGCAGGTTCCTTTACCTGAATTACGGGGAGAGTTTCGATCGCTGATGCCGGGCCTGAGCGCTCCTTGAGCGCAAGTCCCGGGGCGGGCGCCCGTCACATCGCCGGCGGCGAAGGGTCAGGCTGGTGAATTCCGGCCAAAGCTACCGCGGGCGCGGCCCGGAAGCCTGACGCCGGAATCGTACAGGTAAGGCTACATGTTCCCCGTTCCACGGCAGCGTAAAACGAAGAATTGATTTACAATATGCCCGTAAGTCATTGACCGGCAACTTATCTTTTGGACAAACACTTCTCCCTTGGATAGCCCGCTAACCGGGTGATGAAAAGGCCGAAAACAGCTTGCTTCGGCGCGCGGATCCGAAGCATAACGCGTGTTGCAAGCACTTACCGAGCCACGACCGTCAGGGAGTGTCGTTCGAATGGCGCACTCAGCACCGCTTAAACGGGTTCGAATTGCGAGAACCGGGGTAGCCGACGAGGCTCGGAGAAGATACTTGCTGTATTCGCGGCCGAGCGTCGAACGGCAAAAACCCGGATGAGTTGCTGAATTCGCCTGTGGAGGATGGGTCAATTTCCGGCCGTTGCAGCCGTTTGAGTCATTATGTGCATGGCGTTCCTGAACGCTTCATATTTGGCCTCATGACATTTGTATCGCAGGGCGCGCCCGACATCGATTTGTCACACAATGTTCAATAAGCAGACATGGATTCCACCCTACACTGACTCGCTGAAGGGGAATCCATGGCTTCGGCAGCATCACCCGCATTAGAACAGAAAATGTCCCGGAATCCGGGAACGATCGGCATGATCGTATTCGGTATCGCGATCCTCGTCGGCATCATATACACCGGCGTTAGCATCGTCCGAGACCTTGGCACAGTTCAGAGCACTTCAGCTTTTGCATTCCTTCTGCTCGGCGTGGCGTTGCTGACTGCGCTCGCTTTCGAATTTGTGAACGGCTTTCATGACACCGCAAACGCGGTAGCGACCGTCATTTATACCCATTCGATGGAACCTCACATAGCGGTGGTCTGGTCCGGCTTCTGGAACTTCGCAGGCGTGCTGGCGTCCTCCGGCGCCGTCGCATTCAGCATCATCTCTCTGCTGCCTGTGGAGTTGATTCTCCAGGTGGGGAGCGGTTCCGGATTCGCGATGGTTTTCGCTCTTCTGATTGCCGCGATTCTCTGGAACATCGGAACGTGGTACTTCGGTCTACCCGCATCGAGTTCACACACCATGGTCGGCTCGATCATCGGGGTCGGCGTTGCGAACCAGTTGATGAATCCTAAACAGGGGACCAGCGGCGTCGATTGGGATCAGGCGCTCAAGATCGGTCAGAGCCTGCTGATCTCTCCGCTGATCGGTTTCTTCATGGCGGCGCTGATTCTCATCCTGGCGAAAATGGTGATCAAGGATCAGCGGCTATACGAGGCGCCCGTGGGCACCGAGCCGCCGCCGTTCTGGATTCGCGGTCTGCTGATTCTCACGTGCACGGGCGTGAGTTTCTCGCACGGTTCGAACGATGGACAAAAGGGTATGGGACTCATCATGCTGATTCTTGTTGGTACCGTGCCCACAGCCTATGCTCTGAATCACGCAGTAACGACCGCTCAGACTGCGGACTATCTCGCAGCCTCGCAGCAGACAATGCAGGTGGTCAGCAAGTACGTCAGCCCGAACGCAGTCGTGGGCGACGCGCGCGACGATCTGACCAGATACATCAACACAAAACAATTCAACGACAACACCATGCTGGCCTTGCGCCAGTACATCAACGACGTTGGCAACGAAGTAGCCGACTATAAACAGCTGAAAAGCGTTCCGACAAATCAGATGGCCAACGTCCGGAACGAGATGTATGTGATCAGTGAATCGATCCGGCTCATAGAGAAATCCGGAAAGACGGAGTTCACGGCCGACGATAAGAAAGTCCTCGCAAATTACAAGAAGCACCTCGACCTTGCAACCAAGTTCATTCCGACCTGGGTGAAAGTAGCGGTGGCCATCGCCCTCGGTCTGGGAACGATGATCGGCTGGAAGCGAATTGTGGTGACCGTGGGCGAAAAGATCGGAAAGGATCACCTGACGTACGGCCAGGGCGCGGCGGCGGAGATCACCGCGATGGTTACGATCAGCACCGCTGACATGCTCGGCCTTCCTGTCAGCACTACCCATGTGCTTTCGTCCGGCGTAGCCGGCGCAATGGCGGCAAATCATTCGGGGATTCAGTTCGACACCGTCCGGAACATGTTGATGGCATGGGTGCTGACTTTGCCGGTAGCAATGATGCTGTCAGCCCTCCTGTTCTGGGCATTCCACGCGATCTCTGGTTAAAGCAGCGAACTGCGATGCCGACCTCCGACGTTCAAGCGGAACTCGACGAACTGCTGGCGGAATTCAAGACGGCTGTTGAGGAGTGGATTGCCGCGATCCACACAGAAGAAGATTTCGCGAAGCCCGATCATTCCGTGAAGGACTGGGATGCGTGGGACCAGGCGGGATTCAAAGAGGAAGAAGCCAGAAAGCAGGCGAAGGCAGCGCGAAAGGCATATGTGGACGCGCTCCGCCAGAAGTTCTATAACTTCTGATTCCGGCGCTCCCGGCGGGACTGCTCCAGTTCGAGCTTGAGGGGGCGCCAGTATTCGCGATCTTTGCGCCGTTCTTCACGTTCTTCCTCCTCGAGCGCCCGCGCGACTTTCTCTATGTCGCGCTCGACCGCCCCGGTGATGGCGGGTCGAAGTGATTCGATTGGCGGGCGATCTCCGGGTAAGTTTCCGCCAACTCCGTGAGCAATTCCGGTGTGCGAAGTTCCCGAAACCAGAATTCGATCAGGGCTTGCGGCGCTCGCGTGCTTTGGGCGAAATAACTTCGCTCCATCAGCCTCGTAATCATCGGCCAATCCTTGTCCCGCTGCGTCTTCTTTGCGTCGACGAGATCCTCCAGGGCCAGAAGGTCAACCGGTTCTCCGGCTATTTCGATCGTGGTGCGGCGTCCCCAGAGAGTTTCGAAATCCGAACCTCCCCGGTACGTCGACATCAGGTCGACATGAAGCCCGCCCACGTCGGAGCGGCGGCAGCGGAAGTCAGTTGCATGGCCTTTCGCAAGATGAGCCGGGTCAAGCTGCGGAATGGCAATCGGTTCCGCTTCGAGATCCGCAAGAGCGGCGCGCAAATACCCGAGGTTTTCAGGATCGGCCAGAATCAGGAGAACCAGATCCCGACTGAACTCCGCCGCGCCGTAGAACACGCACGCCTGGCCCCCCATGAGCAGCGTTCGCGCGCCACTCTTCCGGATCGAAGAAAGGGCTCTGAGTATCGGGCTCCGGTTCAAGCGATCCACCGAGCGCCAGCCATGTCTCCCAGAGTCGCATGGACTCGGTAAAGCGCTCGGCCGGAGTGAGGCGGTACCACTCAGCCCACTCTTCTCCGACGAGGTCCTCGGGTTGGATTCGAGCCTGCATTGCGCCTATGCAGTTACTCTAGCGGATACTCCCGAGTACTGGATACTTTTTCCTTTCCCGAAATCGTGCGCGTGACTCTCTCATTCTGGTGAATTCCTGCCGATATGTAGACAGGAAGGTGAGCCTGCAGTGTTGATTCGTATCGGTGCGACTTTTCTTATTGCTCTGGGAGTGAGTGTTTCGCTGTCTGCCGAGAGCATTGAAGGCACAGCCATCATCAGGAAAAGATTGACCAAACCGCGGGTGACGGCCTCCCTGCCGCTGTACGCGCGGGGTACGCCTGTCGAACTCGATTCCGATTCCGAAACCGATCCCCTCGTATATGAGCGTTCGCGCGTAGCCGTCTACGTGGAAGGTTCGTACCCGGCGCCCGCAACCGGCAAATCCGCCGCGGTCGCAAAAATGGAGCAGACCGGCCGCCGTTTTTCTCCGGAACTGCTTGTTATCGAGGCCGGATCCCGGGTGTCATTTCCCAACGGCGATCCCATCTTTCACAATGTCTTCTCCCTCTCGAAGGCGAAGACATTCGATCTCGGTAACTACTCTAAAGGCGACACCAGGCTGGTGACGTTTTCCCAACCCGGAATCGTGTACGTCAACTGTCATCTGCATTCGAATATGACCGGCACGATCGTCGTCGCTCCCAACAGATGGCATACCACGCTGGACCGCAATGGCTCCTTTGTTCTCGAGGATATGCCCCCGGGGACCTACACTGTTGTCGCCTGGCATAAGGCGGCGGGATTCTTCCGCCAGGAGGTTCGGATTGTGCCTGGTCGCGTTGGAAAAGTCGAGTTCCTCATCCCGGTCGATGAAAACGGACGCAGGCTCGATCAATCGAACAAGGGCGCTGCGACCCTGAAATCGACGCTCAGGTAGCCCATGCGCTTCAGGACCCGCGTTTTTCTACTCTGCTTCGTGCCGTTCGCCGTCCTTCTGACGGGTAGCTTTTGGACAATCCAGCAGCTTGTCCAAAAGACAGCAAGGAATGGGCTGATCGCGTCATTGCGCGAGAATCAACTGGCGATGGCGCGTTTGCGTTCCCGCAGCGATCTCCAGAACAGCCGGTTTCTGCGCGTGGCTGGTGAGAACGCCTCGCTTAAGGCGGGGCTCCAGATCCTGCTTGCAAACCCTGACAGTCTGTATGCCAGAGAGACAGTAGTCGACCAGCTGCGGGAACTGTGCGGCCAGATGGGTTTCGATTTCCTGCTGGCGTCGGATCCGGACGGCAAGCCTCTGGCCGGAGTAGTTCGGACGGATTCCGGCCTCCAGCCGCTCGCCGCTCTGCCGGAAAACGGCACGTTCTACCGAATCGCGTCCGTGCCGATCGATCAAGGCCAGGACAACGTGGCTCAACTCTCGGTCGGCGAGCACCTGGATCTATCCGAATTCAACACGCCCACCGTGCTCCTTCGAAATGGCCGAGTCCTGGGAACCACCCTGACCGGAATCGCTGTCGGGGAAATAGACGACGCGCTCCGAAGTTGTCGCCTTGACGAATGCGATGTTCGGCTGGGCGGCCACAAATTCATCTCGCTGACGCTTGAGAATGGCTCTTTCGGCGGCTACTCGATACGAATTCTGCAGAATGTGGACGCCGCCAACGGGCCGATTCAGACCGTTTTGAACCGAGTCTTTGTCGGCGCGGCGCTAGCGGCCCTTTTCGCGGCTCTGCTGTTCAGCGGACTTTCCGCGCAAAACATCGTCAAGCCGATCGCGGCGATGATTTCTCATTTGCAGAAGAGCGAAAACACCGGCGTGCTCCCGGAGTTCAATGGCGATTTCTCGTCCATCCGCGAGATCCAGGAACTCACGTCCAGCTTCAATCGCGCGGCGGGTTCCATTCGGGAGGGGCGCCAGGATCTGCAAAACGCGTACGTCGAGTTTGTCGGAGCTTTGGCGAATGCTCTCGATGCGCGCGATTGCTACACTGCCGGCCACAGCGGAAGAGTCAGCGCTCTCTCCTGCGCCACTGGCGAAGTCCTGGGCATTCGCGGCGAGGAACTGAACGATCTTCGTATCGGCGCCCTTCTTCATGACATCGGCAAGATCGGAATCGCCGACTCCGTCCTCCAGAAACCCGGGAGGCTGACGCAGGACGAGTTCGCCATCATCAAACAGCACCCCGAAATCGGACGAAGAATTCTCGAGGGCGTGCACGGCTTCGCGGCGTACCTTGCCGCCGTGGAATTGCACCATGAAAACTGGGACGGCACCGGATATCCGCGCGGCGAATCCGGTGAAACCACGCCTCTCGCCGCCCGCATTATTCACGTCTCAGACGCCTACGATGCGATGACCACGGACCGGCCTTACCGCGCCGGCATGTGCCATGAGGAGGCGATCACCGTACTGCGCAAGTTTGCCGGACGCCAGTTCGACCCGCGCGTCGTCGACGCTTTCGTAGTTATCTCATCCGGCTTTGCCGCCGCCAGGGAGGAGCGGCTGCCCGAACGGGAATACGCGGGGGTCGGGGCAGCATGAAACACCGCACTGCCTTGCCTCTGCTTGCGTTCTCACTCCTGCCGCTGCCGGCGTTGCGGGCGCAGGAAGCGAATTCGGGAATTGATCTCCGCGCGACTGTGAGCACGGAGGGCCTGTATTCCCGCGAATGGACAGGCGGTGTTCGCTCTGTGCTCTATCCCGTATGGAAGATGGGAGAGCACTGGAATTTTTCAGGCGCGGTTCAGCTGATCTCGCGGCCTTACTTCTATCAGGACCTCACAACGCAGGGCTATGGCCTGAAGGGACAGATCCTGCAGGCCAGTCTCGGGTACGCGAAGGTCTGGAAGAACGCTTCATTGGCCGTGCGGGCAGGGCAAATGCCATCGGCCTTCGGCGCATTCCTCCTGCATTACGATGACGCCGACAATCCCCTGATCCAGATGCCCATGGGATACGGATACTACTACGCCCCGGTGACGACGTCCGGCTTGATGGGCGCTCAGGCAGACGCAACCTGGGAAAAGTGGGATGCGCGAGTCCAGCTCGTCAACTCATCGCCGTCAAACGCACGCAGCATCTTCGCGAAGGATCAATACGGAAACTGGGCCGGCGGTGTCGGATACACCATCCGGCAGGGATTGCGCGTCGGTCTTTCTTCGTATCGAGGACCTTACCTCGACCGCCAGGAACCCTTCTTTCGTCCTGGTGAAGCGGAACCGAAGAACTTGCCCGCGACTGCCGTGGGTGTCGACGCCGAGTGGGCGCACGGCCACTGGAACTTCAATGGCGAGTGGCAGCACTTCGACATGAGTTACCGTCTCCTTCCCACCTTTCGGGAGAGCGCTGCGTACTTCGAAGCGAAAAGAGTTCTTCATCCCCGCTGGTATCTGGCGGCACGAACGGGGTATCTTCACACGAGTGCTCAGTCGGGCGGAGAGACTTACGAGGCTGCGATTGGATTCCGCCCGAACGCCCGGCAGTTAATCAAAATCGACTACATGCTGGAGCGGGAAAGCAAGTCCGGACAGATCCACCGGATCATGGGCGTTCAACTTGTGACGATGCTCCATCCGCTTTCACTGGCCTGGCATTAGGGCGTGGGCAGCAGTCCATTGCGCAACTGACCATGCTTTTGGCCGTTGCGTTCTGAATCAGATCGATGAGCCCCGCAATGAACAGCGGATGGGTTCCGGCCGTTCCCGCGCGTACAAATTCGATCCCCCGGTCTTTGGCGATCGCCGCGGCTTCCACGTCGAGGTCGTAAATTACTTCCATGTGATCTGAGAGAAAGCCGATTGGTACGACTACGAGGCGCTTCGATTCGGTGGCCCGGATGTAATCTCCAATATCCGGCCCCAGCCACGGCTGCGACGGAGGACCGCTTCGGCTCTGGAAAGCGAGTGTCGGCTCCCCCAATCCCAGCGCCTCGTTAACCAACCCGGAAGCCTCGCGCAGCTGCCGTTCATAAGGGCTCGACTGCGCCATCGAGACCGGGATGCTGTGCGCGGTATAAACGATCTCCGCACCCGGCAACCGCGTTAACGCCTCGCGCACGCGGTCGATCATCGTGTTGATAAACCCGGGATGACTCCAGAAAGGCGGAATCTTCTCGATCACCGGCGCACCTTCGACCACAGCCCGGGCCGCCTCGATATCTTCCCGGTACTGCCGGCATCCCGAATAAGATCCGAATGCCGAGGTCGCAATCGCGATCGCCGAACGAACTCCGTCGTCGCGCATCTGCCGCACAGTGTCCGCAAGCATCGGATGCCAGTTCCGATTGCCCCAATAGATGGGAAGCCCCGACCCCGGCCGCTTTCAGCGCCGCGATCAACTGCCGGCACTGATCGTTAATCGGACTCCGGCCGCCGAAATGGTAATAGTGTTCGGCGACCGCCAGCATGCGTTCCCGCGGAACATTTCTCCCGCGCAAGACGTTTTCGAGAAACGGAATCACATCCTCCCGCTTCTCGGGGCCTCCGAAGGACACAATCAGCAGCGCGTCTTTCATTCATCGAGTGCCACCAGCGCGACAGGCCGAATCGGCGACGCCGTGCCGCCGCGAATCTTCAGTGGAGAAGCCACAAACAAAAACTCCCTCGCGCCGGATTCCGCCAACTCTTCGAGATTCAGACACTCGATGATATGGATGCCGCTCTCCACCAGCAGATGCACATGCACCGCCATCGCAGGGCTCGGCATGAATTCGAATGGCGCAGTCTCGGACCCGCCGCGAAGATCTTACGCGCGCTCAGCCACTGGCGCGCCTTCGAGCGCCGGGCCCGGGCTTCTGACCTCGGAAATGAACCGCCCCGGGTCGTTCCAATACCGCGACCACCCCGTCCGCAGCAACACCACGTCGCCGGACCGGATTTCGACGCCGGTTGAATCCAGATGCGCCGGTGTAATCACAAAATCCACTGGCAGAACGTCCAAACCGACCAACCGCGCGATATCGAGAAGCACGCCTCGCCGGAAAATCGGCTGAATCGTATCCACCGAAAGACGTGAGAATCCGTTCGCGTAGCTTTGCAGTTCAACCGGATCTTCGCCGCCGTGCAGCTTTCCATTCGCGGAGTAATGGCACAGCGCATCGATATGCGTGCCGGTGTGCGTACTCAGAGCGATCGCCTCGGCGGCCGAGCTCGCCCCGCCGGGATTCACGAACTCCCCATGTTTCTTGCTCAGGCTGTAGAGATAAGGGGCATGCAACGGGTAATGCGGCATACCCGTGAAGTAAGGCTGTGCCAGATCGATAATCCGGAATCGGGCGATCGATTCGGCAAGCTCGCTGACGGGGGACAAGATTTCAGTGTAGGTTAACGCTTGTCGTCCGGATGAGTATCGACGTGAGCCTGATCAAGGGCTCCGCGCACTTTATCGCGCGTCTTGTCCAGACCGCGATCAATCGCTTTTCCCGCCCGCTTCGCATCAGCCTCCGCCTGCGCGGCAGCTACGCGTGTCTCTTCTTTAACCTTTTCCGCGGTCTCGCGCGCCTTTTCCCGCGTCTGTTCCGCCTGGGCGCGGGCGTGCTCATCCTGGCTTGGGGTACAGGCTGCCATCGCGATCGCGCAAAAGATTAAGGCCGCTATTTTCACGCCCTTATCTGATGCACGCGAATCACCAAACTTTCGCACGCCCGTGTTGGCGAAGAGATCGGTGCAGGCAGGTTGATATTTGGTGCCGCTTTATTGACGCTCCCTAAATCAGCCTCTGTGTCCCCCAAACGTTCTTCTGCTTCTCTTTTCTTCCCGCCCGCCAGCACGCCAGCGCCACCGCAATTACCAGATCATCGTGTTCCGCACACCCGTCGGCGCCCAGCCGGACCCGTCCCGACCGTCCCCGCACCGACTTCATATCCAGCAACTCCTTCACCAGCGGACCCACCTCCCGCATCTCCCGCGCAATTCGCAGCGCTCCCCGTTCCAGCGGCACCTGCATCGCCGCAATCAGATCCTGCTTCGGCACATTCCAGCCCGACGCTGTCTCGTTCTCCCGCTCCCCGCTCGTAATCGTCACCGCGCAGATCTCGCACCCGAGCCCCGCCCCGCGCAACATCTCCACCACCGGCGCGCCCACACCCGTCGCATCCACCGCCAGCGCGCATTGCCGCCTCAGCTCCCGATGCTCCACCATCCGCCGCATCCGCTCCACCACCTTCGGATAAGGCGTCCCCAGCGGAGCCCGCTCCACATGCCGCAGCAGCAGATTCTCGCCCTCCTTCTCCACCACCGCCACCGCCGACGGATCCTGCCTCTGCCCCAGATCGAGCCCCAAATAAAACGTCGTCATCGCGTTATTTCCAGGTCATGGAGAAGTCCAGCCGCTCGACATCCGAGTCGAGCGCCTCTTCCACCATCTCCCTGCTGAACACCCCGGCATTCCCGTCCACGAACTCGCACAGATACTCCTGCCGGAACCACTGCATCCCCAATTGCGCCCGCTCCTCTTCCAGAAACTCCGCCGGAATCCGCGCGCACTCCGTCGCCGGCACGCTCACCCGATCCCAGCTCGGACCGCCGTGCTCCCACGCCTCCCAGAAGAACCCCCGCTTGCCGTGCGGCGTGCTCATCAGCCACAGATCCCCATCCCCCCACCGCCAGCGATCGGCCGCAGCGCCTTATAAACCTCATCCTCCACCCGCGACGCCTCGTCCACCAGCAGCAGCGACACCGCCGAAAACCCGCGCACCGTACCCTCGCGTCCCCGGCAGCCCCACAATCCGCGACCCGTTCGGAAACGCCAGCGAAATCTCGTTATCCCCGTCCCCCTGCGGCGTGATCCCCAGCCGCCGCAGCATCCCCGCGGCCTTCCGTAAAAACTCCCCGCTCTGCCGACGACACGGGCTCGCCACCAGCACCAGGCTCCCCGGCCGCGTATAAGCCCGATGAACGGCCTTCGCCGCCGTCACAGTCGACTTCCCCCACTGCCGCGAACAATTCAAAATCCCGCGCTTCGAAGTCGAAAGCAGCACTTCCGCCTGCTTCGCATCCGGTTCAATCCCGAGCCGTCTCCGGACGAAATCGACGCAGTCCTCCGGCGGGCGCACGATCGCCGGACGCGGCCGCCGCACACTCGTCTCTTCCCAGATAGGCACGATTCTAGATACCACGCAGAACCAAAAATCCAGCCGCGAAAAAGCCGTCAAGGCGCTGCCGGAAGCTCAGAGGACGCAGTAAAGAAAGGATTTAAAGAAAAATGAAAAAAAAGGCCAACGCTGTGACTCACTCGCGCCACCAACCCCCATTACCTCGCAACCCATTCCGAGCCGCGCGCGTGAGCAAGCGGACTACAAGCGCGACCGATCGGGCTATGTTTCAAAAAAAGCGATTTCTTTCATCGGGTAATGCTTCCGATTTCGAGTCCATAACGCGGCGCCATTCGCCAACGCGCCCGCGGCGATCAAGGCATCCGCCACTTCCACAGCATGACTCCGCCGGTACTGATGAAGGTAAATCCCGGCTTGATGCCCCACAGCCTCATCGATCGGAGCACACGTCAGCGCAAGAAACAGCTTCCGCAGAGCGTCATATTCCTTCGGCCGGGCGCCCGCCCACAGTTCAGCAACGCTGACAGGCGAGTAAAGCACCGTCTCATCGGAGTTACTAAGTCCCATCCATCTCGCGACAATATCCACGTTCGCGCCGCGAGAGACTTCAATCAGGATGTCCGAATCAACAAGGACAGGCATTATTTCTGAAGGCGGTCCAGCCGGTCACCCCGGCGAAGGTCCCGAATGTATTCCACGCTGTCAGCCGTATCGGACGCCCGTTTCCGACTGCCAACGAATTCCTGCATCGCCTTCCTTTGCTCGTCTCGCCCGCTGAAGTAACGTTCGCGCGCAGCCTCGCGCACCAGCTCCGAGATGGTAGTCTTCCGCGTGCGGGCCAGTGCGTGCAGGGCCTCCCAGAGAGGATCGTCCAGATAAAGCTGAGTACGTCTCACGATGTATAGAATACATCGCTTTTCCAACCATGACGTCGTGCAACCAGTCAACGCTATCCGATTGGCAGGAATTCGATGCGCCGCAACCACTCCTCGCGGCTGGTCACTCTGGCCACAAGTTCGAGATCCGCCACCATTTGCCCAATAGTGATTCCAAGTTGATGCGCGTATATGATTCCGGAGAAATCCTCGTTCTCCCTCACCAGAAACGTTCCCTCGCGCAGCAGATCCGAATCCTGTGAAACAAGTATCCTGCCGAGTTCGGTTGCCCGCCTCAGGAGCTGACGGTCGTCCAATTGCGCCGTACCGTCTTCCTGTGCGGTGATTACGTCGATGGCACGAAGACGAAGAGCTGTCGTGACGGCGCGCGGCACGTGCACATCCATGTAAAAGGCGACGCTCAAGCGGATAAAGGCAGATGAGGAAGGGACCGCTTCAGATCGATCAACTTGCGTCGGAGCAGCGGGTCGGAAGCGTCGGCCGCCAACCGGTCGGCTTCTTCCAGTTCACGCATAATTAAAGCATCGAGACCGGACTGATTTTCGTAATACCACGTCAAAGCCGCATGAATTTGCGCCAGGGACAAATGAGGATGTTGAAAGTGAATTTCTTCTGGACTCCAGCCGTGGGCAAGCTTATCCAGAACGATCTCCGTGACTTTTACCTTCGTGCCGGCAATCCACGCCACACCCTGTCCGTCAATTTCAATCTGAGTAGCGAATACAGCGGTCACGTTTATGCTCTCTCCTAAAAGTATACGGTTGTTTCCCCACTCACTGGCGCTATCCTGTAATTTGCAACCGACCATTGTTCGCTAACCGGTCCGCGCCGGCCCACGCAGTGTGGGGCCAGCGCTTCGGCGCTGCCGCCGAGCTTCCGCTCGGCGCGTAGCTTCACGTCAGCCCGGTAGCGCCGGCGATCTTGTCGCCGGCACTTCTCCCAACCGCGTTTTCAACGGAGCGAACAGTAATGAGCAACCCTTCAGGGAGCGATCAAACAGCGATCTATTCTCCCAATTCCCTGGTCCGCGCACGCGTATGCGCGGCATCCCAGGAACGCTACACTCTACGATTCGAAGCGCAAGGGCCGCACGATGCGGCCATAACTTGCGCGTTATCTGAAGACGCCGGCGCCGAATGCGACGCCGTACCCGCCGGCGCCCTGCGCTGGAACGCCGACCTCCCCGCCGTAGGCGACTGGGTCCGAGCCCGTCGCGTCGACGCCACTCTGGCGCTGATCGAAACCGTGGAACCGCGCACCACCTGCATTTCGCGCCGACGCCCCGGAGCGTTTGCAGGTGGGGCAACAGGTGCTTTGGCGGCGAACGTCGATCTGATCCTCATCGTGATGGGCCTCGACGGCGACTACAACCTCCGGCGTCTCGAACGCTACCTCGTACTGGCCGCTTCGGCACGTGGCGCCGAGGCGATGGTGGCCTTGAACAAGCGGGACGTCTGCCCGGAATGGCCGGCGCGCCTCGCCGAAGTACAAGCGCTGATGCCGCACGCGATCGCGCTGTCGGCGCACGAGTCCGTAGCCCCGATCGCCGAAGCCGTTCGCGGACGTACCGTGGTGCTGCTCGGCTCCTCAGGCGCGGGCAAGTCGACCATCGCCAACGCCCTTGCTCGGCGAGTCTCGCCAGACCACCCAACCCGTAAGGGAGTCCGACTCGCGCGGCCGCCACACGACGACCCGCCGCATGCTCATCGAACTTCCCGGCGGCGGCGCCCTGATCGACACACCGGGCCTGCGTGAACTGGCGCTATGGGCGGGCGAGGACTCGGTCGACGAAGTGTTCGCCGGCATCGCCGCGCTCGCGCGTCAGTGCCGCTTTCACGACTGCGCGCACGCGGGCGAGCCGGGCTGTGCGGTGTCCGCGGCGCTCGAAACCGGCGAACTCGATCCGGCGCGCTGGGCCAGCCTACCAGAAGTTGCTGGCCGAAGCCCGCTACCATGAGCGCTCCGTGGATCAGCGTGCGGCTGCCGAAACGAAGCGCAAGTGGAAAGTGATCCACAAGGCCATTCGGCATCATCCCAAGTACAACCGGTGAGTTGGCGCCGCAAGTACCGTCCAGTTGACGGTCCTCATCGGCAGAACACATGCCAGGACCCGTGTTATCATCGAAACAGAGGGAGGCGTTGCGGCGATCCGCTCGCTCGGATTTACCTGAAGTCCACGGTCTATCTCGAAACGACGATCCCAAGTTATCTGACCGCCCGCACGAGCCGCGACCTCGTGATCGCAGCCCACCAGGAATTGACCGCGGAATGGTGGAGCGTCCATCGAAATCGATTTGACTTGTATATTTCGGAGCTCGTTCTGGACGAGGCGGGGTCCGGCGATGCCGAGGCTGCTGCACGGCGACTCGCGGAACTTCAGGACATTCCGCTGCTGGAGTTCACGACGGAAGTCACGAACTGGCAGGTCGTTTCCTCGGAAACCGGATGATCCCGGCGAAATCGGTTCAGGACGCGTTCCCCGTCGCCATCGCCGCAGTTCACGGAATGGATTACCTGCTGACGTGGAATTGCCGGCACATCGCCAACGCGCAAATCATCAGGAAGCTCGCGGATGCGACTGGGATATGATCTGCCGGTACTTTGCACACCCGAACAATTGATGGGAGACTGAAACCATGCTCGATCCGATTGTCGAAGAAATTCGAAAAATTCGCGAAGAACACGCGGCGCGTTTCAATTACGACATTGACGCCATTTTCGAAGATTTCAGGAAAAGTGAAAGAGAGTCGGGCCTGCCTCTGGTCACCCTGCAGGCACGCAGGATTTCGGAGACTCGCGAACCAAACCCCGCCCAGTTATCCACCGGGCCGCCAAGCTGCCTGACCAGCCGTTCGTATCGGGATGAGCGACTATCACTAAATCGCCTTCGAGGCCGCTGTTGAACACGTCCTGACGGTGAACGCCGATCTGATCGTCATCGTGATTCGCATTGACGGCGACTACAACTTATGACTTCCTGAACCTGGCTCGGACTGGCGGCTTCACATCGTGGCACCGCGGCAGCTTTCACAATCGGGACATCCGCCCGGTATGGCCGGCGCGCCTTGCCGAAGTACAGGCGTTGACAACATACGTGGCCTCGCTCTCTGGGACGAATCCCTAGCGCCGACCACCGAAAGCTGGGACGCAGGGGTAGCTGTTTTAAAGGCAGCACCTCATCGATCAAACTCTTTTCCGTCCGTAGAAATTAGATAGAGGGTTTCGCTGTATGGAAGTCTTAGCAAAATTCCTTCGCTCTCCTCGCCGACTATCCCCTTGAGAACGGCCAAGCGGCAAAAAAGACTCACTCCACCCATTTCACGTTCACAGATCGCATCTGCACTGTCGATGAAATTCGTGTGCGTCCTTCGCCAGATCACAATCGTTCTGCCCTCCGGAACCACCCCAAGAGGTTGTACAACAAAAATCGTCAATTGCGTATACGCTGCCAGCGTAAGTACGCCCAACGCCAGGACGAGAAAAACGATTTTCGGTTTCATCATTCGACCC
>CAVQYP010000003.1:0-287273 GCA_963718155.1 Terriglobia bacterium | reverse complement strand
GCGCGTCTACTGGTTCGGTTGGTCTTTGCTAACGTGCCGGTGTTCCCGAGGGTAAAGTTGTCGAGTTTGTCATGAACTCAGCCGAGAGCAAATTCTATCCAGGCGTTAGCGGGCCCTTCCAGCGCCACGTCTGCGTGTATGTTCCTGCCCGGTATGTTCCCGGTACGGCCGCACCTGTAATTGTGTCTGCGGATGCTTATGGGATGCACTACGACTTGCCCACCATCCTTGACAACATGATTGCCGACCACCGCCTCCCCCGTTATGCTCGCCGTGATGATCGCAAATGGCGGCGCCGAACGCAGCATGGAATACGACACCGTTTCGGTCAAGTATGCCGATTACGTCGAAGCCGAGGTCCTGCCGCGCGCAGAAAAAGAAGCCAACGTGAAACTGACGAAGGATCCCGAAGGTCGTATGACTTTCGGCGGAAGTTCGGGTGGGGCCGTGTCCTTTACGATGGCCTGGTTCAACCTGGTTCAAACCAGAGCTTTACCATCGCGTTCTGATATACTCCGGCACGTCTGTCAATCTGCAGAACGCCGACGCTCCGCACGGGGCATGGGAATATCTCGAACACTTCATTCCCGATGATCCGGCGAAGCCGCTGCGCGTTTGGATGGAGGTCGCCGAGAATGACATCGGCGCCAACACGCCCTCGTCGAATCGCCGCAACTGGATCATCGCCAACCAGCGTATGGCTGCGGTAATGAAAGAAAAGGGTTACCGCTACCAGTTCGTTTACGCGAAAAACGCAGGCCACGTCGACGCCAGGGTGATCAATCAGACATTGCCACAAGCACTCGAATTTGTTTGGAAAGGTTACCCCATTCAGAAGTAGGTACCTGCAGGCCCGTCCATAAAGCCTCCTGCGGCGGAGCGACCTGGACCACGCATTCAACGCTCTGGCGAATAGCTACTTCTGTTTACTGATATCGTGCCGCGCGAGCACCAATTCGGGGATGTCGGTAAACGCTGCGCGTTGATCGCGAGTTATGCAAAAACCTGACTCGGAGCACTCGAAAAGCTAACCTACTGTGTACCGGCCGCGCCGCAATTGTCACGCCCCGCTCGCGTGCACTCTTGATACGCACTCTGCCTCATCATGCGAAACACCTCGGCTTCATCGCGGTCAGCCGCCTTGCTCTGTCCGGCAAGCCACAAAACACGCTGTGCAGAATTGTGAAAAGTGATTCCGTAAGGATCGCCTCCCATCAACCTCGTTGTGAAGCGCAATTTACCGCCAATCACGATGTTATGTTCGGCGTCGTTGCGGAACCCGATATTGTTCGTCCCGTCACTCAGCCACTTGGCCCAGTAGTCGCCTTTGGCATCACCCTGGGCTCCGGCTTTGGCAAACCACGCAACGGCAGTTTGACGATTTTGCGGGACACCAATTCCGAACTGGTAAGCGCGCGCGAGAGAAAACTGGCCCTTCATCCATCCCTGCTGCGCGCTGGCTTGAAACAAGCGGACGGCCAGATCCCAATTTTCCGGAACGCCCTCGCCCAATTCATAAAACAAACCTATCTGGTTTTGTGATTCCGGTTCACCTTGTGCCGCGGCGCGGCTGTACCATTCGAAGGCGGCCCTGGCGCTCTGCGGCACGCCATCGCCCTGATCGTAGAGCAGCGCCAGGCGCAGTTGCGCGACTGCATTGCCGGCATCGGCTGCGCGGAGCACAATTTTCGCGGCGCCCGCATGATCACCGGCCTGAAAATGCGCGCCTGCCTGATTGTAAACGTCGTTCGCCGGAAGTTGCTGGCAGTATTGCCGGGCGGCGGCGGTACGCGTCATTTTGCCAGTTCCGGGTTCGATTCCAAGACACTTCTGCAGTACCCCGGATGCCATCACCACTGGAATCGCCGCGAACGAACGCGAGTTCGTTATCCACGCCAGCCCGAAACCCAGGAGCATGAACGTCACGGAGAGCTTCAACAGCCGCATTGCATTTACCTCCGGGGAAAGTCGGTGCCAGTTTACCATCGGCGATGCTGGCGTGCCGTACCTCCTCTGCCTTTACAGCAGGCCTCTGACTAGAAATTACGCCCGGAACCTTGGCCCATGCCGCGAAGAGGCGCTTTGGGTGCGCCGGCCGGAGGTTGGGAAGCTAAGCCCGTTCCACCGATCACCGGTCGGACGTGAAGGCGAACTGGCGGAAATCCCGCATCGGCAGGTCATCCAGACGTATGCGTCCGATTACATGGCCATCGATATCCGGGCCGCAAAAAAATGCAAAATGCGCTGAACGACGGTCTCGCGAAAACCGGCTGACCGGACGACCAAATCCGTTGGAGCGCCAAAGCCAAAGGCGTCGCAAGGGATGACCGGTAGTGTCTTCTTCGTATACGGGTATATTGTTAAACGCAGCGGTAATGAAGATCACAGCCGTGATGAGCGGAAGGGCGGGAAGGTATGAGAAGACGGAAACGGAAATTGATAGCGCTGCTGTTGGCGGGGACCCCGATTTTGCTGGCGCAGCGAGCGCCGGGTGGTCCAGCGGCGCCTTCGGAATTCGATGCTTTCTATACTTTGGGCCCGGACTCCCTGCCGCGTAGCGGTGTGCCCCGGGGCCAGATCCTCGGCCCGTTCCAGTTGCCCAGCACAGCATTCCCCGGTGTCGAACACACGTACCGCGTCTACGTTCCGGCACAATACAACGGATCGCGCGACGTGAGCCTGATGGTATTCAACGACGGCTCCGTTTACCTGAAGGAGGACGGCTTCTATCGCGCGCAAAACGTTCTCGACAACCTGATCTTCCGCGGTGACATTCCCGAGATGATCGGAGCATTCATCGATCCCGGAACGGTTGTGGCGACAAAAGCGTCGATCCGCGCGGAAGAGTACGACACTCTTTCAGACAGGTATTCGAAGGTGATCGTCGATGAGTTAATGCCGGCGCTATACAAGGATTACAAGATCTCGCGCGATCCCGACCGCCACGGTTTCGCCGGCTGGAGTTCGGGTGCGATCGCAGCTTTCACAGTGGCGTGGGAGCGGCCCGATCAGTTTCACAAGGTGTTGAATGCGATTGGGACCTTCGTCGACCTGAAAGGCGGTTACGTGTATCCGGAGAAGATTCTGGCGAGCGAGAAGAAGCCGATCCGGATCTTCATGGTCGACGGCCGCAATGATAATCGAGGACTTAACGATAAAGGCGAGTACAATCCACATCGGGACTGGTTCATGCAGAACGTCCGATTAAAGGACGCCCTGACGCAGAAGGGTTACGACGTCAACTACTCCTGGGGCATGGGGGTGCACAGCCACAACATGGGTGGCGCAATGCTGCCGGAAATGATGCGGTGGTTGTGGCGCGACCAGCCGGTCTCGGTGGACCCGCACGATACGGTGGAGCGTTCGTTCCGAACGAAGAGTCCTTCCAAATGAACACACTCTGTTCTGAGCCGCGGACCGGAAGGGAGCGACGCTCTCGCTTGTGGCAAGGTAAAACCTTGAGGGCGCCGCGGATTGTCAGAAGCGTCAAGACCCGGCTCGTACATCTTGAGGAATACCCTATCTTCCGCGTCGCGCGGTTCCTGTCTCTTCGACCTTCCTGAATCCCGCAGGAACTGAAAACAGCGAATCGTCGACGTTGCTGGTGGTAAATCCCGTGTTGTCCGTTGTCATTTCCATCAACGCGGCGGATGTGGAAGTCTGCGCCGGCGCGTTCGCATTGGAAGCAGCAGTATTGTCCTCACCTGTTGCCTGTTTCTTCTTTTTTCCCAAGCTACCGAGACCACCCAATTTAGCGCCGAGGGCTGCACCAAACACGTCTCGCGCCGACGGTTGCGGCGCGGGTTGTGCGGCAGCGGATGGCACGGAAGGCGGCACGCCTGAATCAGCTGCGCCATCGGCTCCCACGGCGCCGACCCGCACGATCTGTTGCACGGGCGTTCCTTCCATCTTTCCACCAGCCGCCATCATTTTCGACATCGCTCTTGCGATGTCTGGCCGATTCATCATGCCTCCCATACCGGTGGGAACCCAATCCAGTTCGGTCGCCATCTTCTTATAGAAATCACGCATCTCATCTGCGCCTGAAACGTCCCGGGCGAGCCACATCTCGGAGGTGACTTTCATCGTTCCGGCCTGGCTGCTTTGAGGATCGGTCGCCGTCATTGACATCGTGATGATCATCTGATGGGCATCCACTCCGTTGACCATCTTCGTGAGGCCGGTGTCCTTGACGTCTGCATCCAGATTGAGATTGACCTTTCCGTCAGCTTTTCCGCTGTCCTTCTGTTGACTCATTCTGCTCGAAGCGTCTTCGAGCATCTGCTTCATCTGCTCGAACGTCATCTCGGAATACGTGCGTTTCTCGAAGTCCACCGTGGTGATGGTCCGTTTGCCCAGATCAACAATCTCGGCCTGACGCTTGCTCCGCCGCACCATGCGGTCACCTTTAACGGCGACCGTGCTGACCTGCGGTTCTTTCATTGCTCCACCGCCAGGCACAAAGCGCATCATCTGCATCAGGCTTCCGCCGGTCATCCGGGAGTTGGATTGATACTGGAAATCTGCCTGGGCAAGGACGAAAGGAATCGCGGCAATAAGCACGGCTCGGATCAGCATATTCGAAATCATTGTGTGAGTTCTAACCAGGAATGTTACACAAACAACGTACGCTCCGCAACAAATCACGACTGGGCGGGACCGAGTGGGGTCAGAGCGTCCCCGCAGCGGTCCGAACTGGCTCGAATTTGACCGCTTCGATATCGTGGCAAAAGCGCCCGAACAATCGTTGCCCGATGCGGTGCGCCGGCTGCTACAGAATCTGCTCCTCCATCAATCATCCGCCATAAATCGACGCGGCGGAACGGCAACTCTGTTCGGAGTCGGAGGTAAACCGAGGTTACTGACGGATAGAATTGTCTGTATCCTGAAACCGGCCTTTCCATTCGCCACCCTGGCCCATCCGGTAGCGAATCGCTGATTCGATTGTGGCCAGGAGATAGAAACAGGCAATGCCGGGCAGGCAGAAGGCCGTCCAAAACGGTGCTCCATACATCCGCACTGTGGGAGCAAATAGAATCGCACTCAGCAACCAGGCGCACACACTCAGCGCGATGGTGAAGATGTCACGCGAAAACAGCAATAGTGGCGGCGCGAGATAGGTGATCACCATTCCCGCCACGGTCCCGAACAACAGCGCTGTCGAATGATTCAGCTGCGCGAATGCCGAACGCGTGATCATCGCCCTTATGTCTGCCATCCGTTCATACCCTCGAACGCTGCGCAGCTTGAGGGAGGTGATACCGAGCCACACTCGCCCACCCGCGGCCTTGACCCGTCTCGCAAGAGCGCAATCGTCAATCAAAGCGGAGTGGATTGCCTCAATACCACCGATCTGCTGAAGAAACTCCCGGCGAATCAGCATACACCCGCCGGCTGCAGCCGCCGTTGCACCATCACCTGCGACCCACGCCGGCGGATATAGCTTGAAGAAAAAGAATACAAAAGCAGGAATCAGCAACCTTTCGGCCAGCGATTCGCAGCGGAGCCGCACCATAACGCTGACCAGATCGAAGCCGAGTTCCGCCTGCGCTATCAGACTGGACAGAGACTGCGGTGATGCGTGTTCGATATCCGCATCCGTCAGAAGAAAGTAATCTGGATTGCCGCGATCGGCACGTATTCCCGATTCCACAGCCCACAGTTTCCCTTTCCATCCCGCCGGGCGTTCGCTCACCGGAACGATCTGATCTGCCCCGGCTGCGGCCGCCAACTCGCCTGTGGCGTCCGAGCTTTGATCGTCGGCCACCACCACCCGCAGGCTGCCGCTGAATTGCTGTTCTTTTAAGGAAGTAACCGCACGGCGGATCAGTGTGGATTCATCGCGAGCCGGGATAATGGCAGTGACGACACTCGATGTCGCTGGCCTCGCAGGCAGGAGACGTTCCTGAAGCCTCCAAAACCGCCCTCTGAAGAAAGTGAGCCATATCCATATGGCCAGGGATATTCCAGCGGCTGCGCGCCAAATCCAATTGCTCAGGTTCTCAATATACCAGGGTGGCGCAAGCGCGAATGCCGCACAACGCGGAGAAGATCATGACCGTATGGGCCGGCAGAAGGACACCACGCGGGCGATCCTCAGTGCGGGTAGCTCGCTCACGAAAAATCACGGTTGCTCTCCGTCCTCCCCGCGTGAGGCTGAGTCTACGGGGACGATATCTGCGGGCCAGGGTGGATTAATGGCCGGATTGCCCTGCTCGTTTTACGGCCACTAAATGGCAACGCGGTGTAACCAAACGCCACTGTCGTACGGCACGATATACTGACCTCAGAATTTACCGCCTGGAGCTTCTTTCATGAAATTACGGATCGCGGCGCTCGTCATCCTTACCGCCGCTGCTGCACTCGCCCATCATTCATTCGAAGCTGAATTCGATCTGAAAAAGACCGTCGTTCTCACAGGAACCGTGACGAAGGTCGACTGGATGAACCCTCACATCTACATTCACCTCGACGCAAAGGACGAGAACGGAAAGCCGGGTTCCTGGGATTGCGAAGGCGGTAATCCAAGCTCTCTCATGCGGCTCGGGTGGAAACGCAATACGCTGAAGGCAGGAGATCAGATCGTGATCGAAGGTTACCGCGCCAAGGACGGCACCAACACCTGCAACGGCAAGTCGGTGAAACTCGCGGATGGGACGAAGCTGTTCGCCGGGTCCTCTGCAGACAGAAAAGAATGAGGCTTGCCCTTCAATGACGAGAACCGCAATTTACTCCGTTCTGGCGATCGCAGCGGCTGGAGCTGTGTTTTCTATCGCCGCCTGGGCTCAATCGGGCGCGGGAAGAGCAATGGCGCCCAAGGGCAAGCCGGCCCCCCGCACCGCCGATGGAAAAATCGATTTCTCCGGCGTGTACTCACCGCCGGGCCGGGCTCCTGGCGATCCGCCAAGCAAATCGGGCGAGGGCTATTCACACAACATCGCGCGGGACATGGATCCCGACGATGTCCCGATGCAGCCATGGGCCAAAGCGCTGTTTCACAAGCGGTTCGTCGAAGACGTGAGTAAAGACGATCCGGAAGGATTCTGTCTGCCCATGGGAACGCCGCGTATGGCGCCCTATCCATGGCAGATCGTTCAGACCGACAAACTCATGCTGATGCTGTACGAGGGCAACGTTCACGGGTACCGGCAGATATTCCTCGACGGAAGACCGCATGATCCAACGGTGAAGGAAACCTACTGGGGTGATTCGATCGGCCACTGGGAAGGCGACACACTCGTGATCGATACCGTGGGGCTCGGCTTCGGAGATGGTCGCAATAACCATTCCTGGCTTGACGCCGATGGACATCCGCGCACCAGTAAACTGCACATCACCGAGCGTTTGACCCGGCCGGAACTGGGACGTATCGTTGATGAGATCACGATCGACGATCCCGGCGCCTATACGCGTCCGTGGAAGGTAGTTGAGAAGTCCGCGCTCGCGCCAAATTGGGAAATTCAGGAAACCGTTTGCAATGAGAATCAGGATGAAAACGGACAGAATCAGGACGCCCGCCACCTGACGGCGTTGCCGCACGGCATCGGCCTCGAGGATCAAAAAAAGTAAATCTCGCTTTGCTTTAAGGAGTTTTTGACCGGCCGGGGACATCCTTTTCCGAGCCGCGACCGGCAGGGAGCGTCTACGTTAATTGCGAAATGCTCTAACTCCGCGGCGAGCCTATTTATCCACCGGGCTCTTATAGCAATACCGTTCCTTGATTTCTTTGTTCGGAACGAGCTTGTAGCTTCCTTCCATCGTGAAAGGCTTCGCGTAATCGCCGGGGTCTTCCACCGTCACTTCGCGTAGCAGAGTATTGGCATCCGGACGCTTGTAGCGCTCGATCACGTGTAATTGGTCTGTATGGGGGTGACCGGCCGCATCAAGCCATGTTCGGTCATTAAAGCCCACCGTATCGACCACGAGAGTATCGCCGTCCCAACGGCCGATTGAGTCTCCGTACCAGGTGGGATTCACCTCCTCGGGATGCTTTCGACCGTTCAGATAGACGATACGGAAAGTGTGGATATCCCCTTCGTCGAGGATGATGACTTCGTTTTTCGTCTGCACGAACTTCTGCGGATAAGGCGAAAGGCGTGGTACGCCCATCGGGAGACATTTGTTCGCGGGATCGTCCGCTTTTCCGTGGGACTTCATAGCTTTCTCGGCGTTGGGCAGCATGGAAATCTTTTCGCCGGGTTTCAGTGCCTTTGTGAAGTCGCCCGAATACTTCCCATCTGGCGCCCATACGCCCGTGAGATCGGGATGCCCATCTTTGGCGCGCGGCACGCTCTGACAGACCGAGACACCAGCCGTACAAACGAGAAGAAGACCCACTGGAGGACACGCATGCGGCTATTCTATATAACGCTCCTGCGATAGCGAAGGCGACCAGTTGAATATCGAATGCGACCGCTGAATTCGGATGCTGAGCTGCAGCCGGCTATTAAACTGGCGAGCTGCTGCAAAGACACTCCTCTCTTGTCGCGAATGGCGAGTTTGCCCCGTCGGATTGGGGCTAAATTCAACGTTGCCACTACGCCGTCACAGTGGATCAATCCGCCGTCTGGCAGTTCTCATCATCGGGCGTCAGGACGGCAACGTGGCAAACTGCGTAGCCAAAAGGCTTAAGTTTTCAACAATGGAAGCGAATAACTTTCCTGTTCGCAGCCAAACGAAGATGGGCCGGACTCCATATGCGTCCATCGCTTGCAAGTGGGCCGACGCGGCGAGGTTCGTCGGTGGTAACGCCGATTAATTCGGCGAAGGGTGCTCTATCCTGTCGATCACCATCACATCGACAACCGCTTTGGTGGGCTGAAGCTTCCGGCCGAGCTGCTGCTCGAAGGCCGTGAAGATATCGGGAGGCGCATCGAGGTCGTTTGGATTGGCGGTCGCGGGCACGCCGAAGTTGGCCCATTGGGTGGGGTCCGGCGTCCATCTCAAGGTGAAGTCATATCTTCCGGTCAGGCGGGTTTGGTCCACCACGGGCTTGTCCAGAATGTTGCTCTGCAGGCCGTTCGCCACCCCATTGAGCCGGTATTGCGGCCAACGAGAGAGAGCACTCCCGGCTCTCGTCCAAAGCCGATTCCGGGGAAATCATTGGGATCCCCCGCGCTGACGGTGATCTTCGGGCCGCCTTTGGCCACTACCATCGCATACACCGGCAATTCCTTCTTTTCCGTGTGGAACCGGAGTTGAAAGCGGTCGGCGAGCAATTTCTGAACCATGAGCTTCATCTGATCCCTGTTGGGCTGGCCGGGAATGTCGGGCTTCCCGACGGTGTCGTATCTCTCGGAATCAAGCCACGCCGGGCCGCCCGATATCTGGTGGGCGTGGACGTTGAAGGCCAGCTTGATCATCCAACTGACGGTGACGGCTGTGGTGGTCACCTCCTCGCCCCGAATGCCATACCCGCCACGCGGCGCGTCGGGGCGAGTGGGTTTGATCGTGGCCACAGCAAATTCCGGCTTCGCGTTTGCGGGCATTCCTTTGGGCGACGATGGCGGCTCAGGAATGGCCCAGGCGGTTTGGGCCGTGGCGCGAACGAGATTTAGCGGGACACCACTATCGCGCTGCGTAAACTTGCCGTTGATCGTGTTGCCGTCAGTGCCGAGAGTTCCTTCGAATACAGCGTTGAACGCCGGGATGGTGAACTTGATCGCCGTGCCCTTGACCGAGACGATCGTCGCAGTGGGGCGTAGGGTTCCTGATCGATGCTATAGATCACGGCCTTCAGGCTGCTCCCATCAACCTTCGATATTCGGAAGACGAGCCGCAATTCCCCGTTGGGAGCCTGAGGCACCGGTAATTTGCCCTGCCAGTCACCGGTTATCTCCTGGGCCGGGGCTACCTGGGTTTGTGCCCGCAGTTCCGGCGCATGAGTGATGCCGAGAATCACGGGAATCGCGATCGCCACAAGTCCGGCGAACACGAGTCCCGCCTTCTTCGAAAGATTCAGGTTCAGCTTAGGCCGATTCGCCATAATCGTCTCGATTCTTTTCTTCAGATTCGACCCGGTCACGCCCGCTGTACATGCGAGCGGCGATTGCAGGTATAGCTCGCAAACCTTGAGAATTCCCTCGGCGTAGGCTTCCGCCTCACTCCCTCTGCGCAGCACCTCTTCGTCGCAGGCCATCTCGCGCTCCTCCATCAAACGGGTTCCCAGCCACCAGACAAGGGGATGAAACCAGAACACGGCCTCGACCACCATGTGGATGACCGCCCACAGATTGTCGCGGCGGTGAACGTGACACAGCTCGTGGGCGAGAATTGCCTGCAGTTCGGCCGGCGCGAGTCGATCCCCGATGCCGGAGGGTAACAGCAACGCCGGGCGGAATACCCCGAATACTCCAGGTTCAAAGATCGACGCCGAAGACAGCACTGGAACGCCGATATGCAACGGAACGGGCGAGGCCGCGCGCAGGACAATCTGCAATCGCCACCATCGCATGCACCACGAGAGCACAAAAGCGCCGCAGCCGATCGCCCACAATGCAACGAACACCGGAACGACGCTGGTCCCCGGTTTCGAAGCGGGCGCTGTCGCTGCCGCTGTTCGCGTAACCTCGCCGACAAAAGGCTCGTTCACTTGCTCGAAGACAACTGGCACGCTTGCGGGCGAACGATGGATCACCGAATGCCGTCCCATCAGACCGCCAACGAGCATCAGTAATGAAAAAGGAACCAGAAACTTCACCGAAGCCGCCAACCACAGGCAGAACCGCACATGCGCGCGGTTGCTTCTCAGAAGCAGTGTCAGGAGACCGGCGGCCGCGGCAAACAGCGTCGACTGCCAGAGGTGATTTGCGATGGGCAGAAACTCGTTCGGGATCACTTCAGCTTCTCCTGTTTCGTCGCCTTTCGCAGCGCAGCGCGCGCCTCCCGCAGTTCCTCCGGGCTGAGCTTCCCCGACTCGATCAGGTGAGTAACGATCGGCAATCGCCTGCCGTCGAACAGCGCTACAAGGTCGTCGATCATTCGATGCCGCGCGGAGTCCCGAGAAACTACCGCCTCAAACACGTGTGCGTTGCCGAACTTACTCGTGCGGCACACGGCCTTCTTTTCTTCGAGCCGGTACACAACCGTCTGAACGTCGCTCAGCACGAATCCGAAGACCCGATATCCTCTGGCGCGCTTGCGCACGCGGTAGAGTACAGACTTCGGGTGCATACGGGTGACTTCGTTCTCCACCCATTGCGTGGCCGGATCGACGTCCTCTCCCGTGCCCCCAACGCCGCGCAGCGTACCGTACCAGCAGGCCTGAACGTTACCCGGAAAACGCTCGTCCTGCAAATGAACTTCCGACAGCCACTTTACGTTGGCAGCCCAGCATGATGAGGCGCGCGAGAGGCCGTTATCGCATCTGAGCGGCTCACCGTTCAACGCATTGGCCAGCAGCGGCTCGGGCTTCATCGCATGTTCGAGCGTGATGCTGCGGGCGAACTGCTGGTCGAGCTCGTAAGTCTGCTGGCGAAACACGATTTCCTGATTGCCGCGATCCGTGCCGAAAAAGACGACCTCGAGGGCTTCAGAGCCCACACCGACCTGCTTCAACAGTTGGTTCAGTCGCACGCCCGCGAACGTTCCGCACGACGAAAGCCCCTCGAAGGTACGCGCGCTGTTGCCGGAACATTCCCAGCCGCTAACGACTTCGGTCGGCTTTATGGCCTTGATGTCTGCCAATGAAAACCCGGCCGGCTTGTTCACCATCCCGGTGAACTTCAGCCGATAGGAACCGGCATCTACCTCGGGCCGGTTGCAGTGCTGGGTAAAAAAAGAACTGGTCCGACGGCGTGGCGTAGCCGTCGATACTACGCCTGAAAGGACAGGACCGCATGGTGGTTCCGCATTACGAAATGATTCCCTTGCGCAGGGCAGCGGGAATGCAATGGGCCAACTCTCGTGGCCGATTCCACGCGGTTGCAGCAGGAACGCGGCTCTAAACTGCAATATTCAGATTTACACCGGATCGTTGAGACGGCGTGGGCCAGCCAGCGCCAGCACCGTGCGCTGCACGATCTCTCGCGTCAGGGGCACTTTGTATTTATTCTTGGCGAGCGGATTTGCCCCCGCCACAGCGGCTTCGGCCGACCTTGGCCGCCAGTTCCGGCGTGATGCGCTGGCCGGTGAGCAGGCGTTCGACTTCGGGCACGCGCCACGGAATCGGCGCGACGCCGCCGAGCACGATGCGCGCGGACCGGCAGACTTCTTTGTCCATCTCGAGCACGACCGCGGCGCTGACGACGGCGTGCGTCCAGGCTTCGCGGTCGAGCACCTTGTGATACGTGCTGCGCGCCCGGGATGCGCGGGAATTCGACCGAGGCCAGCACTTCATCGTCGGCCAGCACGTTCTCGCGGGCCGCATTCTGCTTGGGCAGCGTGAAGAAATCCGCGGCCGGGAGCGTGCGTTCGCCCGACGGGCCGACGATGCGGAACTTCGCGTCGAGCGCCACCAGCGCCGGCGCGGTGTCCGACGGATGCACGATGAAGCTGGGTCCGCCGCCGAAGATCGCGTGGAACTGGTTCTCGCCGGTGACCGAGAAGCACTGATTGCCGCCGGCTTTGTAGCACGGGAAACCGTTGCGGAAATACCAGCACCACGGGCGCTGGCAGACGTTGCCGGCCAGCGTGCCGACGTTGCGGATCTGCGGCGTCGCGACGCTCTCGGCCGCTTCGGCCAGCACCGCGTACTGCGCTCGAATCAGCGGGTGGCGGCTGAGCGCATCGAGCGTGATCAGGCCGCCGATGTGTCACGCCGCTCGGCCGTCGGCGTTCCACCTGATCCAGTCCCTTGATCGCCTTCAGGTTGACCAGGACGTCCGGCGTTGACGATGCGCTCCTTCACCATGCCGAGCAGATCGCTGCCGCCGCCGGCGAACGAGACGGCTTTGCCGTCGCGGCGCGGCCTGCTGCGACGAGCGACACGGCCTGCTCGAGGTCGCGGGGATTGGCGTTGGCAAAGGTTTTCATGCGAGTGCTCCCAGAATTTGTCGCGCGTAATCGGCAGATCCTTCATGCGGCGCCCGATCGCGTTGAAGATGGCGTTGCCGACGGCCGCCACGGCGGGAACTTGCCCGACTTCGCCGATGCTCTTCGCGCCGAAGGGACCGTAGCCATCGTCGCTCTCGATGAAGATCACTTCGATCTCGGGCGCGTCGCGATGCGTCAGGACGCGATGCGCCGTAGTAGCCGGCCGTCAGCGGCTGTCCGCTCCGCCGGTCGTACGAGCAGATCTTCGTGCAGCGCCATGCCGATGCCCATGGTCGCGCCGCCTTTGATCTGGCTGGTCGCCGTCAGCGGATTCATGATGCGGCCGCAGTCGTGCACCGCGACATATTTGAGGACCCGCACGTGGCCGAGTTCGGTGTCGACTTCCACTTCGACGAAGTGCGCGCCGAAAGCGATTGCGCACCTTGCCGCCGTCGACCGTCGGATTCGGCGATTGCGCGATAGCGATCAGCACGCTGCTCGCCCTTCGGCAGTCCCTTCTCCGCGATCTGGCGTCTTCAGATCGCGCGCGGCTTCGATCACCGCGTAGCCGGTCATGATCGTGGTGCGGCTGCCGGATTCGCCGACCGAATAAGGACAGCGGTCGGTGTCGCCCCAGACCACGTCGACCTGCGACAGCGGCACGCCCAGTGCCTCGGCCGCGATCAGTCCCATCGTGGTCTTGGCGCCGGCGCCGACGTCGGTGACGCCGACGATGCACGGTGTACCTGCCGTTTCGAATCGACGTCGAATCGACCGCGCTGCTGCGGCCGAGGCCCGAGCGGAACGCCATGAACGACATGCCCGGCGCCGCGCTTGATCGGGCCCGCGTCCGAGCCCGGCTTCGCATGCCAGCGCTTCTTCCAATCGAAGGCCTCCGCGCCGCGGCGGATGCACTCTTCCAGCGTGTAGTTCGTGTACGGCATTCTGGTCGTTCGGCCTTGCGCGTCATGTTCTTCAGCGACGAACTCGACCGGATCCATCTTCATCTTGTACGCGACGTCGTCCATCATCGACTGGATGCCGAAGAAGCCCTGCGGAAACTCGGGTCCGCGGAAATTCGCCGGAAGCGGTCTTGTTGGTGTAGACGGGATAGACGGTGCTACTCGACGTTGCGGGCACTGATAGAGCTCGATGCCGCCGATCGCGCCCGAGTTCTTGCGGTACGGGCCCATGCCGCTGTAGCCGCGCAACTGGAGCGCCTGCAGCGTGCCGTCCTTGCTCGACGCCGACCTTGTAATACTGCGTGGTCGGCCAGCGGCCGTGCATGCCGATGAAATCTTCCTTGCGCGAAAGCTCCAGCTTCACCGGCGCGCCGGCTTCCTTCGCCAGCACCGCGGCGATCAGATCGGCATCCTGATTCTGGTTCTTGTTGCCGAAGTTGCCGCCCATGTACTGGCAGATGACGCGCACGTTTTCAGTCGGGATCCCGAGATCGCGGGCCATGTCGGTGCGGCAATTGGCGATGCCCCCGGTCGGGCGTGTACACCGTGAGCTTGTCGCCTTCCCAGCGCGCGACGGCAGACGCGCGGCTCCATCTGCGCGTTGTGCACGAAGGTCGTGGTGTAGCGATCCTCGAAGACGTGATCGGAGGCGCGGAAGCCTTCCTCGACATTGCCGCGGCGCTGCGTCATCGGCTTCGCTTCATTCTGCGCGTTCGAGCGAGAGATTGCCTTCGGGCCAGATCTTCACGCGCGTCCGGGTTTGAGCGCTTCTTCCGGATCGAGCACGAAGGGCAGAACTTCGTAGTCGACGGTGATGAGCCGCAGCGCTTCTTCGGCGATGTGGCGATCGACGGCGGCGACGGCGGCGACCGGCTCGCCCGACAAAGCGCACCGGATTGTTGAAGGCGTAGCGTCGCTGCTTGGTGATCTTCTTGATCTCGTCGACGTACTGCCGCCCGCCGGCGATCGAGCCCGCGCCCCAGACGACCTGTGCAGTTCTCGTGCGTGAGAACGGCCTTGACGCCGGGCAGCGCCGAGCGCCTTCGAGACGTCGATGCGAGCGAATGCGCGCGTGCGGATGCGGGCTGCGCAGCACGCGCGCGTAGAGCATGCCGGGCAGGATGACGTCGCCGCGTATAGGTGGCCTTGCCGGTGACGCGCTCGACGGCGTCGATGCGGGGGGTGGCGTGGCCGACGGTCTTCAGAGGCGTGAGATGGCTTGTCGCCGCGCGGCGTCGACGAGGACGATCTTGGCGATGTTCTTCGTGACGATCGCGACGTACCGGCGGCGGCGAGCGCGGCTTCGACGTAGCGGTTGTAGTTGGAGCAGCGGCAGATGTTGCCGGTCATGGCGGCGCGCACCTCGTCCGCGGTCGGATGCGGGTTGCTGCGTTCAGGCAGCGCCTTGGCGCTCATCAGCTGGCCGGACGTGCAGAAGCCGCACTGCGGCGCGTCGTGCTCCATGAAGGCCTGCTGCAGCGGATCGAGCTTGCCGTTCTGCGCGAGGCCCTTCGACGGTCTGAATCGACTCGGCCGTCCATCCACACCGCCAGATGGCTGCACGAGTAGACCGGCTTGCCGTCGAGCAGCACCGTGCAGGCGCCGCACTCGCCGCGGTCGCAGCCGATCTTGGTGCCGGTCAGCCTGAGATGATCGCGCAGCACTTCGGCGAGCGTCCAGCGGTCTTCGACTTCGATCGATTGCGCCTTGCCGTTGATGGTGACGCGAATGGTGGATCGCGGGACATCGGCGGCGCCGCTTTTTGTGGACTGGGCGGGGGTGAGGGGAGCGGTGATAGCGACGAGCGCGACGCTAGTTCCACCAATAAATCCGCGGCGGGAAATCTTTTTATTGGGTTTGGGCTTGCTCATGACCGGCTTCGATGGATTCTATACTGTCACAAAAAAGCGGCGGCAGCCTGGCCCCATCCTGGCCCGACTTTCACAAATCTGAGACATTTTACGGCAGATTGTCGGATTGGCCCGCGTGGCGGGCTAAGCGTACTCAGTGCCTCCCGGATCAGCGCAGCAATAACGAATATCGGTAACGTTCATCCGCCGATCGATTTCCAGTTTTTCACCAGGTGTGCTCAACCGTCCGCCAGGAGAGCGCCTGAATGGCTGGGGTTTGGATTGCGGGCGCCATGGGAGACATCACCGATCCGCCCAGAATGCCGAGGTTTGGCGCTTCGTGTGAGAAGCCCCACCTGTCCGCCACGCTGGTTTCCAGGTTGCCCCCACGCGCGCGGAACCCGAAGCGTCCTTTTATCGCGCAGGGGTCGGTAGTATGGATGTGTCCTGCGATCTCATATTTACTACGCGAGGCTAACGCCTCTTCGACTTCGCGCACTTCTGCTGGCTGCCCTCGCCTGCGGCGCGTGCCGGCCCGGGTCTGAGGCGAGCATTCCGCGGACACTAGTGGGATGGCGACCGGTCGGGTCGTTCGCCGGGCGGGGAAATTCGCAGACCGAATCGTTCAACATCGGAAGCGGCCAGTGGCGGATCAAGTGGGCAACGACGAATGAGCAGCCGGTTGGCGCGGGAACGTTCCTCGCGACGGTACACAGCGCTGTCAGCGGACGTCAGCTTGCGGTACCCATCGAGCACCGGGGACCTGGCCGTGGCACGGTCTACGTAAACGAGGACCCGCGTCTCTATCACCTTGTCATCGAATCAAGTAACATCGACTGGTCTGTAGCGATTGAGGAAGCGGTGGTCGGGTACGCGCAAAGCCCTGGGCAGTGAGACAGGATCCTCTAAGGCCGTGACATTGGAACCGGTGCAGCCACCTTTGAGCGACTTCAATGCCGCGATTCGTCGGCTCCAGGCCCGGTGGTACGCTGATGGCGCTGAAATAGTCAATCGATCGGTTGTTTAAGGCCGCGGCTTTTCCGGCGGTTACCGCCGCGGTCCTGATGCTCTCGCTTCAAAGGGCGATTAAAAGCGAATCGCGCGTCGCAGGAAAAAATTCGACAGCATGGAGAACGACATGTCACCAATAAAAAGAGTACTCGCAGGGATAAGCGTCGCCGTGCTTGCGCACGCCGATGGCCTCGTAACGAGCCGCGATCTCTCGTTGCCAGTCGCCAAAACAATCGCCGAGGCCACATTGGCCGCGTGCAAAGAGAAAGGCTTCAGTACCGCGGTCGCGGTGGTGGACAGGGCGGGGCAGGTGCTTGTGATTTTAAGGGACGAAAAGGCGACCGAGGCAACGCTGGAAATGGCGCGCCGGAAAGCTTACACCGCGCGCATGTTCGGCAGCAGCACCCTCGATTTTCAGAAGCGGACAAGCGATCCCGCCTACTCCGGGCAGCGCGACGTAAGCGGCGTCCTTGCGCTGGGCGGCGGCGTTCCGATCCGGGCCGGAAACGAAATCATTGGCGGCGTTGCCAGTTCGGGCGCAGGCCAGGAGCAGGATGACGCGTGTGCAAAGGCCGGCGTCGCGAAGGTGGCGGATTTATTGAAGTGATTCGAGCCTATTTGCCGACGAGATGCGGGATGTCTCGATTGTTTTCCGGGCAAAATGTATTCCATCAGTTCGCCGTCATAGGGTATCGGCCGGATGGTGTATTTCCGGGTTGGTATAGGCATTGGGGTCGTCGATGGTCTGCTCGATTTCCAGATGCCCGCGGTCGATGCGATGAAACCGCTCCACCACATGTAAAGAATCAGTAGTCGGAAGCCCCGCGGATTCGATGCGTTTGCCGAGTTGGCCTGTGCACTGGCTCCGGTGGTTCAGCACGCTTCTCCACCCGCTGTTGACGGAGTCGGCGCAGGGTTTTGGCCGCGGATAAGCGCGGGCGGAAATGGGCTCCCGTCCAGCGCGGTCGATCTTCGAAGTGAGGGTCCCCAACTCGGCTTCTCAATCACTCCAACTGTCAGCCTATTCCGGAAATCAGGACGCCATTGGCAATGATGGGTCCGCCGGCAGCGTAGTAGCCGTCGTGTAAATCGGCGAATTTCTGATTCCAGAGCTCTTCACCGGTCTTCATGTCTAGCGCGAGGACATGTTATCGATGGTCACCCGAAAGAGTTTGCCTCTATAGATTGTCGCCGCGCCCCGGTGGAAAGCGCCCCGCTGTATCACGTATTGACGCTGCGATGTTCGCAACGTGTTGTGATATCGCCAAACGGCTTTTGACTGCGAGTTCTCCGCGCTTCTGGTTGACGCGCTGGCACGCACTGGCGTCAAGATGGCCAACACTCGTGGGAAGAGCCTTTCTCAGGGGGGCAGTACCACTGGCTGACTCGCCCAGGTGTCGCGGCGGACCCCTTTCAAGGTGAACCTCTCTCACTCTCGTCGAGCCGTGCACGCCTGGTTAACCCACAGTCAAGATGAACGCTTTTAGCCACTACACAAGCAACTGCAATTCTGAGAGGCGAACGACGTATAGGTTTTCAGCACAGTATTGAAGGCGCGACGCGCCGGCGCAGCCAAGCCAAAGCGACAGGCTCATTTCGTTTGTACGGGACCGGAAGAAGGAAGGTCGTTCGAAGCGGTCCTTCGCTTGAACTTCCAGTGGCCATCCTCGCGGATTAGCAGGTCATCATAGCGCCCGCCTTGAGCCATTGTCGGTTTCTGATCCGGGCCGGGAACGATAAATGCCCAACGCGACCAGGCTGTTGCTGTGTCGCCATGGACGTCGATTTCGAAATTGGACAGCAGATGATAATTATGCGCGATATTGGGGCCGGGAATGTTCTTCTCCATGAAGGCTTGAATCGCAGGTGGGCCCTTCACTGTACCCAAGCCGCCCAGCCACTCCCCATCCTTTGCGAACAAGCGAGCGTAGGCCGCAAAATCGCGCGCGTCAAGAAAGCGGCCGTAATCGGTCAGAACCCTTCGGATTTCTTCGATGTCTTCCAGGCGTCGTACCCGCGATTCCATTGGCGGATTTTTCGTCTGTGCGATGAGCATCGGCAGAAAGGCCAACGCTGCCGCTGCGAGTGATCTCGACCGGAACATCTTCCCGATACCTCCGTGCGTTCCAGCCGATTCTATCCCAACGAGGTGCGAAAGCCTGTTCGTGTGCCCACGCAGGATAAGCAAACAGGGCTTCCCACCCATCGAATCGATTACGGGGGCACCGTTCATCCGGTTATATGGAGTGATCGCCGCGCAGCCGGGTTACGATGTGTTGGATTGACGTACTGGTGATCGACGATGGGCCATGTCACCGCTGGCTGAACCAGAGCGGCGGGATTTCTGGGAGATTTGCGAGGACCGGTATCAGGTCCGCTCGCTGATCCTCACGTCACAGTTGCCCGTGACCCGCTGGCACGAGCAGATCGGCGATCCAACGGCGGGAGATGGCATCCTTGACCGGCTGGTCACAACGCTCATCGCATTGAGATGCGTGGTGATTCGATGCGGAAAAATCGCGGGAAACCGAGCGGATAACCTTGGCTGGAGCGTGGTAGGCTGATTAGCATAAACAGCTTAAGCGCACGGTGTTTGACGTACGACTGTTTGGAGGAGCCATCGAATGAACATCGTGTTGCGTCCAATCGCGCTCGTGGTCGGGCTTACGGCTTTGCCCCTCGCTGTCTTCGCCCATTTCAAGTTGTTGGAGCCCGCGGAATGGGTCAAGACGAACGACTTAGGTGATCCGCAGAAACCCGGTCCGTGCGGCCTGCCGGACACGAATGGAGACAACGCGAAGCTCCTGACGAACGCCTCAACCAAGGTCACCGGCGGATCGACGTTTCACTTGAAGATTCAGGAAGCGGTCTACCACTCCGGTCATTACCGCGTAGCTCTGGCGGTGAATTCACGAAACGATCTCCCACCCGATCCGGTCACGGCGGAGAAGTGGACCGAAAAAGGCCCGTACTCGACGTGGGCGCAAATTCAGAGCCCGCCGCAGATCCCGGTGCTTGCTGACGGCCTGTTCCCGCACTATCCGAAACCGGGCGAACCGGCGTCGAAGCGTGTCGATCCGAAGTCGCCGATGATTTGGGAGACTGACCTTGAACTCCCGAATATCAATTGCCCGAAATGCACGTTGCAGGTCGTCCAATTCATGGCGGATCACGCGTACAACGTTCCCGGTGGGTATTCGTACCATCACTGCGCTGCTCTCGAGATCACCGCGGATCCGTCAAAGCCGATCGACACCAGATGGCCGGCGAGTAAGTAACTGGCTCGCCGCCAGAGGCTATCTTTTCTGAATTTTCCGCGGGATTCGCGGTCATTCTCCTGCTTGCTTGCGGACTTCGGCGTCACGAGATGGCCGAGTTGAGCAGCGCCGGGAGGCCTTGGGGCGCCAACATATTCCCGATGAATCGGTTGCGGGGGATTTGCGCGATGACCGGATCAGTTGCCCGTTGCTGGCCGCAGTCTACCGAGCTCCCCAGGCGAGGTGGATTTCAGCCTGTTTCTGACCGGCCCGAGCGGGACCTTCGAGACGGCTCTGGCTGCGTTGTGCCCTCAGCACTTCGGGGCAGAGATGGATGCCCGACCGGCACCGTGTCCGTTGAATCGGGCTGGCCTTAGTGTTAGCGTTGTATCGCTTTCAAAACACACATCTGCCGTTCCACATGGCACGGACGGAGGTACTCGATGAAAATACGCCCTCCCTTCTTCGTGATCCCGGTCGTCTCCGCTCTTGTCTATTTCCACGCAACAGTTGACGGACTTCGCGCAGAGACCCCCGTTCACATCGCTTTCGCCGGGCAGATCACCTCTGCTGAAGAAGGGCAAATGGAGGGAGTACTGGTCAGCGCCAGGAAGACTGGATCCACGATGACAATCACCGTAGTGAGCGATGAGAAAGGGCGCTACGAGTTTCCGTCGTCGAAGATACCGCCCGGTCAGTATGCCCTTCGCATTCGCGCCGTAGGCTACGATCTGGAGGGCCCGGGCGTCGTCGAAACCGTCGCGACCAGGAGCGTCACTGCCGACCTGAAGCTCCACAAGACTGGCGATCTGGCTGCCCAACTTTCGAACGCAGAGTGGCTCGCGAGTGTGCCGGGTACTGAGCAACAGAAGGCCTCGATACGGAACTGTACGCACTGCCACACCCTGGAGCGAATCATGCGGTCGCGCTATAACGCGGACACATTTGTGCCCGTCGTCGAACGGATGTCGACGTACCCGCAACTCTCATTTCCGCTGATGGTTCAGAAGCTGGTCGCCCCGCGGATTGGCGGCGGTGAAGATCCCCTGGAGCAGAAGCTGGAAGGCTGGCGGCGGCAGGCGCAATACCTGAGCACCTTGAATCTGAGCTCCGGGCACGCATGGAAGTATGACTTCAAGACACATCCCCGGCCCAGAGGGAAGGCGACCCGAGTCATCTATACGGAATACGATCTGCCGCAGAAGACCCGGCAACCGCACGACGTGATCGTGGATTCGGAGGGCATGGCGTGGTACGCCAGCTTCGGCGAACAGATCCTGGGGAAGATCGATCCGAAGACGGGCAAGGCCACCGAATATCAGCTACCGCGGTTGAAGCCCGGCGCCCCGACCGGCAGCCTCGCGTTGCGCTTCGACAAGGACGAAAACCTGTGGCTGGGAATGCAGTTCCAGGGCGGCGTCGCGAAATTCGACCGGAAGACGGAGAAATTCCAGACCTGGAGCCTGCCGCCGGAGTTGAATGGGGACTACGTCCAGATCAACCAGGTAAGCCCGGAACACGCTTATGTGGATGGGAAGGTCTGGCTGCAGGACGCCGGGACGTATACGGTATTGCGGCTGGATCTGAAGTCCGGCAAGTTCGAGGTCTTCGCTCCGTTCGCGATTCCGAGGCCGAACATTTACGACGTCATCTCCGACGCTCAGAACAATGTGTACTTCACGGTCTTTGGGAGAGCGGACATCGGAAGGATCGATGCAAAGACCGGCAAGATCACCTTGTACCCGACGCCGACCGCGGGCTCAGCTCCGCGGCGCGGCATGGTGGATAAGGAAGGCCGGCTTTGGTTCGGCGAAAATCGCGGCGATCGAATTGGGATGTTCGACACCCGCACGGAACAGTTTCAGGAATGGCGTCCTCCGACGGTGGAGTCCTGGCCTTACGACGTAACTGCGGACAAGAACGGCGAGGTGTGGTCCGGCGGAGAGTTCACCGACACCGTGCAGCGCCTCGATCCCAAGACCGGCGAATTCACTGAGTATCTGCTGCCGCGATTTACAAACGTACGTCGAGTGTTCGTCGACAACTCTACAAACCCCGTTACGTTCTGGGTAGGGAACAATCACGGCGCATCCATCGTGAAGCTGGAGCCACGCCCTTGAGCGACGAAATCAAACATTTGTATGGTCCCGGCGGGAAGCGGCGCGTAAGTGCGGAGAATGCCGCTAACCATGTCCGCAGCGCCAGCTCAGCATTGAGAAATCCTGTGGATGACTTGTGTGCTTTCGGCAATTAACCGGCTAATCTGGCCGGTTAATTGCCGAAAACTCAGCTTGCAACCGACTTCCTCGGTCAGTTGCATGCCCTCGGGGTATCCTTCCTGTTTGTCAGAAATGATGCGGAGGCGTCTATTTTCCGCACTCGATGATCGCCTGCCGAAGAATCAACGAGGGGACGACGCGGTTCGGATTCTTAATTAACCCGCTACCACCGAATTGGAAAGTCACAAGAAACCGCGTTTAGTATCAGACAGTGGTGTAAGACAATTCCTCGAAGTCCACTAACTTATTGAAAATCACTCGTGTCCAAATTAGCGCGGGAATGGAGAGGTGAAGCCTCTGGTAGCTTGAGTTCAGTTCCGGCAAGAACAAGCCCAGGCGAACCAGGAGACTTCACCATGAAACGAGTATGCAGCATCTTCAGTCAGGTTTTGCAGTTGATCCCGCGGGACAGGTTTGAAGCGGCGGTCGGGAAGCATCACGCGGAGCGCCACGCGCGGGGCTTTACCAGTTGGGGGCAGTTCGTGGCCATGCTGTTCTGTCAACTGGCGCAGGCGAAATCGCTTCGGGAGATCACCGAAGGGCTGCAGGCCAGTGAAGGAAAACTGAAGCATTTGGGTTTGCCCGAAGCGCCGGCACGCTCCACGCTGGCCTACGCCAACAGCCATCGGCCCTGGCAGTTGTTCGAAACCGTGTTCCACGAGTTGCTCGGAGATTGCCGCAAGCGGTTGGGCACGGGTAAAGCGGGTGCGAGTCTGGGTTTGCCCGGGAAGTTGCTGAGTTTGGATGCGACGGTGATCGATCTCTGCGCCGCAGTGTTCGACTGGGCTAAGTTGCACCGCCTGAGTATTCAATTCCAGGTTTCGTCAGCGAGTTTCTGCAGGCTCCAGTTCGCCACGAGCCTCGAGCGCGAAGAGTCCGTTAGTACCTTCCCGCCTGAGTCCGCCGTGATCAGCAGTTCGCCGGCCTTGGGAAATCGAAAGTCCTGCCCATGCGCTTGCCACCATCGGCGGATGGAGTCTGCGCGGCGAACTGCGCGGCATGTCGTGATCCACGCCTACGCTCACCCAGCCGTGATTGTTGAGCGATGTCGTACACGCCGTAGGGATTCGCCTCTGCCCAGCTCCGTAATCGATAAAGTCAGTGCACCCGCACCGGTTCGGGAGTTGCCCGCTGGACGCCAGTTCGCCGCCCGGCGTTCTTGAAATCTCCGATCGAGTTCCTTCTTTTTCGTGTCCACCGAGATCGCCGAGCTGGCCCTGATTCGCGTCACTGCCGCTTGACCTTGCCGATTGATGTATTCGAACTGGGCGTTGCGATCCGGATGACTTGAAGCGCCTGCCTCGGGTTTTGCTGTTGGCTTGCAAGACTGTATCCGGCACCACCAAAGGAGCGGTGAAACTGCATCTGCTGCTGGACCATGATGGCTATCTGCCGTGCTATGCGGTGGTGACCGAAGGCAAAGTGCACGAGATTCAGGTAGCGCGAAAACTGAAACTACAGAGCGGCACGATGCTGGTATTCGATCGGGGTTACACCGACTATGAATGGTTCCGGCGACTGACCGAAGAGGAGGTGCACTTCGTGACGCGCCTGAAGGACAACGCGGCGTATCTGGTCGTGGAACGCCGTAGCGCGGAGGAGAAAGGCATTCTGGCGGATGAAATCATCGCGATGGAAAAACAGGCGCAGGCCGACACCGAGACCGCTCCGTTTCTGCGGCGCGTGCGCTACTGGGATGAGACCGCGCAACGGGAACTCGTCTTTCTGACCAATCATCTGGAGTTGCCGGCTGCCACCATCGCCGCCATATACAAGGAGCGCTGGCAGATAGAACTGCTCTTCAAGGCGCTGAAACAGAATCTGCGCATCAAGACGTTCGTGGGCACGACGGCCAATGCGCTGAAGACGCAAATCTGGACAGCACTGATCGCCTTGCTGGCGGTGAAGTTTCTTCAACTACAGGCAAAATTCCCCTGGAGCCTCTCTCGGCTGATCGCCTTATTGAGACAGCAACTGTTCGTGTACCGCGATCTGTGGCGCTGGATCGAGTCACCTTTCGAATCACCCCTGCCACTTACCGAGGAAGATTCACCACAACTGCCGTTCGCGTGGGCACGATGATTCTGGAGAGCAGCCAACCTGGTCCGCCGTTTTGCGCCAGCGCACCCGTATCCCGTTTCAGATCAATCCGGCCTGAAAAATGCCGCTAATTTGGACACCAGTGATTGAAAATAATGGTGAGCCGGGCGGGGCTCGAACCCGCGACCACCGCATTAAAAGTGCGATGCTCTACCAACTGAGCTACCGGCTCCTGAGGGAGGCAAAACGGGAGGCAGGTTACCGCCTGTACCTGATCAGGTTAGCATAGGCTCAAACGCCCTCCTGCTCGGGCCGGCATCTCAGCGGGAGCCGCTTCGCTGGTAGCATAACCAGTGTGAGCGAGCCTCAGACCGCGAACTGGATCGACATCTCGGTCCCCGTCCGAAACGGGATGGTCCACTGGCCGGGGGACCCGGCTTTCCACATTGAGCGGGCGCAGGATCAGGAAAAGGGCGACGTCGCCACGGTATCCCGGATAGCACTGGGTGTCCACACCGGCACTCACATGGATGCGCCCCTGCATTTTATTCGCAACGGAGCGACCATCGACAGCATGCCTCTCGACGCCACCGTCGGGCGCGCGAGAGTCATCCGGATTGACGATCCGAAGTCGATCAAGCGTGACGAACTTCTTCCCCATGGGATTCTGCCCGGCGAGCGAATTCTGTTCAAAACCCGCAACTCCGATGGGGCGTGGAACACCGACCAGTTCGATGAGGACTTCGTCTTTATCTCACGCGATGCGGCCGCCTATCTCGCCGAATGCGGCGTCCGGTGCGTGGGAGTCGATTATCTTTCGGTCGGCGGATTCCGCGAAGACGGCCCGGAAACGCACCATGCGCTGCTCGGAGCGGGAATCTGGATCATTGAAGGATTAAATCTCCACGACATCGAGCCAGGGGATTACGAGCTGGTGTGTCTTCCGCTGAAACTGATCGGCTCGGAAGGCGCTCCGGCGCGGGCCATCGTTCGCAGATCATGAGGCGCCGCTCATGAGGGCAGCCGCTGTTTTCCCGGACAAGAAGTCGCTTTCGGTCGTCAACGACTTTCCCGAGCCGAAGCTCGAAAGCGCCACCAGTGTCAAACTGCGCGTCCTGAGCGTGGGTGTCTGCGGCACGGACCGCGACATCGCATCCTTCCAGTACGGCTTTCCTCCGCCTGCGGGTTCCGAGTTCCTGGTGCTTGGCCATGAGTGCCTCGCCGAAGTCATCGAAACCGGGCCGGAAGTGCACGATCTCAAGCCCGGAGATCTCGCCATCCCGATGGTGCGCCGCCCCTGCGATCATCCGGAATGCATCGCCTGCCGCGCGGGACGGCAGGACTTCTGCTACACCGGCGATTATCGGGAACGCGGCATCAAACAGATGCACGGCTTTATGACCGAACGGATTGTGGACGAAGCGCACTACATGAATCCCGTGCCGGCGGCGATTCGCGACGTCGCCGTTCTTGTCGAACCGCTGACGATCGCCGAAAAGGGACTCATTCAGGTCGCGGAGATTCAGCGCCGGTTGCCGTGGGACCAGGAGCATCGGGCAGTCGTGTTGGGTGCGGGGCCAGTCGGATTGCTCGGCGCTATGGCTCTTCGCCACGCGGGGTTCGACGTTACGGTCTATTCGCGGAGCCGCGAACCCGATCCGTCGGCCGATATTGTCAAAGCAATCGGAGGCAAATACATTTCGTCCCAGGACCGATCCGTCGAACAAATGGCGGCCGAGGTGGGGAATATCGATCTGGTTTATGAAGCGACCGGAGTGTCGCGGTTCGCGTTCGACGTGCTTTCCGTTCTGGGGACGAACGGCATCTTCGTGCTGACGGGCGTACCGGGAGAACATCCGCCGGAGGGACTCGACACCGACAAAATCATGCGCCAGATGGTGCTGAAGAACCAGTGCGCTCTGGGCACTGTCAACGCGGGCAAGGACGCTTTTCACAAGGCCATAGCGGATCTGACTTCTTTCTACGCAAAGTGGCCGGAGGCCGTGAAGAACCTCATCACAGGCCGGTTCCCGCTGGAACGCTTCGCCGAACCCATCCACGATCAGAGCGGCATCAAGAACATCATCGAGCTGGCCGCCGAATGAGTCCGGGGCTCTCGAACACGGAGCGAATCCGCCTCGAAGAAGATGCCCGCCGAGAGAAGAACTGGAAGCGCTGGGGGCCGTACCTTTCCGAGCGTCAATGGAGTACCGTTCGGGAGGACTACTCCGCCACGGGCGACTGCTGGGAGTACTTTCCGCACGACCATGCGCGCAGCCGGGCTTATCGCTGGGGCGAAGACGGCCTTCTCGGGATCTGCGACCGCGAGGGCCGGATGTGCTTTTCGCTGACCTTGTGGAACGGCCAGGACCCGATCCTGAAGGAGCGCCTTTTCGGCCTCACGAGCAACCAGGGAAACCACGGCGAGGACGTCAAAGGAGTGCTACTTCTATGTCGACGGCTTGCCGACGCACTCCTACATGAAGGGTGTTTACAAATACCCGCAACAGGCGTTTCCCTATCAGCGGTTGCTCGACGAGAATCGCCGGCGCACGCAAAGAAGATCCGGAATTCGAGCTACTCGATACGGGCATCTTCGACGGAGGCCGTTATTTCGACATCACGATTGAGTATGCGAAAGCCTCCCCCAACGATATTCTGATCCGGCTTCGCGTCGATAACAGAGGCCCCGAAGCTTCGACGCTCCACCTGTTGCCGACCGTCTGGTTTCGCAACGCGTGGTCATGGGGCAGGACCGGCGAAGGCTACTGGCCGAAGCCGTCCATCCGCCAGACAGATGCTACGCATCTCGCATGCGAACAGATGAGCCTGGGGAAATTCAAATTCGAAGCCATTGCGGAACCCGATCTGTTTCTCTTCACCGAGAACGAAACGAACATGGAGATGCTGTACCGGGCGCCAAATGAATCGCCGTATGTGAAAGATGCGTTCCATCGCTACCTTGTTCATGGCGACCGCCAGGGCAGTGAATCCGAAGGGGACCGGCACCAAAGCCGCCGCATATTACCGGACCCAAATCGAAGCCGGGGAAGGAATTGAGCTCCGCTTTCGTCTGAGCGCCGAAGACGAGAGCGGATCTCTCGATTTCGACGGCGTGTTCGCGCAACGCATGCGCGAAACAGACGAATTTTACGGAACGAACGGGCAGGCGGCGCCCGCGCTCGCCATCGCGCGGCAAGCGGCGGCCGGACTATTATGGTCGAAGCAGTTCTACCAGTACGGCGTGCTGGAGTGGCTGGAGGGCGACCCGGCCTTTCCCATCGCCTCCCGCCGAACGATGGACAGGCCGCAATAGCAACTGGCTGCACCTGTATAACCGCGATGTCATCTCGGTACCGGACAACTGGGAATTCCCGTGGTACGCATCCTGGGATCTTGCGTTCCACATGGTTGCGTTCGCAGACCTCGATCCCGACTTTGCCAAGGAACAGCTCATTCTGCTGCTGCGGGAGTGGTACACGCATCCGAGCGGCCAGATTCCCGCGTACGAATTCGCGTTCGGCGACGTCAATCCGCCGGTGCATGCCTGGGCCGCGTGGCGCGTTTACAAGATCGCCGCGCCGCGCGAGAAACGCGACTTCGCGTTCCTCGAGCGCGTGTTCCAGAAGCTGCTGATCAATTTCACGTGGTGGGTGAATCGCAAAGATATCGGCGGCAAGCAGATCTTTTCCGGCGGTTTCCTCGGCCTCGATAACATCGGTATTTTCGACCGCTCGCAGCCCTTGCCGGACGGCAGCGTTCTGGAGCAGGCCGACGGTTCCGCATGGATGGCGTTCTACTGCACCACCATGCTCGGCGATCGCAATGGAGCTGGCGAATCACGATCCGGTTTACGAGGACGTAGCCTCCAAGTTTTTCGAACACTTCATGGCCATCACGGATGCGATGAATTCGCTCGGGGGCAGCGGCCTGTGGGACGAAGAGGACGGTTTTTATCACGACCAGTTGAGGACCCGCGGAAACGAAACGATTCCGCTGAAAATACGCTCGATCGTCGGAGTGATCCCGCTGTTCGCCATCACGATCCTGAAGGAAGAACTCATCGAGCGGCTGCCCGGCTTCCGCAGACGGATGGAATGGTTTCTCAATAACCGCGAGGACCTTTACCACCAGATTTCGCTGCTGGAGGTTCGCACGCAGGACGGATTCCGGCGCCGGCTGCTGGCGGTTCCCACCCGGGCGCGGCTGGTGCGTGTGCTGAGCCGCGTTCTGGATGAGCGCGAGTTTCTTTCGCCGTTCGGCATACGGTCGCTTTCAGCGGTTTATGAGGACAACCCTTATACACTGAAGATCGACGGCAGGGAGTACAGCATCGGCTACGATCCGGGCGAATCGACTACAGGACTTTTCGGCGGCAACTCGAACTGGCGCGGGCCTATCTGGATTCAGATGAATTACCTGATGATCGAGACGCTCGAACGTTACTATCACTTTTACGGCGACGACCTTAAGGTGGAGTGCCCTACCGGCTCGGGCGTGTGGATGACGCTGCGGGAGGTTTCACGTGAAATCAATCGCCGGCTTTGCACGCTGTTTCTGCCTGATTCCAGCGGATGGGCTCCCTGGCAGGGCGACGATCATATCTACTCCGCGGATCCGCACTGGCGGGGACTTACTCACTTCAACGAGTATTTCCATGCGGAGACCGGGCGCGGCTGCGGAGCCAGCCATCAGACCGGGTGGACAGCTCTGATTGCGCGCTGCCTGCGGGACTACATGGGAGCAGAGGCTAACGCAGATTCGAAAACCAGTAAGGGACCCACGCCGCAGCCAGAAGCACATCGGTGAGGTAAGCCCGGCGATTATGCGGCTCGCGCCAGGCGTGATACGCGGACACCAGCCCGAACGCGGCAAATACGAAGACTGAGATTACAAACCAGTAGTAGAACGGCGGGAAGACCACGAAGGGCATTCGGCCATGCGACATGCGGGCGATAGCCATTACGGCAAGTGTCGCGCCGATAAGAATGCGAAATATGATACGGGCCATGCGGGTGGAACCTTAAGCTTAACGCGGCTCCATTAGTCCTTGAAGACACTGCTGGTGATGCCAGGTCATCCGTTATCGCTTGCTGACGTGCGCGGCTCGGTATCTCCGTCTGGTTCATCTTCCTTTTCGTTGCTTTAGGAAACTGGGGCGCCCCAATGCCTGATATCGTTCAGACCAACGCCGTTTTGGTGTCCCGGACGAGACCGGGAGCGCAAGGTAACCGGCTAACGCCTGCCGGCCCATTGTTTCGACGTTATGCCACACGGAGCCTCGAGGAATCGCGTGGTTTAGTGCCCCCGTACGCCAATGGGTGCGACGAGGTTCTTTCGATTTGAACGGTAGCATGCGTTTTTGGAGTTGCGCGCGTTCAGGCGGGAGGACTCTTGTAAATTGCTGAATCAATTGAGAATTTAGTTCGCAGATTTTCTGGAAGTTTGTGAACGGGTTTTGGACGGTCTGAAAATCGGCGGATTTCACGCCATTTGATGAGGGCTCACACAACCGCGTCTACCGGTGCGGGCTTGAGCAACTCGACATCCGCGTTGCGGGGATTCGCGACCTTTCGTCCCTTACGATCCTTCCGTCGCGGAAAAAAAGTGCGGTTCGCATATGCCGCTATATCGGCATCTTCCTGCGAAGTGCTGCCCGTCTTTAATATCGTCTTTCGGCGGTCGGTCTCGACTGCTGCGAGAGCTGAGGCGCTTTGGGCTTTAACTACGTTCGCTCGTTGATTGACGACGCTTGCCTGGGCCGCGGCCAAATCCGATTGCGATTTGACAAAAACGGCCTGCGCGGTGACGATGGCCGCGTTGGCGGCATTCAGCGTTGCGGCGGCCTGTTCAACCGCCGCCTTGAAGGGAGCCGGAGCGATCTCGGCGACCAGTTGCCCCTTTTTGACTTTGGTATTGAAATCCGCGTAGAGGGCAATGATATTGCCCGGAGACCTGGCTGCCCACCTGAACCGTGATGACGGCGTTGAGATTACCCGTTGTGTTTACAGTGGAGTCGATGTCGCCCCCGGTCAATTCGCGTCGTTATGTACTCCGGCGTCTGCGATTGATGAACGTAGTAGAAAACTCCCGCCGCGATTGCTGCCGTCAAAAGCAGCCCCGCGATCGAAATTTTCAAGACGCGACTTCCGCCGTCACGCCTGCCCGTAAGAACCGGTGATTGCGCGGCTACGACCCGCCGTCCTGAGCTGTTGATTTTTCAGCACTTAATCATTGCAGCGAGAATTGCGTTGCACGTTATCGCGCAACATTCTGCCAGTCCGCGCTAAATATTTGGAAATGCTCGGCCTGTGACGGGAGCGGGCTCGAACCTACGCGGTCCCCCCAACGACGTCATTGCGCACCTCAGGGTTCTGGACGCTGTCTGGAAATCGGCGGCATTCACGCCACTCGACGATACCGCGAGTCAACAGCACACCCCCGATGAGCAGCGCCTTCAATCCGAGAACATAACCCCATATCCATGCAAAATCACGCCTGGCGTCAATCACCACCAGCACAATCCCTATGCATGCCAGTGCGGCTCCCCAAAATGCCAGTCTGCGGGCGTGAGCGGGGCCTGTGTACTTATCTCGTACACTCGGGTCGTAAACTACTTCCAGCGGTGGCCCGGATTTGCCCGCGGCATCGTAGATTTCGCAGCAGAGTTCCGGACGCCGCGCCACAATCCCGCGGGCAAAATTCCGCGCCTCCGCCGCGTCGTCGCACAATGCCGCACAGTTCCCGTCTGATGATGCGTCGGCCACAAAGGGATGACCTTCGGCATCGCGCGGCGCTCCGTTTCCAGCATCGCAAACAAAAACCACAAACTGGGTGTCGCGTACGATCTCCGTCCAATGAGCAGGTCTTCTCGCGGGATCGTATAACCGGATCCAGATCATATCCGGCCCAACCAGTTCAACAATGGTGATGTGATGAACGTGGTGAACAGCGCCATGCAAACCATCATAGAAAACACTGCCGGCGGCAGAATGCCACTCTCGAGCCCCGCATTCAGAACGATCAGTTCGACCAATCCGCGCGCATTCATCAGCACGCCCAGTTGGGATGCTTCCCGCCACGGCATGCCTCCGGCCCTGGCCCCCAGCATGGCGCCGCCCCACTTGGCAGCCGTCGCCGCCACCAGGATCAGAATCAGGTCGCCATAACTCCCGGCTGCGGGAGAAGAACCGGAGGCCCCGCCGGAAGCAAAGATCAGATTCGTGCGGATTCCGGTCAGCGCGAAAAACAACGGAAGCAGCAAAACGAGAGTGACACTTTCCAGCTTGTCGATCAAAGGTTTGCGGAACTCTCGCGGAGTGGCTATGCCCGCGGCGAATGCCCCCACGATGGCGTGGACGCCGATCCATTCCCCCACAGCGCCTGATAGCAGTGCCAAAACGACAAAAGCAGTTAGTATCTCGAGCGGTAGTTCGCCCGGCTCATAACGCCGCGCCAGCCGGTGCAAAAAACGTCCGACTCCGCCGATGGCAATTCCAAAAACGATGAGCCACGTGAGCATTTGCCAGAGCTGCGTCGCGGCGCGGTCGTGCGCCGTCATGGAGACGGCTATCGCGAGGAGGATCCACGCCAGCAGATCACTGGCCGCCGCGCAGGAAAGAGCAACCGTCCCGAGGCTCGAGCCCATCATGTTGCGCTCCATCAGGATGCGCGCCAGCACGGGAAATGCGGTAACACTCATGGCCGTGCCGATGAAGAGCGCAAAAACGCGCGGATCGCCGTGTCCGTAGCGGTGGAACAGATAAGGGGAAAGCGCCAGACCGGTCAACAGCGGCACAAGAATGCCGACTGTTCCGCCGGTGATGGTTGCCCGGCCCAGTGCGCGCAATTCGCCGAAATCAACACGTACTCCGATAAGGAAGACGAAAACGACCAGCCCGGCCTGACTGAGAGCATTGAGATAGCCGAGCGATTCCGGCGGCAGGAATGCCTTCCAGACATGGGGCGCAACATAACCGAGCAGCGTTGGCCCGAGAGCAATACCTGCCGCCATTTCTCCCACCACCTGCGGCTGGCCGATCTTTGCGAACAACCACGCGGCCAAACGTGAAGCGGCCACGATGATCGCGATCTGAAAAAGAAAAAGCTCGGCGTGAAACAGCGGTTGGGCTGGCTGCAAGAACTGACATTTTAGCCGCTCCGGTGTTGCGACGAGATCGACGAATTGGTTCGTGCCGCCCGCCGTAGGAACAGATCCAGTTCATGGGGCAATGAATGCGGCGCTGGCAGGCCAGACTCAGACGGGAGATGGGACTGACACGATCTCGCCTGGTTTGATTTTCTCCAAAGCGTCCAGGGTCGCGTCGACCAGGGGCAGAAGACCCTCAATTCGATTCGTGCTGGAATGGATGAAAATCAGAGCCAGTTATCGAAGGGCAAACATTCATCCAGGAGAATCTTCACGCGATGTGGGCGAGCAGAGAGTCCTTCGCCTGTTCGAGGGACTGCACCGCCAGTTCCCGAGTGACAGTGGGAAATTGCCTCAGGAACTCATCGAGGGAATGTCCGCCTCAAGATAGTCAATTGAGTTCTCGAATGGCACACGGGTCCCGCAAAAATACGGGATGCCGTTCATGATTTCGGGATCGATCAGAATTGCGGAGTGCAGCGCCACCTTCACCTTGATGCGATGAATCGCGGATGCGATGATAGCGGCCGTCGCGCGCTTCGTTGTGGGAACATAGCCCAGCAGATAACGACTGCGCGGATCCAGGCCGATTTTATGCGCTCCCTCGGCGAACGATCCCGGGTCCGCCCGTGTCTGTCTGTGCAACGCTTAGACTTGGGGCCAGAGTGGTTCGCTATCCTTCTCTGTACGAGTCTCCTTCTGTACGAATATTTCTCTCTACGACCGTCCCTTTGCTACTTCATGCTGATTTATCCGGCGCTACCCGGATCGGGGTCCGCGCCACAAACTCGCAGCAAATCCCGCCGGCTTTGAGCGTGTGCCGGAACACTGCGGCCAGGGCATGTCGTAACGTTGATGAATGGGGACTCTTTATCGTTACCTGCGGGACTATTGGGTGCTCGCGGCGGCGGCGCTCGTTCTGGCCGCGATCAATCAGGTCTTTTCGCTTCTCGATCCGCTGATCTTCCGTCACGTCATCGATTCCTACGCGACGCAGTTTCACGAGTACACGATCGGGCAGTTTATCCGGGGCGTATCGTTTCTGCTCGGCGCTCGCGGTTGGGCGTGGCTTTCGTTTCGCGCGTGGCCAAGAATTTTCAGGATTATTACGTCAATCTGATCACGCAGCAGGTGGGGGCGCGGATCTACGCGGACGGCATCCGGCACTCGCTCGAGCTGCCTTACGCGCTGTTCGAAGATCAGCGCAGCGGCGAGACGCTGGGCAAGCTGCAGAAGGTGCGCACGGATGTGGAGAAGCTCATCGCCCTCGCCGTGAACCTGCTGTTCACGACGCTGATCGGCGTGATCTTCGTGATGATCTACGCGGCCCAGGTGCACTGGTCGATCGGGCCGGCTTATCTGCTGACGATTCCGCTTCTGGGCGGCTTGAGCTCCCTGCTGAGCCATAAGATCAAGGCGGTGCAGAAGGTGATCGTCACCGAGACGACGGCGCTCGCGGGATCGACCACCGAATCGCTGCGCAATATCGAACTGGTGAAGAGCCTGGGCCTGGCGCAGCAGGAAATCGACCGCCTGAATTCGACCACGGACAAGATTCTGAAGCTGGAGCTGAAGAAGATCAAGTATCTGCGCAGCCTGAGCTTTATTCAGGGCACGTTCGTGAACCTGCTGCGGACTTCGATCCTGTTCCTGATGCTTTACCTGATCTTCACGCAGCGCATTACGGTGGGGCAGTTCTTCTCGCTGTTCATTTATTCGTTCTTCATCTTCGGACCGCTGCAGGAGCTCGGGAATGTGGTCAATACCTGGCGCGAGACGGAGGCTTCGCTGGAGAATTTCGAGACGATTCTGGCGCTGCAGCCGGAGCCGCGCCCGGAGCACCCGGTCACGATCGGACCGCTTCAAACGCTGCAGTTCGACGATGTGGAGTTCCAGCATCAATCGGCGAACCGGCCGGCGCTGCAGAATATTTCGTTTGATGTATCGCGCGGGGAGACGATCGCGTTTGTGGGACCGTCGGGCTCGGGCAAGACGACGCTGGTCAAGCTGCTGGTGGGTCTCTACCGGCCGCATACCGGGCACATCTACTACAACGGAACGCGCGAGGACGAGATCGAGATCGACGGCCTGCGCGAGCGAATCGGATTCGTGACTCAGGATGCGCAACTGTTCTCCGGATCGATTCGCGAGAACTTGCTGTTCGTCAGCCCGCATGCGACGGACGCGGAGTGCATGGACGTGCTGCGGCAAGCCTCGGTCGACAGCCTTCTGGCGCGGGCGGAAAAAGGGCTCGACACGGTGATCGGCGAGGGCGGCGTCAAGGTCTCGGGCGGCGAGAAGCAGCGGCTTTCGATTGCGCGCGCGCTGCTGCGGAAGCCGCAACTGCTGGTGTTTGACGAGGCGACGTCTTCGCTCGATTCGCTGACCGAAGAGGAGATCAGCCAGACGATTCGCGAGGTGGCTTCGAGCCGGGACGCGATCACCATTCTGATCGCGCATCGGCTGTCGACGGTTCTGCATGCGGATCGGATTTACGTGCTCGAACGCGGGCAGATCGTCGAGTTCGGACGGCACGAAGAGTTGATCGAGCGGAAGGGCTTGTATTATGCCATGTGGCGGCAGCAGGTGGGCGAGGGCCGAATCGCGCCCACAGCTGTTCCGCGCAATATGCGGATCGTCACGGCTTGACGATGTGCGACAGATCGATATTGTTCTGCGCGCATTCGTATTCCATGATGCGGTCGTCGCGGGGGGGATGGCGCAACTGGGTATCGACGACCTTCCAGGGTTTGGTCAGGACGTTCGGATCTTCGGCGGTCGCCTCGTAATGGATTGTGTCCTGCGGTGTGCGGGTATAGCGTTCGACCACGTGCAGGGCATCGCTGTGGAAGTGACCGGCGCCATCGAGCCACGTCTTGTCATTAAACCCGATAACGTCCACCACGAATGTGTCTCCGTCCCAGTGACCGACTGAATCGCCCATGTAAGTCGGATCGAGGTCGGGCGGGTGGTTGGGGCGGTCAGTGGGGATGATGCGAAAGGCCCGCATCACTTCGTAGAGAATAACCGTGTTTTTTGGGGTCTGCACGATCTGCAGCGGCATCGGATTCATGGTGATGGCCGGTACTCCGAGCAACATGCATTGAGCGCTGGGGCTGTGCGCGGGATCGGCGAGCAGTTGTTTGATGCGAGGCAGCAGGTCGGGTTTGTAGGGAGGCGCTTCGCGGGGTCCGCGGCCGGCGCCTCGGCCGCCCGCGTCAGTGGCCGGATAGGCGCCGCCGGGCTGGGCCGCTGTTTCGCCTGTCAGGCTCACGCCGAGGGCCTGCCAGATGCCGGAGAGGTCCGGCTTGCCATCGGCGGTGCGGGGTATCGGCTTAGCCGCCGGGGTTTGGGCCGGCGCGCGCGTCCCTATCGCGGCTACGGCGATTAAAGAGATCAGAAGAGTTTTCACTTAGCATTCCTCGGGGTCAATCGCGGCTACTGTGCGGGCGGACCGACGAAAAACTTCCGTCCATCGGGCCAACTGATCTCGCGGCCCGCGAATCTCTGACTTCCGTCTTTCGCGACCCAGCCGGTAACCGTGATCGAGTCACCAATTTTCAGCATGTCTTTCGCGAGCCCCACTCGGCGCAGGGTGTTCGGCGGATATCCTTCGAAGCCCCAATTGACCACTTTGCCGTCGGGACTTTTCTCGTCGATGTAGATATAGACGTGCGGATTCATCCAGTCAATTTTGGTAACGACGCCCGAGTGAGTTATCGGCTTCGATGAATCGTACTCCGCGGCGAAGGAATGGTGAGCCGATGCCGGCACTCCGTTCAGCAAGAGTCCGAAAAGAACCAGACAGGAACCGAGGAATCCGGACTTCATAAAAGGTTTCTCCAAGTGTAGTTAAACAAGTGTAGTCAAAGACGAGCAGGCAGAGGCCGTTACGGGCATCAGTATATAACGCGTACAACCCCGCGGCAATTGCATCCATTCGGGGCACTATTGCATGCATTTCACTTCTTTGACCGGTAAGTCGGCTCTGATATATACTTTGCGATACACCTTCTCGAAACCATAGAGGTTCGAACACTACTCGGGAGTAATTGATGCACAAAGGCTTCACACTGATCGGTATTTCTCTGCTTGCGCTCAGCGCGCTGGCGCAAAGCGACCGGGGAACGATAACGGGCACCATCACGGATCCGGGGGGCGCCGTCATTCCGAACGCACCGATCGAAGCGAAAAATCTCTCAACGGGCCTGGTCTACCCGACCGCAAGTACCGGCACCGGAAACTTTACGATCCCCGAGTTGCCGGCCGGTCAATATCTGGTAACCGCCAACGCACCCGGTTTCAAACAATATGTGCGGCAAGGTCTGGTAGTGGCGGCGGCCGAGACCTATCGCGTCGATATCAAACTCGAAGTGGGAGCGGCGTCGGAGTCCGTTACGGTGTCGGCCGACGCGCCTTTGCTGAAGACGGAGAGCGGCGAATTGAGCAGCAATCTCAGCGGCCACACGCTGGATACGCTGCCGGTGCTGGGCATCGGCTCCTCATTCGCGAGCAACAGCGGAATCAGGAATCCGCTGGCGGTTACGAATCTTGTGCCGGGTGGAATTTTTCAGGGTGACGTAACGGTGCACATCAACGGGACGCCGCAGAATACCCAGTCCCTTCGGATCGAAGGACAGGAGTCGACAAACGCCACGATGATGGCATTCGGATCGCAGAATCAGCCGAGCGTCGATTCGATTCAGGAGTTCTCGGTGCAGACGAGTAACTATGCCGCGGAGTTCGGGCAGGCGGGCGGCGCGGTTTTCATTGCGACGATGAAGTCGGGCACGAATGAGTTTCACGGCACGGCCTACGATTATTTCGTCAACGAAGCGCTGAATGCCAGCACGCCCTTCACGAACGTGAAGCCCCGGGCGCGCCGGAACGATTATGGTTTTACGTTCGGCGGGCCGGTGCTGATTCCCAAGGTCTACAACGGCCGGAACAAGACTTTCTTCTTCTACAATTTCGAGCAGTACCGGGAAGATACTTTCGTCAACAACGTGCCTCTTACTGTGCCGACCCCGGCCTATCGCGACGGAAACTTTTTGACGGCACTCACGGGAAAGACGCTCGGCAACGATCCCATTGGGCGTCCGATCATGGAAGGCGAGATTTACAATCCGACGTCGAACTTCACGGCTCCCTCAGGTCAGGTGCTCCGTAATCCGTTTCCGAACAATACCATCCCCTCGAGCCTTTTCGACCCGGTGTCGCTCGCGATCCAGAACCTGATCCCGCAGGCTAACCTGCCTGGGCTGAATAACAATTACCTCGAGGGTTACACCGGTATCCGGCATACGGATATTAACTCGATCAAAGTAGACCAGACACTTACTTCGAAATCCAAGTTCTCCGTGTTTTATACGCGCACGCATACTTTCTCACCTTACTCTCAGGTGCTGGCGGGAGATTCCCTGCCCAAGGAGATTACCGTGGGTCGGGGTAACTATGACTGGGTCCATACAACACGTATTAACTATGACTATACGATCCAGCCGACGCTCTTGTTGCACGTGGGAGTCGGCTACGTCAACCAGCACGGTCCGAACGACTACACGCCGGCGATGGACAGTTTCGATCCGGCAAGCATTGGCCTGAAGGGGACCTTTGTCACCGGAAGATTTCCCAGTATTCTTACGCTGTGCAACGCGGTAGTTCCGGCCGGGGCGTCGAATCCGGTCGGATGCGGAAGCCAGGGCGGCATGGTGAACATGGGTCCGACTACTTCCGGCGGCTATCCGGGTAACATCGTCGGAGGCGGAATCTATTCGTTTCGCCCGACGGGGAATACCAGCCTGACCTGGATTCGCGGCAATCATACCTTTAAAGCCGGCACTGAAGTGATTATCAATAACTTTATGTATGCGCAGGATGCGACCTCGTCGGGCGTGTTTACGTTCAGCGCCGGAGAAACGTCACTGCCTTACCTGGCGCCTGGTAATTCGCTGAATGGAGGAACGCCCGGATTTCCCTACGCCAGCTTCCTGCTGGGAGCGGTGGACAACGGAAATATCGGTGTTCCGACGGACCAGCATTTCGGCCAGCATTTCTTCGCGGTTTTCGCACAGGACAGCTGGAAAATCACGCGAAACGTGACGCTCGACTACGGGCTGCGATGGGATTACGAGACTTACCTGCGCGAAGGGGCCGGACGCATGCCGAGCATCTCACTGACGACGCCCAATCCGAGCGCGGGCAATCTGCCGGGAGCCACCGTTTACGACGGATTCCTGCCCGGACGCTGCCAGTGCAATTTCGCAAAAAACTATCCGTTCGCTTTCGGTCCGAGGCTGGGGCTTGCCTGGCAGTTCACGCCGAAGACCGTATTTCGAGGCGGTTTCGGCGTAGTTTATGCCAAGCCTTCGGCTTACGACAATATTACGATCAGCAGCAACAATCCCTTTATCTCGCCCGGATTGTTTACGCCCGCGACTTATCTGGCGCAGGGAGTGCCAATCACGCCGAACCCGTGGCCTTACTTCAACCCCGGCCAGTATCCGAATATACCGGGGCAGGTCGCGACGAGTAACATTCCGACGGTGGTGGACCCCAATGCCGGCCGGCCTCCCCGCCAGTTGCAGTGGAGCGTGGGATTCCAGCGTGAAGTTACGAGGGACCTGCTGGTGGATGTGTCTTATGTGGGAAATCGGGGCGCGTGGTGGGCCGCGAATAATCTGGTCAACTATAACGCGCTGACGCCGCAGATCCTGGCGGCGCACGGGCTTAACGTCAACAACCCGGCCGACCTGGCGCTGCTGAACCAGCCGCTGAGTAACGCAACTGCGATTGCACGCGGGTTCGGTACACCTCCGTACGCGGGATTCCCGGTGAGCGCGACGGTCGCGCAGTCGCTTCGACCGTATCCGGAGTATGGGACGATAGCGGCACAATTCGCGCCCCTGGGAGATACGTGGTACAACTCGATGCAACTGAAAGTGATCAAACGGTTCTCCCACGGTCTGGATGCCAGTTACAGCCTTGCGTGGCAGAAGTCGCTTACGATCGGAGCGGAGAGCGAAGGCACGGGCGGGGGTGTAGCGAACGACGTTTTCAATCGCCAGAATGCGAAGTATCTCTCGCAGTTCGACCAGCCGCTGGCGAGTTTCATCACGGTGGATTATACGGTTCCCAGAACTCAGATCGGTGGCGGGTCCGCCGGGAAGGTCGCGTCCTGGCTGTTACGCGACTGGACCTTCGGAGCGCTGCTGCAGTACCGCAGCGGGTTACCGATTCAGTCGCCGACCGCAACGAACGTGCTTGCCACTGGAGCGCCGTATTTTCAGGGCACATTTATGAACCGGGTGCCCGGAGTGCCGCTCTTCACGCAGGATCTGAACTGCCACTGCTTCGATCCGACCAAAACGTTCGTGCTGAATCCGGCGGCGTGGACTAATCCTGCAGCCGGCCAGTTCGGAACGGCTGCCGCTTACTACAGCGACTATCGCTATCAGCGAAGGCCGACTGAGAACGTGAACTTCGGGCGGACGTTCCGGATTCGCGAGCGCACGACATTGAACGTTCGCGCCGAGTTCACGAATATCTTCAATCGCACCGAGGTCAATAATCCGACATCTTCGAATGCTTTGCTGACGCAGGCCCGCGGCCCGAACGGCAACACAACGGGCGGGTTCGGATATATCAATACCGGCACGGTCTTTTCGCTTCCGCGGCAGGGAACCATCGTGGCTCGGTTTACGTTCTGAGGCGGCCGGAGGCCTGCCTTCGCCGGGCGATTAAGTCAGAAGGCAGTCGCCGAGTTCGGTGTGGAGTCTCCCGATAAGATCGCGAATGGTGGCCGACCGCTCCGAGCTATACAGGAAAGGCTCAGGCGCGGTCGCGGTCTCCGCGGCCAGTTCCAGCCACTTCATAAGCAAGCCGCACTGGGAAGTGTTTATCAGGCCCTGAGAGACCAACGCGGGGATAACGGTCGCCGCAAGCGCAAAATCGGGCCGTCCGTCATCCGCCGCTACCGGTGCGGGTTCCGCGGAGCCGGGCGTTGCGAGTATCTGGAGAACTTTGCCGCAGAACGCGGTCACGATTGCTCCAGCGAGAGAAGCCGCCGCAAAGGTTTGCCCCTCATCTGCGAGGGAAAGGCAAAAAGCGGTGTCGACCTTGTGTGGAGCAATGTCAACCCACTGTGCGAGCACCGAAGGATCGTGGTACATGGTGCGGGATGAAATCATCCGGAAAAAGTTTGGCCAGAGACATGCGCGAAGGGGCGGGCGCCACCAGTAATTGACCGAGATGGAGACGTCCAGAGAAATGACGTTATGCCACCAGAATGCGGGCAGGAAAAGGATGTCGCCAGGCTCCAGGATGGCCTCCAGACAGGGTGCGCCCAGGCGGCCAAGATCGACATTGAATCCGGAGGTTACCAGATCGAGCGAACTGACATGCGGACTTTCGGAATTTTTCGAACCCGCCTTTATCAGGTGAGTGTGAGATGGATCAACAATGACGATATGCTTGCGCCCGCAATGCTGATGCAGGAGGTTGTGGCTCCGATCGAAGTGGAGGGGCGAAATCGTACCCGCCGGACCAAACCAAAGGTTTCTGGTCACCGCTGAGGTCTCCTCGGGCATCTGCGGCGTGGCTATATCGCACGCGAGAACCTCCGGCGCGGCGTCAATTGGGAATTGTGAAAGATAGAGTCGCTCCGTGCTCTGTTTGTTTACGTTCTCAACATACCCGGCGAAGGCGGAAAACGGCATGTGCATTGGCCGCGTTCTCGATTGTGGCTCGTAACGGAAGGCGCCGGTCTTACTGACACTTACTGTGACGGACTGATCGGCAAAGGCTTGTTTCAGGTCGTCGGTTGTGAGCAGCCTGCCGGCGGAATTATTTGCCGGGTTTTGCGTGAACAGTGCGGGCTGGGCATTATCGATGACTGTCTGGATCTCGCGCGATGAGGGAGCGACAATTTTCGACAGGGGGGCGATGGGGAAATCAGGCGAGGCCATAACGGCCAACTGTGTGTCAGCAACAGGCATGGGCCGGTACCTCATTCTGAGCGACATAATGGGGGACACTCCCGAACAGCCGCCATCTGCCCGGCCTCTCAGCCAGCGTCCAAAGGCATTCGAGCGTCGTCACAAGATAAAACTCCATTTCTTCCCGCAGGGCGGGACTTATTTTGCGCAGCGCTGCCGTTTCCGGCCCATACCATCCGAAGGGCCCGTGTGCCTGGCGATGCATGCAAAGCGCGTCGTAGAGATCATCTCTGTCAGGCGTGATACCGCTCCCGGCGAGGTATCCGTGCAGTCTTAGCAATCTTGCGGCGGATATCAGGTCGTAATTTCGAAGGCGCTGAACCACGAGTCCACCGACAACTTCTCCGAGCCATGGCTCGATTAGCCTGGCGTCTACGCGACGCGTGCCCCAGCCGGTGAGGTATTCCATGTGCAAAATCATGGCCTCAACGGCCTCTTCGGGTGCGGAGAGGCGAAACTGATCCGACATCATTTGCGTGGAATTGACAGAAGGGGCCGCGGGCGCTGGAAGAATACGGGCGTGATGCAGGAGTATTCGCTTGTCCTCGAGAGAAGGATCGACCTCCAGCGCCAGGTCCTCGCTCCGGAGTATCGAGAGGCTTTGGTTCAAGAACCGACGAAACGGTTCTGCTTCCAGGCCCTCGGACGACAAAAGAATCTCAACGAGGAGCCTCAGAGTGGGCTTGACCCCGTCCATGCGATCAGTGGTTTCGGACGTATTCAACAAGCGCGCAACATGCCGGGCAATTTCCGGGAACTTCGCGGGGACGGATTCGGAGAGCATTGCGTCGCATATCCACGAAGCAACCAATATGTGGCAAAGGTTGCTGACAGACACTTCATTGTCGTCACGGGCCTTATCCAGCAGGGACCATAACCAGGCCCGCGCGCCCTTTACGATTGCCGCTGTTCGACCAGAAGCCGGGACCACTGACTTGTAACTCATACCAGCTGGACCTCACTCATGCCGCGTGCCGAGCGCTTCTTCGTTCCAATCTGTACGGACGACGAGCGAGGAAGGGATCTGCTCAGGAAAACCGTTCCTGCGAGTACAGCCACGAGGGTCGTGTGATACACGCGATCAAAGCCGGACTCTTCTTCGGGATGCTTCGACCTGTCCGGGTCATCCCGGACGGCGGCAGATGGCGGCACGGCGCCATCCGCACAAAATGCATCGAGAAACGACTCCCACCCGGCGAGACTAAGCCGGTTGTGTTCAAAGCCTATCGAGTCCCAGCACAGCAACAGCTCTCCCAGCAGATCCCAGTTCCGTTCCTGACTGGTAACAACGATAAGATCCGAGAGAAGAGTGCTAATCCTCAGGGACCGCAACCAGCCTGGCGAACAGCCTCGCAGAAGCCCGAATCGACAGGCAAAGATTATTACGTGCGTAATGGCATAGATGGCGGAATCAGAGAGCAGAGGTGCGGAGAGAGGTTGGCCAAGGATGGTCTCAGCACACAAGTTGGCGACAAGCGGGAGAGAGTGCGTGACACCGGCCCAGTCCAGAGCAGCCCGCAGTTCGACCTGACGATGGGGCAACCGCTCGATTTGAGAGAGCACGCCCATATCGACGGCTTGCTGGAGACATTGCCGGAGTTCTCGGGCGTCACCTCCCAGCTGATGTATCGCCACACAGAGCTCAGCATAATTAACGATCTCCGCCGGGAGACGAACGATCCAGTGAGTGAAGTCGGGCCGTCTGCTTGCGGACTGGAAGAGTCGCGCGGCGCTCAGGGGGAGAGCGGATGTCAGGTCGCCGGTTGCGGCGGCATGCACACTCAGCATTATAGCCAGTTCGATGAACGGCTTCGTGCGAGGCGGGCAATAAACATCGTGCTCGTCGAATGGGGAGAAGCGATCCAGATGCTTAAACACCCAATCGATCGCCAGGGATGTTGAAGAGGCGATGCGATCGCGCTGGACATAGTGTGGATTTATGCAATGAGACATTTCCGTGCCAACTCAGTTGAATTGTCGTTCGTTATGAACCGTTATCGGCGGCGACGGACCGGCCCCGATTCGCTGCGCCCGCAATCCGCGGGGACGCTGTCGGATAGCCGGTCGTTATTCCATGCTCAGGTCGGAACTTCGCCGCGTTATCGCCGTACACCTGAAAAAGACTCGTTGTAAGCGAGGACTGAGATGAGGGCGAACAGACTAAGTCGAGGCGGCGACGTTGTTACTTTGTGTGCGTCGTCTCGGGATGGTAGAGGCTGTAGTTCTTACCAGACCAGAGATAGTCTGGCACCGCGATACCGGACTTTGCTTTAGAAGCGGATTCTTCCGCGATCTTCCGGGCCAATTCACTCATGGTGGTAATACCATGCTTCTTGAGTTCGTCATGTACCTGTTGTTCAGTAAAAGGCATTGCTCTTACTCCTTTCCGTCTCATCGCTGATATGTCTGAGACGAGGGTAGAATACCAGGAAAACCGATGCCTTTCAAGAAAAAAAATCGCCTCTTATCGGACGAATAATCGCATCCGTAATTTGATGATAATTTGCCGTGTTTGCAGATGTCAGATGTAACAAACGCCGCTGCCCGGACACTTGGTTTTCCGGTCCCAATTGCGGAATCGCAGTCTGATGCAGGTTATTCGCCAGTTCGCCACTCGCGAGGCCTTATCGATTTTGCCTGATCGCGCGAGGGCAAGACAACGGCAGAAAAAGAATAAGCGAAGGCAGACATTCAGCAGGAGTTACCCTGCCGTAAAGTTCCGCGCCGAGCGGAAGCCCGGCGGCAGGGCCGAAGCCCTGACCCCACAGTGTGTTATCTGTTGCGGCTCTTACGGACCCAGGTAAAGATGGACCAGGCGCTGCCCGCGATCGAAATCGCAACCAGGATCACGATGAAAATCTGCACAGCCGGCGACTGCGCAAGCTGGATGATTCGGCGGCCATAAATCAGAGCCAGCGACCCCTCGATGGCGAAGCGCGCGGCGCGGCATCCGGCGACGATGAGGAGCATTTTCTTTCGCGGATACTGCAGCGCGGCGGCAACAATGATGAAGGGTGTGAAGGGAAACGGCGGCGGCATGATTGCGGCTGTGGCGATCGCGATGGCGCCGTGTTCGTGAACCTTGCGCTCGATATAGGCAACCCGCCGGCTTTTCTTTTCGCCTTCGATCCCTTTCTGCCCGCCTTTGGCGGACGCCCAGTGCGTTATCGCCACGCCGACCACGGAACCAACCGTCGCCATAACTACGTAGTACAGCATTCTTTGGCGATGCGCGGCGGTGAGGGCTACCACCAGCAGGTCATTGCCCAGCGGCATGAACAGGAACGACGAGTCGAGAATGCCCAGCAGCAGTAGTCCCACCCCGCCAAGAGAGAAGAAGAAGCGGGCTAAAGACTCGAGGATGCCGTGCATTTAAGTCGGGAGCCGAAGTGAGACGGTATCAGCAACACTTCGCACGCTGATACTTCGCGCGGAATCGCTCGTCGGAAAAACGGCGCCATTGTTCGCCGGAATGAACCGCCCCGTGAGCCTGCAGATATCTCGCGTAGGCGTTCTGGTCTCCGATCTCCCGGAAAATGGCCAGAAGATTCCGCAGCAGCTTCATCAGATTTCCTTTGCCTCCAGGCGCGACAAAACGAACGGCGATTCGATCACCAGAGCCTCCCGCGTGCCCCGTATAATCCCGTACCAGAGCCGCAGCGAATCGACAAGCACGACAGAGACCAGAATCATGAAGGCTCCGCAAACGGCGGCGTCGAGGCGTGCGTTGAAGATCAGAGCGGCAGTCTGACCCGAAACCGCGGAGGAGGAAGCGGCAAGCTGGTTCGCCTGGGCGAGGAAGCCGACTCGCGGCAGCGGCGAGAAAATCTTTTGCCAGCCGGCGCTGAAGGTCACGAGGACCAGCCATGCCAGCGGGGCGCAGGTAATCCACATGAATTTCGGGCCGTGCATTTTCAGGATGATCGTCGTCGCCACCGAGAGCGCAACCGCGGCCAGCAGCTGATTCGCGATGCCGAAAAGCGGCCAGAGCGAATTGATTCCGCCGAGGGGATCGCGGACGCCCTGGATCAGGAAGTAGCCCCAGGCCCCGACGATTATGAGGCTCGTTCCGATGACGCCGGGCATCCAGCTCGTGCGTGCGAGTGGCTTCCAGGCGTGGCCAAGAAGATCCTGCAGCATGAAGCGCCCCACGCGCGTCCCCGCATCAACGATCGTCAGGATGAAGAGGGCCTCGAACATGATGGCGAAGTGATACCAGAAGGCCAGCACGGCATCGCCCCCGCCTCCGCGGGCGAAGATATGGGCCATTCCGAGCGCGAGCGATGGGGCGCCGCCCGTACGGTTGAAAAGCGTGACCTCGCCGACGTTATGGGCGAGCGAGGCCATCTGGTCCGCCGTGACCGGGAAGCCCCAGCTCGAGATCGTCTTCACCGCCGCCTGCGCTGTTGTGCCGACGACGCCGGCGGGCGCATTCACCGCGAAATAGACGCCCGGGTCGACCACGCAGGCGGCAATCATCGCCATAATGGCGACGAAGCTTTCGAGCAGCATGGAGCCGTACCCTATCGGAAACGCGTATGGGATTCCCGGGCAATCATTTTGGGCGTGGTGCCGGACGAAATCAGGGCGTGAAAGCCGGAAACGGCGCCGCAGGCGATAGTGATGAAGCAGAACGGGAAGATTTTGCCTGCGAAAACAGGTCCGGTGCCGTCCACGAACCGGGTGAAGGCGGGCATCTGCAACTCCGGCCGGATCGCGAGAATCCCGATCGCAAGCATTCCGATGACGCCGAGTTTGACGAAGGTGCTCAGGTAATCGCGGGGCGCGAGAAGCAGCCAGACGGGCAGGGCGCTGGCGAAGAAGCCATAAATAATAATCGCGATCGCCACGCCCATGGCCGTCATGGTGAAGGCCGGGGCATAGTGTCGGACTGGCGAAATCCATTGGCCCGCCAAAGACGGCGCCGACTACGAGCGCGAAACCGACCGCCGAACACTCCAGCACCTTGCCCGGCCGCCAGTAGCGCAGATAAAGCCCCATGAAAAGCGCGACCGGCATGGTGGCGCCGATCGTGAAAACTCCCCAGGGGCTGCCCGCCAGTGCGTTCACCACCACGAGCGCCACCACCGCGAGCAGAATGATCATGATCAGAAGGACGGTCACCAGCGCAACGAATCCGCCCACTTTCCCGATTTCCTCGCGCGCCATCTGTCCCAGCGTTTTGCCGTCGCGCCGCATGGAAGCGAACAGAATCACGAAATCCTGCACCGCACCGCCGAAGACCGCGCCGGCGATGATCCACAAAGTCCCCGGAAGAAATCCGAACTGGGCCGCCAGCACCGGACCCACCAGCGGACCCGGGCCGGCGATGGCTGCGAAGTGGTGGCCGAAGGCGATCCACTTGTTTGTCGGAACAAAGTCGTGACCGTTTTCCAGGCGTTCGGCGGGCGTGGCGCGCTCGTCGTTGAGCGCCATGACGCGCGCCGCGAGAAACTTCGCGTAGAAGCGATAGCCGATCAGATAGGAACAGGCCGCCGCGAGCACCAGCCAGATGCTGTTAATCCGCTCGCCGCGACTGGTGGCGATGGCGCCGAGACAGACGGCTGCGCCACTGGCGATGACGATCCAGAAGGCGATCTTTAAGGCGCTCCGGGAGGCGCTTTTGGAAACTACGACGGCATCGCGCTTCGAGGAGATCATTACCTATTGAGAGTGTCAGAAGGCAGGAAGCGAACGCAAGAGGCCCGATGAGGGAAGAAAACGGGTTACGCCGGACAGCGAGCGGAGAATGGGCTCCGCCGAGGAGCCGTCGCGGAAATGCACCGCGTCAAGCACGTTGCCCCGGGAGTCGATGGTTCCGATGTAGCGGGCGCTCTCCTGCCTCGAACCCGCTTTCCTCGAAGCCATCAGAATGGCGGAATAACGTTTTCCGGAAAAAGTCAGGGTTCGAAAGACCCGATCTCCTTCGGTTGCGGAAGAGACGGAGGAAGGGACTCCCAGTTTGCGAATGGTGGAGCTGAAATCATCGTCCGGACTCAATTGCAACCAGGGCCGGTAGCCCCTGAAGAGATCCGAGTGCTGCCGCAATTGAGATTGGCCCGCGATGTTCGACACGATGGTGCAGGCGACCGCGCCCAACACTACGGCCACGCCGATCCACTTCCATGCGCGCACTTCCTGCTTGGGCTCGAGGCGAATACAGACGACCGGCGCGAGGCGCGAGGCGTCGCCAGCCGAAGGATGAGGGTCGGCAGCCGGACTCGGATTGGGGAGAACCGGGAACTCGATCACACGGCGCTGGCGCGGCAGGATGGCCCCGCCCTTCCACTCCAGTTCGCGATTCAGGCGAACCACCATCGCCGGCTCATCGACCATCGGCTCATCGATCAGCGATACCTCGCCCAGGAACATGCGGGGTATCCAGACCTCTTCTCCCGATCGCGCATTCATCACGACGCACTCCGACCATGTGGCACGCCGGAACAACCACTCGTTCGGACCCAGGTTCCGGATCGGCGGATAGAACGAAAACCGCCGGCCGCCCAAATCGTGGAGAGGCGTTGGCAACGGTGCAATCGACATCTCGCCATAATGATAGCGGAATCGTTTGCGGCCGCGCAGGCAGTACGTGGCGGTACCGGTTTCGACCCTCTGGATGCGAGATAGTTGTACCGGCATACTTGTATTTGACATAGTGGAAGCAGGCAGATGAAACGCAAACCGAATATTAAGCCAGAACCGGTGATCTCGCCCGAGATTCTCGAGAGAGCGAAGCGTAGTCTGTCCACGGATCGCAGCAAAGCGCCCGTCAAGTGCGTTGTGTGCTCGGCCGAGACGGCTCCCGGGTCTGCGGAGCAGCTCTGCTGGGTGTGCCGCCGGCTGAAGATCAGCGCCTGGCGGGACGTGGAACAGCAGATGCCAGCGCAGGAATAGTCCCCTTTCTCTTCAAGACCGCAACCAGGTTATCGACGCCGAAGCGCGGCTGGCCCATTTTGTTGGAGCCGGGGTCCTTCCGGATTCCTGCCGCCGCGGCAAGCGTGCTTTGCGCTTTTAAGTTATTCCTGTCCCAGACTAAAGTATTTTCCGCGCCTGCCGATTAGTCAGGCAGCGACGTCTATGACGTCCCCCGGGAATGAATCCATCGTCTTCCTCTCTTGAAAGCTGTCTCGAAAGAAACCGGCGGCTTCAGCGAAAACTGGAGAAGCAACGCCGCGCGGCGGAAGAATCGCGTCAGCGGCTGATCGACTTCGTCGCGACGTTCTCCGATCTGATGTGGGAGACCGATGCGGATTCCAGGATCGTCGGAACGTACCTTCCGAATGACGTCACGAGCATGTCCGAGCAGAATGAGCTGTTTCTGGGGAAGACCATCGCGCAGATCGCGGACGCGAGCAATGCGTCGGACCCGCTTTTCGCGGTACATCTTGAAAATCTCGATGCACGAAGACCATTTCGCCACTTTGTGTGTGCCATCGAATGTCCTGATGGCGGGCTCATATGGCTCGAATTGAACGGCATTCCTGTGTTCGACAGGAATGGAGAGTTTCAGGGTTATCGGGGCACGACCCGGGATGTTACCGCTCGAAAGGAACATGAGGCGCGAATCGCATTTATGGCTCGACACGACGCATTGACGGGACTGCCGGACCGGGTCCTTTTTCGCGAGCGGCTGGATCAGGCGCTCGCCTCGGCAACTGAGCGTGATTCTGCGGCTGTACTCTACCTGGACCTCGACGGGTTCAAAACCGTCAACGACACGCTCGGACATGCCGCGGGAGATAGCCTGCTGCGAACCGTCGCCGAGAGATTGCGCCGCTGCGCCTGGAACAGCGCCACGGTGGCCCGCCTGAGCGGCGACGAATTCGCGATCATGCAGTATGACCTTGAGTGCCCCGAGGTTGAGGCGCTTCTTATGGCACGACGAATCCTGCAGGTTGTCGCGGAGCCCTGCGACATCGATGGCGAGCGCGCCGCCGTCACGGTCACCATTGGTCTCGCTTTTGGTTCGCGAGGCGATAGCGCGGATCAGGTGTTGAAAAATGCGGACCTCGCGCTATGTCAGGCCAAACGGGACCGGCGAGGCACATACCTTCGCTTCGATCCGGAAATGGGCAGGCGATTCGACGCGAAGGGTCTCCTCGAAAGCGAGTTGCGTTCGGCGTTGGCAAAGCACGAGTTCGAATTGGTGTATCAGCCGTTCCACAACGCGAAAACGAGCAAAATAACGGCCTTCGAAGCGCTCCTGCGATGGCGTCATCCGCGGCTCGGCATGGTTCTTCCGGATGAATTCATTCCTCTTGCGGAAGAGACGGGACTGATCGTGTCCATTGGCCAATGGGTGCTGCGCGAGGCGTGCGCGGAGGCGAAATACTGGCCATCCGACATCAATGTCGCGGTGAATCTATCGCCGGTTCAGTTCCGAAGCCCGAAATTGTCGGCTATGGTGGCCGACGCACTGGCCGCTTCCGGCCTTCCTGCGTCCAGGCTGGAACTGGAGATTACGGAGACGGCCCTGATGCAGCGCGATGAAAAGACGCTGAGAACTCTGGAGAGCTTGCACGCTCTCGGCGCGGCAATTTCTCTCGACGACTTCGGAACAGGGTACTCGTCGTTTGAGTATCTCCGCAAGTTCGCGTTCGACAAGATCAAGATCGCCCGGCCATTTATTCAGGAGCTCACGCAGGCCGGGAACACCACCGCTGTTTTCCATGCGATTGCATCGCTGGGGGCCAGTCTTCGGCTCGGCGACCACCGCGGAGGGTGTAGAGACCCCGGAACAGTTCGCGATCGTACAGGCGGAAGGGTGCACCGAAGTCCAGGGTTATCTTTTCAGCACGCCCAGACCGGCCTCGGAGTTCCCCATGCTGCGCGGGTCGCGCGACGGGTCGCGGGAATGGATGGAATCAATGCCGCTGCCCGATTCCTCTCTGCAGAGCCTCGCCATACACGTAGCCGGCAACAGCTATGTCTTCGAGAGCCAGACCGTTTGATTTGAAGATCGTGATCTGATTGGAATCGGTGCGTCCTGGCCGTTTGCCGGCGATGATGTCGGTGAGTTCTACGCCGGGAACGCGAGGCCGCTTCGCTCCTGCAAAGGAATCAGAAGGTCGCCGGATTCGATCTTCGCCACTTCGACCGAATCGACCGCGACCATTGCGCTTGTGATCGAAGAATCAGATCGGTCGGAAGTTCGCGGCGATCCGCCCAGTTGGAACCGGATCCGTTGATGTGCGTACCGGGCGAAATCCACTCGGCTGCGAGCACCGGCTCCTTCGAACTGGTGGCGGTCACCATGATATCCGCGCCTTCCACGCACTCGCGTGCTGTTCTCGACCGCTCTGACGTTGAGCTCGAATTTCTTCGGCGCAGCGCTCGCGCGAATTCCGTCGCGCTTCTCCGGCTTGCGGCTCCAGACGCGGACTTCGCGAAGCTTCCGCACATTCGCGACGGCCTCGAGCTGCGTCTCGGCCTGAAATCCGCTGCCGATGATTCGCAGCGACGCTGGCATCCGCGCGCGAAAGATACTTCGTCGCAACGCCGCTCGCCGCGCCGGTTCGGATCTGGCCCGAGATGATTCGCTTCGATGGTCGCCAGCGGCATCCCGTCGCCCGAGCGATATAAGCAGAACTTCGAAATGCGCACCGGTTTTCGCATTCACCGAATACGCCTTGAGCCCGAAGTAGTCCGGCGTCCCGGCGGCCATGTAGTGAAGAACCGAACCGGTGGGCAGAATCACGCGGCGCCGCGGATGATTGATCGCGGTTCCGTCGGCGAGTTGGCGAAATGCGCCATCGACCAACTCGATCGCCTTCGACATCGGCAGGCAGCGCGAGAACTTCCTCTTCGGATATGTAGAGCTTCATCGATTGGCCTCAAGAGTCTTCGAAACCTCTTCCCATTCGGCGAGCAGGTTCGTCATGTCCTGGCGGCGCGACTTCGAGCATACCCGCGATCTCGACGCTCATCTCCGCGCTCTGATAGCTCGATAGCGCCTGTTCGAAATCGGCGATTTCCACCTCAAGGCGCGTAATTTCGTCTTCGATCGACGCGCTGGCGGTCTTTCATCTGGCGCAGCTTGATCGGATTCAGCCGCCGCTGCTTGTCGTCCTTTTCGGGCGCCGGCGGTTTCGCGGGCACGGGGGCTGGTTTCGCTTTGGCGGGCGCCGTTCACTGCGGGGCCGGGCGGTTTGAGCGGCGGCGCGGCGGCTTTCGCAGGAACACCGCGGCGCCATTCTTCCGCCACAGATAATCCTCGTAATTGCCGGGGAATACCTGCACGGCGCCATCCGCCACTTCGATCACGCGCGTTGCCAGTTTGTCGATGAAATAACGGTCGTGCGAAACGAACACCACCGTGCCGTTGAACTCCTGGAGCGCGGTCAGCAGCACGTCCTTCGCCCGCATATCGAGGTGATTGGTCGGTTCGTCGAGAAGCAGAAAATTCCCCGGCATCATCAGCATCCGGGCCAGCGCGTAGCGATTTCGCTCGCCGCCCGAAAGCACTCCGATCCGCTTGAACACATCGTCTTCCGAGAAGAGAAAACAACCGAGGATGCTGCGAAGCTCGGTGTTAGTTCGACCGCGGCGCCACCTGCGCCAGATCGTCGATGATGGTCGATTCCGATATCGAGCGCCTTGTACTGATCCTGCGCGAAGTAATCGACCAGCACGTTGTGACCGAGCGTGTATTCGCCGGTGGACACCGGCTCCTCGCCCGAGAGCAGTTTGATCAGAGTCGACTTCCCCGCGCCGTTGATGCCCACCAGCGACACGCGATCGCCGCGCTCGATGCGAAAACGACGCGCCGGAGAAGACGTGTTTCTCGCCGTAGCTCTTCGATACATCCCGGAACTCGGCCACGATGCGTCCGCTGGGCTTCGGCTGCGGGAAACGGAAGTGGATCGTCTTCTCGTCCGGCGGAACTTCGATGCGCTCGATCTTCTCCAGTTCCTTGATGCGGCTCTGCACCTGCTTGGCTTTGGTCGCCTGGGCGCGGAACCGGTTGATGAACGCTTCCAGTTGTTCGATCCGGTCGCGCTGGTTGGCGTAAGCCGCTTCGAGTTGCGCGCGCCGCTCGGCTTTCTGCTGTTCGTATTTCGAATAGCCGCCGGTATAGAACCAGACCCGCTTGTTCCAGATTTCGGCGATCTTCGAAACCGTCACATCGAGAAAAAACCGGTCGTGCGAGATGAGCACGAACGCATTCGGATAGGTTTCGAGATACGATTCCAGCCAGTTCCGCGCTTCGAGATCGAGATGGTTGGTCGGCTCGTCGAGCAGCAGCAGATTCGGTTCTTCGAGCAGCAGTTTCGCCAGCGCGATGCGCATCTGCCAGCCGCCGGAAAACTCTTCCACGCGCCGCGGCCAGTCCTCGCGCCGGAATCCGAGGCCCGTGAGCACGGCGCCCACGCGCGATTCGATGTTGTAGCCGTCGCGCGCCGTGAATTCCGATTGCACGTGGTGGTAGCGTTCCGAAATCTGCTGATACTCGAGCGTCGAGTGATCGAGTTCCGCCATCCGGTGCGCCAGTTCCTGCTGCTCGGCTTCGAGCGCGTGGATCTCGGCGAACACCGCCATGCATTCGTCGAAGACCGTGCGGCCGCTGAGCGTGATGCCATCCTGCGGCAGATAGCCCGCGCGAATGCCCTTCATCACGTTGATGGAGCCGTAATCGAGCCCCTCGATTCCGGCGAGCACTTTCAGCAGGGTCGACTTGCCCGTCCCGTTGGCGCCGACAATGCCGACGCGCTCCTTCGGCGTGATCAGCCAGTTCAGATCTTCGAATAGGAGTTTTGGGTCCGAAGCGTTTTCCGGCGCCTGTCAGTTGAATCATGAATGGTTAGCGGTACAGGCCGACACTGCCATTGTCCCGCAGCGGTCGTGTATATCGCTCACCCGGCCCCCACTGGCGGAAGACTACAATAGGCAATCGATGAAAAGTAGCATTTTACTGTTCGCCGTAGCGTCTTCCACCGTTTGTTTCGCTCAGCAAACTCCCGCGGTCAAAACGCCGGATGCGCGATTGCAAACTCTCGGCAGCCAGCAGGGGGCCAATGCGGCGACTCCGTATGACCGGAAACTGCCGCAGGGTCCTGCACCCCGAACCGCCGACGGCAAGCCCGACCTCTCCGGCAACTGGGCGCCAAATGCGATCCGCGAAAACGTGGATCTGATCGGGACAGGTGTCGACGTGCCGATGCTGCCGTGGGCGCAGAAGGTCTACGACGAACATAAAGGATCGCTCAGCAAGGACGATCCGGAAGCGCGGTGTCTGCCGCCGGGCGTCCCGCGCATGAGCACGACTCCCTATCCGTGGACCATCGTCCAGACGCCGAAACTGATCGTGATCGTCTACGAAGGCGGCGCGCACATCTGGCGCAAGATCTTCATGGATGGACGCGGACACGATCCGAATGTGGCGGATACCTGGTTAGGCGATTCGATCGGCCACTGGGACGGAGACACGCTGGTGGTGGAGACCGTCGGCCAGAACGACAAGACCTGGATCGATGAGGCCGGCATTCCACATTCTACGGAAATGAAGGTGACCGAGCGTATTCGACGGCCCGACCTGGGTCATCTGGAGATCGAACACACCATCGACGACCCGAAGACGTTCAGCAAACCCTGGAAGTTCACCACGCATCCGACGCTGCTGAACGGCGAACTCATCGAATACATCTGCCAGGAAAATAATCGCGACGTGGACCATTTGTTGGGCAAGTAGCGTTTGGCTGCTCCAACAAGCGACAGAAACCTTACACGCGGCTCTCTTCCAGGTTGTTATCGTCGGATCAGTGAATACTCCGCACCGGCCGTTCGGCCGCAAAGAAGGCGTTAACTGGACGAGCGTCATCGCCTTCTCGATCTTTCATGCGGGAGCCGTCGCCGCACTGTTTTTCTTCACCTGGCCGGCGTTTTTCGCGTTCCTGGCGTTCTACTGGATCTCCCTGAGCTTCGGCATCGGCATGGGATATCACCGGTTGTTGACCCACCGGTCGTACAAGGTGCCGAAAGCGGTCGAATATTTTCTTGCTGTTTGCGGCTCGCTTGCATTGGAGGGCGGTCCCATCTCCTGGGTCGCCACGCATCGCGTCCATCATCAGTTTTCAGATAAGGAAGGCGATCCGCACACGCCGCGAGACGGCAAGTGGTGGTCGCATATCGTCTGGATGTTGACCGGAGAGGCGAGCAATGCCAACCCGGAGGATTGCGCGCGCTACGCTCCGGATCTTTGCAGGGATCGATTCCACGTGCTGCTGTCGAAATATCATTGGGTGCCGCTCGCGCTGAGCGGTGTCCTCTTGCTGGCTCTGGGCGGCCTTCCCTTTCTGTTATGGGGAATGTTTATGCGGGTCACACTGGGATACCACGCGACCTGGATGGTCAATTCACTGACCCATTTTCAGGGCAGCCGCCGCTTTGCTACGAGAGACGATTCGCGCAACCACGGCCTGGTCGCGTTTCTCACTTTCGGTGAGGGCTGGCACAATAATCACCACGCCCACCCGACGTCGGCCCGCCACGGACTTGCGTGGTGGGAACTCGACATCACATGGATCTCCATCTGGACGCTGCGGCAGTTGGGAATTGCAAAAGCGGTTCGAGTGGCTTCGCTGCCCGCCGGACCCGGCGAGTAGCCTTTATTCATTCAAAGAACGCGAAAGGAAGCATGGATATCTGCCTTGATTGATAATCTCGATGCCTTCCTGGAATTCGTCAAGGAGCCTTTTCGAAACCCGGAATCCACCTTTGCGCATCGCGACAACGATTGCCCAGAGGATCTGCAATGAGTCCTCGTCTGAACCTTTCCTGCAGTACCCCCAGCGCACCAGCCACAGGAACATCGCGCCGGGTTGCTTCCATGCGACCAATCCGCTCATCGATCAACAGGAAATCCGCTTTCAGCTCGCGGGCAAGTTGAATCGCAGACGCCCTCGCGCCCGTCAAGCGATTTTGCAAGACCGGGGTCGGGAGCTTCCAGCGGGTCGCGCACTGCGATCCAACCTGAAAGCACGAAGCACCAGTCGCGGACGACCACGGGAACGGCGGGATGTGTGAGTTCCGCCAGCACCGGTTCCGGGTATAGTCAACCGCCCGAGATTCTGCCGGAGCAGATCGACATATCCAACTGCAATGAAATAGCGCAGAGGCGATGTGTCCGACACGACCGCCATTTACGGGTTTTCAGAGCCCGGCGTTGAAGCCAGGCGATCAGCTTCCTGCCGTAATTCGTAGGGATCGTAATCGTAAAGGTCAACATGCCTCGCGAGCAGATCCTCAGCTTCGATTCTTGAGAGTTTCAGGAGTTGCCCCACCTGGTATTGCGAAAGCTTCTTTTCGCGGAATCCTTCGACCGCCAGGGCTTCCAGAGCCTTGCGCGACAGGTCTTCGCCGCCTGGAGCGGCGAGCACTTGGACGATGCTATCCGGCAGCTCAAGAGTCAACACCCTGCGTTGATGATATCGCTGCCGCCGGCGAGGCCGCAGAGCTACGGCGAGGATGCCAGCGCATTCCGAAGGGTAGACAGCAGCGTCCCGAGCTGAAAGGGCTTGCGAACAAAGCCGCATACCTGGGGTGCACTCAGGGTCCCGTTTACCATCTCTTCACTATATGCGCTCGTCAGGACAACTTTCATTCGGGGCCAGCGCTCCACAGCCTCGCGCAGGACCTCATCGCTGGAGCACCCAGGAATGGTCATGTCCAGGAAAAGAAGATCTATTTCTGAGTCCGTGGAATGGATTAGTTTGACTGCCTCGGAGCCGTCCGCAGCTTCGAGCACGGTAAAGCCTGCCTGGCCCAGGGTCTTCCTTACCGCAATGCGGAGCGGCGCCTCATCTTCCACGACAAGCACGGTAGCATTCGACGATTCGTGAAACTCCTCCCTGGATATCGTGTCGCGGATCTCGCGAGTGGCAGTTCCTGCCGAAGGCAACAGAATTCTTAAAGTGGCACCCTTGGCGACCTCGCTTTCAACGCGAATTCCACCGTGGAGACTCCGCACGATTCCGTGGATCACCGCAAGTCCGAGACCGCGGCCGGCCGACTTGGTACTGAAAAACGGATCAAAGATCCTGCCCTGGATGTCATCGGGTATGCCGCTGCCGGTATCCGACACTTCGAGCTCAACGTAATCGCCCGCGGCTAATTCGTCCGTTGTCGTTCCGGCGCCAGGCGGGCCCACCGTAACGCGACGCGTTATGACACGAATCACCCCGCCGCCTCCGTTTATCGCGTCGGAAGCATTCACGACCAGATTCATCAGGACCTGGCGGAGTTGTGCAGCGCGAGCCTTGACCGCCGGCAGGTGCTCGCTGAGATCGGTCACCAGTACCACGCGCTTCGAGATTGCTGACTTGAGGAGGCCATACATCTCCTCTACGGTCTTCGAGATGTCTACGAATTCGGGGACATCGCTCTCCGTCCCCGCGTAGATCATCAGTTGACGGACGATATCCGAACCGCGGATTGCGACCTCCCTGATAGCTCTCCAGTTCCTCGTGCGGAGAGGACCCGGCGGCAAGCCCCGCAGCCGCTAATTCCGATTGAGCCAGCACTGCACCAAGCAGATTATTGAAGTCATGGGCAATTCCGCTTGCCAGCGTTCCCAGACTCTCGAGCTTCTGGCGTGCGAAGGCTTCGAACTGAGCTCGCCGGGCCTCCGTGATATCCCGATCCACTTCCAGCAAGCGGTCGATCCCATCCGACCCTTTGATCAATTGAATGCGGGCCGAGACTACGACTTCGCGTTTGTCCCGGGTCTGCTGACGCAGTTCGCCTTCCCACGAGCCTTGTATTCGCATCTCCTCGAGAATCTCCACCCTGGCCTTTGGGAATTGGGTCGACAGCAGCGTACCAGCCAGTTTCCCGACCGCTTCAGTTTCTGAATACCCGTACACCCGCTCGGCGCCGACGTTCCAGCTTTCGATCGCTCCGTCCAGCTTGCAAACGATCATGGCGTCGTAAGACAACCTGAGGAGCTCCGCTTGTATCTTCAGTGCGTCTTCGGCCTTCTTGCGCGCAGTCACATCCGTCTGGACACCGTCCCAGATGGTCCGCCCATCGGGAAGCCGCCGCGGGCGGGAGTGGAAGTGGATCCAGCGAATCTCGCCATCCGTTCGCCGCATGGGGACTTCAATATCAAAGTCGGAAAGATCGCGTTTGCTGCGCGATCTGGCCTCGAACGAAACGATCCATATGCTCCGGCAAAATCTGACTGTGCAGGGTGCTGTAGTCACCCAACACGCCTTCGGCCGTCACACCGTTCAGACGTTCAATTCCGGCGCTGAAATACGTGTAGCGCACGGCGACGCCAGTGTCGTCAACGTACTGGTATACGGCGCTGTCGGGCAAATTGATCGCCCAGCAGCCGCAATCTCTCCTCGCTCTCCTGTAATGAGCTGCTCGGCCTTGCGCTGGTCGGTAAGGTCCTGCGCCGAGACAAACATCAGGCGCTCACCGATGGCGCTCTCCACCATGGCGCCCGAATAGCAAATGATCTTCTCCCACCCCTGGTCAAGCCGGCACAGCCGAAGCTCGAGGCGATTCAACGTTTCGCCTCGCTTGATCCGGCGCAAGCGGCCACTCGTCCAGCGGCACGCGCCGGCCATCCGGGGTCCACAACTGGAAAATCCTCGCCATGTCTTGCAAGCGACCCAGGCCCCTATGGTCGCTCCCGAAACCGTGCATGGCCAGTGCAGCCGGATTGCGATAGATCACCTGCTCGGTGTTCGGTCGCAATGACTACGCCCGCCGCGAGGTGCTCAATTGCCGCGTTCCACCGCGCTTCGCTTCGCCGCAGTGCCTCTTCGGCGTGCTTGCGGTCGGTGATGTCGCTGGCGGTGCCGAACCATTCGACCACTTCGCCCTCTGCATTCCGGATCGGAACAGCCCGGGAGAACGTCCACCCCAAACGACCGTCGACACGCAGCACCCGGTGCTCGAGTTCAAATACGCTCTTATTTCGGATGGCTTCGAGAATAACCGCTGTCACGAACTGCTGGTCGTCGCCGGGAATATACCTCTGAAGCCATGTGCCGGTTGGCTCGTGGGTGTCCGGCAAAAAGTCGCGGCCGCTGAGATTCGAGCATCATCTTCCAATCCGGGCTCATGCGATAAACCACGTCGGAGGTGGCCGATCGCCAGAGCGCGGAAACGCGCCTCGCTGTCCAGCAGGCTGAGTCGAACCTTTTTTCGCTCGGCGCTATCGATCCGCTCCCATTTACCCGCGCGTTTCATGAGTGCAAACGCGTGGTTGCTGATGACGTCCACGATCTCGATTGCCCCACATTTCGAGAGGCTGTAGGCACAAAGCGCCAGCGCTCGATACTTTCCGATGGCGGCGTTCACGGCGGCCTCATATTCCTTGAAGGCTTGCCAGTCCGGCTCCTCCAACCAGAACATGTTTCCGGCCCCGCGCAGCCCGGCGAATCCTCGGTGGGCGGCCGTTTCCACCCGGTCGATTAAAGCTTGAAATGCCCGATCGGGTTCGAATTTTCCACCGACGGTGTACCACTCGCGATGATCCAGAATCTCGAGTTGTCCGTTAGCGACGAAGGTCTCCAGGTTTTCCACATTCGCCGCCAATGCGGCCCTGGCTTCGGCCGAGGCAAGTGGTTCGGACGTAATCCAGAGGCAGAATTCGTTATTCTCGAGGCCCGCTTTGAAGTACGGCACCAATATATCGATCAGGTCCTGCTTGTCCTGATAGAACTGACAAAGGTGCGTACCCCACGGGATATCACCCACGACCGCTGATTCCGGTCTGGCGGGCGTTACTCTCTTGAACTGGTACCTGGATGCCCGGAAGCGATTGAAGATCGCCTTCCCCCAGGAGTTTTGCCTCGGGTTGGTGTTTTTGCTCGAGCCTGCCGATGCGCTCTCGAAGCCGTCGGACCTCGGCTTCGAGGGCGAGTTCCTGCGCCGTCGGTGTTCCCATGGCAGACCTCCCACTTAGAGTCGTTGCCTTAAAAGAATATCGTGAGAATGAGTCAGGTTTTTAAGCGAGGCGGTTCCCCTCACTGCAGGCATCCATAGCGGAGTTCAGGCGATCGAATGCGATTCGCGCGCGCCGCAGCCCACCGGGCTCTGCGTCAGATGCCCTTTTCGCCGCGCCGCTTGACGTCGATATTCAGCCGCTTGATCTTCTGATTCAGCGTCGACAGCGGCACGCGCAATGCTTCCGCGGCCTCTGTCTGGCTCCAGTTGAAGCGCTCCAGCTGCTCGACGATCGTGCGCCGCTCGAAGTCGGCCACGATCTCGAACAGCGACGCATCCGGCGGCAGCGCGCCGTTTTCGCTGCGCCGCAGCCGGATGCCGCCCGCATGCAGCAGGTAGTCCGGCAGCACATCGAGCGGAATCACCTGGGTCGCGGCCAGCACCACCGCGCGCTCCACCACGTTCTCCAGTTCGCGCACGTTGCCCGGCCACGTATGATCGAGCAGCAACTGCATCGCCTCCGGCTCGAAGCGCAGCACCGAGCGGTTGATTCGCATCCAGGAACTTTTCGTTCTCCTTGCTGAACTTTTCGAGGAAGTGCTGGATCAGCAGCGGAATGTCTTCGCGGCGGTCGCGCAGTGGAGGCAGATTGATATTGATGACGTTCAGCCGGTAGTAGAGATCCTCGCGGAATTTCTTCTCTTCCACCATCTTGCGCAGATCGGCATTGGTGGCCGCGAGAATCCGCACATCCACTTTCATCACTTCATTCGAACCGAGCGGCGTGAACTCCTTTTCCTGAATCACACGCAGCAGCTTCGACTGGGTCTCCGGCCCGATGGTCCCCACTTCGTCGAAAAAGATCGTGCCCTTGTTCGCGACTTCGAACGCGCCTTTCTTGTTGTGAATGGCGCTGGTGAAGGCGCCCTTCACGTGCCCGAAGAGAGTCGATTCCAGCAGATCGGTCGGCAGCGAACCGCTGTTGACGGCCACGAAGGCGTGCTCCACGCGCGGCGAATTGGCGTGAATCGCCTTGGCGATCAGTTCCTTGCCCGTGCCGGTTTCGCCGGTGATCAGAATCGTCGAACGGCTCGTCGCCACCTGCGTCACCAGGTCGAGCACGCGCAGCATGCGATCGCTCTTGCCCACGATGTTGGGAAAGCTGTACCGCTGCTTCAGCGCCCGCTTGAGCTGCGTGTTCTCGTCGATCAGCCGCTGGCCGGAGATCACCCGCTCGATTTCGATCAGCAGCTTTTCGTTGTCCCAGGGCTTGGCGAGATAATCGTTCGCGCCGAGCTTCACCGCCTGCACCGCCGCCTCCAGCGTGCCGTACGCCGTGATCATGAAGATCGGCGTGTGCCGGTCGCGCTCGCGCACGTCGCGCAGCATTTCCATGCCGGATTTCTCCGGCATCATCAGATCGAGCAGCACCAGATCGTACGCGCGCGATTCGAGCTTTCGCTCGCCTTCCGCCGCATTCGCCGCCAGATCGACCTGATAGCCTTCCAGATCCAGCAAAGCTTCGAGACTTTCGCGAATCTCCGTCTCGTCGTCAACCACCAGAATCCGGCCTTTCAGCGGCGCCGGATGCCTGTCGCGCACCGGCGTCATCAAACGTGAACCGCTTTCCGGATCGCCGGAAACGCCAGATGGAAACATGTACCCTCTCCGGGACGCGATATCGGCTTCGATGGCGCCGCCGTGCTCCTGAATAATCCCGTACGTCACCGAAAGGCCCAGGCCGGTGCCTTTTTTCGCCGATTTGGTGGTAAAGAACGGATCGTAGATGCGGCTGAGGTGTTCGGGAGAGATGCCGGTGCCGGTATCGCTCACCTCGATCGTCACGCCGTTTTCGCTGTTGCGCGTGGTCACTTCGAGTACGCCGCGCGGACGAGTCCTTTGCTCGCCGCTGACCTCCATCGCGTCTCGTGCATTCATAAACAGATTCAGAAATACCTGCTGCAGTTTGCCCGGATTGCCTTTCACCGGGTCCGAGCGCCGGATCGAGTCTCGTGCGGACCTCGATACCCGCCTTCTTTAACTGATGCTCCAGCAGCGAGAGCGTTTCCTGAATTACGCGATTCAGCTGCACTTCGGCGAGTTCCGCGGTCGGCGTGCGCGAGAAATTCAGCAGCGAATTGACAATCTCGCTGGCGCGGAAAGTCTGCCGCGCGATCTTTTCCAGAATGCGCGACTTCTGCTCATCTTCCGCCACCTGCTTGGCCAGCATCTGGGCGTAGGTCGAAATCACGGCGAGCGGCGTATTCACCTCATGCGCCACGCCCGCCGCAAGCAACCCGATACTCGAAAGCTTGTCGGCCTGCACCAGGCGGCGCTCCAGTTCGGCGCGATCCGTCACGTCGTCGAAGATCACCAGGCGCCCGATCCGCTCCATGTCGCGGGCCACCAGCGGCGCGATCGCGATGTTCATGATCGATTCGCCGTTCTTGGTATCGAGCGACGAACTTATCCAGGTGATGGATGCGCATCTCGCCGCGCATGCGCTCGAACTGCTCGACCAGCGGCGCCGGGGAACAGTTCCGCCAGCGTCCGGCCCACGGCATCGGCGCGTCCGATGCCGCTCAGCCGTTCCATCTGGGTGTTCCAGCTCTCCACCCGGTCGTCGAGCCCGGCCGCGAGAATGCCCACGTTGATCGATTCGACGATGTTCTCGCTGAATTCCTTCAGCCGCTCGTACTCATCCACCTTCTGCTTGAGCGAGCAGGTAGAGGTTCGCGTTCTCCGTTGCGATCCCGACGTAATTCGAAAGCGTCTGCAGCAGTTCGATATCGTCGCTCGAAAGGAACTCGCCGGTCTCCGTCCGGCTCACGCCGAGATAGGCGATGGTCCGGCCGCGCACCGTGCAGGGCAGATAGTAGTTGAGATCGAGATCGGCGATGCGTCTGCCGAACCGAAGGCGGGCCAGCTTCCGGCGATCGCATCGAGATGATAACGGGTGCGCTCGAAGAAAATGTAGGGCGCGGTGTGCTGCCAGTCGAGAAAGCTCAGGTCGAGCGAGCCGGGCGAGCTCAGCGGCCGCGCGCTCGAACCCAGAGACCGGCGCAGCCGCCAGTGGGATTGCGCTCGCGGCGTCATCCGCCAGCATTCGTGAGTCCGGCGAGAAAGAAAGCCACGTGCCGGATCGAGAGCGTCTGCATCAGCCGGTCGGCCACCGATTGCAGCATGTGGTCGAGATCGGTCTCCGAATTCAGCTCGCGCGCGAATTCGATCAGCGTGCGGCGATAGTTGTACCGGTCGCGATAGAAATAGCGGTCCAGCCGTTCCTGTATCCAGTTGCGGATCGGCTGGAACAGAAACGTCGCGATCAGCATGACCGTAATCAGCCCGACGTTGCCCGGATCGTCCTTGAAATTCTTCTGCACCATGTTGCCGAGCGAAAACACGATGGCGTAGAAGCCGGCCAGCACGCAGAGCGTCGCCAGCGTGTAGGCATAGCCGCGGCGGAAAATGACATCGACATCCATCAGCCGGTAGCGCACGATCGCGATGGCGATCGTCAGCGGGATCAAAGGCAGCGTCACCACCGCGTATCTCTGGTACGGGCTGAACGGCAGATTGAAGACGTAAGGAATCGCGTACAGAATCGCGAACGGCAGAAAGCCGAACAGCATTCCGTTGCGCAGCCACTTGAGCTGCTGGCGGACCACCGGGTCTTCGGCTCTCCGGTAGCTCGCCTGCAGCACCAGGCCGCTCAGCAGATAAGTCGCGGTAAGCAGCCCCATCCAGGAGCGGTCGAGCGCGTCGCGAACGTCGAGCAATGAATTGCCCGGAGCGATCAGCCATCCGAAGGTGAATCCGCCAGCGATCAGCGTCAGAATCGCGCCCGGCACGTAGATGAAAGGGATCGGCGTAATGCGATCTTCCATCGCGTTCTTCGGTACCACGCGCGCGGCTCGGGAAACGTGAGGCAGAAATGCAGGAAAAGAGCCGGCGCCAGCCACCCCGCCACCAGGTTGCCCCAATAGATCACCTGATCGAAAACGATTCAGCTTGCCCGTGTAGTGGAAACAGGAAAAAATGAACGAAGCGAGGCAAAATACGTAAAAATGCCGGGCCTTGTACGCGCTTCCGCGCCGGAAATAAACGAAAAAGCCGATGGCAAGATACGCCAGCTCCCACCAGATACTGCCAGGAAATCGCGAAGCCGCGGGCCGCTTCGCCCACAATGACCGACGCCGGAACATCCACGACCCCGGCCGCCCGGCGACCAGATAGGCCGCCTTCGCCCATGCGCCGACATAAGCCAGTCGTCTGCGGTACGTCGTTCGTGTCATGGATCGGCGCGCCCTGAATCGATTCGAGAATGTCGTTAGGCCGGACGCCAGCCCGATCCGCCGGCCCGTTCGTCAGCACCCGCAGCGCACGCACCTGCGCTCTGCCCGTTCGAACCCGTCGCGATCCGCCCAGATGACCCCGTCGTCCGGCAGACGGAACCGGTGGATCTGCTGATAATTCAGGGCAGCCGCAATCGCCGCCGCGATCGTGAGCACGGTCAGGATTGCGGTCGATAGCTGAAACTTGAGTTCCTGAAGCATCAAAAGTCTGGGCTGGGACAGAGAACCTGCACACACCTGTACGATCGGCTAACCGTTGCAGTTAGATTGCCACTGTTCCTCGAAAATTGATTCTTTTCTGCTGAAAATAAACGACTTAAAACGTGGAGCGCAAGCCGGCGATTCCATTTTTGGAATCCACCTTCCTCCGGTGTTGAGAACCGGAGTTCAAGAGCCAAGGACGCTCCTGCGTCGCCAGCGATTCGAGGTCTCGCCTCTCGGAAAGGCGCCTGCTCAACCGTTCTGCGCTGCACTCAGAAATTCGCGCCCTTGCGATTCGACTCCATCGAACAAATTTATCAGGCACAGCCATCGTGGAAAGACGGCTCTGGCGCACCAGCGCCCACTCGTCGAATAAACCCGATTGTTTGATTTCACGCAGCGTGACCGGCGGCTCGATACGGCATCGAAACCGAAAATCCGCGACCGCGAGTTTTGCGTTTCCTGGATCCGGACGTCCATCGCCGACCACGTCTGCAACACCAACGATGGCCGCGTCACTCATGCTATGGTAGATAAAGACGCGATCTCCTGTTTTCATGTCGCGAATCGCTCGAAGAGCCTGTGGGTTTCTGACCCCGTCCCATACGGTATCGCCTTCTTGTTCCAATTGTTCGATCGAATACGTTTCGGGATCCGTCTTTGCGAGGAAGTATTTTAGCTTGTCTGGCTACTCTCTCCTTCACTAACCTAAGTATATTCTCCTGCCTGGTTTGCTTGATACGATCTGAGTAGACGGAAATGCTACGACTGTCGCTGAAATTCGTTTTTTCGTCTTGCAACCGCAGCCGCGCTTTGCTCTCGCGCAAAGCGCCCCCGCACCCCGGGAAACCGTCGACAAAACGAACCCGGCGCCCCCGGCGAACGGTGGGGTAGCCGCGGATTCGGCGAGCTAACGCCCCCTACGTAATAGGGCCCCTCGACGTGCTTTATATCAAGGTCTGGAACAACGCTCAGCTGACGTCACCGTACGACATCCGGCCGGACGGGATGCTTTCGATGCCGCTGATCGGCGAAGTGAAGGCCGACAATCTGACAGTGGCGCAACTGACGGACAAACTCAAGACGCGCCTGAGCGAATTTCTGAAAGATCCCGTCATCGACATTCAGGTCGCCAAAATCAACAGCAAGCGATTCTTTGTTTATGGAGGAGTGGCGAAACCCGGAGAATTTCCGCTTGTCGGAAAGACAACCGTAATGGACGCTTTGTCAATGGTCGGCGACTTCAAGGATTTCGCAAACAGGAAGAAGATCCGGATCCTGCGCGGCGATCAGACCCTGTACTTCAACTACAACGATGTCAGCCGCGGCAAGCACATGGAACAGAACATCGTTCTCCAGAACGGAGACAGGATTTTTGTCCCTGATTAGAGTCATATGCCGATTGCGCCATCAGTTTGGTACGCAGCTGCGCAGCTTTACGTCAGCGGCGGCGATCTTGTCGCCGGTGATCCCGCCAACCGCGTCTGCAACGAAGCGATAAAGCCGCATTTTTCGCAGCGGCTGGAGGGGAAAGTGAAATGACAACAACAAATCCCGGCACGGCTTATGTGGCGATTTCACGCCGCACTCTCGATCTGGAAGATTACATCGATGTTGCGCGCAGGCACTCGGCCTGGATTCTGGGCCCGATGTTCGCCGGCATGGTGCGTCTCGACAGTGTGGGCGTTGATGATTCCGAATACCTATGTCTCGGAAGCCGTGCTGCAGATTACTCCCGCTCAAATCTCCGAAAATATCGTCAAAACCACGGTTAATCAGCGATTAACCGAACGTATCAGCGAAATGCAGCAGAATATTCTCAGCCGCACGACGCTTTCCGACTATTATTCAGGATCCGCATCTCGACCTTTACAAAGCCGAGCGCGCCCGGGCACCGATCGAAGATGTCATCGAGACGATGCGAACCCGCGATATCCGTATCAGGGTAAGCGCGCTGCCGGGAGACGACAACCACGGCGCATCCGCTTTTTCGATTTCCTTCGCCTACCCCGACCGCGTCAAAGCTCATGACACGGTGCAAACGCTGGTAACCAAATTCGAGGACGAGAACCAGAACTCGCAGCGTACGCAGCAGAAAATGGTGGATTCGTTTGTCCGCGATCAGTTGACCGGCGCCAAGGCGAAACTGGACCAGACCGAGCAGGAGCTGGCTGCCTTCCGCGTGCAGAACGCGGGGAAATTGCCGGAGCAGGTAAACCTGAACATGGCGCAGCTTGCCGCGCTGCAACAGACATCCAATGGAATTAACGATGCGCTGAACCGCGCCGCACAGGACCGGGTTCAACTCGATGCCCGGCTCGCGACTCTGGAAAGCCAGAAGCAACTGGCGGAATCGCTCGAGAAGGACGCAGATGCTTCGTCTCCCGTGGTCCAGCAGAACGAACGCCTGATCCAGCTCAATCGGCAAATCACCGAGGGCGAGTCGCAGCTCAACGCGATGCAACAGGTTTTTACGGCAAACTATCCGGATATCCGCGATCTCAGAAATAAACTCGCCAGTCTGCGCACTGAGCGGGACGCTTTGCAGAATCAGGATGCGGCAGCCAGGCCGGCCCCGCCGCCCTCGAAAGGCCACCAACTTCAAACGCGCGGAGGCGCTCAATAATCTCGACGGTCAGATCAATTCCGTAAAGGCTCAGCTCAAGGTCCTCGATATGGAGGACGCACGACGGAAGAAGGATCAGCAAACCGCCGGCGACCAGCTTCAGACATATGAGGGACGTCTGGCCGCCACCACCGGAATCGAATCGAGATACGCCGATCTGATGCGCGAAAGTCAGGCCGCGAGCGAGAAGTATCAGCTTCTCCAGGCCCAGCAGGGGCTAACGGAACAGAACGGAGAACTGCTCTCGCTGAAAGCGGGCGAACAGCTGGACGTGCTTGATCCGCCGTCGCTGCCGACGGCGCCTTCGAAGCCGAATCGCTGGATGTATGTTGGCGGAGGTACGGCGATTTCCTTCATTCTGGGCCTTGCGCTCGCCGGGAATTCAGGAGGCGAAGGACACCTCGCTGAAGAACCTCAAAGACGTGCGGGCCTACACCAATCTCCCGTCCTGTGCAGTATTCCGCTGCTGGAAAACACGCTGGTGGTGCGCCGGAAACGCCGGATCGCCTATCTCGCGTGGTCGGCGGCGGTCATCGTGGGCGTTGTTGCGGTTGTCGTGGCTCTCTACTGGCACAAAAACTATGCAGTCTGAATCCCAGCGGACATCTCTTGCAAATCCGGGCGCCGGCGCGCGCATAACCGGACGAGATCGCTCATGAGCCGCGTTCACGATGCGCGTCGAAGGGCAACGCAACTGCCGGACGAGTTGTCGGACGGCACGCCAGTTGTCGGATTACCGCCATCGGACTTTTCCGCCGAATCGGAGATGCCGGAATCGCCGCTGCCCGACAACACCACTGCCAGCGACAACCCGCCTTCGAATCGGCTGGCCCGACAGGAGCCCCGGCAGGTGGAACCAGACTGGCGCAATTTTCTGGCGCTCTGCAAGACCATTCCCTTCCGGCCGGCGCCGGAAACGCACCTGATCAATTCCGAACGCCCGCATGACGTGCCCGCCGAGGAGTTCCGGAGTCTGCGCACCCGGCTGAACCACGTTCAGAGCCAGCAGGATCTCCATTCCCTGGTCGTTACCAGCGCGTCGCCCGCCGAAGGAAAGACGTTCACCGCCGTGAACCTGGCCATCGCGCAGGCGCAACTGGAAAGTCCGGTGCTGCTCGCCGATCTCGACCTCAGGCGCCCGGTGGTTCACAACCTGTTCCAGTGCGAACGCTCGCCGGGATTTTCCGACTTCCTCATGAAAGAGAAGCCGCTTGAGGAATGCGTCCGCAGGATTGAAAACTCGAACCTCTATTTCCTGCCGGCGGGATCCGGCCGTCAAGAACCCGCTCGAACTGCTCAACATGCGGCACGTGAAGCACACGTTCGACGGTCTGCGGAGGCTTTTCAACTGGATCATCCTCGACACGCCGCCCCTGCTGTTCTCGGCCGACGCAAACCTGCTTTCAACGCTGACCGACGGCACGCTGCTGGTGGTCCGAATCGGATCGACGACGTACGATAACGTGATTCGCGCCATCCAGACACTGTGCGAGAACAATGTGGTGGGCATCGTGGCGAACGGCGCGCGCGCCGGCGAACTGTACAGCAAATACACCTATTACTACTCGAAGCCCGACGACGAATAAATCAAAGCCGAGCAGGCGGTTCAGTGAGCCGCGGGCGCTTTGCCCGCCGGCTTGAAGCGCCGGACCAGGAACAGCAGAGGAACGGCCGCCAGCGTCAGCCACGCTATGACGCGGAAACAATCCATAAAGGCCAGCAGACTGACCTGCCGCTGAAGCTGCCCGTAGAAAAATCCATGCGCAGCGACACCGGCATCCGGGCCTGAAAATCCTTTCTTCACGAAATAGTCTGCCAGGTGCCTCGATGCGTGCGGCGAGTTGCTGCGAAGTCGAACCGACCGCTGCTCCCAGATTGGTCTGGTGGAACTGCCTGCCGACGTTCCGTTGCCGTGGTGATGAAGGCGATTCCAAAACTTCCACCCCAGTTCCGGAAAGATTCGTCAGACTGGAAGCTTTATTGTTCTGATCCGGCCGCAACTGCGAATATGCGATTACGTTCACCGGGACGAAAAAGAAGCCATATCCAAGCCCCTGGAAGGCTCTTGCCAGCGCGTAGTGCGTATAATCGGTGGCCAGATTGAAACGTGCTGTAATACCACATCGCGGCCGCGCCGATCATCAAGCTGACCATCAGCAGAACTCGGGGCTGCACGATGCCGCGTTGAATCAGCTGCGCCGCTATGGGCGCGAAAAATGTGATCACCAGCGCGCCCGGACCGAGCACCAGTCCGGCGTCGATCGCACGGTAGCCATAGAGCGATTGCAGCATCTGGGGGATCAGCGTTGTGCTGCCGAACAGCCCGAAACCGAACACGAAAAAGAGAAGCGAGGCTATGCCGAAGTTGCGGGTCGCGAGCATTCGAAAATCGATCACCGGATCTTCCGACGAAAGCTCCCGCACGATGGTGGCGATCCAGCCGATCAATCCGATCCCGAGCATCCAGCAGATGAACGGGCTGCCGAACCAGTCCTCAATCTGACCTCGGTCGAGCGCTACTTCGAGGGCGGCTGATGCGAGCGCAATCAGACCGATACCAATGCCATCGATGTTCAGTTTGCCATTCACGCGGGCGGCGGCGCGTTCCTCCGCGAAGGAGGGCGGGTCCTGAATCATGCGCGCGCTGAGAAAAAGCGACAGCAGACCGATGGGGATGTTGATGAAAAAGATCCAGCGCCAGCTGTAGTTATCGGTGATCCATCCGCCGAGGACGGGGCCGATCGCCGGCGCCGTTACGATCACGATCGTATAGAGTGCAAACGCGGAGGCCCGCTTGTCCGCCGGAAAAGTATCCACGAGAATCGCCTGGGCCACCGGAGCGAGACCGCCTCCGGCGATACCCTGCAGCACCCGGCTCGACAGCATGATCCCGAGACTCGGTGCGATGCCGCAAAAAAACGACGTCAGCGTGAAGAGCGCCACGCATCCCATGTAATATTTCTTGCGGCCGAAAACGCGTCCCAGCCAGGCGCTCAAGGGAAGGATTACCGCGTTCGCTACAAGATAGGTTGTAAGTATCCAGGTGACTTCGTCATAACTCCGGCCCAGACCTCCCGCAATGTAAGGGAGCGACACATTGGCAATGGAGGTATCGAGCAGCTCCATGAAGGTCGCGAGCGTAACGGTGACGGCTATAAACCAGGGATTCATCAGAGCGCTCGCTTAGCGTACCGACACTTTCGGCTCGACCGACATACCTGGGCGCAGCAGGTGCTCCGGGTCCTGATCCTTATCGAGGCGAATTCTTACAGGAAACCTCTGGACGACCTTCACGTAGTTTCCTGTCGAATTCTCCGGAGGGAAAAGACTGAAGAGAGGACCGGCGGCGCCTGGCAGATCCTCCACCCTCCCCTTGTAGTCGCGGTCGAAGGTGTCGACGTGAACAGTGACAGCCTGCCCGGGCCGCATGTGCCTGAGCTGGGTCTCCTTGAAGTTGGCGGTGATCCAGAGGTCATCGAGGGGAACGAGGATCATGAGTCCCTGTCCCGGCTGAATGCGATGCCCGAGTTCGACCGTCTTTCTCCCGATCACGCCGGTTACGGGCGCGTAGATCCTCGTGTAACTCAGGTTCAGTTGCGCGGTGTGCACGTCAGCCGTAGCTTGTTCGAGCTGCCCCGACGCAGACTGCGACCGGCTCTCCGCGGCGGTTACCTGACGCGGCGCCGTGCGCGCGGACGCGATCTCAGCCTCGCGCTGCGCCACCAGCGCCCGCGCTTCCATGACCTTCCTCTCCTTCGCTGCAATGTTGGCCCGATCGGCTTCGATCGCCTGTTCGGCGGCAGTGGCTTCCGTGTCGCGCGCATCGTAATCCGACCGCGAGATTTCGCGCTTCTCCACCAGCGACTGATAGCGGACCCGGTCCCGTTCCGTGCGGGCACAGATCGCCTCATCCTGCCTGAGGCGATGACGGGCGGCTTCGAGATCCGCCTGCTCGGAATCGACGCTCTCCGCCGCCTGATCCCTGGCGGCTTCGGCCGCGGCCAGTTGGCCGAACGCGGCGGCGTCCGTAATCGGGATCGTCACCCGCGCGGTTCGCGCCTCGGCGGTTCGGGTGTCGAGATTCGCTTTCGCGTGTTCGAGATCGGCCGCGTAGTCGCGCGGATCGAGCTCCATCAGCAGAGTTCCGGCCTTAACGATATGGCTGTCTTCCACGTTCGGATCGATCCAGCTCACCGTTCCGCTGATACGGGAGCTGACCGTGTCCAGATGCCCGTCGATCTCGGCATCATCGGTCGATTCGTAACCTCTCGATTGCAGCCACCACCATACGCCGGCCGCGGCAACCACCGCGACCACGGCGAGCACAATCCAACGAGCACGCTTTCCCTGCGCCATTTCACTTTCCTCCCAGAAGCTCGCGAAGCTTCGTTTCCGCGCCGCCTGTGGCGCGCGCCAAAGAGATCATTGCCACATTCAGTGAATAGAGGCTTTGAATGTAGTTGTCGTTTGCCGCCACAACGGCTTCATCGGCCTGGACGACTTCGAGAGCGTTCGTAACGCCATTGGCGAAGCGATCCCGCGATTGAGCAAGCGCTCTTTCGGAAAGCGTCTTGTTGCGAAGCGCAACCTCAACACTCGAATTCGACGCAGTCAGATCGAGCCACGCAACGCGGACATCATAGGCAATACGGCCTTTAAGGTCGGCGTACTCGGCCTGGCGACGGGCAAGGTCGGCCTGCGCCTGTTCGATATCAGCCCTGATGCGCCCGCCCGTGTAGACCGGAACGGAGATATCGCCGGAAATGGAGTAGAGCTGGTTGAAGTTCCCAACATTGACACCGCCGGCTCCATAATTCGCACTCAGGGAAACGACGGGAAGCCGCTCCGCTTTCCCGGCTCGCAGCGTGGCTTCGGCGGAACGCATCGCGGCTTCTGCGGCAGCGAGATCGGAGCGCGAACGCAATGCCTGCTCGGTCGCGCTCTCGGCAGTGATTCCGGTGAGCGGATGCGAAGCCAGAGCATCGGAAACTTTGAATTGCTGGTTGATATCGAGCCCCGTGATGCGCGCCAGCGTGAGCTTGTCTTTCTCCATCTGGTTCGTCGCGTTGGTGAGCCGCTGCTCCGCGGATTGGCGCTCGACCTGAGATCGAAGAGACTCAATTTCGGGCGATACCTCCGACGTGACCCGATCCGCTGTCTCGCGATCCAGCTCCTCCGCGGATGCGAGCTGAGCCTTCGCAGCCTCCACCCTGGCCGCACTGGCAGCCACCTGGGCGTACGCGGTTCCTACGGCAAACACCACCACATCGCGCGAATCCCTGATCTCGAATGCAGACCCTTGTTCGGCCGCCTTTTGCGCCTGATAGCGTTCTCTCAGCTCTTTATTGAAGATGGATTGAGTAAGGCCGACCCGGACGTCCTGATATCCAAATCCACCCGATGTCGGAGGAAGCGATCCAATCCCGGGTATGGGCGGCAAATTGAGGCCGATCTCCTTATAGCTGATGTCTTCGTATGCTTGCCGGCCTGTGGCAGTAATCTGCGGCAAGAGGACGGACAGCGCACGCAGACGATCCGCACGCACGTCGGCGCTCGCGTGATTCGATTCGATCAGACCGAGGTTGTAGCGAAGGCCGCGCTCGATGGCGCTCTGAAGAGAAAGATCGATGACGCCATCGACCAGCTTCCCGGGCGTACTGCCCAGATAGGGATTCTGCCGTTGCGTAGCTTGAGCGCTGGGGTTAGTAGTTCCCTGGGCCGGGCTGATCGGGCGAGGCGTCGCGACGGAATAGTTGAGCGGATCGGGGCGCATGGATTGGGCCAACGCAGCGGAAGAGCCGGCGATCAAGACCCCCACCCTCAAAACTCTCCATGTTCCATGGGTCATTTGCCTGCTTGGATCGAAAAAGAGACCATACGGTCGCAAATTTATTTTTCGACTGGGGTACCGGCGATCTTGTACGCCGGTGACTCGCCGCAGAGCATTGCGACAATAATGAGACCAGGCGGTCTCATGAGGCATCCAAACGGACAGGACGGAATTGGCGCATGACAAAAGGCGAGCAGACGCGAAAAAAAATCCTGGAGGAAGCGGCGCCGATTTTTAACCGCAACGGCTACGAAGGCAGTTCGCTGTCCGCATTGATGAAAGCGACCGGACTCAAGAAAGGCGGGATCTACCGCCATTTCTCAAGTAAGGAAGAGCTGGCGGCGGAGGCCTTCGACTACACCTGGCGCCAGGCCTGGCGCGCTCGAATCCTCCCGATGGACGAACAAACCACCGGGGTCGAGCGGCTGAAACAACTGATATCGAATTTCATCGAGCATAAGTCCCCGGTCGCCGGCGGTTGCCCGATCCTGAACACCGCTGTAGATGCCGACGACGGCAATTCGGTGCTGCGGACGCGCGTTCGCAAAGCGCTGCGATCATGGCTGGCGCTTTTGCGAGTGATAGTCCGGCAGGCGGCGAAACGCGGCGAATTGCGGCCGGGCGTGGACGCGAAGGCAGTAGCTACCCTGATAGTCGCAGCGCTCGAGGGAGCACTTATGATGAGCCGGATCGAAGGCAACGACGACGCGTTGCGAAAAGTGCAGCGGCATCTGAACCATTATCTGGATGCCGATGTGGCGGCTCCCCGATCGACCGCGGGAGGTGTCCGATGAGTTCCCCGCAGGAGACGCAGGAGCCTCTCTATCTCGGTGACCTGCAGGTAGGGCAGAAGTTCATTTCGGGATCTTATGTCATGGATGAGACCCGAATGAAGGAGTTCGCGGCAGAATTCGACCCGCAGCCGTTTCATCTGGACGAGGCGGCCGGGAAAGCGAGCCTGTTCGGAGGCCTGGTGGCAAGCGGCTGGCATACCGCTGCCGTAACAATGCGTCTGCTGGCGACAGGAGGGCTCCCCTTCGCGGGCGGTCTCATCGGCCTGGGCGGCGAAGGATACTGGCCGCGGCCGACGAGGCCCGGCGACACTCTGTACGTCGAGAGCGAAATCGTCGGCATCTCGCCTTCGCGATCGAAACCCAACCAGGCCATCGTGACGGTGAAAAGTACCGCCATTAACCAGGACGGCTTACCGGTTTACGTTCTGACAGCAAAGATTCTGTCCTTCCGACGAACTTCATCCTGAGCCGCGACCTTTAGGAAGCGACTACTGAACCCGCATTACTGTCCCCCGGAACAAATTACTCAAGCAGTACCCCCGCCGCGCCGATATGTCCTGTAGCGATCCGAACGAGGGATCGCCTCCCCGCGATGTCGTGGAGAAAACCTTTTGGACAAGGACGGTCCTCCATGGACTTATCGGTATTAAAAAGCCACGGCGCCAGGGCATTCGTCGCAATGCTCGCGCTGACTCTTGGCGCGGGCGCCATGAAAGCTACTACCCTGACGGCAACCGCGTCGGTTGCCGTCACCTGTAACACCGCCACGGGGCCAGGAACCCCGGCAAGCATTCTGGTGAAACCAACCACCTCTCTTACAGGCTCGAATACCATCGTTGTCAGCTTTACCGCGCCCGGAAACGGGCTGGTCATCACCGCGCCGGCTCTACAGACCCTTAGCACCGCCAATCAGGCGGCGGGTATTACGTACACCGTCACGACCGCTGCCGGCTGCGTTGGCGCCAGCACTGGACCCACAACACTGCGCTTTACCGCCGGCGGAACATCGGATGCCGGCACTACAGTGAATGACACCGTAACCAGTTCGGCGTCAGCGCTTGTGGCCGCCCCGGTTACCATTTCCTGCACGCTCGCCGGCGGAGTTTACACTCCGGGACCCGCACAGACGGTCTCCGTCACTTCCGCGGCCGCCGGTGGAACACCCTTCACTCTTGATACAACTTCCGCAAACGATCCTGCGTGGCTGACAATTAACCCGTCGGCGCCGGCAGGCACTGCCACTTCAACTGCAAATACCTTTACCGTCGCCGCAACCGCGGGATGCGGCGCCTTCACCTCAGGGACCACGCACACTATCAACCTGCACCTTCAGAATGCTCCGGCTCCCGACAAACTGGTCCTCGTTACCCTGCAGGTCGTACCGCCGAGCCCGCTGACCGTAACGCCCATTCCGGCAGCGCCCAGCATCTCGCTTTCGTACGTCAAAGGCTCGGGAACCCCCGGATCTTCCACGATCAGCGTGACCTCTTCCGTTTCCGGGGCCTTCTTCACCCTGAATACGGCGTCGCTTCCGATCTGGCTCACCGCAAACGTCACATCGGGTACCGCGCCCCGGCAAATCAGCTTCACCACCACCGGCGTAGCCGACAGCCTTGCGCCCGGCACCTACACCGCCTCCGTCCTTCTGAAAGTCTCCGGATACGCGGATCTCCCCGTAAACATCACGCTCCTCGTTACCAACAAAGCGCCGAAACTCTCCGTGAGTTCCACCTCGATTCCGCTTACGTGGGTATTGGGAACCGCCCCCCCAACCGCGACGATCACCGCTCTCTCCACCGATTCGCCGATTCAATACACCATCACCACAGGCGGCACGCTGGCTCCCATCATCAGCTCGACGCAGCAATCGGGTCTCGCCTACAGTTTCGGAACACAGATTGGCGTGACGTTCAACTCGTTGATCTTTGCCACTGCGCAGCCGGGCACCGTGCTCACCGGAACCGTAACATTCACCTGGGGCAGCCCGGCATCCACCACGGTGGTCACCATCAGCCTGACCGTGGTGTCTCCGGGAGCGACCCTGACCGGCCTCAGCCCCGCAAGCCTTCCGACCGCTGCCTCCGGCACATCCTTCCCTGTCGTTCTGACCGGCACCGGCTTTGTCGGCGGCACGGATCCTACGCTCAAGACCAAAGTCGGTATTGTCGTCGGCGGAGTTATTGTTGCCGATACGAACCTCTCGGTGAACGTGGTGAACCCTTCCAACATCATCCTGACCATCGTCGTCCCGGGAACCGCCGATCCGAATCTTCCGTTCTCGCCCAGCGGCGCCGGCGGCAGCGTTGCACTCGGGTTGTGTAACGGGACTTGCACGATTCCCACGGGAACCGCTACCCTCACGATCGGCGGCGGCCCGATCATTCAGGGTGTTACCAGTTCGTCCGCTTTCGTTGAAGTAACGCCGCCCGCAATTCCCACGGTTGCGCCATATGACATGATCAGCCTGTTTGGAGCGAACTTCTGTTCGTCCGTCGGCACTGGGTGCAGTTCGACTCAGATCCTGATGGGCAGCCCTGATCCGCTTACCCTGCGCTTTCCGACGTCCCTGAGTCCCGATGCCGCGGGCGCAACCCAGCGTCAGGTTACCGCAAACTTCCTGGCCCACGGGACAACCACGCTCATCGGCGCCGCCCCGCTGCTCTTCGCCACCAACGGCCAGATCAATCTGATCGTTCCGGCCGCCGTTTCCGACTACATCGGCAGCGCGTCGGTCGATATCGTCGTAACCTTCGGTTACGGCTCGGGCGCGACTCTACTGAAGAGCGCTCCGTTCACCGTCAATGTCGCGGCTACGGATCCGGGCGTGTTCACGATCGGTTCCGATGGCCAGGGATCGGGGGCCGCTCTGAGCGCATCCTATTCGTTGATCACCAGCACCAATCCCGCGGGAATGAGATCCACCGAGTCGGATTCCGACACGATTCAGCTTTACGTGACCGGTCTCGGCGCTCCGGACAGCACCGCAGACAACACCTCTACCGGCTCCGGCACTCCCGTCACGGATTGCATTGCAGCCACTTCGGGCACTGGCAACTACATGGCAACCCTGCAATCCGCCACGTCCGTCAGCCCCAACCTGACCAGCATCGATGGCGCGGTCATCCAGAGCGCGCTGCTGAATACGGGACGCTTCCCTCCGTGTCTCTCGACCGTGCCCACCGTTACCGTTGGTGGCGTCAATGCGCCTGTTACCTATGCCGGCTTCGTAGCCGATACAGTGGCGGGACTCTATCAGATCAACGTTCAACTGCCGGCAACCACCGGCTCGACGTTGTATCCGTACTATCCGCTGACCTCTTCTCCGATCACCACCCTCACCGCTCCGGCGCAGTTGCCGGTTCAGTTGACGGTTGGCGGACAGACCAGCCAGAGCGGCGTAACGGTTTGGGTCGCGCCCAGACTGAAGGTGACCGGTCCGACCGGCAATGCACTCAACGCGACCGTCGGCGTATCCTGGACCGGTACTGTGACGGCCACTGAAGGAACTCCTTCTTATCGCTACGCGGTAACCTCCGGCGTGCTGCCCGCGGGTCTCACACTTGCCCCGACAACCGGCATCATCTCCGGACTGCCGGCAGCGAACACGGCAGGATCCTACGCGGTTACCATCACCGCGACGGATTCGGCCAACGTTCCGTTGACCGGCACGTATTCCATGACAATTACCGTCGCAGGCGGCCTCTACATGACCGACAGCGGCACATCACCCTATAGCGCGACCTTCGGAACCGCCAGCCCGTCTCTCATGACGGTTACTGCGACCGGCGGCACTTACCCCTATACCTATGCGATAACCGCTCCGGCGACGGCGCCCGCGGGCATGACGATCAGCAACTCCGGCGTGCTCGGCACAACCGCCCTGACTCCCGCCGGTATCTATAACGGCATCGTTGTCACGGCGACGGACAGCAGCAGCACCCCGTTGACCGGAACCAGCACCTTCCAGATCAACGTGGGTCTGCAGGTGACACACACAACGGCCACTGCGCAGACGAACCACACCTCCGGCGTCCTCACAACCGTGACAGCCAATGGAGGATCCGGCACGATCGTTTACACGCTCGACGCGACCAGCGTGACAAACGGCTTCACGATCGACGCCAGCGGCAACCTCAAACCGACCGGCGCTTCGGCTGGACCGTACACGGTCACCGTAACCGCAACCGACAGCGTCACCATGGCGCCAGGTGCCACGGGTTACGGCACCGGAACCACCACGGTGTCCGTCACGGTGAACTAACCGCTTAACGGCGCGTCAAACAGCAATCGGCGGCGGGAGCCAAAACTCCCTCCGCCGATTTTTATTTCGCTGACTCTTATTTGGAGGTTTGTATCTGATTCAGCAGCGGAATGTCTTTGACCGGCTTCGGCGCGGGAATCGATTTCAGATACGCATAGATATCTTCGACGTCTTTATCAGACACAACCTTATCGCTGAACGCGGGCATCGCGCCGGCAGGCTTCCGGATGTACGCTTTGATTCCGGCGGCCGTCAAAACGGGTGGCGCCAGACGCGCCCCCGCAATAGTTCCCTGCCCCGCATATCCATGGCACTCATAGCAGCCATCGCGTGTAAACAGGCGTTTCCCGTTTTCCGCATCCTGAGCCGGCGCCGATCCAGGCACAACAAGGGCGAGCAAAAAGGGCAAGTACGGATTTCTCATGTTTACCGTGGCTGCGTGATAACGTCGATCAGAGCCGGCTCACCTTTCTTCACAACCTCGATCGCTTTCTTAAGCGCCGGACCAAGATCCGCGGGAGTGGAGATCGGCCCCGAGCTGTAGACTCCGTAGGCTTTGGCCAGAACGGCGTAATCGATATCGGGATCGAAGAGTCCCGTGCCGATTCGGGATGTCTCGATTCCACGATTCGCGCGCGCCGCCATGTCTTCGATATACATCAGCTCCTGATGGTAGGCGCGGTTGTTATGCATGATGCTCAGCAGCGGAATGTGGTGATGAGCGGCCGTCCAGAGAACCGCCGGAGCATAGTTCAAATCGCCATCGCACTGAATGTTGACGCTCAACCGTCCATACTTGCGATTGGCAAGCGCGGCGCCCACAGCGGCCGGGGCGCCATAACCCACTCCGTACGCACCGTGTCCGCCGATGTAGTTGTGATGCTTGTCGAAATCCCACAGCCGCGCCGGCCAGTTACTGAAAAAGGGATTCACTTCCGAAAGCAGCGACCAATCCTCGCCTTTAATCTGATTCCACAACTCGGCCGAAACCCGCGCGGTGGTGATGGGGCTTGAATCCCATCCAAAAGCGGCCTGCTGAATGGCTACTTCTTTCTTCTTTTTCCACGCGGCCGCCAGCTTCGCCCCGCGTTCGGCAAACGCACGTTTGCGATCATCGGTAACCAGCTTCCGGCACGCTTCGATGAGATAAGGTAAAGTCGCCTCGGCGTCTGCCGCGATCGAAATATCTACCTCGGCGTAGCGCCCGAGATCCTGGTAATTGCTCTTCTCCGCAAGGTCCCCGGAATAAATCGTGATCAGCTTCGCGCCGGGCTTCGTTAGCGACTTACTCTCCATGCCCATGCGGTTGATGGGAGTCATGGAATGCGTGGTATTCCAGAAATCCGGCACTTCCAGACCAAGGATCAGGTCCGCATCGGCAATGCTGCCGCCGTCGTACAGAGGATTGGTTGACGGGAAGTTCATGCGGAACCGCCGGTCCTGCACCGGCGCCTGCAGCAACTCCGCCAGCTCGATCAGAAGCTTGATGCCGTTCGGCGTCCGCGCGACACGTCCCGCAACGATGACCGGGTTTTCCGCAGCCACCAGCATTTTCGCCACTTCCGCCACGGCGCCCGAATCGCCTGCCGGGGCCGAGGGCAAAGTAAGTTTGGGAATACGCGCTGTCCGCCGGTCGGCCTCGGACATCGGCTCTTCCTGTAACACGGCGTCTGCGATGATCACCACCGGCTCCATGGGAGGCGTCATCGCGACCTTATATGCCCGCACCGCCGATTCAGCGAATTGGGTCAGCGAAACCGGCGCATCATCGAACTTGGTGTAATCGCGAACCATGGACGCGGCATCCTGCACACTGTGCGCCCACTCGACATCGCTGCGTCGCCACGTACCGTCCGCGATATTGCCGAGAACGATATAGACCGGCACGCGGTCGGCGTAAGCGTTATAGATCGCCATCGACGCGTGCTGCAGTCCGACCGTCCCATGCGCCATGACCATCAGCGGCTTGCCTTCGATCTTCGCGTAACCATGGCCCATCGCTACCGAAGACTCTTCGTGACAGCACGTAAGCAACTCGGGACTCTTGTTCCCGCCCTTATTCACGATCGATTCGTGCAGCCCGCGAAAACTCGATCCCGGGTTCGCGCAAACATACTCGAAGCCGAGAGTCTTGATGACTTCCAGCATGAAGTCCGAGCCCGGGCGATCCGTGCTGTAAACGTCAATGCGGGGCGCGGGCGGAGTCGTTTCCGCCGCTGCCAGTCTTGCGGACGGAAGCCCTGTCGCTGCGCCTTTCGTCTGTACTTCCTGCGCCGCCGCGCTGCCTGGATTTGCCACCAGCGCCGCCGCCCCCGCAGCCGCGCCTTTCAGAAAGCCGCGGCGACCGACCGGATTCTTACTCGATTTCGACATCTTTACTGAGCCTTCGCTTCCTCTTTAACTTCTTTGCCGGCATTACCGCCGAGTTGCCGGATCAACGCCATCGTCGGCTCTTTCGGAATTCCAGGAGCGGCGCCCGCCGCGCCCTTCCCCATAGCCAGATCAAGCGCGGTGAACCCCTGTTTATTGGCCGCGTTGATGTTGCCGCCCTTTTCCACCAGATAGCTGATGATCGTGTTTGCGCCCCTGCGCGACGCGCCCAGCAATGCCGTCTCGCCCTTGTCCGTGGCGGCATTGACGTCAAGACCAAGGCTCACGCAAAGCTGAACCGCTTTCAGGGCTTCCGGCTCAGTCGAGCGATTCGAATCCGTATAGCCCAACCCCGCCGCTACCATAAGCGCGGTCACGCCGTCTTTATTTGCAAGCTTCGGGTCAGCGCCGTGATCCAGCAGATACTGCATGAGCACAGTATCGCCGCTTCGCGCCGCACGCATGAACGCAGTCGCTCCCGTCGCAAGCGTACGATCCGGGCTGTCCTGTGCAGCTTTCTTGATTATCGAAGGAGCGGTCAGCTGCGCGTTGACATTGGCTTTGTGCTCGACCAGGGATTTAATGATATCGAGACTCGAAAGCTTGTCCTTTTCCGGCACAAAAGGCCGGTCCGACCAATCCACATCGTGCTGATCGACGGCGGTGAAGAGCGGCGTCCGCCCATCCTTATTGGCGGCGTTGACATCCGCGCCTTTGTCGATCAAAACCTGCGCCAGATCGTCATGATTATTGAGGATGGCAATTAACAGCGGAGTGTTTCCATCCGCATCGCCCTCATTGATATCCGCCCCCGCCCCAATGAGAGCCTCTGAGGACTCAATGGAACCTTGCCGTGCCGCGAAAACCAGCGCCGTCAAACCGCCGCGTGATATGGGAGCGGCAGGAGTGCCCGCCATCAGCTTGGGAGGAGTCGTGTCGCGATCGTTCGAGCGAACCTTGGGATCGGCGCCATGCGCAAGCAGCAGTTTCACCACATCCGGATGGTTCTCCGCCGCCGCCCACATCAGGCTGTTCTGGCCGCGAAAGCTCTCTTTCGCATTGGCATCCGCGCTATGCTCCAGCAATACCTTGACTGCCGCGGCATTGCCGGTCCGAGACGCCGTCATCAGAACGGTTTCGCCGCGTTCGGTGGTCAACGTATTCGCGTCAGCGCCCGCTTTCAACAGCGCTTCGACCAGCGCCCCACTCCCGTACCTTGCGGCTTCGGACAGCGGCGACACGTGATATCGGCTCTCCGCTTTCGCATTCGCCCCGGCGCGCAGCAGCAGCTCGACAGTTTCCAGATCGTTATTGTGAGCGGCCCATTGAAGCGCGGTAGTGCCGTCCGGCTCTGGGGCGTTCACGTCAACGTGCGACTTCAGGATCGTGTTCACCGCGTCCCTGTCGTGATTCTTGACGGCATCAATCAATTGCGAATCGGCGGCGAGCAACAAACCGGCTGGCACAAGCGCCACAAAGCAGAGCGTGATGACCGAGCCGCGCGCGGAACGAAGTGACAACGAAAAGGCGTTCTTCAGCATCACGTCTAAACTCCGGACAGCCGGCCAGTGCTGTCGCCGATGCCGTCGAGGTTGATGTCGGCCTTGTCCAGGATCGTGAGAAGCAGATTCGCCGCCGGCGTATCGTTCGGGTATTTAATATGCTGCCCGCCCTTCATCTTCCCGGCCGCGCCACCCGCCACGAAGATCGGCAAAGGATTGTGATTATGCAGATTGCTGTTACTCATGCAGCTGCCGTAAAGAATCAGCGAATGATCCAGCAGGGTTCCGTCGCCATCGGGCGTAGAGCGCAACTTGTCAAGGAAGTAAGCCATCAACCCGACGTGGTAAGTATTAATCTTCGTCAGCTTTTCCAGCTTGTCGGGATCGTTCTGATGATGCGAAGTCGCGTGGAACGGATCGGGCACCCCGATCATCGGGAAGGTCCGATAACTCACCTCGCGCGCCATCATAAAGGTCGAGATGCGCGTAACGTCGGCCTGATAAGACAAAGCCATCAGGTCGAACATCAACTTCGAATGCTCTTCGTGATTATCGGGAATACCGATCGGAGCCGTCGGAAACTCACCCGAATCCGAAGTATTCTTCTTCTCCGCAAGCTGAATCCGGCGCTCGATCTCCCGCACATTATCGAGATATTCGGAAACCTTATTGCGATCCCCCGCGCCAAGCTTACCCTGCAGCCGATTGACCTCCGCCGTCACCGAATCCAGAATGCTGCGCTCGCGCTGTAGCCGCATCATCCGCTCAGTCGCGGTACTGCCATCGCCGAATAGCCGGTCAAACACGTTGCGCGGATTAATCTCCATCGGCAGCGGCGTGGTCGGAGTCTTCCACGAAATCGTATTCGTGTAAGTGCAGCTGAACCCCACATCGCAGGCGCCGATCAACCCGGTCATATCTTCAGTCGCCAGTTCCAGCGAGGGAAGCGGCGTATCCTGCCCGATCTTCTCCGCCGCAATCTGATCGATCGTCGTGCCGGCCCGAACATCCTCGCCCTCGGTGCGCTTCGGATGCGAGGCATTCAGAAAGACAGACGGTCCCCGTCCGTGGTCGCCCCCGCTATCACCCGGGCCCAGGGAACCGGCATTCCTGTGCGCCAGCCCGGTCAGCACCAGGACATTGTCCTGAAATGGCTTCAAAGGCGTCAGCGTCCGCGAAAGCGTATATCCCGGACCATCGGAAACAGGAGTCCACGCGGACATCACCGCCCCATGCGGCATATAGCAAAATCCAAACCGAAGCTGAGGATTCGCCGCCGTATTGGCCAGGAGCGTGTGAGCCGGAACCATGGAATCGAGCAGCGGCAGCGCCAGCGTTACTCCCGCGCCGCGCAGGAACGCCCGTCTCGCAATATGTTTCCGAGTGCTGATTCTCATGTCCTGTCTCCTTGTTGCAAATCTGCCTGTCTTTTAATCCTGAACCTTTTTTTGCTTCATTTCAAAGGGGGTGCTCCGGACAATCCCGAGCACAATCGACGAAAACCGGTAATCATTCCGCGCCGCATCCGCCAGAATCCGCCGAATGGCAGGCATGTCGGAAGTCTCGACCCCGCGCCCCAACGCATATGTCATCAGCCGCTCCGTCAGCACGCCGGCAAAAATTCCAGGCCGGCTCGCAAGCGCATTCCGCAAAGCCACAGGGCCATCGATCTTGGTCCCATTGAATAGCGTTCCCGAAGGATCGATGCGCGACCCGTCGTCGGCAGAGCGCCACTGCCCCACCGCGTCGAAATTCTCGAGCGAGAAGCCAAGCGGGTCCATCACCTGATGGCACCCGGCGCATGCCGGATTCGCGCGATGAGCCTCCATCCGCTCACGCAGCGACACCTTCTTCGCGCCCGCTTCGTTATCCTTCAACGCCGGAACCCCCGGCGGAGGAGGCGTCGGCGGATTACCCAGCAAATTGGTCAGAATCCACTTACCCCGAAGCACCGGCGATGTCCGGTTCGGCATCGACGTAACAGTCAGGATGCTCCCCTGCCCCAACAGTCCTCTTCGCGCCGGATCGTTGATCGTCACGCGCCGGAAATCCGTCCCATAAATGTTCGGGATCCCATAATGCCGCGCCAGCCGCTCATTAACGAATGTGTAATCGGCATTGATCAGATCGAGCACGCTGTGATCTTCCGAAATAATGCTGCCGAAGAACAGTTCGGTCTCGCGCTTCATCGCCTGGCGCAGGTTGTCATCGAAATCGGGGAACGTCTGAAAATCGGGCTGAATGTTCTTCAGGTTCCGCAGATAAAGCCATTGATCGGCAAAGTTCGTAACCAGAGTCTCGGACCGACGATCGGCCAGCATCCGCCGCACCTGCTGATCCAGTGTGGCGGGATCTTTCAGCTTGCCCTCGCTCGCCACCTTCAGCAATTGATCGTCGGGAATGCTGCTCCACAGGAAGAAAGAAAGCCGCGAAGCCAGCGCCAGATCGGAGATTTGATACGGCTCATCCGCGGCCACATTCGCAGGATCGGGCTCAAAGCGGAACAGAAATTCCGGACTCGCCAGGATACGTTGCAGCGCCGCCTCAATGCCCATCTCGAAATTTCCGCCGCTGTTGCGCCCGAGCTGATAAAAGCCCATCAGAGTTTCGAGATCGTTGTCGTTCAGCGGACGCCGGTAGGCCCGCCGAGCCACGCTGGAAATAATCTTCTTCGCGCAGGGAATCTCATCCGAAGCGCCCGCGGGACGGCATACGAACACACGCCGCCGGCTGGGAGTATCGCCTGAGCCCGTCGCCTTCGCCGGACCTTCAACAGTAATCCGATCGATCACCGGTTCGCCCCGATAATCCAGCACGTCGTAATTAGAACGGATGAAAGGCTGCAGGATGTTGTCGTCCTGAGCTTCGCTTTCGATATCGGTCACGAAGGTCGCCACCACGTCGTGCGGACCCGCTTTCAAAGGCACTCGCACCGAAAGTCGCTGGTCGATATCCACCGCCGAAGCGCCGGAATTTGTCAAACTCAGATGCTCATCCTCGGGGCCGCCGATCGAAGCCAGCTTCATCCGCACCCCGTCCACGCTGATTTCGACCTGATGCCGGTCTTCCAGCCCGCGAATAATATCCGCCGTAACGCGCCACAGCCGGACCTTAATGAGGTACTCGCCATCCAGCGGAAAATTATGACGAACCGAAATCCCCCCGCGCGTCCCCAGAGGCAGCCCCTCGATGTGCGCGTTTTGCGAAAGGTCGGCGCGCGCACGATAAACCGCGCTGGTCGCCGAAATCGAAGGATCCCCGATCGCCAGCCGGCTGATATTCCACGAAGCCGACATGTACCGTTCCAGCAGCGACGGCGAAGTCTTCAGTACGTCCGCAATGTTGTCGAACCCGTAGCTTTCGTCATCGGGCGGCAGCAGAGACGCCGCATCAATATCCAGCGCCAGCAGATCGCGGATCGCATTCGCATACTCGGCCCGATTCAGCCGATGCAGGGTCGCGCGTCCAGGATTGGGATGCGCCGCGGCCTCATGATCGATAGCGGTCGCAAGGAAAGCGATCAGTTGATCGCGCGAGGCCCGGTCCGGATGCGGCGCGCCAATCGGAGGCATGGCTTCGACATCCACCTTCCGGATGACCTTTTCCCAAAGCTCGGCCTTTGCCGCCGCCTGTGCCGGGTCCGCGCTTTGCAAAGAAATCCCGCCGGTCTTGAGCTTGTCGCTGTGGCAGGAAACACAATACCGGTCGAGAAACTGCCGCTGCGAGGAAGGAGTGCCAGCCGCACGCAGTCCGTCGCAACCGGCCAGCGCAAAAATGCAAACTATTGAAATGATAGGGAATTTTCGCTTCATCCAAGCTCCGGCGCCGGATATGACCCCTACATCATATCGAGTTTCGGAGCAATGGGTTTATCAAATCGCCGTCAAAGTTCCCGCGGGCCCTGCTCAAGAAGAGCCGAGTCCAGAAAGTCCATAACCGTATCAAAACGTTCGCCCGCCATCATACTCATGCCTTCAGCGCTATAGCGGACCAGAGTCGACCACCGCGCCCGGTCGGCCCACATATTCAACATGCCCTCCAGAATCTCGGGGTCGCCCCCGCTTGCCGCCTTGAGGTGGTCGAGCCAGCGCCGCGCCAAAGCCTGACCCTTTTCGCCTGTGGGATCTTCGCCCGCAGCAACCTCAGCATCCCGGAAGAGATCGACTCGGGCCTGCCAGATAGCCGTCGAGTCCTCGACCGAACGTGATGTCAGATCCGTCTGATGCCGATCCCATGCGGCGTCCCCGAAATACTTCCGCCGGCACGCGGTCCCCGCTCTGTGCATGAACCGCATAACTTCCTCGACCCGGTATTCCTCGATTCGCCGTTTCATGATCGCGGGCCAGCTGGCTCGGTCCACCCAGGCGGTCGGCGAATCGGTCTGAACCTCCGGATCGCCCTCATGAGCCCGAATGGAAAGTGCCAGCCACCGCTCCGCCGCTGCCTGCGCGGCAGGCGCCCCAGGATCTTCTCCCAGCAACGCGACCACATCGCGATAGAGCGCCTGCCACTCAGGCGAGGGACCTTCCTGGTAATAGCGCCGATGCCGCTCCCACGCCGCGTCGCTGTAATACTTTTTCATCGTTTCGAGGCCGTTTTGCATCTCGATCACCTCAATGATTTTTCTCAGCCCAGCCGGATCGGCGGGATCTCCCGCGCCTTCGGCCGCCTCAATCGCGCGGATCACCTGCCCCAGCAGCGCCCGTTTATCTTCGATGGCCTTGCGTTGCAATCGAAGCGCATCGCGCAGCTCGAGGGCGGGACGCTCGAGAATGGCCTTGATCTGCTTCAAAGGAAGACCAAGAAACTTGAGCGCGATGATCTGCTCCAGCCGTTCCAGATCGTCCTGGGAGTAGACCCGGTATCCCGTACTGGTCCGCCGCGGCTTTAACAACCCGAGGCGGTCGTAATGGTGGAGCGCCTTCACGGTCACGCCCGCCAGCGCAGCGAATTCGCGGACAGAATAGAAACTCAAAGCCGTCCCTCGTTAAAAATGATCAGGTCTGACGCAGGGTAAGAGTCAAGCGCCTGAAGTGCCCTTTTAAGAAAGAATTCATCCGATGGCGGTCAATGAACCGACTCAAGCAGAGGATTTTGCGACCCTGTATCGCCAGGCCTTTAAGGATTTCGGCGTAGCAGCGCTTTGGAGCAATGAACCGGTGCCTGAACCGACGCCTGCCGACGCGCTGGCGTTGCGACGCATGGCGGGATGGCCGGGCGGCGGTTAGCCGAACAGATCGAAAACCTCTGCCGTGCCCCTCACTAAACTGCAGTCCGAAGTGCTTCGCGCTCTCTCGGCCCAGCGAAGTCCCGACAGTTACATCGCAGGCGGCATAGCTTTGAATCGGGAGGGGCCGCGCTTTTCTCGTGATATCGATATTTTTCAGGACTCGCAGAAACGCGTCGAATTAGCGGCCGAGGCCGACGCGATCCATGAAAACATTCTTCCCCTTGGCGAAGTGGTCTGTGCGGCCGTCGGACGTTTCCCCGGTCAGTCTCCGGAAGAGATGTTAGCCGACATCACAAGGCACAGCCGATTCGACGCCGAGCAATTTCGCGCTTTGGCGATGGTCCACCCGGTTGATGTGCCGGGCCTCCATCGCCGCATCAGAAGCATGATTGAAGACGCCGACCAGTTTGTTCAGCGAATTCCGAGCGACGCCATTGGGTTCGTCTTTCTGAAGGAAGGAAAACCCGTTCAGCCCAAACTTGAAGCGCTCGACACTTACGAGCGCCATGCGGGTTCCCAGGGAGGCGTTTGGCCGTCCTCCGGCGAGATATCAACGGCCATGTTAGAGGCATATAACGAGAGGCCGCTCGACGGCGATGCCTGAGATCACCGCTGCCGTTGCAAACCCTCGGTGCAATCATACCTGCATGCGATAAAACCCGGAGCCGAGTCATATGAAGTTACTTCGTTTCGCGCTCCTCGCGTTCCTGAGCCGGCCTGCCCTGCCCATCGAAATCGAATTCGTCAAGATAGCGCCCGGCGAGTTCGCGATGGGCTGCGCGCCGGACGATTCGCCGAGCCTGCCAGGAAACGTCTACAGTCCCTGTCCCCCCGAGTCGAAGCCGCAGCACCGCGTACGCATCACCAAAACCTTCGAGATCGGGAAATACGAAGTAACGCAGGCCCAATGGGAAACAGTCATGGGCACCAATCCGAGTTATTTCCGTGGACCCGACCGCCCCGTCGAACAAATCCTCTGGAGTGAAGTTCAGGAGTTTCTGGCGAGACTCAACGCCCGCCACGATGGCTATCACTACCGCCTCCCGACCGAGGCGGAATGGGAGTATTGCGCCCGCGCCGGTTCCTCTGCGCAGTTTGGCGCAAACCGCCTCGATGAATCAGCCTGGTACGGCGCATACAACGGCAACACGTTGACAGACACGCCCGGAGAAACGCATCCCGTCGGCCAGAAAACCTCGAATCCATGGGGGCTCTACGACATGCTGGGTAACGTCGCCGAATGGGTCTCCGACTGGTACAGCGAAACCTGGTACCGGGCAATCCCTGTAGCCGACCCTACAGGTCCATCGGAAGGTCAGTATCACGTCACCCGCGGAGGATCCTGGTACAGCAACACCCGTTACCTCCGCGTCTGGAACCGCTACGAAACCGTCGCGGTTTTGAAGCGCCGCGATACGGGGTTCCGATGCGTCCGCGAAATGCCATAAAACCAGACCCCGTTGCCCTACTTCAGCACCCTGTTAGACCTTCGCAGGTTCGCGTTATCATTGGCTTCGACAAAATGAGCAAGGCCGTGTACACTGCGGTGATCGCGCTGCTTTTGACGACAATACCCATCTCGGCGCATCACGCATTCGCCGCCGAGTACGACGAAAACAAACGCATCGCAGTCTCCGGCACGGTAACCGCATTCACCTGGAGCAATCCTCACGCCTGGCTCTACATAGACGAAAAGGATGACAGCGGCAACCTGACCCGCTGGGGTTTCGAAATGGGTAGCCCGAGCGGCTTGACTCACAGAGGATGGACGAAGACCACCTTGAAGAAGGGCGATCCGGTTAACGTGGAAGGCTTCGGCGCGAAGAACGGCAGCAACACAGCCAATGCGGGCATTATCACCCTGCCGGGCGGCCGGAAGTTATTCGGCGGCTTTCAGAGCACTCCCGGCCCCCGACCCCGATAGCCGTCGCTCCCAGATTCGTGTTCATACGTGTTTATCCGTGGCCATAATATTTTCTTTATCACCAGGAGGTCGACTATTTCTTCCGAATCCAATCAACAACTTAGTTCCCGGCTCGGCAACCATCCCGAATTTCGCACGCTACGTTCAAACTGGGAAACGATCATGCGCGAAGGAATCCGAGACGCAATCAACCGAGCCAACGCCTTAAAATCCACGAGTCCGAAGACCGTCGAAGGCAAGCAGCGTTCTGCCATGAACGCATTCAAACACGGTCTTACGGGACAGAGCCTGATGCTCCAGCCCGACGAAATGGAGGCCTACAACCGCCTCACGGCCTCCATGCTCTCCGACCTCAAACCCAAAACCGAGCCAGAGCGCCAACTCGCCCAGAAGATCATCGACGGACACTTCCGTCTGAACCGTCTGGCCGGCGTGGAAAAACAACACGTTCAACTTCGGCTTAATTCAGCACGCCACCGACACGGATCACGACGACCGCGTCGAAGTCATGGTCGCCCAGACTCGCGCCTGGATCGAGCAATCCCACGCCTTCGACGTCCTCGGACACTATGAAACCCGCCTCTCGCGCCAGCTCCTCAAATACACCGAGGAGTTCGAGCGCATCCAGAAGGAACGCCTGGCCCGTGAGCGCGCGGAACGCGAAGCCGATCCTCGCGCCAAACGCCATGAAAACAAGCGGGATCACTTCGATCTGGCTTCGTTCGGCAGAAACGCTCCCGAGATGGTGATGAGCGGCAGCGAAGTTGGGACAATATCGCGCGCCAACTCCTTCCGCGTCCTGACCCAATTACCAACCGACTCACCAGTAAACAGCGCCCCGCCGCCCCATAAGTTTCCTGTCTCGAAAACACCGGACTGGTCTGCCACGCCGAAAGGAGTGGCGAATTCAGTCCACAGATCTTTGACAATTCGAATATCCAACAGGCTGCCGAAAAAGGCCCAGGACAAATCGCCGCGGGTAGGCGCCGATCGAAAACATAAAAGCTAAGTCTGACTCATCAGCTTTGATCGGCGTTGATCTGCGGCTGATTTATCTTCTTTAGCCCCCCGCCATCTGAAAAATCAAACATTTCAGATAAAGCGTCTCCGGAACGGTGAGCAGAATCGGGTGATCCTGCGCCTGCGCGCGCCGCTCCAGCACGCGCAACACGCGGCCCGCGTCGAGCGATGCTTCGGCCACCACTTCCAGCAGCATCGCCTCGCTCACATGATGCGAACACGAGCATGTCACCAGAATTCCGCCGGGCGAAAGCAATCGCATCGCGCGCAAATTGAGATCCTTATACCCGCGCATCGCCCCATCAATCTGCTTGCGCGACTTCGCGAAAGCCGGCGGATCGATAACCACCACATCGAAACTCCTGCGGGCTCCCGCATAATTCGAAAGCACATCGAAAACATCGCCCTCCCGGAACGTCAAATTCGAAATGCCGTTCGCTTCAGCGTTACGCTCGGCGGTGGCCAGCGCCGAGGCGCTCGAATCGACCGCCTCCACCTGCTCGCAAGTCCGCGCCAGATGGAGCGCGAATCCACCCGTCGACGTAAAGCAATCGAGCGCCCGCCCCGAAGCATAACGCGCGGCCGCCAGATAATTCTCCCGCTGATCCAGATAAATCCCGGTCTTTTGCCCGTGAAGCAGGTCGGCCTCAAGCTGGAATCCGTTCATCCAGATCGCCGCGGGACCGTCGATCTCTCCCGACACCACTTTGATCTCTCGCGGCAACTCCTCCAGCGAACGCACCGCCGCGTCATTGCGGGCCACAATCGCCCGCGGCGCAAACTGCTCTTCAAGCGCCTGCACGATTTCCGGAAAAGCCCGGTCCATGCCCTGATCGAGCGCCTGCACAGCGAAACAATCGCCGTACCGGTCAATGATCAGTGCCGGAAGAAAATCCGCCTCGGCATGGACCAGCCGGTAAGCGGTCGAATCTGTCACAATCTGCTCACGAAATCGTTGGGCCGCCGCAATTCGCTCCCCAATACAAACAGCCTCCCCCGGCCGCCCCAGCATTCGCAAAGCAATCTGCGAAGCCGCGCTGTAATGCGCCTGTCCGAGGAACTGCCCGCGCGAATCCACCACGCGCACCGTATCTCCCGGCCCTGCCTGACCGGCATCCGTCAGGTCCGAGCGAAAGATCCAGGGATGCCCGGAGCGAAACCGGTCCGCGCCCTTCCGCGAAATTCGAACACTGGATTGAGAGGGATGCCGCGATGGATTCTCTTCCAACTCAACATCATGCAATATCAGTCCGCATCGCTGCCGGTGCGCCGCGCATCTTAAGATTTAATATGTCCAATGATCAGGTGACCCTTGTCGCCGTCCCTTGTGCAAAATCTACCGGAGTGGGACGTTGAAATTCGGATTTCTGGTTTGCCTGGCTCTCCTCGTTCTTGAGGGTTGTGAACAAAAAGCGGCGCCTCCCCCTCCTGGTCCGCCCGAGGTTGGGGTCGTAACCGTTATTCAAAAAGACATCCCGCTGACATCCGAGTGGGTGGCTTCCCTTGACGGTTACGTGAACGCTCAGATTCAGCCGCAGGTAAACGGTTACGTAGTCCGGCAGACGTATCGCGAAGGTTCTTTCGTACACAAAGACGAAGTCCTGTTCGAGATCGATCCGCGCCCGTTCCAGGCCGTCCTCGATCAATCTCAGGGACAACTCGCCCAGGCCCGAGGCTCGCTCGCGCAGGCCGAGGGCAAGCTGGCGCAGGATCAGGCCCAGCTTCTTCTGGCGCAGATTAACGTGAAACGCGACACGCCGCTTGCCAAAGCCCGCGCCATCCCGCAGAGCCAGCTCGATACCGAAGTTCAAACCGAATCGACCGTCGCAGCCCTGCTCAAGACCGACGATGCGGGTATCGTGGCCGCAAAGGCCGCCATTCAATCCGCTGAAGCAGGCGTGCGATCCGCCGAGTTGAATCTGGGTTTCACCAAAGTTCGTTCCCTGCTGGACGGCATCGCCGGTCTCGCGACGGTGCAGATCGGCAATCTCGTGAGCCAGACATCGGTGCTCACCACCGTTTCCCAGGTGGATCCGATCCGAGCCTATTTTCCGATCAGCGAACAGGAATATCTGACCGTCAGCGATAAGGCAAAAAGCGACTGGCTCAAAGCCGCCGCAGCCATTCCACTGCAACTAAAACTGGCCGATGGCACCGCTTATTCCCGCACCGGCCGCATCGTTTTTACAGATCGTCAGGTGGATCCGTCAACCGGCACCATCCGAATTGTCGGCACGTTCGCTAATCCCGGAAACATTCTGCGGCCGGGACAATACGGCCGGATCGTGGCGAGGACCGGCACCAAACGCGGCGCTCTGCTGGTACCGCAACGCGCAGTGTCGGAGATCCAGGGTCGCTATCAGATCGCGGTAGTGGGACCCGGCAATAAGGTGAGCATTCGCAACGTGACGCCGGGCCTTCGCGTGGGGTCGCTCTGGGTGATCGACAGCGGCCTCTCGCCAGGCGACACCGTCGTGACAGAGGGACTCGTCAAAGCGCAGGACGGCGGAACCGTAAAGCCAAAAGTCGAACAGATTCCGGAAGACGGGAACCAGGCTTCGGCTCAATAACATGTCGAAATTTTTTATCAACCGCCCCATTGTGGCGATGGTGATCGCCATTCTTATGGTCATCATCGGAGCCGTCTCGATGCTGACGCTGCCCATCGCGCAGTTCCCCAACATCGTGCCGCCCGAAATTCAGGTGCAGGCCACCTATCCGGGCGCTGATGCCCAGACGCTGGAACAATCCGTGGCCACGCCGCTTGAGCAGCAGATCAGCGGCGTCGACCGCATGAATTACTTTTACTCGATCAACGCGAGCAACGGCACTACGCAGATCACCGTGGATTTCGACGTCGCCACCGATCCCAACATCGATCAGGTTCTCACTCAGCTGCGTACGGCCCAGGCGCAGGCGCAGCTCCCGGCTCTCGTGAACACCGCGGGTCTCGTGATCCAGAAATCCCCCACCTCGCCGTTCATGCTGGCCGCCCTGTATGCGCCGAAGGGTACCCACGACAGCACCTTCCTCGCCAATTACGCCTACATCAATATGGCGGATGAACTGACCCGCGTCCTTGGCGTCGCCAAGGTCAATATCTTCGGAGCCGGCCAGTATGCGACGCGCATCTGGGTCAAGCCCGACCGGCTGGCTTCGCTGGGCATAACCGTTCCACAGATCGTATCTGCCGTCCAGACTCAAAACACCGTGAATCCCGCGGGACAGATCGGCAGCGAGCCTGTTCCCAACGGCCAGGAATTCACCTATTCCGTGCGGGCGCAGGGCCGCCTCCAGACACCCGAAGAATTCGGCAACATTATCCTCCGTTCGAATCTGGACGGTTCGACCTTGAGATTGAAAGATGTCGCGCGCATCGAACTCGGTGCGCAGACATATAACCTCGCCGGACGTTTTAATGGCAGGCCGGCGGCGATTCTCGCGCTCTACCAGTTGCCCGGCACCAACGCGGTGCAGGCCGCAGCGGCCGTTCGTGCAAAACTCGCGCAACTGAAGCAGCGCTTTCCGCAGGATCTCGATTATGAGGTCGGGCTGGATACGACAAGAGCAGTTTCGTCGGGCATTCGGGAAATCGTGCAAACGCTGTTCGAAGCCCTGCTGCTGGTGGTCCTTGTGGTTTACATCTTCCTGCAGGGCTGGCGCGCCACGCTGATTCCGCTGCTCGCGGTTCCGGTATCGCTGATCGGCACGTTCGCCGTTTTCCCGCTGCTGGGATTTTCGATCAATACGCTTTCGCTGTTTGGACTGGTGCTTGCCATCGGTCTCGTCGTCGACGACGCGATTGTCGTGGTCGAAGCCGTCGAACATCACATCGAGAACGGCCTGACTCCGCGGAACGCCGCGCTGCTCGCGATGGAGCAGGTCTCAGGACCTGTCATCGCGATCGCGCTCATTCTGACTGCCGTCTTTGTCCCGACCATCTTTATTCCCGGAATAACCGGCCGCCTCTACCAGCAGTTCGCCGCGACCATTGCAATCTCTGTCGTGCTCTCCGCTTTTAACGCTCTGTCGCTTAGCCCGGCGCTCGCGGCATTGCTGCTGCGTCCGAAAACGGAATCTCACGGGCCGCTGGCCGGCTTCTTCCGCTGGTTTAACAAAGTGTTCGGAAGAGCTACCGATGGTTATGTCGGATTCTCCGCAGTGCTGATTCGCAAGGCCGGCTTCAGCCTGGTCTTCCTCGTTCTGGTCGCGGTCGGCGCCGTCTTCATGGGCAGCCGGCTCCCGACTTCCTTTTTGCCTGAGGAAGACCAGGGCTACCTGTATGTCGCCATGCAGTTGCCGGATGCATCCTCACTTCAGAGAACCAGCGAAGCCGCGAAGAAGGTCGAGAATGTGATGCTGAACACGCCAGGCGTGGGGTCCTGCATCTCGGTCATCGGTTTCAGTCTGTTGAGCCAGGTGCAGAACACTTACAGCGCGTTTTTCTTCGTGCCGCTTAAAGACTGGGACCAGCGCAAGAAGCCGGAGGAGCAGTTCACCGCCATCCAGGCGCACGTGGGACAGGCGCTGTCGCAAATCAAGGAGGGCATCGCCTTCTCGTTTCAGCCGCCCTCCATCCCCGGTCTCGGCACTTCGGGAGGCGTTACGTTCGTGCTGGAAGACCGCTCCGGCGGCACACCGGAATTCTTCACGAACAATGTGAACAAATTCGTGGCTGCGATACGGAAACGGCCGGAACTTGTGGGCGTCGGCACAACCTATCTGCCGAACGTGCCGCAGCTGTATGCGGATGTAGACCGCGAAAAGGTATCGCGTCAGGGAGTGAATATTGGCGATGTGTATACAACCATGCAGACCTTCATGGGCGGCTATCTGGTCAACTACTTCAATCGCTTCGGGCGGCAATGGCAGGTGTACGTTGAAGCGGAAGGCGACTACAGAACGCGTCCCGACGACGTTGGACAGTTCTACGTCTTTAACAACAAGGGCGGCCAGGTTCCCTTAAACGCGGTCACCAGCCTGAGTACCATCAACGGGCCCGAGTTCGACATGCGCTTCAACGAATATCGAGCGACCGCAAATCAACGCCGCCGCCGCGCCAGGCTATAGTTCCGGCCAGGCCACCAAAGCTCTCGAAGAAGTGTTCGCCCAGACGATGCCGCGCGAAATGGGATTCGATTATATGGGAATGTCGTTTCAGGAACAGCAGGCCGCGAAGGGCATATCGCCTTCGGTGGTCTACGGTCTTTCTCTGCTGCTCGTCTTCCTGATTCTGGCGGCCCAGTACGAGAGCTGGTCGCTGCCCTTCAGCGTGTTGCTGGGCACGCCGATCGCGGTTTTCGGCGCTTATCTGACCATGACGCTGCGGCACTACGAAAACGATGTATTCGCCCAGATCGGCCTGGTCATGCTGATTGGTCTTTCGGCGAAGAACGCGATTCTGATCGTGGAGTTCGCCAAGGCCGAATACGAGAAGGGAAAGGGAATCCAGGAGGCCGCCCTCGCCGCGGCTCGCCTGCGCTTGCGACCGATTCTGATGACGGCGTTCGCGTTCATTCTGGGCTGCGTTCCGCTATGGATCGCTTCCGGCTCGGGCGCCAATTCGCGCCGCATTCTGGGAACCGCCGTCATCGGCGGGATGCTCGCCGCTTCGTTGATTGCGATCTTCCTGATTCCGGTAACGTTCGATGTGGTGGAAAGCATAACCGCAAAAACCAAACGCAGGAGCGATATCCCTGCGGAAGGCGCAGGTGCGGAATGAGTCGACGACTTGTAGCCGCGGCCGCCGCGATCTGCCTGGCCGGATGCACCGTGGGACCGAACTATCAGCGTCCGCAAATAGCTGCGCCGCCCGCTTTCCGTGGACCCGATTCAACCCCGGCCGGCGATCCCGTCGTATCATCACTGGGCGATGCAAAGTGGTTCACCGTCTTCCAGGACCCTGAGTTACAGAAGCTCATTCGCACTGCGCTCGACCAGAACTACGATATTCGGATCGCCGCCACGCGCATTCTTCAGGCGCAATCAGAGGTCACAATCACGCGCTCCAACCAGTTTCCGAGCGTCAACGGAGCTGCCGGCGCGACAGGGGCGCGGACTCCGCCCATCTCGGGCGGATTTCCGTCGTTCACTTACGCAGCGGTCCAGGCCACACTCTCTGGCTCCTGGGATATCGACTTCTGGGGGAAATACCGTCGCGCGACCGAGGCTGCACGCGCCAATCTGCTGGCAAGCGATTGGGCCCAAAAGGCAGTGATCTCGAGTCTGGTGGCAAATGTCGCGACAGCATATTTCACGCTTCGCGAACTCGATCTGCAACTGGATATTTCGAAGAATGCGCTCGCCGCGCGTCAGGACTCGCTGAAGCTGACGCAAACCCTTGCGGATGGCGGCGCCGGGACTCTGGCGGACGTGTATCAGGCGCAGCAGCTCGTTCAGGTCGCATCGGCCGCAATACCCGATCTCGAACGCGCGATCCAGCAGGAAGAAAATCAGATCGCCATTCTTCTCGGGCGGAATCCGGAACCCGGTTCCGCATCGATCGTGCCACGCGGACAGCTGCTTACGGAACAGCCGCTTCCCATCGACGTGCCCCCGGGCATTCCCTCGCGCCTGCTTGAGCGCCGTCCCGACATCAGGTCAGCGGAACAGAGTTTGGTTGCGGCGAATGCGAATATCGGAGTCGCCCGTGCTGCCTATTTCCCCGACGTGTCCCTCACGGGAAGCCTGGGGCTCGAGAGCGCTTCGCTGGCCTCGCTGTTCTTCGGAAGCGCGCGTGCGTGGACGTGGATGGCCCAGGCCAGCCAGCCGATATTCAACGCCGGCAAAATCCGCGCGAATTACCACCTGGCACAGGAACAACAGCAGGAGGCATTGCTCACCTACGAGCAGACGATACAGAAAGCCTTCAGCGATGTCTCAAATGCCCTGATCGCGTATCGAAAGTATCGGGAAAGCCGCGAACAGCAGGAGGCTCTGGTCACGGCCGCTCGAAACGCCTCCGCGATAGCACGAGTTCGCTACCAGGGCGGCGCAGCCAGCTATCTGGAAGTCCTCACTAATGAGACGAATGAGTTCGAGGACGAACTGACCCTCGCCAACGCAAGATTGGGCGAGAACGTCTCTCTCGTCCAGATCTACAACTCGCTCGGCGGCGGCTGGGAGCAATAAGCCGTCAAACCGGACGTTGTCATCTATAGTAGTCACATGGTGAACCGGCTTGCCGGAGTAAGAAAATCCCGCGGCATCGCGGCTGTGAAGCTGGCTGAGCGAGCGGGGATCACGCGCCAGGCGATTTACGCGATTGAAGCCGGCACCTACGTGCCCAATACCTCAGTCGCGTTGCGGCTGGCGCGAGCGCTCGAGACCTCCGTCGAAGATCTGTTTGCGTTGGACGACGACGCAGCCCCTGCGAACAGCGCACAGAGCTTTGAGCCGCTGGACGAGAGTTCACCGGCCGCTCCCGGCGAGCCGATTCAAATCTGCCGGGTCGGCCGTAGAGTGATCGGCGTTATTCCGCCGTCGTTCCCCGCTTATCTTCCGGTTGCCGACGGGGTCGTGACCGACACGGGCCACGCGTCGCTGGCCGGCGAGCCGGACAGCGCCGAAAGGCTCCTGATTGCCGGCTGCGACCCGGCCCTCTCCCTCCTCGCATCTTACGCGCGCGAAGCGGGAATCGATATCGTTCTGGCCAACGCCAACAGCGCACGGTCGATTGAATGGCTGCGCGAAGGAAAGGTGGATGTCGCCGGAACGCATGTCATCGCGAACCGGGCCGGTTCTTCGGTGGTCACCTTCGCGCTCTGGGAAGAAGGATTTGTGGTGCGCCGGGGAAATCCCAAGTCGATTCGCACAATCGCCGACCTCGCGAATCCGCTTGTCAAATTCGTGAATCGAGATCACGGCTCCGGCAGCCGGAAACTCTTCGATTCCCAAATTGCCGCCGCGGGAATCCCGATGGCCCGGATTCACGGGGGCGAAAACTGCGTCTCGGGCCATCTGGCCGCAGCCTGGGCAGTTGCGTCCGGAGCCGCCGATTGCTGTATCGCCGCGGGTTCCGCCGCGCGCCGCTTCGGCCTCGACTTCATCCCGCTGGCCAGCGAACGGTTCGAACTGGTCCTGCACAAGCGCGATATAAAGAAAAAGGCCGTTGAGGGCCTGTTCGACATTCTGAATCGCTCCCGTTTGCGCAGGCAGCTCGAAACCGTGGCGGGGTACGACGTCTCCCACGCAGGCCAAACAGTATCCTAGGGAGATTGAGTAATTTTCTGGTAACGGGTGGCGCCGGGTTCATCGGCTCATCCCTCGTGCGCGGCCTGCTGGCGCGCGGAGCGAACCGGGTGGTTGTCGTCGATAACCTGCTCACCGGACATGAAAGAAATCTCGATGAAATTCGGGGCAATATCGACTTTCAGCGGATTGATATACGAGACTATAATGCCCTTCGTGCAGCCATGGAAGGAATCGATACCGCCTTTCACGAGGCGGCGATTCCCTCGGTACCGCGCTCGATTGACGACCCTGTCCCCTCCCACGAAGTAAACATCGACGGCACTTTCAACGTTCTGCGAGCGGCGAAAACAGCCGGTGTGCGGCGCGTGATTTACGCGGCATCGTCTTCCGCCTACGGAGACACGGTCGACCTGCCGAAAGTGGAGACCATGACGCCGAGTCCGAAGTCTCCGTACGCCGCGCAAAAGCTGCTGGGCGAGCATTACATGTCGGTTTGGGCTTCGTGCTTTGGCATCGAAACCGTGAGTTTGCGCTACTTCAACGTTTACGGCCCGCGGCAGGACCCGGCGAGCCCGTATTCAGGCGTCCTTTCGCTTTTTATGACCGCCATTCTGGAGCGGCGCGCTCCCACCATTTTCGGCGACGGCGAGCAGTCGCGCGACTTCACCTTTGTCGACGACGTTGCGGCCCTGAACATCGCGGCGGCCGAGGCGCGCGGGGACGTTTCCGGCCGTATGTACAACGCTGGAAACGGAGGGCGCATCACCCTGAACCAGGCGTGGGAACTCCTCCAGGACATTGAAGGCGTTCGCATTCCGGCAACTTACGGGCCGCCGCGGGTGGGCGATGTGCGCGACTCGCAAGCGGATACCAGGGCGGCGCGCCGGGACCTCGGCCATAATCCGAGATTCGCTTTCGATCGCGGGATGCGGGAAACGCTCGAGTGGTACCGGCGGGAATGGCGCGAGGCCGAAAAACAGAAAGCGGGCGTCTCGCTTTAAAAGCGAGGCGCCCGCGAAATTGAAGGCTATCCCGATCGCTTATGCGGGTTCGGGAAAGGCGAAACCGGATTTTGCCAGCGCTTTCTCCAGCAGCAGGATTGCTTCGGATTGGGAGATGTTACGCGCCAGCGAAACCTCTGAAATGAGCATGGTCCGGGTACGGTCCAGCATTTTCTTTTCACGGAACGAGAGCGGCTTTTCCGCCTGTATCCGCACTAATTGTTTAAAGACTTCCGCGATCTGCAGCAGACTGCCCGTCAACATCTTCTCGCTGTTGATCTTGAAGCGGAGTTTCCAGTCGCAAAGATTCTCGATGGACGGACCGGAAAGATAAGTCAGCACTTTACTAACGTCTGTTGTTTTGGATAGCTTTCGAAGACCGATCGTTTCGGCATTCGAAAACGGGACCATCACCGTCATGCTCGAACAGAAAAGCCGGAGGAGATAGAATTTCTCTGGTCTCTGTTCGAAGAAACGTGTGCTGATATTTTCAATCGTCCCAACCCCCTGGTTGGGATACACGACTTTTTCACCGACTGCGAAGGTCATCATACGTAGAGCCCCCCACCTGACCAGTGGCGCAAAATTAACAAGAATTTAACTACAACGAGCACCTCATGGTATTCCTGGCGCATTCTTTTGTCAAGTGCGCATACACGCGAAAATCGGGGCGTTTTAAGTTTGAAGTAAAATTGAGAAAGGAATAGCAATTCACGCGGCAAATCGCGTGCCGGGAAATCGAAAATCAACCGTTTACCACCTGCGGCGGGTGGCTATCCGGCGGCCTGCCGGGTGACCTTCGGCAGGCTCCGCTCCTCCAGCAGGAGACGGCGTAACGTACGCAGATCATTAAGAATTCTGCGGCTGGACGTCATGTGGCCTTTCAGCTTGTTCATCCTGAACAGAACGAGCTGAAGTGCTTCTTTACGGCGATTCGCGCCGTCGGCGCCCGCGAGGGCAATGTCCGCCTCCACTTCGGCGAGAGCGACCTCAATCGCCTCCGCCAGTAGGGAGACGTACTCGTGTGAGCTTTCGATGTTGTCGAAAGGAGTCTCGGAGCTGTAGCTCATTTACGAATCTCCTCCATCGCTGCGCCAGGCGCGGCTGCTTGTAACATTGCCATTCTCGCATGAAATGCCCCTTAGAATGGCATTGAATTCGCCTGGCGCGTACCACTGGGCCCGCGGTACAGCGAACGTTAAAGGCACCTGCGTCAAGCTAAAATAGTTCGATGCCCGAAGATCACCAGCCCCCGCAGACTGTCGCGAGCTTCGAAACCTCTCTCGACGAACTGGAAACGGTCGTCAAAGAACTCGAGTCCGGTGACCTCCCGCTCGACCGTTCACTCGAACTTTTTTCACGCGGAATGCAGCTGAGCGATTTTTGCCGCAAGCAACTCGAAGACGCCGAAACGCGCGTTGAAATGCTGATTCGCAAAGAAGGCGCGTACCAGCCAGAGCCATTTCGCATCGAGAAATAATGGATCTCAAAGAGTTCCTGGCCGGCCCAGGTCCGGTCGATCGATCAGGCGCTCGATCGTCTGACGCCTCCCGAATCCACGCTGCCGCAAACGATCCATCGCGCCATGCGCTACAGCCTGTTCGCAGGCGGGAAACGCATCCGCCCCATCCTCTGTCTGCAAAGCGCCGCGGCCATCGCGGACGGGGCGCCTGGGGCCATCGAGGCGGGCTGCGCGCTGGAAATGATCCACACCTACTCGCTGATCCACGACGATCTTCCCGCGCTCGACAACGACGATTTCCGCCGCGGAAAGCCGACCTGTCACAAGGTCTTTGGAGAAGCGATGGCGATCCTTGCCGGCGACGCGCTGTTCACGCTCGCGATGCAAACGCTCGTCCGGATCGAGGGCTTGCCGGCGCAGGCGAAGATCGCACTGATTGACGAACTATCTTTTGCCAGTGGAACGGTCGACGGGATGATCGGCGGACAGGTGACCGACATCGAGGGCGAAAGACAAGCCCCGACCGCGGAGCTGCTCGACAGCATTCATCGCGCAAAGACCGGAGCGCTCCTTCGCGCCGCGGTCCGCATGGGCGCAATCTGCGGCGGCGCCGATGCAGCGCAGAAAGATGCGCTTTCGCGGTACGGCGAGCACGTCGGCCTGGCCTTTCAGATCGTGGACGACATTCTCGATGTCGAAGAATCATCCGAAGCACTGGGCAAGACGGCGGGAAAGGACGCGGCGCAAGGCAAGATCACCTTTCCGGCCGTATACGGCCTGGACGAGTCCCGGCGCATGGCGGAGGATGAGTGCGGCCGCGCGCATGACGCGCTGCAGCCCTTCGGCGCAAAGGCTCAGCGCCTTCACGAAATTGCCGACCTCGTCGTCCAGCGCAAGTCGTGAATGGCGAGCAGCGTGAATGGTGGGCAACAGGGACAGACTCGATCGGGCGCTGGTCGAGCGGGGACTTGCCGAAACCCGCGAAAAGGCTCAGGCGCTGATCATGGCGGGCGAAGTTCTGGTTAACGGCCAGAAGGCGAGCAAACCCGGACAACTCGTCGCGGCTGATTCGCGACTCGAAACCACCGCCACGGCTGCGCTATGTGAGCCGCGGAGGACTCAAACTCGAAGCAGCGCTGCGGCACTTCGGCATCGATGTAAACGGGTTCGTTATTGCGGATTTCGGCTCCTCCACCGGCGGCTTCACCGATTGCCTGCTGCAGGCGGGCGCCGCCCGGGTGCATGCCATCGACGTCGGAACCGGACAACTCGACTGGCGGCTTCGCAACGACCCTCGCGTCGTGGTTCATGAAGGCGTGAACGCTCGCTATCTCACCGCCGACGATCTTGCCGGAGAGACCGTGGATCTGGCCGTCTGTGACGTGAGCTTTATCTCGGCGACCATGATCCTGCCCGCTATGGTGAAGGTACTCAAAGGCGGCCGAGATCGTGGTTCTGGTGAAACCTCAGTTCGAAGTCGGACGCGATCAGGTGGGCAAAGGAGGCATCGTGCGCGATCCGGCGCTCCATGACGCAGCCTGCGCGAAGGTGCGCCTGTGCGCGGAGGGACTGGGATTTACGACTCAGATCATGGATAGCCCCATCACAGGCGCGGAAGGCAACAAGGAGTTCCTGCTCTATGGCCGCCGTTAAGACCGTTGGCATATTCTCGAAGCCCAACTCGCCGCAAGCGATCGAGCTTGTACCGGAGCTGCTGGAATGGCTCGCGCAACGCGAGGTTGACGTGCGCCTCGACACGCAGACGGCGAACTATGCCGGAATACCGGGCGGCCTCGACCGCGCCAGCGTTCCCGACGGCTGCGATCTGGCAGTGGTCCTGGGCGGAGACGGCACGCTGCTCTCGGCGGCGCGGGCGGTTGGCAATCGGGCCGTTCCGTTGCTGGCGGTGAACCTCGGAAGCCTGGGCTTCCTTGCTTCCGTAACCCTGCCCGAGCTTTATCCGGAACTGGAGCGTTCGCTCGCGGGCCTGCACCGGGTGACGTGCCGCAAAATGCTGCATGTTTCACTCAAACGGAACGGCTCTGTCATCGCGGAATATCAGGCATTGAACGACGTGGTTATCGCCAAATCGGCTATTGCGCGCATTGTGGATCTGGAAGCCTGGGCGGGGGAGAGCTTCATCTGCGAGTACAAGGCAGACGGGCTGATTATCGCCACTCCCACCGGCTCGACAGCCTACTCGCTCTCGGCGGGTGGCCCGATCGTCTATCCCACGGTTAACGCGATTTGCCTGTCGCCGATCTGCCCCCACACGCTGACCAATCGGCCGCTGATTGTGCCTTCGGACATGGCCATTCGGATCATCAGCCGGGCGAATAATGACGATGCTTACCTGACCGTGGACGGACAGGTCGGAAACCCGCTCCATGAAGGCGATGCCGTGGAATGCGTAACGTCGGATTTCGATGTCTTCCTCGTGCGTCCGCCGGGCAAAACGTTCTTCGATGTGCTTCGCCAGAAGTTGAAATGGGGCGAACGCTGAAGCATATTCCCAAGTCCACGGAGAACGCTCCCTCGCGGTCGCGGCTCGGAAAGTGCTTCAGCCAGCGGTGGACTTCGAAGCGCTGGCGGTTTCAGACCGCATGATAACCTCGTACTAAGCACACAGAATGGCAGTTCAACCTCAAGCGGCAACGTCTGACCGCGAAGCCGCGACGCCGGTTAACGTCTGGCTCTGGCCCGTAGTCGTGGCATGGATCATCCCCGGCGGTGGACACTTCATCCAGAAACGGACGGGCCGCGGGGCGCTTATTTTCGCTTCCGTCTTCCTGATGTTTCTGTTCGGCATGTTCATGCGAGGCATGATGTTCACGCCGGAGAAGGGCGACCTGCTCACCACCCTGATCAATTACGGCGGATTTCTCTGCGACATGGCTTCCGGCGCTCTCTATTTCGGCGCCGCGATGCTCGGCTATTCGGCGCCAGACATGCCGGGCGATGTCCACGACTATGGAACGAAGTTCCTGGTCACCGCCGGACTTCTGAATATCCTTGCGATGGTCGACAGCTACGAGATCGCAACGGGAAAAAAAGATTAGATGCCGAAGATCAACCTTTCCCATTTCGAGGCGGCGTTTCTGTTTTCGCTTTTTACTTCGGTCGTGATGGGAATTACCTCGAAGAAGACCGACCAGGAGCGACTGCGCTACGGCGCGTATTGTTTCGGGTGCTTTATCTTCGCTCTCTTCAGCATCGGCTGGCTCATGAAGCTCGGCCACGGCTAGACGAAAGGGCTTCCCGGAAATCGCTTGCGGGTCGTCGCCAAACCTTCTTCACGCCGGCGAAAACAATCGAACGCTTCGATCCCCGTGCCGGCGGCGCTCGTTCTCGCAGCGATTCTCGGGGTGTTCCTGTGGTGGTTCACAAGCCACTATACGGTAAGCCTGCAGAGTCCGATTCGTATTCGCCTGCAGTGGCCCGTAGTGGTGGCGGAGCGAATTGTCTCTGAAGGGGCTGAGGAAGCACGCGCTGATCAGCATGGGCATCGGCTGTCGGCCTGGCAGCAATATGCGTGCACAAAGTTCGGCTCCGACTGTCGCGTCGCACTTGCGATTCAACGGGCGGAAAATCCTCAGGGGAAATGCGAGATCTATCATTACAATCGGGATGGAACGCTGGATTGGGGCTACTTCCAGATCAACACCGTCCATCTTCAAAGGCCCGGGTTGAACCTTCGCGATCTTCTTGATTGCAAGGCTAACATTGATTTCGCCTGGCAGTTATACCAGGAGAAACGCGGTTTCACTCCGTGGAGTACTTATAACAGCGGCAAGTACCGTCAGTTTCTGGAAACACGCTAACGCATCCGGTACCGCGCAGTACTTCAGCTCCGGTTTGTTACTTGAAAATCACTGCCGGGCGCGTCAAGATCGAATTGCGTTCTCACAGCATGAAAAGCGAATGGCTGGCGGTGGAGCATTATCGCATCCACGTAATGGAACTTTGGCCCGACGGGCCGAGGAGACGATCGGGCCTCGCCGCTGCCAGATCCGCTCTCGATAGCCTGGCTCGAAACCTGCCGAAAGGGTTTTCATTCGCCTGCACTACCTGCGCCGGCGGGCTTGACTACAGTAATCGCGATTCCGCCGACTCCAGGCGTTCTTCTGACGCGCGGCTGAAAAATACCGGAACGGGTCGTTTACGCGAGCTGTTCAGAATCGGCGACCCCTCTGAAGACCAGACTGACGGCGCATCATAGGAGTATGCGCATTCTGCTTTATAGCGGCAAAGGCGGCGTCGGCAAGACCAGCATTGCGGCCGCCACCGGCGTACAACTCGCGCGGCGAGGTCATCGCACTCTCGTGATGAGTGTAGATCCGGCGCACAGTCTCGCAGATTCCTTCAATCTCACGGGCCGGCTCTTCCACGGGTATACAAGCGACCCCACGAGCGTCTCCGAAAACCTGTGGATTCAGGAAGTCAACATCCAGCGTGAGATCAAGCGCCATTGGGCAGCTATTTCCGGCTACATCACTTCCCTGCTTCGCACCAGCGGCCTGGGCGATGTGGAAGCCGAAGAGATGGCCATTTTTCCGGGTATGGAAGAGCTGAGCGCTCTCATGTACGTCAACCAGTACCGAAAGACCTCGCAGTTCGACGTGGTGGTGCTCGATTGCGCGCCCACCGCCGAGAGTCTCCGCTTCATCAGTTTGCCGACTACGCTCGACTGGTACATGAAGCACGTCTTCTCGTTCGAACGGAAGCTGCTGAAAGCAATCCGTCCCATCGCAAATCGCATGGCGCCCGTAGAGATGCCGCCCGACTCTTATTTCGACAACGTGCGGGATCTGTTCGGAAAGATCGAGGGCATCGACACTGTGCTCGAGGACTCGTCCATTACCAGCGTGCGGCTGGTTACCAATGCGGAGAAGATGGTCCTGCGCGAGACGCAGCGGGCCTTCGTTTACTTTTCGCTGCATGGGCTCACGGTTGACGAAGTGGTGGTGAATCGGCTTTTCCCCTTGGAGATCCACGACGAATTTTTTGAGAAATGGCGCGAATTACAGGAGCAGGTCGTGGCGGAGATCGAAGCGTACTTCGCGCCAACGCCTGTATCCCGGGTTCCTTTGTTCCGCACCGAAGTTATGGGGATCGAGCGCCTGGCCGAACTGGCCGCCGTTCTTTATGGGGAGAGCCGCGACCCGGCCGCCGTGACCTGCACGACACGGCCTTATTCGTTTACGCGGAAGGACGACGCGTATCAAGTGAGGCTGCATATGCCGTTCGCACAAAAAGGCGAGATCGGCGTCTTTAAGAAGGACGACGAGTTGATCGTCGAGATCGGGACACTGCGGCGCCACATCGGGCTGCCGACCTCGATGAGTCCCCTCAACCCGACGGGCGCACACATGGAGAACGATGTGTTAGTTGTAGAAATGAGAGGTTCCGCATGAACGAAGAGACGGGGCATCAACACAGTCATTGCCTTTGCTGCGATGTGAGCGACGCAGTCGGTCGCGTGATCAGAATGATGGGGCCTTCCGACCGGGTCAGAGAGCACTTCCGTCAATCGCGGATTGAGTTTCTGAAGGGGATTCGCACGGTGCTTGACGAGCGGATTGAAAACCTCGGGCGGACCCCGCATAAAGGGATGCGCGTAGAGGTCGAGTAAGAGCCCCTTTCCGAGAGGTGGCCGCAATGCCGCGTCTGTGGCTGATCGCGATCCTGACGCTTCGCTGTGCCGGATATGAGTTGACCGGCCGGATTGAACCTGCGGCCGCCGTTCCGGTTTACCTGCACGGCGCGACTGCTCCTTTTGAAAGCTCGTCCCTAAGCGGCGTCGACGGCCGTTTCCGATTCCGCAAACTGGATGCGGGCACATATACCCTTGCCGTTTCGACAAGGACGCAGGGAGAAGCGATCCAGACAATTGAATTGACTCCGGGAATGGTGGACGCGAAGGGCCGTCTCGACATCGTTTTCCGGATTGACGACCGTCGCCTCGAGTCTGACAAAGCCCGCCCTGCGGGAGCGACCGTTTCGGCCACGATTCTTTCGATCCCCGACAGCGCCATCAAGGAATACCAGGCAGCCCAACGCTGCCTTTCGCGCCATGATCCGGATGGCGCGTCCTCGCATCTGGAGCGCGCGGTCGAGATTGCGCCGCGATTCGCTACCGCGTGGAATCAACTGGGCACGATGGCCTACCAGGCAGGCAGGTACAACGAGGCCGAAGCGAAATTCCGCCGCGCGCTCGAAGCGGAGCCCGACGCTTTCGAGCCGCTGGTCAACCTGGGCGGAGTGATGCTGACGCTGAGGAGGCGTCAAGACGCTTTGGGTTACAACCAGCGTGCGGTGGCGCGAAGACCGAACGACGCGCTGGCCAACGCGCAACTCGGGTTCTCGTACCTTGATGTGAACGACCTTGATCAGGCCGAGAAGTACCTCAAGACCGCGGTCGCGCTCGATCCGGCGCACTTCTCGCATCCGCAACTCGGGCTTGCTGTGATTTATCTCAGACGCGGCGAGCGCAGTTCGGCTCTCAAAGCGATGCAAAGCTTTCTCGATCACCACCCGGACTCGCCCCGCGCAGCTGGGGTGCGACGGGAGATTGCGGAACTCAGCCGATAGGCGGTGCTCGTCTCCGCCGTCTGGAGTTCTCGCCGGCAAACACTCCGATTCGTCGGGGAGGACAAGCCGCTCGTACCGGCAAACCGACGAGAAGGCGACACCGCGCTCAGATTGCTTTCCGTGACCCGCCCGTCGCCAGCCCCTGCGGAAGACGTCTCGCCGGCAGTGCTCCAGCGTTTACCGTTTCGCATCGCGTCTCGGCAAGTTGATCGGCGCGAAGGAAAACGCGAACGACAAGGCAGGCACAATCTCCCATAACGCCCTTCGGGCCACAAAGCCGGATTATTCGTCCCTCCGGGTTGCCGACCAAACCCGTTGCTCTATAGCGCGCCAGTACGTCAATTTACGATTCGGCCGGGATTTAGCGGTGGTACGATCAAGGCGCCTGACTCTCGCAGGGGAAAGGATAAACAGGGGTGACCCCTCGCTTGTCGATGTTCGTTTTTCTATGTGTGCCGCTCGCGGCCCAGTGGTTGAACTATCCGACAGCGGGAGTCCCCCGCCTGCCTGACGGCAAACCAAATCTCGCCGCCCCAACGCCGAAGACTCCCGAAGGAAAGCCCGATCTTTCGGGATTGTGGGAGGCCAACAAAGGGATTGGAACTGGCGTTTCCTTTGCCGGTGATCCCCTTCCACCGTTGTTCACAAACATCGGAGCGCAAATTAAGGGCGGACTACCCTACAGTTCCTGGGGCCGCGATGTCTTCAATGCGCGGGTGGCGGAAAACTCAAAAGATAGTCCCGACGCAAGATGTCTGCCGATCGGGATTGTGTGGCTGCACTCTCATCTGTCTCCACGGAAGGTCCTCCAGCTTCCGGGTCTCGTCATCATCCTCTATGAGAGGTTCACACAGTTCCGGCAGATCTTCACAGACGGACGACCTCTGCCAACCAGTCCTGAACCATCGTTTTTCGGCTACTCATCGGGCAAGTGGGAGGGAGATACGCTGGTTGTGAAGACGATAGGCCTGCGCGATGACTCGTGGGCCGACCTCAGCGGCAACCCGATTACCGAATCCGCGACGGTGACCGAACGGTTCCACCGGATTAACTACGGCAACCTGGAAATCGAAATCACTGTCGACGATCCGAAGGCATACACTGCCTCCTGGACCGTGACGGTCAGTCAGCACATCGCGATCGATAATGAGTTGCTGGAATTAGTCTGCGTGGACAACGAAGAGAACCGTCGGCACCTGGTTGGAAAATAAAGCTGGTTGGAAATAAGGAAAGAGGCGGTCGCCATGTTCGCCGATGGCATCATCGATCCTGGATCAGTGCGCATCCAGAAGTTGTGTTCCCGGTTGTGAGGCTCCAAATCCTCTTATGGGGCAATTATTTGAGAGTGACCCGGAATCTTGCCCGGCCGGGATCCTGAAGGCTGGCGCAAGTCGGCAGCAGAACCCCTTGCGATCCGGCGTTCATTGTGCAAAGTGGTCTTAGGCGGCTAGCCGTGCCGCCGCATCGGATCGCGCAGAGACTGGTCGGTCAAGTCCGGTTCGGGAAGCGGAGACGGGCTAACCGCGATCAACGGCGAAGTGGCGATCTTGCATTTCATGCCGCTGCTTCTGGCGAACTCGCCACTTCGCGACCAGGCGCTGCTAACTCGTCCGGAAAACCTTACACAAGGGAGGTTTTGTTCATGTCGTTGATTACGCACTCGCCGGTGGAGCGGTCACCCGTTGCCGTCGGCGGAGTGAGATAGTACGCTCGTGAGCAGGCTCTATGCGAATTCGGAACCAGTTCTCGGCCTTTTTGCTATTCAGTATGCTGCCCACCGCAGTGCCGGCCTGCTCCTGCGTAGTTGGATCGATGGGATTTTGCCAGGCACTGCCTTATCCAAGCAGTGCCGATCGCGCCGTTTTCCTGGGCAGGGTAACCGAGTTTTATCCTAAATCGCGGGCCGAGTTGAACCCGATCCTTGAAGAATTCGCTCGCACGCATCGCGACCTGCAGGAAGCGTTGAGCGCACAATCCCCGAATACCGCCACCCGCCACGTTGCTGGAGGTTCCGCAGGCAATCTCGAATGGCGGAAACAGATGACCGAATATATCTGGAGTGATAAGCTCACCCCCGCGGAACAGGCCCAACTGCTTGATGCGGCGGATGAGCGCGAACTGGACCGCCTGGGTTTCGATCAGCGGCGGCGGGCCCGCCTCGAAGTACTAGAAAATTTCCTGGGGGCCGATGCTCCGGATTTCATGTTGTATACAGCACTCGACGGACCCGCCTGCGGATTCGATTTCTCAGAGGGTGGGACGTACCTGATCGAGGCCTATCGCCAAGCCGGGAGCGATACCTGGCAAGTAACATCCTGCTCCCGCACTCGTCCAGTGCAAACGGCTGCCGAGGATCTGAAAGTGCTGCGTGCCTGGAAAGTCGGCCAGCGACTGCCGGGCCGTATCAGCGGACAGATTATCGACCGCCGCCCCACTCCCGGAATTGGCACAGCCTTCCAGGTACGATTGTTGGGTGGTAAACAAGTCCTCGAAGTGACTTCGGATAGCCGTGGCAAGTTCGGGTTTGAAAATCTGGATGCCGGCGTTTATCAGGTGCAGGTGGTGCAGCCTCCTGTATTCAGCCGCCCCGCTGATCTGTCACGCGCCTGGTGCGCAATGGTGTTTGTCACGCTGAGCCCATAGAGCCAGCCGTTATGGCCGGAAGCAGCAGGCACGCCGCAATAAACGCTGGTAGCTCTCAATCAACAGCTTTAAGAAATGCTCAGGCGTCAGAACCAGCGTTCGGCTCTACGGATGCAACTTCGAATCCGGTGCGAGCGGGCGAAAACTGTGTTTGGCTAAAGACAAAGCGGCAGAGCCGAGAAGCCGCAGCAAGCACCAGTTTTATCCCGCTATCCAAAGCGCTTAGCCGCTGAATACTTGTGAGTGGGTGGACTCTCCGCCGCGCGAAAATAGCTGAAGACGTTTTGCCTCGACAACCAGCTGCTCGAAGTGACTCTTGAGGAGATGGGCGCGTTCCGACGCTGTCGCCGACGGCAGGTGAGCGATTACGTTACCTACGCCGACATGGACCTCGAGTAGTACCGGTTCGTATAACGTCATCGCTGAGATCTGGAGCTCCGACCGTCAGATCCGCTGTGACGGCGCAGCGTTTTCCATCCAGTTGACGCATTGTCGGGGTCCGGCGGGAGATGCGGACCCTCAGCCGGTAACCCCGGTGGTGATTCCCTGGCTTTTTTCGTGAGACAATGTCTTGCGATGCGAGTGCGGCATCTCAAATTTTTGTATGCCCTGGCCGGTTTACTCTGGACGGGATACTGGTTTGACAAACTGCTCGCAGCTCACATCGCCAATCACGTCCCGATTTCGACAGGCACGTTCTACTGTCTGCTCCTGTTCGTTGCTGTTCCTGCCATTGGCTATGGTCTGCTATTCATGCTGTTTCCCCTGGCCGGCCGATTCCGAAGACGCTAACGTGCAGTCGGAACCGGCCCGGGCTCGCCAACTTCCCATGCCGCCTGCCGGCGTTATCATGAAGACGGGATTCTGTTGTGCTGAGCCACGACATCGAGACCAACGCGCCGGGCCTTACCACCACTCAGGCGCCTTTTATTGAGCACGAGAAACAAGAGGGACACATCTTCATCCGGCAGCCGTACGAACTCTATACGGAAGCCAACCAGGAGGCCTGGCGCAAGCTGTTTTCGCGCATGATCCCGCGCTGGGAACGCTATGCGAACGATCATTTCCGGGCGGGAGTCCAGGCGCTATGCCTCGATCCGACTCGCATTCCGCGTCTGGCGGACGTTAACCGATTTCTTGGGCCCCTGACCGGTTTTCAGGCAAAGGCCGTCAGCGGTTACATCCCCGGCTTTCTGTTTTTCGATTGCCTGCGCAACAGGCAGTTTCCGACGACAGTCACCATCCGTTCTTCCGATTCTCTCGACTACCTGCCTGAACCGGACATTTTTCACGACATCTGCGGCCACGTGCCGATGCACACCGATAAAGCCTTCGCCGAGACGCTCGTCCGATTCGGCGAATGCGCGCACACGGCGGTCGAAATCGTATCGGGCATCCCGAACGAAGAGGAGCGCGTACATCGTCTGACCAACATCGTGAAAGCGATGGCGCGTTTCTTCTGGTTCACCGTTGAGTTCGGCCTCATGCGATCCCGCGACGGCCTGCGCGTTTACGGCAGCGGCCTGCTCAGCTCGTTCGGAGAAATCGAACATGCCATCGCCGCGCCTGACACCCAACGGTACCCGCTGCAGCTCGAATGGGTCATCAATCAGGGCTTCGCGATCGATCATTATCAGCCGCTGCTCTTCATTGTGGAATCATTCGATCACCTGTTCAGTCTCGTCGATACCCTCGAAAGATGGATGCGCGAGGGAAAGCTGAACAACGTAGCGCCTGGCGATCCTGACGTCAGTGAAACCGACCTGAAGAGTTTTCTTCACGCGGCAAACTGACAACGCCGGGCGCGCCGACGCCCCCGTTTCCCGATACTGGTACAGATGCGCAGATTCGACAGTTTAACCGAAAGGGAGATTCTTGCCCTCGCCATCACGCTCGAAGAGGAAGACGAGCGTGTCTACGCCGATTTCGCCGAAGGCCTCCGCGAAAGCTATCCCGGCACGGCCGCCATCTTTGACGGCATGCGGAACGACGAGTCAGGTCACCGCCGCCGCCTCATTGAATTGTTTCGGGCGAAGTTCGGCGAACATATCCCGCTGATTCGCCGCCAGGACATCAGTGGATTCGTTCAGCGCAAGCCCATCTGGCTGGTCCAGCCATTGGGTCTCGAAGCCGTGCGAAACCAGGTCAGCGCCATGGAAGAAGAAACCAGGCGGTTTTACGAGAGAGCCGCATCGCGCTCGCAGGACGCCGGCGTCCGCCAGCTGCTGAACGATCTTGCGCAGGAGGAGCGTTCGCATGAGAATCACGCGGAGGAGCTCGAAAAGAACAAGCTGGGACCCGAAGTCCGCCGGAACGAGGACGAGGCGAGCCGTCGTCTGTTCGTCCTGCGCATCGTTCAGCCGGGCCTTGCCGGGTTGATGGATGGTTCGGTTTCGACGCTCGCTCCGGTGTTTGCAGCGGCATTGGCCACGCACAATACCCACGATGCATTCACTGTGGGGCTCGCCGCATCGCTGGGTGCGGGCATCAGCATGGGATTCGCCGAGGCGTTATCTGACGACGGCAGCCTCACGGGTCGCGGTCAGCCGTGGCTGCGAGGGCTCGTCTGCGGATTGATGACGGCGCTCGGAGGCATCGGACACACGCTGCCGTTTCTTGTGGGGAATTTTCGAGTGGCCATGATTGCGGCCATCGCGGTTGTGGTGACGGAACTGGCGTTGATCACCTGGATCAGGAATCGTTATATGGATACGCCGCCTCTTTCGGCCGCCATGCAGGTGGGGTTGGGGGGTCTGCTGGTGTTCGCTACGGGAGTATTGATCGGCAGTTCGTGATCGGAAGCCGGTATCCCGGAGTGGTAGGCGCCGGCGATCTTGTCGCCGGTGAGCCTCGCGACCGCGTCCAATTCCGGAATGTCGCTTGCTGCCGCGCGCGGCTCAGAACGGATACGCTAGGGGATCCGGCGTTTCTTTTTAATCCACGCGATCATCACATCGCGTTGCAACGGGCCCGTTTTCGGGAACTCGAGACCTGTGGCTTCGAGCTGATCGCGCGAGGCCTGGTTATCGGCTGTGAAGTCCGTCGTGGTCACGGTGTATTCGCGGTCAGTCTCAACCGGGTAGCGGTCCGTGATGGCTTTCGGCAACTGACTGCCTTTGAACTTACCCGTTACAAGGTAGTTGTCGAAAGGCAGAATATTCCAGATGTTGCGCGCCAGAATGCGGCCGGCGGGCAGACCATCGCGAACATTGCCCGAGTTGATCCAGGCGAAGTCGGCGCCTGTCTGTTCCGCCATCGCCTTCTCGATCAGCTTGCGCAAATCCGGGTCGGTACGCGAGATCGCTTTGGTGGATTCACCGATCGGGACATCCACGATGCCGGTAACCTTCGACTCCCACGTATTCACAAGCCGCTCAACATCTGGGGCAGGCGTAAGCGATGCCGTAATCGGAATCTTCTTCCAGTTGGCCGACTTGAGTTTCTTGCCTGCGACATCCACTTCCAGATCGAGGCGCCCCAACTGGTCGGCGTAACTGTTCACAAGCACCGCGACCCGCCCGTCGACGTTCATCACTTCCGGGTACGCGACGTGCGTGTGGCCGGCGACGACCACCGATACGTCCGGTATCTGTTTCAGGATCTCTTTCACTTCTTCGTCGTCATGAATGTGGCCCAGAACGACGATCAGATCCGAGCGATCACGAAGTTCCGCGACATACTTGCGCACGGTATCTACTACCGGGAGCACCTTCCACGGCCCGACTTCGGCAGGCGATGCGAAGTTCCCCTTGAGGTCGCCCAAAACGACGCCGATAATCGCGACGCGGATTCCGCCGACGGTCTTGATCAGATAAGGCTGGCCGGTGATCGACTTTCCGTTCGCGTCCACAACGTTCGCCGAGAGAACCGGGAACTTCGCGATGCGCGCGAACTCCTCGACGCGGCGCCAGCCGTAATCGAACTCATGGTTCCCCAGAGTGGATGCATCAAAACCCAGCAAGTTCGCGATCTGATAGACCGGTATGCCATGGAAGAGGGTGGAAACGGGAGTGCCCTGAACGATGTCGCCGGCCTCCAGATAGAGGCATGCCAAACAGTTTGCTTTTTCCTGACGCACCGCGGTCGCGAGTCGCGCGAAGCCGCCGTTGCCGCGTTCGTCGGGCCGCAGATGCGCGTGCAGATCGTTCGAGTGAAGAATAGTGAGAGGCTTGACCTGCGCCGGAAGCGACGCTGCGGCCAGAACCAGGCAAAGCAGAAGGCGTCGAGTCAATTTCGTTTCGCGCATATCAGACTAAGGTTTCCCGGCAGGCGTCCTATCGCGATACTTCGGCCAGTTCGCAACCAGGTTTCCAACAACGGTATCGCCCACGCGCCAGGCTGCCTCCAGCGCGGGTAAATAGGCGGAGTACTTTCCGATATTTGTTCGCGCAAGATTCTCGGCGGCGGTGACGTTCGGGGGCGGCTGATCGTAGTTGCTGGCGGTTCGCAAAACCAGAACGCGGTTTAAATCGGCGCGGCCCGCTTTCGCCAGCAGCGTCAGCGATTGCAGGGTGCCGGTGTCTTCCATGGCTGTTGTCACGAAAGCCCCTTTACCGCCGGTCTGATATTGAACCCAATCATTGGCCCAGGCATCCAGCAGCTTGCCATGCCAGAACGTCCCCGCCGACAGCGTGTCGCCCTTCAACACGAACGGCGGACGCTTCGCGGCTGGAGAAGCATATCCGTTGCGGGCAGTTCGCATCGCATCCGAATCATCGAGTTTTATGTGCGCGGTCAGATGGAAGGCCCAATCGACCAGACCTGGCTCCAGATGATAGACCTCCCCTTCGCCGGAATCGAGCGGCTGCTGGTAGGGCACGGAGCCGCGAAGCGGCAGATAACCGGTCTTCCAGTTTGAAGGAATTTCGCGAGCATCGATTTCGCGGGCGAGATCTCCGTCGACCACCCATTCGGCCCAGGCCGCGCTCCCCAGACTCCCGCGCGCCGGATTGATTCCCGCAATGCCCGCGACCAGCCAGTAAGCTTTCGTAAGATCGAAGCGCGAATCCATGCCGAGCGCCATAATTGCCGCCGTGGATTTCGCGGTTCCGACTCCGGTGAGAACGGCCAGCACGCCGTCGTGATTCATGCGCAGATCATGAAAGCCCTGCGGGAACGGGATCACGCGGTCGAGGTGATTACGCTCTACCCAGTATTGGAGCTCACCCGGCTGATCGCCCGTGTCCGCGCCCCGTTCGAACATTGTCACCACAACGACTTTTACGGGAATGGGGCGTTCCGCGGCGACTGCGGATGCGACGAAAAGTAGTCCCAGCGCGACGGCCAGGTGCCGGGGAGACATGTCATATCGTATCGTGGCGTCGCCAGAATTCGACCGCTCCGGCATGTCCTGAGAACGTGTCAGCACATATGTGCTAACATGGGACACGAATGGCAATGCAGCGCATACAGACAGCCGGTTATCGAGGTAAGCAGGCGAAAACAGGAAACTCTCTGGGGTTGCGCTTCGACAAGGCGTTGTTCCAGAGTCATCCGGAGTTCTCGGGCGAAGTGCGCGCGCACGTTATCGCGCCCGGGCGCATGCTGGTCGTGGCCGAGCCGCTTCCGAAATCACGGCGCCGGGAGAGCGATCCTGTTATGGAGGCATTTCTAAGTTTTCTGGGAGGGGACATGGCTACCGCGCCACATCAAATCGAGCCGCTCGACCCGGCACTGGCGGCCCGCATCGAAAACCTGGTAAGGCTCGTCCCCGTAAATCCGGAGGAAGATCTCGGTACCGGCCCTATCGTTTGATGGAAGTCAACGGTTGGCGTCTCTTTGTTCATCCATTGTTCCAGTCGCAGGTGGAGCGGCTGACCCGGCGGGTCGAGAAACTGGCCAACGCGGACCCCGCCGGGTACGTTTCCCATCCCGCGACAAAAATGCTGGCAACGATCAAGCACTACGTTCTGCAAGCGATTCCGCGAGATCCGAACGCGGCCGAGTTTCGGCAAGGAAACACATTGGGGCCTGACAATCGTCACTGGTTCCGCGCAAAAATACACGGACGGTACCGGTTGTTCTACCGCTTCTCGGCCGAGCAAAAAATCATCGTCTATGCCTGGATTAACGATGAGGAGAGCTTGCGCAAGTCAGGTTCGAAAACCGACCCGTACGTCGCATTCAGGGCGATGCTGGAACGCGGAGACCCGCCGAACTCCTTTGCGGAACTCATGCGAACTTCAGGCGCAATGGATGTCAGCGGGCAATCACCGTCAACGTCGAAGGGAAATCGAAAGTAAGGCCCGTCGGCTTCATTGCTGAGCGATTGCGACCATTATTGTCACCCCGCGTTATACTCAGCGAGGCTGGCGTGGTCCAGCCATTCCACCTTCCGGCGAGTGAGACTCGCCCCACAATCAGGAGATTTTCTATTAATGTCTGAAGTACTTACCGGTGCGGAGTTCAAGCAGCAATTACGAGAGGGCAAGCCCAAGCTGGGCTTGTTCATCAACTCCCACAGTCCCACGGTCGCGGAGCAGTTGGCCCATTGCGGCTACGATTGGCTCCTTGTGGATTCGCAGCATGGACCTATGGGATACGAGACCCTTTCGAGCATGCTCGCCGGCATCGCGAGCGGTGGCGCAAAGTCGCTGGTGCGCGTGGCCGGATATCAGGACCGCCCCGGTATGCAGCAATCGCTGGACACGGGCGCCGACGGCATTCTCGTGCCTTACATCAACACGGCCGAAGAGGCTCGGCAGGCCATCAGTTGCTGCCGTTATCCTACTGCCGGGACACGTTCGGTCTACTTTCCACAGCGCTCCATGAACAAGAAGGGCTTGCTGGGCTATGCGGGCAAGGCGAACGAGAATGTCATCGTAGCGCTTCAGGTGGAGACGGCCGACTGCATCAAAAATATCGATGAGATCGCCGCGGTGCCGGGCGTGGACATGCTGTTCCTCGGCCAGAACGACCTCTGCATGTCAATGGGTCTGTATGAGAAGTACGAGTTTCCGCATATGTACACGTCGCCCGAACTGGCGCAGGCGACGGACAAGCTGCGCGCGGCGGCGAAGAAGAACAACGTGATCCTCGGCCTGTTCCTCTTCGGCACCTCGCGCGTCGGTGAGTTTCTCGATAAGGGATTTCCCTTCATCAGCCTCGGCAACGATCTGCACCACGTCCTTACGCAGGCCGGGGCGTACGTGAAGGACGTCGAAGGTATCGCGAAAGAAAAGGGTCTCTGCTGGTCCCGCCGGCCTTCGGCTCTGATTTAAGCCGATTTAGTAATCTGAAGGCGGCCGATTTAGTAATCTTAAGGCGAATGAAGCAGGCGCTTGCCGTATGTGGCGCATCGGAGCATTTCAGCTCCGATGCGGCGCAGCCTTACATTGAAGCATTGCGTGCCGCAGGTGTGGAACCAGTCCTGATTTCACCGGGCGAACCCATACCCGACGAATTTCCGGGATTGCTGTTGATGGGCGGCTCCGACGTTAACCCGGGTCTGTATGGAGAAGCTCGCAAGTCCGTCACCGAAACGTCGGACGACGCCCGCGATGCGCTGGAACTGGCGTTAATTCGGAAAGCGCTCGATCGCGATCTGCCCCTGCTCGCTATTTGCCGCGGCCTCCAGATTCTGAATGTCCAGCACGGCGGCAGTCTGATCCAGCATCTCGATTCGACCGATCGCCACCGCGTACGTACGGCGGATCGCGGATTGCCCGCACATCCGGTCGCGATCGACGCCGGGACGCAACTGGCGCGCATTGTCGGCGAGCCGCTGCAGCTTGAGGTCAACTCTCGCCATCACCAGGCGATCGCGCGCCTGGGAGATGGATTACGCGCCTCTGCTCATGACCCGCAAGACGGCACGATCGAAGCGGTCGAGCGGCCCGATAAGCGGTTCGTTGTTGGCGTTCAGTGGCATCCGGAAAATATGAGCCCTTCCGATCCCCGCGAAGCGAAGCTGTTTCAGGCTTTCGCCGCTGCACTTTAATCGCAACGTGATATGCTGAAATTTCTGGTAGAGGTGCGGTAGCCAAGACCCGCGTGCAGAGTCCCCGCGACCACGGGAGGCGCGCCGGAAGGGGTTTGCCGCCGAAATCGGCGCGGCAGGTCGGTCGCGTGCGGTTGGTGACGCGGGTTAAATCTCCGCCACTGTCGCCCGGTGCCCATTCGTATGTAGTGGCATCGGGCGGAGCGCTATCGGGGTAGTGAACTCTTCTCTCGTCCTCACTCTCCTCGCGCGCGTCTCCCGGAAAGATTTTTTGAGCGGGGGCTATGCACGTATTCGATCTGACGCGCGAACTCATCGACATCCCTTCCGTTACCAATGAGGAAGAGCAGGTCGGACTGTATCTTTACGAGTACCTGTCTCGCCTCGCCGCCACGCATGACGGGAACGTCGAGAAGATCGAGGTCGAACCGCGTCGCTCGAATGTTTTAGCGAGTTTCGGGAAGCCGGTCGTGACGCTCTCGACTCACATGGATACCGTCCCGCCCTGGTTTGGTTCGCGCGTGGATAACGAATTCATCTGGGGGCGCGGCGCGTGCGATACGAAGGGCATTATCGCGACGATGATCAAGGCAGCGGAAGGCCTGCTTGAATCGGGCGTACGCGACTTCGGTCTGCTCTTCGTGGTGGGTGAGGAGCGGAACAGCGCCGGAGCCTATCATGCGGCGAAGGACCCGCGCGGATCGAAATACATCATTAATGGAGAGCCCACCAGCAACCAGCTCGCTTTGGGGTCGAAGGGCGGCTTGCGTTATGAGGTGGTGGCGACCGGAAAAATGGCGCATTCCGCGTATCCCGAACTCGGTGATTCGGCGATCGAGAAGTTGCTCGACACGCTGAATGCGATCCGCAAGGTAGAACTGCCGGTGGACGAAGTACTGGGCAAAAGCACCCTGAACATCGGCACGATTCAGGGCGGTCGGGCGCCTAACATCATTCCGGATGAGGCACGGGCGGAGATTTTCATCCGGCTCGTGTGCGACTCGGCAAGCACGCGCCGGGCTTTGGCAGAAGCGGTGGAGAAGGTTGGAAACGGCGTTGAGTTGCGCGGCGTTCTCGAAATTCCCGCGATGCACCTTACTCCGGTGGAAGGCCTTCCCACAACTGTGGTCGCGTTCACGACCGACATACCCGCTTTCGCCGGTGCGTGGGGGCAGCCCCTTTTGTTGGGACCAGGCACCATTCACGTCGCGCACACCCTTGAAGAACGCGTCCCGAAAAGCGAACTCCTGGACGCGGTCGAAATCTATCAGCAGATGGTCAAACGGTTACAGAAAGCAAGCAGATGAGCACTATTGAAGCAGGTATCCTGGGCGCGACCGGTATGGTCGGCCAGCACTTTATCAAGTTTCTGGACGGACATCCGATGTTCCGCCTTTCCTGGCTGGGGGCAAGCGAACGCTCCGCAGGCAAGCGCTACGCGGATGTTGCGAAGTGGCATCTCGGCGGCAGCGCGCCCGAGGCGATTTCGGGAATGACTGTTGCAGAGGCGAAACCGGGCAATGCTCCGAGGCTGCTCTTCTCGGCCATGGATGCTTCCGTCGCTACAGAGATCGAACAGGCCTTCGCGCGCGCCGGTCACGTAGTGGTTTCGAACTCGAAGAACCATCGCATGGATCAGGATGTGCCGCTTCTGGTTCCGGAAATCAATCCGGATCATCTGCGGCTGATTCCGGGCCAACAGCGCGCGCGCGGATGGACGGGGCAGATCGTTACGAATCCCAACTGCTCCACCGTAGTGCTGACCATGGCGCTTGCGCCGCTGACGCAATTCGGCATCACGCGCGTGATCGCGACCACCCTTCAAGCCATTTCAGGCGCGGGCTATCCGGGCGTCGCCTCGATGGACATTATGGGCAACGTCGTCCCGTTTATCGGCGGCGAAGAAGAAAAAATGCAGCAGGAGACGCAGAAGATTCTGGGCCACTACTCGGGGGACCGCATCGAGCCGCTGGCCGCGAAAGTGAGCGCCCACTGCAATCGCGTTCCTGTCGTCGATGGCCATACCGTCACGATCTCCGTTGAGTTTTCATCGCGGCCATCTGAAGCGGATCTGCGCAATGCTTTTGAGACTTATTCAAGTCTTCCGCAGCAGCGACATCTGCCGAGTGCTCCGAAGCAACCTGTCCAATACCTGCCGGAATCCGATCGCCCGCAGCCGCGCAAGGATGCCGACCGCGAGCGCGGCATGGCGACCAGCCTCGGCCGCCTGCGTCCCTGCCCCGTGTTCGACTGGAAATTCGTCGCGCTGAGCCACAACACGATTCGCGGCGCGGCGGGCGCGGCGGTTCTGAATGCGGAATTGATGGAGTCGGAAGGACTGCTCGATTAGCGATGATCGTCATGAAATTCGGCGGCTCGTCCGTCGAATCGGCAGCCGCTATCGAGCGCGTCGCGGGCATCGTGAAAGCCCGCGCCGATCGGCATCCGATCGTTGTCGTCTCGGCGATGGGCAAGACGACCAATAAACTCCTGGCGATTGCCCAATCCGCGATCAAGGGCAAACGCGAGGAATACATTCGCCAGTTGCACGATCTTCGCGATTTCCACTCGCGCGAAGCGCGCCAGGTGGTGCCGTTGTCGCGCCGCGCCGAACTGGAACGAACCCTCGACGATCACTTCCAGGAGATGACGGAACTGATCAAGGGGATCGCGGTTCTGGGCGAACTGACGCCGCGTTCGATCGACGCGATATCGAGCTATGGCGAGCGGCTGTCGAGTTATGTCGTGTCGCTCGCGTTCGAGCATTATCGGGATTCCCTCGATTCATCTCGATTCCCGCAGAGTGATCGTCACCGACCATCGCCATACTCAGGCCGGGCCGCTGTTTCCCGAGACGTATCGGCGGCTTGCGGAAACGGTGCCGGGGCTCGCGCGCGAAAGAGTCGTCGTGATGGGCGGCTTCATCGGATCCACCGAAGAAGGCGTCACAACCACCCTGGGGCGCGGCGGTTCCGATTTCACGGCCTCCATCGTGGGCGCGGGCATAGGCGCGGAAGAGATCCAGATCTGGACGGACGTGGACGGCATGTTGACCGCCGACCCGACCATTCTGCCGGGCGGCCATCGCGTCAAGATCATCTCCTTTGCGGAAGCCGCGGAACTGGCCTACTTCGGCGCCAAGGTGCTGCATCCCTCGACGCTGATTCCGGCGATCGAGCGCAATATTCCGGTGCTGATTCTGAACTCGCGGCGGCCGGAGGTGCCGGGCACGCGCATCGTGTCCGATGCGGTGCACTGCGGCAACGTCGTCAAATCGATCGCCTGCAAGCGGAAAATCACGCTGGTCAATATTCACTCGACCCGCATGCTGATGGCGCACGGCTTTCTGCACCGCATCTTCGAAATCTTCGACCGGCACGAGACGCCGGTCGACATGGTCGCGACCAGCGAGGTCAGCGTCTCGCTGACCATTGACAACACGTCGCAAACGCAAAGCATCTGCCGCGAATTGAGCGATTTTTCCGAAGTGGAGATGGAACCCGACCAGGCCATCGTTTGCCTGGTCGGCGAAAACATTCGCTACACTCCGGGAGTGGCCGCGCGCGTCTTCAGCGCATTGCGCGATCTGAATATCCGGATGATCTCGCAGGGGGCGTCGCTCCTGAACCTGAGCATCGTGGTGGCGGACAAAGATCTGCGCCCGGCCGTCGAAGCCTTGCACGGGGAATTCTTTCGGGAGCTTGATCCCGAGGTTTTTGAAGTGAAGGATCGCCATCGTCGGGTACGGCAAAATGGGCCGCATGATCGATCGACTCGCGACAGAACGCGGGATCGAGGTGGTCCTGAAACTCGACGAGCACAACAACTCGAACTTCGAAGGCATCACGCCGAAGAATTTCCACGGGGTCGATGTGGCCATCGACTTCTCGATGCCCGCGACCGTGATCGACAACATCGAACGCATCGCCCCGCTGAGCGTCAATCTCGTGGTGGGCACGACCGGATGGCATGAGCGGATGGATTACGTGAAGAGCCTCGTCGACCTCCAAAGATCGGGCTGGTCTGGAGTCCCAATTATTCCGTCGGCGTGAATGCCTTCTTCCGCATCGTGAGCGAGGCGTCGAAACTGCTGTCGAACGAGCCGGAATACGAAGCCTGGGCCTGGGAAATTCATCATTCGGCGAAGAAGGACGCGCCTTCCGGAACGCTGCTGAAGCTGGTCGAGCGAAATGCGAGCCGCCGGTTACGCGCGAAACATCGATCGTCATCGAACCGCGCAGGGGCGCATCCCGGGATTCACGAAATCGGGTTCGATTCGGCGGCCGACACAATCACTTTGCGGCACACCGCGCGCAGCCGCGAAGGCTTTGCGCTGGGCGCGATCAAAGCGGCCGAGTGGGTCGCAGGGCAAGAAGGGTTTTTACGAATTCGGAGATGTCCTTTTTGGAGGTGACATGTTTACGGGATGCGGCACGGCGATGGTAACCCCATTTCGGAAAGACGGATCGCTCGACGAAGCAACGTTGCGCAAGCTCGTCCGGCGTCAGATCGAGCAAGGCATCGATTTTCTCGTGCCCTGCGGCACCACGGGCGAGAGTCCGACGCTGACGCGTGAAGAACACCTGCGCGTGGTCGAAATCACGATCGAAGAGGCGGCGGGAGAGATACCGGTCCTCGCCGGCGCGGGCGGATACAACACGCACGAAGTGATCGAAATCGCGCGCGCCTGCGAGAAACTGGGCGCCGACGGGATTCTTTCCGTTACTCCCTACTACAACAAGGCCACGCAGGAAGGCCTCTATCAGCACTACAAGGCGATCGCGCAGGCGATTCGCATTCCGATCATCCTCTACAGCGTGCAGGGTCGCACGGGCGTGAACATAGAGCCTGCGACCGTTGTCCGGCTCTCTGAAGTCGATAACATCATCGGGATTAAAGAAGCATCGGGCAACATCACGCAGATCGCGGAGATCGTGCATCGCGTTCCCGAGAAATTCGTCGTGCTTTCGGGCGACGACGCCATGACGATACCGGTGATCGCCCTCGGCGGGCGCGGCGTGATTTCCGTCGTTTCGAATCAGATTCCCGGAGCTATGACCGAATTGACGCGCTTTGCGAATGAGGGCCATTTCGATGCCGCGCGCAACCATCAGCGCCGCTGGCTGCCGCTGATGGAGACCAACTTCGTCGAATCGAATCCGATCCCGGTGAAATGGGGCGATGGCCGTGATGGGCCTGCTGGAACCTGTTTATCGACTGCCGATGGTCGAACCGCAAGCCGCGAGTAAAGAGAAGATCGAGCAGGCGTTCAGACGGCCGGACTTCTGGCCGTGGCGGGAGCTCACTGATTGCAACAGGCGATTGAAAAGATTTTCGATAATCCCCCAACCCAATACACGCCGGAACACTTCGCGCTCTTCGCCCACTTCAAAGAGGCGCTGAACGCGGGCGCGATCCGCGCGGCTGAGCCCGATAGCGACCAACCCAGCGGCTGGCGCGTGAACGGCTGGGTCAAGAAGGGGATTCTGATCGGCTTCCGTATGGGCTCGGTCGTCGATATGTCGATCGACGACGCGCGGCAGCCGTTCTTCGACAAGTCCACGTATCCCGTCCACCGGTTCGGCGGCGCCGATGGCGTGCGCATCGTGCCCGGCGGATCGAGCATTCGCGACGGCAGTTATGTCGGCAAAGGCGTGATCTGCATGCCGCCGATGTACGTCAACGTCGGCGCTTACGTCGGCGAAGGGACCATGATCGACTCGCACGCGCTGGTGGGAAGCTGCGCGCAGATTGGCCGCAATTGCCATATTTCGGCGGCGTCCCAGATCGGCGGCGTGCTCGAACCCGTCGGAGCCCTGCCAGTGATCATCGAAGACAATGTCCTGGTCGGCGGCAATTGCGGTGTCTACGAAGGGACTGTGGTCCGCACCCAGGCCGTGCTCGGCACGGGCACGATCCTCAACCGCTCGACGCCCGTCTACGACCTCGTTCGCGGCCAGATCTATCGTGCGACCGATGACGAGCCGCTCGTGATCCCCGAAGGTGCTGTGGTCATTGCGGGATCGCGCGCCGTGTCAATCGGGCCGGGCCGCGACTGGGGCATCTCAATCTACACGCCGGTGATCGCGAAGTACCGCGACGACAAGACCGGCGCGAAAATCCAGCTCGAAGACCTGCTTCGTCTGATGCAATGATAGAGGCATGCTGAAGGCCGCCTCTCTGATCCTGGCCGGGGTTTTGTTCCCTGCCCGGCCAACCGCCTGTCAAGGTCGTTCGAACTCCATCAGTGGCTCTGGCAACGTTTCCCACCAGCGCCTTCGCCTCGACGGCAGCGAAGCGTCCCTTGCGACGGGCGCTATTCTTTTCGTCCGGCGAATCGACGATTCCAGCTTCGATGTCATCGGCAAAGTGACAACAGGAAACACCACGATCGGCGAGGTGAGTCACTTCGCGTTCTCGCCCGATGGCTTGACGCTGACTGAGACGAAAACCCAAACCGAAACGGAGCCGGAGGGCAGAACTTCCGTTTCCGTTTTGATCTTCAACAAGACTGGTTAGAGCATTTTCGCAAACACCGTAGGTAGAGGACGCTCCCTGCCGGTCGCGGCTCGGAATCGGTCGCGGTCCGGCGAATCCGACGAAAATGCTCTAAGACCAGATCTGCTTTAAAGCCCGCTGGAAATTGCCGCCGAGAATCAGGCGGATGTGTTCGTCGGTATAGCCGCGGCCGATCAGGCCTTCCGTAAGCTGGAACATCCGGCGGGTGCTATTCAAACCCGCGATGTCGTACTCCAGACGCGCGGCTCCGCGCGGGTCGCGGCCGTCCAGATCCAGATCGCTCCCGACGCCGACGTGTTCGATGCCCACGATCCTCACGGCGTGGTCGAAATGATCCAGCGCGTCATTCACGGTAACCGGATCTTTGGCGCGAACGAAGTGCCTGACTCCGGTCAACCCGATCACGCCACCTTTGGCCGCTGCGGCGCGGATCGCCGCGTCCGTCTTGCAGCGCGCCACCGAACCCGCGATCGCCTTGCAGTTCGAGTGCGTGATCAGTACCGGCTTCCGCGAAGCTGCAATGGCATCGAGCGTAGTGCGCTCGCCGCAATGCGAAACGTCGATAGCCATGCCAACCGAATTCATGCGGGCAACGACATCCTGACCGAAGTCAGTCAGCCCGCGGTCATTCGCAGCCTTGCATCCCGATCCCAGACGGTTGATCGAGTTGTAGGTGACTTGCGTCAACCGCTGGCCCATTCCGTAGAACGCGTCGACGTCCTCAACGCAACGCAGATGGTTCGCATCCTGCATGCCGAGAATGACGCCGATCTTCCCTTCCCCGCCGGCGGCTGCCAGGTCGCCCGCGCAATCCACGCGCACGAACCATTGCGGGTGAGCATCAATCAGCCGATTCCATTTGGCGAACCACACCTTTGTGATCGCCCAGGACTGATCCGATTCAAACGCGACCGCGGGATGAAAGACCTTGATCCCGGAGCTCTGGAGCTTGCGAAAATCGGCTTCGCCGAAGGTTTCCGGAGAGTGCTGCCACACATCCAGTAGCTTCCAATCGAGCGTGAACATGCCTAGCATGTCGATCACATTCGACTGCGTGACCAGATCGATTGCTCGCGTCGAGAACTCTGCGGCCTTCAGGCGGCCGAAGGTTCCCATAAGAGGCGCAGAGACACCAAGAGAAAGACCGCGGGTGAGGAACTCCCGTCTGTGCAAATTCAGTACTCCCTGAGGTTGAGAAGTACCAGAATACTATACGGGTCAATCAGCAGGAACGCGACATGTCGCTCGATGTGCCGCCCGCCGCGGGAACGTAGTTCTTGAGCGTGTAATCCATAACCATGCGATCCGCGCTGAACCTCCAGCCGAGCGTTCTTATCGTCCGCTTCATGCGCTTGATCCAGCCGCGCGGGAGCCCGTCCTGGTCGCGGTTGTAATAGAGCGGGATCACCTCTTCGCGAAGCACGCGGTAGAGATCGTCTCCATCGCGCCGGTCGTGGACGTCCATGCTGGTGTGCGTCCGGCCGGTCCCGATGGCGAAGCCGTTCAGACCGTCATAGGCCTCCGCCCACCAGCCATCGAGCACCGAAAGGTTCAAGCCGCCGTTCAGCACCACCTTCTGCCCGCTGGTGCCCGACGCCTCGAGCGGACGGCGCGGATTGTTCAGCCATACGTCAACTCCCTGCACCAGGTGCCGCCCGACGTTGATATCGTAATCCTCTACAAAAACGAACTTTTCATCGAACTGGCGGCTGCGCATCAGTTCGGCAATCTGCTGGAGCACGCGTTTGCCGGGCTCGTCGCGCGGGTGCGCCTTGCCCGCAAAAACGAATTGGACCGGCCGCTTGGGGTCATTGATCATCAACGCAAGGCGCTCAATATCCTGCAAAAGCAGGTTGGCTCGCTTGTATGTCGCAAAGCGCCGCGCAAACCCGATAGTCAGTGCATCCGGGCTGAGGAGGCGGCCGAGGTGCTGAAGCGTTTCCGCCGGCTCCGAGCGCCGATCTGCCTGTTCCACAGCCCGCCGCCGCACGAAATCGAGCAGCCGGGACTTCAGGCTCAGATGCGTCTCCCAGAGCTCCGCATCGTCCACGGTCTCGATGCCATTCAGCGTCTTTGCGCCGCCGTTCTCGCGCCACCCCGGGCCCAGATGCCGGTCGTAAAGACGGGACATCTGCGGAGCCAGCCAGGACGGCACGTGCACGCCGTTCGTAATGTGTCCGATCGGCACGGTGTCTTCGGTCCTGCCCGGATAGAGTCCGGTCCACATCGCGCGCGAAACTTCGCCATGCAGCGATGAGACCGCGTTGGCGCGCCGCGACAGCTTCAGGCCCACCACCGTCATGCAGAACGTCTCCTGATAATCGCCCGGATTTTCACGCCCGAGCGCCATCAGGCTGTCGTGCGAAATGCCCAGATCTTCCCGCAAGGGCCCGAGGTGCTCTTCGATCAGATCGGCGCCGAAGCGGTCGTGACCGGCGGGTACCGGCGTGTGCGTTGTGAAGACCACTTCGCGCGCAACGGCTGGGGCCGCCTGATCGAAGCTGATCCCCTCCTCCATCATGTGCGCGCGGATCACTTCCAATACCGCAAACCCGCTGTGGCCCTCGTTCATGTGATACACGCCAGGCGTGATGCCCATCGCGCGAAGGGCACGCACGCCGCCCACACCCAGCAGCAGTTCCTGGCGGATACGCACGCGGCCATCGCCGCCGTAGAGCTGCGACGTCAGTTCGCGGTCTTCCGGCGCGTTGCCATCCACATTGGAATCGAGCAGCAGCAGATCGCAGCGGCCCACCTTGACGCGCCATACTTTCGCCCGAATGGAGCCGCCGCGCGTATCGATCTGGATGGTGACCGGACTGCCGTTCTTCCCGATCGCCGGTTCCATCGGCAACTGATTAATGTCCGTAACCTGATATTCCTCCCGCTGCCATCCCGAAAGGTCCAGCCGCTGGCGGAAGTAACCCTGCCCGTAGAACAGACCGATTCCGACCAGCGGAATCCCCAGATCGGAAGCGCTTTTGATGTGATCGCCGGCCAGGATGCCGAGGCCGCCGGAATAGATCGGAATCGATTCGTGCAGGCCGAATTCGGCGGAGAAGTAAGCAACGGGCCAGGGCCGCAGAATGCCGGCATGCAACGCTCCCCATGTTCGGTCCGCCTGCAAGTATTCATGCTGGCGCCGGTACGCATAATTGATCCGGCTATGGAGCATGAGTTCGCCTGCGCGCCGCTCGATCTCCGTCAGCGGCATCTCCTGGAGAAGGGAAATCGGATTGTTGTTCAGCTGCCGGAAGCGCACCGGGTCCAGATCGCGAAACAGGCTGATGCAATCCTGGTCCCAGCTCCACCAGAGGTTACGCGCGAGAGCCCACAAGCGCTCCTGCGCGGGCGCGACGAACCGATCGAGCGTGCGGGCCTCGCTTACCACGGGCGCGACCTGCGCGGCGGCCTCCATCAGCATGCGGATTTCTTCCGACTCGAAAGATGCGGGGCTCGATGGTCTGGACAACCAGGACGCCCTGAAGAACGCCGCGGTCGATGAGGGGCACTCCGAGAAATGACTGATAGTTTTCTTCGCCCGATTCGCCGAAGAACTTGAAGCGCGGATGCTGACTGACCTTCTCGACCGCTACGTGATCGACCTGCTCGGCCACCAATCCCGCGAGGCCTTCGTGCAGCCCGAGGCGCAGCGTGCCGACGCATTCACGGCGCAGCCCCAGCGTCGCCGCGAGAACGAGATTCGCGCGGTCGGGCTCAAGCAGATAGGCGGAACAGACATCGGTGCGGAAACGCCTTGCAATCAGGGCGACCACGTTCATCAGAGTTTCGGCGGGTTTGCCGCCTTCTCGGGTGAGATTGCCGATTTCTTCCAGGGTCAGAACGTAGTTTGCCGCCGTCGCCGCTGCACTCATATAGATTGGACTCCCATGATTTTTGCTGAATTTTCACAGCGACAAGGGTTTCCGCTTACGTGGCGGCAGGAATGTCTTGAATCTGTAGTGTAAAGCCCGGGCCGTGCTGCCGCAACCCCGGCTCTTCGGCGGCTTGAGCAGCGACGGCGTCGCGCATCTTACGACGGTATCTCCTTCGTTTTTCCCATTTCGGTTTGTTTGCATTAGCTTGTTGGGTTCGTTTGGCAGAATTACTCGATTCGACGGCCGGAGTTTCCGGGACAGGCGGCGGGTCTGGCGGCAGCGATTCCGGGGTTGGCAGCGGGTCCGGCGGGAGCATTTCGAGGGTCGGCACGGGATCCGGCGGTTGCGCTTCTGGTGTCGGCATAGATTCTGGCGGCTCTAATCCCGCAGGCGACGGTCGACGCCGGTCCCGCATTTCGAGCAAGCGGCGATGGGCGCGGTGGTACTGACGCTCGTAGCGGGAATCGTAACGGTTGATGAGATCGAGGGATCGGGAATCGTCGCTGAGGGTGCGAAAGGCGAGGGAGGCGCAGGTGGCTTTGTCTTCGCCACGGCCGAAGCTGTCCGCCTGGTTACGGATCTGATAATTCATGCCCGCGGTTTCCATTCCCCAGATGCGGAGCTGACGCCATCGCGCCGCGGCCATGGTTTCGACCAGGGAATACTCGATTGAGGTCTCGGGCTGGAGCTCTTCCATAAGATCGTTGAGGAGGTCGAGGAAGCGGTGTTCGAGTTCGCTCTTCAGGACGATGGTGTCGGCGAGGAGACCGTGTTTGAAGGCGTTGCGGGAAGAGTTGTATTTGCCTTCGGGCGTGACGGGCCCGCGGGATCTGGCACCGTTAGCACGGGAGGCCTCGATCTGACGTTCAGTTCGCATTTCGATTTTGTTATTGCATGGGTGAGGGCGGGTTTTGGACGGGCCCAGTGTCAAGGTATTGATTTTGCGATAAATATAAATCTTTAACGCGTGTCACCGATAAAATCGTTATGCCGCCAACAAGTCTGGAAGAATCGGCGTTTATCGGGGAGTCGAACAGCTTCCAGTTGGCCGCAGCAGGGGCGGGAGAACGGAAAGCCACCTGAAACGGCGACGCACCCGGAAAGATAATTCAAAGGGTTGAGTTTGGCGACACGGTGTCGTGATCACCCCAGATTACTCCGCCGCGCTTGTTCACAGGGGTTCTCGATCGATAAATGGACAGCGCCGACGACGAACTCGAGATGGGCGCTCGCAACCGCGGGCGGCTTTCGCGCAGATCGATCGTTTCCGCCTATCAACCTCGTTTGCCGTCGGTAAAGCTGGCTTGTGGTTTTATTTCTGAGCGCTTTCCGCGAGCCTCTCTCGAAACTTCTGCAGATGCCGCTCCAGATCGGCTCGAACTCCAGCCTCACTGGCTCCTTGCGGAGCCGGGTTCTGCGCAAGCGCTCTCTCCGCAGTAATAATTGCGTCTTCGACATCGCCGGTATCGAAATAAGCATCGGCGAGGGTGTTAAGGAAAACAAGGCCTGGTTTTGATGAAGCTGCAACCGCCCGCTTCGAGTAAACCAGCGATACTGGCGGATTGCGCAGTTCCGCCACACCGATCTCATGCAGGAAACTGGCGTAGTTGTTCCAGTCGTCTGGAGTTCCCTCCGGGCTGTCGGCAAAATCCTTGAAAATGTTCAGCCCCTCGCTGCCTGCCTTGAGCGCTTCACTGGACCTCCCCTCCTTATCCAAAAGGAGCGCCAACCGGATCAAGGCAAAGCCCAGCGTGGTCCTTGCCCGCGCATCGACCGGGTCGACCCTGATCATTTCCCGAACTGTGGCGATGGCCTTCTCGAAGCTTGCAATCGCTTTACGAGGCTCTCCCAGGGCCATCTCGGTATTGCCGAGCAGCGTGTAAGCACCCGCCACATTTTGCGCGTAGCCGTTATTTTCCGGCTGGAGGGAATGGGGTCGATCAAATTCCGCGGCCGCGAGTTCCAGCTGAGGCATGGCCTCTCCGTGGCGATTGTCGAGGCGCAGGGCGTTGCCATACTGGGCATAGGCGGCCGCCAGCGCCATTCTCAGGGCAAGATCGTCCGGGCTTTCGGCAAGGAGGGCCTGACTGGTCCGAACCGCGCTCCGGCAGTTCTCAATTGCGCCACGATGATCCCCCTCGGAGAGAAGAAAGTTGCAGGGGTGCCCCGTGGCCCGATGGATACCCGACTGAACGGATTTCGATCGATCTCCCGAACTCGGCAGCGATAAAAGAATCTTCAGCCCTGCTTCGTGGTAAGCGATAACGTTCCTGGTATCGCCGCTGGGGAACCAGCCGTCGGCCGCCTGAATGTAGGAATTGCCCAGATCGCGTTTGAGCGAATAGTCGCGTGGATGCCGCGCAGCTAATTCTTTCCGAATGGCGAGCGCCTTTTCATAGGTATCCGTTGCGCGCCGGTATTGGCCCGGATTCGAACCATAGATGTTACCCTGAATCCCCGCGAGCCGTTCATAAGCGCCGGCTATCTCCTGTTGCAACGAATCGTCGCCGGTTCGATCCCGCGCCAGTTTGTCGAGATATTCAAGACCCCTGGAGACGACCAGTTTCCGCGCTTCGATTGCCCCGCTCACGTTTGCAATAGCACCGTCGAACTCGAAAAGAAACGCGGTTGCCCGGCCGCGCACATCATCAAAGCGGCTGTCAGCCTCTTTTCTTTGCTGGAGCGCCTCGGCAGCGCTCATTTCCGCGCGGATCCGTTCGGCATCCTCCCGAACGGCGAGATTCTGCGCGATGCGCTCCTGCTCTGTCGCTCTGGCGGCCACGGCCTCAGCATGGATGCGTTCCCGCGCCTCGATGCTTCGTTCACGACGGGCGATGCTCGCCTGCGAGGCCGTCGCGATAATTCCAGCACACAACGCGGCGGCGATGGTCAGCCCCGAAACAGCGGCGAGACGATGACGCCAGGCGAATTTCCGCAACTGATAAACGACATTCCCGCGCGCCGCCTCTACGGGAAGTCCCGAAAGATACCGGCCGATGTCATCGGATAAACTCTGCGCGGAAGGATAGCGCAGTTCGGGTTCCTTGCGCAGCGACTTCATCACTATGGCGTCGAGATCGCCGCGCAGACTCGCGTCTCCGCTTGCGGCGCTCGGCGTCGCGGGCGTGTCAAAGCAAACCCTGGAGACAATCTCATCAAGCCCGAAGCCGGCAAATTGATACGGTCTTTGCTTCGCGAGAAGCTCGTAAAGAATTATGCCGAGCGAATAGACGTCTGAAGCCGTTGTAAGGCGCTCTCCTCTTACCTGTTCAGGGCTCGCGAACTCCGGCGTCATCGGAAACTGCCCGGTACCGCTGAGCGTAGCGCTCTGCGCCTCATCCTCCGTGAGCAGCTTTGCAATTCCAAAATCGAGCAGATGGGGCACCCCATCCGCCGATACGAGAATGTTGCCCGGCTTCAAGTCCCTGTGGACGATCAGGTGCGCGTGCGCGAATTGAACCGCCGCGCAAACCTGCCGGAAAAGATCGAGACGCCGGGCGATCGGGACGGGTTTGCTGCCGCAGAACTCGTTCAGCGGCACTCCCTCCACGTACTCCATGACCAGATAGGGAACGCCATCCTCAGTCACGTCACCGTCGAGCAAACGGGAGATGTTGGGGTGCTCAAGCGCCGCCAGAAATTGCATCTCACGGTGAAACCGCTCGTGAGTGCGATCTGAAAGGTTGTGGCGGGCAACCAGTTTAATCGCAACGCGTTTCTCGTAGACGTGATCCACCAGGCTTGCCAGGTACACCACGCCCATCCCGCCCCGGCCGATTTCCCGCTCAACCACGTAAGATCCGATGCGTGTTCCTGGCCGCACAGATTCCGCGCCGGCGAGTACCTTCAATGCCCAGAACTGGCCCAGCGCGGGGCGCTCCAGCTCGTCGGCGAGCTTTTCGTAGCGCGGAAGGAGTTCTTCGATCAACCGACGCAAATCAGAATCATTGCCGCAATAGGCCTCAAGAAAGGAAGCTCGCTCATCTTTGTTCGTTGCCAGAGCTCTTAGAAGTCCTTCCTGAACCCCTTTCTCCATATCGCAGGTCCTCCTCGATGCATCGTGCGATTATCGATGTTTTGATATTTCTCTTGATTCGCTCAACCGTCGAAACGGAAACCGAGGTCAACTCCGCGGTCTCACGCTCGGTGAAACCGCAGTAGAAGAGAAACTCTGCGATTTTCCCGTCTCTGGGGTTTTCGCGCTCCACCCGCCCCAGTACCTCCTCAACGATCAGCGTCAAACTCGCCTTATCCGCCTCGGGGCGGACCGCGGCTTGCGCATCAGTTAATGTCGTCCGGACCCGGCCTCCGCCACGCTTTTGCCGCGCGCGCTTTCTGGCGTTCGCAACCAGAACATGCCGTATCTTCGCGGATACCAGATTAAAAAAGTGCTCCCTGTCCTTCCATTCGATTTCGGCTTTGTGAAATAAGTCGATGTAAACCTCGCTTAAGACACTGACTGGCGTGAGCGCGTCAGAGGCGTTTTCCCTTCGAACTTTCGCCTGTGCTCGTGTCAGAAGAAGTCTGTAGACGCGATCGAAAAGAAGGTCCGCAGCTTCCTGGCGTTGCTGGGGGTCGAGTGCCACATTGTTGGCTTTCCTCAACAGCGCGGTGATGGTTCCGGCTTCAGCGGACGCCTTCATGGTTCAGGCAACTTAGTATATCGCGGCTTACCCACAATCACTGGCGTTCCCGACGTTTCTGCTCTTTTCAGTTAAAAATCGATTAACGATGAGGGGTTTTCCCGCTCAAAGGCGCTTTACCAGTCAGGCCACTTATTTTAAATACCTTTGCGAAGTGTGCTTTCCGGGACGCTGGGCCGGAATGCGGTGCTCAATTATTTCACGATCTGAGCCGTGAGTAAGCAGACTTTCTCACGAGCCTGCCAGGCCAATTGGCCTTAAAGGCTCAAGCCTGTGCTTACCAAATGAGAAAGACAAACAAATTCTTTTGAGTTTGATTCGTACCCATGTTGAGACTGATCCATGGGAAAGCCCTGGTCTGGCCAGGCGTGCCCGCTTGTGAGTGCCGAGGAAAACGTGGCAACCGGCGGGGAGGCCGGAGAAAAGGAGTCGTTCATGTCACCGATAAATAAAGAGCTCGTTCTACGTATGTTCGATGGCTTCAACGCCAGAGACCGCGCAACTATCGAAAATGTGTATGCGCCCGATTGCAGCGGAACCACGCCTGATGGCCCGTTGCAAGGCGGGGCCGAATACCTTGCGTTTTTCGAAAAATACTGGCTGTCATTCCCTGATTGTCGTCTTCACATAAATTTCCTGGCAGCGGATGGAGAAGTCGTCGCCGCACATTACACATTTGTCGGAACGAGCACCAACAGTCTTGCTGGATTGCCGGCAACCGGACGGCGAATGTCCATCCCGTCCGCCCTTTTCAGTCGAATCAAAGGTTCTCAGATTGTCGAGCAGTATTTCATTTGGGATAATCTCGGACCCCGCCGGCAGGAGTGGCTCGCCTCTACGGTTGAGAAGCAGTTCCAGGGAACCCAGTCTGTTTGGTGACCAAAAGATTCGGAGAAGTTCGTGCATGGTTTCCGGCACGGGTCATTTGATAAGTGAGTGGAAAAGCGGGAGTTCGAGAACTACGGCTTTTACATCGCAACTGTGACTTTTCTGGAGGCCCGGAAGGAACTCCGATAGACTTCCGATGCCGACGTAACCACCGAAGGGTCTTCTTACCGGGCTCGATGCGGGAACGCACAGGCTCGGCCGCCGGGAAATAGACCCTTTGTCTCCGACAGTCAGAACAACTGAGAGCGCCGGCATCCTGGATTCTCCACATAAGTGACCGCACAAGTGGGGTAAATCCGAAAATTATGGACGCGCATTTTTGCGAACGTGAACGGTCGAACACTATCGCATCGCAAGGCGCCGCTGGAGGGACGAATTCGCCGATGTAGAACATTCGTCAAATCCGGGCGGTACCCCTGTCCACAAAGAGTTCGGCTCCATTCGCGAATCGGCCAACGTGGATTTCTCAGAATTACAGTTAGCAATGGCGTTTGACGACACCCACGGCGCCATTTCAGAATCTTCACACTCCACTATCCGTGCGGACTCAGTACAGATAGGCCCGCGAAAGCCGTCACCCCCAGTCAATCAGAAAAACAAACACAAGATTCCGGGCGAGCATGTCATCCCGAGTCTTACGACAGATCGGAAGGTCGACGAGCGTTCTGGCGACAGAAGCCGGAGCTGTACTGATCGCGGCGATCATCGGGTAATGTGATGGTGTATCGACATCGTCGCCACCGCCGCCGTTGAACCGGCGCTGCTTGTAACGCCCCCAGCGGGATCAACAGAACGACGCTGTGACGGCGCGGAGCCGCCGGCTCGGGAACCCGCCACCGTATCGCCACAAGTATCGCACCCCGAAGAAACCATCTGCCGCAACGACGGTAAGCCGGTTATTGAGAGGCGGGAAAGTCGATGGAGCATCTCTTGCGCGCCACAAAGCCTGACCGATCAAAGCGGCGAACAGCCCGAACAGACTGATGATCATCGACGTGCGGATTCCGAGGTCTCTGTGTGGGCTGACTCGCGATCGAAACCCGACCAGTGGGCCGACTCCAATCGACGGAAGCAGCCGGGTTGCAATCCAAACGGGCGGAAACGCCGTATCAATGGGAATTTGCAAGCCCTCAACTCAGCTGATCATATGCGATGTCAACGAATCGCCTGTTGGCATCCGGCTCCCACATCTCGAATGGAGTGGTGAAATAAATCCAGTGCGGATTCTGCTGGTCGAAGATGAAACGAAGCTCGCCGAGTCTCTCAAAGCGGGACTCGAAGACGATCTCCACACCGTGACCCTTGCCGAGACGGGGGAAGAAGGCTTTTTCCTGGCGCAGACGCAGTCGTTTGACGTCTGGGTTCTGGACGTGATGCTGCCGGGCCGGAACGGAATCGAAATCCTGCGCAACCTTCGCCGCCTGGGAGATCGAACCCCGGGGCTGCTCCTGACGGCGCGAGATTCGGTGGAGGATCGGGTTCGCGGCCTCGATTCCGGCGCGGACGATTATCTCATCAAGCCGTTCGCGTTTTCCGAGTTGCAGGCGCGCCTCCGCGCGCTGGTGCGCGGACGTTCGTCCGAAGTTCCCTCGATCCTTGAGGTCGGAGATTTGACGCTTGATCAGGTCCGGCACGCAGTCAGGCGCGGCGATAAGCCGATTGACCTGACGCCGAGAGAATTCGAATTACTCGAGTACTTTATGGTTCAGCAGGGGCAAGTCGTTTCAAGAGACATGCTGGCCCGGCAAGTCTGGAAGGAGGCCGCGCGGCATACGCCGCTGGACAACGTAATCGATGTGCATATTGCGCGCCTGCGCCGGAAGCTGGATGATAGCTTCGAGCGCAAGATGCTGCAGACCGTTCGTGGCGTCGGATTTGTGTTACGACCGGAATAGCAATGTTGCCGACAAAAGCGGGAAAGCTCGGAACACGACTCACCCTGTCATATGCGGTGATGCTCCTCTGCGCGCTGTTAGTCTTCACGGCGGGCACAGCGGCGATCTTTCACTTCCAGTTGCGGCGTCAACTGGGACACTACGCGATTCAGGACATCGAGACGGTCGAGGGGTTAATGTACTTCACGCCGGAGGGGCGGCTGAAGGTCAACGAGGACTATCATAATCATCCTCAGTCCAAAGAGGTGCTGGAGCGCTATCTGGAGGTCCGCTCGCCCGATGGGGCATTACTTTTTCACAATCAGCGGCTCGGGGATCAAGCACTCGGCGGCAATCCGGCGGCGGACGAAGGCGTTGGCGGCTACTCCGAAAAATCCTGGAGGCTCTCGGACGGAACTCAGCTTCTGATGGTCAGCCGCCGCCATATAATCGCGGGCACGCCGGTAGTGCTTCGGCTTGCCTATAGCACCGAGGGTATCAGTCACTCGGTCAACGAGGTTCTGGCGGCCGGCATCGCAATGTTGCCCGTGATGCTCGCGCTCGCCGGATTCGTCGGATACCGAATGTCGCGCCGCGTGCTCGACCCGGTGCAGCAGATTACCCGGCAGGCGGAGCAAATCACCTCGAAGAGACTGCACGAACGGCTGCCGTTGAACGGAAGCGGCGATGAACTGGACCACCTCGCCGAAGTGTTCAATGCGACGCTCGGCCGGCTTGACCTGTCCTTTCAGCAATTGCAGCAGTTTACGTCGGACGCGTCTCATGAGCTGCGAACGCCGCTGGCGGCGATTCGCAGCATCGGGGAGGTCGGGCTGCAGAAAGACGGAACCAGGGATGATTACCGTGAGATGGTCGGGAGCATGCTCGAAGAGGCGACTCGGCTGACCAATCTCGTCGATGAGCTTCTGACCATCTCGCGCGCGGACGCGGGGACAGTACGGTTGAATCGCTCCGTGTTCTCGCTGCCACAACTGGTACGCGAAGCGGCGGCGCTGCTTGAGCCTCTGGTCGAAGAAAATTCGCAGGAGTTCGTACTCCCTGCCGTGACGCCGGTTTTTGTTGAGGCGGACCGCACCGTGGTCCGGCAGGCAATCATCAACCTGCTGCACAATGCGATCAAGTATTCTCCCGCTGGTTCGAAAATCCAGGTGCGCGTAGAGGAGACACAGCGGGGAATGGTGGCTCTCGAAGTACAGGATGCGGGGCCGGGTATTCCCCCAGAGCACGCGGAGCGGATCTTCGATCGCTTCTATCGCCTCGACAATTCCCGTACGCGAAGCGCGGGTGGGTTCGGGCTGGGCCTCGCCATCGCGCAATGGGCGATCCAGTCGAACGGCGGGAATCTTACGGTCGCCAGTACAGCAGGTCAGGGCAGTACGTTCCGGATTGAATTACCTCACTGACAAAGTTCTGAAGCCGGGCTTCAGGAACAATTCAGCAATTCTTAAGTAGTGCCTGGCGGGGGTTCCTCCTCAGAATAATGGTTGTGAAGCCCATCATAGCCATTCTTCTTCTGACAAGTGCCAGCGGATTGTACGCGAAAGACAAGCATTCGAAGAAGCAGGACGGAGCATCTCCGGACTCGCAGGACCGGATTACGGTCGTAGCACATGTCCCGCTCTCAGGTGGGGCTGTCACCAGATTCATTTCCACTCAGCATTACGATCGCTCTTACATCTATGCTGAACACGAGTCAGGTAAGAGTCTGACCTTAATCGATGTGACCAACGCGAACCGGCCCGAAGTTCTGGGCGAAATGGCTTATCCGGGGAGTTCCACATCGGCCAGTTTGCTGGCCGCAACCGGGAATGTCGCGCTGGTGTCCGATTCACCGGCGGTTGAGGCGAAGGCAGCCGCACCACAGACCCTGCGGATCATGGATTTCTCGGACCCGGCCCACCCGATAGTTGCGCAGGAATTCAAGGGGATTACGGCGACCAGCAGAGATACGGGAAAAAATCTTATTCTGCTCGCGAATTCCGACGGGATCTGGATCCTGCAGCAGCATTTCGGAGAAGACCCGGCGGTCGACAGGGAATACGATTACAAAGTGATCTATGGCGAAAGTATGTATCGCCACTAGAGAGTACTTTTGCTATTAACGTTGACCACGCTTCTGAGGGGTCGCGCCAAAAACAAAGGACTTACGCGATGTCCTCAAGGTTTTACCTTGCCACAAGCGAGAGCGTCGCTCCCTTCCGGTCGCGGCTCGGAAACGGACTTATGCTCGGAAACGGACTTATGCTCTAATCAACCAGAGCTTTTCAGGATGAACCCGACTCCACGAACTGTGTGCACGAGTTTGCTCCCGAACGCTTCATCGATCTTGTGGCGCAGGCGCGCGATGTGGACATCGATAACGTTGTCGAGGGGTACCTGACGGCTGATTTCCCGCCATACCTCCCGGGCAAGCATCTCGCGTGAAACAACACGGCCCTGATTTCGGGCCAGATATTCCAGAATTTCGAATTCCCGGGTAGTCAGTTCCAGGTCGCTGCCGCCGCGCCTGACGGCACGGGTAACGACGTTGATCTCAAGGTCGGCGATCTGGAGTTTTCCAACCGGCTCCTGTTTGCCTCGCCGAAGCAGCACGCGCAACCTCGCCAGCAATTCCGGGAAGGCGAAGGGTTTGACGAGATAGTCGTCCGCGCCCGCATCCAGTCCGCGAACGCGATCCTCAATCCCATCACGCGCCGTCAGCAGCAACACCGGAATCATCAGCTGCTTCTGCCGAAGCGCCGCAAGGATTTCCAGTCCGTTCCGGCCGGGCAGCATTAGATCAAGGATGACGAGATCGAATGGATTGCTCCGGAGGAGATAGAAGCCGCTCTCGCCGGTATCAGCCACTTCGACGGAATAGCCGTCCGCTTCAAGACCTTCCCGAAGAGCGAGAGCCAGCTTTACTTCGTCTTCCACGACCAGGATGCGCACGCTTACTCTCATCCTCGATAAGCGGCATCACACATACAACTGAACTTTTCCTGACAGTTTTCTGACGGAGTTGTTCAGGCAAAATTCAGCAAGTCTTCAGTAGCCTCCACGCGGCACTCCCTTCTAACACTGAGAGAGGCGGGGCAAACCGCTCAGCGCTTATCCCACATGCTCAAACCAGGTCCGGCGAGAAAAATCATCATCCATATGAACGAGGATACGGCCTCGCAGAACGATTACCTTTATAACGATGTGTTTTCCTTCCTGCTCGAGCGCGGGGTTGCCGGCGCAACGTTAATTCGTCCCCAGGCAGGTTTCGGCATTCATCATCGAGCGCACTCGGCCGACGCTCTGGGTGCGCGGGGTCAGCACTTGCCCGTCCGCGTCGAGTTCATCGAGTCTCCGGAGACCGTAGCCGCCCTTCTCCCCTCGCTCTTCCAGCTGGTTCGCGATGGGCTCATCGAAGCTCAGGAGACCACGGTTCTCAAGATCGGCGTCGTAGAGGCGGAGCTTTAAATAATGGGGGCGGAAGTCTAAATTGCGCAACACCTCAGCCCTGGCTGCTCTGCTTGCGTCGGCGGCCTGCATGCCTGGATTTGCGCAGACACCCACGCGGCTCACGCTGGCCGATGCGCAAAAGATCGCCGTTCAAAACGAACCGCGCCTGGCTTCTGCCGCGCTGGTGGCGAGAGCCGCTGGACAGGTCGTCAACGAAGCGCGCTCGGCATATTTGCCCAGCGTCTACGGAAGCATCACTGGCGTTGGCGCGGACGAAGGTACAGCTGTCGCGGCGGGCGCGCTGACTACGTCGAGCCTGTCGAGTCGCGTCGCTTTCGGCGTTACAGTCAGCCAGCTGGTTACCGATTTCGGGCGAACCCGGAATCTCACGGGATCGGCGAGACTCCGGGCGCAAGCGCAGAACCAGAACGTCGTCACTACCCGCGCCCAAATCCTGCTCGACGTACAGCAGGCTTACTACTCGGCGCTCGGGGCGCAATCCGTAGCGAAAGTAGCACAGGCCGCACTTGATGACAGACGGCTTGTTCTGCGCCAGATTACTGCGTTGGCGGCAAGTTCGCTCAAATCCACCCTTGATGTTCGTTTTGCCGAAGTTGCGGTCTCCGAGGCGGAACTGACCCTCTATCAGGCCCAGAATGACGCAAGTTCGGCGCAAGCGCGGCTTTCGGCCGCGCTCGGATATGGGCAAACCATGAGCTTCGACCTGGTTGAAGAATCCATGCCGGCACCGCTCGGCCCGGATGTGGATCCTCTCATTACGGAAGCGCTCCACGACCGCCCGGACCTGTCCGCGCTTGATCTTGCGAGAAGCGCCGAACACCGTTTCGCCGAGGCCCAGAAGGATCTTCGTTATCCCACCCTCAGCGCGCTCGGCACCGCGGGCGAGGCACCGGCTCACGATGCAGGCTACCGCGGCGATCACTACGGCGCCGCCGGCATGAACCTGAACATTCCGCTCTTCACCGGCGGTCTCTTCTCAGCCCGACGGGCGGAGGCCGACCTGCGCGCCGAGGCGGCCGACAAGGACTTCCAGGAACTGACGCTGCAGATTTCGAAGGACGTCAGAGTCGCGTGGCTGAACGCGAATACCGCGTTTCGGCGCCTCGACGTTGCTGCGCGGCTGGTGGCGGAGGCAAATGAGGCTTTGCGTCTGGCGCAAGCCCGATATGACATCGGTCTGGGCAGCATCGTCGAACTGACGCAGGCGCAGTATACGCAGACTTCGGCGCAGATCGCATCCGCAAACGCGACATACGAATACCTGAGCAGGCGTTCCGCTCTCGACTACTCCACCGGCGCGCTGCGCTGAAGAGAAAACAATGAGTAACGAAACGAATCGAGCGATAATTTCTCCCACCGCCGCTGTTCTCCTTTTCTGTACCGGACTCGTTTCCTGCGGCGGTGCGAGCGAGGCTCGAAATGCCGTCCCCGCGGCGGCCGGCGAGGGCGCCCCGCCGATCGTAACGGCGGTGAAGGTCGAACGGGAGAACCTGTCGAACGCGCTCGTCCTGACGGCGGAATTCATTCCGTATCAGGAAATCGATGTCATGGCGAAGGTGGCGGGATACATCAAAACCATTCGTGTCGATATCGGCGATCGCGTTCGCGAAGGAGACCCGATCGCCACGCTCGAAGTTCCCGAAATGCAGGATGAGCTGAACAAGGCCGGATCCGCGATTCAGGCCGCCGAGGCCGAAATCTCCAATGCCAACGACGAGCTTGCTCGCGCCGAATCCGCCCATCAGATGGCGCACCTTTCCTGGTCCCGAATCGAGGAGGTTTCGAAAAAAGAAGCCGGCCTGGTGCCCCAGCAGGACGTGGACGAGGCGCATTCTCGCGATCTCCAGGCGGAAGCGCAGGTCTCCGGCGCCAAATCCAGATTGAGAGAGGCCGAGCAAAAGGCCGATGTCGCACGCGGCGAGCAATCACGCCTGAAGACCATGTTCAAGTACACCTCGATTACTGCGCCCTTCGATGGTGTCGTGACCAAACGGTATGCGAACGCCGGTTCCATGATCCAGGCCGGCACTTCTTCACAGACTCAGGCCATGCCCGTTATCCGGCTCTCGCAAAACAATCTGCTGCGGCTGATCGTGCCTGTGCCTGAGTCCGCCGTCCCGAACATTCACACGGGTGGATCTGTCGAGGTGAACGTACCCGTTCTGCACCGGACGTTTCCGGGTCGTGTGACGCGGTTCGCGGACAAGATCCAGATGTCGACGCGCACCATGGATACGGAAATCGACGTCCCTAATCCCGGTCTGATTCTCGTGCCCGGCATGTACGCCGAGGTCAATTTGCAGATCGAGGAGCGCAGCAACGCACTGGCCGTGCCGCTCGACGCTGTGGATGGAGCGGGCGATGCCGCTCAGGCGTGGACGGTCGACAGCGCCGGAGTGATTCGCATCGTGCCGATCAAGACGGGTATTCAGACGCCGCAGAAGGTGGAGATCCGGTCGGGTCTTCTCGAAAACGACGAGGTCATCGTCGGCCGCCATGCGGGTCTGCGCGATGGAGAAAAGGTCCAGCCCAGCATTCTTAAAACCGGCCAGGAATAACCGCTCATGTCCCGTTTCGCTATTAAAACTCCTTATCTGATCGTCGTTTTATGTCTGATCGTTGCGCTGGTTGGAACGGTCAGCGTGGCGCGAATGCCGGTCGACATGTTCCCAAACATGAATATTCCGGTGGTGGTAGTGGCGACATTCTATTCGGGAATGCCGCCGGAACAGATCGAAGGCGACATCACGACGCATCTCGAGAGGTTCTTTACGCTCGCCAGCGGAATCGAGCACATCGAATCGCGTTCTCTCTCCGGCGTGAGCGTGATCAAGGTCTACTTCCAGCCAGGCTCCGACGCGGCCTCGTCAACATCCACGATCGCCAACCTGGCGATGGCCGACATGCGGGATTTGCCGCCGGGAACACTGCCGCCGGTTGTCCTGAAGTTCGACGCCTCGAGCCTGCCTGTCTGCCTGGTCACCCTGAAAGGCGACGGGCTCAGTGAAACCAGATTGAAGGATCTCGCGCAGAACTTCGTTCGCAACCAGCTGGCCAGCGTGCCTGGCGCTTCGATTCCGCAGCCCTTCGGCGGACGATGGCGGCAGATCATGTTCTACGTCGACCCCTACAAGCTGGAATCGCGCCAGTTGAGCCCGATGGACGTGGTGCGCGCCGTCAATGAGACCAATATCGTGCTGCCCGCGGGCGACGTCGAAATCGGACATTACGACTACAACATTTATGCCAACAGCCAGCTCGAATTGAACAACATGAATCAGGCGCCGCTGAAGGTAGTGGGGCAGTCGGCGGTTCGCATGTCCGACGTCGGCGAAGCGAAAGACGCCTACTCGCGACAATTCAACGTGGTGCGCGTTGACGGGCAGCGTTCCGTCTATTTGCCCGTGCTCAAACAGGGCGGCGATTCGAACACGATCGCGGTGGTCGACGGTGTTCGTCAGAAGCTGACCAAATTGTTCGATGTACCGGATTCGCTCGAGCGGACTGTCGTGTTCGATCAGTCGAAGTTCGTCAAAACGGCGATCCGGACCCTTCTTGACGAGGGCGGGATCGGGCTCTTCCTGACGTGCGTAATGATCCTGGTATTTCTCGGAAGCTTCCGCGCCACCGTTGCCGTGTTCTTTTCGATTCCGTTGTCGGTGCTCGCTACGTTCATTGTGCTTCAGATTGGGGGGAGTTCCGTCAACAGCATGGTGCTCGGCGGGCTTGCGCTGGCGCTTTCACGACTGATCGATAATTCTGTAGTCGTTCTCGAGAACATCTACCGGCATCTCGAACGGGGCGAACCGCCTGCCGTCGCGGCCGAATCGGGTGGCCGGGAAGTAGCTCTTCCCGTTCTGGCCGCGACGCTGACGACCGTGGTTGTGTTCTTTCCCGTGACGCTGCTCTACGGCGTGAGTAAGTTTCTGTTTTCGGCGCTCGCCCTCGCGGTGGTCATCTCGTTGTTTGCGTCATATGCTGTGGCGCTGACCGTGGTGCCCCTGTTCTGTGCGCGCTTCATGAGGCACACGGAATCCGCGGAGCGGCCCGGATTCGGCGCGCGTTTTAATCAGGCGTTCTCGCGACAGTTCGACCGCCTCCTGAACGGATACGAGAAGCTCGTCAAGCGCGTGATGATCCGGCCTGTTGCGGCACTTGTCGTGTTTTTCCTGGCCTTCGGCGCGAGCCTCGCGCTCTATCCCTTCGTCGGGCTTGCATTCTTCCCACAAACGGATGCCGGGCAGTTTGTGATTCAGGTCAAAGCAGAGTCCGGAACGAAACTTATGGATACGGAAGCCGAGGTTGCGAAGCTGGAGCGACTCATCCGCAAGGTGGTAAGCCCGGGCGACCTCGAAATGATCGTATCGAACGTCGGGGTGGATCCTGGATTTTCCGCCGTGTATACGTCGAATTCCGCCATGCATACGGCGTTCGTGCAAACCAGCTTGAAATCGGGTCATAAGACCGGCAGCTACGAATACATTGCCGAAGTAAAACGGCGGATGCAGAGGGAGATGCCCGAGCTGACCGCGTTCTTCTCTTCCGGAAGCCTCGTCGACTCGGTGGTAAACATGGGCATGCCGGCACCGATTGACGTGCAGGTCGCGGGGACCGATCTGAAGGCGGATTACCAGGCCGCGCTCGATATCGGGTCAAAGATCCGTTCGACCGGTGGGGCCGCGGACGTCTTTATCCCTCAGGATCTCGACTATCCTTCGCTGCGGCTGGAAATTGATCGCGTCCACGCCGGCGAACTCGGTCTGAGTGAGAAGGAAGTCATGTCGAATGTGATTACAGCGCTTACTTCGAATCTGATGATTGCGCCGAGTATCTGGATCGACTCGAAGAACGGAAACAATTACTATCTGACGGTCCAATACCCGGAACAAAAGATCCGGAACCTGTATGATCTCCGGTCGATTCCCCTGCGCGGGTCGGGCGCGGGAAGCTCGACAAGGCTTGATATGGTCAGCAAGATAACGCCGTTCGAGGCGCCCACGGAAGTGGACCATTATCAGATCCGGCGGAACATCGACGTGCTGGTGCGTCCGAACGGAGAGGACCTCGGAAAACTGGCGGGCGGTATTCAGAAAATCGTTTCAACCACCCAGTTCCCGAAAAGCGTCGCGGTGACGATCCGTGGGACAGTCGAGGCCATGTACGCATCGTTCCGCAGTTTCGCGGTGGGAATCACCCTTTCCGTCGTGCTGCTCTATCTCATTCTGGTCGCGCAATTTCGTTCCTATATCGATCCGTTCATTATTCTGCTGGCGCTTCCTCCCGGTATTACGGGCGTCCTGATCGCGTTGACGGTCACGAATACGACATTGAACGTGATGTCTCTGATGGGAGTCGTGATGCTTGCGGGCATTGCGATGTCAAACAGCATTCTGATCGTGGAATTCGCCCATCATTTGCTTGAAGAAGGCCTGGCAGTACGAGAAGCGATCGTTACATCCTGTAGAGTACGGCTGCGGCCTGTGCTCATGACCTCGCTGGCGACGATTATCGGCCTTCTGCCAATGGCTCTGAAGCTCGGCGAGGGAAGCGAATCGTATGCTCCCCTCGCCCGGGCTCTGATCGGGGGGCTTACCGTTTCAGTGATTCTTACGATCTTCCTTGTGCCGGCCGGCTTCTACATTGCTTACGCGAATAAAAGCAGAGTCTGAAAGAGGGTGATGAATACGACGCCTGGCCCCCCGAACGAAAACCCATTCGGAGCCGCGCGCGTCTGCGAGCGGTCTCCAGCCTTTTCAGCCGCCCCTTAGTTTACCTGCGCACTTCGAACCAGGTCTCAAGGGTATTAAACTCGCCTCCCGTCGCATCGCGATGAGTAACGACGACACATGCGCCGGTTCGCTTCATATGCAGATTGTCACCTGACGCCGTCGCGCACGTGGTGCGCGTGGCGCCCCTGTCATAAACGATGGCGTGGGCAGACTTGTCATATCTGAGACCCGGAATTGTAGTTACCCTTGAATCCGGCGCATGTTCGCCATCGCCTCCGGCGATCCGCGCAAGAGGATAGTCATACTGGAGCCGAATCTCGGCATTTCCCGTGTCGGGACTGACTTCGAATGAGAAACTCTGCAGTTCGTATCGGTCCGCGACTGAATCAATCCTGACCGCAGCCGCAGTTTTCGCCCCAATCGCGGAAGGAGCGGCGCCGCATGTTGCAACGGTCAGATAAAGAGCGCAAATCGAACAGAAAACCTGATTTAAAACCATTCTTTTCTGGTCCTATTGGAGTTTTTAGCAGCAAACGAACTGCACGGTGTCTTAAGATTCCCTGACTTTTTCCTGACTCCGGGAGCGGCCGGACCCATGACGATTTTCTGACGAATCTCTTCAGGGAGTCTTCAGCGTTATTTAGTAGACAAAAAAGATCGACTAACTGTAGATTAAAGAAATGAGCCAAGGCAGAAGGCGGAAACCAGGTGGCACTCGTAAATGACTACCTTGACGCGAAAATGCCAATATGCTTTGCGCGCACTTTATTTCCTGGCGAGCGAATATGGCCGCGGGCCGATCCTCACCCCTCGGATTTCCGACGCAGTGAACGCTCCCGCTGCTTTTCTCCAGGGGATTCTGAATGAACTCAAGAACGCGGGTATCCTCGGCAGCCAGCGGGGACCCCGAGGCGGTTTTTATCTTCGGATTCCGCCAAACGGGATAACAGTGGGCTCGATCATCCGGCTCATTGACGGGCCGGTCACTACGCTTCCGTGTCTGGGCGATCGACGTTCCTGTACGGATTGCCCTCTCCCCGACGCCTGTCAAACGCAATCGTTAATGCGAGGGATCCACGACGCGGTCGCCAACATTCTGGACCGCACGACGTTAGTACCAGTAACCAACCCGAATTCGGAGCTTGCGAAGCCGGCGCGACTGATTGCCTTCATTCCGGAAGTCTGAGCCTATCTGAATAAAAACCAAGGATTTGCCTGCTTCGAGAGCGTAGTTCGCTAGGGAAGTTAGTCGATAGAATTAATAGATTAAAAAGGTTGACATTGTGTTTGATATCACCCTATTCTCTATCTAGGTAGTGGGGAATCTGTTTTCGAAAAAGTATTCAAACGGAAAGGAAGGGTCGAAATCTGTGAGCAGCGGCAAGTGGCTTTTTACAATCGTTCTGTTATTGCCGGGAGTACTGTCGATCAACGCCTGGGCACAAGGGGAGGCATCGATCGCCGGCACCATTTCCGACGCTACGGGAAGCGCAATTCCGGCGGCTGCGGTAACGGTCAGGAGTCAGGAGACCGGTACCGTTCGCAAGGTGTCGACCGATGACTCCGGACATTACGACGTTACATTGCTGAGCGTCGGTAATTACGAGGTTTCTGTAGAAAAGCAGGGCTTCGAGGGCCAGACGAGGAAAGACGTCGCACTGGTCCTCGGGCGGCGGGCCGACATAGACTTCGTCCTGCGAGTCGGCAACGTCACGGAATCGGTCCAGGTAACCGAGCAGGCGCTGGGAGTTGAGGTGAGCAATTCGGATGTATCGGGCCTTGTCGGGGAGCGGCAAGTCAAAGAGCTGCCCTTAAATGGCCGAAGCTTCGACAATCTCCTCACTCTCAATACGGGGATTGTAAATGTCACGGCTCAGCGTGCGGGAGGCGTCGGAACCTCGGCATCGGCCGTTGGAAATATGTTTTCCGTTTCCGGCCGCCGCCCGGAAGCGAACCTGTTCCTTCTGAACGGAATTGAATATACCGGAGCTTCGAACATCAACACCACTCCGGGAGGAGCGAGCGGACAACTGCTGGGCGTGGACGCGATTCGCGAGTTCGAACTCGTCAAAGATACTTACGGCGCGGAATATGGAAAACGATCCGGCGCGCAAGTAAACATCGCGACGACCTCGGGCACCAACGATCTTCACGGCTCCGTTTACGAGTTCCTGCGCAACAGCGCGCTAGACGCGCGCAATTTCTTCGATCACGGCGGAGTCCCTCCGTTTCGGAGGAATGTATTCGGGGGATCCCTCGGTGGGCCGCTCAAGAAAAACAAAACCTTCCTGTTCGGAAACTACGAAGGATTCCGGCAGAGCCTCGCTCTGAGTAACGTCACTTTGGTGCCGGACGATGCGTCGAGAGCCGCTGCCGTTCCGTCCGTACAGCCGTTGCTGGCCCTGTGGCCCGTCGCTAACGGTCCCAATCTTGGCGGGGGAATCGCAATTGCGTATAACAATCCAAAGCAGGCGATTCGCGAGGACTTCGGCACGACCCGGTTCGATCAGATCTTTTCGGACAAAGACTCCCTGGCCGGCGTCTATACCATCGACGACAGCGTCGCGTTTACGCCCTCGGTCAATCCCCTGAGCCTGGTGGACCTTACGCTACGGAACCAGGTCGCGAGCGTGAACGAGACGCACGTGTTTTCCTCCCGGATCCTCAATAAAGTCACGGCGGGCTTTTCCCGCGGCGCCTATTTCTTCACGGGCGAGACCCCGGTAGACATTCCGGGATTTGTTCAGGGGCAGCCCATTGGAGCGATCACGATTGGCGGAAGTACGGCGCTCAATTCCTCTTCGCAGCTCTCCCCGGCAGGAACGAATGGAAACAGCAACCTGCGCTCGGCCCGCAATTTGTTCACCCTGAGCGATCAGGTTTTCATTTCCCACGGTATTCACACCATCGAAGCAGGGGTATGGTTTCAGCAACTTCAAAGCAACGACAATCTTGCGGCGAACCAATACGGACAGGCGGTATTCTCGAGTCTGCAGAACTTCCTGCAGGGGACTGTTGCCACATTTACCGTGATCCCCTCGCCCACGGCCCTTTCGTTCCGATCGCTTGAGTCCGCCGGGTATGTTCAGGACACGATCCGATTACTGCCTTCGCTTCAGCTGCGCATCGGATTTCGGGCTGAATCTACGAACGGCTGGAACGAGTCGCACGGCCGCTCCTCGAACTGGCTGTTCGACTCCAATGGAGTCATTGAGACAAATCCACTCATTGGGAATTCTCCGTTCGTCGTGAATAAAGCGAAGTTTCTGCCGGCGCCGCGGGTGGGTCTGGCATGGTCGCCCTCTTCGAAGTCCACCAGAAAAACGGTGATTCGCGCAGGTTTCGGAATCTACTATTCGTTGAACGACTCGATCAGCTACCGGTTAACGCAAAGCGCGCCCTTTAACAGCGTCCTGGTTTTGAAGAACGTGCCGCTGTCGAGCATCGACATTGTACCGGGGGCCGCGCCGCCTTCGGGCTCCAAAATCTCTCCGGCGGGTGTGCAGCCGGATCTGGCCACTCCCGCGGCAGCTTCCTGGTCGCTGACTGTACAGCAGGAGATTACGCCGACAACCACTTTCAGCGCCGGCTATGTCGGATCGCACGCTTATCACGAGCTGCTTTCGATCGATGCGAACATTCCCATACCGACCATATGCCCGGCCTCTCCGTGCCCGGCAAATTACCCCGCGGGAACCACATACTTTCCCACGAATGCGCCGCTGGCAAATCCCAACCTGGCAAATACTACGCACTGGTTTTCCTGGGGAAGCGGCTATTACAACGGTTTGCAACTCGATCTGGCACAACGGCTGAGCCACGGCCTGCAACTCCGCGCCGCGTACACGTTCTCCAAAAGCCTGGATGAAGGGTCTTCGCTGGCGAACGCCATATCGGGAACCACGAACGCCTTTACGATGAACCCGCTCCAGCCGCACCTGGATTACGGTCTGTCATCCTTCGATATCCGCCAGGCGCTCTCCGTCAACGCGACCTACAACCTGCCGTTCGGAGAAAAAAGCGGACGCCCTCACGGTTTCGTCAACCAGTTGATCTCTTACTGGCAGGCCAGCGCGATCGTCACGTCACAAACGGGGCTGCCCTTCTCTCCGCAATTGGGCTTTAATCCGACTAATGACGGCAATAGCCGAAATCCGGGTCGTCCCTCGTGGAACCCGGCATTTACGGGAAATGTCATCCTGGGTAATCCGAATCTCTACTTCAATCCCAATGCGTTCCTCGTCCCGCCGAACGGCACATACGGTAATGTCGGTCGTGACGTGCTGGAGGGTCCCGGGTTGAACACACTTGACTTCTCCCTGGCAAAGCGAATCCAGATTGCGGAGAGAGTGAGCCTGCAGTTCCGCGGCGAATTTTTCAACATCCTGAACCACACGAATTTCAACGCGCCGAATCCGATTGTTTTCACGGCTGCGACCGGCGGCCCCTCTCCAACTGCGGGAGTCATCACCTCGACGACGACGACCTCGCGGCAGATTCAGTTCGGATTGAAACTTTTGTGGTAGGCAGTCGGCAACGGAGAAAATATTGTTTGCCGGCAACTCGGGCTCGGGAGAATGCACGACTACTGAACCCTGTCTTCGGCTGAATTCCGTCCGCCGAATGCGTTTTCGGTGGACTCCTTTCAGGGCTCAAAGTCGCGATTGTGGCTGACGACTGTGGAAGGTTCCGGCTGCCGGCCTGCAGGTTTTGTTTCAAGGACACCGCGCAGAGAAACCTCGACTCGGCGAAGTTGATCGGCGCGACACGCCACGACGGCCCCAACAAGATCGCCGCGTGGGAACCACTTTGGGCTCCGTACACCGCATTGATCCGCTCTGATGGAAGCCGCGAATATTCTGGCACTATCACTACGGGCAGCCGACAAGAATTTGAACGGCGGCCGTCATCAAACGCTCGACATGATGTACCCGACGGCATGATCATTTTCGGCATCACCGATCAGTTCGGCTGGCAGAATATTGTTGCGCCAGGGGTCGGCATCACGATCGAGCCTCGGCGGCGCTGGGGCGTTACCGGTCAATATCTCAAATTTCTGGCTGGCCGCGCCACCGGCGCGCTTTGGCGATCAACTGCAAAGACGAAGGAAGAACTTGCGGCCTGGCTGGAGGAACCGGATGTTTACTTCAATTCGATAATCACTCGGCCGCGGCCCCGCACGATCCTTGACGTTCCGGGAGGTTTCACCGACGCCGGACGTCCGGATCGCGGGATCGTCAGAGCAACATTCTCCTTGTGAGATTTCCTGGAACGGGTCGAAACGGACCCTCGAGAACGGACAAGCGGTGTGAATCCGGACCTTGCGAACGCGCTGATTTTGAAATTCGTCAAATCTGGGCGGTACCGCCATCAACGAAGAGTTCGACGCCGTTGACAAAGCTTGAGTCGCTCGAGGCGAGGAAGAGAGCGACGGTCGCGATCTCTTCCGGACGCCCCATCTCGCCGCGCGGTATGAGGGCCTTGAAACTCTCCTTCGCATCCGCGCCGAGGCCGTCGAGTGCCGGCGTGTCGATGCTGCCGGGACTGAGAACGTTTACACGAATTCTTCGCTCTTTGAGTTCGACAAGCCAGGTGCGCGCGAACGAGCGTACGGCGGCCTTACTCGCGCTATAGACACCGAACGCCGGAAATCCCTTGACGCCCGCGATGGAGCCGTTGAGGATGATGGACCCGTTGTCGTTAAACAGCGGCAGCGCCTTCTGCACGGTGAACAAGGTGCCGCGCACGTTCAGGCCGATCGTTTTATCGAAGTGCTCTTCGGTGACCTGCTCGAGCGTGGCGAACTCACCCTGGCCGGCGCTGGCGAACAAGATGTCGATTCTGCCTTTCTCGCGTTTGACCGTCTCGTAGAGCCGGTCAAGGTCCGCGAGATTGGCCGCGTCGCCCTGCACGCCGGTGACATTCCTGCCGATGAGCTTCACCGCCTCATCGAGTTTTTCCTTACGGCGTCCGGTGATGAAGACGAACGCGCCCTCTTCCACGAAGAGCTTCGCCGTAGCGAGGGCCATGCCGGAGGTGGCGGCGGTGATGACTGCTGTCTTTCCTTCGAGCTTTCCCATTAGTGTTTTCCTTTCGTATTTTGACTGATTGCGAGAGCTCCCGCTGCGGCATCGCGATAGTCGCACGCGCCTTCTTATTACACGCGCAAGTTATAGCCTGCCAAAGCGCGGCGGCCCTTGCGCTTCCGAGTAACACGCGCAAGTTATGGCCACCGGAGCGCAGCTGGACGGGCGGATTCCTCCACTTTTTGGCGCCGCGTCCGGCGGCCCTTGCGCTCTGAGTAAGCGATTAATGGAGGCCGCCGCCAACGCGGACGAGCTCGCCAGTGACCCATTTGGAGTCGTTGGAAGCGAGGAACGTTGCGACGCCGGCAATATCGTCAACCTGGCCGATACGACCGAGCGGGGTCTGCGAAACAAGCCCGCCTCGAAGTCAGAGCCCATGAAGCCCGCCGCGTGTACGCCTTCAGTTTCGACCATGCCGGGGTTGATGGAGTTGACGCGAATCTTCTTCGGGCCCAGCTCCTTCGCGAGGACGCCGGTAATGGCGTCGACCGCGCCCTTCGTTCCGGTGTACACCGCGCTGTTCGGCGGCGTCAGGCTGCTGACGACCGAGCCGATGTTGATGATGCTGGCGCCTTCCCCGAGATGTTTCACGGCCGCCTGCGTCACGAGGAGGAGACCGAGGACGTTCACGTTGAAGATCTTGCTGTAATGCTGCTCGGTGAAGTCATCGATCGGGGAGAACTCGTAGACGCCAGAGTTGTTGACCAGGATGTCGAGCCGGCCGAAGTTCTTGATGGCAGCGTCGATGATGCCCTGAGCCTCGGCGGCCTTGGAGACATCGCCGCCCACGGCTACGGCTTTGCCACCGGCGGCACTGATGGCGGAGACCACCGCATCCGCACCCGCTTTGCTGGATGCGTAGTTGACGACGACGGAAGCGCCTTCAGCGGCGAGCGATTTGGCGATGGCGGCTCCGATGCCCTTGGATGCGCCGGTGACGACTGCGACTTTACCTTTGAGCTTGCTCACGTTTATTTCCCCTTTTCTCAGTAAGCGTTGAACTTCGAGATCCTGTTGGCAGCCTCGCTGGGCTTCGTTACCAGTTCTAGATGGCGTAGATCGAGTTGGCCATGGTCGAAAAGATTCATTAGTTCAGGACTTTTGAACTATTGAACCGTTCCGTTACAATTACTACTCTTATAGCCATGCGGCCGTTGTTTCACCCGTCGATTGAGGAAGTTACGGTTGAGGGAATTCTTCACGCGTTGTCCGATCCGGTGAGGGTGGCCATGTATGCCGATATCGTCGCGCAGGAGTGCCCGCAAAACTGCTCGGATTTCCTGACGGTAAGCGATAAGGCGATTCCGAAATCCACGCTTGTCACAGCACTTCAAGATTCTTCGCGAGGCCGGCCTGATTCGAAGCGAGCGCCACGGCGTCGAGATACGCAACATATCGCGCTGCACGGAGTTGGAACGGCGCTTTCCGGGACTGATACGAGCGATCGTCACTGCGCACACCATTCAGTCGGCAGATGAAGCGCGAAAGAAGCGGCCCGTCTCCCGACGACCCGCCCAACGGTCGGCTGCGGGATAAGAGACGGCGCGACGGCGTACCGATCGCGCGCCCTGTGGATCGTGACCTTTGCTGAGGTTACCGAAAATACGAAACGCACGTGAGATTTCCTCGTAAGACATTCCGTCCTGCTCTCTTCCGCAACGCGGCGAGGGCTGCCCACGCGCGCACGCATGTTTCCGACGTGATGTCCTCGGCATGGGCCGTCTCCGAAGAGATAAATGCGATCGGAAAGTCTCCGGGACATCCTTCTTCCAGCAGGCGCGGAAAAGTCCAGGAATCGCTTCCTTCCGGTCGCGGCTCGGGAAAACGTTTGCGTTGAATCGAATAAGGGATACCGAGCCGCGCGCGATCGGTGCTTCTTCATGGAGGGCGCGCTGGCCCGTAAGTAACCCTGACCCGCTTCGCTCTTGATCTGGTGCCGCAGTTATCATGATCGCTATGGCTGTGAAAAGCTTTAAAGTCTTTGGCGAGCCGGTGGATGTTCCGACTACCGCTGAGATGACCGACGGCAAGTCCAGCACCATGACCCAAACCTCGCCGCCCGGAGGCGGACCGCCTCCTCACCGGCACACGAACGAGGACGAGACCGTGTATGCGATGCGCGGTTCCGTCCCTACATTCCGAAACGCAGGGAGCACTGCCGGCAAGATGCTCGTCGTTGTGACGCCGGGCGGGTTCGAAAAATACCTGGAAGAGATCTCGCCATTATCCATACCGGCGGATATGCCGCAACTGCTCGCGATTTCCGAACGCTATGGCATTTCGTTTCCGACCAGAGTCCACAAATGAGAAGGTTCGTCATTACTGGCGCGCCGGGTGCAGGTAAAACAGCGATAATCCGTCAGCTGGAACTCGACGGATTCAGCGTAGTCGAAGAGGCCGCTACCGATGTCATCGCCGCCGCGCAAGCCCATGGAACGGTCGAACCCTGGACGCATCCGTCGTTCATTGACGTAATCGCCAGGCTGCAAAGGGACCGTCAGATCCGAGCCTCGTATCAACCTGACGAGGTTCAGTTTCACGACCGCTGCGCTGTGTGTACCGCGGCCCTGGCAGTCTACCTCGGGCACCCTCTTTCCGCCTTTCTTGCGAGCGAACTGGATCGCATCAGGAAAGAAGGAATCTATCAGGACCGAGTCTTCTTCATTCGCAATCTCGGCTTCACTACACCTACGGAAGCGCGGAGAATCAGCTTTGAGGAAACAGTGCGCTTTGAGAAGATTCACGAAGAGACTTACCGGCGTTTCGGCTTCGGGTTGATCTCAGTCGAGCCAGGAAGTCTCGCGGACAGGGTCAGGATAATCAAAGCGGCGATTCGTTAGGGCGCTATCGTTTCGCGCCGTGATCCTGGAACACCAGGTTCTTCGTAAAAAAGGGAAGCACCTTCTGCTCGATCCGGTCGTGCAGATGATTCGAATGGTCTCCTTCGAAGGTCTCAAAAGTATGTGGAATGTTCAACCGCGTGAGTGACGCGTCAAAGTCCTGAATCGACTTGAGCAGCGTATCCTGCAGCCCTACATCCATCGCGATTGCTTTATACTTCCTGACATTCGCTACATACTGATCGATCATCGCCGCCGGCGAATTCGCCACCCATCGCGCTGCCGCGAAGGCATCGAAACCGCCATCCTTGTTCGGCAGATCAAAATAGAGCGGCGGATTCCCTGGATTCGGGGACCACGCTGCGGCCTCGCCATAGGGGACGTTAACGGGATGCCCTTCTCGAGGCTCCTGACCCCGCGCCCCCGCGGCGGCGGGTCGCGCAGGCGCCGGCCGGTTCTGAGCCGGTTGTGGATTATTCATCAGGCAGCAGGGGCTCAGGGAATAAATCGCCGCGTACAATTCCGGATGCTTCATCGCGATGCGCCAGACGCCATACCCGCCCATCGAATGTCCCGCCAGTCCACGGCTGTCTCTCGTCGCGATCGTACGGTAATGGCCGTCGATATATTGCACCAGGTCCTGAGTGATGAAGCCCTCCCAATCGCCTGTGGTGGGGGAGCTGGAATACATGCTGCCGCCATACAAGGTATTCGCATCCGGCATTACGACGATCATTTCTTTTGCCGTCCCCCCCGCGATGTCCCTGTCGGCCCCGCCCGGGAGATCGATGAACGGCACCCACGTATCGATTACGCGTCCGTAGCCATGCAGCAGATAGAGCACCGGATACCGCTGATTCTTTTTCGTCGCATAACCGGGTGGCAGATACACGTCCACATTGCGATCGGGCGGGTCGTTTTCGAGATTGCCCTCGAGCGACTTGCCGTGCACTTTGATTCGCTCGATCCTCCCGCCTCCGGACGCGGCTTTTGAGTCATCGTTCTTTGCGGCATACAAACCGAATCCCGCGGCGCACGCAATCGTGAGAATGGCGACTCGGCTCTTTTGCAGACTTACCCTCATTTTCTGAACCTCGGTTGATTTCTGTCGGAGCCCATATAGCGGACTGATTTTGGTGCGGATGAGAGGACTTGAACCTCCACTTCTTTCGAAACCAGAACCTAAATCTGGCGCGTCTGCCAGTTTCGCCACATCCGCACGGGCGGGGAATCTCCCGAATTATATCAATCAGGCAGATTGAGCCCGCGCCTCGCTAAGTACGCAGCTCGACGCCGGCTTTGAAGCCCGTGCCGTGCTCGAAGTAACAAAGTCCACCACAACCAACACCGGCGGCAACGCGATCTGGACGCACTCGTACCCTGGGTCGAAAAGAGTACCCGCTCAACCCTCGGCTTTCCGAAGAACCATTTCACCGGACCGAACGACCAATCTATCGGCATCGCGCTGCCTGTCCGAACCCGCCATAATCTCAGACCCGGCATTCGAATTCTGAGCACCCGCTCCGGAGATGTATCGTAATGGTGAGCTGAAAACTCATTTCGTGGAATTCTCGTGACCAACCTAGCCAATCCTGCAAGCGCAAAAAACGAAGCGGCCGTTTTGCCCGACCAGCCAATCGAAACCAGGCTATTCATCGGAGGTGACTTCGTCCCCGCGACCGAGGGCGGGCTCATCCCCGTCTACAACCCCCATGACAACACCCTTCTCGCCAAGGTCGCCGAAGCCACCGCTCCCGACATCGACCGCGCCGTCGAAGCCGCCCGCAAAGCCTTCCCCGCATGGAAGCGCATGGCTGCAGCCGATCGCGGCCGCCTCCTCCTGAAACTCGCCGACGCCATCGAAGCCGACCTCCCTCACCTGAGCCAGCTCGAAACCCTCGACACAGGCCATCCCATCCGCGACACCAAAGGCCTTGACGTGCCTCGCACCGCCGCCGCCTTCCGCTACTTCGGAGGCATAGCCGACAAGGTGCAAGGCACTGTCATACCGGTCGACACAGGCTTTCTCAACTACGTCACGCGCGAGCCCCTCGGTGTCGTAGGCGCTATCGTCCCCTGGAATTTCCCGTTGCTCTTCACCAGCTGGAAAATGGGTCCGGCGCTCGCGGCGGGTAACACCGTCGTGCTGAAGCAGGCCGAACTAACGCCGCTCACAACACTCCGCATCGCACGCCTGATGTCGAACGTCGGCATCCCTCCCGGCGTGGTCAACATCGTTCCCGGTTACGGCCACACCGCCGGCCAATATCTTGCCGAGCACAATGGCGTCAACAAAATCGCATTCACCGGCTCCACCGTAACGGGCCGCAAAGTCGTGCAGGCGTCGGCGGGTAATCTCAAACGAGTCCAGCTCGAACTGGGCGGCAAAGGCGCCAACATCGTCTTCGACGACGCGCCCCTCGACGCCGCCGTGGCAGGCTCCGCTTTCGCCATTTTCCACAACCAGGGACAAGCCTGTATCGCCGGATCCCGGCTGCTCCTTCAGGAGAAGATCGCCGACGCGTTCCTCGAAAAGTTCCTCGTGCTCACCAAATCCATTAAGGTAGGTAACCCTCTCGATCCCGAAACCGAGATGGGCCCTCTCACCTCCCCCGGTCACCGCGACCGCGTTCTCAGATATATTGAAATCGCGAAGGAACAGGGAAGCGCGATCCTCACCGGCGGAGGTTCTCCCACAGATCCCGCCCTGCAGGCCGGATGCTACATTATGCCGACCGTCGTCACCGCGCAACCTTCCGACCGCGTCTGTCAGGAAGAGGTCTTTGGCCCTTTCGTCAGCGTCACGCGTTTTAAAGACGAAGCCGAAGTTCTCGACATCGCCAACTCAACCGACTACGGTCTCGGCGGCGGCCTCTGGACTCGCGACCTGCAGCGCGGCCACCGAGTCGCGGCGGCCATCCACACCGGCATGGTCTGGGTCAACAGCTACAAGCGAGTCAATCCCGGATCGCCCTTCGGCGGCGTCGGCGAGTCCGGGTATGGCCGCGAAATGGGCTTCGAGGCCATGCACGAATATACGGACGCCAAATCGGTGTGGATCAACGTGGACGCGCAGATCCCGCCCTTCTACAGACGGTAACTCGTTGAGCCGCGCCGCGTAAGCGAGCGGTTTTGGTTTAACTCACTACGCCGCCACGGGCATCGGCACGGGCCGCGCCTGGTGGATTCGCTCTGCCGCCCAGTCCCGAATCCAGACGTTGGCGGGATCTTCAACAAACTCGAAGGCAGCAATCGACGCAGCCATCACCAGACCCAGATACAAAAACCCGGTCCACGCCGGAGGAATCGCACCGAAGAAGTGGAAAGTCAGCGCCGAGTACCACCAAAGCAGCGGGATATGCAGAATATACATCGAGTAGCTCACCTTCCCGAGGTACCCGGCAATATCAGCCGAGAGAACGCGTGCGACAAAGCCTCCCCCCACCGCCAGTCCCACCAGAACCGCCACATTGAGCGGCCGCAGCACCGTATTGAGGTTCATCGGCGTGCCGTTCAAAACCTGCGGATACACGATAAACGCGGCGCCCGCGGCAAGCGCCGGCAGGTACAGGCCCACGCCCCATCGTTTCACTGCGCCTTTCCGCGCGATCGCGCCGTAAAGCCCTGCCGCGGCGATTCCCGCCACGAAATCCGAGAGATGATGAATGGGCTTCCAGTAAGGCGGCATGCTGGTACGCGCCAAAAGCATCGGAACTACAAACGAGACCCCAAGCGCCGCGGATATTCTGACCATCCCGCCACGCCGCAGCCACAGGAATAACAGAGGGAAGCACAGATAAAAGAAAAACTCGCAGGAAAGCGACCACGCCGGCGTATTCCACCCGACCCTCAGCGACCCGCTCCAGCCCTGCAGAACGAACGCATAATCGCCCAGAACGGTGGCCTTCTGCAGCGCGCTCCGCCCAGGCTTGACGACGAAGAGGATCGCAAACCAGGATATGACAGCCAGGCTCAGAAGATAAGCGGGATAAATGCGAGCGAAGCGGGCAACCGCGAACCGCATCAGATTCTCCCGATTCCAGCGCGTCGACCCATAGCTTCGCGCCAGCACAAATCCGGAAAGCAGAAAGAAGGTTTGCACCGCGAGATAGCCACCATGAAGCAGGCTTTGCGCAAACTCAGGCAGAGTTCGCGACCACGCGGCCAGCAGCATGCCCTTGCCGGTCAAATGATGCATGATCACCCAGATCGCGAGAACAAAGCGAAATCCGGTCAGCGCCGGCAGATATTGCCGGCCGGGATGAATAGAAGGGTTGATGTCCTCTATCCTACACTTACCGTTGTTCCTGCCGGATTTGTTCCTGCTGAAGAGGCCAACAAACTTCCGTTTTCCAATCCTTCGGATCAGGATAGTCCCCCGGGTCATTCAAGTACGCTTCCCACGGTGCCCCGCCTTTCCGGAATCCGTTCGTCACGATCCATTCCTCGATTGCGGCGTAAGCGTTTTGCAACTGGTCATACGGTCCGGAATGGACAGTTACCGCGGTCAGTCCGCCAGGCAATGTTGCGGCCAGGACTTCGCCTTCACCTTCGGCTGCGGTCCACTGACCATGATGAGCCGCAACCCGCATTCCGGTCTCCAGGGTCACAAGGCCGATGCTCATTTCAATATACCGGGTAATCGGGTATCCTGCGATGGCGAACCCCCGCTGTTGCGCATGCAGGAAAACCCTGGGCAGCTCCGCTGCGATCGTGGCTGCGATCTCGGCGCGCCGCACCCGCCGCTGCACCACGAGCACCGGCTGTGCGGGGACTACCGTTTTCGAAATTGAGTATTCCATATTCTTTGGCGAATGCCTTTCTCTCAGGTCGACCTGATAGAGCCCCACGCAGGGACTGATTTCGTTGACCAGATCCCGATGAGCCAGAGCATCGAAACCCGAAACGCCCAATTTGCGCCAGGCGCTCGGACTCACCCGAAAACGCCGCCGAAAGGCGCGGCAAAATGCCTCGTGGCTCTGGAATCCACACGCCAGTGCGATCTCGAGAATCGAACAAAGGGAACTAACCAGCGCCCCGGCCGCCCGGTCGAGACGCAAGCGTAAAGTGAACTGCTTCGGGGTCTCTCCCAGAACTGCATGGAGCTGTCGATGAGCGTGGAATGAGGACTGATTTGTCTCGGCCGCTAATTCGCCGAGCGTCACATTTCTGCCCGAGTTTCGGGCGGCGAGTCTGAGCGCTCGCTGGAGCTTTCCCCAATTCTTCATCGAGCTCTCCTGCGCCGATAGAGAATTCCTCCCGCCACCGCTGCGGGCACGCTCAAGATGGCAATCGTAATCCACTCGCGTCGTGAAGCGTGGCTTCCTTCCGGCGACAGCATCGCCAGAATCGTCAGGCCCGCTTGAATGATCCCCATCGTAGCGGCATGCCTCAGCGGCAGCCGCCGCCCGACACGAGCCGCGACATATCCGCCAGCGGCGACGCAACCAAGGCCATAGGAGAAAGTGAGCGCTCTCACCCACTGGTTCGCCGAAAGTGCCGCCGGTCCGGGTAGCGCTTGAGGAAATATCCGGAGTAATAGAGGATTCACTGCCGCCTCGATCGCGAAGGATGACGCCGTAAGGACCGCAATCCCGGCGAGAACAGCCAACACGCTCCGAACCATAAGAGCAGACTAATCCAAACGACCATGCGTCTGCTTGATCTTTCTTGCGAATTTGAGAGGTCCGGGCTTCCGAAACGGCTCACGAGGCTTCTTCATTCCCACTCGCGGTCACAAAACCTCGCACCCCTATCCGCAAACAGCGTTTTGCGGGGCCAAACTTCCGACGGGCGACGATCGGGACACGATCTGTCCAAATCAGGATGTCCCACACGACATTGCGTGCGACAGCCGCGCTCGCTGAAAGGTCCATCAGCGTGCCAGCCCGTTAATCGGAGAGGCGATATACTCATTGCTCACGGTGGGACCGGAATCGGAGCTGACCGTGGCGAGAGCGATCCGGCGAGTCAGGAACCGGCATTGAGATGGCGAGTCCGCGTGAGCAAATGAACACGATCGAGCTTGAGACGGCGCGGCGCCTTCAGCTTGTCGCCACCCAAATGATCAACGTCCAGGGAACCAACGCGCTGTATGCACAAATCCTTGATACGGCCATGGCGGTTCTACACTCCGATTTCGCAAGCATTCAGATCTTCTATGCGGACCGCGGTGCCTGCGGAGAGCTCAGGCTTCTCGGCCACAGGGGATTTAGCGGAGAAACCAGCGAACGCTGGGAATGGGTGGGCCCTCATACGCGCACCACCTGTGGCGAGGCTTTGCGCACGGGCCGGAGGGTTGCTGTCCCGGACGTGCGAAATTGCGAGTTCATGGCGGGAAGCGACGATTTGGCAGGATACCTCAGCGGGGGAATCCGCGCTGTGCAGAGCACGCCGCTGATTTCTCGATCCGGTTCCCTGGTGGGCATGGTGTCCACGCACTGGCGTGATTTTCATGAGCTGTCCGCGGTTGAGCTCAGCGCATTGGACGTTCTGGCGCGAATGGCCGCGGATCTGATCGAGCGTTCGCGGACAGAAGAAAAGGTGCGCGAGAGCGAAGAGCGGCTGAGATTTGCGCAGGAAACAGCGGACATCGGCACCTTTGATCTGGATCTCGACAGCGGGTTGATGACATGGACACCGAAGCTCGAACGACTGTACGGGTTGGGGTCCGATAACGCTTTTCAGGGCACATGGGCAGGCTGGCTCGCTTTGATTCATCCTGACGACCGGGACCGGGTTGAACGACGACGGGTCGAGTCCTTCGAAACCGACGCGCGCGTAGAAGAAGAGTGGCGCGTGATCTGGCCTGACCAGAGCATGCATTGGCTCGCCGGCCGCTGGAGAGTGTTCAGGAACGCCGCAGGCAAGCCGGTGCGGCTGATGGGCGTCAATATAGATATCACGGGCCGCAAACACATGGTGCAGGCTCTGCGGGAAAGTGAGCAGCGTCTTGTCTCGATCTACAACACTGTCGAGAGATGCCATTTTCCATCTGGCTGTCGAACCCGAAGGGCATTTCCGCTTCGTTTCTGTCAACGCGGCTTTTCTGAGGGTCACCGGACTTGAGCCCCGAAACGGTGGTCGGCAAAACGGTGAACGAGGTCATTCCAGAGCCGTCCCTGACGAAGGTTCTGGGAAAATACCGACAGGCGATTGAAGAACATGACGTCGTTCATTGGGAAGAAACATCTGATTACCCTGCCGGACGGTTGACCGGGGAAGTCAGCATCGCGCCTGTCTTTGACAACAAAGGCACTTGTACCCATCTGGTTGGATCGGTTCACGACATCACCGAACGCAAGCGATCCGAGCAAAAAGTCAGCGGATTGTTGGATGCCGCTCCCGATGCCATGGTCGTAATGAACGAGGGTGGCAAAATCATGCTGGTCAACTCCCAGGTCGAGAGGTTGTTCGGATATCACCGGGAGGAGCTGTTGGGGCAAAAGATTGAAATCCTGATGCCTGAACGGTTCCGGACTCAGCATCCGGGATACCGAAACGACTACTTCGCTCAGCCCAGAGCGCGGCCAATGGGATCAGGCCGGGAGTTATACGGTCTGCGCAAGGATGAGACGGAGTTTCCGATCGAAATCAGTCTTAGTCCCTTGAATACCGATGAAGGGTTTCTGGTCTCGGCTGCCATTCGCGATATCACTGAGCGGAAACGCATGGATGAGGCATTGCGCGCGAGTGAAGAGCAGTTCCGCAGAGTGTTCGAAGAAGGGCCGCTCGGCGTTGCGCTCGCGAGAAAGGACCATCGCTTCACAAAGGTCAACAGTGCGCTTTGTCAAATGGTGGGTTATTCGGATGCGGAACTTCTCCAAATGTCTTTTGCCGACATCACGCACCCTGACGACCTGGAAGCCGATGTCGAACTTTCCGAGCAGCTTTTCAGAGGCGAAACGGCTTTCTACCGTCTCCGAAAGCGGTACGTGAAGAAAAATGGCGGCATCATTTGGGTAAACGTGACTAAATCCCTGATCCATGATCGGGAGGGCGTCCCGATCCATGCCCTTACCCTGGTCGAAGACATCACAGAGATCAAGCGCAGTCAGGAGGAGGCTCTTGCCAGGCAGAAGCTGGAAAGCATCGGCGTTCTGGCGGGCGGCATCGCTCACGACTTCAATAATCTGTTGGGGGGCATCCTCGCTCAAGCGGAATCCATAGAGCAGGACCTGCCAGAGGGTTCGCCTCAGATTAAAGATCTCCAGCCAATCAAGCAAGCCGCAATACGCGGCTCCGAGATCGTTCGTGAGTTGATGATTTACTCGGGACAGGACAAGGCGGATTTCGAGCCGGTGGATGTAGCGCGACTCTCGGAAGAAATGCTGGCGCTTCTGAAAGTCTCCGTGTCGAAGCATGCGCTCCTGAAGACCGACCTGCCGCAGAACCTGCCGGCTGTTCGAGGCAACGCTCCACAGTTGCGCCAACTCGTTATGAACCTGGTAATCAATGCCTCGGAAGCGATCGGGGAACGGGACGGCGTGATCCGCATAACCTTATCACGCGTTGGCTCGGGTCGGGATCAGGTTTTAAATGACTCTTCAAACTTGCCCCGCAGCGATTATCTGCGGCTGGCGGTTTCCGATACCGGAAGTGGCATGACAGAAGAGACTCAAGCTAGGGTCTTTGACCCCTTCTTTACGACGAAATTTGCCGGGCGCGGCCTGGGCCTGGCCGTGGTACAGAGCATCGTGAGCAGTTATGGAGGCGCGATTGACGTGGTTAGTGCGCCGGACCAGGGGACGACCTTTCAGATTGATTTGCCGTGCACGGGCGGGCCGTCAAATCCAGAAGGGAATGCGGAGGTTGCCATTTCGGACGAGCGAATCTCCAGCACTGCCGGGACCGTGCTTTTAGTGGAAGACGAAGACATGCTTCGCCAACCACTCTCAAAGATGCTTCGTAAACACGGGTTTTCCGTGATCGAGGCCGGCAATGGCTCCACTGCTCTCGATCTTTTTCGGAGTCATAACGACAGCATTGAAGTGATTCTGCTTGATTTGACCATACCTGGTGTGACCAGCAGTGAGCTGGTCGCGGACGCCCAACGAATTCGACCGGGCGTATCAGTAGTTCTCATGAGCGCCTATAGCCGGGGAATGACCCCGCCCTCTCTCAACGTGCCTGAAGTCAAAGGTTTTATTCGCAAGCCATTTCAGATGAGTCACCTTTTGCAGATGCTTCGGGATACCGTGTCTCTTGCACGTAACTGACGGGCTTACACTCAGCCTCCAGCCGATCCCTGGGACTAGCTTACCAGATCAAATCCAAAAACACGCGCGGCTTCAACCCCGCAAATAGGCGTCGTCCCCGGTGATCCAGTCTTCCCGCCGCGGCGTGAACAAATCCGTCGCCAGGGATTCCTCCAGCGCCTCCACTCGATGCGGCAGATCGGGCGGGATCACCAGCACCTCGCCCGCCCGCAGCACAAAGCTCTCGCCGCCCATTTCGAATCGCAGCGCGCCTGACTGCAGCATCGTCACCTGCTCGTTCACATGGCGGTGAAGCGGCACCACCGCCCCTTTCGCGAGCCAGATGCGGGCCACCGTCATTCCCCCGGCATGAATCACCCTGCGGCTCAGTAGTGGGTTCATTTTTTCTTCCGCCACCGCGGTCCAGTCGTAGCGCTCCATGTAAGGAAGTATCCTATTTGTTGCATATGAAAGGTATCGTCCTCGCGGGTGGAACCGGAAGCCGGCTTTCGCCCCTGACCAAAATCACCAACAAGCATCTGCTTCCCATCTACGACAAGCCGATGATCTATTACCCGATCCAGACGCTGGTCGACGCCGGGATCACCGACATTATGGTCGTCACCGGCGGGAAGAACTCGGGCGATTTCCTGCGACTGCTGGCCAACGGGAAAGAGTTCGGGCTGAAGCATATCGCCTACACCTATCAGGAAGGCGAAGGCGGCATCGCGGACGCGCTCAACCTGTGCGAGCACTTTGCGGACGGGCAGAAAGTGTGCGTAATCCTGGGCGACAACATCATCGAGAAGAGCATCCGGGGCGCGGTGGATGCCTTCCGCGACCAGGAGCACGGAGCCCGCATTCTTCTGAAGGAAGTCACCGATGCGGAGCGCTTCGGGGTAGCCGAAATCAACGGCGACCGAATCGCCGGCATCGAGGAAAAACCGGCGCACCCGAAATCGAACTATGCCGTCACCGGCATCTATCTTTATGACGCGACGGTTTTCGACAAGATCCACACCTGCAAACCGTCAAACCGGAACGAGCTCGAGATCACCGACGTCAACAACGCATATATTCGCGAAGGCACCATGACGTTTTCTTTCCTCGACGGCTGGTGGACGGATGCGGGCACCTTCGAATCGCTTCTGCGAGCGACGAATCTGGTCGCACAAAGCCGCCTGGGCAAGGCCCGTTACGAAGCCGGAACGGTGGCCGCATGAGCGTGGTAGCCGCAGAGCAGGTTACAATCAGCCTTCCCAAATGCGAAAAGGGCATCGGAGACGTAATCCTTAAGCCCGACTCGCCCAAGCTGATTGACGGTGTCAAGTGTGCTCCGCTCGCCATCTGGCCCGACGATCGCGGTTACTTCCTCGAAGTGCAGCGCGCGGGCGAAGGGCTCTCCGCGCACTTTCCGAAAGAGACCACGCAGATCTCGACCGCGCTGAACTATCCGGGAATCATCAAGGCGTTCCACTTTCACAGGCATCAGACGGACTGCTGGACACCGGCAATGAACATGCTGCAAATCGCGCTGATTGATCTGCGGCCCGACTCGCCCACCTTCGGCAGCCGCAATACGATCTACGCCGGCAATCTGCGGCCGTGGCAGATCCTGATTCCTCCCGGCGTCGCTCACGGATACAAGGTGGTGGGAACCGGACCTTCGATGTTGATCTACGCGACGGATCGCTTTTACAATCCATCCGACGAAGGCCGAATCCCGCACAACGATCCCAGTTTGAATTACGACTGGGAACTGCAGCATAAATAAGTGCGGGTAGCTCTCGACGCCACGCCTCTCACGATCTCTTCCGGCGGACTCCCCCGCTATGTCACCGAGCTCTCGATTGCTCTGGCGCGCGAGTTTCCGGACGACATCTACTCTCTTCTTTCCGATCAACCGTTTAACATGCCGGATCCGGCTCCCGTCAACCTGGTCCGGGGACGCCCTCCGCACAGCTCGGCGGAGCGCAGGTGGTGGCTGTGGGGCATCCAGAACTCGATCCGGCAGATGGGCGCGGAGGTTTTTCACGGCACCAACTTCGAGGTGCCTTATCTTGGCCAGACTCCGGCAATTCTGACGATCCACGATCTCTCGCCATGGCGCGAAAGGTCCTGGCATGACGAAGCCGGGCGCGTTCGGCGCAGGACACCCTGGCTGTTGCGTCTGCGGCGCGCGCGCATGATCGTGACCGTCAGCGAAGTGGTGCGGCGGGAAGTGATCGAGCACTTCGGCGCGTCACCCGATCGCGTCCGCGCCGTTCCTTTGGCCGCTTCCAGCTTGTTTCGGCCGGTCGCTCCCACCTCACCGCCGCCGAAGCCGTTCTTCCTGTTTGTGGCAACGCTCGAGCCGCGCAAGAATGTGGCCGGGCTGATCGAAGGCTGGAGGGAATCGCACGCGGAAACGAACGCCGATCTCGTGATCGCGGGCCGCAACCGCGCCGATTTTGAGGCCATTCAGCCCTGCGAAGGGATGCACCTTCTGGGCGAGGTGCCGGATCAGGAGCTCCCGCGCCTGTATTCCGACGCGCTGGCTTTCGTTTATCCCACCCACTACGAAGGGTTCGGCCTGCCGGTCCTGGAGGCCATGCAATGCGGGGCCCCGGTCATTGCATCGCGGGATCCGGCCGTGATGGAAGTGGCCGGCGGCGCGGCCATCCATACCTCGTCCGCGCACGAGATTGCCGATGCCATGCGGGCTGTGGCCAGGGATCCGCAGTTGCGCAATGTACTGCGGGGATGCGGCTTGCAGCGCGCCAGCACATTCTCCTGGAGCCGGACCGCCCGCGAAACGCACGCAGTCTATCAGGAAGTGCTCAAGGCCGCCTGAGAACTATTCTCCGACCCGGCACTGCATAGAACAGTTGCCGACATGAACGCCTGGTTTCTCCGCATTGCTCTTCTGTGTCAGCTGGTGTCACCCATTGCGGCGCAAATTCGGATCGGCGGAAACGCCTGTTCCTCCGCCTCCCTGAAGGGTGCTTACTCCCTGACGCTAAACGGAGTCGATCTCAGTTCGTCCGGCAAATACACCAAAGTGCTGCAGGGCATCGGGACGGCAACGTTCGATGGGCTGAGCAACGTGACCCTTTATCTCCCGGGTAAAACTCTCACCGGAACTTACAGTCTGGACGCGAATTGCACGGGCCTGATCGCCATTGCAGACGGCGACACGGCGAATTTCACCCTGGCGTCCTATAACAACGGAAAGGCGTACGTCCTCTCGGGACAGGATGGCACTTACGAATTTTCCGGTGGTGGAAGCGCTCTGCCGGCCTCCTGTGATGCGACCGCCTTGTGGGGAAACTACGCCTTGCAGGGTTCTGGATATGCGCTGTCGTCGAGCTTCGTTTCGGACGTCCGCACCGTTTCGGGAGTACTTCAGTTCGACGGCATGGGTACGCTGACGACGAACTGGAACAGCACGACCGGAACCGGAACTTATACTGTGGCGCCGGCGTGCACTGGTAGCGCTGTGGTGCAGGACTCGGCGGGGAATACCTATGACCTGCAATTCACGCTGACTGCCGATTCGGGGTTAATTCTCGGCGTGACCTCTCCGGCTCTGATGTTCAGTGGGACTGGGAGGCCACAAACCACCGCTCTCGCTTGTTCCAACGCCGACCTGAAAGGCCCGTTCAATATCGTCCTGAACGGCCCCCACATGAATTTATCGGGAGCCCTGGCCTCCACATTTCAGGCACTCGGGTCAGCCACTTTCGACGGAGCCGGCAGCGTGACGTTCAGCCTGACGGCGAACTCAAATCAGTTTCGAGGGAGGATCGAGACGATGTCCGGCACTTACCGCCTCGACGAAACCTGCACGGGAACGGTGGACATCGCGAGCGGAGCCACGGCTTCATTCACGCTCATCGCCGAAGGTAGCGGCCAGAGCTTTACGATGAGCGGCGGCGACGGGACATACGCGCTGTCCGGCCGAGGCGACGCACAGGCATACTGCACGTCGAGCACGCTCGCCGGCCCGTATGCCTTCACCGGAAGTGGCGCCGCCTTCGCCTTCGGTTCGATCGTCGGGTTCGACAGCATGTCCGGGGTTCTCGTCTTCGACGGGCGTGGCAATCTCACCGCAAACTGGACAACATCCACAAAACAGAGCGGCACTCCGGCAACCGCCTCAGGCGCCTATTCAGTAACACCCGCATGTCAGGGTACCGCGACCCTGCAGGACTCGGCCGGATCCACGTGGACTCTGAACTTCGTCACGACATCGTCCACCGGCAGCCGGCTGGCGCTCGACCTGGCGAATCTGCTGGTCTCCTTCTCAGGCACCGCGCACGTCATCGCGTCCGATCCAGGCGCAGCCATCGTGAGCGCGGCAAGCGGCATGCCGGCGTCGACGCCCCCCGGGAGCATCTTCTCGATCTACGGAAGCGGCCTCGCAACCGGGGCGGCGCAGGCCACCAAGGTCCCGCTTCCGACGATTCTGCGGTCGACCGGAGTCGCCGTCAACGGCGAGGCCGCACCGCTCTTCTACGTGAGCGACGGACAGATCAACGCCCAGATGCCGCTCGACATCAAGCCGGGCACGGCGACGATCATCGTGAGGAACGGGTCATCCACCAGCAACAGCGTGGCCGTGGTGGTGCCCGCGGCGGGGACGCCAGGGATGTTCGTCGAGTATCCGACGAACCAAGCCGTGGTGCAGAACCCCGATCTCAGCGTGAACACCCCGATGAACCCCGCGCGCCCGGGAGACACGGTGGTCGCGTACTTCACTGGCGGCGGTCCGGTGCAGCCGGCCGCACCGCTCGTGACGGGAGCGGTTTCACCTTATGGGGAATCCCCGGTCTCGGCAGGCGCTCAGGTTACGGTGGGGGGAGCGACAGCGACGGTGCTCTATGCCGGCCTGACTCCGACCCTGGTCGGCGTTTATCAGGTGAACTTCGTCGTGCCCCAAGTGGCCTCGGGACAGCAGAATCTGACTCTGACCATCAACGGCAACGCGTCTCCCACCACAACGATTTCAGTGGCCGATTAAAACATTGATAATCTGTTAGCCAGGTTGGCAAGCGAAATCAATATCAGGGTGAACGATCGGCCGTGGAAGCTCTCGGTCGACCCGGCGACTCCTCTGCTCTACGTGTTGATGAACGACCTGCAACTCCAGGGGCCGCGCTTCGGCTGCGGGCTGGCGCAATGCGGATCGTGCTCCGTGCTGGTGGACGGAGTGGAAACGCGTTCCTGCGTGACGCCCGTCTCCGCCGTTCAAGGAAAGCGCGTGACGACGCTGGAAGGTCTGCCCGGATGGTACGCCGCGCAGAAGAAACTGGCGAAAGTTCCCGCGTTGCACCCGGTGCAGCAGGCCATGATCGACGAACAGGCCGTGCAGTGCGGCTACTGCTACAACGGCATGATCGTGAAGGCGTCCGAACTGCTGTCGAAGACGCCGCAGCCGACGGAGACGCAAATCCGCTCGGCGATGAACGGGCATCTCTGCCGCTGCGGAACCTACCCGCGGATCGTGCTGGCCGTACAGCGAGCGGCCCGAGCGATGGCCGAGGGCAAAGCATAATGCTTCGCCGCGACTTCCTCAAAGCGGGGGGCGCTCTGGTGATCGGCTTCCCGTTAATCGCGGCCGACCGGGGCACGGTGGCAGGGCCGCCGGATCCCAAGCAGATCGACACGTGGCTGGTGATTCACGCCGACAATACCGCGACCGTCTACATCGGATTCGCCGAACTGGGCCAGGGGAACTCCACGGCTCTGCTGCAGGTTGCCGCGGAAGAGCTCGACATGGATATGGGGCAGCTGAAAACGGTCCGCCTCGACACCAACGTGACGCCCAACCAGGGCGGGACATACTCGAGCGCGTCCATCCAGCGCGGAGGTCCGCAGGTTCGGGCCGCGTCCGCCGAAGCCCGGCAGGCGTTGCTGCAGATGGCATCGAAGCGGTTGGGCGCGCCAGCGGATTCCCTCGTGGTTTCCAAAGGAGTGATTTCCGGGGGCAGCGGCAAGGTGAGCTACGGGGAGCTGGTAGGGGACAAGCCCTTTCAGCTCGCGTTCACCGGTACGGCTCCGGTCAAGCCGCCCGCGAGTTACAAGATCTCCGGCACGCCTTATCCGCGTAACGACATGCCGGACAAGGTCAGCGGCAAGTACGTCTACATGCAGCACGTGCGGGTTCCGGAAATGCTGCATGGACGAGTGGTCCGACCGCGAGGCCAGGGCGCTTACGGCGAAGGCGCAAAGGTGATCAGCGTGGACGAAGGATCCATCGCGGGCACGGGCGCGAGAGTAGTTCGCAAAGGCGACTTTGTTGGGGTCGTGGCTCCGAACGAGTGGGACGCTGTTCGCGCGGCCAGGCAGTTGAAGGTCAAGTGGGAATCCCCGCCCGCGCTCGCCGGTAGCGAAGGTGTGTACGACGCCATGCGCGCGGCGAAGACCGACGATAAGGTCGTGCTCGAACGAGGGAATGCGGCCGACGCGATCGGAGCGGCTCCTTTCAAAGTTTCGTACAACTGCCGCGCGCCCTATCAGGCCCACGCGCCCTTCGGACCGAATTGTGCTTTGGCCGACGTGAAGTCGGACTCGGCCCTGGTGATGTGTTCGACGCAGGATGTTTACGGCACCCGCACCTCGCTCGCCCGAGTCCTGGGGCTGCCGGTCGCCAAAGTACGGGTTCAATATTACGAAGGGTCCGGCACCTACGGGCATAGCTGTTACGACGACGTGGCGCAGGCCGCGACCCTGCTCTCACAACTCGCAGGTAAGCCCGTGCGCATCCAGTTCATGCGCTGGGATGAGCACGGATGGGACAACTACGGGCCGGCGCACGTGGGCGAGGTCCAGGCTGCTGCCGACCATGACGGGAAGATCGTCGGGTACGAGTATCACGGCTGGCACCACAACTGGAGCGCGGTAGAAACGTCCGAGCAGCTTGCCTTGGGAAAGCCTGCCTCCGAGTGGCCTGGCGCTGCCGCCCAGCAGGTGAACCCTGTCTGTTGCGGGGGCATGTACGAGATCCCCAATGTGCGCCTGGTGAACCATCATGTCCCCGGACTTAGCTATCTGAAAGCCGCATGGCTGCGCTCGCCTCTCGACCTGTCGTTTGCGTTTACGTCCGAGCAGGCGATCGACCAACTCGCGTTTCTGCTGAAGCTCGATCCCTATGAGTTCCGGCGGCGGAACATCAAAGACGACCGCTGGCGAGGAGTTCTGGACGCTGCCGCGCAGGCGGCGAAGTGGACTCCCCGCCCTGCGGGCGCGAATCTGTCGCGAGGGAAGATCGTCTCGGGACGCGGCATCGGGATGGGCACGCATCTGGTCTCGTATGGCGCGGCAGTGGCCGAGATCCAGATCAACCGGCAAACGGGCGTGGTCTCCGCGAAGCATCTTTACGGAGCGATCGACGCCGGCCTGGTCGTCAATCCGGGCAATGTGGAAAGCCAGATCGGCGGCCAGCTTGTCCAGACTGCGAGCCGCATGCTCAAAGAGGAAGTAACGTTCTCGAAAACCAACGTCACCAGCCTCGACTGGGCGAGCTATCCGATTCTGCGGTTTGAAGAGTGCCCGCAGGTCACCCCCGTGGTGGTGCAGCAGCTGAATGAACGCTCCACAGGCGCCGGCGAAGAGGTCATGGCAGCGGCCGCAGGCGCCATGGCGAACGCCTTCTTCGACGCCACCGGCGTGCGTATCACTGAGTTTCCAATGACGCCGAAGCGCGTCCTGGCGGCGCTCACCCACACTCCTCAACGACACCCGGTAGAATAGTAGTCGTCTCCCCCGACAGGCGTTCGCTTTGTCTATGGCTGAAAATCCTTTCGTTCATCTTCATTGCCACACCGACTACTCGCTGCTCGACGGAGCCTGCGAAATCGCGCAGCTGATGGAGGTGGTCGCGGAGCAGAAAATGCCCGCCGTCGCCATGACCGACCACGGCAACCTGTTCGGCGCCGTCGAGTTCTACAACGACGCCAAAGCCAAAGGGCATCCATCCGGTGATCGGCTGCGAAGTTTACGTCGCGCAGCAGGGGCATGAAGTCGCAGACCGAATCGAATCGCTACAACCACCTGGTGCTGCTGTGCGAAAACCAGGAAGGCTACCGCAACCTGATCCAGCTGGTCTCGACCGGCTATCTGGAGGGCTTCTACTACAAGCCGCGCATCGATAAGGACCTGCTCGCGCGCGCACTCGAAGGGCCTGATCGCGCTTTCGGCGTGCCTGCGCGGCGATATCAACGAAACGCTGCTTGCGGACCGCTACGACGACGCCCGGCGGATCGCGTACGAATACCGCGACCTGTTCGGCAAGAACAATTTCTTCCTGGAACTGCAGGACCACGGGCTGGAGCAGGACAGCGGCGTGATGCCGCTGGTCAATCGGCTGTCGATCGAAACCGGCATCCCGCTGGTCGCCACCAACGACTCGCACTACCTGCGCAAGGAACGACGCGCGCGCGCACGAAATCCTGCTGTGCATCCAGACCGGCAAGACGATGTCCGACCCGAACCGCATGCGCTTCGACCACCGGACGTTCTATCTGAAGACGCGCGAAGAAATGATGGCGCTGTTCGGCGAAGTGGAAGACGCGCTCGATCGCACCTGGGACATCGCGCAGCGCTGCCAGGTCAAGCTGGAACAGGTCACCGAGCCGTTCCCGAAGTTCGACATTCCGGCAGGAGCACACCGACCGACACCTATCTTCGAATACGTCGCGCGCCAGGGATTCGAAAAACGCCGCGTGCGCCTGGAAGCGCTGCGCGCGCGCAGGGCGCGCTGAAGCACGATCTCGCCGAATACGTCGAGCGCCTGGATCGCGAGATCAAGATGATCCAGCAGATGAAGTTCTCCGGCTACTTCCTGATCGTCTGGGATTTCATCCGCTTCGCCAAAATCGAAGGGCATTCCCGTGGGCCCGGGCCGCGGGTCGGCGGCCGGCAGCCTGGTCAGCTACGCGATGGAGATCACCGACATCGATCCGCTGCAGTACGGCTTGCTGTTCGAGCGCTTCCTGAATCCCGAGCGCATCAGCATGCCCGATATCGACATCGACTTCTGCACGCGCGGCCGCGGCGAAGTGATTCAGTACGTCACCGAAAAATACGGGCGCGAGCAGGTCGCGCAGATCATCACCTTCGGCACGCTGGGCGCGCGCGCCGCGATCAAAGACGTGGGCCGCGTGCTCGACATGAGCTTCGCCGACGTCGACCGGGTCACCAAGCTGATCCCGACCATGCCGCTCAACATCAAGCTTGCAGGAGGCGCGCAAGATGGAGCCGCAGATCGATGAGCTGGCCGCCAAAGATCCGCGCATGAAGGAAGTGCTGGAAGTTGCCGCAGCGGCTGGAAGGCATGGCGCGCAACGCCGGCGTGCACGCGGCGGGCGTGGTGATCTCGCCGCTGCCGCTGAAGGAACTGGTCCCGCTCTACAAGACCAACAAAGACGAAATTGTCACGCAGTACGACATGAACGGTCTGGAGAAGCTCGGCCTGCTCAAGATGGATTTCCTGGGGCTGACCACGCTCACCATCATCGACGACGCGCTGAAGCTGATCGAGCGTCATCGCGGGCAGTAAAGTTCGTGGTTGAGGACATTCCGCTCGACGATGCCACAGACCTACAAGACGGTCTTCAGCAAAGGCGCTCACCAGCGGCGTATTCCAGTTCGAATCCGCCGGCATGCGCGACATTCTGCGCCGCTATCAGCCCGACCGCCTCGAAGATCTGATCGCGCTGAACGCGCTCTACCGTCCCGGCCCGATGGACATGATCGACGACTTCATCGATCGCAAGCACGGCCGCAAGGAAGTCACGTTACGATTTCCCGAAGATGAAGGAAATCCTCGAAGAAACCTACGGCGTCATGGTCTACCAGGAACAGGTGATGCAGATCTCCAATCGCATCGCCGGTTACTCGCTGGGCGAAGCCGATCTTCTGCGCCGCGCCATGGGCAAGAAGAAAGCGGAGGAGATGGCCAAGCAGCGCGCGCGCTTCGTCGAGGGCGCGCTAGAGAAAGGCCATCCGCAACGCAAGGTCGAAAAGATTTTCGACCAGATGGAGAAGTTCGCCGGCTACGGCTTCAATAAGTCGCACTCCGCGGCCTACGCGTATCTGGCGTACGTGACCGCGTACCTGAAGACGCACTATCCGCTCGAGTTCATGTCCGCGCTGCTGACGTCGGAAACGGGCAACACGGCGAAGGTGGTGAAGTACATCAACGAGTGCCGCGAAATGAGCATTCGCGTGTTGCCGCCGGACGTGAACGCGAGCGAGTTCACCTTCACGCCCGTGCGGGACGAAAAAGGCGACGCGATTCGCTTCGGTCTGGGCGCGATCAAGAACGTGGGGCGAACGCGGTCGAGTCGATCATCAAAGCGCGCACCGAACTCGGCAGCCTTCCGATCCGCTCTATCAGTTCTGCGAGCAGCGGACATGACCGCGATCAACCGCCGCATGATCGAAAGCCTGATCAAAGCGGGCGCGATGGATTCATTGCAGGGGACACGCGCGCAGCTGCTGCTCGCGCTCGATGCCGCGATCGAGACCGGCAATCGCGCCGCCCGAGACCGCGACAGCGGCCAGACCGGGCTCTTTGGCGGTTTTTTTGGCGACAAAGTCGCAGAACATCCCGAACCCGTATTGCCTCGCGCCAACGACTGGACGCTTAAAGAAAAGCTGCAGGGTGAGAAGGAACTACTCGGCTTCTACATCACCGGGCATCCGCTCGATAACTACGAAGAGAAGATCTGCGAACTGGCGACGCACGATTCCACAAAACTCGAAAGTCTGGAGAAAGGGGCCGAAGTCGCTCTGTGTGGCATGATTACCGGAGTCCAGAAACGCAGGAATCGCGAGGGCAAGGCGTGGGCATCACTCGTCATCGAGGACCGCGCCGGCAGCATTGAGGCGATGGTCTTCAATACGCAATTTGAGGCTCTGCAAAATTTGCTGGTGGAGGATCAGGCAGTGCTGATCCGCGGATCGGCGCTACCCGAGGAGGGCAATCCGACGAAGGTTTCGGTGAAGGAGATCGTGCCGCTCGATGTTGCTCGCGTTCCGCTACCGACGTTGATCAGCGTAAAGGTTTTCGTGGGGCGCAACGGCATCGATCGGGCCACCGAACTGCGGCAACTCTTCGAGCGCAAGCCGGGCGACACGCAAGTGCGGCTGCGCCTTGAGGCTTCACGCGACTTTTCCGTAATCCTCGACGTCCCCGCCAAGGTCCGTCCCGACCGGGAATTCCGGGCCGAACTGAACCGCATCTGCGGGCCAGACATGATGGAAGTCCTCGGCGCTTAGCCGCGCATTGACGCCGAGCGCCTGCAGCAACGGTCCGATGGCCGATTCGTATTTGCGCCAGCGATGCAGCGAACTGCGGAAGAGAGGTTTGCGGACCTGAACGGCGCTCGCAGTCTTCACCGGGCGGCTGGTTTGGTGAAAGCTGAGGCAGCGATCGTCCCATGGCAGACCGCAGTATTCGATCAGTCGGCGGGCCTGACCCTCGACGTCGTTCACCACGTCTTCGTATGAGACCTCCAGCATGGCGCCGGTGGGAAGGATCGATTGCCAGTGATCCATCAGCCGGCGATAGCGGTTGTAATAGCGACCGAGTTCACCCAGTTCGTAACTGAAGTACTGCCCGGACGCGAATAGTTTGGAATAGCAGGATACACAGATATCGATCGGATCGCGCACGGTGTGAATAATGCGCGCGTTGGGCAGAATCAGGCGGATCAGGCCGATCCTCTGGAAATTGTCCGGCAGCTTATTGACGATTCGCGTTTGGCCGTTCATAAGAAGCGGCATTCGCGTGAGGTAGTCCTGGCCCATTTTCCGGAAATCGGACGCGTCCAGAGCGGAAATGCACTCCGGGAACGGCGTCGGTCTCCTGGCCGCTTTTTCGAGATCCCCCAGTTCGCCCGCGGCGTGGATTTGCGGATGTCCGGCGAGAATTTGTTCGATCAAGGTGCTGCCGGAGCGCGGCATGCCAAGGACAAATATCGCCGTTTCCGACGGATCGCCGGAGTCTTCGAAACGATCCAGGAGAGCTCCATCGAAGACCGAGATAATGCGCTCGAAGAGCCAGGCGACATGTGCTTCGTCGTAATTGATCTGAAGGCGCTTCGAATCGTTTCCTTTGCGAAGATGGCGGAACGCTGTTGCGTAATCCCCGATGTCTTCGAACGCTCTTGCCAGTGCGAAATGAGCGTACGGCGCTTTCTTCGCCGGCAGGTCTGCCCGGGCAGCAATTTTTTCGATCGCCGCAAGATCAGGGTCGTCGCGGCGGAACGTCTTGATTTCGGCCCGATGGTAGTGCGCCTCGACGTTGTCCGGCCGGATCTCAATCGCTCTCCCGTAGTGGCCGAGCGCTTCGTCGAACCCGCCGAGTTCGCGGTAAAGATTGCCCAGATTGTTGTGCGCTTCGGCGTGGTTCGGGTCGTTCGCAATGGCTATCGTGTAGTGCGCCAGCGCGGCGGTGGAATTTCCTTTGCCCGCGAGGGAGACCGCCAGATTATTGTGGGCAGCGGCAAAGTCGGGCTTGAGGGATATGGCTCGCTCGTATCGTTCGATAGCCGCGTCGGTCGCGCCTTGCGCATCGAGAGCAACGCCCAGGCTGTAATGCACGGCGGCGGCGTTTGGCTTCAGGAGCAGCAGGCGTTTGTAATATGCGATCGCGTCCGCCAGCTTGCCTTTACTCAACAGAGCCGCAGCGAGATTACCGAGGGCATCCGCATAATCCGGATCGAGCGAAAGGACCTGCCGCTAACGCGCCATGGCTTCGTCGATTCTGCCCATGCTGGCGAGCGCAACACCGAGATTATTGTGGGCTTCCAGCTAATCCGGCTTGTGCTATGGCGCGGCGATAGAGTGCGGTTGCTTCTTTGATTCGTCCCGCGAGATGATGCCGCACGGCGTCGTCCAGGCTTACCCGAACACCCTGACAGACGACGGCAGGAACTATGGATCTTGCGCCCATGGTCGAGGCCTCAAATGCATCCACCGGGCCGCACCGCAAAATCTCGATAATTCCTCTAAATAAAGGGTTATTGTCCGAAAAGGTCTAAGTGGGGGGGCCGAATTACCGCCAAAAAACTGTCGTTTCAGCCTGATTAGCCAGGAATTTGGCGGGTTTACAAGGTCTTCAGAAACTCGAAATCCACATTTCCGCCCGAGATCACGACTCCGGCGCTCCGGATTTCCGACGGCAGCATTCCGAACAGCACCGCGGCGAGGGCCACCGCGCCGCTGGGTTCCGCGAGAATCTTGACACGCTCAATGAGGAACTTCATCGTTGCCCGGATCTCGGCCTCGGTCACGAGCAAGATTCGCTCGACATGCTGGCGGAGGATCGGGAACGGGAGTTTGCCTGGCATGGGCGAGCGGAGTCCGTCCGCGATTGTGTCCGGCGGAGATATGCCGACTCGCTCGCCCGCGGCAAACGACAAAGCCGTATCGTTCGCCAGCTCCGGTTCCACGCCGAAGATCCTGATGCCCGGCCGGATGGATTTGGCGATGGTCGCGCAGCCTGCCAGCAGTCCGCCTCCCCCAACGCAAACCACAAGGGCATCCAGATCGGGGGCATCTTCGAGAAGCTCAAGACCGGCAGTTCCCTGCCCGGCCATGATCATCGGATGATCGTAGGGAGGCACCAGCGTGGCGCCGGTCTCCTGCAGAATTTTCGCGGCTATCTGCTCCCGGTCATCGTGAAATCGATCATAGGTGACGATCCGGGCGCCGAATGCCCGGGTCGCTTCGACTTTGGCGCGAGGCGCATCTTCAGGCATGACGATGGTGGCCAGCGTCCCGACATGCTTCGAGGCGATGGCGGTGGCCTGCGCGTGGTTACCGGAAGAAAAGGCTACAACACCGCGTTCCAATTCCTCGGGTGAGAGGGAAAGGATCAGGTTCGACGCGCCGCGAATCTTGAACGCGCCGCCACGCTGCAGGTTTTCGCATTTCAGGAACACGCGGAGACCTGCCCGTTCGTCGACACTGCGCGACGTCATGACCGGCGTTCGATGCGCCAGCGGCTTGATGCGTTCGGCCGCTTCGCGCACCAGCGCGGGAGAAAACGTTTCCGGCAAGTTAGCGCGCCGTCTCGAACTCCAGCCGATGCTGGCGGTTATAGCGGAGCCGGTCCTGATACTCCTGGTAGAGCGTTCCGAAACCCACCCAGTAGTATCCGCCCACAAATAACATCAGGAACGGCAGAGTGGGATAGTTGAATGTCGAGACCGCGAACCAGCACATATAGAGGAAGTAAGTGCCGCAGGCGATCTCGAAATAGGGGAGCCAGCCGCTGCGGCGTTTGTATTTCTTCACCGCCATGCGTTTCGCCACGTTCCCTTCTATGGCATATTTCGGCGTACGGACGAACCCGCTTTTGACGCCGAACAGAGCTTCCAGGACGGCGCGGGTATTAATGAGGGTCAAACCTACGCCAACGGCCATCAGCATCGGCAGCAGGAGAATCGAGCTCTTCCAGGTCTTCGGGTGCAACTCCTTCTGCGCAATAACGTAGAAGGCGGAGAGTGACCAGAACGAAGCGACGATCAGCGGTAAATCGAGAAACACTGTCTCCCACACGCCCATGTAGAAACGAACGATCATTACGGGGAGCATCAACGCTGAAATCACCATCATCAGCGGGTAAGAAATGTTCGGCGTCAAGTGCATGACCGCCTCAGCCTTGACGCGGAACGGAATTTTTGCACGGAGCAGATCGGGGAGCAGTTTTTTTGCACACTGCGTCAGCCCCTTGGCCCAACGGAACTGCTGAACCTGGAAACCGTGAATTTCGACGGGCAGTTCCGACGGGCAGTCGAGTCCCGGCAAATATACGAATTTCCAGCCCTTTAGCTGAGCCCGATAACTCAGATCGGAATCTTCCGTCAACGTATCGTGCTGCCAGCCGCCCGCATCATCGATCATCGTGCGGCGGAGGATACCGGCCGTGCCATTGAAATTAAAGAAGTAGCCTGCCCGCGATCGCGCGCCGTGCTCAAGGATGAAATGTCCGTCGAGCAGCAGTCCCTCGACCCGCGTCAGAAAATTAAAGTCGCGGTTGAGGTAGCTCCAGCGGGTCTGCACAACTCCCACTTTGGGATTGGCGAAGTGGTGGATCGTGCGGGTCAGGAAGTCGACTGGCGGGATGAAATCGGCATCGAAAATTGCCACAAATTCACCGGTTGCGGTCTTGAGCCCCTCCTGTAATGCGCCGGCTTTGAACCCCTCCCGGTTGGTGCGGTGGTGGTATTCGATCGGATAGCCCATGTTGCGATATTTCTCGCACAGGGCGTCCGCGAACTGGTGCGTATCGTCTGTGGAATCGTCCAGAACCTGAATCTGAAGGAGTTCGCGCGGGTACTCCACCTTAACCACCTCGTCGATCAGACGCTCCAAAACGTAACGCTCGTTAAAAAGCGGAAGCTGAATTGTGACGCGCGGTAAGTCCGCGAACTTCTGTGGGGGCTCCCCAGTGGCGTTCTTCCGATGCTTGTAATACGTAAATATCGTTTCAAACCGGAAAGCGCCATAAACCGACAGCAAAGCAAGGATGCCGAAATAGGGAACGAGGATTATCCAATCGAACCAGGAAAGCTGATGGAGCCCGGCAAAAGTATTATCGACCACGCCGCGCGAGATCCGATCCAGCGCAGTTGCTACCAAAAGTGACGGCAATGTCGGCAAGTTCTGCATGGCAGTTGCAAAGAAGAGCGAATAGTTTTCGCATATATACGCGTTTTCGAGGACGGGCGCTACCGATTATTAGTCTACACGGCGATTTCAAGTGTGAAGAAAACAAAAGGGACACGCGCCACACTCCCGCGTTATTCCGCTGCGAGTGATCGCGTGTCCCAGTATGTAAAACGGCCGGTGCTAACGGGTGGCCTGGCTGTTCAGCGCCAGATTCTGATCCGCGCTGAACAAAGTAACTTCAACGCGACGGTTCTTCGCGTTGGCGGCCCGCGTTTTGGCATCTTCGACCGGCTTGTCCTTCCCGAGGCCTACCATATGGATCCGGTAGATCGGAATGTCGTGCTGACCGACAAGATACGTGACAACGTTATCAGCGCGCCGACGGCTGAGAGCGGCGTTGTAGTCCGCAGAACCAGTCTGATCGGTGAAACCTTCCACGGCGATGAAGAAGCGCTTGTAGTGATTCTGGCTGGCGACCATCTGATCAAGCGCCATCTTCGCGTCGGCGTCCAGTTTGTCGCTGTTGAACTTGAAGTTGACCGTTGTCGCGCCCACTTGTTTGTAGTCGTCAAGATTGGCAACAGTTCCGCGCAACTCATCGACGCCACGATTGGCAGCATCGGCTTTTTTCCCGGCGTCATTCGCGGCTGTCATAGCCTGCCCGGCGCGATTGTCGGCGCCAATGGCGCGTTCATTTGTAGCGTTAAGAGCAGTCTCGTCTTTTTCCTGGGTCGCGCGTGTCTCGTCCAGGGTCTTGCCCTGCGTCTCCAAACTTTTGCTATGCGCGTCCAGAGTTTTGCCGTGAGTGTCTGTTGTGGTTGCGACCTGGTCAAGCTTATCGCTTACCGGGTCCACGGTCTTCTTGACATAGTTCTTCGTGGCGCAGCCCGTTCCGAGCAATGCTCCCATAATTATTATTCCAGCGACTGGAATCGACTGCTTCATAGGTACAACCTCCTGCCTGGCTGGAGCAATTGCCGTACCAAATCTGCCGCCTGTCGGCCCACGATTCCGGCATTTGGCAGTCACGCGTCCAGGCTATACTGGGTTGCATAGCTGATCGTTCCTGGTGCGTGTCCTCCTCGCAATCTTTCTCAGGGCTGCGCAGTTCATAACTGCGGCAGCCCTGTTTCCTTTTCGAGGGGCATGGGGCAGCGTTCTGCTTTGAATTTTTCAAGAGGTTTCTGAATGAGAGAAAAGGGTACAGTGAAGTGGTTTAACGCCGCCAAAGGCTTTGGATTCATACAGCGTGAATCCGGGGAGGACGTATTCGTACATTTTTCAGCCATTCAATCCAACGGATATAAATCGTTGGATGAAGGCGCGCGAGTGGAGTTCGAGGTGACACGCGGCCCAAAGGGTTTGCAGGCGTCGAACGTTGAGACGGTCGCGGGCTGACAGCCCTCAGCCCGGCCGGGCTGCGTAGCGCCGCCCGGCCGGGCGATTACACGGCGTCCCCGTTCAAATCGAGAGGTGGAATGAGCAAGGAAGACAGTATCGAAGTAACTGGAACCGTTCTGGAGAAATTCCCGAGCGGGCTATTCAGCGTTCAACTCGAACACGAGCGTGTGGTCCTGGCGCATCTCGCAGGCCGTTTGCGGCGAAATCGGATCCGTGTTCTGGCCGGCGACAAGGTCACGCTGGAACTATCCCCCTACGATCTGACCAAGGGCCGGATTACCTTCCGTCACAGATAAATTGCGCGATCAGCCGTTGGCGGATCCTTCAAGCGAAGATAGCCAACCAGCCCCCTCCAGGAAAATTGAGACTTCCGGCGGGCCGCCGCACTTGAAGAATTACAGAGGCGTTCGCCCCGACGGCGCGATTAAAGATATGGATCGTCATGGTTAAGGTTCTTTTCGTTTTCGGAACTCGTCCGGAAGCCATCAAGCTGTGCCCGATCGTGCTGCACATGAAGGCTCGGGCTGCCGATTTTGATGTACGGGTCGCGGTCACCGCTCAGCATCGCCAGATGCTCGATCAGGTGCTCGCCGCGTTCGCCGTAACCCCAGACTACGATCTGGATTCGATGACGCCCGGCCAGACTCTGGCGGCCTCCACCTCTCGCATCCTGGCTGCCCTCGAACCGGTCCTCGTCGATGCGCGTCCCGATATCGTTTACGTACAGGGCGACACTACAACAACTCTCTGCGGCGCGCTGGCAGCTTTTTATGCGCGCATTCCGGTGGGCCATGTGGAAGCGGGATTGCGAACCGGAGATCTTCGTCAGCCCTTTCCCGAGGAGATGAATCGCGTCGTGACCGGCAGGCTCGCCGCGATTCACTTCGCGGCAACGCAAGGAGCCCGGCGCAACCTTCTGAGGGAAAATATTGCCCCGGAATCGATCCACGTCACGGGAAATTCAGGCATCGACGCTCTCTTATATGTGCGCGATCGCCTGATTTCGGGAGAATTGGGCGGCGGTTCCGGTCCGGGTTCGTGGGCGACCCGATTTTCCGGCAAACGGCTGATCGTGGTCACGGCGCACCGGCGAGAGAGCTTCGGCGGCGGTTTCGAAAATATCTGCCGGGCGCTTGAGCTCATCGCGCGGCGAGAGGATGTCGAGATCGTTTATCCGGTTCACCGAAATCCGAATGTGCTCGGGCCCGTCCGGCGATATCTGTCTGGCCAGGCAAACATCCATCTGCTGGAACCATTGGATTACGTGCCATTTGTGGATCTGATGCGTCACGCGTATTTGCTCCTGACCGACTCGGGCGGTATTCAGGAGGAAGGGCCGTCGCTGGGAAAGCCGGTAATCGTCATGCGGGAAAAAACGGAGCGTCCGGAGGCTGTCGAGGCGGGAACGGTGCGGATGACCGGAACAAATGAGCGCCGGATCATTTCTGAAGTCGAGCGGCTGCTCGACAATCCCGGCGAACGAGAAGCGATGGCGCGGATCCATAACCCTTATGGAGATGGCCGCGCGAGCGAGCGAATCGCCGCCGCAACGCTGTCTTTCATGGCTCTGAAACAACCCGTTTTGACGACCGCCTGAAAGCCGGTCACAGATTACGAAAATATTTCCAAATTCGACCTTTATTATTGGAAATACTGGAGATGTCGATATGAACTGCCTCCTGGCGGAGCGACCAAAAGGGGGGGATCCCGGATTTTCTCCGTATAATGAGGCCAGCATATGACAGACCGTCCCAAAAGTTCGAGCGCGCGAGTACGCAAGCCGATCGCTGAGCCCGTTGAAGATCTGACGTCGATATTGTCGTCGAAGGTCGTTGGCCAGCCGAATGTCATCAACGTAATCGTCCCCTACATCGAAATGTTTCAGGCGGGTCTAGCTCCGGAGAACCGGCCTGTGGGCGTGTTCCTTCTGCTTGGCCCGACGGGCACCGGGAAGACTCGCACGGTGGAGGCGCTCGCGGAAGCCCTCCATGGAAGTACGCGGAACGTGCTAAAGATCGATTGCGGCGAATTTCAGATGGAACATGAGGTCGCCAAACTGATTGGCGCCCCTCCCGGATATCTGGGCCATCGCGAGACCCAGCCTATGCTTTCGCAGCAGAAGCTTACGGGAGTCTCGAGCGATCACTGCGGACTCTCGCTCGTCCTGTTCGATGAGATCGAGAAAGCCGCGCCGTCCCTTACGCGGCTGCTTCTGGGCGTGCTGGACCGGGGCGTTCTCCGGCTCGGCGACAACTCGATCGTTAATTTCGAGAAAAGCCTCGTATTTCTCACCAGTAATCTCGGCGCCAAGGAAATGATGCGCGAAATTACTCCGGATTTCGGCTTTCAATCTGCTACGGTCAGCGGCACTCGCGAAGATCTGACGCACAAGCTCCAGGGAATCGCGCTGGTGGCCGTGCGGAAGAAATTTTCTCCGGAGTTCATCAATCGCATCGACCATGTGATTACATATCGGCCGCTCGATGCGGAATCGTTCGCCGCGATTGCGGATCTTGAAATCGACAATCTCCAGAAGCATGTGAATACGCGCCTCGGTAGCCGTTGTTTCAACATCGAAGTGCCGTTCGAGACGCGTCAGTGGCTGATTGAAAAGGGAACGAGTCCCGAGTATGGCGCTCGCGAACTGAAACGCACGATCCACAAGAATCTGACTCAACCGCTGGCCACGCTCGTGGCCAAGAATCAGATCGAGTCGGGATCGCGCGTTCGCGTAGAGATCGCTCCCGATCGCGAGGGCCTGTCGCTTCGCGCAACAGCGCCGGGAGAGGAGCCCGCGCCGTCGCACCCCACCGTTCTGCTGGTGGACGACAACCGCGACCTCCTGCAGTTTCTGGAACGGCTGATGGCGGAATCGGGCTGGGAACTGATGGCGGCGGAAAGCGCAAGCGAAGCCCGCAGAATGCTGGCGAAGCGCAAACCCAATGCGGCGCTGCTGGATTATATGCTGCCGGATGGCAACGGCGTGGAACTGGCTCAGCAGCTGAAGCAGATCGTTCCCAACCTGCAGGTCATTATGATGACGGGATCGATGCTGGCTCCCGAGGAAGAGGCGATCTGTGAAGAACACGATTTTCCTGTGCTTCGCAAGCCCTTTCTGGCGACGGATGTTATGAATCAGATTCGCGGGCGTCTGGCGAGCGGAGTGGCAACTGGTCGATGAAATTCGCGTAAAAGGACCTGATTTCGGCTCAACGAGCTTTCGGATTTGACCATTCGGTTACCCCCACGTTAATATAGTTGTGCGGGGTGGAGCAGTCTGGTAGCTCGTTGGGCTCATAACCCAAAGGTCGAAGGTTCAAATCCTTCCCCCGCAACCAATAATCTCTTTGGGCTGTCTGGACCGGCTTCTCCCGAATCGGGCGACAAACTGAGAAAACCAAAAGACTACCTCGAACGAATTCCCGCAGAGCCCTTCCTTACCTACCTGATTCAGAAAGCGGAACGTCATGGCATCAACAGGTCCAGCTGAGTGCCCTTCGCATCCTTATGTCCAGAGCGTGTGCCTCCTGGTCGAGACGCGCGACAGAACGATGCACATAAAATAATCTCACCGATTTCCGCTGCGTTCATACAGATCCGTAAGACTCCTTAGTTCTCCCGCGGTTTCCGGCGTCGGCATTTCCGGCCGAAAACGCCATCGCCAGTTCCCGGAGAGCGTCCCAGGCAGGTTCATCCGCGCCCCGCTTCCCAGCCCCAACACGTCCTGCAGTGGAATCAGGACCGTGTCCGCAACAGACGCCAGCAACGCACGGATAAAATCCCATTGGATCCGGCTTCCATCGGTATTGAGATATCGCCGCGTGTAATCCCGCTCAGCGCGAATGTCCTCCGCGCTGCGAGTACTTTCGCCATGGCCACCACTTGTCCACCAACCGACGGTCGTGTCGCAATCGTGTGTGCCGGTATACGCGACCGTGTCACGAGCATAGTTATGCGGCCTGAAACCCGGCGCCTGCGGATCCGTTCCGAACGCAAACTGGAGAATGCTCATGCCGGGAAAGCCGAACCGGGCTCGCAAGGCTTCCACTTCAGGAGTGATGACGCCCAGATTTTCCGCCACCAGAGGCAACTTGCCGAGTGAATCCTGCATGGTCTGGAAGAACTTGCTCCCAGGTCCCTGGACCCATCGGCCGCCTTCCGCGGTGGGTGCATCTGCTGGAATTTCCCAGTAAGCCTCGAACCCGCGAAAATGATCCAGTCGAACCACATCGACAAGGTTCAGGACAGCGCGAAATCGGCGTACCCACCAACTATAATCGTCGCGCGCAAGAGCGTCCCACGCATAAAGCGGATTGCCCCAGAGCTGACCGGTTGCGCTGAAATAATCCGGCGGCACGCCTGCCACGGCGGTTGGGTTGCCCCTATTGTCGAGCTGAAAATACCGGGGATTCACCCATACGTCCACGCTGTCGTGGGCGACATAAATCGGCAGATCACCCATAACGCGGATTCCGCGCTCCCCGCAATAGGAACGCAAATCCTTCCACTGTGAAAAGAACACATACTGGAGAAATTTCTGTGTCGCGACAGGCTCGTCCAGGCGCGCCCGCCAACGTTTCAGCGCCCGCGGATCGCGCACACGGATGTCTTCGTCCCACTGGCTCCAGACACGCGCAGGGTCGCGGCCCTTGAGCGCCATAAATAGAGCGAAGTCGTCCAGCCAGCCGGCGTTCTCCTCGCTAAATTCCTCGAACCGGCGCCGCTCCACTACGGGCGCTCCTTTGCGAAACTCGGCGGCCGCGGTTTCGAGCGCGGCCGTCTTCCACGGGATGACCCGCTCGAAATCCACATGGTCCCGGGAAAAATCGGGCGCTGCGAGAACGCCACGCGAGAGACCTTCGAGATCGATCAACAACGGATTCCCTGCCGACGCGGAAAAACACTGATACGGCGAATCGCCGAAGCCTGTCGGGCCCAACGGCAGAACCTGCCACAGACTCTGACCGGAGCTGACCAGATAATCCACGAAGCGCCGTGCCTCAGATCCGAGATCTCCTATGCCGTATGACCCCGGCAACGACGTGGGATGCAGCAAAATCCCGCTGGAACGAGGTAGAATCATCGCGTTAGCTATGCACGTCGCACGCCGGACATTGGTATCGGGTTTGCTCGGGCGCTGAATGCCGATGGCCTTGCCTGGAAGCGCGCGGGACCCGCAGTGGTTCAAAGACGCCGTCATCTATGAGACTCATGTACGGGCTTTCTTCGACAGCGATGACGACGGGATCGGAGATTTCCGCGGGCTTACTCAAAAACTGGATTATCTCCAGGAACTGGGCGTCACTTGCCTCTGGTTGCTGCCGTTTTTTCCTTCACCCCTGCGCGACGACGGCTATGATATCTCCGATTACCTCAACGTTCATCAGTCCTACGGCACTCTCGATGATTTCCGGAACTTTCTCAGCGCAGCGCATGCCCGCAACCTGCAGGTCCTGATCGAGCTAGTCGTAAATCACACCTCCGATCAGCACCCCTGGTTTCAAGCCGCACGCAAAGCACCTCCGGACTCGCCGGAGCGGAACTACTACGTCTGGAGCGACACCGACAAAAAGTACGCCGATGCGCGCATCATTTTCACGGATACGGAAAAATCGAACTGGTCCTGGGACCCCGAGGCCAAGGCTTACTACTGGCACCGTTTCTTCTCACATCAGCCCGATCTGAACTTCGACAATCCGGCCGTTCTCGAGGAAGTGACGAAGGCCATGCGCTTCTGGCTCGACATGGGCGTGGACGGATTGCGTCTGGATGCGATTCCCTACCTTGTGGAACGCGACGGCACGAATTGCGAAAACCTGCCGGAAACCCACGAGATTGTCAAGCGTTTGCGCAGCGTCCTCGAAGCCAATTACGCCAACCGCCTGCTGCTGGCCGAGGCCAATCAGTGGCCGGAAGACGTCCGTCAGTACTTCGGCGACGAGGACGAGTTCCACATGGCGTTCCATTTCCCGCTCATGCCGCGCATGTTCATGGCGCTGCGTCTCGAAGATCGTCATCCCGTGGTCGAGATCATGTCCCGCACCCCGCAAATTCCGCCCAGCTGCCAGTGGGGACTTTTTCTGCGCAATCACGACGAGCTCACACTTGAAATGGTCACTGACGACGAGCGCGATTACATGTACTTCGCATACGGCAGCGACCCCCGCATGCGCCTGAACGTCGGCATCCGCCGGCGGCTCGCACCCCTGATGGACAACAATCCTCGGCGCATCGAACTCATGAACAGCATTCTTTTTTCGTTTCCGGGAACCCCCGTCATTTATTACGGCGACGAGATCGGTATGGGAGACAACATCTACCTGGGCGATCGCAATGGCGTCCGTACGCCGATGCAGTGGACGGTGGACCGGAACGCGGGCTTCTCGCGCGCCAATCCCGCGCAATTGTACAGCCCGGTCATCATGGATGCGGTCTATGGATACGAGGCCGTGAACGTCGAGGCGCAGCTGAGCGACTCTTCTTCGATTCTGCACTGGATGCGGAACATGATCGCTCTGCGAAAACTCTTCCGCGTCTTCGGCCGGGGAACGCTCGAATTCCTGGGTCCAGCCAACCGCAAAATTCTGGCTTATACCCGGTGCTACGAGGGCGATCAGGTGCTTTGCGTGGCCAACCTTTCGCGGTTCTCGCAGCCGGTGGAACTCGACCTCGCCCACCTGGCCGGAATGACGCCGGTTGAAATGCTCGGCTACACGGAGTTCCCGCGCATCGGCGCTGAACCATACCGTCTGGCGCTCGGCCCGTACGGCTTCTTCTGGTTCGAACTGCAGGGTGCCGTCTCTCAGTAAACGGGGCGCTATAGATGATGAAACTGCTCTTCCGCCTCCCGCTCCATTCTGTCGCTCTGGCGCGCCCAGGACTGCCGGACCATATCCTTTGAACCGAGTCCCACTGCCAGCGCCAGCGCCAGAACAATGCCTCCAAACAAAATGGCGAACGAAATCAGCACCACGGTGCCGCCGATACGAAGATGATTCAGAGCCATCGCGACCGTCAGCACGATAACCAGCCACTTCACCCCGACGCTCAGCAACCGCGCCGACTGAATTTGCATGTTCACGGCACCAATCAGGACACTGCGGGCAAGAAAGCGCGAGACCACTGACCCGACGATCAATATCACCACTGCAGCCACGACGTGGGGCAGATAATCGAACAGCTCTCCGATCAACTGGGACGTAAGCCGCGAATCCAGCGCGCTGACGCCAATGAGAACGCCGATCAGCAGAATCGACAGAAAAGAGGTCTGCGCCATCAATCGGGTCGGGCTGCGTGCCGGAGACCAGTCATTCAACGCTGAGAATCCCCATCGCTCGATGTGATGATCGAATTCGATCCGCTGCAGGGAACGCCGAATAAACGCCCGCAGGATGAACGCAAAAATGATTGTCAGCACGAGAATCATCAGAAAGGCCAGCAGCCCGGGCAGAAAATCCGCCGTCGCCGTAGCGATTCGCGCCATCGTCTGACGTAATACCTCGTTGACCTGGTCCCTCATCATTCACTCCTTGGCCACTCCCTCGGCGCCGGTCTCTCATGGATTGAACCTGTCCGGCCAGCGCCAGCGCGAAATCAGGTATCCCTTCTGTGTTTCGTAGGCTGCACAGAGCGCTTCGATGCGGCTCTCCGCTTCCTTCGGGCCGTCGTCGCGAACGGCGCGCACCCACGATGCCACCCATCCGAGGTAAAGCGGAGTCAACGCTCCCATCAGGTGATCGCGATCCATCACACGCATCCGCCACGCCAGCGCAAAATCGTAGACAACACGCGCCCACACCATATCATCGAAATGGAATGTTTCCGCCGGATGAAGGCACATTCGTTTCAGTTCCATCAGCGTTGCGGGTGGCAGGATCAGGCGATAAATGTCCAGGAGATTCTGATAACCCAAACGGAAAGACTGCATCATAGGGCTCGGATCCACTGGCGCCGGCTCGGCAAGAGCCTCGAAACCGGCCCCGTACGAAGGAACCGCCTGGGATCCTCGCGTCCGTTGCCAGTATGCCGCTGTGCGATTCATCTCCGCAAAGATTGCGCCCAGCGCCTGCGACAATATGTTGCGCGTCTCTGGCGCTGGTTCATGCTGCGCCAGAACTCGAGGACCAAGCGACGCTTCGGCAAAGCGGAATCCGCCGCACAGAGCCTGGACTGTCACCCAGGCGTCGGCGTCGGAACTGGTGGTGTCGCCGTCCGGCCGCGGTTGCTTTGTCAGATAGCTCATAAGTTTGCGGGAAAGCGCGAAATCTCCGCCAATCGGCTGATGCACCCTTTTGCCGTAAAGCGCGCGCGTCAGCGGATAAACCAGGCCGTTAAGAATGGCCGCATCATATTTGTGACGGAGGTAGACCGGTGTGACAAAATCGATTTCGCCTGCCACAACAGGTTCCACGAGAGCTTCAATTGAGTCATGCGCCGGAATGCCAATAGTGGAATCGACAATCGCGCACGCCGCGGCATTCATCTCGATAGCGGCATCAAATATGGCTTGGATACCGTTGGCTTTCCCTGGTACTCCGTAATATCCGGGCGAAATTTTCTGGGCCGGATAAATCGTATAGGTAATCTGTACAAAATCTTCCCGGTTAATTGTGGAGGCAAGGGCCTCCTCTTTCACTTCTTCTTTGGACCCGCCGTTGGCGAGAACAATCACGCTTCGCTTACCAGGAAACCGCGCTGCAAAACTGTGCTGTGCAGCACGGATAGTCGTTTCGATAGCCCCGGAGTTGTTGTAACTCAAGAGGCCAACCGCAATATCGACCGAGCCCGCGGGCTTTACAAGTTCCTTAGTCTCTTGTTGAACGCTCGCTTCGGGCATTAACTATAGCTTGTACCGCACCACCGTGTGCCTTGTCACATTGGGCACGGCTCTGCCTTAATCACCGGATGACGTCCGCTGCCATGCTCAGCTCTCCACTGGCCAAAGTCTGGACAAAATCAGATCTTCTGGCTTTGGTCTCCTCAAAAATGAAGGATGTACGGCTCATCGCGGTGTCAAATCGCGAGCCGTACGTTCACCGGCATACGGAGAATGGCGTGGCTTGCATTCAACCTGCCAGCGGTCTGGCGACGGCGCTCGATCCGGTGATGCGCGCCTGCGGCGGCGTCTGGGTCGCTCATGGAGGCGGGGATGCAGACCGCGAGGTCACCGATCCGCGGGGTCATCTCAAAGTGCCGCCACAGCGTCCGTCGTACACTCTGCGCCGAGTCTGGCTGGCAAGCAACTCGAGGACGAATATTACTACGGTCTTGCGAATGAAGGCTTGTGGCCGCTCTGCCATATTGCCTTTCACCGTCCCCGGTTCAGCCAACGGAACTGGGAAAGTTATCGGAAAGTCAACCGGATCTTTGCCGACGCCGTGCTCGAGGAAGCCGCCGGCGAACCGGCTTTCGTTTTCATCCAGGATTATCACTTCGGCTTGCTCCCACGCATGCTGAAGAACGATGCGCCGAATCTGCTGATTGCTCAGTTCTGGCATATCCCATGGCCCAACCGGGAAACTCTTCGCGTTTTTCCCTGGAAGGAAGAATTGCTCGACGGCATGTTGGGAAATGACCTGCTCGGCTTCCATTTGCGCTACCATTGCGCCAATTTTCTGGACGCTGTCGAGCGCGAGGTGGAAGCCAAGGTGGACCATGCCCACGGCGAGATCACGCGGGGCGGAAAATCGACTGTGGTGCGCCCTTTCCCCATAAGCATTGATTTCAAATGGCACAACCGCGCCGCGCAGAGCGCTGGAGTGAAAGCCGAAATCGCACGCTGGGTGAGACGCATGGGATCGATGCCCGAGTTTCTTGGCATCGGAATCGATCGTCTCGATTACACCAAAGGCATTCCCGATCGATTGCGGGCGTTCGATCTGTTCCTCGACACCAATCCCCGATACCGTGGCCGGGTCGCCTTCGCACAGGTCGGCGTGCCCAGCCGGACACAGATCCAGGATTATCAGGATCTCAACGCGGAAATCGACAGGGAGGTCTCTCGCATCAACGAAAAGTGGGGGACCGGGAAATACAAACCCGTGCACTTTTTCAAGGGGGAGTATTCGCAAACGGAATTGATGGGGCTGCACCGCCTGGCCAGTTTCTGCATAGTCAGCCCCCTTCACGATGGCATGAATCTCGTGGCCAAGGAGTTCGTCGCGAGCCGGTTTGACGAGAAAGGCGTCCTCATTCTCAGCAGTTTCGCTGGTGCGGCCGAGGAACTTACGGATGCGCTGCTGGTCAATCCCTTCTCGATCGATGAGATGGCTGATGCGATTCACCGCGCGCTCCAGATGCCACGCGACGAGTCTCAGAAACGCATGCGCCGGCTGCGCGCCGCGACCGTGGAAAATACCATTTATCGCTGGGCTGCGAAAATCCTGATGACTTTGTTGAAGATCAATTCATCCGAACCGGGGGAGAATGGAACCCCGGCTACCTGGGCTGCTGGTGCAGCCTGATGACTGAGCCGCTGCTCGATCGCCTGCGGGAAGTCGCGAGCGAAATCGGCGCCGCTTCGCATTTTCTTTTATGCCTCGATTTCGACGGGACGCTGGCCCCTATTGTCCCGGATCCGGTGGATGGCACATACCAGGGGAAACCCGAGTCGTTCTGGCGCAATTGACGTCCCGGCCCGACGTGACCGTCGCGGTAATCAGCGGCAGGTCGGCGGGGGACTTACAGACGCGTGTGGGGCTGGACGTTATTCTCGCGGGGAATCATGGTCTCGAAACAATCGAAGGCAACACCCGCTGGCGCCATCCTGCCGCCGCCGGATGGCAGCCGGATCTTCACGAAATCTGTGGCGAGCTTGTCGCGCGGGCCGGCCAGATCCCGGGGGCTCTGATCGAGGACAAGGGCCTCACCGCGAGCTTTCACTATCGCAACGTGTCGAGCGCCGAGGTCCCCCTGATTTCAGAAATACTGAATACCGTTGTGCCCCCTATGACGACTATTTTTTTCTGCGACAGGGCAGAAAGGTTTTCGAGATCCTCCCCAGGGTGCAGTGGGATAAAGGCTCCGCCGTACTGCGGATTCTGGAACGTCTGCGTGAAACACACAGCGTGGAAATTGCCCTCTGCTACATCGGTGACGACACGACCGATGAATGCGCCTTCCGCCAATTGCCTGCCGCCATAACGGTTCGGGTGGGAGAGAGTCAGCCGACAGCAGCAAGATTCCATCTCGCCGGCGACGAGGAAGTAAGTAAATTCCTAAACTGGATCTCTACAGCTACCGACCTCATCCGTCGACGATAAGTTCGCCGCCTGCAGCTCGAACATTCCGAAATAGCGGAGTCTCAGGCCGTCAATCGGGAATGGGCTCCCTTGCAGAAAGGCGATTGCGGGCAATGGTTGACCTGCCCTGTTTTCGGTCACACGTGGCCTCATGATCGTTATCCATCACTCGCCAGCAAAGATCTCAGCCTGGCGTGGGAACAAAACATACTCTCTGCAACGGCGCCGGTGGTGGTTCCGAGCATGGCCGCGATAGCGGCAAGGCTGTATTCATGCACATAGCGCAGAATCAGAATCTGCGCCGCCGCCGGATTCAATCCGGCTATAGCCTCCTGTAAACGCCTGTTAAACACTTCGCCGCCAGTCTCGATATTGTCGGCCAGCAACTCTCGATTTCTGTCATGAATGGCCTCGAGTGACAGATGGAACGTGGCCTGATAGAGGTAAAGCTCACGCGCGTCGTTCAGGTCCGCAGGCGCCTCTCGCGTGAGAAGACGTACAAAAATCGCCTGGAGTATGTTCTCGGCATCGGTTTTGTTCCCGGTAAGCGCATAAGCCGTGCGGTAGACGAATTGTCCGTGCCGTTCGATTAAAACGGTCACACCCACCAGAAGGATCGGTCGCCGTCGAAGTACCCATCGAGGAAGACGCCGGCTGTTCCGAATCGAGGTTGCGGTGAGCACGCTGGCGAACAGCCTGGAGAACTTCAGCGGAGGTGGCGCCTAATCGCCTGATAGCGCCCTCGATGTCGATTTCACGTGGTGTCGTGTTCGGCATCCATCACTTCCCCGCAAGATCTCCTCTTAGCCCCACCTTCTTTAAACAAGTTCGGCTTAGCCACACGCGAGACAAACAAGCTCACCGCAACCGTTCCGCGCATGGTTCCGAGCATCCTTGCAATTGCCGGCGACGCTGTAGCCGTGCAACAAGCGCAGGATCAAGATCCGGGCCGCTGTCGGATTCAATCCGGCTATTGCATCCTTTAGACCGTTATGCGTAGCGTAACGAGGATTTTGTTCTCGTTATCGATTTCTTCAGGCGGCTTTGAGACCGACCGCATCCATGAGTTTGTCAAGATCGTCAATAACGCGTTGGTAAAGGCGGTCGAGTTGAGAGCGCTTCTGCTTTTGCAGTTTGCTGTCGCCGGAGACGGGAGACAGCAACCCGGTGGTCAAGGGGGCGTAGATTCGTTCGAACAGCTTGAGGAAGACGAGGCAGACGGAATAGCCTTCGCGCAGCAGGCGGTAGCGCCGGGAACGCGGAACTCTCTCCACAGTCCTTTGGCGCGGAGCTTGGAAAGATCGTAACGAAGCGATGCAAGGCTGTACTCCGCGGGAGAGACCTCAAGCGCGGCCAGGGTATCAGCGTAAATCTCTGATGTCGCGAAGGTGTTCTGCGCGGCGATGTGGCTAAAGCGGACCAGGGCATGCATCAGCGCCAGTTGCCGGGGGTGATCCAGTTTCAGGCCGGGGATGCGTTTACCATTCGGCAGAACCGTGGGCTCGGCCACTTTGCGCAGCTGCCCGCGATCTACGAACGTCTCGAGGATGTCCTGCTGGACGTTGTGGTAGTTGTCGATGACCGAAGACATCTTCTGTCGCAGTTCAGGGAGATGTTCAACAGCTTTCTTGCAGCCATAGTCGTTGACATTGTTGGAAGCCGGCTCGGTGCGTAGCAGGAGGTGATCGCGGACATACTGCTTGACGAAACCGTTCCCATAATGACTGCGAATCACGGGATTGGGCAGATTCATGTCCTCGATGACAGTCTGGAGCTTGCCCCGGTGCTGTCTGGTGATCTTCCGGCCGAAGATCATGGTGATCTTGTTTGGCTGACCGATGGTCCGATTCGCATCAAGGAGCCGATCGCCCATCCGGTCCAGAGCGGCACGGCGGCGAAAGATGAGGTTGTCACACAGTTCCACCTGGGCAAAGAATAACCGATGCTGGCAGCCCGCGTGTTTGCGTTCCCTTTCGGTAAAGAACGGCGTAAATGCAGCCAGCCACTTCTGGCCGCAGTTCAATATATCGCGAGCCGTCAGGGAATCGGCCAGTTCCTGTAATCGGGCCGGATTGGAGCTTGGCAGGAACGCATTGGTGCATTGCTGAAAATCGATGCTCTCCTCGCGCAGGCGCCCGGCCAGCCAGTGATGTTGGTTGAGGCAGACGCGGGCCGAGAACGGCAGGTAGGGACACATGCGGACGAACATACGGCCCCAGCGCTCATCGTTTACATAGAAGTTGTACTGCACAACCCAGCGCTGCGCGAACTGGAGATGCCAACGATTCTCCTTTTTATTCCCGATGGCGATCATGATGCGCGCGGGCTCGCGACCTTTCACAATCGCGACCACCTGATTCGGCTTCGCTTTCCAGAAGTATGGATCGAGGAACTTGTCCCGGCGGTCCTCCGGAGTCTCCAAAATCGGCGTGCTCCACTTTGCGACCGGTTCACGACCCAGTTCTGAAACTGAGTGGCGACCTCGTGCAGTACATCCCGACTAACCGGGTACTGCTGCCGGAAAGAATTGAAGAAACCGATCACTCGTTCCGGTTGCTGAAAGGGTTGAATCAGACCGTTGAGCAACAGCCGGTCGAAGCACCGGTAGCCGAATCGGATGCTATCTTTGTGATGTTCGAAAAAGGCGTTCATGGCAAACTCCTGCGTGGTCAGATACCAGGAGCTTAACGCCGTGAACGCCTCAAAGAACTGGGATATCAAGGGCGGAGCCCTCGGCTAGTTACTTTCCGGCGCAAAATTGACGAGTTCTGCTTAATGTTTTCAGGGCGTGGACTACGCGGTAACGACCAAAACATTTAATACGCCTTTTGTTTTATGGTCCGCACTCATCACCACCAGCCGTCGTTATGGACGGGAGTTTTGGCCGAAGAAGTAGACGATCTCTGGGAGCCCTGGATGCGCACGGCCGACAGTTTGCTCGATGACGAGCAGTTGGTCGAGCGTGTTTTCGAGGCGCAGGCGCGCCGATGTCTTAAGAGCCGGACACGCGGCCGTCGTCAAACGCCCGCCGAAGTGGTACTGCGGCTTCTCATTCTCAAACACGTTCGCGACTGGAGCTTTGAGGTGCTGGAGCGGGAAGTGCGGGCCAATCTGGTGTACCGGACGTTCGCTCGCATCGGTGCGGAGAAGGTACCGGATGCGAAGACGCTGGGACGTCTCGGGCAGGTGGTCGGGCCGGACGTGGTGGCGGATCTGCATCGGCGTATCGTCGAGATCGCGGTCGAGAAAAAGGTCGTAGCCGGAAGGCGGATGCGGGTGGACACCACGGTGGTGGAGACCAACATTCACTATCCGACCGACAGCAGTCTGCTGGGCGATGGAACGCGGGTGCTGACGCGCGTGATGAAGAAGGTGGAGCAAGCCGCGGGCGGTCTTGTGAGCAGGGTGCGGAGTGCGCCGGGATAAACCGGCGTGGAGTTGTGAATGAAAGAGTCACACAGGAAAGGAGTAGCGAACCATCCTGGCCCCGAGTCATGCGTTTGCAGTCGCAAGGCTGCCATCGAAGCGTTGACAGGGGCAAGTGTAGGCCGGGTATTGAGCTGCGAAATAATCGCGACCAGAGTGCCGACGTCGTTCCGCATGGCGGAAGGCAACACCGGCGGATGCGCCATCGCAAGTGTCCGCTGGACTCCGCGCAGTCTAAGACCCCTCGCATGCATGGAAACTCCACGCGCGAGAACCGGGAGACCCCATCGACGCCCATCGGGTAGTTTGCGGCGGGCCGGCTGGAGAAGGCCATGAGCCCGAAGTCCAACATGCACGTTGATGGGGAGTCGGACGGTCGCGTACTGTGCGCTGAGCAGCGCATTGTTCGGGAGGGTTAGAGTCCCTCTGATGCTCGGATGAGGAGTGTCATATCCAAAAGCGGGGGTAATGCCTCGCTGGCCGGGAAGAGCTGGAAGGTATGGAGAGGCCTAAACGGGCACAAAGGCGAAAGCCGGACACAGCCAAGGCGGACCTGAAGCCACCGCTCGCAGTGATCTCCGGAGGGCAGGGTGTCCATCGTGAGGTGGAATCCGAAGGGCATGCGGAGAAGTACCGGGCCGTAATCGATGGGGGCCACCCCGAAGATGAACCGGTCGGCCAAAGGTGGGACAAGGTCGAGCCTGCACTATGGAGGCGAAGGCGTACTCATTCACCCACCGCACCAAGGTGTTTGCGGATGGCACGGTACGGAAGAACAGTGCGTGACCTCAGGAGGACTGGCAGAGTCTCCGGGTGGCACCGGAGTAAGCGGACCTATAAGCGCAAGCGAAATGGCGAGCGAAGCTCTGTCAGTAGTCGGACGGCTGCGAAGTACCTCAAGCGCGGCGAAAGCCGCGTGACCGAGCAATCGGCGACCGGAGTGGGTCGGGGAAGGCGGCCGGCGAAGATGGTCGGGGAGAGATCGGCGAGCCAGATGAGTAAGGACGGGAAGGTGGAACAGTTCCATGAGTGAAATACCCGTACATTCGCGTCCGAGGAGACTGGCGGAGTGGCTCAACCCGACGGGTGTGCAAGGAAGGTCCATTCATTAATCGACAAGGTGTATCAGCGGAAGAATCTGGAGAGGGCCTGGGAGCGGGTCAAGGCCAACCGGGGTAGCGGCGGTGTGGATGGGCAGAGTCTGGAGGCTTATGGCGCGCAGCTCGACCAGCAATTGGATCGGCTGCACGAGCGAGCTGAAAGAGGAGACCTATCAACCGCAACCGGTACGGCAGGCTGCGATCCCGAAGGCGGGAGGCAAGCCGGGCGAGGTGCGCATGTTAGGAGTACCGACGGTCTACGATCGGGTATGCCAGCAGGCGCTACTTAATCGGCTGGAACCGATCTTCGAGCCGGTATTCGATGATGCCAACTTTGGATATCGGCGAGGGCGCTCGACGAAGGACGCCATGCGCAAGGTGTGGAAGGAGATAGAGAGCGGACGGGAGTGGATTGTGGACGCTGATCTGAAGGATTTCTTCGGCTCGGTGGACCACGAGAAACTGCTGACGCTGGTTGCCCAAGCATAGCCGACGGCCGAGTGCTGCGTCTGATTAGGGCGATGCTCAAAGCCGGAAGCTATGGCAAGGGACGGCTCTTTCCCACCGAGCGCGGGACTCCGCAAGGCGGGGTCGTCTCACCCTTGTTAAGTAACATCCTCCTGACGCCTTTTGACCGGGAGATGCGACGCAAGGGATATCAGCTCACGCGCTTTGCCGACGACTGGGTAGCCACCTGCAAAACGGCGGCAGAAGCGCGCGCAGCGGTGGTCGCAGCCGAAAAGATTCTGGAGCAGCTGGGCGTGCAACTGCATCCGCAAAAGACGCGGGTGGTTCATGTCCGGCAACGGATTTGAGTTTCTCGGCTACAAAATCCAACGCGGGCGTGGGCTGCGGCTTTCGCCCGACCAGATCGCGTAGCGCTGCGAGGACGGGTGCGCTGTACGCGTACCCACGCGAGAAATCGATTCGGCGTTTCATGGATCAGGTGCGTGCGCGCACCAGGCGGCGTATACCGCTGAAAACCCGGAGCTGATTGGTGAGCTGAACCCGTTATTGCGAGGATGGGGCAATTACTACAAGCGAGCCCACGTCCGCAAGCTCTTCCACCGGCTCGACGGCTGGATCATGACGGCGCATCTGGTCGCATCGCTACAGCGCTGGCGTTGTGCGGGCTGGAGACATCTGCCTGCAGCGCGACTTTACGGCGAGTACGGGCTGGTAAATCTTGTTCAGTTAATCCCTTCGCTTGCACCTTCATAGCAACCATCTTCGTGAAAGCTGCATGCGGGAAAACCGCACGTGCAGTTTGAGCGGCGGACGGTGGCCAGCGTGCAAGCGCGCCACCTCCGACCCGACACCTGCGAAGTGTCCGAACAATGGTGGGCAACCGCCGGCGGAGGGCATGGAGGGAAGGCGACCGACCAAGGAGAACATCGTGCAGGCGACCGCGCCCCGGACTCAGAGCCGGATCAGCGAGTTGAGCGACCTGAACGGTGTGCGTAAAGTTGCACGTGAAGGAAAACGGACGCAGTTCACCGCGCTGCTCCACCATGTGACGGTCGGTTCGCTGCGGGACAGCTTCTACGCGCTGAAGCGTGATGCTGCACCGGGAGTGGACGGCGTGACGTGGAAAGAGTACGAGACGGAACTGGAGCGACGGCTGGCGGAACTGCACAGCCGGGTCCATCGGGGAACGTATCGGGCGCAGCCTTCAAAGAGAGCCTACATACCGAAAGCCGATGGACGGCAGAGACCTCTGGGCATCGCTGCTCTGGAGGACAAAATCGTCCAGCAGGCGGTGGTGACGATCCTCAATCAGATTTACGAAGAGGATTTTCATGGGGTTCTCCTATGGTTTCCGTCCGGGGCGAAGCCAGCATCAAGCGCTGGATGCGCTCTGGGTCGGGATCATGCGGAAGAAGGTGAACTGGGTGCTCGATGCGGACATTCGAGGCGTTCTTCGACAACATGAACCACGAATGGACGATGAAGTTCGTCGAGCATCGCGTTGCCGACCGAAGGGTACTACGCCTGATCCGGAAATGGCTGAGGGCGGGAGTATCCGAGGAAGGGAACTGGTCGAAGACGGAGGTGGGGACTCCGCAAGGAGCGGTGATCTCGCCGCTGCTGGCGAACATCTACCTGCACTACGTCTTCGATCTGTGGGTTCAGCACTGGCGAAAGCATCAGGCGACGGGCGACATGGTCGTTGTCCGGTACGCCGATGATATCGTCGTGGGATTCGAAAATCGCGCCGACGCGGAGCGATTTCTCTCCGAATGGAAAGAGCGCATGCAGAAGTTCGGGCTGGAGTTGCACCCGGACAAGACGCGCCTGATTGAGTTCGGGCGTCATGCAGCCGAAAACCGGAAGCAGCGAGGCGAGGATAAGCCGGAGACGTTTGATTTTCTGGGGTTCACGCACATGTGTGGGAAGACCCGGAAGACCGGCCGGTTCATCGTCAAGCGAAAGACGATTCGTAAGCGACTCTCCGCAAAGCTCAAAGAGCTGAAGGAGGAGTTGCGACGTCGCTGGCACGAGCCGGTGGCCGAGGTCGGGAAGTGGTTGAAGTCAGTCGTTCAAGGCTACTTCAACTACCACGCAGTACCCGGCAACATGGATAGTCTGAACAGCTTTCGGGCTCAGGTCATCTGGCGATGGTATCGTGCGCTTCGGCGACGGAGCCAGCGAGACAAGATGACTTGGGAACGGTTCTGGCCGTTGGTCGATCGATGGATTCCGAGTGCGAAGATCCTGCATCCGCATCCGAATGTGCGCTTCGACGCCATTCATCCAAGGTAGGAGCCGTATGCAGCAATTCTGCACGTACGGATCTGTGCGGGGGGCGTCGGGAAACCGGCGTCCCTACCGCGGAACCGGATGCGCACCGTAAGGAAGAAGGTAGTGGCGATTGCCATCGCCGCGCGGCAAAAGGGTGCCGCCGGCGAAGAGAAGCGCCGCAACCTCTATAAGGGACTACTGAGTGTTACCGGGAAGATTGTCAATCAGGCCAAACGAGTGATGGGTGAAGTGGACCGGCTGGGACAGCGGCAAAAGGAACAGGTCTCCCGATTACGCGGCCAGTTGGCGACGATGGCCGAGAGAGTCGAGCAGGTGGTGAAACAGACGCGGACGCGGGTATTCGGGGGAAATACGAAATCGGAAGGGAAGCTCGTGAGTGTGTTCGAACCGCAGACCGAGATCATTCGCAAAGGGAAGGCGAGCAAGCCCACCGAGTTCGGCAAGATGGTGAAGGTGCAGGAAGCCGAAAATCAGATCGTGACGCACTATGCGGTCTATGACGAGAGGCCGGCGGATTCGGCGCTGCTGGTCGAAGCGGTCGAACAGCACGAGGAACGGTTGGGTCCGGTGCCGCGGATCGTGGCTGCGGACGCCGGCTTCTACTCGCAAGCCAACGAGAAGCGACTGGAGGAAATGGGCGTGAAAAATGTTTCGGTGCCCAACCGGAAGACACGCAGCGAACAACGGCGATCTCATCAGAAGAAACGGTCGTTCAAACAAGGTCAGCGCTGGCGCACCGGTTGCGAAGGCCGGATCAGTGTCCTCAAACGGCGGCATGGACTGAATCGTTGCCGTTATCGGGGGCAGAACGGCATGAAGCGATGGGTGGGACTGGGCGTGATCGCCGATAACCTGATCAACATGGGCCTCTGCCTGGCAAAATGAAGCGATTCCGCCGCCGAAAAGGCCCGGGTGCAAACCCGAAAATCCGGCCTCGGTCAAATTCCGTACATGAATCGCGCGTGTGTGACGTTGTCACATCCGCAAAAACAGACCTCTCCCAGAGAAATCAATTTTGCGCCGGAAAGTAGTTAGCCAGGAGCCCCTCGATCTGTTCCTCACCGCGCGTTTCCGCCTGTACTCGTTCCTCCTCGGGAAGCTGAGATGCGCCAGGGTTGACCATCCACCGTGGCCCTTGCGGAGCGCCCGTTGATCGAGGCGCATCAGACGCTCACGGACGCGGCCGGACTGCCACAAGCGTTGAAACAGACATGGTTCGATACTCGCCGGGTGTGGATACTCGTATTGCTTCCCCGGAACGCGTTTGAGTTAACTGCGGTCGCCATCATCCAGCCGGCGGCTTCTGAAGGTTATCGAATAGCGCAATGCGTCTACGGGAGGAATGCTATGCTCCCATGCCCACCGCGCCTCGCCTGTAAGCAGGTACGCGGACCGCGGCTCAAGACGCAGGGAAACGCGTTGCCAGATTCGATCGCGTTCGAGCTTTCTGAAGCGGAAGGTGCACGGCGAAGCGAGGGAGCGTCCCATCACGTCGCCGAACACGGGCCGATCCTTATGCCATCCGATCGGCGCACCCGGGGCATATTCGGTAACCAGGACCTGCTGCAATTCGGGAAAGGGAAAACCGGACGCGGCCTGAACCTTTCCGCAAAGCTCCCGAAGAAATGGCGCGATTGGATCTGCCGGTAACGCTTTGTGTTCAGTCCAGTCGTACCGCCATCCGAACGACACTACGCGTCTTCTGCCTTCGAACCCGTGAAACTGGAATTCCTGGAACGGAAGCGGCTCGATTTCACTCAACAAGCGGCACTCCTCGTTAGTTACTTTCCAGCGCAAAATTCGATTCTCCGGGCTCGGACCGCTCCGTTACCGTCGCGGCTCAGAATGAAATCTCGTGCTATCAACAACGGCTACCGAGCCACGCGCGTAAGCAAGTGGCCGTGCGGTCGGATTTGGCATTTTTGCGCCGGAAAGTAGTTAGGGGAAATTACGTCCGGAAAATATGAGAAGCCCTCAGGCAGAGGTCGAGATGCAGGTGGAAAGAGAGTTAGCTGATCGCGCCGCACAGGCATGTTTGCAGACACTTTCCGAGCCACGACCGGAAGGGAGCGACGCTCTCGCTTGTGGCAAGGTAAAACCTTGAGGGCGTCGCGTAAGTCCTTTGTTTTTGGCGCGACCCCTCAGAAGCGTCGGTAGTCGTCGCCGTTCCTCTCTACCTTGCCGAGCCGATATGCTCACCGCGCGGCCGGATCTCCCGTCGGCGGAGGCGCGTGATCCTCGCCGGCGGGCGCGCCAAGTAATTCCGTAAAGATCGGCTTCAGTGAATCAGCCCAGACCTGGTAGCCCTTCACCGTCGGATGAAGTTGGTCTTTGGCATTCATCATCCCGTCGTAAAGCTTGCCTTCGGCGTCGGCGAGCCTGTCATTGATATTCAGATAACGGATTCTGTCGCCGTCCGCCATCTTTGACAGGTTAACGTTAATGCGATTGATCTCCGGCATCACCGCCATGTTGTCGTTGCGAGGAAAGATGCCCATCAGAATGATGGCCGCACCAGGCGCTTTCGCTTCCATGACGCGCAGGAGCGCGGCAAGTCCCCTTGTCACTTCCGCCGCCGCAGCATCCGAACCCTCCGGCGGGACCCGGTTGCCCACATTGTTCGTACCCGCCAGCAGCACGATCACCTTCGGGTTCACACCGTCGAGTTCCCCGTTTTCAAGTCGCCAGAGGATGTTCTCGACGCGATCCGCGCCCCACCCGAAATCCGCCGCGTTCCAGCCGAAGAAGTTCTCTCTCCAGTTGTCGAGCAGCTGGGGATAATCGGTGGCGCCCCAGCGTCGCGTAATGGAGTCGCCTTCGAAATAAATGTCGATGCGGCCCTGCTTCCTTTTCGCGAGAAGCTGCTCGTGAGCAATCTGCGAGTTCGTGTCGTTGCGCGGGACGGGCTGGTCCGCGAGGCTCGTCGCACCGGTCTGAGCCAGCGCTATCGGGAGGACAGCGAGAGCCGCGAAGGCCTTTTTCATTGCCGGGGTGGAGGACCGTTGTGGTGCAGAAATTTATCCGCCCAGGGAATGAAGTATTTCCAGTTGGGCGCGTCGGTGTGTCCGCCATCGTGCTGGCGCCAGGCGAGCTGGCCATCGAGCAGGCCGACGTTGACCGGCGGCATCTTTTCCGCGTGGTAGTTCGTCGGAACGCCGAGATCCTTCGCGCCGAGCAGGCGGAACACCGGCTCCGCGGCCACTGCGGCCATGTAGCTGCCCTGGTGGTCGAGCCACTTCGCGTCGCCCTTTTCGGGCACGCCATAGCTGACGAAAGTCGGGCGCGGCGCGCACAAGGCGATAAGCTCATGCGCGTCCACCGGCAGATCGCCGGGCGTCTTGCTGCCGAAGGTCGCTTCCGATGCTCCGTATTTCAGGAAATTGCCGGCCATCCAGTGATATTCGCCCGTGCCCGTAAGGTTCTCGACGGCTTCACCCCAGTTGCGGCGATGCAGCTTTGCCCCGCCTTCGCCCGACGAGCCGATCAGCACAACGGCGAAGCGCGTATCGAAGGCCATCGTCACCAGCGCGGCCTTGCCGTAACGCGACACGCCTTCAATGCCCACCTGCTTCGCGTTTACAGCCTTGTCGGTTTCGAGATAATCGAGAGCGCGAGACGCGCCCCATCCCCATGCACGCAATGCGCCCCAATCATCGGGCTTGCGCGGCTGACCCTTATTTACCAGTCCGATGATGCCTTTCGTCAATCCGGCGCCATTGTCGGCCTGGATGCTTGTCGGGATTGAGAGAAGCGAATCCCCAGCCATCCGCGATAAGCTGCTCTGTCGCGCGGCGGATCGACATTCGGTGCGGGTCCCGCTGGCGCAGCGCCTCGCCCCGGCGCCCCTGCCCGTCCGGGAAAAGCGGGTGCGGGGAACGCAACCTCAGGAATGGTGCGTCCGCCGAACATCATCATTACCGGCACCGGCCCTTTGGCATCGGCGGGAACGACGATGGTCAGCTGAATGTCCACACTGAGATCGGGATACGAGGAATTGTCCACGTGTCCGACAATTTGCTTGCCGACAACCGCGCCGCCCCGCGAGCGTTGTTTCGGCAGTTTTGGTAACTTCCCACTTGACCGTCGGAACGCTTCGGGGAATCCGGCCCAGCACTTCCCGCTCGAAATCCTCCACGATCTCGGGACGGCGCTGATTCCACCATTCCGCCGGTGTCGTGACCTTCTTGCCATTCTTGAGGGTCAGGGCGTCAGGTAAAACCGGATACGGATTGGCCGTGGCCTCGTCGTAATTCGCATGGTTTGGCGCATTCTCATTACCGCTCGGACCCGGTCGCAGGGCTTTGATGCCGAGCTGGTCCATCATATTCTGATGATCCTCGGCGGCCGTCCAGTTCTTCGTATCCCAATTTTTCGGGTCGGAACCACTTTGACCGAACAGGCCGATGGGAACAAAGGTCACCGCGAGGAGTGGCCAGACAGTCGCGGCGTGGTAACGGAGCCTCATGGTATTAAAAGAACACATTTTGAGACACCGCGCATCGGCGCGGTGTGACCCAGGATGGCCTACTTCCCATCTACCGAGAACGCCAGTAGTACATTACCCGGCATTCCGCCGTACTGGTTGCAGCCTGAGTTGATGAACACAAGGCCACCTGCCACGGCTGCTCCGGTCGCATCGATGGATCCGCCGCGCGCCGCTTTTCCGTTTACGGTCGGGAACTCGCGGGCCGTATCGAAGTCCCAGACCACGCGACCCATCTGTGCTGGAATAGGCGCGCAGGTGACCGTCGAGGGCGCCTGAAAACACCGCTCCCGCGATGGCGGTCACGGCCGCCGATTGCGCCGGCGAGCAGATGGCCTGAGTGCCGGGGCAGGTGGCCGGCCTGGCGCTCCAGACGATTTTGCCAGACATCAAGTCGATCGCACGAAGGCCGCCGCCGGTCTTCGGATCGAGCGCGATGCGGTGTCCGTTCGGCGCCGCGGCGTCCGCAACGCTGTGGATACCGACGTCCGAGATTGCGACATAAACATGCCTGGTTGTCCGCCGCCGATCCCCATTGGCTGCCGCCCAGCAGGCCGCCCGCCCCAGCGCGGGTTTGCCACAGAATTTTGCCTTCTGCGTCAGGATCGATCGCATGCACCATGCCCGACTTCTGCCCGATGACCAGCGCGCGCTTACCGCCGCCAAGCTCCACCAGAATGGGAGGCTGTCCGAAATCGAAATCGGGACCGTCATGGTCGGGACAGTTTGTCCGCCGTCGACTGTTGCAGGCACCGTTATAGGCGTCACCCTGCGTGAGCTGCCGCGACCACAGCAGCTTTCCCGTCTTCAGATCGAAGGCGAGCACGGCGTCGCTGGTCGCGGTGACCGGATTCGAGTAATTGTTCCCCGTGCCGACATAGAGCGCGCCCCTCTGTTCATCGATGGTGGGTGTCGACCAGATCGCGACGCCGGACGGGCCCTGCTGGCTTCCCGTTCCCGTCGGCTTCGCCGGTTCCGCAATCGTAAAGCTTTGCCAGATCGTGCGGCCAGTCGCGGCGTCGAGCGCGACGACACTGCCCCGGAACGAACAACATCGGTGTTGGGGTCCGCCACAAGCGCCGATTCGATGGAAGAGAAACCCTGGTAGACCACACCTTTGTAGAACTGCGGCGTAGCCGTGGTAGTCGCGAGCAGATGTTCCACGGGCCGCGTCTTCCATAACAACTCGCCCGACTCCGCATTCACGGCATACATCACCGCGCTGCGATCTCCGAAGAAGACCGCGGGAACACCATTAGCGTCCCCGACGGTGACGCCCGACCGACAGACTCGCCGTCGCTTTGAAGGCCCAGTGGATGCACCCGCTGGTCGCGTCGATGGCGTACACATCGCCCGCCAGCGTTGCGACAAATACACGGTTGCCGGCTACCGCCGGCTGGCCGCGCGCCATCGTCACCGCCCCCAGATTGAACGCCCATTTCAGCTTGAGCCTCGGCACGTCGGCTGCGGCAAGCCCCGCCGCCTTCGCGTCCTGATATCGCGAATTGGTGACGCTCGGGCTCCAGCCGCCCCACGCACTCGCGCCGGGCTTTCAGAGGCCGGCGTTCCCGGTGCAGCTTTTCTCAAAGGCGGGCTTTGCGATCGGGTCGACCGGCAGGCGCAATGTAGACGAGAAGGGACGATCACTTCCTGTGTGGACAATCCGCTGGTCTGCGATTTCATTGCACCGTTCGTCAGCGCCGCGTAGATCGCTTCGCCGCGTCATCTGTTTGATCGCGCCAATGGAAGGAGTGCGTCCCTCGGGCGAATCGTGACACGACGCGCAGCGTTCCTTGTACAGTGCCGCTCCGTCCTGTGCTTCCAAAAGCCCGGTCATCGTCAGAATGCAGGCATGCGTATCGCATAGCGGTGTTTGGATCTTATCCACCTTATCGCAGTCCGGCCCGGTCGCCTTTGTTGGGCCGCCGCCGAGATACGAGCGCGGCGCCATCCCGGATATGTCTGGTGCGAACTCTGTACCACGAGCAAAAAACGCCGGCGACATTGTCGCCGGCGTTTCAGGTGTTGCGTGTAAGGCCGCAGGCCATGCGGCCCGCATCGGGTTAGAAGGTAAACCGGGCAACGATCTGACCGCTGCGCGGCTGCGTTCCCGCTCCATTGAGAGTCGTAATGCTGCCGAAGCCGGAATTGTTGATGATGCCGCCGACGCCATTGTTGGTTGTCCCGATCGGGAGAAGGGGGTTCGTATTCGCCACGTTTGGCATCGGCAGGAAGAGGCGGTTGAAGATGTTCTGGAATTCGGCCCTGACCTGAAGGTTGTACTTCCCTTCCTTGCCCATTCTGAAGTTTCGGCCAAAGCTCATCGATTCCGCCGGCTGCCGCTGCCAGCGGTAAGTTGTTGTAGAACGGTGCGCTGGTGCCCCACGTCCCGGCGGCGGCATCGGTCAAGGCGGCTGGATTCAGCACCTGTGTGCGTCTGCGGATTAAAGCAACCGCAGTTGGGATTGATAATTGAGCATAGGCTGTCCGGTCAGATTCTGGTAGTTATTACCAAAATTGGTCGTGAACCCCAGCGGGTTTGTCCTGCCCAGCTGGGTGGTGAGATTATTCAGCGACGCGGGAAGTCCGATGCAGCGCGCCGCTCTGGTAGCGGAGGACCGCGCCGATTTGCCAGTCGCGCACCACATGCGACACGGCTCTCATTGCGAACCCCGAGGCCGCGAACTTCGGCGTCGTATAGCTGAACGTGATCGTCGTCGCCAAAGGTCTGACGTATTGGTTCAGCTGTTTGTTGTTCGCGAAATTGTAGATGTCCGTGGTCACGGCCTGGCCGCCCAGAAAGAAGGTGCTGTCGGAAGCCGACCCGATGACCATCCCCTTTGGCCCAGGTGAAGTTGCCGGCGGCCTGGAACCCGTGTGAATACCGCTTGGTCACCTTTACCTGCATCGAGTCGTACCAGGTCTTGCCCATCGGCGGTCCAAGCCACGGTGAGACGCCACCCCACTGCGGCACGTTCCGCAATGCCTGATTCAGTTGCTGCGCTGCGGGGAAGCCCGGGTAGATGGATGGGACGGTGAGCGTGCCGTTCACGTTGACGAGTCTTGAATTGAGGGAAACGGGCCTGAACAATCGGATTGGTGATCGAATCGTGAGCAACTGCCGGTCGGTCTGGCAGGAAGGGCAGCGCAATCGGTCGGCGGCGTACTGTTGATGTTCGAGTCCGAATTGCGATTGCAGAAGGGCCGGCGTCAGCGAATTTGAGGCGATCTGATCCATGTTGGGGGCCGGGAAATAGGCTCCCGCGGTTGCCCACGTAGCTGACTTCCACCACCAGGTTCCTCATCACTTCGCGTTGTACGCCGATGCTCCAGGTGAAGATTCGCCCCGGACGATTGTGCGGGTCGAAGAAAATGAACGGCGCATTTCCCGGGTCGGGGCTCCAATGCCGTTGTTGAAGAATGGATACTTGTTCTGATTCAGGTTAGGCCAAACTACCGGTATGTTGCCGAAGGGGTTGCCGGCCGCGTAGGCGTTGCCACCCTGGAGGCCGTTCTGTGCCGGGTTCGAGGTGTTCTGCAGCGGGCTGACACCGTAGCCGTTCGGGTTGATCGTGTAGTAGTCCGCCGCGCTGTACAAAACGCCGTTGGGCGCTTCGGCTACGTCGTACTGAATGCCGGCGCCGCCGCGAAGCACGGTCTTCGTATCGATCTGGTAAGCGCCGCCCAGGCGCGGGCCGAATGCAAACGGATAATTGTGCGAGAACTCGCAGTTGCAGCTAGCTCCGTAGAGCACGGCGCCAGGCCGGCCGAGGTTGGTGTCCAGAGTGCTGAACGATGCGTCCTGCATGCGCCCGTACTGCTCCGTCATATACGTCTGGTAGTCGTAGCGCAGGCCGTAATCCAGGGTCAGCTTCCGGTTCACCTTCCAGCTATCCTGGACAAAGAGACCCAGGGAGTGATAGCCGAGCTTGGTGTCGGTGGGCGCGTTGAGCGCCAGGACGTCGGGGAGGCCCGTAAGGAAGCTGGCGTAGGCAAAACCGGTCGGGTTCGTCGAGCTGAGCGCCACTGTGCTCTGCCAGGGATCGCTGGTCTCGGCGGCGTTGAAGGTAAAGTTTCCGTTCGCGCGCCACAGGCTCGGGATCGGGTAGCCTTCCTGCGTATAGTCGCCGCCGGCTTTGAAGGTGTGGTTGCCGCGGATCCACGTCAAGCTGGTGTTGGCCGTCGGCTTCTCTTCATACGCAGTCGCGCTGAAGGTGGCGCCGATCGCGCGGCGAACGCCGCGGTTTCCATAACCGCCCTGCGCCGCCCAGTATGCCGCCGATATCGGGGAAAATCTGTTCGCCTGGTAGCCCTTCAGCCCAATCGTGCTCTGATCGAAAGGCGGGGCAACGTGCGGCTCCGAGGTCTGGAAATAACCAATGCCCACGTGGAAAAGCAGAGTCGGGGTTATGGTCTGGTCGTAGTTGAACCGGGTGGTGTGGTTCCATTGGTTGGTGTCGGCTCCGCCGAGATACAGAGGGCGTGATGCCGCCGTTCACGTTGGGCGAAAATGTATTCAGCTGTGAATAGTAGCCCGAGATTTTGATGGTGGGGCTGATGTTCTGGTCCACCTTGAAGGAAACGTTCGTGGTGTGCTGGAAGCTGCGTGTAGCCCGGGAACGTTGTAGTTGTTAATGTCGCCAGGTGCGTTCGGCAGCGGGCAGCAGCTTCTGAATCGCGAGCGAGACCGGGTCCATGCTGAGCTAAAGGGAATCGTGTTGTTGGGATAAGGCGTACGAACGTTGCTGGCCGTTGACGAGCGTGGTGGTGTAGGGATCGTAGATCTGGCCCTGCACCAGGGGTGTTCCGGCCGGGTCCACCGCCTGGTCGAGCGCCAATCAGGTTACCGGGGCATAGGGCACACAGGTGCCGCCGCCGCCGTCACCGCGCCGCCCGTGTAAGATTGACACAGGGCCGTGCTGAAGTCGCCCTGCGGTAAGCCGCCGTCGGAACCGTGGCGATTCCGCTTGCCGGTAAGGTTGTTCTGGCGGAATTGTTCGAAGTTGAAAAAGAAGAATGTCTTGTTTCTGCCGTCATACAATTTGGGGATCCGAACCGGGCCGCCGAACGTGAAACCGTAGTCATTGCGGCGCACACGGTTGCGAATATGCTGCCGGTCGGCTGGATCCGTGCAATAAGCGCCGTCCTGTGTGCATCGGTCGGTAAAGGGCAGACCGGCATTCAAACGCTTCGTTCACAAAGTAGTCGTAGCCGCTGCCATGGAACTTGTTGGTGCCGGATTTCATCGTGTAGTTGAAATATCCGCCGGCAGCCTGTCCGAATTCCGCGGCGAAGTTGCTGGTCTGAATGGCGACTTCCTGAATGGCGTCCACGCCACCCTGGCTGTTCTGCTGTGCAATTTTCCAGATGTTGCTGGTCGAGTCCTGACCTTCAATGCGGATGTTTTCGCTGTTGGCGGGAAGGCCGTTCACCACGACCGCCAGGTCGTTCTGGAACGCCGTGCCGGGAAGGAGGATCATCTCCTGCAGGGGATCGCGAATGTTGCCGAACGGCGCCGCCGCTGCCGTTGGTTGTCAGAACGGGCAAATCGAGTTGACGTCGTCGGTGGTCGATCGTGTGGCTGATTTCGCCGCTTTCCGTCTTCAGCAGCGGCGCCTCGTCCGTTACCGTGATCGTGTCGGTCGACCGCGCCAACCTCCAGCGTGACGTCGAGGCGAGTAGTCGGTCGCGCGTCTGGACTTACGATGTTCGAGCGAACATATTTCTTGAAGCCCGGCAGCGGTCACCGTCAGTTCGTACTTGCCGGCCGGTACCGGGACGACATAGTTTCCGGTGTTGGAAGTACCGCCGTGAAACACCGCGCCGGTATCCGTGTTCTTGACATCAATGGACGCATTGGGAGCAACTGCGCCCGAGGAGTCCGTGATGGTTCCGGTGATGGAGCCGTTGTTGCCCTGGCCGTATGCGGCGAGCGCAAACAAAAGCAGGCATGCGAGCGCACTCAGGCAGCGCATCGCGAGTCTTGCGCGAGATACCTCATTTACTTCTCTTTTCATCATAGAAACCCCTTCTAGCGTTTTCCAACGTCGCTTTCGCTGCCGTCGAGGCGACCGCTGGGCTGCACTCCCGTTACAGCAGACCATCGACCGAAAACAGACACTTTCGAGACTGTCATGTATTTGATCTCAAATAGCAGGTCGGGGCAATGGGCTCGCGTTGATACTCGCAACAAAGCAAATTGATAGTAGTGTCGGTTCTGGTGGGCTGGCCATGCGCGGTCCTGTACAATCAATGTCTTCAGGGCCGCCAGAGTATAGCGGAGCATCGTTTCCCGTGTCATTCAGACCAGTTTTGGAGTTACCGATGTATTCAGAATATCCGCGAATTATCTGTCACGGTGACGGCGTTTGTGATCGCGCTGGCTGTCGGCGGAGCCTGGTGGCCCCTGCGGCAGCCCGCCGGCCGGATCAGCGGAACCGACCCTGTTTCCCTGCAGGCGGGCGGCCTTTACGCCGATCCCGCGGTGTGCGCGCAATGCCACCCCGACATCGCCGCTACGTATCGAAAGACCGGGATGGGACGATCGTTCCGGAAGGTCCAGTCAGAGAAAGATCTGGATGCGCCGCCCCCGCGAAGCCTTTCTATCATGAGGCTTCGAACAGCTTCTTTGATATGGTCTTCCGGAACGGCGCCTGGTTTCAGCGCCGCTGGCAGACGGGTTTCGACGGCAGAGGAAACCAATGTCGACGAGAAGCGCGTGGATTACGTGCTGGGATCCGGGCAACCACTCGCGAACGATGTTGCACCTGACGGAGCGGAACACACTGCAGGAACTGCCGCTGGGATGGTACTCGGAGAAGGGCGGCTTCTGGGGGATGAATCCCGGCTACGATCGTCCGGACTATGCGGGCTCGGTGCGCCCGATCTATTACGAGTGCATGTTTTGCCACAACGGATATCCGCAGTATTCCGGAGGGTGCGCATCGGGACGCGGCCCAGGCAACGTATCTGCTGCCGCTGCCGGAGGGGATCGACTGCCAGCGGTGCCATGGGCCCGGACAGAACCATGTCGACAGAGCCTCTCATGGCGCCATCCGCTGCAGGCTATACGAGCCGCAATCGTAAACCCGGCGCGCCTGAATCCAGATCGCCAAATGGAGGTTTGCCTGCAATGCCATCTGGAGACATCGAATGAAAAACTGCCTCACGCGGTCGTCCGCCTCGATCGCGCTCCGTTCTCGTATGTGCCTGGACAGCCATTGGCAGACTTCGAGGTGGCCTTCGATCGCGCGCCGGGTAAGAACACCGGCTTCGAAATCGCGCAAGCGGGCTACCGATTCCGGGAATCGCAGTGCTTTCTGAAGAGCGAACTTAGGAGCGAAGGCAGGCTTCGATGCACCAGTTGCCACAATCCTCACGACATTCCGCGTGGGGAGGAGGCCGCCTCCCACTACAACCAGGTTTGTGCCGGCGTGCCACCAATCGCTCACCAAGGTATCTAGTACAATAAGGTATCGGCGCATAAGGCGGGCGCCAACTGCGTGAGCTGCCACATGCCACGCCGGCGAACCGACGACGCGGTCCATGTCGTAATGACGGATCATCTCATCGCGCGCCGCCCGCCCGCCGGGGATCTGCTGGCCGAAAAGCCCGAACGCGCCGAAACGGCTGCCGATTCTTATCACGGAGAGGTGGTTCCTTACTACCCCGCCAAACTCGCTTCGACCGCGGACAACGAGCTGACGGTCGCAGTCGCGCAGGTTCGCGAACAGAGCAACCTGACAGACGGGTTTGCCGCGGCTGAGAAGGCGATCGCCAACGGTATCATCCGGCTAACCCTGGCTTTTATGCGGAACTGGCGCAGGGTTACCTTGCGGCGGGTAACAACGGAGCGGCGATCCGTACTTTCGAAGAGGCCTCCCGGCGTGAACCGTCTTCGGCACCGCGGCTCATCCAGCTTGCGGATGCTCTGGCGGAATCCCGCCAGTGGGCGCATGCGGAATCGCAACTGCGGAACGCGGCCACGAACTGTCGCCGGATGATCCACGCGCCTGGGGCACGGTTGGGCTGGGCTCTTGTGGCAGCAGGACAAAGCTGCGGACGCCAAGTACGGCGCTGGAGAAAGCGATCACGCTCGATCCCGAAATCGCCGAGGTCCACAATAATCTCGGTCTGCTCCTCTGGGGCACAGGCGATCAGTCCGCGGCCGAGAAAGAGTTTCGCGCCGCGCTGCGGATTCAACCGGGTGTGGCCGAATGGCGTTTGAATCTCGGGCGAGCATTGGCGACGCAGGGACAGATCGCGGAAGCCGGCTATCAAATGGAGCAAAGCGTCAAGTTGAAACCCGCATACACCGAAGCGCGGCTCGACTATGCAAGGCTCCTCGCGCAACTGAATCAGCCCCAGGAGGCCGAGGCGCAGGCAAGGGCGGTTATTGAAGCCGAGCCGCGCGGGCCTCTGGGACACGAACTGCTGGGGAGCCTGCTGGCAGATAAGGGCGACATGCGGGGAGCGTCAGGCGAGCTGCAGACCGCAATTGAGCTGCAGCCCGATTTCTGGCGCGCTCAATTCGAACTGGGAATTGTTCTGGGCGCCCAGGGCGATCCCGCCGGCGCGGTAGAGCACCTGAGGATCGCGGCGCAGGGCAGAGATCCCCAGGCAAGTGCCTCGGCGAAGCAAGCGTTGCAACGGTTGGGACAGTAGTAAGCGGAAAATCTACCTCGCCAAAGCGGGTGTCGCCCCCAGCGCCTCGCACGCGTCCCGATAGCCCAGGTCGCATCCCTGGCGGAAACGCGCCTGCGCAAGGGGTTCATTTTTCGGCGTCGCGATTCCCTGCCGATGCATGAGGCCAACGTTGAAGCACCCCGGCGCATAGCCCGCATCGCAGGCCTTTTCGAGAATCTGCCTGGCCTTGGTGATGTCCTTGGGAACGCCTTCCCCGAAAAGATAACTTTCCCCGAGCTGTCCGCAGCCGCGCGTAAATCCGGCCGTACAGCTTTGCTGGAAGAGGGTTGCCGAATACTCGAGGTTACGGCTGACTCCCTGGCCTCCGTAATAAAGCGACCCGAGCATGAAACAGCTCGCTCCGTCGCCACGGTTGCAGGGTTGCAGCAATACGCCGTCTCCGTCGGTTTTCACCATATTCACAAGACTGCTGCAAGCGCTCTCCAAACCGAGATCGCAGGCGTGCTTGAGACTCCGCCCCGCCCCGATCGGATCGCGGGGAAGCCCCTTACCGCCACTCAGCAGCACTCCCAGATCGAAGCAACCGCGAGCGGAGTTGTGCTGGCACTGTACGTCGAGAGTCTGGGCCAGGACATGGCAGGCTTTCGTGCGTCCCGCGTTGCAGGCTTTTGCCCAGAAGGCCGGGTCGCTGCCCGGATGTTTTCCGCCGAGAAAGCCCGTGCCGATCATGAATGCAAAAAGAGCCACCCAGATCCCCATGAATCCAAAATTCGCCTGTCGCGGAGTCCAGGCCGAAAGCGCCTGCAACGGCCGGAGTTTCCCCGCGGCAACCCACCTGCGCCGGGCTAACCAGGCGCTGAGAGCAATGCTGGCGCGGTCCAGAGCCCGTACCGTCAAATTGAGCACCGGTACGCATAGCAACTTGTCGTAAAACGTCGGCATTCCATGGCTGTCCAGCCATCCATACAAAGCGAATACGCCGATGCCGTATCCCGCGCCGAAGATTGCCTTGCCGAAATTTTTGCGGGGAGACGTGGCCGGATCGGTCACGAGGAGATGCAGCCCGAGGAAAACGGCCGGATGGATGTTGAAGTCGATGAAATGGTACATGCCGGTCGAACCGGTGTAGACGACATTGAGCACATAAAGCATGGCCGCCGCGGACAAGGTGACCAGAGTCACCGAGAACAGGGCCTGCACGATGAGCCCGAGCACGAATATTTCGAGATAGATATTCGGCGGATTATTGAAAGTCGACGAAATCTGCGGGCCCCAGGTGATGGGCGTAGAGTTGGTTGCGAGCAGGACAACAGACGTTACGAAAAGGGCAAAAGCGGAGGGATTGAAGATATGAGTGAGATGGCCGTCGCGTTTCCATCTCAGGAATTCCTTGCCGAACACGATAATCGCGACCATCGCGAACTGCAGGTAGAACCAGTCGTCCCGAAACCACAGGAACAGGTTCATGCTGAAGATAATCGGAATCGGACCAAAGCCAAGAATCCACTTGTCTCGCCGCGACCAGCAGACCAGCATGTCCAGAACGCATAGAAAGAGCACCTGGGCGAGAATCAGCGGGATTTCGTGGTACACCTCGCGCCAATACCAGCCCCAGTAGGCGAACACGCAGGAGTGCATGATCATCTGGACCCAATGCACCCGCCGCGGAACGAATTCGTATGTCAGGGTTCGCCCGCTCCGGACAACGCTCCACCACAGAGCGCGAGCCCGGCCAGCAGGAAGCCCGCGGCTGCTAAAAACGAAGCCTGCAGATGGGGATTTGAGTTAACGCGCGGGAGCAGCGTAAAACCGGCGAAAATCAGCGTAAGGAGCGCAGGGAGCCAAAGCGGCGAGAATCCCAGGCCTTGGGCTCTGCGCGGCGGCTTTTTTGGCTTTCGACCGTTGCGGGGTTTTCTTGTCCCTGGCAAGTGTAGTCATGCGCCTCCGGATAGAGATAAAACAATCTTCTGCGCGTATTGCTGGCTCGGAAATCTGATCCGCATGTCTGGACACAATTACCGAGCCACGACCCGGCATACCCTTCAGGGGCGCCGGCTCGGGAGGCAGTGCGTCAAAGCCGAAGGCGCCGCGGGACGCGGCGCCTAATGGTGGAGAAACCCGGTCGTGAGCAGCCATTCTGACTTCTGGTTCCTGACTTCTTCTACTCCCTGTTCTTAGAAGCTGAACCGGGCGACCATTTGTCCATTGCGCGGCTGAGTTCCCATGCCTGCCGCTGTCGCAACAGACCCATAGCCGCCAGTGACGATACCGTTGCTGAACGTCAGCGCGGGATTCGACGGGTTGATGGTCGATGGCGCCGACAGGTACCAAGCGGTTGAAGATATTAGTGAACTCCGCCCGGATCTGCAGAGTGTACCTTCCTTCATGGCCCATCCTGAAGTTTCGTCCCAGGCTCACCGATTCCGCGGGCTGACGCTGCCAGCGGTAACCGCTGTAAAAAGGAGCGCTCACTCCAAACGTTCCGCCTGGGGCGTCGGTCCATGCTGCCGGATTCAACACCTGCGTGGTCTGGGGATTAAAGCATCCGCAGTTGGGATCGACCAGCAGCTTCGGCTGGCCGGGGTTGACGTTGAAGTAGGTAGAGGTCCCCGCGCCGGCGATGCCGCGATCCAACTGCGTACCCAATTGATTATTCGAAGTGGGAGTCTGAATGAGCGCGCCGCTCTGGTAGCGAAGCACGGCACCGACCTGCCAGTCGCGGACGAGCTGCGAAAGCATTTTCATTCCGAACGCGGTCGCCATAAACTTGGGAGTCGTGTAAGTGAACGTAACCGTCGTTGCCAGTGGTCTGACGTATTGGTTCAGCTGTTTGTTCTGGTTGAAATTGAAAATATCATTCACGGCTACGGCACCGGGAAGGAAGTAAGTGCTGTCGGAGCTGGATCCGTTTACGAGCCCTTTGGCCCATGTGAAGTTCCCCTGCACTCTGCAGGCCCCGCGAATATCTCTTCGTCACCTTGACCTGCATTGAATCGTACCAGGTTTGACCGAGAGGCGGCCCCAGCCAGGGCAGCACGCCGGTCCACTGCGGTACCGGGCGAAGAGCCTGGGCAAGGGTTTGCGACGCCGGGAAGCCCGGGTAAACATTATTGGGGTTGGCGAATTGCGGGAACCGCGCAATCACCGCCGGGTTGCTCAGCTGGTCCGTCAGCAAAGCCCGATCGGCAGGGTTGTTGATATTAATTCCGTAGCCTGTGAGAATCTGCGGCGTGATACAGTTGCAGGCCGCCTGATCCAAGCTTGGAGCGGGGAAATAAGCTCCGCGGTTACCTACATAACTCACCTCGGCGACCAGATTCCTCATCACTTCGCGCTGCACTCCGACGCTCCAGGTAACAACTCTTCCCGGGCGGTTGTTCGGGTCGAAGTAAACGAACGGCGAAAGAGGAGGTGCGGTGCCGGTAGCACCGTTGTAGACCGGATACTTGCTCTCGTTGAAGTTGGGCCAGACGATCGGAGGGTTACCGTAAGGATTGCCCGGCGCGAACTGGTTGCCGCCGGCCAGACCACCCGACTGCTGGAGCGGACTCACGCCATATCCCGGAGGGTTGACGGTATAGAAATCCGCCGTACTGTACGAAACGCCGTTCGGAGCCTCCTCCGCATCGTACTGAACGCCTGCGCCACCGCGCAGCACGGTCTTCGAATCGATCTGGTACGCAAAGCCAAGCCGCGGTCCGAATGCGTACGGATAATTATGGGTGAAGGAGCAATGGCAAGTGGCCTCGTAAATCACGGCGCCATTCCGGCCGCCTGCGGAGGAGTTCGGAGTAACAAAGGAAGCATCCTGCATGCGGCCGTACTGCTCTTTCATGTAAGTCTCGTAGTCGTAACGCAAACCGTAGTTCACCGTAAGCTTGCGGGTGACTTTCCAGCTGTCCTGCACAAAAAATCCCATTGAGTGATAGCCCAACTTGGTGCTGGTGGGCGGGTTGAGAGACTCGGAGTCGGGCAGTCCCAGAAGAAAGCTGGCGTAGTTGAATCCAGTGGGATTGTTGATATTGAAAAGCTGTCCGTTTTGCCAGGGATCGGAGGTTTCAGCGGCGGCAAAGGTGAAGTTCCCGTTCGCGCGCCAGTTGCTCCTGTTCGGATAGCCTTCCTGCACATATTCGCCTCCGGCTTTGTAAGTGTGGTTTCCGCGAATCCACGTCAGGCTGGTGTTCGCCGTTGGCTTCTGTTCCCAGAGTTCCGCGCTGAAAGTTCCCCCGATGGCGTTACTATAGCCGCCGTTTGGGCCGCCGGCAGGAGTGAAGAAACTATATGCTAGGCCCCCGAGGTCCGGCATGAGCATCGTATCGTAATACCCTTTGAGCCCGATCTGGCTCTGGTCGAAGACAGCCGGAATATGTGGTTCGGAGGTATCGAAGTAACCGATCCCGATGTGAAGCAACAGCGTCGGCGAGATGGTCTGCTCGTAGTTCAGCCGGACGGTGTGGTTCCAGGTGTCGGTGGGTACAGCTCCCAGGATCGGATCAAATCCATTCGCGTTGGGCGAAAAGGTTTCCAGCTGCGAATAATAACCCGAGATCTTGATCGTCGAGCTGATCGCCTGGTCCATTTTCACCGAGACATTCGTCGTGTGCTGAAAATTCGTGTAAGCCGGAATGTTGTAGTTGTTGGTTCCGTTTCCGCAAACATTACACGACGGCAGCAGCTTCTGGACATTCAGCGACACAGGGTCCATCAGACTCAGTGGAATCGTCTGATTCTGGAACGGAGTCCGAACCTGTTGACCTCCAACCAGGGTGGTGCTGTAGGGATTAAAAATCTCGCCGAGGGCCAGCACGTTGCCGGCGGGGTCGACCGCCGGCTGGCCAGCTACGGTTTGGATGGCCGGAGGCTGGCCGACACAAACGCCGCCGGACTGAAATTGGCAACCCGCGAGGCTGAAATCACCGCCGCGATATGCCTGAGTCGGGACCGTGGCAAGTCCATTCGAGACGATATTGTTCTGCCGGAATTGCTCGAAGTTGACGAAGAAGAAGGTCTTGTTTTTGCCGTTATAGATTTTGGGGATCACCACCGGCCCACCAAAGGTGAACCCGTAATCGTTTCGCCGCACCGAGTTGCGGATATGCTGCCGGTCCTGCGGCGCCACGCAATAGACTCCGCTCTGGGTACACCGGTCGGTGAAGGGTAACCCGGCATTCAGAAACTCGTTCACGAAAAAGTCGTAAGCGCTTCCATGCAGCTGATTCGTGCCCGATTTCATGGTGTAGTTGAAATATCCGCCCGCCGCCTGGCCGTACTCCGCCGCGAAATTGCTGGTCTGGACTGCGACTTCCTGAATCGCGTCCACACTTCCCTGGCTGTTTTGCTGCAATACCTTCCAGATAGTGCTGGTCGATTCCTGACCGTCAATGCGGATCGTTTCGCTATTGCTCGGCATACCGTTTACGACGAGCGCCTGATCGTTCGAGAAGGCTACGCCCGGCAGCAGTATCGATTCCTGCAGCGGATTACGAATGTTGCCCATTCCGGTGGCGCCGAACCATGAGCCGCCCGCGATGGTAAGAACCGGCAGTTGGTTCACCTCATCCGTGGTGACCGTATGGCTGATCTCGCCGCTTTCCGTCTTCATCAAGGGCGCGACGTCAGTAATAGTAACCGTGTCATTCACGGCGCCCAGCTCCAGCACGATGTCCTGGCGCGTCGCGGAGGCTACCTGAACCTGCACGTTCTCGCGCACGTATTTTTTAAAGCCGGGCACCGTGACGGTCATCTGATATTTGCCCGCGGGGAGCGGAATCACGTAGTTGCCGGTTCCCGACGCCCCGCCGTGAAACACCGCGCCGGTATCGACGTTTTTCACATCGATGGATGCGTTTGGAGTCACGCCGCCCGAGGGATCCGTGATGGTTCCCGTAACGGAGCCGCGATCGCCCTGGCCGTAGGCGGCAAGCGCAAACAGGAGAAAGCATGCGATGGCGCAAAACAAACGCGCTGCAGCGTTGCCTGGCAGTATTGAAGCCGATTTAGTCATTTAGTGCTCCCTCGTTACACATCGAGAGGCACGGAGCCCATTGAACCGCTGTTCCAGATAAGTTTTGAACAGGGACCCCGTTTGTCCCGCTAAAGGCTGGGGCCTACGCTATCGCTACGAGCGGTCCGAGTCAAACGTTTTGTTTGATACTTGAAATCAAATCAGGTGATAGTAAAACTCGCAACTTCGCACGGCGGTTAGGGGTTGCGAAATGATTCCCAGCGGTTTCGTTCGGGCTTAACACAGTTCCGAGCCGCAACCGGAAGGAGCGACGGCGTAGTGGGGCCAGGGCTTTGGCTCGGCCGATGAGCTTCCGCTCGGCGCGGAGCTTTACGTCACCGCCGGTAGCGCCGGCGAGCTTGTCGCCGGCACTCATAAAAACGGCTTCTTCAATGGACGATTAACTTAAGGCAGCGCGTAAACGAACACGCCCTTACCCTGCGACGCCTTTGCCGTCCCCCCCACAGCGGCGACAATCGCGACGTACTGTTTACCATTCTTACCCTGATAGGTCATCGGAACCGCGCTAGCCTGGTAATCAAGTTTCTGAGTCCACAGTTCCTTACCGGTCTTCGAATCAAACGCCCGAAACCGGTTATCGGCGGTCGCGCCGATGAACACAAGCCCGCCCGCGGTAGCCATGGGTCCCGCCAGGCTCTGCGCGCCTGTGTTCCGTTTACCCTCGGGCAGCGTGTCCGTCACTCCCAGCGGCACCTCCCACGCAAAGTCGCCCGTGCTCGCATTCACCGCGATCAGCCGTCCCCATGGCGGCCGGTAGCAAGGCCAGTTGCCGATCACCTTCCCACTCGCGTCGCGCACGGTCGCATTGAAGGCTCCCAGCCCTTGAGGGCCGGTCCGCGAGATAAGGCTCGATCCCCTCAGGATTGCCGGGCTGATACTTGGGATTGTCCTCCATCCAACCCGTCAGCGGACTGTCGTGGGTATTCACGAATACGTAGCCGAGCTTCGGGTCAGTCGCCGTTCCGCCCCAGTTCGCTCCCCCGGTAAAGCCAGGAAAGATGATCGCGGGCTTTGAGTCCGAGCCTTTCGCATGATAAGGCAACGGGGTGAACGGTCCCGCGTTGTCCAGCCCTCCGAACTTCGCGAACAGGTCCTGACACGCCTTCGCATGCTCCGGCGTAGTATCCGCCGGCCGTCACGATGTCGTCTTTCGTAAAGGTGGTTCGCTCGAGATCGGAGGCGGCTTGAGCGGAAACGGTTGCGTCGGATAACTGACTTCGCCCGGCACGTTGCTCTTCGCCACCGGACGTTCTTCCACGCCGAAGACCGGCTTACCCGTCACGCGATCCAGAATAAACATGTAGCCCGACTTGCCGACCTGCGCCAGCGCCGGCATCTTCTTGCCGTTTCGCGTAATATCGATCAGTCCCGGCGCGGGCGGCAGGTTGTAATCCCACAGCTCGTGACGGACCGTCTGGAAATACCACTTCAGCTTTCCCGTCTGAGCGTCGAGCGCGACCAGAGTATTGCCGAACAGATTCGTGCCCGGCCGGTCGCCGCCATAAAAGTTCGCGCCCGGACCGCTCACCGGCACGTACACAATCCCGTGCTCCTCGTCCACCGTCAGCGCGAAATGCCCAGACGTTATTGCCGGTCCGGTTCTTCCAGCTGTCCTTGCCCCAGGTGTCATTTCCCGTTTCCCCCGGATGCGGGAACGTATGAAATGTCCAGAGCTCTTTGCCGGTGCGGACATCGTAACCATGCGCGTCGGGAATCTGGCCGCCCGCCTGCTCCAGCTGCGGACCGATATGCCGCTCGCCGGGACCATAAAAGTTCGTGCCGATCAGCAGAAGGTTTTTATAAATGGTCGGAGCGCCGTCGTAAGGAACCGTGAGCGGGACCTCGCCCTCTTTTCCGAAACCGGGATCCACCTTCCCGGTCTTGGCGTTCAGCGCCACCATCTTGCGCGCGGTGGTAAAGATAATGCGCGGCGGATTATTGCGATCGCCAGCCCAGTACGCTCACGCCGCGGAACGACGCGAGCCCGTCCGTCACTTCGTGCGTCCAGATCTCTTTGCCGGTCTCCGGCTCCAGCGCGACGACGCGGTCGCCAGACGGCAGATACATCACGCCATCCACGACGATCGGCGTGATCTCCTGATACAGTTCGCTCGGACTGTCGCCCTTGATCGTCTTGCCTTCGCGCTCGAATGAGTAATGCCACGCCTGCGTCAGCTTGCTTACGTTGCTTGTATTAATCTGCGTCAGCGGCGAATAGCGCGTGCCCGCGAGATCCCGATTGAACATCGGCCAATCCCCCGGCTTCTGCGAATTCCCTGCCGTTGGCAGCATCAGCAGCCACACGAAGGGGGAGCAAACGAACAAGCTTGAGCGCATGAAGCTATTATTTATCACAGGCAAGGAGTTTCTCCATGGCGCTGTCAATATCGAACCTGCTACCCCTGTTTGCGATCGCTGGAGCCGTCGCGATGCTGGCGCTTCCGTCGGCCAATGCGGAATTGCTGGAGAAGACCAGAAAAGTCGCCGGCGTGACGGTCGAATACAAGGTCGTTCTTCCGAACGGCTACGACCCCACCAAGACTTATCCGGGCATTCTGGCCTTCGGCGGAGGTCCGCAGACCATGAACACCGTGGATTCCGTTATCAACCGTAATTTACGCGCGGAGGCGGAAAAGCGCGGCTACGTCGTGGTCGCTCCCGCCGCGCCGGGCGGGTGAGTTGTTTTTCGAGGGCGGCGCGCGAATTTTCCCGGAATTCCTGAAAATGATGCTCGCGGACTACAAAATTGAAAACAACAAATTCCACATCGCCGGGCCATCGAACGGTGGAATCGCGGCATTTCATGTCGCCGCGGCCAATCCCGTCTACTTCTCGTCCATAACCGCCTTTCCCGGATATCTGTGGGAACCGAGCACGGCTAAACTAATGGCGATCTCGAAGATGTGCGTCTTCATGTATGTCGGCGAAAACGACGAATACATGTGGCACCCCGAGATGCAGCGAGAAGCGGAAATCCTGAGCGCCAGAGGGACAATCGCGCGCTATACGGTCGAGAAGGGTCAACCGCACCGTCTGGATACGCTGGCAGGCGCAAACGCCGGACGCCTTTTTGAGGGTTTCGAACAAGCGCGCAAAAGCTGCACCGCACCACGATAGCCAAACAAATCAACGCACACTGTTCCGAGCCGCGACCGGGAGGGAGCGACAATAGCCCCGGGAGCGCCGGCGATCTCGTCGCCGGTGTCCTGCCTCCAAACAGAGCACTCACCGAAACACAGGAGCACCTTCCTGAATTGTCTTTCGGTCCGAGACAATTCTCAAAGCCTCATCGAAATGCGGCCGCCGCATATTCTCCAGGAGTTCTTCCCAATGAACCATACCAAACATGGTTTTCGCCTGGCTGTCCGCCAGACCGACCTCACGCGCCCAGAAGCGCCGTTGAAAGTCACTGTACGGACGCATGGGCTTACTCCGGTCGAGCGGCTTACCTGACGATTCCAGCGTAAGGAAAGCCATGGCATAAAACATATGCGCGAGCTGTCTCATCAAGTAAAATCGGTCTCTTTGGTACTCATCGGGAGTCCGGCCAAAATACTCCTGAAGATAGGTCTGTTCCTCTGACTCATTGGTGACTATCATGTTGGCGACCACCGCCAGATCGGCATAGCGATCATTCTGGAAAGCAGCCTCCCAATCGACCAGCCATAGGCGGTTGCCATCAAACAGCATATTGTCGGGCTTGAAGAGGTCGTTATGACTCGGCGCCAGATCCGAATCGAGACGCGAGTAAACCGCGGCCACTTGCTCGCAGCGCGTGAGAAGTTCCTCTGTCTCGTTTTCATGAAGTATGCTGCACGCCCGGAATGTCTGGAGGAGCCCGTCCAGGGCAGGTCCTTTGTTTAGCAGGAATGTGCACGTGGTGTTGAAGGGGGCTCCGGGAAACGGCGGTAGAGCATGGAGGCTCCGCAGCACCGCGGGAATCCGGATCAGCGCCTCATCCCTCGGCAAAGGTACTGCCTCAACAAAATCGGTGATGGAGATCCGATCCTCGGCGCTGGCATACCAGACACGCGGCGCCAGGCCTGCATCGGCCGCCGCGCGCATGCAGGTGAAGTGCCGTGCCATATCGCCAGGGCGCGTGTTGATCCGAAGCAGGTATGCGAATCCTCGCACGATAATGCGAAAAGCCCGGTTCGAGCCCGGTCGCTCTGTCAGGTCGAGGATGTCTTCGAACTCCGTGACACCAAAAGCCTCGTTCAGGCCGAGGGTCACGGCGGCGCTCTTTTCTTGGGGAATCACAAGCCTCCCGTTCCGGGCGCAGTCCACGAACGGGAACGTGTCAAGCGCTCAGACATCATCACTTAGCGATATTACGCGACTTTCAGGCGATCCACCAGCTTTAAGTCTAGTCTGGGGACACCTGTATCTCACCTGTTTTCTGTACGTTAGACTTGCCAATCGAAAGCCTGTTATCCTGAGAACGGAGGGGGTTGTCACCCCTGTCTGTGCGAAATGCTCCGGCTTCCATCCGGAACGATCACTCCGCCCAGCCGAAACTCTCAGGAAAACTGAAGCCAGGAAAACTGAAGCAATGCTGAGGACGGAATTGCTGCGATTCAACGGCGCTGTCGAGCGGGATCCCGCCATTGATACGTGGATGGAACTGCATGCAGGTCCATTGGGAGCCATCGCGCATCACTGGTTTGAAATGATGCGCAACTGCGGGAACGAAGTGCGGGAGCTTTTGCATGACGGCTGCCCGGTTGCGTGTTTAGGAAATGCGCCCTTCGGCTATGTCAACGTATTCACTTCGCACGTAAACGTGGGGTTCTTTCATGGCGCGGCGCTGCCGGATCCGGCTCACATCCTGCAAGGCGCCGGCAAGTTCATGCGCCACGTGAAACTGAGACCCGGAACGCCCACAGACGCCGTAATGCTGGCCAGCCTCATCGCCCTGGCGTATACAGACATAAAAGCGCGCGTCGAAAACGGCTAGTGTAGTGTCCACGAATTAACTGGACTAGTCATTTTTTGCGTTTTCGGGTTCGGGGGCAGTGCAGCCGGGCTGAATCTGTTCCAGGGTTTGGCTGCACCGGGAAAGTTTGGCGACGATGGAATCCACCGTCGCGGTCCAGACGAAAGGCTTTGGGCTCTCGTTCCACGTGGCGAGGAAGTCGTCGATGGCGGCTTTCAGATCGTCCACGCTCTGAAAGGAACCGCGTCGGATGCTCTTGCTCGTCAGTTCACCGAACCAGCGTTCGATCAGGTTGAGCCAACTGGAACTGGTCGGCACAAAGTGGCAGACAAAGCGGGGATGACGGTTCAGCCAGTCCTGCACCTTGGCGTGTTTGTGAGTGCCGTAGTTGTCCATGACCAGGTGCAGCGGAGTTTTTCCGGGGAACTCCTGATCCAGCCGACGCAGAAAACTTCAGAAACTCCTGATGGCGATGTCGTTCATGGCATTCGCCGATGACTTTCCCCTGAAGCAGTTCCAGCGCGGCGAACAGCGTGGTCGTCCCGTTGCGCTTGTAGTCGTGCGTCATGGTGCCGCAACGGCCCTTCTTGAGGGGCAAGCCGGGCTGGGTGCGGTTCAGAGCCTGAATCTGGCTCTTTTCATCGACACAAAGAACGATGGCCTTGTCGGGCGGATTGAGATAGAGGCCGACAACATCGGTCAGTTTTTCGAGAAACTTCGGATCGCGCGACAGCTTGAACGTCTTCGTCCGATGCGGTTTGAGGTTGTGGCTCTGCCAGATGCGGTTCACCGTGGACTTGCTGATGCCCTGCGCCGCCGCCAGCGTGCGGCAACTCCAGTGAGTCGCTCCTTTCGGCTTCGATCGCAGAGTCGCATCTACAATCGCCTGAATCTGCTCCGGTCCATACGTCGCCTTGCGGCCTCGCCCTGGGGCCATCTCCCACAAGGCTCTACACCCTCCTGCACGAAACGCGCCGCCACAGCCTGACCGTCTTGCGATTGAACTGCAGCTTCGCCGCGATCTCGTAATCAGAAAGTCCCTCCGCCGCAGCCAGCACCACCCGGCACCGCAGGGCGACCTGCTGCGGGGTTCCAAAAGCACTCACCCATTCACACAGTTGTCTCTTGTCCGGTTCTTTCAGCTCAAACGGATTGGCAACCCGGGCATAAACCCAGGATATTCCAAACACGTAAATTAGTCCAGCTATTTGTGGGACACTACACTAGCTCACGGCTCGCGTTGATGCTGCCCCCTGTGCCCCCCGTCAATATTTAGAGCCAACAGGGATGTCCGACGCATCTTCCTCCCGGGGAAACGAAGGGACACAAGCCATGCTCTCGAGCATCTTTCGCACAAGATCTTTATTGCCCGCCATCGCGCTGGCCGCAGTCACTCTGAGCGCCGTTTTCGCTCAGGTTATGCCGAAGGCTCAGGTCGGCAACCTGATCGCAAAGGTGGAAAACGGCGTCGACGAGTTTAAAAACTACCTGGAGAAACGCGGAGACAACGCCCGCGATGGAGCCGCGAATCCTGATGCGCAGTCGCGGCGCGGAACGCGTGGGCAGGCTACCGACTCGCAGAAGGCCACGGCTACTGCAAAGAAGGATGAACTGAGCAATGCCCTGGATGACCTGGACCGCTCCACGAACCGGCTTCGGCGCAAGTTCGACGCCACTGACAAATGGATGGAGACAAAGACTCAGGTCCAGCAGGTGGTCGACGACGGACGCAGAATCAACCAGGCTGTTACAAAGGGTAACTACGGAGCCGATGCAGCCAGGCTGTGGGGCGTCCTGAGAAATGGGATCAACGATCTGGCCCGGGCGTATGGTGTATCGCCGCTCGGAGTCTGAATCTCGAACAAATTACCGGGCCGAGCGCGTCAGCAAGTGTCAACGAAAACGCGCGCTCAACACTCTTCTAATCAACGATGAGGCCCGCCATTCCGAGATCACTGGTGATCATAGACACGCGCTTCCGATGCGGCTCTGTCGTCTACAGTGATGGTCAAATCTTGCTGTCTTTACAGATCGTTTTCTTTCTTTGCAGGGGTCACCTTGCCGGCATCCTTGTCCCCCAACTCAGTAAAGTAATCGTCAATTTCTCTTTCCGAAATTCCACCCGTACACAATCGCACTTACTGACGATTTACTTACTTATTAAGTGCAAAGGCCGCTGGACGTGGCACCAAAGTGGAGGAACCCGCCCGTCCAGCCGCGTTTCGGCGACCCGTTCTGCGCATGTTTCTGAAAAGAGCAGTGCTCTCAAAGTTTGGCAAACTCTGAAGGTCAGTGTTCGCTGCCACCGTCGGCGGTAAACAAGTTGTAAACACTGTGTGAAATGCGCGACTTCCTGGATCGGCTCCTTATACGATAACCATGCAGTTCCTGTAAGTCGCCGTCGTCAATTGACACATCACCCGGAGGAGCATATGACTAACGTTGGAAAAGTAGTGTTGGGTGTATTTGGGATTGTGAGTGTGACGGTTCCCTGTACGTACCTGACCCGGAACCTTGCGTCTCGGGTTGTCGAGTCGCGAGCGGCATCGGATCCGAAGGCGATAAAAAATGTTCAGGCTCCCTTTTCCGGCCTCGCGCAAGCGCAGAGTGCCTGGACGAGACTCCCGATCGCCTTTGCGGAAAATCGTGGACAAACGGATTCACGGGTGCGGTATTTCGCGCGTGGCTCGCGTTATGCCTTCTTTCTTGCGTCGAACGAAATCGTCCTGTCACTTCTGAAGAACTCTCGACCGCTCTCGATCGCAAGCCAGGGGAATCGCAAACCCGGAATCACGCGCGGCGGCTTCACATTTCCTGCTAAGGCTATGGCCGGCGCCGGTAGGGCAGACGAGCCATCCCTTGAACGGGTGTCACTGGATCTGAAATTTCTCGGTGCCAATCCAAATGTCGTCATAAGTGGCGAGGAGCGCGCCCCAGGAAACGTGAACTACCTTCGAGGATCTGACTCCGCGGACTGGAAGACGAACGTGCCCGGTTATTCACAGGTCGTTTACCACGAACTCTGGCGCGGAATTGACTTGAAAGTGTGCGTAAAAGGCCAGGCGTTGAAATATGAATTCCACGTTCACCCCGGCGCCAGCGTCGAAGATATTCGACTGGCGTACCGCGGGTCCGAGAACATCTCTCTGGGCAGCGACGGCAGTCTATTGATCAAAACCACTGCCGGAACAATTCGTGATCGAGCGCCAGTATCGTTTCAGGAGATCGGCGGACGCGAGTTGGCCATCGAAAGCCGGTACCAGTTGGAAACCGCCACGAGATCCACTTATGGTTTCAAAGTAGGTGAAGGTTACAGGGCAGACCAGGAGTTGATCATCGACCCGGGCATCGAATACTCTACTTTTCTCGGCGGATCAAGTGACGATGTTCCAGCAGGTGTAGCAGTCGATGGCAGTGGTAACGTGTACGTCGTCGGATATACTCAGTCCCCTGACTTTCCCGTTACTCCCGGCGCGTTCGACAGGACTGGCGCCCCAAGTAACAGCCTCGACGCTTTTGTCGCCAAAGTGAACCCGATGGGAACGGCCCTCGTCTATGCTACGTTCATTGGTGGCAGTAACTTCGAGTGGGGTCGTTCCATTGCAGTTGACGCGGCCGGCAATGCTTATATCACGGGTCAGACCACATCCCCGGATTTCCCCGTCACCGGCAAAGCCTTTCAGAGAACCCTGGCTCACCTCAATTGCCCTCGATGCGGCATCGACAATTACGACGCCTTCGTTACCAAACTCAATCCGACGGGTTCGGCGCTTGTGTACTCGACCTATCTCGGAGGAGCCGGAAGCATTGACGATGGCCTCGCAATCGCCATCGACGCGGGTGGCAACGCTTATGTGGCGGGCGAAACCAGTTCGTCCGATTTTCCAACTACCGCTGGTTCGTTTCGCCGGACCAACAGTGGAGGCGACGACACCTTCGTCACAAAGTTGAATCCAGCCGGTTCAGCGCTCGTCTACTCCACTTATGCACGGAGGGACCCAGGAGGAATTTCCCGCGCGGATTGCCCTTGATGCATCCAATAACGCAATTGTTTTTGGAAACACAAGTTCTTCCGATTTTCCGGTCACGCCGGGCACTTTCGATACCACACAGAACGGGGGGTTCGACGCCTTTCTTCTGAAGTTGAACGCGGCTGGGTCGCATCTGGTCTATTCCACCTTCCTGGGAGGATCGGCCTCTGACTGCGCCGGCGGCCTCGCAGTCGACCCGGCAGGAGAGGTCTACGTTTCCGGCGGTACCTCGTCTGCTGACTATCCGACAACGCCGGGCGCATTCCGGCAGGTCTGCGCCAGTTCGGACGGCTTCGTCACAAAACTGAACGCCACGGCGTCCGCGCTTGTCTACTCAACGTGTTTATCGGCGGCATCGAGCACCGCAATCGCGATCACGCCTACGGGCAACGCCTGGATCACAGGCGGAACCTCGTCGACAACTTTCTTCACGACTCCCGATGCCTTTCAGACGGTCCGTCGGTGTCGGACCGTCGGGCCCGGTCCCGAACGCGATCATCGCGGAACTCAATGCCACCGGTTCGGCCTTCCTGTACTCCACGTATTTGGGCGGCAGTGTGCGGGGATAGCGGCGCTGATCTGGGTCTGGATTCCGCCGGGAACGTATATGTCGTCGGGAAAACCTATTCCGCCGATTTCCCCACCACACCCGAATGCTTTCGATCGGGTCTTTAACGGCCGATTGGATATTTTCTGGGGCGATGGCTTCGTCGCCAAACTGGCGCTGAACGGAACGCCGCCACCTCCCCCGCGCACCACCCGTACATTGCGGCTCTCGGCGGGGCCAGTCCAGGTCGTGGGCGGAAACTCCTTCACGGTTACCACCACTTTGTCCGCAAACGCTCAAAGCAGCGGTGCCGTGGTCTCGCTTCGTCAGCAGCAACCCGGCGGTCATCGTGCCAGCGACTCTGACGATTCCGGCGGGCTCACAGACCGGAACGATTACGGCAACGCAGCTCGGTGCGTTTCCGCCAATACTTCCGGTGACCATCACCGGTTCACTGGGCGGCGTGTCAAAGTCTGCAATCGTGACCTTGCTGCCGGTGCCGCCTCCGGGCACGTTGTCCAGCGTCGGCATGTTTCCGAACGTCGTAACGGGTGGCACGAGCACCATAGGGATTATCGGACTAACAAACCCTGCTCCGGCCGGAGGATATACGGTCACGCTGTCCAGCAACAATCCTGCTGCCACGGTTCCCGCGAGCTTCACTGTGCCCGCGGGAGAGACGACGGCGAGCTTCACTGTCACCACCATTCCGGTCACTCAATCGACGGCGTTGACGATCTTTGCCAGAGCCGGCACTCTGTCTGCGCTCGGGACTTTGACCGTGAACCCCGCTGCGCCTCCTCCTCCAACGACGGTGACACTGACCGTCAGTGCTACGGGCCGCAGCGGCGAGCACGTGACTTCAAGCCCGGCGGGAATCAATGTGGCCGTCGGAAGCAGCATGCAGTCGTCGTTCACATCGGGCGCCAGCATCAGCCTTTCCGTCAGCAATGGAAGAGATGCAATCTGGTCCGGAGCGTGCTCGAGCGGCGGAAGCAAGACAAAAAGCTGCACGTTCACTCTGAACGCGGCCGCCACGGTAACAGCGAACGTTCAGTGACGATGCCCTGAACAGGATACGAACACGCATTCCAATAAGATGCGTGTTCGTATCAGGGGCCGCGAGTAAGTGCCCTTAGCGGGAATTCGTTGCCGCCCGCCGTCGAAACGGTACCCGGAGATCACTGGCGATCGTAAACACGTGCTTCCGATGCGGGTCTGCCGTCTACGGTAATCGTTAAAGTCTTGCCGTCGTTAGAAATCGTTTTCTTTCCCCGCGAGTCACCTTGCCGACCTCCTTGTCGGTCCACTCCGTAACGTAATCGTCAATTACCTTTTCAGAATAAGTACGCGGCGTTTGTTTGCCTGCCGCTATCATGTCCGCCGTAAGCTCGTCTGAGTACTCCGGGTAATCCTTTCCGTCGCTCCTCGCTGTGAACTGCAAGTAATGATAGCCTCGCGCACTCCCCGTAATGAGCAGACCAGTCAGAAATCCGTCCGGGCGGAGCTGATACTGCCTGATCTCAAGATAATCGGGCGGAAGGCGCAAATTAGATTTCTCTGGGTTCAGCTTCCACTGGCCCACGATCAAAGGTGCCGCTTTACTCGCAGAGGTTTGCGCCGAGGCTGACGAGACACAGAAACTAACCAGGATAGCGAACACGGCGCCACGGATGGTCATGACGAAACATCAGCCTCGAGCTTAAACGCCTCTCGCACCGTCTTCACCACCCCGGCATCCTTCGATCTGTATCCAGGCAACCCCGCGATAGCCGCCTGAAATTCCTCACCTCGCATAATCGAGAGAACGCGCTTCATGGCTTCCGCTCCCAGCGACTGCTTTCGGCAGACGAAGAAATAATCCTCCGTCACCAGGCGAACAAAATCCAGATCGAACTGCCGGGCCGCCGCCTCCACACCGAAACTGACATCCGCCATTCCGCTGGCCACATAGGCGGCGACCGCCGCATGCGTGAATTCGACGTGCTCGTAGCCGTTGATCGCGGAACCATCGATCTGTTGCTGCGCCAGGAGCTGTATCGAACAGCAGGCGAGTTCCGGAGTCCGGATCGCGATTCACAAACCGAACCGCCGGATCAAGCAACTGCGCAAGCGAAACGATGCCGAACGGATTTCCCCGCTTGACCATCAGCCCCATCTCGCGGGTCACAAGACCAATCACCCGATGAACGCTGGGTATCAGCCAGCCCTTGCAGGCGGCGATACTTTTCTTTCGCAACTCCCCTTGCGGCAGGTGCATGCCCGCGAGATCGCACCCATCGTGCGCGAGCGAGACGAGAGAATTCTGGTTGCTGACATACCGCAGATCCACCTCGAGATCCTCTTCGCGGCTGAGCAGTTCTCTCAGCTTCGAAACGGCGAATCCGTGACTCGCGTGCACCCGGATAATCGACGGGCTGCGCGGGAGAAGCTGGTTGATTTCCGTTTCCAGTTCCTGCGAGAGGTTCTGGAGTTGAGGTCCAAGCCGGGCCTCGAGCCGCTGTCCGGCCCAGACGAGTTTGTCGCCGAACGGCGTCAGGCTCGTTCCGCTTCCCCGCCTGCGTTCCACCAGCGGCACTCCGAAGAATGCCGACCACTTCTCGATCAGATTCCAGGCATGCCGATACGACAAGCCCACTCGTGATCCGCCGCGCGGCTGATCTTTCCCGGTCACGCGGATCTCGTTCAGCAGGTTCAAGCATCACCAGATGGGACGTCGAGTCGCCCTCGCGCTTGAAGCGCCAGACCGGCTCGATTTCGATTCGGATCAAAATTACCCCCTCAGTGCCTGTCAGGTTATGCAATAAATATCATATTCCCTATCGAGCAGCTTGAACCGATATCCTTCTACTTTTGATGAATCAACGAAGCATGCGCTCAGAGATATGCATAAATTTGCATATCTACTATCCTTGCGACATGGTGATTCTGATGCGGCCTGGCGCAAAACGCCCCAGGCACCGGCCAGATCACCGGCATCAGTGAAGGATCCGCATCAGGCGCGCGGTTGCCAGTGCCCAGGTAATCCTGACGAACCAGCAGACGAAAAGCCAGGCTACCACGACCACCGACAGCCAGGGCGCTTACACGTTTCCCATCGCTGCGCCCGGCGCCTACGTCGTCGAGGTCGATGCCACCGGCTTCAAGGCGAGCATAAGCCCGGAGCTCAAAGTGGTGGCCGGCCAGACCGTCACGATTCGATTTTTCCCTCGACGCTCGCCGGAGTCGCGCAGACGCGTCAACGTCTCGGCCGGTACTGTCGAAAACGCCTATCGCGTGGACAACGTGGCGCCCGGTGGACCGCTCGGGAACCACGCCGATCCTCGATCTTCCCTACTCCGTCAATGTGATTTCGCGTCAGTTGATCGACGACACGCAATCGAGAAACTTCAAGGAGGCCGCCAAGTACCTGCCGCTGGTGTCGTTCCAGGAGATGCAGGGCCCGGAGGTTCTGCGTCCCGAGACCCGCGGCATGCAGGGCAGCAACATGCAGAACGACCGCAAAGACGGGATGGGAATCGCGGTCACCACGCCCTCCGCGCTCGAAGAATACGAACAGATCGAGGTGGTCAACGGACTGGGCGGCCCGCTGTATGGTCCGGCCAATCCATCCGGCATGTTCAACTTCGTCACCAAGCGCCCCACCGACGAGCGCTTCGGCGAACTCGAACTGGACTACGAAAGGCAACCGTCGGCCACGGTGCATACCGACCTCGGCGGACGCTTCGGCAAGAACGAGATGTTCGGCTATCGCACGAATCTGCTGTTGGGCGATGGCAACGGCTATGTCAACGCACAGCCAGCTTCGCCGCCAGCTGGCCGCGGTTGCGGGCGATGCACGCATAACGTCCCACACGGTCATCGAAGGGAACTACAGTTACTACAACCTGTTCCAGCACGGATATCCCGGCTGGTTCGCCTATACGCCGACCACGACTCCGCTATCGCGCCCGGGTCGAAGAGCATTCTGCTGCCCGCAGATGCGCCGGACCCGACTCGCGAAGGCTACGGGCAATCGTTCTCCGGCGTGGATCTTACTTCGCAGATCGGCGAACTGCGGGTGAAGCACGACTTCAGTCGAACTGGCATCTGGTGGTCGGGCGCGCTGCAACCAGATCTCCGATCGCAACATCAACACCGCGGTCAATTCGCTCACCGACAACAACGGCGAATTACAAGTCGTATCTCGCGAATGCCTTCTCCTCGCTGGCCCCGCGCTTCCACGTGGATCAGCGATCTGGCTTATCTGACGGGCAGGTTCAAGACCGGGAAGATCCGCCACGACATTGTGATCGGCAGCACCGGCTACCGGTTCGCGTCCTATTCGCCCGTCACCAGCCCCGCCAAAACGCGCTGTGTACGCCGAACACGCCGCAGGGCATCTGCCAGGCGAATATCGCCAATCCGCTGGTCTTCGTGGGACCGCCGGGAGGCCTCTTTTCCTACGCGAAAACCAGCCCGTCGACCGGCATCTACGTATCGAGCATCATCCGTCAGCAGGGATTCAGCTTCGGCGACAACATCACGCTCAGTCCCCGATGGCTCGTGCGAGTCGCGGCGAGTCAGGACTGGACCTGGACCGACAGCTACAGCGACACCGCGGCCACCAGCTATCGCAAGACTCAGCATTCCCGGCGGATACGTGAACCAGGGAGTGAGCCCGTCCGGCAGCATCATGTTCAAACCGCGCGCGGACATGACGATTTACGGGACCTTCGCCGACAGCATTCAGGCGCCGGATGTCGCGGCGGCGAACAGCGGCAACACGTCATCGTCAACGCCAGCCAGGCGCTGCCCGCCGTATCGCAGCAAGGAGGGCGAGATCGGTTACAAGCTGAGAGTGCGGCGGATCAACTTCTCCACCGCGCTGTTCCGGGTGGACCGGCCGTTTGCGAATTACGTGACCGGGGTCGTGGATCCGGTCTGCGGAGCTCAGTCCGGTACGGCGAATTGCGAGGCTTTCCAGAATCACCGGCAACCAGGTCAACTACGGAGCCGAAGCGATGATGTCCGGCCGTATCTTCGAGAGCCTCATGGTCACGGGTGGCTTGTCGGTGCTGAATCCGAAGCTGACCGACACGGGGATCGCCGCCACCAATAACAGAAACTTTGTCGGCATCCCCGACTACAAGTCCAATATTCTTGCCGAGTATCGCCTGCCCTGTTCGACCGGCGCTTTCTTTAATTTCGACTGGCAGCACGTCGGACGCCGCCCGATCGACGACATCAACAGCGAGTACACGCCGCAGTACAACACGTTCGATTTCGGCGTCCGCTATACCACGAAGATCTTCGGAAAGCTGACCACGTGGCGCGTCACGGCCAACAACGCGACCAATGTGCATTACTGGTCGACGCTGGGTCCGGGCAGCATCACGGGAACGAGCACCGGCAGCTATCTCGGGCACCTGGGAGAGCCGCGGCTGGTCACGGCCTCCGTGCGATTCGATTTCTGACGAGTCCTCGATGAGCGGTATCGCCGGCGTTCGCACAGACGCCCTCAGTGTCGTTGCCGCCGTCTCCGGCCAGCAACTGATCATCTATCGCGCCGGAAGTCTGACGCGTGCATTCAAGCCGCTGGAGACCGCCTTCACCTGCCAGACCGGCATCCAGGTGAAGGACGTCGCCATGGGCAGCGTCGACGCAGGCCGCCAGATCACCGCCGGCGGCCAGGCGGCCGATCTCTACGCGCCGGCCGACTACCTGGACATCGACCTGTTCATGAAGCCCGCCGGTTATGCGAACTTCGACATCGTGTTCGCGCACGGCAGGATGGTGCTGGCATATTCGGTGAGTGGTCTGGCCGCGAAGAAATGCCACCCATCGCCGAACAGCTGCGCGCCAAAGCGGTGCGAATGGTACGAAATCCTCACCATGCCGGGAGTCACGATCGGCGGCGGGAACTCCGTTTCTCGATCCCGGCGCATACCGGGCGCCGATGATCTTCCAGTTGGCGGAGGCGTATTACAAAGTTCCGAATCTCTACAACAACCTGCTGGAGCACCTGGTGAGTTCGGGCGGGGCCGCTCGGCAAACAATTCGATTTTCAGTTCTCCTACGAACACAACGCTCGCGCAACGGCGGCGACAAATCCGGATTACCGCTACGTGGATCTGCCCGACGAGATCAACATGTCCGACCCCGCGAAGGATGCCTATTACGAGCAACACGCGATAGTGGTTCTGCCTGGACTCGGAACTGCGAAAAGCGCCCGCACCATCGCCGTTCCGGGAACGCACGTCGCCTGGGGCATCGCATTGATGAAGGATGCGCCGAACAAAGAGAATGCGATCAAATTCCTTCAGCTGCTGCTGAGCCCCGCGGGGACGCGCTTCTGAAAGAGAACGGCCCCGAGCCGATCTCCCCGGCCGCTGGTCAGCGCCGGCGACTTTCGCAAGCTTCCCGAATCTCTGCGGTCGCTCGTTAAAGTCGCCGGGAAGTAACATAGGCGTGGATGCCTGCATCGCCTTAGAAGCCGGCGGCAGACGACGTGCGGATGCGCGGCTTCGCGCAAGCGTCACACCGTTGCCGCCGCTCTGGCCTGGCTGGATGCGCAACTGCAGCCGCTGGCGGCCGAAGACGTACCGTTGCGAAGCGCCGCCGGCCGCGTGCTCGCGGCTTCCGTTGTCAGCGACGTTGACGTGCCCGGATTCGATCGCGCCACGATGGATGGATACGCGGTGGTCGCCGACAGCACCGAAGGCGCGACCGCCTACAACCGCATGCCTCTGACCGTCATCGGCGATTCGATGCCCGGCCGTCCTTTCGATGGCTTCGTCTCCGCCGGAGAGGCGGTTCGCGTGATGACCGGCGCTCCGATGCCGCGCGGCGCCGACGCCGTTCTGCCCGCCGAATGGGTCGAAGACGGAGCCGGGCGAGTTGCATCAGTGCGCTCGCCGCCGTCTCGCCGGGAAAGAATGTCGGCAGGCGCGGCGAAGACATCCTCCGCGGCACGACACTGTTCGAGAGCGGGACGCGTGCTGCGCCCACAGGATCTGGGCGTCCTCAGCTCGGTTGGGCAAGGAGACGGTGCGCGTGATTCGGAGGCCGCGCGTACGCCTCGTGGTCACCGGCAACGAACTGCTGCCCTCGGGCTCGCGGCCCGAGGGCTTTCATATCGCCGACGCCAACGGGCCGATGCTCGCGGCGCTGGTCGAGCGCGATGGAGGCATTGTCGATTTCCCCGGTCTGGTTCGCGACGACCCCGACGCCATCCTCGAAGCCCTTCACGCCGACGCGGACATCGTCATCGTCTCCGGAGGATCGAGCGTCGGCATCGAGGACCTGGCCCCGATGCTGGTCGCGCAACACGGCGAACTGGCCGTGCATGGAATCGCGATGCGGCCGAGCAGTCCGACCGGACTGGGCCGCATCGGACATCGCCTCGTCTTCCTGCTCCCCGGCAATCCGGTGTCGAGTCTGTGCGCCTATGATTTCTTCGCCGGCCGCGCGATTCGCGCGCTCGGCGGACGCAGCAAAGAGTGGCCGTACCGCTCGACTCGAGGCGACCTGAACCGCAAGATCAGTTCGCCGATCGGCCGCCTCGATTACGCGCGCGTGAAGATCGACGGAGGACGAGTCGAGCCGCTCGCCGTCGCCGGCGCGTCGGTGCTCTCGTCGACCACCCGCGCCGACGGCTTCGTCATCGTCGGCGACGACAGCGAAGGCTTCGCCGCTGGCGCCGATGTGAAGGTCTGGCTCTATGCGTGAGCAGGAGCAGTTTCTCCAGGTCCTCGACCGCGACGAAGCGGAGCGGCGTTTCCGCGCCGCGTCGACTGCACGCCCCGCGGCATTGAACTAGTTCCGCTCGACGCGGCGCTCGGCCGGGTGCTGGCGGCCGACGTCGTCTCGCCCGTCGACGTGCCGTCGTTCGATCGCTCGAACGTCGATGGCTTCGCCGTCGTCGCCGAAGACACGTTCGGCGCGTCCGAAGAAGTTGCCGCGCACGGTCCTGCTGGGCGAGGAAGAGATTCACACCGGCGTCGTTCCGACCTCGACCGATTCATCCCGGCGAAGCCGTTTTGATCGCCACCGGCGGCATGGTTCCGCGCGGCGCCGACGCCGTCGTCATGGTCGAAGCACGCCGAGGTCCGGGACAGCGAACTTCGGATCGCCAGAGCGGTCACGGCCGGCAGCGGCGTGTCGTTTGCGGGAACCGACATCACGGCCGGCGAGACCGTGCTTCGCCGCGGCCAGCTGCTGACCAGCCGCGACACCGGAGTGCTCGCCGCGATCGGTGTCGCGAATGTCAACGTCTGGCGCAAGCCGGTCGTCGCGATCCTTTCCACCGGCGACGAGATCATCGCGCCCGGCGAGCCGATGCAGCCCGCCAAAGTCTACGACTCCAACGGGCAGGTGCTCGCCGACGCCGTGCGGGAACTGGGCGGCGAGCCGCTGCGGCTGGGCATCACGCATGACGATGTCGGACCGCTTTGCGCGAACGGCTGCGATCACGCGCTGGAGTCCGCCGACATCGTGCTGCTGTCCGGTGGAACGAGCAAAGGCGCGGGCGACGTGTCCTATCGCGTTGTCGCCGAACTTGACGATCCTGGCATCGTCGCGCACGGCGTCGCGCTCAAGCCCGGCAAGCCGATCTGCCTCGCGGCAACGGGCGGCCGCGCGGTGGTTGTCCTGCCGGGCTTTCCGACCTCGGCGATCTTCACCTTCCACGAATTCGTGGCGCCGGTCATTCGACTGCTCGCCGGCCGTAGTTCGGAGCAGAGCACGATTGTTCAGGCCAGGCTCGCCGTCAAGGTCAACAGCGAGATCGGCCGGACGGAATACCTGCTGGTGGGTCTGGTCGAGACTACGCCCGACGGCGGCGGGATATCGCTTGCGGCGTACCCGATGGGACAGGGCTCGGGCAGCGTCACGACGTTCAGCCGCGCCGACGGCTTCGCCACGATCGGCCGGCACGAAGAAATCGTTCAGGCGGGAACGATCATCGACGTTCAGCTGCTGGGCCGCGACCTGCAGCTGGCCGATCTCGTCGTGATCGGCAGCCACTGCATCGCTCTCGATTACCTGCTGGGAGAACTCCAGAGAAGCGGCGTGCGCTCGAAGTTTCTCGCCGTCGGCAGCACCGGCGGTCTGGACGCCGCCAAGCGCGGCGAATGCGATATCGCCGGCGTCCACCTGCTCGATCCGAAGACCAACGAATACAATCGCCCGTTCCTGACTCCGGACCTCGAACTGATTCCCGGCTACGGCCGCCTGCAGGGCATCGTCTTCCGGCCGGGAGACGCACGCTTCGAAGGCCGGTCGGTCGCAGGATGCCATGGCCGCCGCTATCGCAGATCCAGCATGCGTGATGGTCAATCGCAACAGAGGCAGCGGCACGCGCGTGCTGATCGATCGGCTGCTCGAGGGCGCGAAACCGCAGGGGTATGCGGTGCAGCCGCGCAATCACAACGCGGTTGCCGCCGCCGTGGTTCAGGGCCGCGCGGACTGGGGAATGACGCTCGACACCATCGCCCGCAATGCCGGACTCGGATTCCTTCCTGTGCAGGCCGAGCAATACGATTTCATCGTCCCCAAATCGCGCGCGGATCGGCCGGGCGTGGTCGCGTTTCGCGAGCTCCTGAAATGACCACCGGCGGCATCGTCCTGTGCGGTGGAAGGTCAACCAGAATGGGCACTCCCAAAGCCACTTTGCCTTTCGGGCCGGAGACCATGCTGCAGCGGGTCGTGCGGCTGCTCGGCACCGTGGTCGAACCTATCGTGGTCGTTGCGGCGCGCGACCAGGAGCTGCCGCTGCTTCCGAAAATCATCATCGCGCGCGATGAGCGCGAGCAACGCGGTCCGCTCGAAGGGTTGCGCGCCGGCTTGAAAGCGCTTCCCGATTCCGTCGACGCCGCCTACGTGACGAGCTGCGATGTGCCGCTGCTGGTACCGGGTTTCGTCACGCGCATGATCGAACTGCTTGGCGATCACGACATTGCCGTGATGGAAATCGACGGCTTCCCGCATCCGCTTTCCGCGGTCTACCGGCGCAGTGTCCTGCCGCACGTCGAATCGCTGCTGGCGCAGGACAAGCTGCGGCCGGTGTTTCTGTTCGACGCCGTGCGGACCCGCCGGGTGCAGACACCGCAAATGGTCTCAGTCGATCCGGAACTTCGGACGCTGCGAAATCTGAATACGCCCGACGATTATCAGCAGGCTCTCAAGGATGCCAGCCGCGTTGGCGATGATACTCCGCCACCAGAGCTCCCAGCCGCTCCCGGCTGAGCGAGGCTGCCGGATCGTTGGGAAGCGGCGTGTTGAGAAACCGCTCCGGCAGCGTATCCTCTTCGGGCGTCCATCCGGCCAGCAGGTTGAACTGGCGCTTCGCGGAGACGATGCGCCTTGCCGTCTCGCGCAGTTCGTCGGCGGTCACGTCCCAGCCGGTGACACTCCAGAGCATCTCGGCGGCCTCGCCATAGAAATCTTCGAACACGCCGCGCAGGAACTTGCAGATGATCAGCGAGTCCATCAGCGCGGCTTTGTCTTCGGTCTCGATCGCGTGGCGAACCGCGTCCAGCGTTACGTGCCGGCGATCGACCTTATCGGAGAAATCGACCTCGTACGCGCCGCTGCGATTGTGATCGGCGCCACGCGCGCCCACCGCAAACCCGAGCGCCATGGTCTGCAGGGCTCTTGGCTCGTAGCCGGGAATCTCAAGCCCTTTCACCTGCGGCGCAATCGAGATGCTGTTGTGCCCGATCTCGAGAGCCGCGCGGCGGCTTCCCCGGGCGAGCAGTCTTCCCAGGGGATCGGCAGACGCGCCGATCAAGTCGATGGCTCGCAGCATCGCTTCGCCGTCTCCAAACCGCAGCCAGGGTTCATTCAGCCACCCACGTTCGACGCACTCCATCGCGAAGGCGATCGTGCCGCCGGTGCTGATCGTGTCCAGCCCGAGTTCGTCGCAGCGCTGCGATGCGCGCAGCACGACGTCAGCATCGCCCACTCCGCATAACGAACCCAGCGCGAACAGGCTCTCGTACTCGACCCGCACGCCGCCATAAATGTGTTCGCAGCCGATGGTGCACGTCACGCAGCTCTCGCGGGTCTTCGAACGTGTGGCGCCGAGTTCCTGCGGCGAAAGGTTGGCGGCCTCGTCGAAGGTGCCGCTTTGAAAGTTGCGCGTCGGCAGGGCGCCGAAGCGGTTGAACGTGACCAGATTGGTAGCGGTGCCGAGTTCGCGATATTTCGCTGTCGCAGGGCCGAACGAGCGCTTCGACAAATCCTTACTGAAGGCCGTCAGTTCGGCCGGGTGCGCCCATTCTGGCCGCTTCGACCCGCGCACGGCGATTGCCTTGATGTTCTTCGCGGCGAGCACCGCCCCGCTGCCGCCGCGTCCGGCATGACGGCCGTCGTGCGAGATGGTCGCGTAACGAACGAGGTTTTCGCCCGCGGGCCCGATGGATGCAATCCGATAACTCGCGCCCAGGCGCGAGCGCAGCGCGGCTTCGGTCTCCCGGCAGGTGGCTCCGCGCTGTGCCGCGGCGGATTCGAGACGGACGCCGGCATCGTCGATGATGAGCACCGAAAGCTCGGGCGCGCGGCCAACGATCACGATGGCGTCGCAGCCGCAACTTTTGCCGGCGATCGCAAAGCCGCTGCTGGCAAGCGAGTCGTTGATGCGTTCGGTCAGCGGGCTTTTGCTCACGACAGCGAACTTCGCCGAAGTCGTCAGGGGACTGCCGACGAGGGGGCTGAACGCGAAGACGAGCGGGGCTTCCGGGGCGAGCGCGTCGGCCTGCGCTTTGCCTTCGTCCAGAACGAGGCGTGCGCCGAGTCCGCTGCCGCCGATGAATTGCCGCAGAACAGTTTCGTCGATCGGGACGTGTTCGCCCCTCCCGTTTGAGACATCGATGCGGAGATAATTGCCGTGATAACCGAAGGGCATTTGGACTAGCCGCCCGCGTCCGCTGAGAGGATCAGGACGTGGTCATCCTGCGCCAGCGGGGTGCCTGGGTCGCTTACGAAGCGGTCGCCGTTGAGGCTGGCGATGAAGGCGGGATGAAGACGCGCGCCCGTTCGGTCCGCGCTGATGAATTTGCCGAGGGATGGGAGTCGATCCGCGAGGGTTCCCAACAGCTGGCCCAGGGTACCCGCGTTTACATCGAGTTCAGCCAAGCCGGCGCGCTCGCGTGGAACACCGAAAAATTCGACGTGCATTGAAACCTCGGACTCTATATTCAGGATATCGCGACGCCAGGTGGTATTTGCGGCGTCTCGGGTGGTGAGGGGTCAGAACGCGGAATGAATTGGCGCTCATAATCATCTCGGGAGCGGTTCTGCCAAACGAAATAACAGGACCGGACGGCCACCCGCGCCGATGAAAATTTGCGTTTCGGAGACGGCGGGAGGCGGTCGCTCCCGCAGTGGCGCGCAACGGAACCTGAACGAAACTGACCTGCCTGGGAATTGCATCTTCCCTGTCCCGCGCCGGGCAGAAGCACGGCGGCAGCTTTAAGGGCTGCCCCGCCAGCGCCTTCTCTCGGATTCACATGAAATCGACGTAGAATCGATGAGCGGCTCTGCTTTGCGAGCCCGACAGGGAGAGAGACCAGGTTGGCGAAAAATCACGCAGCACAGAGATTCTTGCGCAGACAGTTCCTCGGCCAGGCGGGCGCGCTCGCTCTCGGCGGATTTATCGGTCCGAAATTGTTGGCACAGTCGGGCGCTGCAGACCTTCTGATCCTGAATGCCAGGATCCACACGATGGATCCCGGCAATCGCGTCGTCTCGCAGGCGCTGATCCAGAACGGCCGCTTCACCGCTGTGGGCGACAAGGTCGCCCTTCCGCCAGGAAAAATCCGGCGCGTTGACCTTCGAGGCAAGACCGTGATCCCCGGCATCATCGACGCCCACAACCACATTGTGCTCGTCGGAAACCGTCCCGGATGGAACACCCCGCTCGAGCACGTCTTCACTATTCCCGACGCGATTTCAGCTCTGAAGACGCGCAGCTCCGAAGTGCCCTCCGGCCAGATTATTTCCGCCGTCGGCCCCATATCGGCGATGCAGTTCGCGGAGCGGCGACTACCCACACTCGCCGAGCTGGATGCGGTAAACCGTCCCGTCTATATTCAAGCAGCGCAGGGCGGCGCAAGGACGAACACTCAGGGGAAAGCGTGGCTCGAAGCGAGGGGCGTCACGGTCGCGGCCGAAGGCGCAATTGCCGGACCCGCGCTGACCGCCGCACTCCTCGCGCTGCGCAAAGAGCTGCTCAACCCGGAGACCAGGAAACGGTCCGCGCACGATGCCCTGCAGTATTACGCCAGGCTCGGGATTACGACTCATCGCGACTGCGGCGCTTTTCAGGCCGATGCTCCCTCGGGCGGCCTGGCCAATGAGAACACGTACACGATGCACGACCCGTTTCTGGCGCTCCATCGCGACGGCAACATGCCCGCCCGTCTGCGCATCGAGTTCCTGCATCAGGATTCGCCCACCGCGAACCCGCCTCTGCCCACACTTTCCCAGCGCCTGAAGAATTCGTTCCCGTTCTTTGGGGACGAGTGGGTCAAGACAGGCGGCATTGGGGAATTCACTGGGGGCGGCGTCGAGGGGCTGAGGGCGATCGCCAGGGCCGGATGGCAGGCTGAAGACCACGCGCTCAATCTGGCGGGCGTTACGAAGCTCATTCAGGACCGCGAAACGGTCAATGCCGAAATCCCGCTCTCCGGCTTGCGCTGGATCATTTCCCATGTGCCGGAGTTTCCCCTCGATCTCGCGAATCGAATGGACGCAATGGGAATGGGCGTGCTGGTCGGGTGGGGCGCATTGCGCACGCCCACACCCACCAGTTCCAGCCTCGGACCTCCTTACCGAATGCTCATGAATCACAAGATCAGGAAGGGCTATCATTCGGACGGCGGCGACATTACCGTGATCAATCCGTGGCTCAACTTTTCGACCATGTCGACGGGCCTGAATCTCGCGGGACAGCAGATTCTCGGGGATCAGGCGCTTACCCGACAGGAAGTCCTGTGGCTCGCCACTGCTGCGAACAAATGGTTTCTGCGGGAGGACGATCTCGGGTCGATTGAGACCGGCAACCATGCCGACCTCGTCGTTCTGGATCGCAACTGCTTCACGGTTTCCGACGAGGATTTCAAGCGCACGCGGTCGCTCTTGACCCTGGTTGGCGGAAAGGCCGTTCACAACGATGGGGTCTTGTGAGCCAGTGAAACAGCCGGCGAAAGCGCAGCCTGTCGACCCAATCGCCGGGAGCGGACGCGAGGCGACCTGTGTCACAAGCGCGAGAACTGCACGGCTGGTTTACCGACGATCCAGCAAAAAAATGCCGAGTGCCGGGTCGGCGGCGAATTCGGTGATCCGTACGGCGTCACGCCGGAGTACGAATTCGGCATCCCGCGTGGGATGTGTCCAGCGCCTGAGCCATATCACTTTGGGGGCGGACCCAATGCCGCAGCGAGTTCATAAAAATCGGCGTCGGTGGTTACGATAATGAAACCGCCTGTCTGAGCAAATTCCCAGATCTTTCGGTCCGGACACTCCACCAAATCGAAGTCCGCAACGTGAGCTGAACCCGAATACAATTCGGCTAGCCGGGTGACAAGCTTGCGCGACAGATTCTCGTCGAAAAGCAGCTTCACAGAGCGACACGCCTGCCCATGTGGGCGGCGAAGTCGTAAACCGCCTGAAAATCGTCCGGCTCCAGTTCCGGGTAGTCGTCAAGGATTTCCTGCTCGGTCATTCCTGCTGCGAGCCAGCTCAACACATCCCAAACGGTGATCCGGAGCCCGCGCACGCACGGTTGACCGGACCGTTTTCCGGGCTCGATACTGATTCGAGCAGTCATGGTCCGAGAATATCACTGGCATCGGACAGACTCCCGCATCAAGGGAGCGCCGGCGATTCGCGGCCAAATTAAGAGCATCTTCGCCGAACCACGGGCGATCCACGCCCATACCCGATGATGGTTTATGCCAGATGATCTCGCTTTCCAACATCAATAAGCAGTACGGCAGGCAACTTGTCTTCGTCGATGCCTCCTTCCAGTTGAATCCAGGTGAGAAAGTGGGTCTGGTCGGACCCAACGGAGCCGGCAAGACCACGCTCTTTCGCATGATCGTGGGTGAAGAAGATCCGGACGAAGGGGAAGTCTCCGTCCCGAAAAAGCTCACCATCGGCTACTTCCGCCAGGACGTGGAAGAAATGAAAGGCCGCTCCGTGCTCGACGAAGCCATTGCCGGCAGCGGACGCGCGGGCGATCTGCATCACGAACTCGAGGCGCTGCAACATGCCATGTCTGACCCCGAACAGGCCAGCGACATGGACCGCATTCTCGAACGCTTCGGCGAGGTCCAGGAAGAGTACGAGCACCTCGGCGGCTACACACTCGAAGCCCAGGCACGCGAGGTCCTGCACGGCCTCGGGTTCGAAGACGACCAGATCGATGGCGACGTCGGCGCCCTCTCCGGCGGGTGGAAAATGCGTGTTGCGCTCGCCCGTGTTCTGCTCGGCCGGCCCGACGTCCTCCTGATGGACGAGCCTACGAACCACCTGGATCTGGAATCCATAATCTGGCTCGAGCAATTCCTGAAAACGTTCCAGGGCGCGCTGCTCATGACCTCGCACGACCGTGAATTCATGAACCGCCTCGTCTCGAAGATCGCCGAAATCGACGCGGGCGAGATTGTCGTCTACTCCGGCAACTACGACTTCTACGAACGCGAGCGCAACATCCGTGAAGCCAATCAGCAGGCTGCCTTCGCGCGCCAGCAATCCATGCTGGCGAAAGAGCAGCGCTTCATCGAACGGTTCAAAACGCACGCGGCCAAAGCGGCTCAGGTGCAGAGCCGCATCAAAGCGCTGGACAAGATCGAGAAGATCGAACTCCCGAAGAAGCGCCAGATCGTGAAGTTCGATTTCCGCGCCCCACCACGGTCGGGCGACCTGGTGGCGGTGATGGAAGACGTCAACAAGAGCTACGGTGTCGCGCACCATCTACAACGGTTTCAGCCTCACCATTCGGCGCGGCGAGCGATGGGCCGTGATGGGCAGAAACGGTGCGGGCAAATCCACGCTCCTCAAAATGATCGCGGGCGCCAGCGATCCCGACTCCGGCAGTGTTCGCCTGGGCGCGAGCCTCAACATGGCGTATTTCGCGCAGCAGTCGCTTGATGTCCTCGATCCTGACTTGACGGTCATCGAACAGCTTCAGCGCGACTTCCCTCAGGACGGCCTGGGCTCTCTCCGCATCCCTCGCCGGCGCCTTTCAGTTCTCAGGTGACGATGTCGACAAAAAGGTCCGCTCACTTTCCGGCGGCGAGAAGTCGCGCCTCGCCATGGCGCGCATGCTTTATAACCCACCAAACTTCCTGGTGCTGGACGAACCCACCAACCACCTCGACCTCGCCACCAAGGAAATGCTGATCGAAAAACTGAAGGATTTCGAAGGCACCATGATCTTCGTCTCGCACGATCGCGTGTTTCTGCGAGGCCTCGGATCGCGGGTACTCGAACTGGCGGGAAAAGACGATGGAGGCAAGCCCACGGTCTATCCGGGGTCGTATGTCGAGTATGTCCAGGCGTCGGGGCACGAAGCGCCCGGCATCTATAGCTGACGTTGATAACATTCTGATGATGCTCGACTACTCCGCAACAGCGCGTTCCCTGACCGAATCCCTGCACCTGACGCAACCGCCCATCGCGATAAGCATGGCCGATGATCTTCCCGAAGGCGTACCGACGTGGTCCGGGCACAGTCCCGCCGGATGCCGCTTCTGGCAGGAGGCCGGCAGCCGTGTCTTCGCGACCTCCGCGAGCGACCATAACCTTTGCTCGATCGGCCTGCACACGCACAACCTCGAAATGAGTCCGGCGGCCGCTACCGACCTCGGCGACGCACTGAAGGTGTTCGCGCAACTCACCTACGTCCGCGACGAAGACGTAGCCGCGATCCCGGTGTTAGCCGCCAGGCCGAAGTATGTGGTTTATGGACCATTGACGGAGATCCCCACCACACCGGATGTAGTGCTCCTCTTTGTGGAAGCCGACCAGACGTTGATTCTCTCCGAGGCATCGCAACAACTGGAAGGGGGTCTGCCGCCCGCAATGGGACGCCCGGCCTGCGCGGTGATTCCGCAGGCAAGCAACACAGGCCGATCCGCCCTGAGCCTCGGGTGCTGCGGAGCACGAGCATACCTCGATATCCTCACGCCCGGCGTGGCGCTCTATGCGATCCCCGGCGCGACTCTCGAAGCTTTCGCGGAACGGATCGAGGCATTGTCGAAGGCCAACGGAATCCTGACCAGATTTCATCAGATCCGGAGGACCAGCATCGAAGCCGGAAACAATCCAACGATCAAGGAATCCCTCGCCGCCCTGCAGGCCGCCGACTGACCGATGCCCATCGCAACGATCAACCCCGCCACGGGCGAAACCCTCAAAACTTTCGCGCCTCTCACGAACGAAGAGATCGAATCGAAGCTGCAGCTCGCAACCGAAGAGTTCCCGCGCTTCAGCAAACTGACATTCGCCGAACGAGCCCGCATGATGTTGAACGCCGCGGGCATTCTCGAACGCGACAAAGAAGATCTCGGTCGCCTCATGACCACCGAGATGGGCAAGACCTTTCGCTCCGCGGTAGACGAAGCGGTCAAATGCGCGTGGGCCTGCCGCCACTACGCCGAAAACGCTGCCCAGTACCTCGCTGACGAAGAAGTCCCGACCAACGCCAAACGAAGCTACGTCAAGTACCAGCCAATGGGCGTCATCCTCGCGGTGATGCCGTGGAATTTCCCTTTCTGGCAGGTGTTCCGCTTCATCGCGCCAGGCTTGATGGCAGGCAATGTGGGCCTGCTGAAGCATGCCTCAAACGTGCCGCAATGCGCCTTGAGAATCGAAGAAATTCTCCGGGATGCAGGCTTCCCCGAAGGAGCATTCCAGACGCTTCTCATTGGCTCGAAGCAGGTAGACGCAGTCCTTAGCGATCGCCGCGTGGCAGCGGCGACCTTGACCGGCAGTGAAGGCGCGGGCGTAGAGGTAGGAGTGTCCGCGGCGAAACGAATCAAGAAGGTGGTTCTCGAACTGGGCGGCAGCGACCCGTTTATCGTTATGCCGACCGCCGATTTTCAAGCGGCGGTCGAGACCGCCGTGAAAGCCCGCGTGATCAATAACGGCCAATCCTGCATAGCCGCGAAGCGCTTTATCGTAGCCGAGGAAATCGCCCCAAAATTCGAGCGCGACTTCGCCGCGAAGATGAGGGCGCTCAAAGTGGGCGACCCGATGCAAGCCGACACAGAACTCGGCCCTCTCGCATCGAAAGATGCGGTAACCTCCCTCGACAAGGAAGTAAAGGCCACGATCAAAGCTGGCGCGAGAGTCATCACCGGAGGCGAACCGCTCGACGGACCAGGTTCCTACTACGCGCCGACCGTTCTTACAAATATCCCGAAGGACTCGCCAGGGTATCGCGAAGAATTGTTCGGCCCGGTGGCCTGCGTGTTCCCGGTCAAAGACATAGACGAAGCGATCGCACTGGCCAATGACAGCCGTTTCGGCCTGGGCGCAAGCGCATGGACGAACGATCCCGCTGAACAGGAACGCTTCGCCAGTGAAATCCAAAGCGGAATGGTCTTCATCAACAAGATGGTCGCGTCCGATCCGCGCCTTCCGTTCGGCGGCGTGAAATGGTCCGGGCACGGACGCGAACTGGGCGGCGCGCACGGCATCCGCGAGTTCACCAACATCAAGACTGTGTGGGTGGACTGATGGCGAACCTCGGTTTCATCGGACTCGGAGTCATGGGCGGCCACATGGTGGACCGTCTTATGCAACGCGGCCATACGGTCACCGGCTACAACCGCACCCGCGCCAAAGCGCAGTGGCTCATCGATAAAGGAATGAAATGGGCGGACACCCCTCGCGGAGTATGCGAAGGCGTCGACGTAACCTTCTCGATGGTCACCAACTCGTCAGCGCTCGAACAGATCGCCGAGGGACCCGACGGAATGCTCGCGGGCCTCGGAGCCGGAAAAATCCTGATCGACATGAGCACCGTCAGCCCCGCCGTGAGCCGAGCCGTTGCGGAAAAGGTGCGAGCGAAAGGCGCGGACATGGTGGACGCGCCGGTCTCCGGCAGCGTCATCACGCTGCAGCAGGGCAAGCTCTCGGTGATGGTCGGCGGCCGCGACGAAACCTTCGAACGAGTAAAACCGCTGCTCCTCGATATCGGCCCGAAGGTCACGCACGTAGGCGATAACGGTCTGGCGCTGGTGATGAAGATCGCGGTCAACCTCAGCCTCGCCGTGCAGATGCTGGCGTTTTCCGAGGGCGTTCTGCTCGCCGAAAAGAGCGGCATTCCACGCGAAGTCGCCGTCGACGTGCTCACGCACAGCGTGATCGCATCGCCGATGGTTCAATATCGCGGACCCTTCGTCCTGCAGATGCCGGACGAAGCCTGGTTCAACGTGAACATGATGCAGAAGGACATGCTGCTCGCCCTCGAACTGGGCCGCAAAGTGGACGTCCCGCTGCCCACCACATCAGCGTCCAACGAAATGCTGACCGCCGCGCGAGCCATGGGCCTGCAGGAACACGATTTCGCGGTCATGTTCCAGGTGCTCGCGCGGCATTTCGGGGTAGCGGATATTTCCAGGGAGAATCCTAATGGGACTGAAAACTTACGGCTCCATGGGAGTCGACTGGGAACAGCGCATCGACTTCGACCGTTTGCGCAAACAGCGCCTGGCCAAAGCGAAGGCTCAACTCGAAAAATCGGAAATGGGCGCGTTGCTCGTCTTCGACATGAACAACGTGCGGTACCTGACCGCCACCACTATAGGCACCTGGGCGCAGGACAAGATCAGCCGCTTTGCACTCCTGACTCGAGGCCGGGATGCTCTCCCCATCATGTGGGACTTCGGCTCGGCAGCGAAGCATCATCAGCTCTACTGTCCCTGGATGGGCGAACGCTCCCGCGCCGGCATCTCCATGCTCCGCGGAGCCATGTCCCCCGAAATGGGACGCGCCGAAGACGTCGCGCGCAAGATCAAAATCGAACTCGAAATGCGAGGTCTCCACAAACAGCCGCTCGGCATCGATGTGGTCGAACCGCCTGTCCTGTTTGCGCTGCAGAAGGAGGGCATCACGGTAGTCGACGGCCAGCAGTTGATGTCCGACGCGCGCATCATCAAAACCGAAGACGAAATCTCGCTGCTCAACCACTCCGCCATGATGGTCGACGCGGCATACGACGAACTCTACCGCGCCATGAAGCCAGGCATGAGCGAAAACCAGGCCGTAGGTCTTGTGAGCAAAGTGCTCTACGATCTCGGCTCCGAGTACGTCGAGGCCGTCAATGCTATTTCAGGCGAGCGCTGCAATCCGCACCCACATGTCTTCTCGGACCGCGTGCTCAGGCCAGGCGACCCGGTCTATTACGATATCCTGCACTCCTACATGGGCTACCGGACTTGCTACTACCGCTGCTTCAGCATCGGGTACGCTTCCCATGCTCTGGCGGATGCTTACAAGCAATGCCGTGAATATCTCGATGCGGCCATCTCTCTGGTACAGCCCGGCCGCCAGACCGGCGAGATCGCGGCCGTATGGCCGAAAGCGCAGGATTTCGGATTCCACGACGAAGAAGCCGCCTTCGGCCTGCAATACGGGCACGGCATCGGCCTCGCCATCTGGGAAAAGCCCGTCATCAGCAGGCTCGTCTCGCTCGAGCACTCGCATGAGATTAAACCCGGTATGGTGTTCGCACTCGAGACCTTCTGGCCCTCAAAAGACGGCTGGAGCGCCGCCCGCATCGAAGAGGAAATCGTAGTCACGGAAACGGGCCACGAGATCATCACGAAGTTCCCGGCGGACCAGCTTCTCGTCGCGGGGCGGCATTATCATACGATCAACGGACCGTTGCCCGCGATCCGGGAGCACGACGCGCCAGCCTAACCCCGGTGGACAATTAACATCCGGGCGAAGAACCAGGCTGTAAGAGCCCAGGCGTACACCAGAATTGCGTTCCGCGCCGTCTTGTCGCTGAGGCGGGTGAACACCGTCGCCCCGAGGTATCCGCCGACAATGCTCGCAACGAACATCGGCAGGCCGAACTTCCAGTCAAGCGCGCCCCGCGCGGCGAACAGCACGACCGCCAGGATATTCACCGCCGTAGCGCACACCATGCGCAACCCGCTGGCCTCCTGCACGCCCATGTTTGCGGCGGCCAGGAAGAGCGCGATCATGAGAACGCCCATACCCGCGCCGAAGTAGCCGCCGTACATCGCGATCACGAACTGCCCGGCGAACAGGAGCAACGACGACCGGTGTCCGTGCGAATGCGCCGCGGCGCTGCGCAAACGAGGAGCGGCGGTGAAAACGGCCGCCGCAAGCAGCAACAGCCATGGCACTAAATTAGAGAACGTCGCATTCGGGGTATGCAGCAGGAGCAGACTGCCGACCAGTGAACCGGCAATGCTGATGCCCACCATCTGGCCGATGGTCATGTTTTGCTGGCCCGCGAGCGACCGTCTGTAGACCCAGGCCGAAGCGATCCCGCCCGGAAGCATAATCAGCGATGAGGTCGCGTTCGCCTTCACCGAAGCTACACCCGCCAGCAGCAAGGCAGGAAAAACGATAAACGTTCCTCCGCCCGCCAGCGCGTTCGCCGCCCCGCCCGCAATGGCGGCGAGCAGCAGAAGTATGATCGTCACCGGGTCTCGTCCGGACGAGGATGGAACGGCACGGGAAATTCGGCCGCTTCCGCGATATCGAGGTTTACGACGATCGGTTCCTGCCCGCTCCGGACCACCACGGCCTCGACCGGCTCATCCGGCCGCGCGTTCATCTCCTGGTGCGGCACATACGGAGGGACAAAGATAAAGTCACCCGGGCCGGCCTCTTCGGAGAACTCGAGATGTTCGCCCCAGCGGAAGCGCGCCCGGCCTTTCACGATATAGAGGATGGTCTCGAGTTCGCCGTGATGGTGGGCCGCGGTGCGAGCGTCGGGCGCAACCACCACGGTTCCGGCCCAGAGCTTCTCCGCGCCCGCGCGGGCATGCGTAATCGCGGCGGCACGGGTCATCCCCGGTGTCTGCGGCGTATTCGTATCGAGCTCACCCGCGCGCACCACGCGGATTCCGTTCGTCTTCCAGTCAGGCATTCAGCTCTTTGGTACCTGGTTTTTTGCATACCGCCGGAAGAACGACGTCTTCTTCCACTCGGGCTTCATATCGGCGTCAGCGACGCGCACCAGAAGGTGCTCAATCAGCAGGTTGAATTCGCCCGCGGCTGACTTGTCGACCGGTTGATTCAGATCGTCCGAAGGCGCGTGATAGCGCTCCTGCAGCCACTTGTTCTCGATAGCCTCTTCCTTCGAGCCCTTCACGTTGCCAAAGCCCGGAAAGATTGCCGGCACGCCCTGCTTCACAAAGCTGTACTGATCGCTGCGGATGAAGATGTTGCGCGCGGGCTCCGGATCGGGCTGAACCTGCGACACCCATTTGCTGCGCGACCCAGCGAATGTCGTCGCCCAGCGTTGATTCTTCGAGCCCTGGCACCGTCAACAGCTTGAGCGGATAGAGCGGCAGAAACATGTCGGTGTTGATGTCTGCGACCATGCCCTTCAGCGGCACGGTGGGATGCCGCGCAAAGTAGTCCGACCCGAGATCGCCCTTTTCCTCTCCTGTAACCGCTACGAACAGGATCGAACGCTTCGTCTTCGCGCCGGAAGCCTTCAGGTCGGCCGCAATGTCGAGCATCGTCGCCACGCCCGCCGCGTTATCCATCGCGCCGTTGAAGATCGCATCGCCGTTAATCGGCTTGCCGACGCCCAGATGATCCACATGCGCCGAAAGAACCACGTACTGATCTTTGAGCTTCGGGTCCGACCCTTCGAAGATGCCGGCAATGTTCTGCGAAACCACTTCGCCGCGCTTCACCGCGGTCTTGACCTTCAACGTTCCTGGGAGGGCAAACCGAGGCAGTTGTTTGCCGCGCTTCGGCATCGGCCACAAGCTCGTCGAGCGTGTGCCCGGTGCCGGCGAGCAGCTCGTCCGCATGCGCAGGGTTCCACGCGATGCCGATCTGTTCGCCCGCCGTATCGTTCATGCCGGGCGCGGCCAGCTGCATCGTCATCTGGAACCGATTCGACGCGATGCGCGTCCACGGTATGTCCATATGTTTCGGATTGGCGATCGAGATCAATCCGATCATGCCCGCGCTCTTCAGGGCAGCCCATCGTTCCCCGCCCGACTGATAATGCGACGCCAGCGCGGCGCGACATAGCTGGCGGGCGATCCGCTCAGATATACCGCGATCTTGCCCTTCGTGTCGAGCCCGGCGAAGTCGTCGTACTTCATCTCCGGAACGCGCAGCCCGTAGCCGACGAACACCAGACCCGCTTCGATCGCAGGCGCCGGATCGATGCGCGTGCCGATCATGGCGTCTTCGCCGAGCGTCAGCATCTTGCCCTTCAGTGTCAGGCTGGACTGGCTCTCATCGAGCTCCCGCGTCTTGAACTTCACCGGCTGGATGTAGCCTTCCTCGCCGGCCGGTTTCAGACCGTCCCGCTCGAACTGAGAAGCCACAAATTCCGCGGCCTTGCGGTGACCTTCGCTCCCCGTGTTCCGGCCCTCGAGTTTGTCCGAAGCGAGGAACTCGACGTAGGACCACCAGCGCGCGCCATTCGCTCCGGCGGCGGCAAACAGGGTGAGGGCAGCCGAAAATCCAACCAGCAATTTTTTCATCGGGATGTCCTCAGTAGTAGTCCGCGCAACTCATGTAGTAGCCGCATTGAGCGCAGAAAAGCTTGCACTTACGGCTCTCCAGCCGCATCGAGCAGACCGGGCAGTAGAGCATCGCTTCGTCGTCCGAAACCGGTTCCGGGATGAAAGGAAGTTGCGGCTGAGGCACGGAACTAGCATCATTATAAACATCGGGCAAAATAGACATCGGGCAAACCATGAAAATCCAATCCGCCTTTCTCGTTTCCACGGTTTTGGGCTTAGCCACTTTCGGCGTGATCTTTGCGCAGCAGCACAGTGCCGAACGCCCGGCGCAGTTTTCGGCCCGAGGCACCCATGGCGCCATCGCCGCCGGCAGCGATTACGCGACCGAAGCCGCATGCGGATGTACTACACGGGCGGCAACGCGGTGGATGCGGGCGTCGCCAGTATCTTCGCGGCGGCGACGACCGAGTACTCGCACGTCGGGTGGGGCGGCGAAGCGCCTATCCTGATTCGGACCAAAGACGGTAAGGTCCACTCCATCGCCGGCGTAGGCACCATGCCGAAGCTTGCGACCGCCGAATTTTACCGCAACCGGCCGCTGAAACCGGGCGAAATCCTGGAGCCGCCGGAGAAGACCGGCTTGAAGGGTATGATGCCGGTTGCAGGACTCATGGCCGCACTGGTTCCGAGCCTGCCCGACGCCGCTATGGTGGCCCTGCGCGATTACGGCACGAAATCGTTCAGCGAAGTCGTTGAGCCCGCCATCGAGTTCGCCGACGGCTCGGCGATCGACGAACAGCGGGCCGGATCCATCCAGGCGAGCCGCGAGTTCTTCAGACTATGGCCCACCTCGCAGAAGCACTTCATGCCGGATGGACGGGTGCCTCTGCCTGGCGAGATCTTCCGCCAGCCCGATCTCGCGCGCACGATCCGCGGACATGGTCGAGGCCGAAAAGAAGGCGCTGGCGAGCGGCGCGAGCCGCGACGGCCGCGATCGACGCGGTGCGCGATTACTTCTATCGCGGCGAAATCGCGAAGAAGATCGACGAGTTCAGCAACGCCAACGACGGCCTGATGCGGTACGACGATCATGGCCGCGTTCAAGCTGACGCCCGAGGACGCGGTTGCAACCGACTTCCATGGCGCCAAAGTCTACAAGCCCGGATTCTGGAGCCAGGGGCCCGCGATGATCGAGGCGCTGAACATCCTCGACGGCTATCGACCTGACGTCGATGCACAACAATTCGGCGGAGTATATCCATACGCTGGTCGAAGCGCTGAAGCTGGCCTACGCCGATCGCGACACTTATTACGGCGACCCGAAATTCGTCAAAATTCCCAGCGGAACAGCTGCTCTCCATGAAATATGCGGACGAGCGCCGGAAATTGATCACCTCGAAAGCGTCCCTGGATTTTCGGCCCGGCAAGATGGCCGGCATTCTCCGATATTCACCCGTCACAGTCGCAAATTGTGCGCACTACACATCGACGACTTTCTGATGGCACACGACACCACATGCGTCGATGCCATCGACAAAGACGGCATCATGTTCTCTGCCACGCCCTCGGGCGCATGGCTGCCTTCGGTTATTGCGGGCGATACGGGGATTCCGCTTACAGAACGGGCTCAGAGCTTTCTTCTGGTTCCGGGCAATCCGAACGAACTGGCCGGAGGCAAGCGCCCCCGCGTGACACTTAGTCCGACCCTGGTAACGCATGAGGATGGCAAGCCGTGGATCGTGCTTTCAACTCCGGGCGGCGACAACCAGGAGCAGGCGCTGATCCAGATCCTGTTCGATGTGATCCTCTTTCATATGAATGCCGAACAGGCGATCGAAGCCCCGAGGTTCGAGACGCGCCATCTGGTTTCGAGCTTCGACAATCACGCCATGAATCCGGGCGATTTGCAGCTCGACGACCGCACCCCGCTGCCCGTGATGCAGGACCTGGCCGGCCGCGGTCACAAGATCGGGACGCGTTCGAAGTGGTCAAGCGGATCGGCGCCCGGTCTCGTCCAGGTCACGCCCGGCGCCGTGCTGGAAGCGGGCGCGGACCCGTGGGGTTACCGCAGTATGAGGGCCTGGTAGAGCCGGTTAACGGGTTAGCGGCTTCTTTAACGATCGTGTTTATGCGATCTTTATTTCGTGTTGCCTGCTTCTCTCGGCCGCGTGTGCCACGTCGTGCGGGATGGAAGCGAAAAGCGGCTGCAGTTCGATATCGTTGGCGACGGCCCGAACCCCCGGAATGGCTTTTGCAACCTCGCCGGCGGTAGTCCGGACGGCTTCACTGTAAACCACGCCCGTGAGGGTTACCAGGCCATCCACGGTTGCTTCAACCTTTACTTCGGGAACCCACTCGAGATAGCGCAAAACGATATCCTCAAGGCTCCGCCCGCTTCCATATTCATATTCCGGGATAAACGACATTGGCCCTTTCACCTCGTACTGCTGGCTTTCTTCTACCTCTCACGGTATCTCCCCCCCCACTTAACCAAAGCTGGCAAAAGTACCTGGTACTAAAAAGGCCAATCGAGCACTGGCTCGGTAAGCATTTGTCAGATGAGTCCCTCTTCCATCGCGTACCTGGTAAGTTCGGCCGTGGTTCTTAAACCCAGCTTTCGCTTGATGTTCTCGCGGTGAAAGGCAACGGTCTTGGCGGATATATTCAAGAGGAAGGCCATCTCTTTGGCTGCCCGGCCTTCGGCGATGAGTTGCAGGGTTTCCCGCTCCCGCGTGGTGAGACGAAGACTGGCGGCGGCCTTCGACAGATCCGCAAACCCCGCGAGGCTCTTGCCGGAGAGGCCGGGAGTGATATAGATACGGCCCTTCAAAACGCTCTCGGCGGCTTTCAGGAGCTCTTCGCGCGCGCTCGATTTCAGCACATATCCGGCGCCGCCCGCGTTCAGCACAGCTTCCAGATAGGCGGGGCTTACGTGCATCGTGATGAAAAGGAGCTTCACCGAGGGCAGACTTTTTCTGATCTGAACGGCGGCGTCGATGCCGTTCAGCAGAGGCATCGTGATATCGAGAACGATTAGATCCGGTTTGGTGCGCAGGGCTGCTTCAACCAATGCGCGGCCGTCAGATACCGTTCCCACACTCTCGAGATACGGTTCGAGAACGGCCCGGATCCCCTCGAGGGTAAGCGGATGATCGTCGGCAAGCAGAACGCGCGGACGTTTCATGATTCACCCTTGTTCAGAGGAACGCGCAATTCAAGCCGGACGCCCTTTCCCGGCTGCGAGACTGTCGTCAGGCGGCCCTTCACGAGGCGCGCTCGTTCCTCCATTCCGATCAAGCCAAGGCCGCCGCGGCCCTTAACGGCTTCCGGCTCGAAGCCGACGCCATCGTCAATTATAGTCAGCACGACAGCTTCCTTTTCCGTCTTCAGTGCGACCGATACATTCCGCGCCTTCGCGTGCTGCGCGATATTCTGCAGACTTTCTCGTGCAACGCGATAGATGCAGGAGCCGACCGCGCGCGGCACCGGTCCGGGCAGAGCATCGTCCGTGAACTTCACTTTCGTATCTTTGGCCCGCTCGGAAAACTGCCGGCACAGATCCCGCAAAGAAGCGGCGAGACCAAGGTCTTCGAGGACGGACGAGTGCAACTCATACGCTATGTGGCGTGTTTCTTCCGAGGCCTTGACAACCCGGGCCTGCAGCGTCTTCAGTCGTTCCCGCGCTATTCCTGCGGACCGAGGAGCCGCGGCGAATGCCCCGATGTCTATCGCAAGGGCGGCAAGCTGCTGGCAGATCTGGTCGTGCAACTCTCGCGATACTCGCCGCCTCTCATCTTCCTGCACCGTGAGCAGACTCGCAGCGAGTGCCTGCACCTCCTGGGCGCGCGCCTGCGCTGCCTGCTCCAGCTGGACCCGCTGGGTGACGTCGCTTACGAAAGCAACCCCGAGCTTGCCCTCGGCGGTCTCGATGGTGCTTACGGCGATTTCAGCAGGGAAGGTTGTCCCGTCTCTTCTGCGGCCTTTCAGATCGAAACCGATCCCGGTTATACGGTTTCGCGGCGCTGCAAACCAGTTTTCTAAATGTGCCGCATGGAGATTCCGCGCCTCTTCAGGAATGAGCAGGCTGAGGTGCTGCCCGATCAGGTCCTCACCGCGATAGCCAAACATCGATTCGGTGTTGCCGTTCGTCATGGCGATTGTACCGTTCGAATCGACCGCGATGATCGACTGAACGGTCGATTCCAACAAAGCGCGAATCGTCGACCGGTTCTTTTCCGCTTCATCCTGCGCCCGCTGGCGCTCCGTGAAATCCTCAATGGCGATCAGAATCGTTTTCGACGTCTCGATCCTGCGGGCGTTCAGCACGAGGCGCCGCCGGCCGACGCGCGGAAACGTCTGGTCGATCTCGAAATCCTCGATCCGGGTGCTTTGGGGGAGAATCTCATCAAGCAGCTCGCGCAACCGCGGAACCCTCCACTGGCCATCGCCGATTTCGAGCAGGGACCGGCCTTCCACTTCCTCATGCGCGACGCGGAACGTTTCGCAAAAGCTCCGGTTCACCGTAAGCAGGCGGAGTTCGGCGTCCACCACAGCCAGAGCTTCGCGGATGGTTTCGATGATCGCGCGCGAGTAGTCACTGGATTTTTTGGCCTCGTCCCTCGCACGATAGATCTGGTCCACGTCCAGCATCACGACCAGGACGCCTTCAACCTTTTTTTCGGCAGTTGTGTAGGGCCGCACGCGGAGCGAATAGCGACGACCGTTGCGATCGTTGACTTCCCGCTCGACTGACTTGCCTTCACCGGTGACCTGGGAAAGGAGTTCGTTCCAATCGGTGACATTCAGAGTGGATGCGATGTTGCTGAGCGGTCGCCCCAGGTCCCCTGGAATCAGGTTGAGCAAATCACCTGCGACGGGAGTAAACCGGCGGACGCGCAAATCGGAATCCAGCAGAAGCGCAGGCATTCCGACTCCCACCAGAAGGTTGCTGAGATCGTGGGTGAGAACGTTGAGCTCGGCATTGCGATGCTGCAACTCATCGTTCAGAGTGATAAGTTCTTTGTTCGAAGATTGCAATTCCTCTTTTGCTGTTTCCAGCTCTTCGTTGGTGCTCTGAAGTTCTTCGTTGCTGGAAAGGATCTCCTCATTGGCGGCCTTCATCTCTTCGTTGGCCGCTTCGTGATCCGAAATGAGGGCGCGAAGCTGTTCGCGGGTGGCCGAGAGTTCCCGCTCGAGCTTTTCCGTCGTCGCCGCGATGCCTCCCGCGGCCGGGCTCCCTGACTTCGCCGTCTCGCCGCCCCGACTTCTCTCGACGACGCCGGCCTGCTGGAAAACCACAATTAAATCGTGCTTCTCGTTACCTCCGGTCCTGATCGGCCGCACTTCGAGGCGCACGGCCCCGGGGTTGCCGTGGCGCTCGAACGAAACGGCATCTTTATGAACCGGGATTCCCTCTTTTCGGGCCTTGTGAATGGCGGTGCGCAGATCGACCACGAGTTCGGGACGCACCATTTTCAGCAGGTGGAAGCTCGGCTGGCCTGTGGCAGGCGCCAGATACGGGCTGACATCACCCTGAAAATGCAGGATGTGGAGATCCCGATCCACAATCAGCGCGGGCGGCGAGTAGTGTTCCAGAAGAACTTCCTCCGCCTCCTTGCGATAATCAACCGCGGTGCCGGGGGCAGCTACCCTAAGGGCGATGGATTCCGGCCCCAGGAACTGGTCCGGGCCCGGACGAAACTCATGGAAACGGGGGACGGCCGGCTTGCGAAGAAAGATTCGATTCTTCTGGTCTGCCACCGAGAATGCTTCGGAATACTCGCCAATGGATTCCGAGTTTCCGAGGAAGAGAAACCCTCCGGACTTGAGGGCATACTGGAAAACGGACAGAATTCTCTTCTGCAGAGCCGGGCTCATGTAAATGAGCACGTTCCGGCAACTGATCAGGTCCAGCCGGGAAAACGGTGGATCCCTGGTCAGGTTGTGCTTTGCAAAGACGCAAAGGTCGCGGACCGATTTCTGGATTCGATAACCCTCGTCCGTCCGGACGAAAAATCGTTTCAGGCGCGCCGGAGAGACGCCGCTGACGGCCGACTCGGTGTAGAGTCCCGTGCGGGCATGATCGACTGCCTGCTCCTGAATGTCGGTTCCGAAGAACTGAATGCCGGTGCGGCTGGCCTGATCGCCCAGCTCTTCAAGGAGCAGTATGGCGATGGAATAAACCTCTTCTCCTGTGGAGCAACCTGGAACCCAGATTCGAATCGAATCGCCTCGGGAGATCCTTGTGCGCAATTTTGCCAGCACCTGTTTTCGCAAGGCTTCGAAACAATCGGGATCCCGGAAAAAGCTGGTGACATGGATGAAAATGTCCTCCGCGAGCGACTTCGCTTCGTCGGGATTCTGCTTCAGGAGCTGCAGGTATTTACTCAGCGACGCGATTCTTTGTAGCGCCATTCGACGGGCGATGCGGCGGCGTACTGTGGGCCGTTTATACAGTCGAAAGTCAACCCCGGCGGCGGCGCCGAGAACCGCGCAGATCTTATCGAGATCGGCGTCGTCGGGCACTTCCCTCGCCTCCGCCACATAGGGATGGCGGCCAATGCGCGCCAGTTCGGCCGCGATGCGTTTGGGAGACAGGACGAAATCCACGGATCCGGCGCCTATGGCGTTCATCGGCATAGCCGGCCATTGGGCGGTTTTCGGATCCTGCGCAAACGTCACGCCGCCGGCCGCCTTGATGGCTTTGAGTCCGTACGTGCCGTCCGATCCGGTTCCGGAGAGCACCACGCCGATGGCGCAGCTGCCCTGTTCCTCCGCCAGAGCCACCGAAAAATCGTCTATGGGACGCTGAAGTCCGGAGCGTCCGGAACGAGGCGCGAGACGGAGCAGTCCCGCGTGGATGGTCATGTTTGTGTTGGGTGGAATTACATATACCCGATTGGGCTCGACGGGCATTCTGTCGGAAACTTCGGCGACGGGTATGCTGGTGGCTTTCGAGAGAAGGGCCGCCAGAGCGCTTTCGTGGGTGGGCTCCAGATGCTGAATGAGCACGAACGCCATTCCGGACCGGGGAGGCAAGGCCTGAAGCAAAGCGTTGAAGGCCGCCAGGCCGCCGGCCGAGGCGCCCACGGCAACCACGGGGAAGGAGCATGGCGCGGGTACATCGGGCTTCGGGAGGATCTTCGGGGCGCTCTTGCGCGGTTTTCGGGGCTGTTCCGCCGTAGGCATAGTTGGGTAGTATGCGAGCGTACTGCAGGCTCACTATAAATCATTCAAATGCAATGCGCGAGGTCCTGCCGAATGAGTTTCAGCGAATCTTCAGGATTATCCTTTAATTTCAGGATGGATCAGACTGTGAACCCGGATTTTCCGGGTGAGGAGAAGTTCAAATGAAATCCTTTTTGTTATTGGCCTTCGCGATAGCTGCCGCGGCCGCGCCGCCCGTTTATAAAGTCACGGGTAAGATCAAGATCGGCGGAGCGGCCCGTTGGGATTATGTTTTTATAGACACCGCCAACCACCGGTTGTACGTTTCCCACGCCACCCAGACGGAGGTGGTCGATACGGGAACGGACAAGGTGGTTGGGACCATTCCCGGGACGAACGGAGTCCATGGCATCGCGGTCGCGAACGATCTCGGCCGGGGCTTCACCAGCGACGGCATGGATAACGATGTCACGATCTTCGATCTGAAGAGTTTGAAGGTTCTCGGCAAGGTGAAGACGGGGACGAACCCGGATGCAATTATTTATGAGCCTGTTTCGCATCGCGTCTTCACGTTCAACGGCCGGAGCAACGATTCGACGGCGTTTGATGCGAAGAGCGGGGATGTGGTCGCGGCATCGATTCCGGTGGGCGGGAAACCGGAGTTTGCGCAGGTGGATGGCAAGGGCCACATCTACTTCAATCTTGAGGATAAAAATGAGATCGGCGAGATCGACGCGAAGAATGCCGTGGTGACGAAGCATTACTCGATTTCGCCCTGCGACGGGCCGAGTGGACTCGCGATTAATCCGAAGAACGGCTATCTGTTTTCGGTGTGCGGGAACAAGATGATGATTGTAAGCGATCCGGCTGCGGGTAAGGTGATCGCCATGCCTGAGATCGGACAGGGGCCGGACGGCGTGGCCTTTGACGACGGATATGCGTTCAGCGCGAATGGCCGGGATGGCACGATTACTATGGTCGGCGAGACCTCGGCAGGGAAGTTTGAACCGGTCGCGACGATTATGACGCAGTTTGGCGCACGCACCATCGGGTCGGATCAGAAGGCCCATAAGCTCTATTTACCAGCGGCTGAGTATGGGCCTCCCCCCGCGGCGCCGGCTGGTGGTGGAAGGGCCGGGAGAGCGGCGGCGATTCCGGATAGCTTCATGATTTTGGTGCTCGGGCGCTGAGAAAAAGCCCGCCCTGCAAGGATCAATAGCGCGTTCACACCTATCGCTCTGAATCGAGCTCGCCGTTCATGCGTAGCATGGCGCGATCGTCGAGGCGAAGCAAGCCGCTGTTGGGGGAGTCGAGGTCGGCTACCAGGGCGAGGACGATCGCAATCGTAATGGGACCCAGCACGAGTGTAAGCCAGAAGCGGCGGGTGAGGGTCAGTCCGCGGCTCAAAATTGCGATTGCGGAAACACAGAGTATCAGGATCCAGATGGAGATGGGAATGCGGTTCTCCATGGCTGCGAGGCGCTCTTCATCGAGATCAATGGTCTCATTGAGAGAGGTCAGGTAGGTGGCAACGATGGCGCTCCGGTCCGTTCTGGCAACGGCTTCCGCATCTTCCCAAAGCTGACGCTGGATCATATTGGAACGATTGGACGCTTCGTTGTAACGGGTCTCATCCAGACCGGCGTTGTCGAGATCAATGCGGGCCTGGGCGTATTTGCGCAGGAGGGCGCGAGCGTTCTCGCGATAAGGCGAAGGGAGCGTACCGGCGCGGAGATTGGTGGCCCCGATCGAGACGGCTTCCTCGACCAGGCGACTACGGCGCTCGACGAAGCGCGGCACAGCAAGCGCCAGAGTGAAACCCAACAACAGGCTGACGAGGACAAACAGCCCATCGCGGATGGCGACTGTCTGCTCTTTGCGGTGTGTTTCCTCGTGGAGCCCGGACCAGGCGGCAATTTGCTGTCCAAGTTCGATCATGGCCCCCAGGAAGAGAGCGACGACTATGCCGAAGAGCCACGGCTGGTTTAGCAGGTATGTCATTTGTGATTAGCGGAATTCCAGTATCGTTCAGACGCAGCACCAGCTCTTTTGATTTACGTCTTCGTTGCTGAAGGCCGCGCGGTGGCCAATCGGACAATCTTGCCATTAGCAAACTCTTCGGGAAGATGCTGACAAAACTCAAGAGACTCAAAATTTTGCGGTTCGGTAAAGGGGCGCTACGAGGCTTGAGCTTTCGTTACCGCTGCCCTGATCTCCTCGGGTTTGGCGAGGCCGTCGAAGCGCTTGATCGTGTTCCCGTTGCGGTCGAGGACAAGCGTAACCGGTAGCTGCTCCATATCACCCGTACCAAGGCCGATCGTGTAGCGGATCGGGTTCTTTTCGAGATACGGCTTCACTGCGTCGGCCCCGTCCTGATCCATGGAGATGCCCACGACTTCGACGCCCTTCGCGCCCAGGTCGTCATGCATGCGGTTGAATTCGGGGATCTCGGAGCGACAGGGTACGCACCACGTGGCCCAGTAGTTCAGGACGACTACTTTGCCCTTCCAGTCCGCGGGAGAGAGCGACGCGCCGTCGAGAGTCTTGAAGGGCGCGCCGGCGAGAGCGGCGTTGAGCGGCGCGGGCGCGGCTGCGGTGGGTTTTGTATTCAGAAAAGCGAGATACTCATCAGGCTTGCGGGTCAGACCGGGGAAGGTCGCGAGCACGTTCTGGTCCGCGTCGTAGAGGACGTAGAACGGTATCGCCACAGTCTGGAACTTGTCTTCTTCGAGCTTCTGGTTGGCGGCGGAAATGGCGTCGGTGCCGTCGGTATACAGGTCGACCAGGACCATGTTCTTCATCACCCCGTTAATCTCGGGTTTGGTGAACATGTTGGCCTTCATCCAGTGGCAGTTGGTGCAGGCGTATCCGGTGAAGTTCACCAGCACGGTCTTGCCTTCGGCCTTCGCTTTCGCGAATGCGGCCTGAAGGTCGTTTTCGTTCCAGGCCAGAGCACCGTCCCCCGTTCCGTTGGCGGGTGGGGGAATGTAGGCTTCGATCTCGCCCAGCTTCGAGCCGAACATTCCGGGTACAAGGCTGAGTCCGAAGACGACGAAGACGGTGCCAATCAGCAGGCGTACGACCCCCAGCTCGGCGTCGCGAGAGATGCCGGGCAGGCGAACGAATCCGAGCAGGTAGAATCCGGCCATCCCGAACAGAACGACCCAGGCGGCAAGAAAACGTTCGCGGGTGAGAAAACCGGTTTGCAGCACGGCATCGAGACTATAGAGATACTTCAGCATCGCGGCCAGAACGACGAATCCCATCACCACCTTCACCCGGGACAGCCACTCGCCGGAACGGGGGAGCTTCTGCAGGTATTTCGGAAACAGGGCGAGCAGGAAAAAGGGAAGAGCAAGTCCGCTGGCAAAGACCACCATGCCGAGAACCGGGCGAAGCTTGTCGCCTCCGACGGATGCCGCCAGCAGGGTGCCCATGAACGGGCCCACACAGGCGAACGAGGCGAGCGCGAAAGTAAGGCCCATCAGCAGCGTTCCGGCAAATCCGCCTTGTCCGGACGCGGAGTTGAGCTTTGTCAGGAGCCCGGAGGGAATCGTAATTTCGAAGGCACCCAGCAGGCTTAAGCCGAAGATGAAGAAGATCAGAGCGATGAAGCCGTTGACCCAGGCGTTCGACCCGAGTTGAACGACGGCCGCGGGTCCGAGGGCCAAGGTCAGGATCAGACCCAGACCGCTGAAGAGAACGATGATGCCGAGGCAGAAGGTGATCGCCTGGCGAAGTCCGCCGCGCTGTCCGACGAAATAGGACATCGTGATCGGGATCATCGGGAAGACGCAGGGGGTGAAGATGGCGGCGAGGCCGAATCCGAAAGCCAGAAGGAGGAAAGCCCCGAGGCCACCGGTCTCCGTTACCGCAGCGCTTGAGGTAGGACCCACCGCTTTTGGGCCGTCCTGCTTCGCTTCGATGTAACCGGCGGGGATGACGATCGCCGCGGCGGGCGCCGACGCCGCGATATTCAAATCCGCGCTGACCGTACGGGTTCGTGGCGGAATGCAGGATGTGCCGCTGCATGTCTGGTAGCGCGGTTCGAAAGTGATCGAGGTGGGACCCGGCTTCAGGTCTTTGTTCAGTTGAATGCGGGTGAAGAAAAGCTGCGAGCCTTCGTAGGTTTCCGTGTCGGCATTGAAGTTCGGATCGAACTTGCGGATGGGGGGCGGCTCGAGAATCGTGAACTTATCGACGGCGGGGCTGTTCCGGACCTGAATTGTGGTGGGAATGGGGCCGGGCGGCGTCGTCAGCGAGTACATGTGCCACTCGGGTTCGACGGTGGCTTCGAGACGGCCGAGGACGGTCGCGCCAGGGGCGGCGGAGGCCTGGTCGAAGGTCAGTTTCCACTGAACGTGGTTGAACTTCTCACTCTGAGCGTTAGATTCATTGCTCTGGGCAGCGGCGCATGCGGCGAACAGAAGGACCAGAAACAAACGGCGCATTACTTAAACCTTGACAAAATCGCGCAACTCTTCTTCGATGCGCTGGTTCATGTTGCTGGATGCGGAATCCGCCGCGACGCGGATTGCGTTCTTGATGGCGTTCGAGTCGGACCGCCCGTGACAGATGATGCAGACGCCTTTGACGCCCAGCAGGGGCGCGCCGCCGTACTCCGCATAGTCCACTCTCTTCTTGAAGTCCCGGTAAGCGGAACGCGAGAGCGCGTAGCCGATTTTGCGGGTAACGGTGGCTTCGAGCGATTCCCTGAGCATACGGCGGATCATTTCCGATAGCCCTTCGCTGACCTTGAGCGCGACATTGCCGACGAATCCGTCACATACTATGACGTCGACCCGGCCCGAAAAGATATCCCTGCCCTCGACATTCCCTACGAAATTGATAGGAAGGGACTTGAGCAAAGGCGTAGCGTCGTGAGTGAGCGCGTTGCCCTTGTGTTCCTCTTCGCCGATCGAAAGCAGACCGACGCGCGGGCGCTGGATCTTCAATACACAGCGGGAATAGATCTCACCCATCAAGCCGAATTGCTTGAGCATCTCCGGTTCGCAATCCACATTCGCGCCCACATCGACCACCACCACCGGCGTTCCTTTATGCGTCGGAAAAACCCCGGAAAGGGCAGGCCGGTCGACGCCAGGCACCTTGCCGATCACCATCTTTGCGATCGCCATGCACGCGCCCGTATTTCCGGCCGACAGGAAACCATCGGCCTGACCGGTTGCGACCAGACGCGCGCAGACATGCATGGAACTGTCCTTCTTCCCACGCGCGGCTTTCGCGGCGGGGTCGTCCATTGTGATGCGTTCTGAGGCGTGCACGATCGTGATCGGCAGATCGCCGACTGTATCGTGAGTTCTGAGTTCCTGTTCAACGGCGGGAGCATCGCCCACCAGCAGGATGCGATGGCCATACTCGCGGGCGGCAAGGATCGCGCCTGCGACTTCGGGCACGGGGGCTTTATCGCCCCCCATCGCGTCTACTGCAATGGTGACCATTGGCTCATTTCAGGCAGCTGTTTACTCCGTGGTGGTTTCAATCACTTCGCGGCCTTTGTACTGGCCGCAATGGGGGCAAACGCGGTGGGGGACTTTAGGTTCATGGCAGTTCGGGCACTCGGAGTGTGCGGGCTTGCTTAAAGCGTCGTGAGCGCGGCGGGTCTGCGTGCGCGCGTTGGAGTGTCTTCGTTTCGGATTCGGCATTGTGTTTCTGTTCCTTAATACTTAAATGTGTAAATCTTTCAAAGCCATCCATCGGTCATCACCCGGATGGGGCTGGCATGAGCATTTGGTCTCATTGCGGTTTGCGCCGCAATTGGGGCAAATGCCAAGGCAATCTTCCTTGCAGATCCGTTGCATGGGAAGCTGCAACAGCACCTGCTCCCTTACGATGTCTTCGAGGTCAAGACCCGGGAGTTCATAAAATCCCATCTCGGCCTCGCCCTCGTCGATCGCAACCTCTTTGACTGCGCCCCCGTTGATTGGAACCCCGTCTTCTTCCATCCCGGATTCCAGCGGCCGATAGAAGAGATCAAACGGCGCATCAATATGAAACTGCGCCCGGCCGAGGCAGCGGTCGCACTCGGTTTCCAGATCTGTTTTGATCCGCCCCTGAACGCGAACCTCGCCACCGGTGTGAGGCAGCATTTCGGCGGTTCCCTCGGCGGTCAGGGGTCCAGTCTGGATGACTCCGGTGTCCGAAAAATCGAACCCACCGGGTCCCCATTCTTCCGCAAAGGGTATCTTGCGGACTTCCATCTCCTTAATACTCAGCAACATGGCTATGGGTTGGGAACGTTTAAATTGTAGCACGCGCAAGCGGCCATCGCGCGCGGCGGGGACGGCCGGGTTTTCGATGGACTTTGGCGGGTTCGGTGTAAGGGTCTGCTTTGTTTTCAATAGGTTCTCGGGTTCGTTTGATAGGTTTTCACTCTCCGGAACCTGAGAATCTTTGGTGAATCCCGCTGGTTCGGGCGAGGACTGACGTTCACTTTGGATTTCGGCGGGAGCGTGGCGCTGCCGGCGAATTTCGAGAAAGCGGCGGTGTGCGCGGAGGTACTGGCGGTCGCAGAGCGCGTCGTAACGCATGATCATGTCGAGCGAACGGGATTCGCCGCCGAGGGTCTGGAAGGCTATGGAGGCGCGGGTCGAGCTGTTCTCGCCCCTTCCGACGGTGCCGGCCTGTTGGCGGATCTGGTATTCCATTGCAGCCTTTTCCATGCCCCAAAGGCGGAGTTGGCGCCAGCGGGCCACGGCCATCTTTTGAACCAGGGTGTGTTCTATCGGAGTTTGCGGCTGGAGTTCCTGGTCAATGTCGGCGACGACTTCGAGGAAGCGCTCTTCGAGTTCACATTTGAGGACGACGGTTTCGGCGAGCAGGCCGTGTTTGAGGGCATTACCGGAGGAGTTGCGTTTGCCCTCGGGCGTAACGGGCCCGCGGGATTTGGCTCCGTTGGCACGGGAGGCCTCGATCTGACGTTCAGTTCGCATTTCGATCTTGTTATTGCATGGGGGCAAGGGGATTTGGTTGCATTTCCGGGATTTTTGTTGATTCCAGAGGAAATATAAAGTGCCGGGAAGTGTGACTGACAAGAGGCCGACTTCCCGAATTGGACCGATCGAAGCTGAGGGTCAGAGAGAACTTAAGGTTCCTATCTGTGGAAGAATCCAAATTGGTAATACGAGGAGAGGTATAAAGTAATTATTCATACGCTTGTCGGCAAGCCCAGATAATAATGTCTTCGACCCGCCTTGAGGATCTCCAGCCCACCGCCGCCGTCCGGGGTATACTCCCGGGACAACTCGTCACGGTTGTCAGTGTCCAGTGGTTTGGCTCTGAGGCGCTCGAGCTCACGTACAAGGGACCGACCGGTCGCGTAGCGAACGAACTGATTTACCGTCATGATGAGCCCCGCCTCCAGGTGGTGGAGCACGGTCGCCCATGGAGTTTCGGCGGTGACGGGCATTTGTTCCGCCTCGTCTCTGAAGCGCATCCCATTCGCCTCGCACATCTGTTCGATCCGGTACTCGCCGTCCATACGTCACTGGTCGAACCACTGCCTCACCAAATCACCGCCGTCTATGAGACCATGCTGCCGCGCCAGCCTCTTCGCTTTCTGCTGGCCGACGATCCCGGCGCGGGCAAGACCATCATGGCGGGCCTGCTGATCAAGGAACTGATCGCCCGTGCCGACCTGCAGCGCTGCATGGTCGTATGTCCCGGCAGCCTGGCAGAGCAGTGGCAGGACGAACTCTATCGACGGTTCCAGCTCTCCTTTGAGATCCTGACCAACGACAAGCTCGAAGCGGCCCGCACCGGCAACTGGTTCCTCGAAAACAACCTCGTAATCGCGCGCCTCGATAAGCTCTCGCGCAACGAAGACGTTCAGCAGAAGCTTCAGGCTCCGGAATGCCGCTGGGACCTGGTGGTCTGTGACGAGGCACACAAGTTGTCAGCCACGTTTTTTGGCGGGGAGATCAAGTACACGAAGCGTTATCACCTCGGGCAACTCCTCTCGGGCCTGACCCGCCACTTGCTGCTGACGACCGCCACTTCGCACAACGGAAAGGAGGAGGACTTCCAGCTATTCATGGCGCTGCTTGACGGCGACCGTTTTGAGGGCCGCTTCCGTGATGGGGTGCACCAAGTCGAACTTTCCGACCTCATGCGGCGGATGGTGAAGGAAAAACTACTCAAGTTCGACGGCACGCTGCTTTTTCCGGAACGGATCGCGCATACCGTGCCGTACAAACTCTCCAACGCGGAGGCTCAGCTCTATAAAGAGGTTACGGACTACGTCCGCGATGAATTCAACCGTGCTGAAAAGCTCGAAAACAACAAGCGCACCGGCACGGTTGGGTTCGCGCTCACCATCCTGCAGCGGCGCCTTGCATCCTCTCCCGAAGCCATCTACCAGTCACTTCACCGGCGCAGCGAACGACTTCAGAAGCGTTTACGGGAACTCGAACTCCTGCAGCGCGGCGCTGCCGCTGAGGCGATGGCCTCCTCAACGAAAATCGTCGATGCGGAAGATGTGGAGGATCTGGAGCACGAACCATTGGCGAACTCAAGGCGGAAATCGCCACGCTCGGACGTCTCGAATCGCTGGCGGCCGCAGTTCGCCGTAGCGGGGAAGACCGCAAGTGGCGCGAACTCGGCAGCCTGCTGAGGGAGATTTTCACGACCGCGCCCAACGGCGCGGGCAACAATGTGGCGTCCGCAAGTGCCGCAGCTATCGCGCCGTCGAAGCCGTCTCCGCATCAGAAACGCGTAGTGTTCACAGAACATCGCGACACGCTGAGTTACTTGGAAAACCGCGTCACCACGGTGCTCGGACGCAAAAGCGCAGTCGTTCTCATCCATGGCGGGATGGGTCGCGAAGAGCGGCTGAAGGCGCAGGAATCGTTCAAACACGATCCGGAGGTGCAGGTCCTGATTGCCACGGACGCCGCCGGTGAGGGTATCAATCTTCAGCGCGCCACTTGATGGTGAACTACGATCTGCCTTGGGATCCAAACCGGATCGAGCAGCGTTTCGGGCGCATTCACCGCATTGCTCAGAGGGAGGTCTGCCACCTCTGGAATCTGGTAGCGGAGGAAACCCGCGAGGGTGATGTGTACCGTACCTTGCTTGAAAAGCTGGAGCAGGCGCGTGAATCTCTCGGTGGGCAGGTGTTTGACGTTCTTGGGAGGCTCCAGTTCGAAGGTCGCTCGCTGCGCGAGTTACTCATTGAGGCTGTCCGGTATGGGGAGGGCCCCGAGGTGCAGGCTCGGCTGACATTTGTGGTCGCGGACACGGTTCGTCGCTCACACCTCCAGGAATTGCTCGAAGAGCACGCACTCGCTCATGACGTAATGGACGCCAGTCGGGTCGCCCGTGTACGAGAGGACATGGAGCGTGCGGACGCGCGTCGCCTGCAGCCGCACTATATCGAGTCATTCTTCCTCGAAGCATTCAAGCAGCTAGGTCATGTGACCGCCTGAAAAGATTCCAATAAAACAATTCCATTCGGAAATGTTCTGGCGCATACTGAGGGTATGGCGCGTCCCGCTCTGTGTATCGATGTCAGCAGGAAGGATCAAAACGAGTTGAAGAAGTTACTTTCTGGCGGTGTGCAGCAGGTACGAGTCGTCATTCGTGCTGTAGCGCTATTGCAGTTGGCCAAAGGGGCCAGTGCTCCACGCGTATCCGAGGTTGTTCCCCTGACCCCTCAGGCCATTCGCAAGATCGGGCATCGTTACCGGCAAGGGGGGCTCGAACGGGCATTATATGAGAAGGAACGGCCCGGCGCGGCCGCCTTGCTGGAAGACAGCCAGCGCCAGCGTATTATTGCCATGGTCTGCAGCGATCCGCCGGAAGGCTTTGCCCGATGGACCGTGCGCCTGGTGGCCGAAGAGGCGGTAAAACGGCGACTGGTACCGCGCGTGGGACGAGAAACCATCCGGGTTCTGCTTCTTCACCACGACCTCAAGCCGTGGCGGGAAAAAAATGTGGTGCGTGGCCGAACTCGATGAAGAGTACATCGAAAAGATGGAGGATGTTCTGGAGACGTATGAACAGCCATACGATCCGGCGGAACCGGTGGTATGTCTGGACGAAAAGCCGGTCACATTGCACGCCGACGTGCGCCCCGCCTCAGTTGAGGAATTAGATAAGCGTTTGCGCGCTGATCTGCGGAAGATGGGAGATTTCAAGCGCGTTCACACAATTCCCGTAACCGGCGCGGAGGTGCCTGACGACCTCGATGCGCGCCTCGTAGTGCTTGGAGTCGATCACGCCTATACGAAGGAACCCGACAATGCCGCGATGGCCGCTAAGGCGATTTTCGAAACGCGCGGAACGACACCCCGCCTTTATCGGAACGCGCTCGTGTTTCTGGTGGCCGACAAGACTCGGCTGCAGGATCTGGATGAAGCGGTTCGCAAATATTTGGCCTGGGAGTCCGTCCTGGACGAGAAGGATAAACTCGACCTGTCGCCACATCAGGTGAAACAGGCTGAAACGCAAAAAACTGCCGCTGACGGGTCCGTAATTGCCCGCATTCCCGAAACGTATCAGTGGCTTTTGGTGCCAACGCAGGAGAATCCACAGGCACCTGTGACGTGGCAGACGGCGCGGCTTGCAGGAAACGACGCACTCGCGGAACGTGCCAGCAGGAAACTGAAGAGCGACGAGTTGCTCGTGGTTAATTTTGCCTCGTCGCGCCTTCGTATGGAGATGGATCGCGTGCCACTATGGCGCGGAAATCACGTCGCCATTCGCCAACTCGTCGAGGACTTCGGAAGATATCTTTACTTTCCACGATTGCAGAATACTGCTGTACTTCTCAATGCCATCCGCGCGGGACTCGCGCTGCTGACATGGGAACAAGACGCGTCTGCCTATGCCGAAAGCTACGACGAAGCGGGCGCCCGTTATCGCGGCCTGACGCCCGGTGCGCAACTCAGGGTGACCGCGGACGATTCCGGACTGCTCGTGCGACCGGAAGTCGCCCGGCAGCAGATCGATCACGAGACGTCCCGACCAGTCAGAACCAACGGGGAGACTGGGCAGGCAACAGCATCCGGGCCAACAGGCACCAGGCCCATCACCCAACCCACAGGACCAGTTCAGCCGCCCAAACCTCGCCGCTACCACGGAACGGTGGCTCTCGATTCCGCGCGGGTCGGTCGCGATGCCAGCCGGATTGCGGACGAGGTTATTACACATCTCGTCGGTCTCATTGGATCAACGGTGCAGGTCACTCTGGAGATTGAGGCACAGATCCCGGACGGGGCCGCAGACAATGTGGTACGAACGGTAACGGAGAACGGCAGGACGCTGAAGTTCTCGGCCAACAGCGGCTTCGAGGCGGAGTGAATCTCCAGCTAGCCGCTTTCAAGGAATATAAGGGCGCGGTATGCGGTCCCGCACCTTTGTCTTTCCCGCTGAGCAGGCCGGCGGTTTGAGACTGGTGCGGAGGTACTACGAGGTGGTCGAAGACAAAGCCGTACGCACAGGCTCCAAACGGGGACGCGGCGTTTCCGCTACGAGAACCGGCATCATTCCTCGCTCAGCGCAATCGCCGTAGCGATCACCGGCACTCGCTGGAACGGCCTGACGTTCTCCGGGCTCACCGGCCGCGGGCGCGGAACGCGAACTTGATCTGCATTTCCCGACTCTACCGATGTGGAGGTCCACGGCGGTGAGCTATCGACGAGGATTTCGGGCGCGCTTACGAAGTGCAAGAGAAGCGTTTCAATTATTTAATCGCAACTTAACCGATTTTCAAGCAGGATTTCCTTGCATTGACGCCGAGCCTGCCAACGATGTGCAGTGCTCCTGCATCCCCAATTGAGCACGCTGATGTTGAGAGCACGTTCGATCTTCGCCTGCCACATCCGGTACTGGACAAAACTCCAGTGCTTCCGTGTACGAAAAAGTCGGTTGGCATGGTGAACTCCTACCTAACCGCTCGGCCGGACAATGATTCCACACGAATCCGACGAAATGTCCACAGGCGGATGCATCGAAAGCCCTATTCTCAAGTTCATCATGCGCGGCGCGTTTGTGGTGCAGCTCCGAAAGGCCAGCCAGGATCCCGCGGGTTTGCTGGAGGGTTCGGTGGAGGAGGTGGACACGGGGAAACCGTATCAATTCCGTTCCGATGAGGAGCTGCTCCAATTTCTACGGAAGCGCTTCGCTGAAAGCATCCAGAAGGAAGGCTCAGAGTGAACGTGGCCGTCGCCGACTCTAAACCACAGGATTCTGTGACCGCGGCGGTTTCCATAGTCCACGATCTGCGCAATCCTCTGGCGACGATCCATGGCGGCGCTGAGATGCTTGCGAGAGAGGGGCTTTCGCCAACACAGATCCGCCGCCTCGCTCGCAATGTGTATTCGGCGTCGATCCGCATGGGCGAACTGCTGGAAGAGTTCCTGGATCGGAGCAGAGGTGGTGATTTCGACAAGCGGCCAACCGAGCTGAGTGCATTAGTGGGGTGCGCGGTGGACACAATTGCAACCATTGCGGAATTTCAGTGCGTGCGTATCGCGCAGGACGTTACAGGGAGTCTGATCGTTGATCTGGACCGGCGCCGTATGAAGCGCGTTTTGGTAAATTTGCTCGTGAATGCGCTTGAAGTCATGCCGAATGGCGGCGCCATTCGGATCGCGGCGGCGGCGGATGCCGACTCGGTATTGATGCAGGTTCGCGATACCGGTCCGGGAATCGCTCCTGAGATTCGGGACCGGATGTTCCAGCCGTTCGCCACTGCCGGCAAGCCACACGGCATTGGGCTGGGCCTGGCCATTGCACGGCAGGTAGTGCTTGAGCACGGCGGTGAAATGTGGGCGGAATCGTCGCCGCGCGGCGCCTGCTTCAGCTTTCGTCTGCCACTGACGATTGCCCAACGGCGCCGTGCTTCAGGTTGACGCGGACTGTTCCAGAACGGGCCTGACGGGCGGCGCCGTCAGAAAGCATTTCCTCAGCGGTTCGTCGGGCTCGAAGGAGTCCGCAATTGTCGTGATCATCTCCTGGGCGTGAGCCCGGTGGCGGGCAGCCGTGCCTCCGTCCCCTTCAGCCCGGCATATCCTCCATGCGGTGTGATGGACCCGCCAGCCCGCAACTGGAATCTCAAACTTGTCCAGAACCGCAAGCGCATTGTCGATATGCTCCCGTGCCTTAAGCCACTTCCCTTGAGTCGCGGCCACCCTTGCATTAATCTCCCAGGCGAGCGCTCGCAAATTGGGATCCGCAATCCTGAGTGTCGATTCCAGGAAACCGACAGCCTCGCGGTTTGCGCTGGGGAGGTCGCCTGCACTCAGGTGCGTCTCAACCGTCCCCAGATGGGCCTGCATTCGCCAGTGCCAGTGAAGAAAGAAGTCAGGCGTGACCTCACCGTCGCGGATCGCGGCAAAGGCAGCCAGCGCGGTTTCGTAATTCTTCCCGGCAGTTTCGGCGTAGCCGGCACAAATCCGGGCTACCGTCCTGAGCCAGATCGCATGGGGTTCCACGTCGCTCGGCATGGTAATCTCTTCGAGACGGCGGGCGCCTTCAAAATCGAAGCAGAGAAGACGCAACCATGCCTCGCCGAGGATCCACAGCCACCCCGGCGACTCGTTTTTCGCGGATAACTCCCGTCCTCTTCGAACAAGTTGAAGCATGGCTCCGAAGGCGCCAGTGGCCATAAAAACGAAGCCTCTCCCGCCAAAAGCCAGGGTGTAGGCAGGTTCTGCAGCGGTGTTGATCAGGATGTCGGCGTGTTTCAGCGCTGCCGCATATTCGCCTTGAAGTACCTGAACGTAAATATGGTGAACATTGGCAGGCGAAATCGACTCAGCCCGCGCATCAAGGGTTTTTCCGGCCAGCGCACAGACTTGTACGTCCTCCGTCGTCCAGGAGCCGTAGAGAAGCCGAAAACAAGCAACGGCCAGCTCTGTCCGTGCCCGCAACACAGGATCGGCGAGGCTTCGGCTGGCCTGCATCGCAAGATTGCAAACCTGTGCGCCCCTGGCCGGGTCAATGAATAACACCGGAAGAGCCATCCCCATCAGAACGGTGACGTGTGTCTCTTCCAGCCCGGCTTCCGTGGCTCGCGCCGCCGCGGTCTCATAGGCAACGGCAGAGTCTGACATCGCTCCAAAAGCGTAATGGACGTCGCCGATGCGTTGGAGGACTTTAATTTCCAGCTCGATTCGCGCATCACTACGGATCGAGGGAACCAGTTCGAGCGCGTGCCGGAGTATTTTTACAGAATCCCCGTGCGCGAGCCGCCGGGATGCATTCTCGGCCGCAACGATCAGGCAACGCACGGCTTGTTCGTAGTCGCGCCCTTTCTCAAAATGCAGCGCCACCTCCGACGCCAGTTCGGGTTTTCCCGCTGCGTAGAAAGCCATGAGATGCTGTCCCAGACGCAGATGAAACCCGGATCGGCCTGGCTCCGAAAGCCCGCGATATAAAGCCTGCCGGTAGAGTGCGTGCCGGAACTCGTAGTATGGTGAATCGGCCCCGTCGGCAGCCTGATGAATTCCCACAAATCGAACGAACTGCTCGCTGCGAGCGAGTTTCTCGCAAATCTCTTCGGCCGTCGCGCGGGAAGAGCCAATCATGACCGCGGATGCCCAAACCGGGAAACGCTCGCCCGCCACGCTGCAGCCCTGTAAAACGCGCTTTTCCTCCACGCTCATCTGCTCGAGTTGGCTGTCCACCATCTGTTGAAGCGTTTCGGGAATTCCCGGATTGATGTCCTCGACAGGCGCGGTGAGAGCCCATTCTCCGCGATCCCGCGCGATCAGTCCGCGGTTCACCATATCGCGCACGATGCCCACCATGAACAGGGCGTTCCCGTCCGAATGGCGGTGAATTACCTCGGAAAGGCCGGCCGGGAATCGGCTGTCCGCGAACTCGTTCGCAAGGTACTCCGCTACATGGGATTCCTTAAGGCGCTCGATGGCGATTTCGTGGCATAGGCGCCGAATCGTCAAATCCTGCTTCAGAGCCTTAAGCGGGCTTTGGGACAATACTACATTCACAGGCCGGTAAGTTCCAATCAACAATAATCTCGCCGAATCGCGTCGCCGGGCCAACACGGAGATCAGGTCCAACGTCGAGTTATCGGCCCAGTGAAGATCCTCCAGGATCAACATCAACGGGGTCTGTGCGGTCATCGCTTCGAGCGCTTCACAAATCTCCCGCACCATCCGTCCCTGCGTGCTCCCCAACATCTCCTGCCGGAGCCATTCTCTCTGCTCGGGTTTCACGGCGAACGGAAACTGAGCGAGCCATGTGGGCGCCTGGCTTTCCAGCATCCTGACCAAAGAATCGTCCGTCGCGCCGTGCAACAGCGACCCGATCGCTTCGAGGATCGGGTAGTACGCTTCCTTGTCTCCAAAGCCCTCGATGCACTGGCCTCGCGTAAGCTGCAGATTCGGAATGCTGGACGCGCGCTGTTGAAACGCATCAACCAGCGTCGTCTTTCCGATGCCTGCCTCGCCGGTAATGAAGACCACCCGCCGCTGGCCCTGAGTCGCTTTTTCAAGAAGGCCATCGAGCTGAGCGAATGCCGCGCCGCGACCAACGATATTTTCACCTGGTTCAACGACACTGCCCGACCGCTGGGGCGTGTGCTCGCTGCTCACCCTGGCGATGAATTCATAGCCCCGCTTCGGCATAGTTTGAATGAAGAGCGGTTGGGTGGAGGAATCTCCGAGCACTTTGCGGATTTCCAGGACGTACTTCCGGATGCCCTCCGGGTTAACGTAAGTTTCGGGCCACAGGGCTTCCAGGATTTCGTCGTGCGTAACCAGCCGGCCCGCATGTTCGACGAGGAAGCGGAGCACATCGAACGCCTTCGGGGTGAGGGCCATGCGTTCGTCCGCGCGCCACAGGCAGTGGTTCACGGGGTCCAGCCGGAAGGGTGGGAATACTTTCATCTTTCGATTCAGAGTCCTGGACGTGATCCAGAGGTCGAAAGCTATCCCCAGTATTGTAGCCGCTTACGCGCCCTGCTGCCCTGATCGAGGCATACCTGCCGTTGCAGCGGTCCGACAAAAATCCGACAAAAACGCCTCCACAAAGTCACAGCTGGATTTCCGTACGGCCTTACTCTCGGATAGTGGCTGAGCGCGTTGCATGAACGAACCAGCTTCAAATCATCTCAGAGAAGATCCACTTTTCAATGAAGTATCTCGACTGGCACTGTTACTGACGCTGATCGCCGCTCTGGCATTCTCCTAAAGCGATACGGCCGTTCACGGGCGCCGAATCGCCGGAGGCGTTACGGCGCCCGGAGTCGACAACGCTGTGGCGGCACCCGCGACGCCAACGGTTAGCAAGGCCAACCAAATCCCGGGCGGCGCGGGACATTGGGCGGCTCGACGGAGCAGCGCCGCTCCGACAGGGCGAAGGAGGGCGGCCGACAATTCGGCTGTGACTGCATCCGTCTGAGGAAGTGAGCCAGTGAGGTACGGGCTGAACTCGCACTATTGGCCGGAAAATCCACCAATCGGTGCGCATTTTGGCAGAGTCCCCTTTGACGACTCTTTTACATCGGCGTAACGACTATCGAGAGGTATTCCCTCTACGATCGAATTACTCGAAAGTGTGGGCCCCTCGCGGCGAGTAATTCTGCGCAAATCAAACCGGATTCCTTCGCCTGATCAATGAACCGTGTAACCCTGGTGTCAAGGTTTGGCAGCACTGCACATCATTTATCTGTCTGTCCCGAACTGAAAGACTCCGGGGCGAAGGAAGCAGGCCAGATGATAACTCGTATTGAGAACCTTTTCCATGCGGTATCGGACCTCTCGGAGGAATCCCGCGCAGACTATTTCGCCGAATACGCAATCGATGCGACGGCGGTGAGACAAGTGCGAGCCCTTCTTGAATTCGATTCTCCCGATAGCATTTCCCTCGAGAGAGACATAGGGCAGGTAGCGGACAGGACGCTTGCACAGCTCGAACCAAAGCAGATGTTGTGCGGGCCGTACCGGCTGGGACAACTCCTGGGGCGCGGTGGCATGGGCACCGTTCATTTGGCGGAGCGCGTTGACGGAGAAGTAGCCCAGCGAGTTGCAGTGAAACTCCTGCGGCCTGGGACGGACGATCCCGCCTTGCGACGCCGTTTTCTCGGGGAGCGCCAGATTCTGGCGACCATGTCTCATCCCAACATCGGTCGGCTCCTCGACGCGGGTCACCGCGAAGACGGCCAACCCTATCTGGTGATGGAATACGTCGAGGGGAAACCACTCGATTTATACGCTGACGGGCTTGGCATACGGCCAACCATTTCGCTCTTTCTGAAGGTATGCGACGCTGTCGGCTACCTCCACCGGAACCTGGTGGTGCATCGCGACTTGAAGCCGGCTAACATTCTTGTCACCGCCGAAGGCGAGCCGAAATTGCTGGACTTCGGCATAGCCCGGATGCTCGGCCTGACCACCGACTCGACCATGCCGGGCATGCGGCTGCTGACACCGGATTACGCAAGTCCCGAGCAGGTAGCTGGCGGGCCAGTGACCACTGCCACCGACATTTACTCCCTGGGCGCTGTGCTCTTCAAGCTGCTGACCGGCTCATCTCCGCACCTGTTCGAAGGCGATTCCATGGAGGCTATTGTCTCGGGTATTTGCGCAGGAAGAATTACTCAACCGTCCAAACTGTCGCCTGCTGTTAAGGGTGATCTCGAGATGATCCTGATGAAGGCGTTGCGCAAGGAACCGCAGGAGCGTTACGCCACCATCGAACAGTTCCGTGAGGATCTCCGGTGCTATCTCGAATCGGGCCCGATTTGCGCCCGCAAAGGCGACGCCTGGTACGGGGCGCGCAAGTTCCTGCGCCGGAATTGGGCGCCGACGCTCGCCACGGCACTCGTGATCTCGAGTCTTTCAGCGGGTCTCTGCGTGGCCAACCGGCAGCGCGCGCTGGCCGAACGACGATTCGGGCAACTGAGGCAGTTGTCGACGAGGATTATCGATCTTGACGGAGCAATCCGCACTTTGCCAGGTTCCATCGAAGCCAGGCGGCGGCTGGTAGCGGTCTCACTCGAATACCTGGAAGGTCTTTCCCGCGAGGCGGGCGAGAATCCGGATTTGGCGCAGGAAGTCGCAGACGGCTATTGGCGGATGGCCCGCATACAGGGCGTCAATACGGAGTTCAATCTGGGTGATCATGCGAACGCGGAAGACAGCTTGAAAAAAGCCTCCTCGCTGATAGAAGGCGTGCTCGCGCAGCGGCCCCGCGATCGCAATGCCCTGTTCCGTTCCGCGGTGATCGCGCATGACCGCACTAACCTGGCGGATATTGAGGAGCGGCGTGAGGATGTGCTTGTACACGCGCACAGAGCTGTCGAGCGTCTCGAAACCTTCATGAACCGGGATGATCCCGAGAGTCCAGTGCGTCTCGAAGGCTTCCTGCAACCCGGCGATGGCCGGCAGTCAGAACGCGTGCGCGTGGCGTTGATGTATACGAATATCGCGCTTGCGTACGTGAACCTTCATCTGTACGCGGAAGGAGCCCGATATGCCCGGCGCGCAGTTGAACTCGCACGATCGGTTCCTTCCGCAAATTCCCTGCAGCCGCAGGTGCAGGGGTTGAGCGTATGGGCGAATGCGTTGCGGTACCAGGGTGACCTGGATTCGGCACTCACTCGTATCAGCGAGGCGCGCGGGCTCGCGGAAAATGGAACGTGGCCGAACGAAGCCACTCACTTTTTCGCGCTGTACGGCGTGCTCCTGCGGGAAGGCCGCATACTGGGCGAGGCGGACTCTGTAAGCCTCAATCGAACGCGCGAAGCGATCGACGTACTCGGCAGGGCGCTGGCTCTGACCGAGGAAGCGGCCCGCAAGGACGCGCATGATTCCGCCAGTCGAGGCCGCGTGGGTACATCGGCGCGGGAACTCGGCGCCATCCTGCGGGACCGGGATCCGCGACGTTCGCTGACTGCCTTCGATCTGGGTCTGCGCCGCCTCGGAGAGGCTGGCAGCAGCCTGAGTGCCCGCCGGGAGCAGGCCACGCTCCTCGCGATGTCCTCTTATCCGCTCCGTCGGCTTGGCCGCTTCCGGGAAGCCAAAGGGCGGATCGACGCCGCCTTCGCCATCCTGAACGACACGAAGGATTATCCCGCCGAGCGAGTCCGGCCTGGCAGTCAGGCCTGGGTTGCAGTCTCTGCGTTTGCCGATTACGAGATCGCAGCGGGCAATTTCCATCACGCTCTCGAAGTTTATGAGCAGTTGCTCGACAAAGTCATGGCAGCGAACGCGAACCCGCTCACCGACCTGAGGGACGCGCCCCAATTATCCAGCATGTATGAGGTTTTGGCGGCTTTATACAACCGCACCGGTGACCCGGCCAAAGCTGCGGCGATGAATTCACGGAGGGCGGGACTTTGGCATCACTGGGAGATCAAACTACCCAATAACTCTTTCGTCCAACGTGAGTTGCGCGTCGCGAGTGCACCGCTCAGCAAGAGTCTGATTTCGATGCGAGGTAATTAATATGCAAATTACGAAACTATTGCAGCACCTTGAGACTGGCGATAGGGATATCATGAACTCCCTGATTCCGCTGGTTTATGAGGAACTGAAAAAGTTGGCGCGATCGCATTTGCGGCGCGAGCTGAAGACCCCGGCGCTCGAGACCACTGCGCTGGTACATGAAGCCTTTCTTAAGTTGAATGGGGGCAGGCACCCGGCATACGAAAACAGAGCGCATTTCTTTGGGATCGCCTCCCGGCTGATGCGGCAGATCCTGGTAGACTCTGCCCGGGCCAGTGCCACGGGGAAGCGACGAGCGGACAGTGAAGTGCCGCTTGCGGACCTGCCTGATTGGGGACCGCAGCCGGATCGACGCCTGTTGGCCATGAACGACGCGCTGCAGTTGCTCGAAAAAACGGACCCATTGAAGGCGAAACTTGTTGAGATGCGGTTCTTCGGCGGTTTGACTGCGGACGAAACCTCTATCGCGCTGGGTCAATCCGTGCACATCATACGGCGTGAACTCCGTCTGGCCCAGGCGTGGCTGCGCCTGGAGATGGCAGGCGAAAATTGAGGCGCAGGCATTCCCTCTCCTTCCCGAACGGCGCCAATGCATGCCTGCCAGATGTCTCGCTCACCGGACTCATTGATACCGGGACAGGTGGGAAAGAAGGGCCGGAACGAGTCCCGGCCCCCCAGGGAAAACGCCGAATCTGCCGTGATCTCTCAGTGAGCCGAGTCGGCCTTCTTATAGAAGAAGTAGTCAGCAGTATACGGCACGAGCGCCGTCGCGCCTACGTCCGCTGCCTGGCTGCAGCCATCTGCGGGCGCTACACCGCCGTGCGTGTTGAGCCGCTGGATATCCAGGGTTTGCGTGAGAAGAGAGCCTCCCGCCGGCCCTGGCTGAGCACCAACGACCTCCAGCAACAACCAGGGAATCGCCCCAGCGGCGACAAAATTCGAATCAAGGCTGGATTTGGATGTTTTGGCCCAGACTGCACTGGTATCGATGGAACTCTGCCAGGTCGCCCGGGGCATACCCTTCTCAATCGGGTTCGGACTGAGAAAGTGAGTGATGATCTGCTGCCGAATGTCCTTCTGGAAGACCTGGAAGTCCGTGAACAGCGTCGCTTGCGGAGAGAAGAATGTCCACGCGAATCCTGCTCCGGAGGGCAGGCAGATGTAATCCTGGGTACCTGTGGCGTGACCTTCGAGAAAAGCGGTGGTTCCGTCTGGCGCCTGAAGGCCATCGGGCACCGGTGGTACTTTGACTGTCTGGGCGATTGCCATCTGTCCCATCCCTGCGAAAGAAGCGATGGCGACAGTAAAGCTGGCCGCGATGCTGGATCGAAAACGAATACTCATTTTGTTTGTCCTTTTGTAGTTATTGAAACGGTCATTCTTGTAAGGCACGGTGATCAGCACGGCACAAATGTAATCCGCAATAAATAACCGGCCCCATTTATACTTGCGCGATCCACGAAGAAAATTTGCTGCACCGGAAATACCGTGACGACCTGATCGCCGGGAACCGCTGAACCCAACGCGGGGCATCGGATACGGCGTCTTCGAGCAGGCAGGGAGAGTCTATAGCGCTACTGTTTGTTCCTGAATGCGCTCAATCGGCGGGACAGGCAAAGCAGCCCGCGATAACTGCCGGGCGCTGCTCGCTGGTGAATCCAATTTCAAGCGACAACTGTCTGGTTGCCCCAGACCGATGCTCAGAATGGGTGTTGTTCTTATCCAGTTCCGAAAGTAGAACGTGTTTACAACCTCGCTTGTAATTGAATTCAAGCTGGATGCGAACCGGGTGATAGGCAGGCCGGCAGCTGGCGGGAGATCTATGGATCAGGAGATCGCTGAAGGTGACCTTGCCAGCATCACGGCGGCGGCTCCTGTGATGGCATGCGCCGCGATCTGCACGGACAGAACGTTTTGCAGCAGCATTTTGGGGATTGGCCGACTTGTTCTGTGCAACGCCCAATGGCAAAAAGAGACCAGGATGCCACCTGATGCGATAAACAGTATCCTGGTTGCTGAAGGCTGAAATGACACTATACTTATTTCTGCTTTTGACTTTTTGGGAATTCGATTGGATCGTTCGAGTTGACTGCAGGCCTGGCGGGCGAAGGCGGGGTTTAGCGACCTACTCCTATCGTTCGTACCAGACCTGCAGAAGGTTGTTGAAGGGGTTAGTAGCCGGTGTTCGACTCCGAGGCGGACGTCGTCCCAGTTGCGATCCAGCGGCCGGAAGGTACCCGGATCAGAAACAGCGGATTGTTGCACGAGGCCGGAACGTTGAGCCTGAACGAAAGATCAGCGTTGCCGGCGGTGCTGAGGTTCGTGGCCGGAGTGTCAACGTCCGTCTCAGTCGAGCCTGCCACTCCGGCGTTGCAAACCAACGTCCCTACGACGGAGGTGACCCCACCGGGAGTGCCGCTGGAGCTTCCTCCGTTCAACACCAGTCCTTCTACGTCGAAGGAGCCCTCGCCAGTAGTGAGGTTGATCCTGGCACTACCACTCCGAGTCGTCCAGGGTCCTGCGCCGCTGTGGATTTGACCGACCGGGTTATCGACCCCCGGAGCAGTGATCACACCTTCGATCCCACGCCAACGGACGACGGTTCCGCTTTGGGCGAAAGCGCCGGCGCACAAGATCAGTGTCAACGATAAACAGCTTTTCTTCATATGAGTTATTCCTTTTCCTTTTCCTTTTCTGTTGATGCCCTCGCGGGCGGGTTTCAAACATCTGCATTTCGACAACGAGCAGATACGAATAAGCGCAAATCAGGGCGGACTGAAGTCCTTGCGTTCAATCGGCCTTCGGAGTTCCTCCCCGACTACGCGAAAAATGGGCTTACGCCGGCGAGTGCAGCAGCCGACGCTGATCAGTCCTAAGGCCAGCAATCATTGAACGGGTGGGTTGGCTCCGGCGCTGCTGCATCGGCCGTGGTGATCGCGAAGTTCGTCGAGGTAAAGGCTGAGAGCGCGTTGCGGCCAGCATCACCAGTCAGATTCAACATACGAGCCTTAGTCTTCAAGTCGGCGTCACTGCTGCTCAGATCCATCGAGTAGACCAGGCGGGGCAGATTCAGACTTTGGTTGAAGTAGATGAAGAATCCCGGACCTGGAGTTGTGATTTGGTCTGAGATCAGGTCCGCGGCATTGACGGCGCCAAACGGAGTGAGCGGATTTTTGTCGTCGTCAAAGGTCTCGAGTACGACAACGTTCACGCCACAGGCTGGAATATTGGCCCCGGAGGTATTGACGAAATTAACGGTGCTTCCAGTACCGAAGACAGTCGATTCGAGTGATAAGACGTCCTGGGAAATCATGAGAGGGAGGAAATCTTCACCGCCTGCAATTTGCCTCCCGGGCGTGTTCAATATATTGGTTCCCGCGAACGGATCCTGGTTAAACGTAAAGGTTGTTGTATGCGCGGTCGCGCACAGTGAGAGAAGGGCAACCCCGAACCAATAGAAAACCCTGCGACGCATTTAGTTACTCCTTTGGGACAAGAATCAGAAGCCCCTCATCAATACCTGCGTTGGCGGTTCAAAAAATTTGCATTGCGCGGCAGGATCCGCAAACCAGGTAACTGGGCCGGCACAGTTGCGGACGTCGAAATAACGTGCCCAGCCGGATCCAGGTCTTCTGACTCCGAACGACAGTCTTAACGTTGCGATGTCACATCCGAAGGAGAACGCCGCGGATTCTTATTCGGAGCTGCCAACGTTGGCGTCGGTATCTGCGCCGGCAGAGGGCCGGATTTTCCGAGACAAAACATTGACGGCGGCCGGGAAGCACGGACCGAATGGAACCGCTGGCTGGCCTTCGGGGAGCTCGGCGAACTCGCCGCAAGTCAGAGAAAAGACCCACGTTCAGGTAGAGGAGAACTTCGCAGCGGCGAGTACGAGGAAGGACGGTTTTGGCGTCTTCGAGAGCGGGGTTGAATCGATATTGAAGCTCAATTCGCGCAGTTCGCCAAAGTGCACCGGATTCCGCCGACGATCTCCGATTGGTGGCGGTGCAATTTGAAGTCGGGTGCGGGCGATGTTGGGAGCCTTGCCATGACTGAACGCAATCACGACACTTGTTCCATTTTCGAGATTCTGGAGCGAGTGGTCGCCGCACCGATTGCGGCCGGTCTTGATAGGGAGATCGTTATTGTAGATGACCGCTCGACGGGATGAATCGGTGGAGGCGGTCGGGAATTTTATCGCTCGCCGTCCGATGTTCCCACCGGCTTCTTCACACTTGATCATAACCGCGGCAAAGGGCGGCAAGTTCGGGTCCCGTGACAGTGCCCTGACGGCATTATCTAATCGCGCTATCTGACGATAATATGAAGGGCGAGGAAGCCGCCATCGTCCGCGGCCTTGTAGCGCACTGTCACCCGCGCCCCGAGCGCCAACTTTCCCTCGACCTGGGTATGAGTGTCGCGAATGAAATCGCGGGTCACCGGATCGTGACCCACTACCTTTCGGACTGCGGTGATCGAATTCTCGGTAATCTTTGTCACGGTTCCCGAGAAGATTTGGGCTGACGGAGAGGCGTTTTTTGATTGCGGTGTCGCGGTGTCCTGCCAGGAGCGAAGCGGCGAGGGCCCGAGTATGCCAATCCAGATCAGCATCGCGCAAAAACTGCGGGAAAACCGAATCACTGTATTCAGAATATAGTGGAAACCCGTCGGATCGAGGCTGGTTACGATTAAACCGGCTTCATCAGTTCGCTGGGCGAAGCCGCGGGTTCCGACCGCGATCCGCCAGCGCTGTTGAGGGGCAACGTAAGAGTGAACGCCGTGCCTTGACCGGGCTGGCTCTGAACGTCGACCGTTCCGCCGTGCGCCCGCGCAATCCACGCGACGAAACTGAGTCCCAGCCCCAAGCCTTTCTCCGGCGATGCGTGCTCGCCCGGTCCCCGGACGCGGTAAAAGCGGTCAAAAATGTGGGGCAGATGCTCGGCCGGGATGCCTTCGCCGGTATCCTCGACCCGAATGACGGCCTCATTATCCCGACGGTCAAGCAGCACTCGAACCTGGCCACCTGCCGGAGTGAACTTGATCGCGTTCGACAGAAGATTCGAGAGCATCCGTTCGATCTGGACCAGATCGAAGTCGCCTGGGCAACGGGCAAGGCTTGTAGTGAACGTCAGCGTCACGTCGCCGCCTTCGGCAGGAATCTGGAACTGATCGACAACGTCGCCGATCACGTCGACAAGGTCGAGCGGCTGCTTTTGCAGAATGACCTGTCCCGTTTCGGCTTGCGAAAGCAACAGCAGAGCGCGGACGATTTGGGAAAGGCGTTCGATATCGGCGAGCGAATTGACGATGGCGTCACGGTACTGATCCACGGTCTCGGCCGTGAACAACGCGACTTCCAGCTGTCCCCGCACCACCGTAATCGGGGTTCGCAGTTCGTGTGAAACGTCGGTCGAAAACTGCCGCACCTGATTAAAATTGATCTCGATGCGCTCGATCATCTGATTGAAGGTCTCGATCAGCCGGTCCAGTTCGTCCCCTGCTCCGCGAACGGGAATGCGGAGGCTAAGGTTCGAGCCGCTGATGCGCTGCGCGGTTTCCGCGACTTCGAGAACCGGCGTCAAAGCGCGTCCGGCGAAGATCCATCCAATAACGATGCCGGTCAGAATGACCAGCGGCAGGAGTATCAGACCCTGCAGGGTGAAGCGGTTGAGGATCCGGCGCGAATCGACCAGCGAAGTCCCGATCGCGACGTAGAATTTCTTTGAGGTATCTTCCTCGCCATAGACATAACTGGCTCGAATCAGATAGGGAACGTTATGGGAGTCGGTTCTCTCGGTCCACACGGCTTGCGGCGATTGGAGAACCGAGCGAATTTCGGCGGGGTTTCCCAATCCTAAAGATTGAGTGTTGGATGATCCGTCGATCGCCTCGCCGTTCACTTTGCAGCAGACCAGGAAGAGCTTTTGAACGCTGGCTACTGCGCTTCGTTCGTCGGGATCATTGAAGTCGGCATTCCAGTTTGCGTGGTAGTTCTGGAGACCGCTGTCGTTTTCGATCCGAAGATAAGCTTTGACAATAGCCCAATTCTGATCGAGGTCGTCGCGCGCCCCTGTTTCGAGGCTGCTCGCGAGATTCTGGCGGAAGAGCAGGCTGACGCCGAGCAGAAGCAGCGTAAATACGACGGTATAGATCGCGGTGAGAGTAAATCGAAGACCGCGCGTGATGTTCTTACGTTCCGCCAACGGGTTTACATCCGTCTCTTTCGGGCCAGGTCAGGGCTGGATCTCGAACTGATTCCCGGACTCGCTCTTCGGCGCTACGCCTTTTTCCGGCGCTTCGATCATATAACCGATCCCGCGGACCGTGTGGATCAGTTTCTGGACAAAACGGTCGTCGATCTTGCTGCGCAGGTGACGGATGTAAACGTCCACAATGTTGGTCAGCCCGTCGTAATCCATATCCCAGACATGCTCAACGATCATGGTGCGGCTGAGAGGTCGGCCCTTGTTCCGCATCATGTATTCCAGAATGCCGAATTCCTTCGGCGCCAGCTCGATGGTTTCCGAGCCGCGCGTGACTTTGCGGCGAACGCAATCGAGGGCCAGATCGGCGACCTGCAGTTTCTCGGGCGACGGCTGGCCGCGCCGCAGCAGCGCGCGCACCCGCGCCAGCAATTCCACGAAGGCGAAGGGCTTGGTGAGGTAATCGTCGGCGCCGGTTTCGAGCCCTTTGACGCGGTCGTCAACCGCCCCTCGGGCGCTCAGAATCAGCACCGGCGGCCCGGCCCGGCGGCCGCGGATGCGTTCGAGAACCTTGAGGCCGTCCATGTCGGGCAGCATCAGATCGAGAATGACCAGGTCGTAGTCGGTATCGTGCGTGAACTGGAGGGCCGTGGCGCCATCCTGCGCCACGTCGACGGCGTAACCGGCCCCCTGCAATCCGCGCCCGAGAAAGTCGGCAATCCGTTTCTCGTCTTCAACAACGAGGATTCGCATTTTGCTTCAGGGTACCTCAAACCGTGTTTCGCTGATTCTTAAATAGAATGTATCCGGCCGTGGTTGCGGCGCGTCTCGGAATCGCGATGAAACTTCTGCCGCTCCTGGCGATAGCGTTTGCGCTGCTGGCCCAATCGCCGGTCCGGAAGACCGCGCCTCCCGATCCCGGCGCCTACGGCATTCTCACCTTCGACGACGAGTTCAACGGCGGCCCGCTCGATTTGTCGTTGTGGTCGCCGCACGATCCGTGGAATCAGGCCCGCGACCGCCAGCTACAGGCATACACACCAGATTCGATTCGTATCGCGGACGGTCAGTTACATCTGGACGCCCGGCGCACGGCAAAGGGCGACCGGGTTCGATATGACGGGAAAGATCGCGATTACGTGTCGGGGATCGTTACCACGTTCGGCACATTTTCGCAGATTTACGGCCGGTTTGAGATCCGGTGCCGGGTTCCGGCCGGGCGCGGGCTTCACGCCCGATTTTCGCTGATGCCCGTGCCGCTGGGACCGCTCCCGGAAATCGGCGTTTTTGAGATTGCCGGCAGCGCTCCGGCGCGGATCTCTTTCGCGAACCACTGGGGCTCGGAGCAGACCCGCCGGTCGTTCGGCGACACGTTCCCCGGCCCGAACTTCTCCGCGGGCTTTCACGTTATTGCCCTTGAATGGGACCCGGACCGAATTGCGTGGTTCGTCGACGGCAAAGAAATGTTTCAGTCGGACGAGGGGGTTCCCCACCAGAAAATGTATCTGCTGCTGGAACTTGCCGTGGGCGGCGGCCTCGGGTTAATGCCGGATGACTCGACGCCGCTGCCGGCATCGTTCGACATCGATTATCTGCGGGTTTACGGGCGCGGGGCGGCGAGCCAGGGCAAGTGAGTCCGAGGGGAGGCTTTACTTAAGACCAACAAGGTGACCGCGATCTTTCTCATTTTCCAGGCAGACGTATTCCATCAATTCAAGACCAGGCTGGAGGTTGAAAACCCGACTCTGCTTCCAGGGCTGGGTATAGGTTTTGGGATCATCCACAGTAACCTCGTAGGACATTGTTTTCGGGCCTGTGCGGCGCAGGCGTTCGATCAGATGCAACTGATCGCTGTGTGGATGGCCGTTCGTATCGAGGCTGGTCTTGTCATTCAGGCCGGCTACGTCGATGACCAGCGTGTCCCCATCCCACTTTCCTACTGAGTTGCCGAACCAGGTGGGGTCGAGATCTTTCGGATGACTTCGGCCGTCGGTGGGAATGGAACGGAAGATATGCCAGGACTCGTAGAGCATGACGACCCGGTCCGGCGTCTGAACGATTTCGATCGGGTCGGGAGCGTTGGCCTGTCGCGTCACGCCGACCGGCAGGCAGGGATCCATCTTTCCATCAAAGCTGCTGAATTTCTGCTGCCCCCACGGAGTCAACTGGGCGCTGGTTCCCTTCGTGAGATCGGGCGTGTAAGGTCCCTGCCACACTCCGGTCAGATTTCCTTTCCAGTTTTCGGCGTCGCTCGGTTTTTCAGCGGCCGTGGCCGTGAGAGCGAACGTGATCGCAATGGCGAGGACTGTAGTCGAGGGTTTCATGTTCAATCCGCTGTCTGGTCCCGAACGAGACTGTAGCTTGACGAGGCCCCGGCGTCAAGGGCTGCCGTTCCGACATGTCGCTAGCATGTGAGTTGTCCGGTCGAATTAACACGTGATTTGTCCGCTAGCACGGCGGGGGTAACGCTGGGAGGTGGAGAAGCCCAGCGATATTCGCCGCCGAAATGGAGCGGATGATGAAACTGCAAGACGTGATTCTGAAGGCGATGGCGAAGAACATCACCTGGATGGCGGCAGCGGAAATCGCCGGAGTACGGACCGGACGATGCGGCGGATCAAGCACCGGTATGAGGAATTCGGCTATGACGGGCTGTTCGACCAGAGGCGGGGAAGCGGAGTATCCATCGGATCCCGCTGAGACGGCGGAGCAGGTGTTGGCGCTGTATCAGGAGAAGTACTTCGACTTCAGCGTGCTGCATTTCACGAGAAGCTGCGGAAAGAGCACGGGATCTCGGTGAGCTACACCTGGGTGAAGCAGGCGCTGCAGGGCGCGGGGCTGGTGGCCACGGCGCCGGAAGCGGGGACCGCACCGGCGGACGGCGACCGCGAAGACCGCTGCCGGGGATGTTGCTGCACATCGATGGGAGCAAGCATCGGTGGTTGCAAGACGATCGGTGGTTACGACCTGATCGTGATTCTGGACGACGCGACCAGCGAGATCTACTACGCGCAATTGGTGGAAGAGGAATCGACGGTGACGGTGATGGCGGGACTGCGGGAGGTGGTCGAGAAGCAAGGGGCTGTTCTGCGCGCTGTACAGCGACCGGGGAAGCCACTTTTTCTACACGCCGACAGCGGGCGGGAAGGTGGACAAGAGCCGGCCGACGCAAGTGGGGCGAGCGATGCAGGAACTGGGGATTCAGACGATTGCGGCGTACTCGCCGCAGGCGCGGGGGCGGTCGGAGCGGAACTTCGGGACGTGGCAGAACCGGTTGCCGCAGGAGCTGCGGGTGGCGGGGATCGCGCACGCTGGAGGCGGCAAATCGGTTCCTGCGAGAGCGGTACATCGCGGAGTTCAACGAGAAGTTTTCAGGTGGCGGCGGCAGAGAAGGGGCACGGCATTTCGGCGGCTGTAGCCGGAGAGACCTGGCACTGGTTTTTTCGGTGCAGACGGAGCGAGTAGTGGACAAGGACAACACGGTGGCGATCGGGCGACCGGTGGTGGCAGATCGAAAAACGCCGATGGCGGTACAGCCTGGCGAAACAGACAGTAACGATCCATCAGCACCTGGATGGGACCGTGTCGATTCGATTTGGGCCGCACGTGGTGGGACGGTTACGACAGCAGGGGGAAAGCCTGCACCAGAAGGCCCGGAAAAGCGCGGTGGAAAAGGCGGGAGCATGGAAGCCGGTGAAAACCAAAAGCAGGTTTCCACCGGCTCCCACACTCCCTTGGAAATCTCGCAGAAGGCGCGAGATTCCCACTTTCCCACCGCGCCGACGACGACTGCTTGACTGATTCGAAAAGCAAACGCCAAAACCAAGAGCAAACGGCGGCCTGACGGCCGCATCACTTTGTATTACAAACCGGACAGATCACTTGCTAATAAAACCGGACAACTTGACTTGTTAACGACAGGGCTGCCGTTCCGACAGGGCTGCCGTTCCGGATGCATGGGAGAGAGGCACAGGAAGAATCAAGGGCACTCAATGCGCCAACCGGCTGGTCCCATTGAAAAAAGTTTTTTGC
>CAVQYP010000002.1:0-9310 GCA_963718155.1 Terriglobia bacterium | reverse complement strand
CACTGCGGGGCGATTTGTTCGATGAGCATGCGCAGCGACCAATGCATCCTGACGCTTGCGGTTCACCTGCCACGCGGGACGGGTCTCATTCCAATGGACCGGCACCTGGCTGAAGTCGTGAGCGAAGCCTCTGCCGAAGGGCGCATCCGACATTCGCAGCACGTGCCAGGCGTTGAAACACTCATCGTATTCAGAAGCCTCGGATTTCGCGCCCCATGCGCATTTCCGTTGGATCAGATTGCTTGCGGTCGTGGAAAGGGCGGCCAAACGTATCTGCACGGCACCCTTCAAGGCGAGACCTCCTGGCGGGAGACAATTGTGAGGCGCGTATGCCGAAATCAGCCTTCCCGCTTCCGGCACCAAGTTTAAGCTCACAGAAGACCGGAATCAATGCGCAATCAGGCACGCGAATGGTGGGGAGCGTGGTGTCGAGGTGGATCACTTGACGGAAATCTGCAGTTCTCTCCTGAGTGGCAAATGGGTGGCACAGGAATCGAATGAACCGGCCGCGACGAGATCTATGTTGTCCCTTGTCCCGGTCTTGGCGGCAAGTCGCAGGTGTGGCCCGAAGATGATGACTGTAGACCTGGAAACCGGAACCGCTTTCCGCGCGGGAACGCCGCGCGTGTTGTTTGAGAAAGTCTCCCGACTACGACGTGGCTTCCGGTGGCCGGCGATTTCTCATGCTGAAGCCAGTGGTCGCTGCGGACTCAAGCGAGTTGCACGTCATTCTGAATGGGTTCGACCATGTTTGAACCGCCGGAACGGTCTCGCGTGAGCAGGGGGAAGAAGATCTGCCTGCTGATTTTCGGCACCGCGCTGTTCGCGATCGCCGCGCGCTTTTTCTTCTTCCGCGCCCAGGTTTCCCGCTCAGCCGCGAGGCCTCGGCCGAGGATCAGCGAGCTTTCTTCGTGAAGCCGCTGAAGATTGGGAGCTCGTCGCTGTTCGGAAGATCCAGCGCGCCAGTTGCTTCTGGGTGTACCGCTGATCGGCGGCAGTTGGCGCACATTCTTCCGTGCAGGCCGAAAAGCGATTCCGCATTCGGAGCAGCGTCCCGATCACACTCTAAGCGCCACGCAAGCGTTGGTCATTTCGATGAGGCGGGACGTCTGAGGCTAGCGCCGGCGAGAAGACTCCCTCAAAAGCGCCCGTGATCGCAAACCGGCGATGTTGCACAGGGCGCGTTCGAAGGAATTGCGGGATCTGGCGCCGGTAGGCCTATCACCTTAATCCACCGGCACGACGAGCGTCATCTCCGGTCTTTCCTTTGAATTGAACTTACTCAATGTTCGCGATCGGGACCAGGTCCGCCGGTAATGAGCGCGCACCGTATAGTCGACATCATCCAGGAGCTCGTTAAAGCAGTACCGGCCCATTTTGTCGGTAATCCAGGATCGGACGTCCAACGTCCTCGTGTTCTCGATCTGAACGACTGCGCCAGGAAGGGCATTGCCCGCTTTATCGGTCACCACCCCTGTCAGCGAGCGAAGGTCGGAAGCCGCCCGGGCAGGAACCAGAATCAATCCGACGGCCAGCGCAGCATAAACCGCCGCCTTCGCCCAATGAATTCTCATGGAACCATCCGTTCACTTGGATGTTTCGAGGACCCCGCACGTTGCGAGTTCGTCAGCCGATTGGAACCTGTTCGACGATCTCGATTCCGAATCCTTCCAGCGCAACGATCCGGCGGGGATGATTCGTCAACAAGCGGATCCTGTGAAGTCCAAGATCGGCAAGAATCTGGGCGCCGATGCCGACTTCCTGCTGCGTCGGCGGCTGAGCCACGTTGCGATCGTGGCCGATCAGGTTGCCATTTTCCAGGTGCAGTCCGAGGGAGGTCTGATGCAGGTAAACGAGCACGCCCTCACCTTCTTCCACAATTCTGCCGAGGGAATCGCGAACTACAGCCTGGCAGTCGCACCGGGTCGAACCGAGCAGGTTCCCATAAGCGCAATGCGAGTGCATGCGAACCAGCACGTTCTCTTTGCCCGCCACGTCGCCATGAACCAGCGCGAGATGCGATTCCGGAGTAATGTCGCTCGAATAGAGTACGGTTCGAAAGTCTCCCGCCGCCGTCGTGATGCACCCTTCACCGCGGCGGTGAACGTATTGCTCATTCTGGAGACGGTGGCGGATGAGATCGGCCACCGAAATCATCTTGAGATTATGTTTCGCGCAGAATTCGCGCAGTTGCGGCACGCGCGCCATGGTGCCGTCTTCGTTCATGATCTCGCAGATCACGCCGGAGGGATGCAGCCCCGACAGCCTTGAAAGATCGACCGAGGCCTCGGTTTGTCCAGCGCGAACGAGCACACCGCCGTCGCGGGCGCGCAACGGAAAAATGTGACCGGGGCGGGCGAGATCGCCGGGGGTGGTAGAGGGATCGATAGCGGTCAGGATGGTCCGGGTGCGGTCCGCCGCCGAGATGCCGGTCGTAACGCCGTCGCGGGCATCGATGGATTCGCAGAACGCCGTCCCGAAGTTTGAAGTGTTATGCGGAGACATCAACGGCAGACGCAAAGCATCGCAGCGCTCGCCGGTCAGAGTGAGACAGATCAGGCCACGGCCAAAGGTGGCCATGAAGTTTATGATCTCGGTAGTTACCTTCCCGGCGGCTATGGTGAGGTCGCCTTCGTTTTCACGATCTTCATCGTCGACGACGACAAGCATGCGCCCGGCGCGCGTTTCTTCAATCGCCTCGGGAATAGACGCAAATGACATAGTGCAGCGGAAATCCTACTATACCGTTGTAATGGCCGTTGAAAATTGCGGGAATAAAGGTGCCCTGCGGGTGATTATTCCAGCATGAATCGCACAATGACCGTCGGGCTGTTTGCGGGATCGGTATTCGGACTGGTCGCTTTTGCCGCCCATCAGATCGATCAGGGCGGATCCACCGAGCGGACCCCCGTGCTGCTCGAGCTATTCACGTCGGAAGGATGTTCGGATTGTCCGCCCGCCGACAGACTGCTCGAATCGTTCGACAAGAAGCAGCCTGTGAACGGCGCGCAGTTGATCGTATTGAGCGAACATGTCGATTATTGGAACCATCTCGGATGGAAAGACCCTTACTCGCTGCATCTGTTCAGCGAGCGGCAGGAAGCCTACGCGTCCAGGTTGCGTGTCAGTGATGTGTACACTCCGCAGTTGGTTGTGGATGGCCAGGCGCAACTCGTGGGAAGCGACGAAAGCGCGGCGCGCGCCGCGATTCGGAAGGCCGTTGAGCGAACGAAAGTTCCAGTGAGTATCTGGAGTGTTTCGAAAGAAGGTTCGAATGTAAGGCTGCACGTGAACGTCGCGGCTTTGCCCCTGACTTCGGCGTCGGTATACGTCGCTCTGGCGGATAACGACGATCTCTCGCAGGTTTCACGGGGAGAGAACGCGGGCCATGCCTTGACGCATGTGGCGGTAGTCAGAAGTCTGACGTCTCTCGGCGAAGCCGGCCGGTACCGCGCGTTCAGTAAAGATCTGACCCTTCCTCTGGGGGCGGCCGGCGCAAAAGGCCTGCGAGTGATCGGGTTTGTTCAGGACAAGGATTCCGGCGCGGTACTGGGTGCCGCGCAGGCTTTTCTGAACTGAATCGCCACGCTGGACCAATGAGAACTTTGCCGGCGTAACTTACAATAACGGCAGCGTGATCGAGATCCCGAGACTGACCATTACCGCGGTCATCGATATCCTGGCGGTCGCGCTCGTCGTCTATCAGCTTCTCGTAATTGTCCGCGGTACGCGCGCCGCCCCGATCCTCACCGGGATTCTCACTGTTTTCGCGGCTTACGAGATTGCGCTTCGCACCGGGCTCGAAGCGCTCCGCTCGCTGCTCGCTTCACTTGCGCCTTACACGGCGGTGGCAATCATCGTCCTTTTTCAGTCGGAGATCCGCAGGACCCTCGCTCGTCTGGGAAGAAAGCGCATCTTCGGCGGCTACCGGCGCCCGGAATCGACCGATGAGATCCTTCTTGCGTTGAGTTCCCTGGCTCGGGATCACACGGGCGCGCTGATGATTCTGGAGCGCGATATCGGCCTGCGCACGTTCATCGAAAGCGGCGTTCGGCTCGATTCCGAGATCTCCCGCGACCTGCTGCTCTCGATTTTCTTCCAGGGAACCGCCCTGCACGACGGTTCGGTGATTATCCAGAAAGACCGGATCGCGGCGGCGGCCTGCTTCCTCCCCCTGAGCGTGAATCCCGCCGTGTCTCCCAAGATGGGCACGAGGCATCGCGCGGGAATCGGCATCACGGAAGAAACGGATTGCCTGTCTCTTATCGTGAGCGAGGAAACCGGCTTGATTTCGATTGCGGCATTCGGAGAGATTGAGATGGGCGTGACGATCGAACGAGTGGATGAGAGGATCAACGCGCACTTCGGGGTATCGGGGAAGAAGACGCTGCCCGGACGCCCGGGCCAGGGCTCTGGTGAGACACGTCTCGACGCCGCGGAAACTGCAAGGACGCGGCGATGATGCAATTCCTCACCCGGAATCTCGTCTGGAAGCTGTTGTCGTTGCTTGTGGCCTTCTTCTTCTGGCTGAACGTGGCGAGCGAGCCGGACCTGGCGACGATCATTTCTGTGCCGGTCGAATATAACAACTTTCCCCGCGGTCTGGAAATCAGTTCCAAAATCGTCGAATCGATCGACCTTGAGGCGCGCGGACCCGCCGGCCAGCTGCGCAGCCTGCAGGACTCCCGGATCGCCGAGGTCGTCGATTTTTCCACCGTGAACGCGCCGGGGGAACGGACTTTCACGTTAACCGCCAAACAGTTGAACCTGCCTCGGGGCATTACTCTCATCCGCACCATACCTGCACAACTCCGGTTCAGATTCGAGAAGCAACTGACTCGGGAGGTTTCGGTGAACGTGAAATTCTCCGGCATGCTTCCGCAGGGGCTGTCGGTTGCGGAAGTAGATGTAGAACCGCGAGAATTAAGTATCACGGGTCCGGAGAGCCGGGTCCGCGAGTCGAAGGAGCTGATTTCGGATCCGTTCGATCTCACCGGCGTCAGCGGGGACACGCAGGCGACTCTCGGCGTTTACGAAGCTGAACCGGAGGTTCGGATTCTTGACGCGCCGCAGGTTACAGTTAAGATTCACATTCAGCATAAGCCCTGAAACACGACTGAGAATGGCAAAAAGGTTATTTGGAACAGACGGAATCCGCGGCGTAGCGGGCAATCCGCCGCTGGATGCGCGGACCGTCACGGCGCTTGGCATCGCGCTGGGAGACGATTTACATCGGCAGTCCCGGGCATCAATGCCGGTTCTCATCGGCATCGACACCCGCGAGTCTGGTCCCGAGATCGCAGCCTGGCTCGCAGATGGGGTGCGCGGGACCGGCGTCGGAGTCGAATTTGCCGGCGTTGTGACCACACCCGGCATTGCTTACCTCACCCGCACGGGCGAGTTCAGTGCGGGCGTGATGATTTCCGCTTCGCACAATCCCTTCGAAGATAACGGTATCAAGGTCTTCGCCCGCACGGGTTATAAGCTGCCGGACGCCGAGGAGCACGAAATCGAGGAAGAAATCTTCCGCATCGCTCCCGAAATAATGCCTGCGGTTTCCGCCGAGAGGCTTGAACCGACATACGACGTTCGGCCGTATCTGGATTTCCTCCTCTCGACCATTGCGACGGAAGCAACTCCGCAAATCTTTAAAGGATTAAGGCTCGTGTTGGATTGCGGAAACGGCGCCGCCTCCGCATTGGCCCCAGAGCTGTTTCGGGGAACGGGAGCGGAAGTCACGGCAATCTGTGACCAACCGAATGGGCGCAACATCAACCTGAATTGCGGGGCTCTCCATCTGGAACGCCTGCGGGAAACGGTTCTCGCGAACGGTGCGGACGCAGGTGTCGCATTCGATGGGGATGCCGACCGGGCCATGCTGATTTCCGGTGAAGGGCGGCTGGTGGATGGCGACGCGATGATGCTCATTGCGGCGCGCCGCCTTCACACGGAAGGGCGGCTGGCGGGGAACACTGTCGTATCGACTGTCATGTCGAACCTGGGGCTTGAAAAAGCGCTGGGTCGGCTGGGAATTACGATGCTGCGGACTCCGGTGGGCGATAAATACGTCCTGGAAGAGATGCTGCGGCAGAAGGCGGTGTTAGGCGGGGAACAGTCGGGTCACGTCATTTTCGGCGAGTTTGCCACCACCGGTGACGGCATGCTCACGGCGCTCAAGGTTCTGGAGACCTGCGTCCGGGAAAATTCCACGCTTGATAAACTCGCGGCGGATCTCATGGTATTTCCGCAACTGCTGTTGAATATCCCGGTAAAGCAACGCAAGCCGCTGGAAGAGTTGCCTGCCCTCACCCGCGAGATCCGGGCGTGCGAATCGGCGCTCAACGGAAACGGCCGCATTCTGGTCCGATTCTCGGGGACCGAACCGCTGGCGCGCGTGATGGTGGAGGGGGCCGACCAGGCGCAGGTAAGCAACTGGGCCGAACGTATTGCCTCGGTAATTCGCAGCGAATTGGGGTGAATTGCGCGTTTATTATTGTGACCAGTTCGAAATTCCTCTGCCCGCGGGACACAAATTTCCGGTACAAAAGTACCGGATGCTGAGGGAAGCTCTCGAAGCGGACGGCGGGTTCGATCTGCGCCCTGCCCCGCTCGCTTCGGTCGCGGTGGTCGAATTTGCGCACGATCCCTCCTATATAAGGTCATTTCTTGAGGGAACGATGTCCGCCCCGGTAATCCGGCGGATCGGATTTCCCTGGTCGAGGGGACTGGTGGAACGGACCTTGGCGTCCGTGGGAAGCACACTGCAGTCGGCCTGGGATGTGATGGAGCTTTCAACCGGTCAATGGGGTATTGGTGGCGGTCTCGCCGGGGGGACGCATCATGCCTTCCATGCCGACGGCGCTGGTTTCTGCGTATTCAATGATATTGCGGTCGCCATCCGGGCGCTGCAAAACGCAGGGAGGATTCGGCGGGCGGCAGTGGTTGATGTCGACGTTCACCAGGGTGATGGAACGGCTTCGATTTTTCAAAACGATCCGAGCGTATTGACCTTCTCGATGCATGGGACGAATAATTTCCCGTTCCAGAAGCAAAAGAGTGACATCGACGTCGAACTGCCTGATTTCACCGGGGACGACGCATATTTGACGGCTCTCGATGACGCACTTCCGGAAGTCTGGCGCTTCGAGCCCGAAATCGTCTTTTATCAGTCGGGCGTAGATACGCTACATTCGGATCGTCTGGGCCGCCTGTCCCTGACCGCGGAGGGATTGATGCATCGAGATCATCTCCTACTGGCCGGTGCCCGGTGTCGGAACGTTCCCGTGGTCGTCACATTGGGAGGGGGCTACTCAGACCCAATCGAGGCAACGGTCGCCGCGCACGCGAATACGTTTCGAATTGCCGCGCAAACCGTGGCTCCAGCGGTTTCAGCTGTCTCAATCGGCTCCGGGCGGGGGAATGAACGGACTGATAGAAATATTACAAACTCATGGAAATAAAAGACAATTCGGGTTCAAAATCGTCCGATATCGACGATTCAAAAAATGAATTGGACCGGCCTCTCCATTCGCTCCTACACTACGGGTTGACAGAGGAAAAAACATTGGTCACCCCCATGGCGAAGTTCAAGTACCCAGGTAGCGCTCCTGCACCGCATCAGCAGTATCGTGAGTTCCGACCAGGATATCGAATCGATCCTCAACGAGATGGTGATCCCTGACGATGAACGTCACACACTCCGACGCCTGTCTCGTATATCTCATCGATCACGCCACCAACGAAATTGTGCTGCGAGCTTCCCAGCTTCCGCACGACGCCGAAATCGGCAATGTACGAATGAAAATGGGTGAAGGAATCACGGGCATGGGTAGCGGCCCATAATTCCGTGGTGGCGCTGGCCCGGAACGCCTCCTCGGACGCGCGTTTTAAACCGTTCAGTTCATTGCAGGAAGATACCTACCAGGCGTTTATGTCGGTTCCGCTGGTCGACAGCGGCGACATTATCGGTGTAATCAACGTGCATCACCGTGAGCCTCATCAGCATCTTCCAGCCATGAAGTGGCGCTCGTCACCTTCATCGGCGAGCAGATGGGTGGCCTGATCGCCCGCGCCAAACTGGCGGAGCAATCGCAAACCGCTGTACGCCGCATGGAAACCCTGGCGGCAGTCGCGCAGGCGATCTCCGCCGAGAGCTACCTCGAACGCATCCTTCAGGCGATATCGGAGATGCTGGCCGAAACGCTCGATTCGGCGGTTTGCTCGATTCTCCTCGTAGACGACGAAAAGAAAGAACTGACGGTCAGCGCGGCGCGTTGTTCGGCGCCCGATTACATGCACCGCATGCCGATTCGCATGGAAGGCTCGCTGATCGAGTACGTCATTCGCCAGGGGCACCCGATCATCATCCCCAATATCCACAATGAGAAGCAGTATCGCTACCCCGAGCTGGCGCGCAAGTCGGGATTGATGTCGCTGCTCGCGGCGCCTCTGACGTCCCAGGGAAAGGTTATTGGCTCGATCAATATCTATACCCGGGACGAGCGGACTTTCAGCGACGATGAGGTCGGCTTCGTAAAGGTGGTGGCCGGACAAGCTGCGATTGCGATCCAGAACGCCCGGCTCATGTCGGAAACCTTGGACATGAAGCGGACGCTTGAGGCGCGCAAGCTGATCAACGTGCTAAAAGGGTATTCTTCAATACAAACACAATCTCACCGAAGAAGAAGCGTATCTGCGGCTTCGGAACGAAAGCCGCCGGTTGCGCCGCTCCATGCGGGACCTTGCCGAGGCTGTGATTCTTGCCGACGACCTGAACCGCAAAGACGGTACGGGCCAAGATCGCCGTACGTGAAGACGAAGAAATTATGTAGGTTCCTGAGACAATAGGAGGCGCGCCGTATGCGTGCCTTCGAACCGATTCTCGAAAATCCGCACGTTCTGACGATCCTGGGCAATTTCTGGCCGCGGAACTTCGACTTTTCACCCTTTCCGGCGGAGAGCCGCTTCGTTCGCACCGACCCGGATACACAGGTCCTGCTCAAACTCAGCGGCCGGTCGTTCCTCCGATCGGTGAAATGGTGATGATTCACGGACTGGAGGGTCACGGAGGCGCCGGCTACATTCGCAGCATGGCCTGGGCCGCGCTTCAGGTCGGCTTTGTCGCTCATCGATTTCATATGCGGACGTGCGGCGACGGTATGGCCGCGCATAGCAAGACGCTCTACCATGCCGGCCTGACTTCGGACCTGCGAGTATCTCTTCGAGGCGCTGCGAGGCGGTCTGCAGGGATACCCCGCGTCTCGTCTGCCCATATTTCTGGTAGGGTTTTCGCTGGGCGGCAACGTGTCTT
>CAVQYP010000001.1:0-76959 GCA_963718155.1 Terriglobia bacterium | reverse complement strand
CGCGGGAGGACTGTGCTTCAGAAAAATTCCCGAAGCCCCGCTCTCGAAAGCGCGAAGGGTGATGGCATCACTTCCCCATTCCCGCGGTAACCATGAGAATGCGACCGCGGAAACGCTGACGCCGGGCTTCTTCAAGGGAAGCCGTACCTGTCGCCACCAAGGTCGAAATCGAGCAGGACCACGTCTACCGGTTCCACGCTCAGAGCGTCCCATGCTTCCTGGACTGTGGCGCAGGTAGCGGTGATCCGGAAGTCAGGCTCCATTCGAGCAGCCGGCTCAGGCTCTCCCGAAAGAGACCGTGATCGTCGACCAGCAGAATCCGGATCTGTTCATGATTTTCCCTGAAGCCATTTCTCCCGTTGCCTGTTGCAGCCGATAATTCAACGATGAAGTCAGATCCCGAACCCTCGGGAGATGGTTCATAGCGCAAATCGCCGCGGAAAGATTTCATGAATGCTCGCGACAGGTACAAGCCCAGCCCGGTGTCCTGCGCCTGTTGCTGAAACGGCCGAAAGAGCCTGTCGGGGTGTGCGACCCCGCAACCGGTGTCGCGGAATCTCACGGTAATCCGCTGGCCGTCGCATTGGACGCCGATTGCGAGCCGCCGCAGATTCTCGCTCAGCATTGCGCGCCGGCTGTTCCGCGTCAGGTTCAGAAAAACCTGGAGCAGACTCTGCCGGTCCGCCCAGACGAGAGGAATCGCCGGATCAATGTCGATAGACAAGCTGATATCGTGTTCCTCCAGATGAGGGTCCCACGACGATGCGGAACTCTTCGAGCAGCGACGTCAGATCCACACTCGAAGCCTGATCGGCCATCTCGCGAAGATCCATCGCCGCAATCTTTTCGAGCGCCAGAATCAGATTGCCGAGGGCTTCGAAGTCTTTGTTCGCGGCGAGCTCGGCGGCCAGCGTCGAACTCCGCGAAAGATTCGCATGGGCCATGGCGATAGCGCCACAGACGTTGCGGATCTCGTGAGAAACCGCGCCCACAAGGATACGGGATCCGGCGAGAAGCTGATGCAGACTGAGTTCTTCGCGGTTCCTCAGATCCTCCGAGCCGTCAACCACCATCACCGCCAGCCGAGAGCCCGCGGTCGTGCTGTAGGTCGAAAACCAGACATCCGCCAGAAAAACCTCGCCGTTCTGCCTGCGGCCGCGGCACTGCATGGCAGTGCGGAAGGGGGCGCCGCTTTTCCGCCGGCATACCCGGAGCGCTGTACATTGGCAGAGAGAAGGAAGAAATGCGTGGATCGAGCGGCCGGAAAGCGTCCCTGCCGGAACCGCGAAGAGGCGGTGCGCGGCCTCATTGGCGAGCAGTACGCTTCCCTCCGCGTTCGTGGTGAATACCGCCGCCGGGCTGCTCTCTACCAGAACCTTCAGTTGCTCTTCCACTTCACTTCGTGCACGGATCTCGCGTTCAATCTGTTCGGTATGCAGGAGTGTGGTGCGGCGGCTGCGAACGATCTCATAGACGAAAAGCCCCATGCAGAAGAAGGCGGCAAAGATGAGAATGTCGCGAGGTACTCCCGCAATCGACCAGGCGAAGCTGTCGAAAAGCTCGGTCAGAAAGGTGCAGACGGCCGCGGAGATGGCAATCTGCCATCGAGTCATGACGCTGCCCGGCCAACAACATTGGGAACAGATAAAGGAACCCGAGCGGGATGTTTCCTTCGATGCCCCGATCGCAAAATGCGATCAGCGCAGTAAGCAGGCCGGCTCGGCATAAAACAGCTTTACGCGTGCCGCGAAGAAAGAAAAACAACATGAAAGTGCGAGGGCCGCGTTAGTCCAGGTCCGCGAAGACTGCGCCTTTACTCATTTTAAACCGGGTTTCCCATTCATGCCTTTCTTGCGTAATTGAATTCTAGTTGGAAGGAGGGCAAATTTTGAACAGAATAGCTGAAAGATGTCAAGCCTTTGACCATAAGATAAATGGCCTCTCCGAAAGATAATGGAGATCGGGGACCAAGGGTCGCTACGTGGGACTTGAGCCCGCAACACTATGCCTTGCCGCATGCTGCGGTGTCGCGCTCGGGAGCGAGCGTATGTACCGAGTAAGCCGGCGCCTGCCCCTTCTCTTCTTCTCAGCCGCTTGTTCCTGCCAGCTGTCATTCGGACAAACGTCGCCCGCGCAGCAGTTGCCGGCTTATAGCTGAACAGAGGTCAGGGACAGAATTCGAATCAGCCAATCCGACGTTGAAAGCGGTAAAGCTCAACATCGATGAGTCGAAGGCGGCCGAGGTAACGGCCGGGCTGCGACCCAATCCGGATTTCAGTGCTCGGCGGACGAACCCAGCTGACGCCGTACCAGGGCGTCTACCGGCCCTTCGGGGGTACTGTAATCACCCCGGGCGTCAGCTACCGCACAACGCGCGAATAAGCGGGAACTGCGTCTCGATCAGGCGAAGCAATTCACTGCCGTCTCCGAATCCACGTATCGCGACCAGGAGCGCACGCTCCTTTTCGACCTTCGCGGCGCATTCGTTCAGGTTCTGCAGGCGAAGGCCGTGCTGCAGAACGCCAAAGAAAACCTGGACTACTGGAACCGGGAACTGGACGTCAATCGCACGCGTTTTCAGGCGGGCGACATCGCGCAACTCGATCTGAAATCCGGAGAAGTTACTGCAGGTCCAGTTCGAGACCGACTACGAAGCGGCGGTCACCAACCTGCGCACGGCCAAGATTCAGATTCTGACTCTTCTCAACGACCGTACGCCCGTCGATCGCTTCGATGTTACCGGAACGTTCGATTTTGTCGACGAGTTGAGGCCGCTTTGATGAATACCGGAGCGTGGCGCTCGAAGCGCGGCCGGATCTGAAAGAAGCGATGCAAAATGTCGATCTCGCAAAGATTACGCACAATCTCGCCGTCGCAAACGGATCGACAGATCCACCTGGAGAGCGTGGTGGTCGCATAACGCTTCGTTCAACAATCCGTATGCGAATAACACCATCGGCGCCAGCGTCTCGATCCCTTTGCGCGTCTTCGACCGCAACCAGGGAGAGAAAGCGCGGACGGAAGTCGATATCGGCCGGAATGAGCGATTGAAAGACGCCGCGCAGGCGCAGGTTTTCAGCGATGTCGATTCGGCTTACTACACCATGATCCAGAATCTCGATCTCTCGAGACCTTACAAGGCGAAGTATTTGCCGCTTGCGAACGAGGTGCGCGACAAGATGGCGTTTTCTTATCGCAATGGCGGCGCATCTCTTCTGGACTACCTCGATACAGAGAAATCGACCCGGGATACCCGGCTGTCGTACCTGAACCTGATCGGTTCTTATCTGACCGCCGCCGCTCAAATGAACATGGCTGTGGGCCGGGAGGTCATCCAATGAATCGGATTGCTGTTGTGGAAGTTATTGTGTGTGGGTGTGTCGCCCTTTCGCTCGTGAGCTGCAGCCAGAACGTCAAGGCCGACCCGAAGGCGGAAGCTCCGCCTTCTGCCCAGGTGGAAACCGTTGGTGATCCCAATATGGTCAAGGTCGACCACCCGGAGCAGTTTGCACTCACTACTGCGGTGGCCTATGATGCGGCTCCGGAGTTGCCCGTCACCGGCGTCGTCAGTCCTGACGTTTCGCGCAACGTTCCCGTAATTTCGCTGGCCTCCGGTCGCGTCGTCGAAGTACGGGCGAAGCTGGGCGACAGTGTCACCAAAGGCGACCTGCTGATGCGCGTTCAAAGCGTCGACGTCTACGGGGCTTTCTCGGAGTACCGGCAGGCGCAGGCGGACGAAGTCCTCGCTCGCGCGCAACTTGCGCGCGCGAAGACCCTTCTCGATGCCGGCGCGCTTGCCGCCAAGGATTATGAAGTGGCCGTTGGTTGATACGGACCAGAAAGCCAAAGTAGCAGTGGAAACCATTTCTGAACATCTTCACGTTCTCGGCGCGGACAAAGACCACCCGACTACGATCATCGACGTGGTTGCCCGTCTTCGGGAGTTATCACGGACCAGCAAGTCACGACTTCCTCCGGCGTACAAAGCCTTTCGTCCACGAGCAATACGATATGCCTGACTCATACGTATTATTCGTGGACGAAAGGCTTTGTACGCCGGAGGAAGTCGTGACTTGCTGGTCCGTGATAACTCCCGAGACGGGCGCAACCACGTCGATGATCGTAGTCGGGTGGTCTTTGTCCGCGCCGAGAACGTGAAGATGTTCAGAAGCGGTTTCCACTGCTACTTTGGCTTTCTGGTCCGTATCAACGGCCACTTCATAATCCTTGGCGGCAAGCGCGCCGGCATCGAGAAGGGTCTTCGCGCGCGCAAGTTGCGCGCGAGCGAGGACTTCGTCCGCCTGCGCCTGCCGGTACTCCGAGAAAGCCCCTGAGATGTCGGCGCTTTGAACGCGCATCAGCAGGTCGCCTTTGGTGACACTGTCGCCCAGCTTCGCCCGTACTTCGACGACGCGACCGGAGGCCAGCGAAATTACGGGAACGTTGCGCGAAACGTCAGGACTGACGACGCCGGTGACGGGCAATTCCGGAGCCGCATCATAGGCCACCGCAGTAGTGAGTGCAAACTGCTCCGGGTGGTCGACCTTGACCATATTGGGATCACCAACGGTTTCCACCTGGGCAGAAGGCGGAGCTTCCGCCTTCGGGTCGGCCTTGACGTTCTGGCTGCAGCTCACGAGCGAAAGGGCGACACACCCACACACAATAACTTCCACAACAGCAATGCGATTCATTGGATGACCTCCCGGCCCACAGCCATGTTCATTTGAGCGGCGGCGGTCAGATAAGAACCGATCAGGTTCAGGTAGGACAGCCGGGTATCCCGGTACGATTTCTCTGTATCGAGGTAGTCCAGAAGAGATGCGCCGCCATTGCGATAAGAAAACGCCATCTTGTCGCGCACCTCGATCGCAAGCGGCAAATACTTCGCCTTGTAAGGTCTCAAAAGATCGAGATTCTGGATCATGGTGTAGTAAGCCGAATCGACATCGCTGAAAACCTGCGCCTGCGCGGCGTCTTTCAATCGCTCATTCCGGCCGATATCGACTTCCGTCCGCGCTTTCTCTCCCTGGTTGCGGTCGAAGATGCGCAAAGGGATCGAGACGCTGGCGCCGATGGTGTTATTCGCGTACGGATTGTTGAACGAAGCGTTATGCGACCACCACGCGCTCCAGGTGGGATCGGTCGATCCGTTTGCGACGGCGAGATTGTGCGTAATCTTTGCGAGATCGACATTTTGCATCGCTTCTTTCAGATCCGGCCGCGCTTCGAGCGCCACGCTCCGGTATTCATCAAGCGGCCTCAACTCGTCGACAAAATCGAACGTTCCGGTGACATCGAAGCGATCGACGGGCGTACGGTCGTTGAGAAGAGTCAGAATCTGAATCTTGGCCGTGCGCAGGTTGGTGACCGCCGCTTCGTAGTCGGTCTCGAACTGGACCTGCAGTAACTCCTGCCGATTCAGATCGAGTTGCGCGATGTCGCCCGCCTGAAAACGCGTGCGATTGACGTCCAGTTCCCGGTTCCAGTAGTCCAGGTTTTCTTTGGCGTTCTGCAGCACGGCCTTCGCCTGCAGAACCTGAACGAATGCGCCGCGAAGGTCGAAAAGGAGCGTGCGCTCCTGGTCGCGATACGTGGATTCGGAGACGGCAGTGGATTGCTTCGCCTGATCGAGACGCAGTTCCCGCTTATTCGCGCGTTCGTGCAGGTAGCTGACGCCCGGGGTGATTACAGTACCCCCGAAGGGCCGGTAGACGCCCTGGTACGGCGTCAGCTGGGTTCCGTCCGCCGATACACTGAAATCCGGATTGGGTCGCAGCCCGGCCGTTACCTCGGCCGCCTTCGACTCATCGATGTTGAGCTTTACCGCTTTCAACGTCGGATTGGCTGATTCGAATTTGTCCCTGATCTCTGTCCAGCTATAAGCCGGCAACTGCTGCGCGGGCGACGTTTGTCCGAATGACAGCTGGCAGGAACAAGCGGCTGAGAAGAAGAGAAGGGGCAGGCGCCGGCTTACTCGGTACATACGCTCGCTCCCGAGCGCGACACCGCAGCATGCGGCAAGGCATAGTGTTGCGGGCTCAAGTCCCAATGTAGCGACCCTTGGTCCCCGATCTCCATTATCTTTCGGAGAGGCCATTTATCTTATGGTCAAAGGCTTGACATCTTTCAGCTATTCTGTTCAAAATTTGCCCTCCTTCCAACTAGAATTCAATTACGCAAGAAAGGCATGAATGGGAAACCCGGTTTAAAATGAGTAAAGGCGCAGTCTTCGCGGACCTGGACGAACGCGGCCCTCGCACTTTCATGTTGTTTTTCTTTCTTCGCGGCACGCGTAAAGCTGTTTTATGCCGAGCCGGCCTGCTTACTGCGCTGATCGCATTTTGCGATCGGGGCATCGAAGGAAACATCCCGCTCGGGTTCCTTTATCTGTTCCCAATGTTGTTGGCCGGCAGCGTCATGACTCGATGGCAGATTGCCATCTCCGCGGCCGTCTGCACCTTTCTGACCGAGCTTTTCGACAGCTTCGCCTGGTCGATTGCGGGAGTACCTCGCGACATTCTCATCTTTGCCGCCTTCTTCTGCATGGGGCTTTTCGTCTATGAGATCGTTCGCAGCCGCCGCACCACACTCCTGCATACCGAACAGATTGAACGCGAGATCCGTGCACGAAGTGAAGTGGAAGAGCAACTGAAGGTTCTGGTAGAGAGCAGCCCGGCGGCGGTATTCACCACGAACGCGGAGGGAAGCGTACTGCTCGCCAATGAGGCCGCGCACCGCCTCTTCGCGGTTCCGGCAGGGACGCTTTCCGGCCGCTCGATCCACGCATTTCTTCCTTCTCTCGCCAATGTGCAGCGCTCCGGTATGCCGGCGGAAAAGCGGCGCCCCTTCCGCACTGCCATGCAGTGCCGCGGCCGCAGGCAGAACGGCGAGGTTTTTCTGGCGGATGTCTGGTTTTCGACCTACAGCACGACCGCGGGCTCTCGGCTGGCGGCGATGGTGGTTGACGGCTCGGAGGATCTGAGGAACCGCGAAGAACTCAGTCTGCATCAGCTTCTCGCCGGATCCCGTATCCTTGTGGGCGCGGTTTCTCACGAGATCCGCAACGTCTGTGGCGCTATCGCCATGGCCCATGCGAATCTTTCGCGGAGTTCGACGCTGGCCGCCGAGCTCGCCGCGAACAAAGACTTCGAAGCCCTCGGCAATCTGATTCTGGCGCTCGAAAAGATTGCGGCGATGGATCTTCGCGAGATGGCCGATCAGGCTTCGAGTGTGGATCTGACGTCGCTGCTCGAAGAGTTCCGCATCGTCGTGGGACCCTCACTGGAGGAACACGATATCAGCTTGTCTATCGACATTGATCCGGCGATTCCTCTGGTCTGGGCGGACCGGCAGAGTCTGCTCCAGGTTTTTCTGAACCTGACGCGGAACAGCCGGCGCGCAATGCTGAGCGAGAATCTGCGGCGGCTCGCAATCGGCGTCCAATGCGACGGCCAGCGGATTACCGTGAGATTCCGCGACACCGGTTGCGGGGTCGCACACCCCGACAGGCTCTTTCGGCCGTTTCAGCAACAGGCGCAGGACACCGGGCTGGGCTTGTACCTGTCGCGAGCATTCATGAAATCTTTCCGCGGCGATTTGCGCTATGAACCATCTCCCGAGGGTTCGGGATCTGACTTCATCGTTGAATTATCGGCTGCAACAGGCAACGGGAGAAATGGCTTCAGGGAAAATCATGCAACAGATCCGGATTCTGCTGGTCGACGATCACGGTCTCTTTCGGGAGAGCCTGAGCCGGCTGCTCGAAGCGGAGCCTGACTTCCGGATCACCGCTACCTGCGCCACCGTCCAGGAAGCATGGGACGCTCTGAGCGTGGAACCGGTAGACGTGGTCCTGCTCGATTTCGACCTGGGCGGCGAACAGGGTACGGCTTTCCTTGAAGAAGCCCGGCGTCAGCGTTTCCGCGGTCGCATTCTCATGGTTACCGCGGGAATGAGCGATGCCATCACCCTTCGCGCTTTCGAGAGCGGGGCTTCGGGAATTTTTCTGAAGCACAGTCCTCCCGCGCAGTTGATCGAGGCCATCCACAAAATCGCGAGCGGGGATATGTGGCTCGACTCGCGCGCTGTTCGTTCTCTGGTTGCGGGAGCCCAGGTGAAATCGGAAACCGAAGAGGCCGCACAGGCACTCTCCCCGCGTGAACGTAACGTGCTCAAGGCGGTTTTCGAGGGTTTGACCAACAAGGAGATCGCGGCGAATCTGCAGATTTCCGAAAGCCTGGTTAAAGCAGTCATGCAGCAATTGTTCGACAAGACCGGCGTGCGCACGCGCAGCCAGCTGGTTCGTATCGCTATCGAACAGCACGCGGGCGACTGGTTGTCCGAAGCGTAACGCTAACGGGGCTTATTTGACGAAGCCGAGACGTGCGAGCGTACTCGCGGGTTCCTTACCTTCAAACTGCAGCAGCATGGATTTCTCATACCCGTTTTCCACCGCCACACCGGCCGGTGGCGTATCGAACGGGAACGTCTTTTTTAGAAGATCGAGATCCCGCGAGGTCGGACCCTTTCCGGTAAGACCAGCTTTACCCATGAACCAGGTCGCGAACTGAGGATTCTGTGTGGGGACCCCGATGAATCGCGTATCGCCCCAGTTGAGGGCGGCGAGACGCTGGCCCGCATCGCGGCAATGCAGGCATTGGGGATCGAAGAAAAAGATGAAAACCTTGCCCTTGTCCAGCGATATCGGAGTTCCGTCCTGGGCCGCAATGGTCGCCGGAGCCTTTGTGCCGGTATGCCGGGTTTGCGCATACCCGTATGATGCCGCGGCAAACACGGCGACGGAAGCCAGAACAAATCCGGCCGACCGAAGACCCCGTGAGGACTGCGCTCCAATCCCGGCGCCGATCGCCAGCAGCATCATGATTCCGTCGCCAATAAAGAATTGCGGACCGACGGCGCGCTTCACCCAGGGGAAGCACGAACAGTCGGCGCCTCGAACCTCGTTGTAATGCACGCCGATGAAGACCATAAAGGCCAGCAGGAGCACGGTTCCGATCACGGAGCCCCACCGCCGGAATCGGGGGACAAGCAGGAGAATGCCGGTGAAGGTTTCGAGCGTCCCGAGGAGGACCGCGGCTGGAATGCTCAGCGATTCAGGAACTTTCGCCTGCGCCAGACGAGCTGCCGCTCCCGCGGGATCGGTAATTTTCCACAGACCGGCGAGCAGGAACACTGCGGAAATCAGGAGAGCAGCGGTCCAGTTGGAGGCGGATTTCCACCCCTTCCTTCTCTCGAGGGGGACAAAGACATCCCTCGATACGGAAATGCTTTGAGCCATAACACTTTCAGTGTATTCGCTGGCAGTATGTTCAGTGGCCGGAAACCTGACGGATTGTAACGATTCTGGAGGTGGTGACCCGTTCGTGTGAGGGGTGCCAGAACTCGAGCCGCATGCCGCGCCCCAGATAGCAGGTCTTCAGAAGCGATCCACCCCAGTTCGATCCGGAAACGGTCACCCGAACAGGTCCGGGACAAAAGTGTGGATGTCCACAAATCTCGACCCGTCCCCTGGCCAAGGTTCAGGAGAGAATACCGGTGGTGTTCGGTTACCAGTTCCAGACGAATGCCCGGTGAAAGGTCGGAGAGATATACTCCGCCTTCGATTTCCGACTGAACAATACTCCGATTGACTTCATCGCTGAGGTTCCAATGTGGCAGCGGCGGATTCGTCATGCTTGTTCTTCGTTAGCGTTTGCGCCTTTACTGTTTATGCGCATACCACGCCAGAAACAGGCCATCGGGCGCCACGTCTTCCCAGTACGATAAATATTCGCTGCGAACGGAGTGGCAGTTTGTCGCCAGCAGCTTTTCCAGCTCGCGGCGATCGAACCATCGTTCCCACGATGGTGTTGAGAGTTTTCCCCAATACTTCGCGTTCTTATCGATAATTACGAGTTTGCCGCCGGGCTTTAATACCCTGCACATCTCGTTTATCGCGCCTTCAATGTTTACCGCGTGTTCCAACGACTCGGTGGCGTATACGGCGTCGAAGGCGGCGTCCGCAAACGGAAGCTCCGTCATCGATCCCACACTGGTGTGAATACCCGGTGCAACAAATCGGAGCATTTCCTCGGAAATATCCAGCCCCCATATGCGGACGCCCGGGTTCTGTTCGGCCAGAACCCGAGCGAATCGCCCCTTGCCACACCCGACGTCCAGTACACATTTATCGGCAAGATCGCCGAAAAACTTCAACAGGATCTGCACGTGCTGAATGCGTGGATCGATCGTTGACGGGAAGTGGTCTTCGTCCTGCGCCGCACGATCGAAGCTGCGGCGGATCTCCTCCCGCAGTTCGGGTGTGAGCGTCGGGCGAGCGGCCACCGGGTCCCGTGTTCGCAAGAGTTTTCGCCAGATCGAATTCGGCCAGATCGACTTCACCTTCACGCGCGCGTCAGGAAAATCGGCAGGCCCATCTTGCCCGAGTAAGTAGGCCGATACCGATCGGTACTGTACATGGTCGGGATATCGACCTTGCGCGGGCCAAGCTTCGGATCGGGAATCGGGACCGCGGCGTAACATCCCTGGTTGATAGCCATCATCAGGCCGTGTTTGCCCTGGGCGATCAGATCGACAGCCATGCCGGCAAACGTGGACGCGACCATTTTGTCGACGAAATCCGGCGGACCGCCCCGCAGGTCGTAAGTCAGATCGCTGATGATCGTTTCATCTCCGCTGCGTTTCTTGATCGCATCGCTGAGAACTTCGGCGACATTGGCCTTTTTGCGGTGGCCAAAGGCATCGGCTTCTCCGTATTCACTGACTTGATAGCCTTCCCATTCGGCGCCCTCGGAAAGAAGGACGAGCGCATATCTGCTGGGATTCTTCTGCTTGTCTTCGAGAATCAGATCAAGCAGTCTCTCGAGGTTGACCTTATATTCCGGAATGCAACACCGGATGGAAGTCGCATATGCGGTAAACAGCGCCGTGTACCCCGCATCGCGGCCGAATATGCGAAAGACCCCGATCCGTTCGTGCGATCCTACGGTCGTCCGTTGCCGTTCGATGGCATCGCTCGCGCGAGAGACCGCGGTTGAGAAGCCGATGCAGTATTCCGTGTTTCGAACGTCGTTGTCCATCGTCTTGGGCACGGCAATAACGTTAACGCCCTGTTTGTCGAGATGGGCCGCGTAGCTCAGGGTGTCGTCACCGCCGATCGCGACCAGGTAATCCAGTTTCAGCCGTTCGATGTTTTTCAGTACCTGCGAAGTCATGTCATAGACGGTGGACGTGACTCCGCCCTTCGTATTCTGAGCCGAGGGAAAAGTGGCGCCGGCGAGATATGCGGGTGCTTTCTTCATCTTCAGGGGGTTCGTGCGCGAACTGTGCAACCACGTCCCACCCGTACGGTCGATGGTGCGGGTGTTGTCGCGGTTCAACGGAAAAATGTAGCGGCTGACGCTCGCCGGATCGTCGAAGTTGACGTGCGTCAATCCCTCCCATCCGCGCCGAATGCCGGTGACCTCATAGCCCTCGTGCGAACCGCGATAGACAACCGTCTTGATCACCGAATTAAGACCCGGGACATCGCCACCCCCGGTGAGTATCCCGATCCGTTTTGCCGGCATTTTCAGCTCCTCAACTGATTGATGTGATTCTCCATTGTATGAGGGGAGGTGCGCCCGGCTTTACTTTACGGCCACCTGGTGACAGCACGGCACGTCGTTTCGGCGATATGATAAACGCCATGTTCACCAGACGTTCGGCGTTCCTGATCGCGCTCGCAACGCTCGGAATCGCCGCCTTTACCGCAACCGCGAAAAGCATCGATCCAAACAATACGACGGGAAGCAACGGCCTCATTCTGATCGATAAACTCGGACGCCACGTCCGATTCTTCGATCCGAAGACGTGGGCCGAAATATCCAGTATCGAAGTGGGCGTAAATCCGCACGACATCGCTTTGTCGCCTGACCACAAGACCGCTTACGTGACGATTTATGGGGCGGGAATTTACGGTAATAACCCGAAGCCCGACCATACGATCGCCATCATCGACCTCGCCAGCCGTTCTCAAACGGGCGTGATCGACGTTTCTCCTTACATCGCGCCGCACGGAATTCAGATCGATGCGGAGGGGACACTCTACGTTACCTGCGATGCCAGCCGAAAGCTTCTGATCATTGATCCGCACACGCGCGCCATTAAATCCGCGATCGACACCGAGGGGACAGGGCACTGGCTCGCCGTGCTTCCCAACGGCCGCAAGGCATATGTGGAGAACAAGAACGATAAACTATTTATCGGCGTGATCGACCTCAAAGCCGGCAAGATGACCAGCAGGATAACGACGCCAAATGGGACGGAGGGGATCGCGGCCTCACCCGACGGAAAGCGTGTCGTAGCCCTTGACTATTCCGCCCCGGTGCTCTTCGTAATCGACACCGCCAGCGATACTGTAATCGACAAAGTCAAGCTTCAGGGTAATGACAAAGCCGGTTCGCGCGTGCGATTCTCGCCTGATGGCGCGAGAATCGTCACCGATAACGGAGCGCAGGCCCTGGTCAATATCCTGACCACGTCGGACCTGAATGGAAAGCAGCTTGTGGTCCCGGTAGGAAAGAGCCCCATGGGGTTTGGTTTCGGCCCGGATAACCGCACTGTAATCGTGGGAAACCATGGCGACGGAACTGTCTCCGTAATCGACATGAAGGCAGGGACGGAGCTGAACCGCTTCCATGCAGGCACGGGTATCGAAACCATGACCTGGTACTGACGCGTCAAGACAACAATTCTTCCGCCGTCTCGCCCTCCGGGAATCCGCGCCCTTGTGCGTTGAAGAGAATCTGCAGGTTCAATTCCTCGAAGCGTACATGCACCGATTGATCTCCTGCAGTCCCGGCTCCGCCGGAGGTCAGCTTCATGATTGGTTCCACGAGCGCGAGGAATCGCAGTAGTTCGTAGATCTCGCCCTCCTCGGGAAACGAGAACTCGAATCTCTGGGACTGAAACCAGACCCGAGTATTGCGCTCCGCGAGCCGGAAGGCGATAAACGCGCAATCCTCCACGAGTTCCTCAAAGCGTTGCTGCTGGCCCGGATCGATCCGCCGGTCGAAGAGAATCTCGACTGTTCCTTGCTCTTCGCGCGTAAATTCCCGCACTTGCAGCGCGCCCGCATGGGCTGTGCTCTTCCAATCGACATGACGCGCGCTGTCCAAAGCTTCGTAAGGCCGGATCCGATAGAAATCGCGCCCGTCTCCCCGGAGATGAGCTTCCATTTCGGCCGCAATCGAGCTCAGGACGAGCTCCATTCCGGGCCGCGGCTCGAGCGCAGGATAGACAATCGTCTCGCGGCGCAGCGCCACTCGCGTGCTCTTTCGCAGGAAACCGAACGGGAACTTCGTGGATATGACGAACAGATTCTCCCGATGGCGTCCCCGGTGAGGAAAAACGACGTCGACGGGCGCTTCGATTGAAGTTCTCCCGGGAATCAGCGGGAAGTAGACAGGAATCCTGAGGATCGCGGGCGAACTGTCGATTGAGCCGGGCTGTCCCGCGAGTTCTATGGAAAAGGACGGGGTGAGCCGTTTGAGATTGCGAATGCGTACTCGCGCCTGCGTCGGCATTCGCGCCGACACATGCTCGGGGAGGAGCAATTCCAGTTCGAGGCCGGACAGCATCAGCCGGCTGATGAAACCGGAGACCAGAATAAGCGCCAACATGGCCGCGAACACGAGAAAAAGCAGGTTGTTACCGGATAGAAAAGCTCCCGCGCCTGTAAGGGCCAAAGCGAGCATGAAGAGCGCGCCGCCGCTGGTTACGCGATACCGGATGCGCCGGCGGATCATCGCATGGAGGCGGCCAGGTTTCAAATCCGATTATCCTGCTTTGCGTGGAGGAGGGTGCGCCTGACGCTATACTGAGTGGCGTAACGTCCCTATGGATCAGGAACTGAAGCAGTACCTTGACGCGATGAAGCGCGAAGTGCTCGAAACGGTTTACAATTCGAAGCGCGAAGTGCTTGACCATACCGAGGCCGTTGAAACCCGCCTGCTCGGCGAATTCTGGAAGTGGGCTCGCACTGCGGACGCCCGGTACCGACAGAGCCATGCGGTGGTTGGCGCCTTGGACGACCGCGTTCAGGCGATTGAAGATCGCGTCGCCGATCTTGAGCGCCGGAAAGCGTCCTGAGAAACCCGATCAGTCGTTTTCCCGGGCAAAACGCCACACGCGCTTCGCACCCTTCTGTTGGTCCCACATCAGCTTAATCCTCCACAGAATCTCGCTCAAGCTCCCGCGAAAAAGTTTGCGGAGCACCAGGGCCGGCAGCACCGGAAAACGGTACGGCGGGCCGTCCGGGAACAAGCGGTCATGAAGGCGTTTGAGCGCGAGATTGCCGGCGTAGCCTCGCCAGAAATAACGGCCCGCAATCTCCGCGAGCGCCGCCACTCCCACCCATTCGGCCGGGAGGCGGAAGACGGTAATGTTGCGGAACATGACCAGATCGCCGCGCGCTTCCGAATCCAGAAATCGCACCTCCCAACCAGCGCGTAAGACAGCGTCGGTCGCGAGGTCGGCCGTGTCATACCACTTCCACGCCTTGTACGGCACCGTCTCGTCCAGGTATTCGTTGCCGGGAAGGAACCCCTCCGGGACGCTCCGCAGCACTTCACGATAGATTTCGGCCTTCATAACCACCGAAAACGTCCCTGTGCTTGTCCTGTGATTGCGTCGCACGCAAGAGACCGCCGCGACGCGCGGATCGGCCATGTGCTCCCGGATCTCGCTCCAAAGGCTGCTCGATACCCAGTAAACATCGCTATCGACAAAGGCGAGCCAGGGTGTCTCGACCCGCGCGAGAGCGTCGTTATAAGCTTCCTGAAAGTCCCGTCGGCAAGGGGTCTGCTCGAGAATCGTAGCTCCCGGGAACAACCGCGGATCCAACTGGCACATATCCGAGTCGTGATAGATTTCATAACTCGCATCGGCGGCAGGGACGGCGCGCCGCAGGCAGGCGTACCAGATCCGAGCGATGTCGGGGTAAACCGAGCAGGTGAAGAATGTGACCAGCGGCTCGGGGTTCACGCTGGTCCGGGGCTGGATCTGGCCAGGATGTTAGCGAGCAAATCGGGCGCGGCGGCGAGTGTGCCCGGAGCCATTGTCCAGGCGGGCAATTGCAGAAGACTTCCGATATGCCGCTCGTAATCCGGGAAATCGGTCTCCATTCCCGCCGCTCCGGCGGGCCATTCGGCCGCGGCCTGTTGCGGGTTCAATCGCTTGAGCGGCCCCCCACCGCTTGCCAGCAAGACGATCGCAGCCGGGTTTGCATGAGTTATCGTGCATCCCGCCCGAACCGATTCAACTTCAATCTCCAGCCGCTCGCGTCCTCCGCTAGTAAGTACCGCCGCGGAAGGCAACTCTGTGAACAAGGCAGTCGCCTCGCGGGGAAGGTGAAAATACCAGGGCATTCCCCACGCGCATTTTCCGCCATCTCGCGTGTCGATCCAGATCACGCTTTCCCCAAGCGTCTGCCAGCCGGCTTTCACGCAGGCATAGGCGGCCGCCGTCTTGCCCGACCCGCTCGGACCGCGTAATAAAATCGCGGAACCGTTGAGAACACATGCCGCCGCGTGGACTCCAAGGAATCCGCGCCGCGCCAGCATGCTCGCAAGAACGAACTGGAGCACGTGATACCGTAGCGCGGCTGGCCGGCGAACCAGGTTTGCAGCAATCGTTCCCGTCGCTTCGCCAGTCCGGGTGTCCAGCTCAACTCGGGTTCCCCCGCCTGTAAATTCAACGAGCGAAAGGCCTTCCGTCACCTCATATCGCGGTTCCAGCGAGATATCGGGCGTGTCCACCTCGATCAGGCAGCACCGGATATCCGGCGAATTTACCGGCGCGCATCGTCCGTAGCCTCCGAACGCTGCCGTAGCCGCGTCGATCACGAGGAAGCTGTTGGAAGTGATTTGACAAAACAAACCCATTGGGCGAAACCAGGCATGGAGCGGCTGACTGGTCAGCATCGTTTCCATCCGACGGGATCAGCCCAGCCGTTCCAATGCGGGCCGATCATCCCCCGCCCTTGCAACTCCTCCAAAATTCCGGCATCCAGTTTGCTTAATTGCTCCCAGTTCGTGTGTCCGCCGCCGTACACGTTCAAATACGGCACGGGTCCAAGTTCGGGCTGCGCGACTCCCAGAATGAGGCCCCCATCGTCCATCTGCTCGTACATGGCGGCCTTCTCAAAATCCCAGGGACTTCTTCCCGGCTTGAGCAACCCGGCCAGGTAGTCGCGTTTCCAAATGGCGGCCTGAAGGGAAGATCGATACCGTGATTTCTGATCGCTCACGAGAACCTCAAAACCGTCCTCCGAAGCGAAGTGGTGATGAGGGTTGTGATACCGATCGGCGGAAAGATCGATCTTGACCACCCCCGGATGCGGCAGGTATTTTTGCAGAATCTCGATCTGGCGGTGATTCACATTCCGATGAATGAAGTAATCGATCTGCAGCAGGATGAAGACCTCGTCCTCGATCCGCTCGATCCAGCGCTTCAGGCTATCGCTCCATTTCGGAGTCGGATACGGCTCGCCGAAGCGCCGTCCCCGGCAGCCGGGAGACCACTCCTGCTGATTATTGCCAAACTCTTCAGGATTCCCAAGAGAATGAACCGAAAAGTTGTCGGGTAATTCGCAAGCCGGCGGCGTGTAACAAAGAATTACGACCTCCTGTGAATCCGACCAGAAGCGATTAAACAGCCACGCAAAAGCGGGAACGAGCGGGTTGTACCAGTCGGATGTAGTTACAAAGACCTTCATTGCGCCGCAGTCTCTCCTTGCGGCCTGTCGACCCATCCGTTCCACCCCACTCCGATCATTCCCCTCTTCCTCATCTCGTCATGCGTCTCGGGATCGAGCTGATCGAGTTGTTGCCAGTTGACCCTACCGGAGTAGTAGACATTCAGGTAAGGTACAGGACCGAACTGAGGCTGGTTTACTCCGAGGATCAGCTTGCCGTCATTCATGATCTCCGTCATTCCGATCGTTTCAAAGGTCCATGGGCTGCGGCCGGGCTTGAGCAGGTTCAGAAAATAATCGCGCTTCCAGATTGCGGGCAGAAGGGAAGTCCGGTAAGGCGCAGTCTGACTGCTGGCGACCACCTCGATCCCGTTCTCAGCCGTATATCTTTCGTGGGGGAAGAACGCCCGGTCCCGGGTGAGATCAATCTTCGCGACATCATCGATTGCCAGGAAACGGCTCAGATAATCTATCTTGTCAAGTTCCACAGGAAAGTGCAGATAGTAATCCGCCTGGAGCAGGATGAACGGCTCGTCGGGAAGAGCTCTGAAGAACGGACGAAGGCTGTCGGTCCAGCGGGGGTTCGGATATGCCTCCTGGAATTTGCGCCCGCGTCGGCCGGGCGTCCATTCGGGAATTTCCCCACCGCAACTCGCGGCGGAGCCGAGAGAATGGACGCTGAAATTGTCCGGCAGGACAGCTTTCGGGCGTTCGTAACAAAGGATCGTCACCGGTTGGCATTCAGACCAGTGGCGATTGAACAAGTAGCAGAATCCCGGGAGGAGCGGATTGTAGTAGTCTGAGGTCGTAACAAAAATCTGCATCGTTTTCAGTAGCTTGCGAACAAAATAGCAGGCGGGCGGTGACTGGGGCAATAGTTTTCGTTAAATTCTAAAATTGGCCAGGTGGATTGAGGCGGAAATCGCGGAAGCTGCGCGTCTTATTGCGAAAATCGAAGGGGTCTCATTGCCCCGTCAAAGTCCGAATCCGGGCAAAATCGTTTTGAGCTTGTCGCGAGCGGCGCCTTTTCTGACAGGCATGCGCAGCACTTTTCGGGCATTGCCAATCCGGCAACTGAGCGCGGTTCTGGGGTTCAGCGAGAGTCGCGTCTTCGAATGGCGCCTGGACCACAAGTTGGTCCAGGCTTTGGTTCTGAACCACTATCTTCCCGGAGCGATTCCCGTCACTTGCGGCCTTCGGCGATTCGCGGGCGACGAACGGGGCGACCGGGTTGCCTCCCGTGCCGCATTCGAGTTCGATGGGCGCTACGTCATTAAGGCGGTCCTGGGACATTCTTCGGGCGAGAAGGGCAACTTCGATATTCCTTCATCGATTTTCGGTGATCCGGCGTGTTTCAACGGTGGCGGCTCAATCCGAATCAGCGACGAAACCTTTATTATTCAGAAACGAATCGCGATCGAAAAGGAATACCGTGTTCACAGTATTGAGACAGATGTCGTGGAAGACATGACATTCCATCGGTTCGGAACGGGCAACATTCCCGGCGAGCGCGATCGGCCGAACGCCTTCGTGCAGGGTCTGCTGAACAGTCTGCCTGCCAGTATCATCAATGGCTCGCTGTTGGGCTGGGATGTCGCGCTCACGGCGACCGGCGAATTCAAAGTCGTCGAAGTGAATTTCAGCGGCTGTCATCCGGTCCATCTCCCCGGATTTCATTGCAGCGGCTTTTATCAGGATGTTGACTGGGGAGCGTCGATGATCGCCCGTTTATTCCGGTACCTCGAAGAAGTTCGCGGCCTGAAGATTCAGTTGGTGGCAGACGTTCCGGAAGAAAGCGCCGAGAAGGATTTTTATTGCGAAGTAAACCGATGGCGGGAGCTCTTGCGGAACCGGCAATACCCGTGACCGGCCGGTCTTGTCTTTGCCGCGCGGCATTGCTCAACGGGGCTAACGAACGCATTGAGCCGCCGATGAAGTCGACTCAACAGCTATATCGGCGAACCATTGTGGCGCAGAAGCCTGCGGAACGGCCAGGTTCAACCGGGCTGGTGTGATTGGGAAGGGCCCCGAAGTGCTCCTGGCGAGCGGCTTCGTGGCTGATGTCGTCGTTCCGGATAAACAGAACCGATCCAGCCATTCCCGAAGCGAACACCGCAGCCGCATAAAGGATCCTGGCGAGACTGATCAGCCTGCTTGTCACTGAGGCAACTACGGCGAAGCATGCATTGCCGAAGTGGGTAAAAGACTCGTTGCGCGCCACCCTGTCGGTGAGTTCGTCTTTGTCGGACAGACCGGGCGCGAGAGCTCCCGTTGCAGCGGGGAAAAACGGTATCGCGAGCCCGATCATCAGTTGAATCCCGATCTGCACGCCATATTGAGGCAGACGACCAATTCCCACAGCCCCCAGAGCCACGACAACAGCTGCAGCTCCGGTACGCATTTTCCTGTGGTGCGACTTGTCTGCAAGGTTTCCGGTAAATCCCCGCACGGCAACTCCGGCGAGAATTGGCAAGCGATCAGAACGCCGATCTGTCCCGATTCCAGTGCCTGGTGGCGGTTGTAGAAAATCGTCATGAAAGGAGCGAGGCCTGTTTGAATGCCGCATCGCAGAAGTTCAGCGCGTCGAGGGCGCGCAGGCTTAGCGCATTATTTCCAGGCATGTTCAGGAACTCGCTTTAAATTCGACTGGAAAGCGGCGCGGAGATGGCTTCCAGTGATTTGCGCTCCGCGTCCACGCCAAGCCAGATTTCCGCCACGCCGCCGGCCACCATCACGACCGCACCCGCGATATAGCCCCAGAACAGCAAAACCCGCGACCCCGTTCCCACGATGTAACCGTAAAGTGCCGGACCGAAGACGCCTCCCACAAAGGTGCCGCTTGCATAAAATACCGCGATTGCCAGACCGCGGATTTCAAGCGGAAAGATCTCACTGACCGTGAGATAGGCGGAACTGGCGGCGGACGAGGCCACAAAGAACACCGCCATCCAGCTGATGGTCTGGGTAAGCACGGTAAGCCGCCCCTCGAAAAAGAACCAGCTCACCACCGCCAGCAAGGCGCCGGAAAGGATGTACGTGCCGGCAATCATTTTCTTGCGGCCGACAGTGTCGAACAGGCGCCCCATCAGGATCGGTCCAAACAAGTTTCCGATGGCGAGCGGCACAAGGTATAAACCCAGGCGATCCGGTGGAACTTTGTAGTACCGCAGAAGCACCAGCCCATAAGTGAAAAGTACTGCGTTATAAAAGAATGCCTGGGTCACCATTAACGAAAAACCGAGGATAGACCTCTGGCGGTACTGATTAGCCATCGCGTCCCAGATTTCGCGCAACGGTGTGTGGCTCTGGGTGTGCAGGCGAATGGTTCCCTCGGCTTCCGGGAGTTCTTCCTGGTGCTGATCGGTGACTTTGCTTTCGATCTCAGCGACGATCTTCTCGGCCTCGCGAGCCTGCCCGTGGATCAGCAGCCACCTCGGGCTTTCAGGCACATGACGGCGCATGAAGAGGATCCCCAGGCCGATGACCGCTCCGATGCCGAAGGCGAAACGCCAGCCGAGATCGACTGGAAACAGCCCTTTTTTCAGAATGATCAACGACGCGCCGGAGCCGATTGCCGCTCCGATCCAGAACGTCGAATTCACCAGCAGATCGACGTGTCCCCGCACGCGCGCCGGGATCAGTTCATCAACCGCGGAGTTGATGGCGGCGTATTCGCCGCCGATTCCCGCCCCGGTGAGGGCCCGGAAAAATGTAAAACTCCAGAAGTTCCACGCGAATGCGGTTGCCGCGGTCGCGCTGAGGTACAAAATCAGCGTAAGACTGAAGAGGCGCTTTCGGCCGAGTCGGTCGGTCGCGTAACCGAAACCGAGCGCCCCCAACACAGAACCCAGAAGGTACACGGTTGAGGAAATGCCGATCTGAGCGTCGGTCATGCCGAGCGTTGCGGGCAGCTTCAGAATTCCCGCAAGCGCCCCGGCAAGGTTCCCCTCCAGCCCATCGAGCAACCACGTAATTCCGAGGGCGACCACGACCATGGTGTGCCACCGGCTCCAGGGCAACCTGTCAAGCCGCGCGGGGATTTTGGTCGTAATTACGCCGCGGTCAGGCTTTGCGCCGCTCATTCCGTTTGCCGCCGCATCTCCGATTCCGGGTTACGGCAGCATTTTGCCGCCGGTAAGATCCATGACCGAGGCGGTGATGTAGCTGGAGTCGTTTGACGCGAGAAAAACGTAAGTTGGGGCGAGCTCGGCTGGTTGCGCCGGACGGGTCAACGGACTATCCTGCCCAAACTTCTTCACGCTCTCCTCTTCCATGGTGGAAGGAATCAGAGGCGTCCACACCGGGCCCGGAGCCACGGCATTCACCCGTATACCCTGCTCGATCAGCAGCTCCGAAAGCGCCCTGGTGAAAGTAACAATGGCGCCTTTCGTCGACGCATATGCAAGGAGTTTGCCGCTGGGCTGATAGGCCTGCACCGAAGCGGTATTGATGATTGTTCCCCCGGGCTTTATGTGTCGAGCCGCGGCCTTTGCCAGATAGAACATGGGATAAATATTTGTTCGAAAGGTCCGGTCCCACTCCTCTGAGCTGAAATCCTCGAGCGAATGATGAGTCGCCTGGAAGGCAGCATTGTTGACCAGGATGTCGAGCCTTCCGAATTCCTGTATAGTTCGATCGATCAGACTCCGACACCATGACTCTTCGCGAATGTCCCCCGGCAACGTAAGGCTCTTCCGGCCGGCTTCTTTTACCCAGTGCGCCGTCTCCTGTGCGTCTTTTTCTTCCTCCGGAAGGCAGGAAATAACCACATGGGCGCCCTCACGCGCGTATGCAATGGCCACCGCTCTTCCGATCCCACTATCAGAACCGGTAATCAACGCTACTTTATGCTTTAATCGGTCAGAGCCCCGATAGGTTTCTTCCCCATGATCGGGGCTCGTACGCATCGAAGTTTCCTGTCCGGGGGGCGATTGCTTTGGCTCCTCGAATGGCGGTTTCGCATAAAGCTCTCGCGGATCATTAGCGAGCACGGCGTTTTCTGGCATTTGTTGACTCCCTTCACTCCGCGTCCGCAGTCGCCGTGCCGTTGTATGTTGATTCGCTGTTGCCGGGAGTCTCCGGGTATGTAAGGCTGTGATCGCGAAACTACGGCGCGGAGATCGAGTCCCGCGCCGGGCGCTTCATAATTCAACCGCACGCCCTGGCGCCTTCGCCTTTCGGCCGAGATCCTGATTACGGCTGCGTCTGCTTCGTCGCTCGTCGAAACGCATGTTGCCCTCCGTAATGGGAAGCTCCTGGCACAAACCCGGCTTGAATCCCTCTTGTTCAGCGCCAGGGGTTGCTGCTTTGCATGCCTTTGCCAGTCGGTCCACCGGTGCATATTGCTGGTATGCCGATCGATCTCACGGAAGCCTCGCAAATGCACCCTTCCACACAGTTCCCATTTTCCCTATAATCGGTAGTCACCTTGTCCTGAGGATCGAAACACTGCGGCAGCGTCAGAGTCACAGCTGACGGGAATTGTCGATGGAAGGAGATGACTGTGTGACTCTGAAGATCCCCGTATCGCTCGTCGCTTTATTCGGAATGTCGGCCGTCATTTTTCCGCTTGCTCCTGGTCAGGAGCCGATTGTCGCCGGACGCCTTCCGGAAGCGAAAACGCAGGGAATTCGGCCGAGACCGACGCCGCGTCTGGCGGACGGCCACCCGGATCTCGGGAATTCGAAGGGCTCGTGGAATCCGAGAGTAGTCGCGAATATCGCGGGTACAGGCGCCGATCCGTCCAGATCCCCGGTTGAGAAAATTGTCGATGTTCCTTTTCGCCCCTGGGCTAAAGCCGTTTACGATCAGCGCATCGCGAATCTTTCAAAGGACGATCCGGAATCGAGGTGCCTGCCCCCTGGCGTGCCCAGGCTTATGGCAACTCCATTTCCTTTCCAGATCTTTCAACTGCCCGATCGCATACTTTTCGTGTTCGAAGGCGGCACGCATATATGGCGTGCGGTCTTTACGGACGGCCATCCTCATGACGGGCAATCGAACCCCTCGTTCCTGGGCAACTCGACCGGGCACTGGGAAGGAGACACGCTGGTGGTTGACGCCACAGGCTTCAACGACGAAACGTGGCTCGATCAGGACGGTCATCCTCATACTGAAGCGTTGCACGTCATCGAGCGTTTCACCCGCACTGACGAGATGACCCTGCATTACGAATTCACCATTGAGGATCCCGGGGCCTACACGAAGCCCTGGACCAACAGTTATACGATTCCCTGGTCTCCTTCAACGGAACTGTATGAATATATCTGCCAGGAAAACAACATGGATCTGACACACCTGGTCGGGAAGTAGCTGCACCTCACAATAACTTTAAAGTCGATCGAAAGCAGTCCGGTTTTACGGCACGGTTTGCAGAGGCCGCACCCTCCTCATCTTCTTCAGGTGATGATAAAGCAGCCGCGCCAGGGCAAGCAATGGCACGCTGAGAAAGATTCCCGCTACACCGCCGATCTGCCCCCCGGCCAAAGCACCGAAAATGATCAGGAGGGGGTGCAATTGCACGCCCCGACTCATCAGATGCGGCGACAAAGCGTAATCCTCGAATAGCCTGTAAACGCCGAGAAAAATAACAAGCCACAGAACATGCGGATAACCGCTGATCAGGCTGACGGCGATGATTATGACCGCCCCCGCGAGCGGTCCCACCAGCGGAATGAACTCCAGCGGGAACGCCAACGCCGCCAGCAGGAGAGCGTAGGGAACACCCATAAGGCTGAGCCCGATACTAAAGACGGAGAACGTAGCGCAGCACAAAAGCAAGAGCGAGCGCATATAGACCAGCAGCAGCTGATGGATATCCGCCAGAGTACTTCGCGCGCCCTCCTGGCCGGAATCGAGCATCTCAAGGAAACTATCACGGATTCGCCGCCCGTCGCGCAGGATCAGAAAGCTCAGAATCGGAATGATGACGATATCGATCAGATTCGCCGACGCTGAAAGTATGCGCAATCCCATCTGGGGCAAAGACTGCGTAATCTCGTCGTAGTGCGCCCGCAGTTGCCGCTCTATGATGCCGCTCAACTCGGACTTCACGGTTCTCACGCCCTGGGTCCCGGGCGCGGGATTCTCGCGGATTCGCTCGAGAAATGCCGGCGCCTGTTTTGTCAGATTCACCGCCTGGTCCGCAACTGCGGAGCCGATGGAGATGCCGAAGGCCGCCAGAATCCCGATGACCAGCACGAAGGTTATCGCGAGGGCGGGGGTACGCGTTCTGGACGTCAAATGACGGTCAAACAGGTCCATCAGCGGATACAACAGGTAGGCGAACAGAAGCGCGATGACGAATATCAGCAGGGTGGTCCGGATTAAATACAGAGCGCCCAGCAGTAACAAAACGAGGGCCGCCGTCCACGTGGCCCGGGCGGCTCTGCTATCGATTCCCAGCAAGTTGCTCCGCCCCCGTTTTCGTCTTTCCTGAATCTTCGCTTCCGGAGTCTTCGTTGCCTGAATGCGGGGATGCGGCAATCTTCTCCACATGCACCCGCGCAATCCGGTTTCGATCCATCTCGGAGACAGTGAAGCGGCGCCCTTCGAATTCCACCTGCTCGCCGGCTTGCGGGATATGCCCCAGTTTGAAAAGCATGTATCCTGCAATGGTCTCGAATCCGGCATTTGCTGGCAACTCGATTCCGTAAATGGAGGCGAGATCGAGAATACTCGTAGCTCCGTCGAGATCCACCTCATCCGCCTCGGACTGCGGCTCGGGCAGCTTCTCATCGAACTCGTCCTCGATTTCACCCACGATCTGTTCGAGCACGTCTTCAGCGGTAAGCAGACCGGTCACCGTTCCGAATTCGTCCACTACCAGGGCCATGTGTGAGTGCTCACTGCGGAAGTCTTCCAGCATCTGCATGAGAGGCTTCGTCTCCGGCACAATCAGGGGTTTGCGCATGATATGCGTCAGATGAAACGGCGGCGCATTGCGCTCGGACCGGATGCGGCTGCGGCGCTCGTGCCAGAGGCGCAGCATGTCCTTGAAGAAAACCACGCCGACGATCTGCTCCGGTTTTTCGTCCCAGACCGGCAGACGGGAATGCTGGCTCTCGACCATCGTCTTGAGTACATGGTCCAGCGTCGAGTTCGAGGATATTGAAATGATTTCGCGGCGAGGCGTCATGATCTCGCGGGCCGACAGGTCGTCCAGATCGAGCACGCGATGGATCATGTCTTCCTGCAGTTCGGGCAGGCTTCCGGCGAAACGGCTGGAACTGACGATCAGTTTGAGTTCTTCCGAAGAGTGGCCGCCGCCTCCGTGGCGCGCCTTTACGCCCAGGAGCCTTGTCAGCCCTCGCGCGGAGCCTTCGATAATTGAGGCGAAGACCGACATGACCCGGGAGAACAACATGAGCACCGGAGCGACGATCACTGCCAGACGGTCGGCTTTTTCGATCGCCAGATTCTTCGGAACCACCTCGCCGATCACGACGTGGCAATAGGTCATCAGGGCGAATGCCAGCACAAATCCGACGGGATGCAGAATAGCGGAGGTTGCGGGTGTGAGTATCGGGTGGAAGAGCGACAGCAGGAGCGCGTAAAGCGTGTCCTCGCCGGCCCACCCCAGGCCGAGGCTCGCGAGCGTAACGCCGATCTGGGTGATTGAGAGAAGCTTCTCCGGCTGGGCGAGAAGCGCGAGCGCGGTTTTGGCGCCGGCGTTGCCTTCTTCCGCCAGATGCCTCAGGCGCGAATCGCGCACCGAGAGCAGCGCCACCTCGGAGGCCGCGAAGAAGGCGTTAACCGCCAGGATCAATCCGAGGAGGAGAAGACGCGCGGCGTAATCGGGTGTCGCAGGCACTTTAATCAATAAGTGTAGAGAACCGTTTTCCCGCGTGCCATCGGCACCGTGGCAACGGCTTGCCACGCGTTGGGCTTTAGGACGTGAGATTGGGGCGTGGCCGAGCTTTCAAGTGCTCAGCGCAGGCACCGTTTCTCGAGCAAAACTGCCAGCCGAAACTCCTCGATCGGCTACTCGAGGGGAGGCCCGGCAGCAGAGAAGCGAGCCTTTTCAAAGGCCGCGATTTTTTCCCTCGCGAAAAGGGCATCTCAACATAGAGCGCGACAACCACGCGATCGTGACGCTCACAGCGATCAATCGATTGCTCTGCAGGAAGGGGCACGTCCCATCAACGTGTGTGTCCGCGGATACGGCGCGGTGATCTTCCGTGCAGCGCTGGCCGCGTGGGGCCGATATATCTCCATAGGCGACGCTGATGACAGCGACAATCTCGCCGCGCTTTCGTTTGTTCGAGACACTACGGGCCGGCTACCACCTGATGATACGCAATCGGCTTTCCCGCGGAATTCGTCCCGAAGCCAGGCACTCGAGGACCGTTCAATCCGCACCCGACCTCTCAGCGGTACTTTTTATTGTTCGGTGTCGGACGTTCACTGCTGCTGCGCCGCTATACTGCCCCAGCTTTAAGGCGGAATGGACCTTCAAATCCCGTGGTCTGGCCTTCGCGTATCAACTATCGTTTTTAATCAGCCTGCTGAGGGGCATGTGTTTGAGTGGCGTTCAGATCACGTCCGCGAAACGCATCCGGTATTCAATCCGGTATTCAATAATCCGGTATCCAATAAGGTACGCTGTTGTGCTTACAACCGGAGTGGTGTTCCTCCCGCCGCTTCTCGATGGCTGTTTCTCGTAGCCAGGTTCTGGAATGGAATGGTATTCAGGCATCGGTCCTGGAACACGCGCATGACCTTTCCCCATAGCCCTTCTGAATAGTCGTCCCGGTGAAACGTAACGACATTCCCGGAAATCAACTCGAGGAATCGGTCTGATCCGCCAACCCCGCAGTCGATCTCACGCGTGCGATCCACACCCAAGAGGTTCGTCAGAATACCAGGCTCAGCCCGACCTTCGCAAGAACATATATTAGCCAGCAGCTGCCCACCGCCACCACCCCGAAGAAGAGGCTGCTGCGGGTTACTTTCGAAAATCCATATGACATCAGGCCGATTTCGAGGAAGCTCAGCACGTCCATGGAGGTCATCAGGGTGTAGAGCCCTCTGGATGTCGTCTCCTTGTTCATGAAGGCCGCGACATTAGTTGCGAGCAGATTCTGGTAATCAAGAGAAGTCCGGTCGGGAGAAGCGTACAGAACCAGAATCGTCATCGCGCACACGATCAGACTATAGGGCAAAAAGGCGAGCGTCACCATCGAAAACATCGTGCCAAAACGGGGCTGGCGGCTCCCCATCATGGCGAAAACGCTGAGCAATCCGGCGATCACCAGGGGCACCAGCGCTCCTCCGACGAGCACGGCGCCATACGTGCCGTACACTCTCGCCGGAGAATCGGCAGTATTAAGCGCCTGCTGCATCTGTTCCGGGCTGATGTTCAATCGCGTGGTTTCGAGTTGCTGGCGGATGATTGTCTGCATCCCGATCAGGTGAACTATTGCGACCGTGGTGCCGAGACTGAGGAGGACGCCGAGGATTAATGGCGCTATCCAGGCGCCGCGCCGCTCCGGCAGGCTTGCGAACACTTTGCCCGGCTGATAAAAGATCTCGAAGATCGCCATATAGGGATTCAACGGAGTCTATCATCGAAAAGTTCAGATCCTGTTCGTTATGGCGGACGATTTCACAAGAGCCCCCGCGTGGTCATGGCTTTTCCCCACCGCGTAATCCGTCGGAGCTTCAGGTCGGGGCGCTCCCGGTCGAGTTCGTTCAGGTACCGCCAGATGCCGGAGTAATAATAATCGTCCCAGACAATTACGCCGTTCGACGCAAGCATGCGCAGTGCTTTCTCCGTATCGTTTCGGACTGCCGAATAACTGTGGCTGGCATCGATATAAATCAGATCCATGATTCCCGCCCAGGGCTCGGGATCGAACTTTGCGGAGTCCAATCGGAGCTGAGTTACGGCTGCACCGGCAGGAATGCACTCACCTCGGCCGACTCCCTGAAAAAGGTACTCATCGGTGATCTCGACAGAGGAAAGCGCCACCGCCTGCGAATAGTCTGCTACGGGGAGATCAAGCGTCACCACCCGGCACTGCGGATTCTGCGACGCTACCAGGGCCGTGGTTGCGCCTGTGTAGGTGCCGAATTCGAAGACATTCTTCGCATCCAGCAGCTTTGCAATCATCGCGACGGGCGCGCCGTCCTGCAAGTGACAGAGTATGTCGGCATTCGCCTGGCCTGGAAGATCGGCCAGCGAGATCGGCGGCAAACCGCCAAAATCCTTGATTGCATTGGTAAGCGCACGCCCGAGTTCGAAGACGCGCCTCCCGGAAATATTCCTGGCGACACCGCGCGCCACAGGAATCGGCAGGGAAGAGAGGGTGCTCTTATGATCCTTCATAGCTGCCGGGTCATTATCGCATCCGGGGATTTCCGGCGTTTCGGGCGCATCGCTCCCGCTGTGGTGGGCCGGCGCTGTTAGACTGAGCGACAGGATGGCGGAACTGGAGATCAAGCCGACTGGCGCCATGAAGGCGCGCATCGCGGCGGTGATTCTGATCGGAACCGCTATTTCGCTTTTCCTGATCTATCTGCTGGTGGGCGGCGGGAGCGATCTTTTTGCGCGCCGAACGACATTGATAACCTACCGATCCGATTCCGGCGGTCTGAACACGAATTCGGAAGTGCGTCTGGCCGGAATTCAGATTGGCGACGTGGATAAGGTTGAGCTCGCCGGAGGGCTCGACCCCAGGCGCGCCGTCCGCGTCGAGATGCGGGTTCTTGTCCGCTATCTCCGGCAGATCCCATCCGATTCCCAAACCGACGTCAATGCCGACACTATCGTCGACTACCCATTTGTCGAGATCGATCCGGGAACGAGTCCTTTGCCGATCGCGGAAGAAAGCACGCTACCCTCGAAACCTGCCCAGCAAGCAACGGATCGGGCCGAACTGATCCAAAACCTGCAGGAGGAAACCGCGCAGGTCGACCAGATCATGATACAGGTGACTTCGCCTGACACCCGAATCGGCAAGTTTGTTACCGGGGAGATGGAGTACGACACTTTGCTCTCCCGTGTCGACGGCTTCGAGACGGCGCTGCACCGGTTTCTGACTCCCCGGACCAGCCTCGGCCAGGCTTTTTTTTCGCTCGAGATGTATACGAAATTGAATGACCTGGTGACAAGCGCGGATCAGATGCTGGTTTCCATCCAGAACGGCGAGGGAACTACCGGCCGTCTGTTCGCCAGCAGCGAGCAATACGATCGGTTCGTTCGCCAGCTTACCGATCTTCGAAACCAGCTGGCGGACGCCAACTCCGGAAAAGGGCGGTTTGGCTCATTGCTGCATGACGATGCCGGTTATCTCCGCATCGCTCGCCTGCTGGCCGCCACGGATTCCATGCTGGCTTCGCTGAACGCGGGTGAAGGCCGCTACGGGGAGCTGCTTGCGAATCCGCAGCTCTATGAATCGTTGAACGGTTCGCTGAAAAGCATGGAAACGTTTTTGCGGGATTTTCGTGACAATCCCCAAAAGTATTTTCGTTACAAGTTGTTTTGAGGGCGCCGTTTCCTGCAAGCGCAAGGGCCGCTGCGAACACTCACCGAGCCGCGACCGGAAGGGAGCGACGCTCTCGCTTGTGGCAAGGTAAAACCTTGAAGGCGTCGGGTAAGTTCTTTGTCTTTGGCGCGACCCCTCAGAAGCGCGAGCCTGGTATCGGAGTCACAGGTTATTCCATCCGGCTGCCCCGCAGGCAGGGCTGATTCCTGACTCCCGCGTGTTCCTCAAAAAACGCAAGGGCCGCCGGACGGGCCAAAAAGTGGAGGAACCCCATCTCGGCGGCGCGGACGCGACTCGTTTTGCGCGTGTTTCCCAAAAGCGCGAAGTCGCGTTAACGGCGCTCCAATGTGGGGGCTGCCGGTGCGTTCGAATGCGATCCGATCAAATCGTTTAAACGATCGCGCACTGCCTCATACTCGGACGTATTGATTACATACGACTCGCGCGACGGCAGCATCATGTCGATGTTGTGCTGCGTTTTGCGAATCCGGTCCGGCGTGAGCGGATGGCTGCGAAACAGTTTCGAGACGCTGCCTGGCTGTCTTCGCTCAGTCGATTCGATCGTTTCCAGAAGGTCGATACTGGCTTCGGGATCGTAGCCCGCATTCCACAGATACTGGAGTCCAAGGGTGTCGGCCTCCGTCTCGAACGCCCGTGAGAACTGCAGGAACGCCATCGGCATGATGGCGGAAGCAACCTCGCGTGCTGCGAGACCAGGCAGACCGCCAAGTGCAAAAAGCGGAAGAGTTCCCATCCGGACGAGCTGGTTTTGAGAGGCCTGCCTGGTGGCATGGCGCGCCGCGCTGTGTCCCAGTTCGTGCGCTATCGCCGACGCCAGTTGCGCCTCGTTCGCCGTCAGCCTGATCAGGCCGGTGTTGACGAAGATGAACCCGCCGGGCAGTGTGAACGCGTTGATTTCGTCGGATTGGATTACTTTGAAGGAGACGGGAAAAGCGACGTCGGAATGGAGGGCAAGGTTCTGTCCCAACCGGCTGACATACTCGGAAATGATCGGATCGTCGACGATGCGCGCTTGTTTCTCGACTTCGATCGCGAGCTGCTTGCCGAGAGCGATTTCCTTTTCAATGCTGTAAAAGTTGAGACCCTTCCCGACTTTGCGTTCACCGACCGCGGTGGGATTCTTCTTGCCGTCAGCGGCCTGGACGGCTATTGGAATCAGAGCGCTGGCGAATAATGCAGTGAACAACGGCGCAGCCGTGAGAAGCTTTCGCATGTCACATCCGACTTGCCAATTCTCTCACGAAGTCCACTGGTGCTCTACACGGCAACTCCTGGGGTCGCGACAGGAAATCCGCGGGCGAGGTTCTTCTTGTGGAACTGGCGCCAGGGCGCGGTTGACCGCTTCCTTATTGATATCTGTTCCGGCTGAGCTGGTCAGGAACAGTGCGTTGTGCTGATCTGAAATAACCAAACATGATCAGGCACATGAAGTAACCGCAAAGATTGCAACGATACAGAGTTCTTGCCAAAGTCGTCTTTGGGTTCCCTGCATCGGGTCGATGCGGATCGAGCGGCTCATCGTCGGTCTACCCGCACTCTAAAGCTGGAATGTCTGGCCCGTCCGGCCGGAACGCTCATTCCATAAACATATTCCGGCTGAGTGCCGCGTTCGTAGTTTGTAGGTTTGTAGAACTAACCACTAATAAACGTGTGATATCGGAACTTTTGCAGCGGCTCTTAATCGGGAGATCGCGGAGACCAGCAACGCTTCCGAACCTTTTAACGCGACATAGCCAGGTTTGGCAGTGCGTAAACGACAGAGATAAGCAAGGCACGGGTCGGCCCCTTCGGAACCCTGCAGATGTATTGAAATGTCCAGAAAATGCGTAGTCGCATTCGGTGTGTTGATATACACTGGGACAATCCGACAGGATATTGTCTCCTCAGGAGGATTTTGATGAACAAGAGAAAGTATGTTTCACCGAAGCTTCTGAACCTCGGTTTGCTGCGCCTGGTAACGAAATTTTCTTTCTAGGGTGCTATTTCTCAACTCTAAACTGGATTCGGACCCAACTCCACGTATGTCCGAATCCGGGGGGTTGAGTCTAGTCGCCTGTTTCGCGTAATTACCTCTGGCAGGGACGCATAACAAACCCGGTTGGGGAGCCGGGAGCAAAGGGATATGAACCTGTCCGATTGCCTGACCCATAGCGAGCATGTGATCGCTCAGCGATCGGGCTCGGATCTGGTGCTCTTCCACATGGAATCCGGTAACTACTTTTCGCTCAATGAGCTTGGCGCGACGATATGGGAATTGATCGATGGACGCCGACCGATTCTCGAAGTTACCAGACTCATTGAAACCGAGTTTGACGCACCCCCCGAACTGATCCTTGCCGATTGCCGCGAATTAATCGCGAGCTTGCTGGAAAACGATCTCCTCACCACCCGGAGTCGAGAAGATGAGCCGGCTGTCTGAGGCAATCCTTTTTCCACGAATCGCCCTCTTTGCCGCTACCGTGCCCTGGCTCGTTCGCCTTCCCGTACGCCGGCTGGAGGCTTGGGTTGAGCCTCCGTTCGCTCCGCCATTTGCAGATACACTAAAGGCAGAACGAATCATCCGGCTTACGCAGTTCATCTGCCGCTTTGCGCGGCCGCTCATTGACAATCCGTGCCAGGTGCGCGGTCTGACGCTTTACTATTTCCTGCGCCGGGCCGGTGTGGACGTTTCGCTGGTTTTTGGCATAGGACTGGTGGACACGGCATACGCCGGTCACTGCTGGCTGGTAAAGGATGGGGAGCCTTTTCTCGAAGCCCGCGATCCCCGTCAATACTTCACGGCGATGTATACGTTTAATTCAGATCATTCGAAGGCCGCGACCCATTCAGAGGCTGCCACCGCTTCTTTCACGAATTCTTTGAGTTGAGCGATGAACATCGCGACGAGCCACAAGAAAGATCTCCACGGTCTGTGTATGGAGGTGTGGGGCTCGGAAGAGATGCTGCAGGCTGTAGCGGTTCGCTTCATTGATTTTCCGTCTGGAGAAGACCGCCCGCCGGACATTCGATTTTCGCTCGGCTCGGTGGAATCGCCGGAATGTTACGAGATTCGACGTCCTGAAGGCCCGGGCCGCCCCTTTTATCAGGCCGCCATGGGCGAGGCACTGTATTTTCCGGAGCAGGATGAACTTTATCTCGATTATGGCCCGCGGGCACGGGTCTTTTGCCGTCCAGCGGCCGGCGAGTGCCTCGTTTCCGTTTTGCGGCCTGAGGCCGATCAGCGATGGCTCGCTACACACCCGCTCTTTACAATTCCGCTGCTGGAGATACTCAAGCGAAGGGGCAAATATGGAATTCATGCCGCGGCGGTCGCCCGCAATGGTCGCAGCTTGTTACTGCCGGGTAGTTCCGGCGCCGGCAAGTCAACTTTGACAATTGCTCTGATTCGCTCGGGCTTCGATTTCCTTGGCGACGACATCACCCTGGTCGAGGAAGCGGACGGACTGAAAACCCTGGCATTCCCGGAAAAAGTAGACCTGACAGATGAGACTCTCCCGCTTTTCGTCGAACTGCATTCTGTCGATCGCGATGGCAGGCCTGCGGGATGGCCGAAGTATCAATTGCGTGCGAGCGACTTCTACGGCTCGAGTATAGGCTGGCGAACAACGCCGGCGGCTATCGTATTTCCGAGAGTCGTAAAGCAACATGAGAGCCTTTTGTTGCCGCTCGATAAAAACCAGGCTTTCCTCGATCTTTCGGCAAGCGTGCTTCTTACCCATAAGGAGTCTACCCGAGCGCATCTCAGGGTCTTATCCGAGCTGGCGAACAGCGTCCCCGCGTTTCGACTCCTCTCCGGCCGCGACCTGGATCGCTCGGTCTCGCTTCTGGGAAACCTCCTCTCATGATCGGCAGCCCTGAGATCACGCTCGTTCTGGAGGGCTCTCGGGTTCATCCGGACGTAAATTCTCTCGCGCGTATTCGTGAGCAGATCGCCAGTGGGCTCGACTGGAGCGAAGTTCTTCGTATTGCGATTCCTCACGGCGTGTTGCCTGTGTTGAGCGGCAATCTGTCGGTCCATGCGGCGGATGTGATGCCGCCTCTGACGCTTGCCGAATTTCAGATTTTTCGTAAGAAGGTTGCCAGGCGGAACCTCGAGCAGTCGCTGGAACTCATCAAGCTGATGTCGGCTTTTTCGCGAGAGGGAATCCGCGTGCTTCCCTTCAAAGGACCGACCCTGGCCATAGGGGCGTATGGAGACCTTGATCTTCGCGAAGCTCACGACCTCGATTTCTGGGTGGATCCGTCGCGCTTTACCGACATCAATAAATGGTTTCGCGCCGCGGGGTATCACCCCATCGAGCACGTACAGGGAATCGCCAGGCGAGTGTCTGTCTCAGACGCAAACCATCGCGAGTTTTCGAGCCCCGATGGGCGGGTTTTTATTGAAGTAAAGGATCACCTGGAACCGTCGGGCGATTCGGAATTCGATCCCCCATTTGATCGGGTTTGGGACCGTCGCGGTTTCACGAGTCTGCATTCGTCCACAATCCCGATTCTGTCGGTTGAAGACTTGCTGTTGGGGCTCGCGGCCCATGGCGCCAAGCATATCTGGCGACGACTGAATTGGATCGTCGATCTGGCGGCGGTCATTGCGGCTCACCCCGGAATCGAATGGGAAGCCATGTTGCTCCGCGCTGCGGTATGGCGATGTCGAAGGCGCCTGCTGGCGGGGGTATCCCTTGCGAACAAAATCTACGGTATCGATGTCCCTGCGGCGTTCCGAAAAGCAGCAGAAGAACCAGTTGTGCGTCTGATGGTCTCACACATCTGTTCATCGCTCTTCGCGCAGCAAGATGGTCGATTGACTCGTGGATTCAGCGCCAGAGTTCTTTGCCAGCTCGGGAACTGCGACACCATTGGAGGCCGTCTCCGAGTTGCCCGGGACGCTTTCCATGACGTCACCCGCGAAGGGAAATCCCGAACGTTTCTGCCCATGTCTGCCAGTCTCCGCCGGGTTTATCGCGGAGCTGGAAGCGATCGTGTGTGAGTCCGGAATGATGCCGCAGTATGCGGGGAGCAGCGCTCTGAGGGCGATGGATCAGACAGCGTCAGTTCCAGTAGTTCCTGTCGAGACTTCGGTATTGAATCGCCTTGGCAATGTGTTTCGCGGCCACGCTTGCTGACCCGTCAAGGTCCGCGACCGTGCGCGCACTGTTTGCGGATCATCCGCGCCGGCATGCGCGAGTTGCTGTATCCGCGGCCGTTTTGAGTTTCGCGAGCCCGCGATGCCCGAGCCCGCGTGTCTTTTGAATGACTCGGCAACCTCCGACGCCCGCAGCTCTTTGTAAGGCCCCGCAGGACTTCGATCTGGATGTCGATGCGGTTAAGCAACCGAAGGGTTTAGATTCGAATCCTGCCTGAGGAGCCAAATAAATCAATAATTTACGCGGAATCGACGCCGCGATACAAATCCGGCGCACCGAAGCGATGTAGCCATTCTTGAACCTTGCCCGCCGTGAGTGTTAGCAGACCTTCATGAGGGCGCGGAAAATTTGAAGATGGCAAAAGAAGTTCCCGGCCGCGCCAACCCTGTATGCGCCCCCAGGAGTTCAGGCGCCGGTACCGGCATGCTGCGCGGGCAGCCAGGGATCGAATGAAATGCCGAGGGCGTGGCGCACCGACCCATCGACAACCTTGCCCGACGCCTCGTTGCTGAACAAGGTCTGGGGGAAACCGGCAAACGCGGGTTTCCCCACACCGGTCATCAGTTCCCAGGCCGAATGAAAGGTTGCAGCAGAGAGGGCAAGCCAGGTGCCGAATTGTGTGGTGGAACCAAGAGCATGCTCAATTTCGCCATCGGCTGCGAAGACGAGCGGGCAGGTAGTGCCCAGGCGTCCGGCGATGAAGCTATAGGCATCCGGCATGTTGGTTCTCATCAGACTCCACATGGTCATCACAGGAATTACGAGCCGCAGGGAATCGGCCTGCCGCATGGTCCAGAGCGCCTGCTGGCACCAGCGGAGGAAGCTGTAATAATTCACCGGCTCGCCGTAGAGTTCGTCCCAAACGTCACGTTTTTTGATGGCATCGAAGTCGGGTTGAGCTTTGTCAAAGACGACAGCATAATCGTAATCGTTGGGGCTGCTGAGGTGGGCGGCACGCGCGATGTCGTCGGTGAATTGCGACAGGATGCGGTGGTCAGGCAGGAGGGGCAGCGGCCCGGTTTTACGCACGGCCACCGATGCCTGAAGGAAGCGGGCGGGGGGATACAGGTCGTCCCAGCTGGGGCGCCGATGGCCGGGAAGAACCAGCGGCGGGAGTGGTCCGTTCAAAGAGAAGTCAATGATGGCGAGCGCGGTTACCCAGGATTCGGGACGGGCAGGAGAGAGTCCGGAGGCCTTGAAGAAGAACTTAAGGGCAACGCCGTAGGAGGATTCGAGGACACTGGCGGACAGGCGTCCGAAGGTGTCGTAATCGAAGGCATCGCGAGGCCAGGCGACGCTGTCAGGGCCGATGCCGGGAGGAAGCTGACCGAGTCCAGGGTCTTTGTCTGCCGCTTCGATTTCGCGTTGGGCGCCTTCGTCAGTGAGCAGAAAGCGCTGTTCGACAATCAGAGCGTGAAAAATGATCTCGTTGGCGGCGGCCGCCGCCTCGAGCATGTCTCTGGTGGCTAACTCGCGGTCGAGTCCTTTGACCTTGCCGACTTTGGGGAGAGTGTAGAAGCTCTGCACGTCGGCATATTCGAAAGCGTCCCAGGAAGGATGTTCATGCGAGACCGTAGCGGCGGCATCGGCAATAGCGCTGCCAAACATATCCTGTGCCGGACTGGGTTCATGCACAACATCGATCGAATTGCGGAAGTAGGAATAAGTAAAGAGGTGGTCGAAAAAGATCGAGCGCAGCAGATCGAGGCGGTTTCCGGACCGGAGGCTGAGGCCTGAGATGGGGGGATCGGGCAGGTCTGTATCGGGATCGAGCGAGAGAATGGGAGTGCCCGCCGCACGCCGGAAGAGCAGTGCGTGTTTCTGCTCGTCGGGCAACGCGCGCAGATGCTGGAAGGTGTTCAATTCCTGTGAGTGCTTCAGCCACTGGCAGAAGGCGCCAAAGGTGGTGCCGTGAAACTGCCGCCAGTGGATGCCTTCGTGGACGAGAGTGGCGAAGGCATCGTCGGGGCGATTGACGGGCTGGCCGATGCCGACGCTGAGAAAGAGCGTTTCGGGCGTGTAGAAGGTCTGCTGGCGCCCGGAGTAAAGAGGGTGGGGATTGAGAAGACGGCTGCGAGGTAGCATAGGCCGGCCTGGACGGTGACGAGAGAGTGCGGCTACGCTTTTTGCGCGGCGGGTTGCTCCTGCGCTTGCACGCCAGCGGCTTGGGCGCGGCGCGCGATCACAGCTTTCACCAGTTCCGTGACGACTGGCGTGACCAGGGGCATGACGATTTTCACAACAATCTCGAGCCATTCGACGTGACCGAGCGGCGCGGGATCGGTGAGTTTGCGGCGCACCGGTTTGGCGGCGGAAATCTCGATGGCCTCGACGGGCACACCCTCGGCTTTCAGATCGTCGAGCAACTGCTGACGATACGCGTTGAGATCCGTCTCGGTTCCTGTGACGCGGATGGCATAGTCAGACATGGCATAACTATAGAGGATTGCCGGAAGAGAGTCCAGAATTGTGGCGACGCCCAGGTGCAATCTGTTTGCAGCGGCTTCTTGCAGGGCTTTGTTCAAATTGGCAGAAGGTCGAGGCGGCCTGCCAATTCATCCGGCGGCTGCGCGGATGTGTCAAGTAAATTGTGTAAGCGCGATTCATAGTTGCGGTTACCTCGCCTGCTGAGGGAATCGATTTCCCAAAGGATGGCGAAGCAATTCAGTGCCTGCGGCCACCGTTGAATGACGTGCCACTTTTTGGCGACATTCATCAGAGCCTCTCCCGGCTGATCAGGCGAGCACCCGGTCTTTCTTCGTGGTCCCGCCAGCAGCGGGCGTTGCTGCCTGGCCTTTTCGCCGCCTTCGCGGGCGTCGCGTTGCGAGCCTTCTTGCGAAGTTTGCTTACTATCTGCGCAGCTTCCCCGAAACTCAACCCGTGGCACGATTGCTGACGGCCGGCCGCCTCCCGCGCGGTCGCAGTTCGATCGCCTGCACGTCGGATATCTTCCCGCTTTCCACAGTAAACCGAAGCAGGGTCCGGACGACGTGCCATCCGTTGTGGCCGCAGACACCTGGATTCATGTGAATGAGGCCGAGCGTCTGGTCGCGCATTACTTTCAGGAGGTGGGAATGACCGCAGATGAACAAACCCGGCCGAAGCCGTTGAAGCTCTTCCCTGCGCGCCGGTCGTAATTGCCCGGATACCCTCCGATGTGGGTCATGTAAACTGTGATGCCCTGGCAATCCCAAACGAGATCCTGAGGAACTTCAGCGCGGAGTTCTGCGCCGTCAATATTCCCGTAAACGCCCCGGACTGGCTTGAAGGTCTTGAGCCGATCCAGAACCTCGACCGTCCCGAAGTCGCCCGCATGCCAAATCTCGTCGCATTCGGTGAAATGCCGGGAAACCGCGTCGTCGAGAAATCCGTGGGTGTCGGAGAGCAGCCCGATTCGCAATTTCCAGCGTACGCGCGCCTCCAAATATTCCGTCAGGTGCCCAGGCGATCATCGGAAGAAGCGAAATGGGACCGCGCGACGATGACCTGTCGGAAATGTAAGGTCACGATGAAGGAACTGAAGGGACATATTTTCCACGGGAAGCGTAAGTGGCAGTGCCCGCAAATGCCAGAAGATTAAAATGCAGAAACCCAAATCGAAAAACGATGCACACGGCGACCAATGAGCCAGCCCCAGCTCGCCCGGCGCGGGGAGACTCCCTCCGGGAATGCGGAATAACGCGCCTTAACAAATCCGTACGATTAGCTGTTCTGACGATAAATCACACGCCACACTACTCCCCCAGGCAATCGAACCAGCCCGACGCGGTAAATTGTGTCAGCGAGTTACTGCCGCCCGGTAATCTGAATGCCGAACAGATCTCTCGCGATCAGATTGATTCAAAACTGGCCCCGGTACCGTGCCACGCCCTGGACCCGGCCCAGGAAAATATTCATGCGCCGAAGTCCCTGAACAGGTTGATAGTACAGGGGATTGCGAGCAAAAACGGAAATCTCCACTTAACCCCGGTTCCCGAAAGATTTAAGGCTCCGTTTTCCGAAGGAGGAGTCCATGCCAACCGTCGTTACTTTGCCCGCGTGCCTGATGACTGCTATAAGGTCCTGTACCCTAACCTCGATTTCTCTCGCGTCGCGTTCTACTCGGGCTTGCCCGCCGGCCTTTCAGCCCCCGGATGGATTCACGATGGCGTCGGGCGCAGCGATCCTTGGCGGCGACGATATCGATGAACTTGAAACGTGTTTATCGCGGAGTTGGAAACGATCGGGCATGAGCCCCGAATGTCCATGACCTGCCTCAGACCCTTGAAGATCACCCCGGCAGGAAGACCAGCGTCGCACGATGCGGAGCCGCGCTTGAGAGCGATGGATCAGAAAGCGTTAGTTCCAGTAATTCCGGTCGAGACTGCGGTATTGAATCGCCTCGGCGATATGTTTCGCGGCGACGCTTGCTGATCCGTCAAGGTCCGCGACGGTGCGCGCAACTTTCAGAATGCGGTCGTGCGCGCGCGCCGAAAGGCTCATGCGCCGCATCGCCATTTCGAGCGTGCGCTCGCCGGTCTCATCGAGCGCGCACTGTTTGCGGATCATCCGCGCCGGCATGCGCGAATTGTTGTATCCGCGGCCGTTTTGAGTTTCGCGCGCCCGCGATGCACGCGCCCGCATGTCTTCGGATGACTCGGCAACCTCCGACGCCCGCAGCTCCTTGTAAGGCACCGCAGGCACTTCGATCTGGATGTCGATGCGGTCGAGCAGCGGTCCGCTGATCTTTCCGAGATAGCGCTGGATGATGGCTGGCGTGCAGCGGCATTCGCGCGTGGGATCGCCGTAGTAGCCGCACGGGCACGGATTCATTGCGGCCACCAGCATGAAGCTGGCCGGGAAGCAGAGCGTCATGTTCGAGCGCGCGATCGTGACGGTCGAGTCTTCCAGCGGCTGCCGCAGAATCTCCAGAACGTTGCGCGGAAATTCGGGAAACTCGTCGAGGAACAGCACGCCGTTGTGCGCCAGACTCACTTCGCCGGGACGAGGCGAGCCGGAGCCGCCGCCGATCAGGCCGGCATCGGAGATCGTGTGGTGCGGCGCGCGGAACGGCCGTGTATACAGAAGCCCGGCGCCCGGCGGGAAGCACGCCCGCAATGCTGTGGATCTTCGTCGTCTCGATCGCTTCTTCGAAAGTCAGCGGCGGCAGAATGCCCGCGAATCGTTTCGCCAGCATGGTTTTGCCCGAACCGGGAGGTCCGATCATCAGGACGTTGTGACTGCCGGCGGCGGCGACCTGGAGGCCTCGTTTGGCCGTTGTCTGGCCGCGCACATCGCGAAAGTCCGGCAGGCGAATCGGAAAGCGTTTCGCCGCGCGCCTCGGGCGGTGTGACTCGCGGGCGAGAAGTCTTCCGGCTTCGCCAGCAGAGCCACGACTTCCGCCAGATGTCTGACGCCGAATACGTTCACTCCGTCGACCACCGAGGCCTCCGCGGCATTCTCCGCGGGCAGAATGAGATTTTCGATGCGCTGCTCCCTTGCGCATACCGCGACCGACAACGCGCCGCGCACCGGCCGTATCGCGCCATCGAGCGACAACTCGCCGACCGACAGGTGTTTATCGAGCCCCTTGAAAGTCCCCATGGCGCCCAGGATTGCGAGGGCCATGGGCAGGTCGAAGCCGGCGCCTTCTTTGCGCACGTGGGCCGGCGCGAGATTCACGGTGACGGCCTGGTTGGGATAACCGAAGCCGGAGTTCATCAACGCCGATTTGATTCGCTCGCGGCTTTCGCGAACGGCGGTATCCGGCATGCCGACCAGCATGAAGTCGCGGGCCATTCCGCTGCGATACAGGTCCACTTCGACATCGACGGGCAGAGCGTCAATGCCGAAGACGGCGGCGCTGCGGGTTTTGAACAGCGGCATAGTACACGTCTTCCCGGGAGCGAGATGTCGCTCAACGAAGATAGTGCCGGACGGGAGGAAATTTCTCCGAGAGGCAGCGGGTCGCGACGATCATGCCTTTCGCTAAATTTTTGACTTGAGAAGGCGGATTGCAGTCGGCCCTCAATTACCGTCGCGTCTTCGCAATTGCTCTTGCCGGGCAATTCGTCCAGCCCGGTTACCCTGGCATTCGGATTGGCGTTTTCGTCTGAGGATGGCTCCCCTTTTAGAGCGACAACACCGCCTTATTCCCAGTGGCGGAGAGCCGGACGCCGCGACCCCGTGAAAAAAACCTGACGGCGGCCTCAGTCTGATCGGCGTTCAGCTCAAGCTCAGGGGCAGCTTGCCATAAGACGCCGCGAGTCGCGACTGGACGGCGGGATCTTTCCTGCTGGTGATTTCCCCGCCAGCGGGTGTCTCTTGCTTCCCCGGCTGGCCTGAATCAGTGAACGCGAGGCCGACACTTGCCGGCGCGGCCACGCGATCAGTTTCTCCACAAACTACGGCAGTGCTAAAACCTCTCTAAAACGATGTTCATACCGCACCCCTCTCAGCTATTGCACGGAACTATCGCCAATCAGGATGTAAGCGGATGCGCCGGCCTTTCCGGAAGCTTCCAAAAGGACGATGTTATTCGGACCCTCCTGCATAGCCGACCCTATATCGAGGACGGCTGTTTCTTTGTCCGCGAGGTGCGATTCGGGCAGAAGAGTCCCGTTCACACGAAAAGCTATGCGGCGCAAGCCCGGCTTTCCGTTGACGATTCGGACGTAGTGTTCGGAACTGCTCAGGCTGCGAAACACGTGAGTCTCCATCCGGTTTTCGATCTGCGCGGTAAAGTCGACCGGATCGCAGCTGGTAGTCACGCCCGCGGTGTTCGTGACGATGAATGCCACCTCCGAACTCTGGCTCTGGTCCACTTTGGTGGCCGTGACCGTCACCGGCGTGGTGGCGCCGACGCTAAAAGAGGGAATGCTCACGGTAACGTTGACTTCAGCGGCCACGTGTATGGTCTGAAGGCCCGAAGCAGCGTCTTGCATGGTGACGAACAATTGTTTTGGAGGCCCGTTAAGAATACTCTGCAACTGGCAGGATAGTGCTGAGGCGACAGTGGAAGAACCCAAATCCAGAAGGAACCCAACCAGCCCGGTATAGGGGGAATTACAGCAATTGTACTGCCCGCTGTATTGGCCAGATCCCACGATCTGTCCCTCGTCGTTAATTGCCATGGCGGACGTCAGGTGCCACCCCGAGTTCTGCGGTAAAAGGGTATTCAAATCGATCATTGCTCCATTTTCGTAGAGAAAGGCGCTCGTACAGAAGGAGATGGAGTCGGATACACTGCACGAAGGAGAAAGGGAAGACGTTCCCACAACCTGGCCCAGGTTGTTGATGCCATAGGCATTGGCTGGCCCGCCCAGGTTGCCAAGATCCGTGAAAGTGCCGTTCTTATACAGGAATGGCTCGTCTGTTTCGCCCAAATTGTGCGACCAGCCGACGATTTCCCCGCTGTTGTTTATTCCCTGGGCTTGACTATAGGGCAACGCACTGCTCAGCGAGCCGAGCTCAGTAACCGTTCCATTCGAGTACAAGAATGCCTGGTCGTTGCCAGCCGAATCTAATCCGTTCCCCACCACCTGACCTCCATTGTTGATGGCGGTAGCTACTTGCGGTGTCATAGCGCTCGTCAGAGTGCTCAGATCGGTCACGGTTCCGTTGGCATAGAGGTACGCACGCTGCGGCTCGCACCCCTGAAAGGGATAGGAGCACGGGTTAACGTTTAGCGAACCGACAATTTCACCGGCGTCGTTGATTGCAAGTGCTGTGGCCATGTAATACCCTGAAGGCGGTGTGGCGATGGAGTTCAGATTAATCGTCTGGCCGCCGGAGATCAGGAACGCATAATAAAAGGGACAAACCGCATAGATGGTTGGAGTGCAAGTCCCCACAATCTGTCCCTTGTTGTTGATGCCATTCGCTGTAGCAATCGTGAGGTCGTTTATGCCTAGAATATTGGTTAGCACCCCACCCGAATAAAGAAACGGGATATCCGGCCCCGTCACGAGAGGTTGAGCTACCACCGTGTGCCCTACGACCTGTCCGGTGTTGTTGATGGCGGTCGCGAAATTGAAGACACCGAGGTAAGATTGGTACGGCAATCCAAGCGGAATTATGGTAATCAATTCCGCGAGTGCCGGGCGCACGGCACTCAGGAAGCACACGCTCAGAAAAAGGCTTCCTGCTGCCTTCCTGAGAAAAGCTGTGCTGAAGAGTCTCTCGGAGCATTCAGTGTCCTCCAGCGCCGCAATACTAACAGATTGCGGATGCCGCGGCAATTAGTTGTCCGGTCGAGTTAACACGTGAACTGTCCGCAAGCACGGCGGCGCGTAACGCTGGGAGGTGGACGAAGCCCAGCGATATTCAGCCGCCGAGATGGCGCGGATGATGAAGGTACAAGACGTGTTACTGAAGGCGATGGCGAAGAAGATCACCTGGTGGGCGGCGGCAGAAATCATCGGGGTGACGGACCGGACGATGCGACGGTGGAAGGAGCGGATGGAGGCCGGGGGCTACGCGGGGCTGGCGGATCGGCGCAAGGGCAAGCCGAGTGCGCAACGAATCCCTCTGGCCACGGTGGAGGAGGTGTTGCGGCTGTACCGGAAAGAGTACTTCGACCTGAACATCCGGCACTTTCACGAGAAGCTGCGGGACAAGCACAAGATCCATTTAAGCTACACGTGGGTGCAGAAGGCCTTGCAGGGGGCCGGGTTGGTGGCGAAACGGCACAAGCGGGGGCCGCACCGGCGCAGGCGCCCGCGCCGGCCCCTGCCGGGGATGCTGCTGCATATCGATGGCAGCAAGCACCAATGGCTGAACGATGAACGGTGGCACGACCTGATCGTGATCCTCGACGATGCCACCAGCGAGATCTACTACGCCCAACTAGTGGAGGAAGAGTCGACACGCACGGTAATGGCGGGTCTGCGCGACGTGATCGAGAGCAAAGGCCTGTTCTGTGCGCTGTATAGCGACAGGGGAAGCCATTTCTTCGTCACGATGAGGGAGGAGAGAAAGTGGACAAACACCGCCCGACACAGGTGGGGCGTGCCATGAAAGAACTGGGAGTACAGATGATAGCGGCTTACTCGCCACAGGCGCGCGGCCGCTCGGAGCGCAGCTTTGGGACGTGGCAAGGGCGCTTGCCACAAGAACTGCGGCTGGCAGAGATCACCACGGTGGAGAGGGCCAATGCTTTCCTGCGGGAGCGGTATATCGGAGAGTTCAACGCCAAGTTCAGCGTGACGGCGGCAGAGAAGGGCACGGCGTTCCGGCGCACCAGCCGAAGCGACCTGAACTGGATCTTCACGGTACAAACCGAGCGGGTCGTGGCCAAAGACAATACGGTAGCTATGGGAGATCGGCTGTGGCAGATCGATAAAACGCGGTTCCGAAGTACCTTGGCGGGGACGACGGTGACGATCCACGAACACCTGGATGAGACCGTGTCGATCCGCTTCGGTCCCCACGTGGTGGGCCGCTTCGACAGCAAAGGAGTGAAACTAACCGGCGCTGCAACAGAAAAGCGCCGTGGAAAAGGCGGGAGCATGGAAGCCGGGGAAAACCAGAAGCAGGTTTTAACCGCCTCCCACACTCCCTTGGAAACCCCGCAGAAGCAGCGGGCTTCCCACTTTCCCACCGCGCCGGCTACGGTCTTTGCTGTTTCCAAGGCAAAGACCAAACCCAACAAGGCGGCGGCCTGACGGCCGCATCGCTTTGTATCACAAAGCGGACAGATCACTAATTATTAAAACCGGACAACTTGACTTCTCCGCGAATGAGATGAACGGCACCGGCCGATTCATTCAAACTTGAAGCCGCCCAGGAGAGCGCCACGAACGCTCGCGGAGGCGGACTCACCAGTACGGCGACGCCTGCCAGCGCCGCCGCAAACCAGGGCAGGACCAAAACCTTTCCGAAACGATGTTCATATTGCACTCCTCTCAGCTATTGCACGGAACTGTCGCCAATCAGGATGTAAGCGGATGCGCCGGCCTTTCCGGAAGCTTGCAGAATTGCGATGTTATTCGGACCCCCCTGCATGGCCGACCCGATATCGAGGACGGCTGTTTCGCCGTCCGCGAGGTGTGATTCCGGCAGGATAGTCCCGTTCACACGAAAAGCTATGCGGCGCAAGCCCGGCTTTCCGTTGACAATTCGGACGTAGTGTTCGGCACTGCTCAGGCTGCGAAACACGTGAGTCTCCATCCGGTTTTCGATCTGCGCCGTAAAGTCGACCGGAGGATGGAGTGCAAGTCCCCACAATCTGTCCTTTGTTGTTGATGCCATTCGCTGTAAAATTCACTATTGGAACGGTGTTTAGGCCTAGAATATTGGTTAGCACGCCACCCGAATAAAGAAACGGGATAGACGACGCTGTCGTGAGAGGCATATTTACAAGCGTGTACCCTACGACCTGTCCGGCGTTGTTGATGGCGGTCGCGAAACTGAAGACACCGACGTAAGATTGGTACGGCAATCCAAGCGGAATTATCGTAATCAGTCCCCCGAGTGCCGGGTGCACAGGAATCAGGAAGCACACGCTCAGAAAAAAGCTTCCTGCTGCCTTCCTGAGAAAAGTGCGCTGAAAAGTCTCTCGGAGCATTCTGTGTCCTCCAGCGCCGCAATACTAACAGATGGCGGATGCCGCGGCAATCCGCGAATGAGATAGACGCGCCTGCCGATTCATTCGAACATTGAAGCCACCCAAAAGCGCCACGAACGCTCGCGGAGGCGGACTCACCAGTACGGCGACGCCTGCCAGCGCCGCCGTCGCGATCAGTCTCTGTCACAAGCTACGGCAGGACCAAAGCCTTTCCGAAACGATATTCATATTCTTGCACTCCTCTCAGCTATTGCACCGAACTGTCGCCAATCAGGATGTAAGCGGATGCGCCGGCCTTTCCGGAAGCGTGCAGAATTGCGATGTTATTCGGACCCTCCTGCATGGCCGACCCGATATCGAGGACGGCTGTTTCGCCGTCCGCGAGGTGCGATTCCGGCAGAAGAGTCCCGTTCACACGAAACGCTATGCGGCGCAAGCCTGGCTTTCCGTTGACGATTCGGACGTAGTGTTCGGAACTGCTCAGGCTGCGAAACACGTGAGTCTCCATCCGGTTTTCGATCTGCGCGGTAAAGTCGACCGGATCGCAGCCGGTACTCTTGCCCGCAGTGTTCGTGACGAGGAATGCCACCTCCGAAGTCTGGCTCTGGTCCACTTTGGTGGCCGTGACGGTCACCGGCGTGGTGGCGCCGACGGTAAAGGACGGAATGCTCACGGTAGTGTTGACTTCAGCGGTCAACTGTATGGTCTGAAGGCCCGAAGCAGCGTCTTGCATGGTGACGATCAATTGTTTTGGAGGTCCGTTAACAATACTCGTCAACTGGCAGGATGGTGCTGAGACGCCAGCACCGATCTTTGTTACAAAGGCGTCGGTCTCGCCACCGCCGTAGACAGCCTGCAGTGGGTTGGCAGTGGGAAAGTTGGTCGATTGGGTGTAACCCGCAACGTAAGCATTTCCTGCGGAGTCCACCGCTATCCCTTCTCCCTCTTCGACGCTGCTGCCACCCAAGTAGGTGGAGTAGACGAGAGCGGAACCGCCGGGGTTCAGCTTTGCTACAAAGGCATCTTGAGAGCCTCCATGGACAGCTTGGAGCGGGTTAGCAGTGGGGAAGTTGGTCGAGTCGGTGAATCCCGAGACGTACGCATTTCCCGAGGAGTCCACCGCTATCCCTAGTCCAAACTCGCCGCCGCTGCCACCCAGGTAGGTGCAGTAGACGAGAGCGGAACCGGTAGGGTTCAGCTTCGCCACAAAGGCATCTTCATCGCCGCCGAAGGAAGCCTGCAGCGGGCTGGCAGTGGGGAAGTCGGTCGAGAAGGTGCCACCCGAGACGTAAGCATTTCCCGCGGAGTCCACCGCTATCCCATGTCCCTCGTCGTCGCTGCTGCCACCCAGGTAGGTGGAGTAGACGAGAGCGGAACCGGTAGGGTTCAGCTTCGCCACAAAAGCATCGCCGTAGTCCACGCCGCCGCCGAAGACAGCCTGCAGAGGGCTCGCGGTGGGGAAGTCGGTCGAGTTGGTGACCCCCGAGACGTAAGCATTTCCCGCGGAGTCCACCGCTATCCCTTGTCCAAAGTCCTGAGAGCTGCCGCCCAGGTAGGTGGAGTAGACGAGAGCGGAACCGCCGGAGTTCAGCTTTGCGACGAAGGCATCGGAACCGCCGCCGGAGGAAGCCTGCAGCGGGCGGGAGGTGGGAAAGTTGGTCGAGTCGGTTTCACCCGTGACGTAAGCATTTCCCGTGGAGTCCACCGCTATCCCGTATCCGCTGTCGTCGCCGCTGCCACCCAGGTAGGTGGAATAGACGAGAGCGGAACCGGTAGGGTTCAGCTTTGCGACGAAGCCATCGCTCAAGCCGCCGCCGAAGACAGCCTGCAGCGGGCTGGCAGTGGGGAAGTCGGTCGAGAAGGTGCCACCCGTGACGTAAGCATTTCCCGAGGAGTCCACCGCTATCCCTTGTCCAGAGTCCTGGCAGCTGCCACCCAGGTAGGTGGAGTAGACGAGAGCGGAGCCGGCGGGGTTCAGCTTCGCTACAAAAGCATCACCCTGGTTCAGGCCCCCGCCGTAGACAGCCTGCAGAGGGTTCGCAGTGGGGAAGTTGGTCGAGAAGGTGTCACCCGTGACGTAAGCATTTCCCGAGGAGTCCACCGCTATCCCTTGTCCAAGGTCGCCGCCGCTGCCACCGAGGTAGGTGGAGTAGACCAAAACCGGATCGATCACGAGGGTTTTGCCCGGGTCGTAGGAAGCGACTTCAAAGCTCACCCGGTTGTCGCCTTTCAGCACGTAATGGCCGTCGACGAAATGCCGGGCGGAGCCCTCCGCTCCCTGATTCACCGCGGCCTGATAAACCACGGGCTTGTGCAGGCGGACCTCGTCCTCACCGGCTCGAATCACCAGATCGCCGTTGGCATCGATCCGCCGCTTTTGATCAACACCGGGCGCTCTCCGGCCGCCGTCCGCTGAGGATCTGATCGCCGCCACGTCGAGCGAGATCGCTTTCGGATCCGCGCCCGGCGCCACCACGAAATCGTATTCCAGTTGCTGTGGGTTGCCGTAATAGACCAGGTCGATGCCGCGATAGACGTTCTGATATTTGACCTTCGCGTACGTCGGCACATTCGTCCGCCACTTCGCCGGATCGTTGCCGATAAAGTAATTGCTCTTGCCGGGCAATTCGTCCAGCCCGGTTACCGTGGCCTTCGGATTGGCTCCTGCCAGAGTCATGCGGAACGCAGCCGGTGCGGGAATCGGCTTCGGGCCCTGCGGCCTGTCAAAAAGGCTGGCCAACCCCGGCGTTTTCGTCTGAGGAGTTTTCGTGTGAGGATGGCTCCGCCTTTCGAGCGACAACACCGCCTCATTCCCGGTGAGGAAGAGCGCGTAGCCGGGACCCCGTGAAAGGAACCTGACGCTGGCGTCGGTCTGACCGGCGTTCCGCTCGAAGCTCAGGGGCAGCTTGCCGTAAGATGCCGCGAGTCGCGACTGGACTGCGGGATCTTTCCTGCTGGTGATTGCCACGGGAGCGGGTGTCTTTTTGCTTCCCCGGCTTGCCGGAATCATTGGAAGCAGGCCGACACTTGCCAGCGCGGCCACCGCGATCAGTCTCTGCCACAAACTACGGCAGGACCAAAACCTTTCCGAAACGATATTCATATTGCACTCCTCTCAGCTATTGCACCGAACTGTCGCCAATCAGGATGTAAGCGGATGCGCCGGCCTTTCCGGAAGCGTGCAGAATTGCGATGTTATTCGGACCCTCCTGCATGGCCGACCCGATATCGAGGACGGCTGTTTCGCCGTCCGCGAGATGTGATTCCGGCAGAAGAGTCCCGTTCACACGAAACGCTATGCGGCGCAACCCTGGCTTTCCGTTGACGATTCGGACGTAGTGTTCGGAACTGCTCAGGCTGCGAAACACGTGAGTCTCCATCCGGTTTTCGATCTGCGCGGTAAAGTCGACCGGATCGCAGCTGGTACTCTTGCCCGCAGTGTTTGTGACGAGGAATGCCACCTCCGAAGTCTGGCTCTGGTCCACTTTGGTGGCCGTGACGCTCACCGGCGTGGTGGCGCCGACGGTAAAGGATGGAATGCTTACGGTAGTGTTGACTTCAGCGGTCAACTGTATGGTCTGAAGGCCCGAAGCAGCGTCTTGCATGGTGACGATCAATTGTTTTGGCGGCCCGTTAACAATACTCGTCAACCGGCAGGATGGTGGTGAGACGCCAACACCGATCTTTGCCACAAAGGCATTAGCGATGCCGCCGAGGACACCCTGCAGAGGGTTGACAGTGGGAAAGTTGGTCGATGTGGTATTACCCGTGACGTAAGCATTTCCCGTGGAGTCCACTGCGATTCCATTTCCAGTCTCGCCGCCGCTGCCACCGAGGTAAGTGGAGTAGACGAGAGCGGAACCGCTTGGGTTCAGCTTCGCCACAAAGGCATCTTGCTCGCCGCCGGCGGAAGGCTGCAGGGGGTTGGCCGTGGGGAAGTTGGTCGAGGAGGTCGAGCCCATGACGTAAGCATTTCCCGCAGAGTCCACTGCGATCCCAAATCCACTGTCGGGAATGCTGCCGCCGAGGTAGGTGGAGTAGATGAGAGCGGAACCGCCGGGGTTCAGCTTCGCCACAAAGGCATCTTGCTCGCCGCCGGAGGAAGCCTGCAGAGGGCTGGCCGTGGGGAAGTTGGTCGAGGTGGTTTGACCTGTGACGTAAGCATTTCCCGAGAAGTCCACTGCTATCCCATTTCCTCCCTCGTTGCTGCTGCCACCCAGGTAGGTGGAGTAGACGAGAGCGGAACCGGTAGGGTTCAGCTTCGTCACAAAGGCATCTTCACTGCCGCTTAAGACAGCCTGAAAAGGGCCGGCGGTGGGGAAGTCGAACGAGCCGGTCAACCCCGTGACATAAGCGTTTCCCGCGGAGTCCACCGCTATCCCACTTCCCTTCTCGCCGCCGCTGCCACCCAGGTAGGTGGAATAGACGAGAGCGGAACCGGTAGGGTTCAGCTTCGCCACAAAGGCATCTTCACTGCCGCTTAAGGCAGCCTGAAAAGGGCTGGCGGTGGGGAAGTTGGCCGAGCCGGTCACACCCGTGATGTAAGCATTTCCCGCGGAGTCCACCGCGATCCCTTCTCCTCCCTCTGTTTGCTCGTCGCTGCTGCCACCCAGGTAGGTGGAGTAGAGGAGAGCGGAACCGGTAGGGTTCAGCTTCGCCACAAAGACATCTTCAAAGCCCCTTAAGACAGCCTGAAAAGGGCTGGCCGTGGGGAAGTTGGCCGAGCCGGTCACACCCGTGATGTAAGCATTTCCCGCGGAGTCCACCGCTATCCCAGATCCTGAGTCAAAGGTCCCGCCACCGAGGTAGGTGGAGTAGAGGAGAGCGGAACCGCCGGGGTTCAGCTTCGCCACAAAGGCATCTTGCTGGCCGCCGGAGGAAGCCTGCAGAGGGCTGGCAGTGGGGAAGTCGACCGAGCCGGTGAGCCCCGTGACGTAAGCATTTCCCGCGGAGTCCACCGCTATCCCAGATCCCTCGTCAACGTTGCTGCCACCGAGGTAGGTGGAGTAGACCAAAACCGGATCGATCACGAGGGTTTTGCGCGGGTCGTAGGAAGCGACTTCAAAGCTCACCCGGTCGTCACCTTTCAGCAGGTAATGGCCATCCACGAAATGCCGGGGGGAGCCCTCGGCTCCCCGATTCGCCGCGGTCTGATAAACCACTGGCTTGTGCAAGCGGACCTCGTCCTCGCCGGCTTGAATCACCAGATCGCCGTTGGCATCGATCCGCCGCTTTTGATCAACACCGCGCGCTCTCCGGCCCCCGTCCGATGACGATCTGATCGCCGCCACGTCGAGCGAGATCGCTTTCGGATCCGCGCCCGGCGCCACCACGAAATCGTATTCCAGCTGCTGTGGGTTGCCGTAATAGACCAGGTCGATGCCGCGATAGACGTTCTGATATTTGACCTTCGCGTACGTCGGCACATTCGTCCGCCACTTCGCCGGATCGTTGCCGATAAAGTAATTGCTCTTGCCGGGCAATTCGTCCAGCCCGGTTACCGTGGCCTTCGGATTGGCTCCTGCCAGAGTCATGCGGAACGCAGCCGGTGCGGGAATCGGCTTCGGGCCCTGCGGCCTGTCAAAAAGGCTGGCCAACCCCGGCGTTTTCGTCTGAGGAGTTTTCGTGTGAGGATGGCTCCGCTTTTCGAGCGACAACACCGCCTCATTCCCGGTGAGGAAGAGCGCGTAGCCGGGACCCCGTGAGAGGAACCTGACGCTGGCGTCGGTCTGACCGGCGTTCCGCTCGAAGCTCAGGGGCAGCTTGCCGTAAGACGCCGCGAGTCGCGACTGGACTGCCGGATCCGCCCTGGTGATTGCCACGGGAGCAGGTGTTTTTTTGGCGGCTCGGCTGGCGGGATTAAATACGAGAACGGCGACGCCTGCCAGCGCGGCCGTCGCGATCAGTCTCTGCCACAAACTACGGCAGGACCAAAACCTTTTCGAAACGATATTCATACTGCACTCCTCTCAGCTATTGCACGGAACTGTCGCCAATCAGGATGTAAGCGGATGCGCCGGCCTTTCCGGAAGCGTGCAGAATTGCGATGTTATTCGGACCATCCTGCATCGCCGGCCCTATATCGAGAACGGTTGTTTCGCCGTCCGCGAGGTGCGATTCCGGCAGAAGAGTCCCGTTCACACGAAACGCAATGCGGCGCAAGCCCGGCTTTCCGTTGACGATTCGGACGTAGTGTTCGGAACTGCTCAGGCTGCGAAACACGTGAGTCTCCATCCGGTTTTCGATCTGCGCGGTAAAGTCGACCGGATCGCAGTTGGTAGTCTTGCCCGCAGTGTTAGTGACGATGTATGACACCTCCGAACTCTGGCTCTGGTCCACTTTGGTGGCCGTGACGCTCACCGGCGTGGTGGCGCCGACGGCAAAGGACGGAATGCTTACGGTAGTGTTGACTTCAGCGGCCAGCTGTATGGTCTGAAGGCCCGAAGCAGCGTCCTGCATGGTGACGATCAATTGTTTTGGAGGCCCGTTCACGATACTCGTCAACTGGCAGAATGGTGCTGAGCCGCCAAAATCGATTTTTGTCACAAAGGCATCATCTACAAAGGGGTCAGAGCCGCCGCCCCAGTGACCCTGCAGCGCGTTGGCAGTGGGGAAGTTGGTCGAGTCGGTCGTCCCCGTGACATAAGCATTTCCCGACGAGTCCACCGCTATCGCTTGTCCAAGGTCGAAATTCCCACCTCCCAGATAGCTGGAGTAGAGGACAGCGGAACCGCCGGGGTTCAGCTTAGCCACAAAGGCGTCGACGATGCCACCGGTGACAGGCTGCAGCGGGTTAACAGTGGGAAACTCGGTCGAGCTGGTGTTACCCGTGACGTAGGCATTTCCCGCGGAGTCCGCCGCTATCCCGAATCCAAAGGTGCCTTCGCCACCGAAGTAGGTGGAATAGATGAGAGCGGAACCACCGGGGTTCAGCTTCGACACAAAGGCATGAGGACCGCCGTCGAATCCGTACAAAGGGTTCGCAGTGGGAAAGTCGGGCGAGTCGGTCCGCCCGGTGACGTAAGCATTTCCCGAGGAGTCTACTGCGATCCCATATCCCACGTCATAGACGATTCCACCCAGGTAGGTGGAGTACACGAGAGCGGAACCGCCGGAGTTCAGCTTTGCGACGAACGCATCGCCACTGAACCCACCGCCGCCGAAGACAGGCTGCAGCGGGTTGGCAGTGGGAAAGTTGGTCGATTCGGTGTTACCCGTGACGTAAGCATTTCCCGCGGAGTCCACTGCGATCCCATTTCCTCCATCGTCCGAGCTGCCACCGAGGTAGGTGGAGTAGACAAGAGCGGAACCGCCAGGGTTCAGCTTCGTCACAAAGGCATCTCTGCCGCCTGTATTGACAGCCTGGAGCGGGTTAGCAGTGGGAAAGTTGGTCGAGGTGGTGGAACCCGTGACGTAAGCACTTCCCGCGGAGTCTACTGCGATCCCATTTCCACCATCGCCGCTGCTGCCACCGAGGTAGGTGGAGTAGACGAGAGCGGAACCGGTAGGGTTCAGCTTTGCGACGAAGGCATCGCCGAAACCATTGGGGACAGCTTGAAGCGGGTGAGCAGTGGGAAAGTCGGTCGATGCCGTGCCGCCCGTGACGTAAGCATTTCCCCCGGAGTCTACGGCAATCCCATTTCCACCATCGCCGCTGCTGCCACCCAGGTAGGTAGAGTATACGAGAGCCGAACCGGCAGGGTTCAGCTTCGCCACAAAGACATCGCCACCGCCGCCGAAGATAGCCTGCATCGGGTTCGCAGTGGGGAAGTTGGTCGAGCTGGTGGAACCCGTTACGTAAGCACTCCCCGAGGAGTCCACCGCTATCCCTTGTCCAAGGTCCTCGCTGCTACCACCCAGGTAGGTGGAGTAGACCAAAACCGGATCGATTACAAGGGTTTTGCCCGGGTCGTAGGAAGCGACTTCAAAGCTCACCCGATTGTCCCCTTTCAGCCGGTAACGGCCGTCGATGAAATGCCGGGCGGAGCTCTTCGCTCCCGGATTCACCGCGACCTGATAAACCACGGGCTTATGCAGCCGGACCTCGTCCTCGCCGGCTGGAATGACCAGATCGCCGTTGGTGTCGATCCGCAGCTTTTGATCGACAGGGAGCGCTCTCCGGCTGCCCTCCGATGCGGACTTGATCGCCGTCAGGTCCAGTGAGATCGCTTTCGGGTCCGCCCCGAGTGCCACCACGAAATCGTATTCCAGCTGCTGTGGGCTGCCGTAATACACCAGGTCGATGCCGCGATAGACGTTCTGATATTTGACTTTCGCGTAAGTTGGCACATTCGTCCGCCACTTCGCCGGATCGTTGCCGATGAAGTAATTGCTTTTGCCGGGCAATACATCCAGCCCGGTTACCGTGGCCTTCGGATTGGCTCCCGCCAGACTCATGCGGAACGCAGCCGGTGCGGAAATCGGCTTCTGGGCCTGAGGTCTGGCAAAAAGGTTGGCCAACCCCGGCGTTTTCGTCTGAGGAGTTTTCGCGTGAGGAGCGCGCCGCTTTGCGAGCGACAACACCGCCTCATTCCCCGTGAGGAAAAGCGCATAGCCGGGACCCCGAGAAAGGAACTTGACGCTGGCGTCGGTCTGACCAGCGTTCCTCTCAAAGCTCAGGGGTAGCTTGCCGTAAGATGCCGCGAGTCGCGACTGGAATGCCGCATCCGCCCTGGTGATCGCCACTGGAGCAGGTGTTTTTGGGGTGGCTCGGCTGGCGGGATTAAATACGAGAACGGCGGCGCCTGTCAGCGCCGCCGTCCCAATCACTTTCTGCCACAAACTACGGCAGGACCAAAACCTTTCCGAAACGATATTCATAATTGCATTCCTCTCAGCTATTGCACGGAACTGTCGCCAATCAGGATGTAAGCGGATGCGCCGGCCTTTCCGGAAGCGTGCAGAAGGACGATATTATTCGAACCCTCGTGCATGGCCGACCCGATATCGAGGACGGCTGTTTTCGCCGTCCGCGAGGTGCGATTCCGGCAGAAGAGTCCCGTTCACACGAAAAGCGATGCGGCGCAATCCCGGCTTTCCGTTGACGATTCGCACGTAGTGTTCGGAACTGCTCAGGCTCCGAAACGCGTGAGTCTCCATCCGGTTCTCGATCTGCGCGGTAAAGTCGACCGGATCGCAGGTGATACTCTTGCCCGCGGTGTTCGTTACCAGGAATGCCACCTCCGAACTCTGGCTCTGGTTGACTTTGGTCGCGGTGACGGTCACCGGCGTGGTGGCGCCGACGGTAAAAGGCGGAAGGCTGACGGTAGTGTTGACTGCAGCGGCCACCTGAATCGCCTGAAGGCCCGAAGCAGCGTCCTGCATGGTGACGATCAATTGTTTGGGAGGCCCGTTTACAGTACTCGTCAACCGGCAGGATGGCGGTGACACGCCGGCGCCGATCTTCGCCACATAGGTGTGGCCGTAGACAGCCTGCAGCGGGTTCGCAGTGGGGAAGTTGGTCGATGCGGTGCCTCCCGTGACGTAAGCATTTCCCGTTGAGTCCACCGCTATCCCTGATCCAGATTCGGAGCCGCTGCCACCAAGATAGGTGGAGTAGGCAAGAGCGGAACCGGTAGGGTTCAGCTTTGCGACGAAGCTATCATTAGGGCCCCAGAGGACAGCCTGCAACGGGCTGGCGGTGGGGAAGTCGGTCGAGAGGGTGACCCCCGTGACGTAAGCATTTCCCGCTGAGTCCACCGCTATCCCATATCCCTCGTCACCGTTGCTGCCGCCGAGGTAAGTGGAGTATGCGAGAGCGGAACCGGTAGGGTTCAGCTTTGCCACAAAGACATCGCCACCCATTTCGATTGGATCGAAGGCGGGTCCGCCGCCGTAGACAGGCTGCAGAGCATTGGCCGTGGGGAAGTCGACGGAGTTGGTTTGACCTGTGACATAAGCATTTCCTGAGGAGTCCGCTGCGATCCCAAATCCCCGGTCGAAGTCGCTGCCGCCCAGGTAGGTCGAGTAGACGAGAGCGGAACCGGTAGGGTTCAGCTTTGCGACGAAGACATCTTGACCGCCGCCTAAAACAGCCTGCAAAGGGTTCGCAGTGGGGAAGTCGGTCGAGACGGTCCCCCCAGTGACATAAGCATTTCCCGCGGAGTCCACCGCTATTCCATATCCATTGTCGTAGTCGCTGCCACCGAGGTAGGTGGAGTAGACAAGAGCGGAACCGGTGGGGTTCAGCTTCGCTACAAAGGCATCGAGATAGCCGCCGAAGACAGCCTGCAAAGGGCTGGCGGTCGGGAAGGAGGGCGAGCCGGTCTGACCCGTGACGTAAGCATTTCCCGAGGCGTCCACCGCGATCCCGTATCCATAACTCTGTTCAAACATACCCCCGTACCCACCCAGGTAGGTGGAGTAGACGAGAGCGGAACCATCAGGGGTCAGCTTCGCCACAAAGGCATCCAACTCGCCTGCACGGAAATCTTGAAGCGCGTGAGCGGTCGGGAAGTCGGTCGATTCGGTGTAACCCGTGACGTAAGCATTTCCCGCGGAGTCCACCGCTATCCCATACCCATAATCGGAGTCGCGGCCACCCAGGTAGGTGGAGTAGACCAGAGCGGAACCGTCAGGGTTCAGTTTCGCCACATAGGCATCGGTGAAGCCGCCGTAGACAGCCTGGAATGGGTTCGCAGTTGGGAAGTTGCTCGAGCTGGTCGAACCCGTGACATAAGCATTTCCCGAAGGGTCCACCGCTATCCCGCTTCCAGCATCGCCGCCCAGGTAGGTGGAGTAGACCAAAACCGGATCGATCACGAGGGTTTTGCCCGGGTCGTAGGAAGCGACTTCAAAGCTCACCCGGTTGTCGCCTTTCAGCACGTAATGGCCGTCGACGAAATGCCGGGCGGAGCCCTCCGCTCCCTGATTCACCGCGGTCTGATAAACCACGGGCTTGTGCAGGCGGACCTCGTCCTCACCGCCTTGAATCACCAGATCGCCGTTGGCATCGATCCGCCGCTTTTGATCAACACCGGGCGCTCTCCGGCCGCCGTCCGCTGTGGATCTGATCGCCGCCACATCGAGCGAGATCGCTTTCGGATCCGCGCCCGGCGCCACCACGAAATCGTATTCCAGTTGCTGTGGATTGCCGTAATAGACCAGGTCGATGCCGCGATAGACGTTCTGATATTTGACCTTCGCGTATGTCGGCACATTCGTCCGCCACTTCGCCCGATCGTTGCCGATAAAGTAATTGCTCTTGCCCGGCAATTCGTCCAGCCCGGTTACCGTGGCCTTCGGATTGGCTCCCGCCAGAGTCATGCGGAACGCAGCCGGTGCGGGAATCGGCTTCGGGCCCTGCGGCCTGTCAAAAAGGCTGGCCAACCCCGGCGTTTTCGTCTGAGGAGTTTTCGTCTGGGGATGGCTCCGCTTTTGGAGCGACAACACCGCCTCATTCCCGGTGAGGAAGAGCGCGTAGCCAGGGCCTCGTGAAAGGAACCTGACGCTGGCGTCGGTCTGACCGGCGTTCAGCTCAAAGCTCAGGGGCAGCTTGCCATAAGACGCCGCGAGTCGCGACTGGATTGCGGGATCCGCCTTGGTGATCGCCACGGGAGCCGGTGCTTTGGGGTTGGCTCTACTGGCGGGATGAAATACGAGAACGGCGGCGCCTGCCAGCGCCGCCGTCCCGATCACTTTCTGCCACAAACTACGGGAGAAGCAAAAGCTCTTCAAAACGACGAGGTTCATACTGTACTCCTTTGAATTCGTTTGTAAGCCCTTCAGCTATTGGACGGAACTGTCGCCAATCAGGATGTAAGCGGATGCGCCGGCCTTGCCGGAAGCGTGCAGAATTGCGATGTTATTCTGCCCCTCCTGCATGGCCGACCGAATATCGAGGACGGCTGTTTCGCCGTCCGCGAGGTGCGATTCCGGCAGGAGAGTCCCGTTCACACGAAACGCTATGCGGCGCAAGCCTGGCTTTCCGTTGACGATTCGGACGTAGTGTTCGGAACTGCTCAGGCTGCGAAACACGTGAGTCTCCATCCGGTTTTCGATCTGTGCCGTAAAGTCGACCGGATCGCAGCTGGTAGTCTTGCCCGCAGTGTTAGTGACGATGAATGCCACCTCCGAAGTCTGGCTCTGGTCCACTTTGGTGGCCGTAACGATCACCGGCGTAGTGGCGCCGGGGGTAAAGGACGGAATGCTTACGGTAGTGTTGACTTCAGTGGCCAGCTGTATGGCCTGAAGGCCCGAAGCAGCGTCTTGCATGGTGACGATCAATTGTTTTGGAGGCCCGTTAACGATACTCGTCAACTGGCAGGATGGTGCTGAGACGCCAACACCGATCTCTGTTACAAAGGCATCACCGGAGCCGTCGGAGAAAGCCTGCTGCGGGTTCGCAGTGGGGAAGTTGGTCGAGTTGGTGAAACCCGTGACATAAGCATTTCCCGCGGAGTCCACCGCTATCCCTTCGCCAACGTCGGTGCTGCTGCCACCGAGGTAGGTGGAGTAGACGAGAGCGGAGCCGGCAGGGTTCAGCTTTGCCACAAAGGAATCGTCAGTGCCGCTTAAGACAGCCTGCAAAGGGCTGGCGTTGGGGAAGTTGGTCGATTCCGTGTAACCCGTAACATAAGCATTTCCCGAGGAGTCCACCGCTATCCCAATTCCAAAGTCGTCGCCGCTGCCACCGAGGTAGGTGGAGTAGACGAGAGCGGAACCGCCGGTGCTCAGCTTCGTTACAAAAGCATCTTCACCGCCGCCGTAGACAGCCTGCAAAGGGCTGGCAGTGGGGAAGTTGGTCGATGTGGTCGGCCCCGTGACGTAAGCGTTTCCGGCGGAGTCCACCGCTATTCCAATACCGTTATCGGTGCTGCTGCCACCGAGGTAGGTGGAGTAGACGAGAGCGGAACCGCCGGGGTTCAGCTTCGCGACGAAGGCATCGAAATCGCCGCCGAAGACAGCCTGCAAAGGGTTAGCAGTGGGGAAGTCGGTCGAGCTGGTGTAACCCGTGACGTAAGCATTTCCCGCGGAGTCCGCCGCTATCCCATCCCCCGGTCGCCCCCGCTGCCACCCAAGTAGGTGGAGTAGACGAGAGCGGAACCGGTAGGGTTCAGCTTCGCGACGAAGGCATCGTCATCGCCGCCGTAGACAGCCTGGAGCGGGTTAGCAGTGGGGAAGTCGGTCGAGTTGGTCGTACCCCGTGACATAAGCATTTCCCGCGGAGTCCACCGCTATCCCAATCCCGGTCTCGCCCCCGCTGCCACCCAGGTAGGTGGAGTAGACGAGAGCGGAACCGCCGGGGTTCAGCTTCGCGACGAAGGCATTGCCATCGCCATCGTTGACAGCTTGCAGCGGGTTGGCAGTCGGGAAGTCGGTCGAGGAGGTGAAACCCGTGACGTAAGCATTTCCCGCAGAGTCCACCGCTATCCCATATCCAAAGTCCTCGCCGCTGCCACCCAGATAGGTGGAGTAGACGAGAGCGGAACCGGTAGGATTCAGCTTCGCCACAAAGGCATCTGGACCACCGCCGAAGACAGCCTGCAGAGGGCTGGAAGTGGGAAAGTTGGTCGAGACGGTCTGACCCGTGACGTAAGCACTTCCCGAGGAGTCCACCGCTATCCCGTTTCCCTGGTCGTCGCCGCTGCCACCCAGGTAGGTGGAGTAGACCAAAACTGGATCGATCACGAGGGTTTTGCCTGCGTCGTAGGAAGCGACTTCAAAGCTCACCCGGTTGTCGCCTTTCAGCAGGTAATGGCCCTCGACGAAACGCCGGGCGGACCCCTCCGCTCCCTGATTCACCGCGGCCTGATAAACCACGGGCTTGTGCAGGCGGACCTCGTCCTACAGATTACGCGGCCAGTTGGCGACGATGACCGAGAGAGTCGAGCACGTGGTGAAACAGACGCGAACGCGGGTATTCGGGGGAAATACGAAATCTGAAGGAAAGCTCGTGAGTGTCCTCAAACGGCGGCATGGACTCAGTCGGTGCCGTTATCGGGGTCAGAACGGCATGAAGCGATGGGTAGGACTGGCCGTTATCGCCGACAACCTGATTAACATGGGCCTCTGCCTGGCAAAATGATGCGATTCAGCCGTCGAAAGGCCAGGTACAAATCCCAAATCCGGGCTCCATCGAAAATCCGGACGTAGCAGTATGGCGAGGTTGTTACTGTCCTGAAGTATTCTTTTCATCGTCCTTCGCCGCGTTGCACAGACCTGCTGACGGGCGCGCCATAGACCTCAATCCAGTCCACGCGCGAGCCGCCGCCGGGGCCGCCGCCGCTCCCGCGTGTCAGGTCGGTGAAGCCGATCTCATCCACCCGGCTCAGGTCCGGTTTCTCAACCCAGCCCGGTTCCAATCTCGATTCCACGACGTTCTGGCTGTCCAGTTTGCGCCAGCGCACACCAGCGGGGTTGAACTCTGTTTCGATCCAGTCTTGCGAGTATTGTTCGAAGTGGCTTCCCACCAGAAAGGTGCCATCGGCAAGCGCGCACCACAGGCCGGAGCAAATGAAAGCCAGCCTCTTTGGTGCGCCAGCGGATCTTCGCTACAGGACCGTTGAGATCGACATAATTCTGTTTGTCGCGGATGGTGAGCGCCCAGTTCGCAGGCGCGGAGCCGGACCAGATGTAAGTCGGATCGTCTTTCGGCGACTGATGATGAACGATCCGCACATCGATGCTCCCAGGGCCGTAGAGCTTCAGTTCCAGATTTTCGCCTGCCATGTGCTCCTGACGAACAGGCGTTTCCTGCACCCCGGGATCACGCCAGGTTTCACGCAGGAAGAGTGGCGGCCGATGGTCTTCCGGCACATATTTGCCGGTTTGCTGCCCTAACGCGCCCGATACATGAGCCAGCGCCCCGATCGCGATCCATTCCGCCATCCCTGAACGGAAGCGCCGCATCGCCAGGTTCTACTTCCCGGCTTCCGCTGCCCGCGATACGGGCCTGCCGTAAACCTCAATCCAGGCCAGATCGGACCAGCCGCCATTCCCGTGGCCGCTGCCCGGCATCAGATCCACAAAGCCGACTTCATCGACGCTGGTGAGATCGGGATTGGTTAGCCATCCTGCCTGCGCCCCCGTCATGGTGACCACTTTGTCGGAATCGAGACGGCGCCAGCGCAGATCGATGAGTGAGAACTCGCGTATGTGCCAGTCGTGAGTATAACCATCGAGATGGTCGCCTACCAGATAAGTGCCGTCACGCAGTTTCAAAAGCGGTCGAAGGGTGTGGAAACCCTCGTATTTCACTCGCCACTGTATCTTCGCGAGCCCGCTCAGATCCACGTAGTTGTTCCTGTCCCTCAGAGTCAGGCCGCAGGGCCGGCGACAGGTTCCGGTGAAGGCATGGGCCGGGTCGTCCAGGGGTTGCGCCCGTTTATTCTCCCATATGCCGCCAAAGTCCGGGTCCGGCCTCCCAAGGTCGCCGTAGAGCTTGAGTTCGAGGTTCGGATTGGAAACCGAACCCTGCGTCATCGGGTGCTCGGGCGTACCGGAATGTTTCCAGGCCTCTCTGAAGAAGACGGCGGGACGATGGTTCTCCGGAGCGTCAGGCGCAGCCCTCGGCGCCGGTTGCTGCGCGTCCGACCGACAGATGAAAACGGCCCCGGCGATTCCCGCCATGATGAAGAGCCACTTAGAATACATATTTAAGTGCGATCTGGATGACACGATAATCACCCGCCGAGAGACCGCTGGTCCCGCTGATATCGCTCAGGATCTGGCCGAAGGTGCCGCTGTTCAGCGCTGAAACGGGAACGCTCGGATTGAGGTGGTTGGGGAGATTGAACACATCGGCCCGCAGTTGAACCGTGTTCCCCTCCCGAACTTTGAAGGTTCGCGATACCGCCATATCCAGCTGGAAGACGCCCGGACCCTTCATCCCCCCGATTCCCAAACTCCCCAGAGTGCCGGGGGCCGGAGTTGCGAACGCGGCCCTGTTAATCCAGTTGTTTACGCTTTGATTGGATGGATAGGGGTCTCCCGCGAGGTTGGGCCTCTGTACAGTGCCGACCTGACCATTCAACGCGACGTCGGTACCCAGACTAACCGTGAAATACTGGGCGGACTTCAATCGCAGAATCGGGGAAAATTGCCAGTCGCTGGCCAACGCACGCACTATCCTGTTGGAGAAAATCGGCGTCTGCGCAATAACAGACAGATTGAACAACTGGCGCTGATCCGAAGAGACCAGATTGGGCGCACAGTTACCGCGATCAGCCCGGCGGTTACCGGGTGTGGCCGTGGAGACACCGTTATTGCCCGGCTGCCCATTCCACATGTCACTGATGCAGTGCGACCACGTATAGTTCGACAGCACACTGATACCACGACTCAGCCTCTTCTGCGTCGAGAGATAGAGGGCATTATAGCTGCCCGTGCCGCTTGGGGAGCCTACGGCGACGATGCCATAGTATTGGCCTTGCGACGGATTTTGCAGGTAGAGCGGTCGACGCTGATTCGTGTTTGCAATGGTAGAGCTCGGCCCCTGGTATACGGCCGCGTTGATCTGATCTTCAGTCACCAGGTGAAAGGTATTGTTGCCGAGGTAATTGGCCGTCACCAGCCAATCGGAGCCCAGCTGTCTCTGGATGCTCAAATTCCACTGGTTGACCCATAGCGGCTTCCACTCGGTGGGATAGGTGATGTAGGCCCCGCCGATGGGGAAAGGTTCGTTCTTACTCAGCGTAATCGGCAGAGGGTTTCCCCCTGGATACGTAGCCCACGGATTGGACAGATTCGCGTTGTTCACCGTCACAACATTACCGATCGGCGGGTCCTGCCCGAAGGAGCTGAGCGCATACAATCCGGAACGGTCCGTGTAACTGCCGAACGCTGCTCGGACAGTCATTTTGCCATTGCCGCTGGGATCCCAGACGACACCAAATCTGGGAACGAATTCGTTATAGCGATTTTTGGCAATACTGTTTCCCGTCGTCCATTGGGGATCGCCGGGGAATATCAAGCCTGCCGGCGCATTCACGTGGACGATGCTGTGCACATTCTGATCGAACAGGCTTTGATCGAAATGCATGAACAGGCCTTGCTTGCTTGTGATTGGAAGAAATGGTTCCCATCTCACACCGTAGTTGATGGTGAGCCGGGGCGTGATCTTCCATGCATCCTGCGCGTAAAGCCCGTAGTAAGTCTGGCGGTTATAGAAATAGGAAATGTTTCCCTGTGTCCACGTGGCGGCTTGACCGGTCAGGAAATCCGCCATCGACAGACCGGTGAGAGTTCCGTTGAAGGTGGGGAGGCCGGTGGCATTGATCCCCGATTCGTAATTCAACAGGATTCGAAGATAGCTGCCGCCGAAGCCGAGCTGGTGACTTCCCTTAACCCAGCTGACATCATCGGATATGTTGGGGTTGGGACCTGTGAAATCGTGATTTATGATCGAGTTACCCGAACCTATATTGAATCCGGTTCCCGTCACCGCGATACGCGGGGCCGGCGCTGGATTGTATGGCGCATTTACCAGCAACTGCGGCCACGTCGCGAAATTGTCCGGTATCTTGGGTATCTCCGTTCTGTTAGCGCCCGCGTGAAACGAATTGACGATGGTCGAACTGAACAGATAGGTATCCCCCCCTGCCAGCGAATACACCCTGTCATGCGCGAAGTTGTTCTGCAGGGTCAGCGCATCGTGCCCGTCAAAAGAAGATGGCGAATCCAGATTCGTCTCGTAAAAGCGTCCGTAAATCGTGTGTTTCTCGCTCTTCTGATAGTCCATGCGAATCACACCCATGTTTTCCGTCGAATTGGAAAGAAGGGAGTAATTTACCTTTCCGCACGGATCGGTCGGTGTAGGGAGATAAGTGGAAATCTTAAGCGCCGCCGGATTGAGTTGCGAAATGGGAATCTGGTTGTTGACGAAACCGCCTTTAAGGGTTTTGTCCGTGCCTTGACACTGCGCCGAGGCGAAGACGGAGAAGTTCCCCTGTAGTTCGGCGGGCGTCGGGACGAACGCTATATTCTGGCTGCCGTCCGACTTGGTTATCGTGCCCTGGTAGCCGAGGAAGAAGAACAGCTTGTCTTTAAATCGGGGCAGCAGCGGGCCGCCGAACGTTCCTCCGAATTGATTCCGTTTCAGCGAATCGCGCGTGGGTGCGAAGAAATCACGGGCGTTCAGATCCCCATTTCGGAGGAAGTAAAACAGATCGCCGTGGTAGCTGTTCGTGCCCGACTTGGTGACCGCGTTTACTGCGGCTGAGGAATGCAGACCGTATTGAGCCGGAAGCGCACTCGATTCCACTTTGAACTCCTGCAGGGCATCCGGAAATGGCAGCGGGAGGTTCAAGCCGTTGTAGGCGTCGTTGTGGTTCGCACCGTCCAGGATGTATGTCTGCTGATTTGCCACTCCACCAGCTACCGAGATCATCACTGTCGGGTAGTTGCGAACCGAGTTGAGAAACCCGCCATTCGCGCCGCCGATCGTGGCCATGCCGGCGAGAAATACCAGTTCCGTCGCGTTCCTCCCGTTCAGCGGCATCTCGACCACGTGCTGGTTATCTACCACCGTGCCCACGCCTGTACTGTGAGTCTCCACCATCGCCGCATCCGCCGCGACGGTTACCTGCTCGCTTACGGCGCCCAACTTGAGAGACACCTCGATGGTGGGGTTGCTGTCCACTTGGAGGACAATGCCGGTCTGGGCGTATTTGTTGAAACCCATTTTGACCACCTCCAGCATGTAGGGGCCAATAGCCAGATTTGTGAATATATATGCCCCGTCCGGACCGCTGACCGCTGTCCGCACCGCCCCGGTTGCCGTCTGCGTCGCCTTGACCTCTGCGTCGGGCACGTTAGCGCCACTCGAATCTCTTATAATGCCGTTAATTTGTGCCGTTGAGCCCTGCCCGAACAGCAATGCGCAGGCAATCGGCATACAAGCAAGTAACCTGGTTACTTCCCTCATTTAGCCTCCCCGAGATTGCAGACCAGCCAGGCTGGCCCGATAAAAGCCCACTTATCGGGCTCCAATGCTATTTCAGTTTCGAACCTTCCGTCAAGCCGGACGCAGCAATCACTTCGGGGTTTAGCGCATGATATAAGTGCAAGTTAATAAGAAACTTAGCCGTTGTTACAAGGTGGTATCGCGGAGTAATAACCGGGCATCTATCCGGTGAGTCACCACCTGCAAAGAGCGTCGGTCGGGCGAAACAAGGTGGGCGGGCGCTTCAGCTTCGGGCGTGGCCCGGATTTTACCGCCTTTGCAAATGCACAAAGCGGCCGTGGGGCGGTGACTGCTGGCAATCCACCGCTCGATGCGAGGGAATTTCGACACTGTTCAACGGCTTTGGGCTAAGGGGCGGATCAAGGTGCGGAGCGCGTCCATGCGGCCCGCAGAACCGGTCATGAGCCCGTCAGGAAATCTGCGGTAAGACAGCAGGTTCCGGTAAATCCGCTGGTATGCCATGGAGTTCAGCCCCCGGCCGGCCATATACTGCAGGCGCATATTCAGATCCTGATTGATGGGGGCGTTTTCGATTAAGGGGTGAAGGTCTGATGCCCTCCCGGCGTACGTCGCCAGGAATTCCACGGCCGAGTGGAAGCGAACCTCATTCAGGGAGGCAACCACTGCCTGGTAGTCCGGGCGGTCCAGACGCTCCTGAATCCGATCCACGCTGATCTGCTTGCCGTCCTCACGGCCGAGCAAAACCAGATCGTAGCCATCCCCGTTGACGCTGTTGCTCCACACCGTGCCGGCCGGAAATACCGAAAAGAACGTCGCCAGTTCGGTGTTGACGGTTTCGGCATCGCTGTCGTAAATCGGAAGCCATTGGGCTACCACGCCGCCGGGGTTCAGGTGGCTCTTCACCAGTTCGTAGTATTCCTTCGAATACAGCGTTGACGTTCCTTTGATCCAGGGATGAATCGGGTCGGTCGTGATGACGTCGAACTTCTCGCGAGTCGTGAAGATGAAGTGGCGCGCATCGTCGTACACAATTTGCGTCCGGGGGTCGTGCATCACGTCGTAGTTCTGCTTGCCGAAGTACTGAGTTGAAGCGGGTGGAATGAAAGGCTCGAGTTCGCAGATCACCAGGCGCGTAACATCCGGGTAAGCGACGAAAGAGCCCGCGGTGATTCCGGCGCCGAAACCGACTGTAAGGACAGAGCGGGGCATGGGATGTATGAGGGCCGGAAGGTGACCCATCATCCGTTCCAGCCGCATATCCAGCGGCGCGGTGGAGGCCTCCGCCTTCCCGCTTACGTAGAAGTGCCGCTGACCGGCGCGTTCCGCGATCAGCACCGAAGAGTTAATGCCCTCGCCACGAAAGAGTACGCGTGTGGGGTAATCGTTATACAGATCGACAGCTCGCATGATGGGCGCGATTCGCCGGCCGTAGGCGATCACCTGCCACGGGACGTCCGACAATGTTGCACCCAGGGCAAGCCCCAGCAGGACAGCGATTGCAGACGCCCATCCTTTTCGCCAGCTGGATAAGTGCTCGACAGAAGCCAGCGCGATCACTGCGCCAAGTATAGAGACGCCGATAAGGACTCGTTCCGCCACGAGGGTTCCAAAAGCGGGAATCAGGACGAGGCTGAAAATCAGCGCGCCGGCAATGGAACCCGCGGTGTTGGCGCCGTAAACGCTGCCGGCAAGCCGACCGGTATCGAATGGGCGGTTACCGGCGGTGCCATCGGTGACCGCGGCCGCGGCGAGCGCCAGCGGAAAGCTTGCGCCCCAGAGAATAGTGGCGGGCAGAATTGCCCAGAGGCAGCGTACCAGATCGAGTTGGAAATTGAACGACGGGTTCAGCGACAGCCATGGGTCAACAGGCCAGTAAGGCAGCGACCAGGCGAGAGTAAATCCTGTCCAGCCGACCGCGATCGCGATTAGAAGCTGGCAACCCGCCAGACCTGTTCGCACATCCTTCATGCGGCGCGCGAGCAAGGAACCGGCGGTGCTTCCGCCCCATAGTCCAAGCAAAAATACCGCGAGGATGATGGAGAATGTGTAGACCGTCCCACCGAGCAGGAGCGACAGAAGGCGAGTCCACACGACTTCTGCGCCCATCGCTGCGACGCCCGACACTGCGATCGCCACATGGACAAGTGATGAGCCTCGCCGGGGCGCGGAGATTTCCACCGAGCGCTCCGAGTAGGAAAGGCGCACAGGCTTTCGCGCCGCCCACGCCCAGCTCAAGACAGCGATTGACAGATTGATCGCGGCAGCTGTGCGGGTGGCAACGGCCATATCATAGACACGCAGCAGATAGAAGCCGGCGAACAGGCATCCGAATACCGCACCCGCAATGTTGCCGCTGTAGAGGAACCCGAGCCACGAAATGCCGTCTCTGGTGGACTGGACCCAGCGGGATATCGCGGGAAGCGATGCACCCATCAATAAGGTTGGCGGCAGAAGGCAGACCGCGGCGACGAAGCCGCGCAAGACCAGACCGAGCGTGCCGTGTGCCATCGTCGCAACGTAGAGTTTCCCCACGACGGGCACGCCGAACAGAACCAGCAATCCCAGCACGGCTGTTCCGGCTTCCAGCACGGCGTAAACGCGCAACGGGTGATAGCGGCGCGATACGAACCGCGGCAGCAGCACGCTCCCGAGGCACAACCCGCCCATGTAGGCGGCTAATAACAGGGCCAGCGACACGGCCGATGACCCAATAACAAGCTGGAGCAACTGAAGCCAGACTATTTCGTAAATGAGCGCGGCACATCCGCTGCCAGCCAGTAACAGGACAAGCAGCGGCAATAGCGGCCGCCCCTCTGTGCCGGAATCCGGAATATGCTGGTCCGGCACAATCGAACGATCCATTATTCCGGGACGTGTTACCACTGCAGTAGCCTATCAAAATAAGCATCGCTGCGGGAAACACCCAACGATGTTTTTTCTGACTACTGCAACTCGTGATGAAGCACGTAGGAGGTCTCGGTCGGGACCCCGTCCTTGTACTTGACCTTCAGGACAATCTGGTAATAACGGGGGATCTCGCCCGAGGGCTTGCGTAACTTCTCCGCGAGGGCGTGCGCGAACACAGGGTTGGTAAAGGATCCGACCGCCGCCAGTCTGCCTGGCGTGCGATTGCTTGTAAAGCTTTGAATGTCCGTGGTTCGCAGCGGTCCCGGTACGCGGGTTATCAGAACATACGTTTCGCCGTCTTCAGACTTGCCGGCGGGAATCTGATCTCGCAATACAGAAGGTTCTCCAGGATGCGGGCGGTTATTGTGAATCCCGGGACGCGCATTCACAAGGTCCAGCTGTACAGGCAAGCGGCGCAGCTGGTCCTCGAAGAATACAGCCGCGCCGATGAAGAGTACGTTGTTATCCGCGAGTTGCTGAAAGGAAAGCTCGCTCGCCCGGAACAGAGAGAGGGCCGGAACCCTGGGCCCGAGCAACCGCCCGATCAGAAACGCGGCGCTTACCTCGCCCATCGGAGCGTAGTAAACATTCGGCTGAAGCTCGGCATTATGAAGAGCCTTCTGAATCGCGTTGACTTCAGGGTTCTTCACGATATCCTCCCAACGATTGAGCGTCAGGTCCCGGTAAGCACCGTAGCCTTTAAACTGCACGAACGGCGGGTCCGCGATCGACACAATCAGGGGCAATCGGCTCGAAACAATAGGTCCCCAGAGCTGTTGCAGTTCAGGCGTCCATTCTGCACGGAACATCTCGGATTCGCGTCGGTCGCGGATCAACTGCAATGTCGAGACCGCACCCCACACGAGGGCCAGAAGGAGAGCGATTCCCAAATACAGGGCCACCGATCTACCCCGCCTGACAATGGCCGGTTTTTCCGTCGCCAGAGCCGGCAATGGGGGGAGCGGCTCGGCCACCGGGGTTTCCATAACGGCAGCCGGGATTTCCTCCTCCCTCGCTTCTCCGGTAATCTTGAAGTGGCCTTTCGGGAGATCGATGACAACCGGATCATTGCTGCCTTCGTCGCCGTAATATTCGGCGAGCTTCTGGCGAAGCCTCCCTACCTGAATCCGAACTGTGGAATCCCGCCGCGGATCGTAAGCCGGCGGCTTGCCCAGAGCATCGATGCCAACAGAATATTCCTTTAACTGGTCCGCCTCACCGGACAGCATCTTGTCCGCCAGGAATCGAAGAAGCCGGCGTAAGGCGTCTGTATTTCTGAAGGTGTCGCTCTCGAGTATCCGCTCGATTTCGGCTTCGATCGCCTCGTTGGCGAGTGGCTCGGAACCAGTCTGTACGAGCCGTTTAACTCCCACGGCCCACGATTATACATGAGCAGGGCGAGCGAACAAATGCCGGTGGGCCGCCGGGCGTTGTACTCCATGGCTCTATCCGGTAGGGGCGTTATTTGGCACAAACAGGTGCTGCCGACTGGAGCGAAGTAACGTAGATCCGAATAGCATTTGTCTGCCGGATCAGAGCCCCCTTGGCCAGCACCTTCTGGCCTTTAAAGGTTTCAGGCGAGAAGCCGGCCTTGAAGTCGGGGACATTCCGCAAACCGATAGTCTGGGTGCCCAGGGGACGTGACGCCGCCGTTGTAACTTCATCAGCCGCGATTGCCTCCGCATCCTGGGTCCGCGTCACTTCGGTGGCGTTCGCCAGCAACCATGTATCGTCCGGACCGGGCATGAGGCAGCCCACGGCCTGAACAAGCGCATTGGTCGGCAGCGGCTTCGGGCCCTCCTTGCCAACAAGCAAGGTGGTCTTGACGCTGTCCGCCGTGAGCTCCCCGGAACCCGGAACGTACCCATTCACCTGAAGTATGTAGGCCAGGATGTCCAGATAAGTCGTCTCACTCAGGCTTCCGGGCTCGCCTCCCGGCCTTCGGGGCATTCGCGTTTTCATATGAGTGAACACGCCTTCCAGCGTGTCGTCGCGCCAGGATTCCATGAACCGTGTTCCGGTAAGCGAGAGCGCCTCGGCGTTTCCTTCCAGACTCTCGCGATGGCAGCGCGCGCAGTTCGCTTCGTAAGCAGCCTTGCCGCGTACCGCCTGTGCTTGCGTATAGGCGCCATCCAGAACGGTACGGCCAGGGGATTGGCCCTGTACCTGAATGGTGACAGCCCCGGTGACGAGTATTCCCATACATGCGGCGAATGATTTCACGGAGTACATGTCTGCCCCACCTTTTCCAGCGAGGTAACGTTCACCCTGTCATTGTTTGCCTGACGAATCAAGACACCTTTTGCCTGAACTCTTTGTCCTTTCATCAGCGCCGCATCGAAACCAGGCCGTAGATCGTCCATGTTCTGCAGGCGAAAGGAGTGGCTTCCTGAAGGCTTTGCGGCAGCCCCCTTCAACTCCTCGGGCGTAGTTTGTTCGGCGTCCCTGGTTCTCTCGGGATCCTGGGACTGAGTCAGCACCCACGTATCGCCTGGGCCAGCTGTAAGACAACCGACCAGACGAACCGTGGCATTAGTGGGTAGCGGTTTCGGGCCGTCGCGGCCTACCAGAATCGTATTTTGGATCGACGCGGAGCCAAGTTCGGAATTACCTGGAGGATTGCCATTGGCCTGGAGCAGAAACGCCAGCACGTCCACATATGTCCCTTCGCTGAGCTTTCCGGGCGCATCCTGGGGCATCTTTGTGCGAATGAAGGTAAACAGAGAGGACAGGGTGTCTTCGCGCCATCGATCGATAAAAGGATCTCCGGTCAGCGGGGGTCCGTCGACATCCGCACCTTCGTGGCACTTCGCGCAATTCATCCCATACGCGGCCTCGCCGCGCATAGCTTGTGCGGCGGTGAAGACGCCGTCCCGTACTGTTTTCGGACTCTGCGCCGAGAGCACCAGGGCGCCAGGGATCAGAAGTACTGCAATCTTCGAAATCATGTCAATGGGTGCAAGTCGGGGCCGCTACCTGCAAGGCAGTGAGGTTGATCCGATCGCCTTTGGGCTGCCTTACGAGAATGCCCTTGGCAAAGAGCTTTTTGCCGGGCGCCGCATCAATATTGAAACCGGCAATATCGGAAAGATTCTCCAGCCGGAACAGGGAGGTTCCCAGCGGGCGAACCGACGATGACTTTAATTCTTCGGCAGTAATGCTGAACGCGTCCAGCGTCCGGGCGGGCTCACCCGCACTCGTCAGAAACCAGCCGTTGCCGGAATCCAGAGTCATGCAGCCTACGACCTCAACCTGTGCACTCCCCGGCAAAGGTTTGGGCCCGTCCTTACCCACGAGTAGAGTAGTTCTGATGACGCTCGAACTCAAGTCCGCGGCCCCGGCCGGTAAGCCATTGGTCTGAAGGATGTAAGCCAGAACGTCCAGATACTTGTCCTCGCTCAGCATTCCCGGTGAGTTAGCCGGCATCGTGCCTCTAATCAGGTTGAACAGAACGCTAAGATCGAACTCCCGCCAGCGGTCGATGAATATATCTTCTTTGAGAGGCGGCCCGGAGAACCCGTTCAAATCGCTTCGATGGCAGCTGCCGCAACTGGCGTCGTACACAACTTTACCCCGCTCCGCCTGCGTCTTTGTGTAGACGCCATCGAGAACAGTGCCGGTTGCTTTCGCAACCGGCTGCTGTGCGTTGGCCTTTATGAATGCCGAGGCGCCGGCAAAAACCAGCACCAGAATGCGACTCTTAAGCCTCATTCGAAGAGCGGAAGGCTATCCACAAGAGCTGCTACTTCCTGGCAGAGACCGCGTTGCCGCCCACTGTCCGCGTGAGAACCGGAATGGGCATGTTCCGGTCTTTCATCAGCTTCGTGAGGAGTTCCACGGCGTCCACATGATAGATCGCCGACTGCACGCCGACCGGCACTCCTTCCGCCCAGTTGAGGGGGATCATTCCCTTCGTGTCCTGTCCGAAGGCCTTACTGCCTTTGTCCTTTGCCTGCAGGTCGGCTCCATGGTCCACCAGAAGTTGAATCTCTTCCAGCGCCGCTTTGTGGGCTGCCCCGTGCAGCGCGGTCAAACCTTGATCGTTGGCCGCATTCACGTTCGCGCCGAGGTCGAGAATCAGCTTCATGGCTTCGATCGTCTCCGGCACAGACCGGTCATGAATAAAACCGTCGGAGAAGCCGACACCGGCCGCCGCCATGAGAGGCGTCGTGTGATCCTCTGTATCGATCTTCGGGTCCGCGCCGTGGGCGAGAAGCAGCCGCATTACTTCCACATCGCCGCACAGAGCGGCCCGCAGGAACGGCGTCGCACCAGCTTCGTTCAGCCATGTGGCGCGCTGTCCATTGCGGATTTCGGTGTTCGCGGTCAGCCGAGCATTCACGTTCACGCCGCCGCGATCCAGAATCATCTTGATGAAACCCATGGCCTGGTCCGCGTTCGGGACGGGTATGGTGCCGGTTTCTATGTTGCGGTGTTTCACGGCGAGGTAAAGCGGATTCCAGCCTTTATCATTCGCCAGATTTACGTCCGCCCCATGTTCCACCAGAAATTTCGCCACGTCGTAATGGCCGTTCTGAATCGCCACGAGCAAGGCGCTGCTTCCATCCCCGCTGGTCTGGTTGGGATCGGCTTTTGCGGCAAGCAGGGCGGCCACGGACTGGATGGCGCCTTCGCGCGCCGCCAGCACCAGCGCAGTAGTGCCGCCGGCGAAGGATCCCTCCTTCATCTTGTAAACTACTCCGTATTCCTTCTTCGCCGCCGCTTTTTTGGATTGCACGGTCACGTCCGCGCCGTGGTCAACCAGTAGTTTGATGACATCCGCGTGGTTTTGCTCGGCTGCCCACATCACCGCGGTTGTTTCGCGGAGCGTCTCTTTCGCGTTGACCTGCGCCCCGCGATCCAGAAGGAGTTTCACCGCATCCATCTTCCCGCTGCGTGAGGCAACCATGAGAGGCGTCTCGCCATGCAGCAGGACCGTCGTATTCACGTCGGCCCCTGCCTTTAACAGCTTCTCGATCATCGCTGCGTTGCTCGTTTCGCAGGCCAGATACAGAGGCGTAGCTCCTTCGCTGTTCGCGGCCTTGACGTCGGCGCCCGCGCGGATCAGCAGATCCACAGTTTCCAGGTCGTCCTTGTGGACTGCCCAATCGAGCGCCGTGGTTCCGTCGGGCTGCGCCGCGTTCACGTCGGCTTTCTTCTGTAACAGCGAGCGGACTTGTGTCTTCTCGCCGTTCATCACGGCATCCGCGACATCGGTGCCTGCCGCGTAGGCGGCAGCCGACAGCATCAGCGTCACGCACGCTCCGCAGACAAAGGTTTTCCTGGTCATGTTGGTGTCTCCTGCCCTTCTTCAGCTGGCTTAAATCGAAACCGGCCTGGTGCTGTCGCCGATGCTGTCTTTGTCGATACCCATAATCTGCAAGGTGCTAAGCAGGATATTGGCTATCGGGCCTGTTTCCTTTACGTTCAGCTTTGCCTTGTGTCTTCCTGAGGCGCCGCCCGCCAGCAGATAGCCCACGTTAACGTGGCTGTGCTGGTTCGCGTTCCCCATGTTGCTGCCCCAGACGATGAGCGAATGGTCAAGCAGGGTGCCATCCCCATCCGGAATGGATTCCAGCTTCTTCATGAAGTACGCGAGGCACTTCGCGTGATAAAGATTGATTTTGGCCCAGTCCTCGCGCCTTTTCGGATCCTCCCCGTGATGGGAAGAGGGATGATTCGGCGTTTTCACACCGGACTCCGGATAGCTCCGCAAACTCACATCCCGGCCGTACATCAACGAAGAGACTCGCGTGATGTCGCCCTGGAATGCCAGCGCAGTCAGGTCGTAGTGCAGCTTGATATGTTCGTCGAAAGATTCCGGCACGCCGAACGGGATCTCCGTGTTGGGAACCGCGGCCGAGGCTTTCGCCGCAACCTGCAGTCGTCGCTCCAATTCGCGGACTGCATCCAGATAGTCGTTCAACCGAGCGCGATCGCCAGCGGGCAGTACTCTCTGGAGACGTGCCACTTTGAGGGTCACCGCGTCGAGAATGCTGCCGCTCGCCTGCTTTCGCGCCAGCCTTTCTTCGGGTGTGCTGCCATCCCCGTAGAGGTGTTCGAAGACGACCTGTGGGTTGATTTCATGCGGCAGCGGTTTGCTTGGCGATGCCCAGGAAATTGAGTTGGAGTAAGCGCAACTGTAACCCCATCCGCAAATGCCGGTGTTGGCGCCCGGATCTTCGATGGCGAGCTGAATGGACGGCAGCAAGGTATCCTGCCCGTATTTCTGCGCGATAATCTGATCGACGCTCGTGCCGCAGTAGATGTCGGCTCCCGACGTCTTCTTGGGCGGTGCTCCTGTAAAAGTGGCCGACGTTCGCGAATGGTCGCCGCCGCTCGAACCCGGAGGCGGCATCGACGAGGTGGCGTCCAGTCCCGCTATGATCGTTAACTTGTCCCTCCATGGCGCCAGCGGCTGGTGAATGAATCCGAGCCCGGTGTTACGGCCTTCCGTAACAGGGATATCGGGCCGGCCATCCGCCCAGTAGGTGGGTGACCACCCGTGTGGGGAAAAGATTTCGACGAATCGTGTCTTTGAAGCAGCGGCCGATTTACCTGCGGGTACCTGGGCGGGCAGCATGGATTCGAGAAGCGGGAGTGAGAGCGCCACTCCAGTGCCGCGCAGGAATGTCCGTCTCGGCAGGTGTTTGTTAGTGAGAAACATCGTAGTGGGCCTTTCTGTCAGTTGAATTGAATTCGTTTGGGCGTGACATCACTTACTCGCAATACTGCTTGGCTCGGCTTCCTTGACATTCATGTTGAACGGCGGGCTCTTTACGATTCCCAGCACGATCGACGAGAAGCGGTTATTGTTCCGGGCGGCATCTCTGACAATCGAGCGAACCATTGGCATATCCTGATACTCCACGCCGCGCCCCAATGCGTATACCATCAGCTTTTCCGTCAGAGTGCGCGTAAACTGCGGGGCATAACTCAGCAGCGCCTGTCTCAACCCAACAGCGCCATTGAACTTCACGCCGTCCGAAAACTCACCCGAAACATCGAGAGGCCGGCCGAATTCCTGGGTCCGCCATTTCCCCACCGCATCGAAGTTTTCGAGAGAGAAGCCAATCGGATCCATTTGCTTGTGGCACGTTGCGCAGGCCGGATTCGCGCGATGCTCCTGCATTCTTTCGCGCATCGAAATCTCAAGAGGTACCGGCTGCCCATTTGCCATTTTGTCGCTCTGTTTGAGCGGCGGCACGTTCGGTGGAGGGTCCGGTGGAATGGTGCCAAGGATATTCATCAGGACCCACTTGCCTCGAAGCACCGGAGATGTACGGTCCGCTTCCGATGTCACCAGCAGGATGCTGCCCTTCCCCAGCAACCCGCGCCGCGCCGCCAGGTCATCGCCGAGGGTGACGCGCCGGAACTGACTCCCATAGACATTCGGAATGCCGTAATGCTTCGCAAGCCGCTCGTCCACGAACGTGTAGTCGGCTGTCAGCAGATCCATGATGTTGCGGTCTTCGCGCACAATGCTCTCGAAGAACATTTCTGTTTCGGTCCGGAACGCCTGCCGAAGGTTGTCGTCGAAGTCCGGAAACATCTGGGTTACCGGCGCCGCACTGGGTAAATTCCGGAGCTGCAGCCATTGCCCGGCAAAGTTTTTGACGAGTTCGTGCGATCGGTGGTCGGCCAACATGCGCTTCACCTGCTGGTCCAGAACCTTCGGATCGCTGAGTTTTTTCTGGCTGGCGAGTTTAATCAGTTCGTCATCGGGGCTGGTACTCCAAAGGAAGTACGACAGACGCGATGCCAGTTCCAGATCGCTGATGTGATAAGGTTCCCCGGGTTTCAGATTTGCCGGTTCAGCCTCGCCGCGAAACACGAACTCGGGGTCGGACAATATCGCCTGCAAGCCCCTTTCGATTCCGTCTTCGAAATCGCCCTTATTGCGCCCAGCCTGATAGAAGTTCATCAGAGTTTCGATGTCTCCGTCGCTCGCGGGGCGCCTGTAAGCCTGACGCGCCAGGTTCGTCAGAATCTTCTTCGCGCAGCCAACTTCTTCCGCCGCATCGGCTGGTTTGCACGTCAGGATCAAACGGCGGCTCGCTGTGTCGGTGGGACGCTTACCCTGATAAGGACCCATGATGAGGAACTGACTGACTTGGGGCGAGAATATGTATCCCGGCATGGGGTTCGTGTCCAGCACACTTCGGACGTAATGCTGGTTCAGGTCATCAATCGGGACTTGGGTGGTAGACAGGAACGCGAGCCCAACAGTCCGTTCGCCAGCTTTAACCTGCAGACGGACTTCGTTTTTGTCGTTGTCCGTGCCCTGCGGCAGTTTATCGATATCAAACAGTCCGACTCGCTTCCCGTCAATGAGGACTTCGAGCTGTTCGCCCTTCCGTGCGGCGCCGAAAAGTTCGCCCGTATTGCCTCGAACCGGGAACCAGGAAATCACATACTCGCCATCCGCCGGAAAGTAGTGCTTCGTCAGCATGCCACCCCGGGTTCCGAAAGGAAGGCCCTCGACGTGATTTTCCTGCGAGTAATCCTGTGGCGCGACGTACCTTTTCTGCTGGGGGGCTGTCTCATGTCCGAGCGCAAGCCTGCTGATTTTTCCTGCGGCTGACATGTAGCCTTCCACGAGTGCCGGGGAAACACTGAGACTGCCGGCAACGTTATCAAATCCGGAACTCGAGTCGTCCACGGGCAGGTAGGCGGCGGAATCCACGTCGATGCCGATCAGATCGCGGACGGCGTTGGCGTATTCGACCCGATTAACGCGATGCACTCCGGGAGGTAAAAGATTAGGTTTCTTTGCCGCCGCGCGGTCCAGATCGTTCTCAAGACTGGTTTCCAGAACCTCAAGGCGTGTTGGCTCGGGCCTCGGCAAGCCGGGCGGAGGCATGACGCCCGCGCGAAGTTTGCGAACTACCTTTTCCCAGACCTCTGCATTGTCAGCGACGTGATTCAGGTCAAGTTTGTCCAGCGCCAGTCCTCCAGTTTTAACGCGAGAGTTGTGGCAAGTTACACAGTATTTATCTACAATCTGCTTTTGTTCTGACGATCCGACAGACGAGACTTGTGCGGCGCAGGTGATTACCGGTAAGAGAAGGACAATAGCGCTACTCGACCCCAGCTTCATGAAGGCTCCCTGATCCTGATAAATTCTTGAAGTTCGAGTCCATCACACCATGGATTCTGAGGCTTGTCAGTGCATACACGGTGAGTTACCGGATTCATGGTGCAGGAAGCAGTAAGGCGGCGTGACAGGTCTCTGGAAAAAGTTGAGAGAAATTAGAGGATCCGGTAACCGGAGTAAACGGAATTTCGAGTAGGGCAGCCGCCCGGGACGACCAACTGGCGAGCCGACTATGATTTCTTCAGACGAAGCTAAAAGCTTAAGAATCAGCGTGGTTACGCCAGATGTCACAAGGTGACTCACCCGCGGTTCACCGCGACTTTTTGGGATGACAACGGGCTCAAACAGCATGCAAGCGAGTAGTGGAAATCGACTTATAGAGTCTGGAAACATAGCGGCACGGTTCGGAACGAGGACCCAAGTCCGCAAAAGACGGACTCGGGGCCGTTATCTCGCTGAGAATAAACCTCTTCCCAAGGATATCTGGCGAAAGCGCTCCATCGTGTAATGGCTATAATCTGGCAGGTCCTCCCTCTCGTTGGCCGTTTCAACTAACAGCCGGGACTCCAGTTCGATTTGCCGCTCGATACGGCTGATAGCCGCGAGCGCGATGACGGGGTGTGCGAGGATCGTGCCTCCCGAAGGATCTCCAGCGTTTCCCGATTCCCTGCCCGGAGCCGCGGCGGGAGGGTTCCAGCGTAGAGCTCTTCTTCCGGCAGCCTTCGCCAGCACCAACGTCTGAGGAATGTGCTGACCTCTGTGACGAAACAGCGCAGTCGTGGACGTCCCAACTCGCCGGACTATGTTCCGAAAAAACTCGCCATCGAGGAGGCGCCCGGTCGATTTCATCGCGTCTTCCGCGGCGGCAGATGACACCTACACAGGCATCATAGTATTTCGCTTTTTGTTCGCCTAACGAAAAACACCGCCACGAATCCCCTGAACCATAAATACAAAAGGAAAAACGCAGATGCTCACCAATCTCAAAGCAGCAGAGAGAACGCGACCGGACGGTTAACCCGTTGCCCGCGCAGCGTGCCCATGGTGGTAGCCCGATAGTATGCCCACCCCTTGCATAGCAGCCTTTATCATGGTAGCCCTACCCCGAAAGTCATTGAAAATGCTCACTGGT